>NZ_JOEI01000004.1 GCF_000718095.1 Streptomyces scopuliridis RB72 | reverse complement strand
CGGACAGGTCAGCCTCGGCTTCAAACTCTTCGGCATCGACATCACCCACGAAGAGAAGAACCAGACGATCACCGGCGACCCGACCTACGCCACCGGCCCGAAGAGCGGCGGCGCCCGCCCCTGGGTGGAGTGGAAGAACTGCACGCGGACCAAGCCGATCCCGACCTGACCGGTGAGTGACCCGAGGGGGCTGTTCGCGGGAACTGGGAGTCCCCGCGAACAGCCCCCTCAGGGCAGTACGGCGATACCGTCCAGCTCGACCAGCGCCTGTTCGTCCCAGAGCCGTACGACCCCGATGACCGCCATCGCGGGATAGTCACGCCCGGCAAGCCGGCGCCAGATCCGGCCGAGTTCGGCGGCGTGGGCGCGGTAGTCCGCGACGTCGGTGGCGTACACGGTCACCCGGGCGAGATCCGCCGGCCCGCCGCCCGCCGCCGCGAGCGCGGTGAGGAGATTGCCGAGCGCGGTCTCGAACTGGGCGGGAAGGGTCGCCCCCACCACAGCGCCGGTTCCGTCGAGCGCGGTCTGTCCGGCCAGCAGGACGAGCCGCCCGCCGGTGGCCGTGACGGCGTGCGAGAAGCCGGTGGCGGGCGAGAGCCCGGCGGGGTTGAGGCGCTCCAGGCTCATCGGTCCCGCCCCCGCTCGCGCCCCCGCTCGCCGCGCGAGGGCCCGTACAGCTCCCTGGCGATGATGGTGCGCTGGACCTCGGTGGCGCCCTCGTAGATCCGCGGCGCCCGGACCTCGCGGTAGAGATGCTCCAGCGGATGGCCGCGCTGGAGGGCGCGGGCGCCGTGCAACTGGACGGCGGCGTCGACGACATACTGCGCGGTCTCGGTGGCGAACAGCTTCGCCATGGCCGAACGCCGGGGTACGTCGGGGGCGCCCGTGTCGTACGCCGTGGCCGCCGCGTACACCAGCAGCCGCGCCGCCTCGGTACGGGTCGCCATCTCCGCGATCTGGTGGGCCACGGACTGGAGTCGGCTGAGCGGGCCCCCGAACGCCCGGCGTTCCGCGGTGTGTTCCAGGGCCGCGTCCAGCGCGGCCTGTGCCATGCCCACGGCGAAGGCGCCGACGCTGGGCCGGAACAGGTTCAGGGTGCTCATGGCCACCCGGAAGCCGTGGTCCACCTCGCCCAGGACATCGTCGCCGGTCACGGGTACGGCGTCGAAGGCGAGGGCGCCGATGGGGTGCGGCGAGAGCATCTCGATCGGGGTGCCGGTGAGCCCGGGGCGGTCGGCGGGGACGAGGAAGGCCGTGACCCCGCGGGCTCCGGTGCCGGCTCCCGTACCGCTCCCGGTGCTGGTGCCGGCTCCCGTGTCCGTGCGGGCGAAAACGGTGTAGAAGTCGGCCTCGGGGGCGTTCGAGATCCAGCGTTTCTCGCCGGTCAGCAGCCATCCCTCGCCGTCCGGAACGGCCCGCAGGGCGAGCGCGCCGGCGTCGGATCCGGCGCCCGGCTCACTGAGCGCGAAGGCCGCCACGGCGCGGCCCGCGCGTACCTCGGGCAGCCAGCGTGCGCGCTGCCCGCCGGTGCCCGCGAGGACGAGCGGGTACGCGCCGAGGCCCTGGAGCGCGAGCGCGGTCTCGGCCTCCGTACAGCCCTGGGCGAGGGATTCGCGCAGCAGACAGAGTTCCAGCGCCCCGGATCCGAACAGCCGCTCCAGCAGGCCGAGTTCACCGAGAGCGGCGATCAACGGACGGTTCACCGCGCCGGGTTCGCCCTTCTCGGCGATCGGGCGCAGCCGTTCCACGGCGAGGGCGCGCAGCCGCGCGCACCAGTCGGTCTGTACCGGATCGAGCGAGAATACGGGCATCCGGGCCCCCACTTCCAGCGCGTCTATCGCGGACCGTTGACTGTCGTCATCATCACGATACGCTCGATGCACGACCCCACCACCACAAGGGGGCGCACCATGGAGCTGACACCATCGGCCCACCGGGACACCTTCGCGCGCGATCATCTGCCGCCCGCGGACCAGTGGCCCCGGCTCCTTCCCGTCCCGCCCTCGCCGGACTCCCCCGGCTCGTCCGGCTCGTCCGGCTCGTCCGGCTATCCCGACCGGCTGAACTGCGCGGCCGAGCTGCTGGACCGTACGGTCGAACGCTTCGGCGCGGACCGGCCCGCATTCCGCGGGCCGGACGGAGAGGTCTGGACGTACGGGGAGTTACGCGGCCGCGTCGACCGGATCGCGCATGTCCTCACCACCGATCTGGGTGTGGTGCCGGGAAACCGGGTGCTGTTGCGCGGACCGACCACGCCCTGGCTCGCGGCCTGCTGGCTGGCGGTGCTCAAGGCGGGCGCGGTGGCCGTGACGGTGCTGGCCCAGCAGCGGGCGGCTGAGCTGGCCACCATGGGCGAGATGGCGCGGGTCGGCCATGCCCTGTGCGACACCAGGTCGGTGGACGAGCTGGTGCGGGCGGGGATACCGGGGCTGCGGATCACGACCTATGGCGCGGATTCACCGGACGATCTGCTGCGGCTGACGGACGACAAGCCGGCGCGATACACCGCGGTGGAGACGGCGGCGGACGATGTGGCGCTGATCGCCTTCACATCGGGTACGACGGGCCGGCCCAAGGGGTGCATGCACTTCCACCGTGACGTTCTCGCCATCGCCGACACCTTCTCGCGACAGGTGCTGCGCCCCGGCCCCGACGATCTCTTCGCGGGCAGCCCGCCGCTCGGGTTCACCTTCGGCCTCGGCGGTCTGGTGATCTTCCCGATGCGGGCCGGCGCCTCCGCGCTCCTGCTCGAACAGGCCCGGCCCGCCCAGCTGTTGGCGGCGGTCGCCCGGCACCGGGTGTCGGTCCTGTTCACCGCGCCGACCGCCTATCGCCTGATGCTGGACGAGCTGGCCGCGCACCCGTACGACATCTCCTCCCTGCGCCGCTGTGTCTCGGCGGGCGAGAATCTGCCGGCGGCCACCTGGCAGGCGTGGCGGGAGCGCACCGGACTGCGGGTCATCAACGGCATCGGGGCGACCGAGCTGCTCCATATCTTCATCTCCGCGGCGGACGAGGCGATCCGGCCGGGCACCACCGGGATTCCGGTGCCGGGGTGGCAGGCGCGTGTCGTGGACCGCTCGGGCGCGCCGGTGCCCGACGGGGAGCCGGGACTGCTGGCCGTGCGCGGCCCGGTGGGCTGCCGGTATCTGGCCGATCCACGCCAGCGGGAGTATGTACAGGACGGCTGGAATCTGACCGGTGACACGTATGTACGGGAGCCCGACGGCTACTTCCGCTATGTGGCCCGCGCGGACGACATGATCATCTCGGCCGGGTACAACATCGCGGGCCCCCAGGTCGAGGACGCGCTGCTGGCCCATCCTGATGTGGTCGAGGCGGCCGTGGTCGGTCTCCCCGACGAGCTGCGCGGTCAGATCGTCGCGGCGTATGTCGTCGTCCGTGACGGCGTGGAGCGCGGCGAGACGACCGCGGCGGCGCTGCGGGAGTTCGTCAGGGCGCGGCTGGTGCCGTACAAATGCCCCCGCGCGGTGGTCTTCCTGGACGCGCTCCCCCGTACCCCCACCGGCAAGCTCCAGCGCTTCCGGCTGCGGGTTCCGGGGCCGGGACCGGCCCCCGACGGAGCCGGGGCCCTCTCCGAGAGGGCCTAAAGTGATCACGTGGCCGAGCAGCACACCCCCCGATCCCTGATCGTCACTCTGTACGGCGCGTACGGGCGCACCCCGGACGACACCCCCCTCGCCGTGGCGGAGCTGATCCGTCTGCTGGGGGCCCTCGGTGTGGACGCGCCGTCCGTACGCTCCTCGGTCTCCCGGCTCAAACGCCGTGGCCTGCTGGTCCCGGAGCGTACGGCGCGGGGCGCGGCCGGTTACGCGCTGTCGGCCGAGGCGCGCCAGCTGCTCGACGACGGGGACCGCAGGATCTACGCCCGGCCCGCGCCCGAGCTGTCCGACGGCTGGGTCCTCGCCGTCTTCACCGTCCCGGAGTCCGAGCGCCACAAGCGCCATCTGCTGCGCTCCCGGCTGGGCCGGCTGGGCTTCGGAACGGCGGCGCCCGGCGTCTGGATCGCCCCGGGCCGGCTGTACGAGGAGACCCGGCACACCCTGCGACGACTGCGGCTCGACTCGTATGTCGATCTGTTCAGCGGGCGGCATCTCGGCTTCGAGGCGACGGCCGACGCCGTGGCCCGCTGGTGGGATCTGGACGCGATCGCCACCCAGCACGAGGAGTTCCTTGACGCGCACGAGCCGGTGCTGCGGGCCTGGGACGGCCGAGGCGCCGGCTCGGACGAGGGCTCGGGCCCGGCGGAGGACGCGTACCGCGACTATCTGCTGGCTCTGGACTCCTGGCGGCATCTGCCGTACGCGGACCCCGGTCTGCCCGCCGAGCTGCTCCCGGAGAACTGGCCGGGAGAGCGCTCCGCGGAGGTCTTCAGCCGCTTGCACACCCGGCTGCGGGACATGGGTCTGGCGTTCGTGGAGCGGCCGGTCACCGAAGGGTGAGGCGCGGCTTCGGGTCGCCGGCGCGGCCGGCCGGGGGTGGGCGGCTGCCCGCGCGGTACGGCAGCGGCCAGGGCGCGGCCGGACCCTCGTACCCCTGGGCCCCGGCGGCGTGCAGCGTCCACTGCGGATCGTGGAGATGGGGGCGGGCGAGCGCGCACAGGTCGGTACGGCCCGCGAGCAGCAGGGAGTTGACATCGTCCCAGGAGGAGATGGCCCCCACGGCGATGACCGGCACGGACAGGGTGTTACGGATCAGATCGGCGAACGGGGTCTGGTACGAGCGGCCGAACTCGGGCCGTTCGTCGGCGACGACCTGGCCGGTGGAGACATCAATCGCGTCCGCGCCGTGCGCGACGAAGGCGCGGGCGATCTCGACGGCGTCCTCCGGGGTCGTACCGCCGGGCGCCCAGTCGGTGGCGGAGATCCGGACCGTCATGGGCCGGTCGTCGGGCCAGTCCGCGCGGATGGCGTCGAACACTTCGAGCGGGAAGCGCAGCCGCGCGGTGAGCGAGCCGCCGTAGGCGTCGGTACGCCGGTTGGTCAGCGGGGAGAGGAAGCCGGAGAGCAAGTAGCCGTGGGCGCAGTGCAGTTCCAGCAGATCGAAGCCGCTGCGCTGGGCCCGCCGGGCGGCGGCCGTGAACTGCTCGCGGATCGTGTCGAGTTGCCGCCGGTCGAGCTGGTGCGGGACCTCACTGACGCCGGGACGGTACGGCAGCGGTGAGGCGGCGACGAGCGGCCAGCCGCCCACGGGCAGCGGCTCGTCCATGCCCTCCCACATCACGCGCGTGGCGCCCTTGCGCCCGGCGTGCCCGAGCTGGACGCCGATGGCCGTCCCCGGCGACCGCGTGTGCACGAAGTCGGTGACACGGCGCCAGCCGTCGCCCTGCTCCCGGCTGTAGAGACCGGCGCAGCCCGGGGTGATGCGGCCCTCCGGGCTGACACACACCATCTCGGTCATGACGAGTCCCGCGCCGCCCAGGGCGCGCGCGCCGAGATGCACGAGATGGAAGTCGCCGGGGACGCCGTCCACGGCGGAGTACATGTCCATCGGCGAGACGACGACACGGTTGCGCAGGGTCAGCCCGCGCAGCCGGAAGGGCGTGAACATCGGCGGGGTGCCGGGCGGGCAGCCGAAGTCCCGCTCCACCGCCCGGGTGAAGTCGGGGTCGCGCAGCCGCAGATTGTCATGGGTGACGCGGCGGCTGCGGGTGAGCAGTCCGAAGGCGAACTGGCGCGGCGGCTGGTCCGTGTACGTGGCCAGCTCCTCGAACCAGCGCAGGCTCGCGGCGGCGGCGCGCTGGGTGGACTCCACGACCGGGCGGCGCTCGCTCTCGTACGCCGCGAGCGCGTCGGGCAGCTCCGGCCGCTCCTCGATACAGGCGGCGAGCGCGAGGGCGTCCTCGACGGCGAGCTTGGTGCCGGAGCCGATGGAGAAGTGGGCGGTGTGGGCGGCGTCGCCGATCAGGACCGTATTGCCGTGGCTCCAGCGGTCGTTGACCACGGTGCGGAACGCGGTCCAGGACGAGGCGTTGGCGCGCAGCGGTCGTCCGCCGAGCGCGTCCGCGAAGATCTTGGCGCAGCGTTCGGCGGACTGCCGCTCGTCGAGGTCCTCGAATCCGGCCGCCCGCCAGACCTCTTCGCGCATCTCGACGATGACCGTGCTCCGCGCTCCGCCGGCCCCGTTCGCGTAGGGGTAGCCATGGAGCTGCATCACGCCGTGCTCGGTCTCGGCGGTCTCGAAGCGGAACGCGTCGAGGGCAAAGTCGGCGGCGAGCCAGACATAGCGGCAGCGGTGGGTGGTGATCGTGGGGGCGAAGACCTCGGCGTGGGCCGCTCGGGTGAGGCTGTGGACCCCGTCCGCGGCGATCACCAGGTCGTACGCGGTGGCGAGTTGGGCGGCGGGCGGCGCTTCGGTGCGGAACCGCAGCCGTACGCCGAGGGAAGCGCAGCGCTCGTGCAGGATCTCCAGCAGCCGGCGCCGGCCGAGCGCCGCGAAGCCGTGGCCGCCGGAGGTGAGGGTACGGCCGCGGTGGACGATGTCGATGGTGTCCCAGCGTACGAACTCGGCCTGGAGCGCCCGGTGGACGACCGGATCCGCGTGCTCGATACCGCCGAGCGTCTCGTCGGAGAGCACGACGCCGAAGCCGAAGGTGTCGTCGGGCGCGTTGCGTTCCCAGACGGTGATCTCGCGGGCGGGGTCGAGCCGCTTGAGCAGGGCGGCGGCGTAGAGCCCGCCGGGTCCACCGCCGATGACCGCGACGCGCGGGACGCGGGCCATCAGCGGCCCTGCCACTTCGGGGGCCGCTTCTCGGTGAAGGCGGCGTGGAACTCCCGGTAGTCCGCGCCGTTCATCAGCAACGCCTGTGTGGCGGCGTCCAGTTCCACGGCGGCGGCGAGCGGCATGTCGAGCTCGGCGGTGAGCAGGGCCTTGGTCTGCGCGTACGCGAGCGCCGGGCCTTCCGCGAGCCGGCGGGCCAGCTCGGCGGCGCGCGCGTCGGCCCGGCCGTCGCCGGTGAGTTCGCTGATCAGCCCGATGCGTTCGGCCTCGGCGGCGGCCACCGGCTCGCCGAGCATCAGCAGCCGGGTGGCGTGCCCGAGCCCGATCACGCGGGGCAGCAGATAGGCCGCGCCCATGTCGCCCCCGGACAGGCCCACCCGGGTGAAGAGGAAGGCGAAGCGCGCGGAGGGGTCGGCGATCCGGAAGTCCGCGGCGAGCGCGAGGACGGCGCCGGCGCCCGCGGCGACCCCGTGCACGGCGGCGATCACCGGGAAGGGGCACTCGCGGATGGCCCGGACCACCTGGCCGGTCATCCGGTTGAAGTCGAGCAGCCGGGCCGTGTCCAGGGCGAGGGTGGCGCCGATGATCTCGTCGACATCGCCGCCGGAGCAGAAGCCGCGGCCCTCGCCGGCCAGTACGAGGGCGCGTACGGAGCGTTCCCGGGACAGCTCGGCGAGCAGATCGCGCAGATCGGCGTAGGCGCCGAAGGTGAGCGCGTTGAGTTTCGCGGGGCGGGCGAGGGTGACGGTCGCGACGCCGACGTCCTGGTCCCGGGTCAGTCGCAGATGGCGCCACTCCTCGGTGCGGGGCGCGGAGCCGGTGAACGGGCTCATGGAGTGCGACCTCCTTCAGCGAACCTCAGCGGCCTCAGCGGCCTCAGTGACCTGAAGGCCCGAGGGCCTGAGCGGCCTGAGCTGGCTTCAGCGCCAAGAAAAGGTATCACCCAAATGTGACTGCCGTCACGAGTACGCGATACGTCTGTGACAGGCCCGCGATGCGCCCGCGTCCCTTCCGTGACAATTCCGCGAGATACCGCCCGTAAGCCGCTAAAGGTCCCGAGGTGCAAGGGCCATTGGTCCCGTGCCCGGCAGGCCGGAGCCTCTTGTTAACCCGCTCACGCTCCGTATGTTTGAACGTGATAGCAATTACCCCCGCACCCCCCGGCCGTACTTGTGCCTTGATCGGACCGCCCGCCATGCCAGAAGCCGCAGACTCCTCCCCCCGGAGAGTCACGCTGCCCCACTCGGTCGAAGCCGTGCCCATCGCGCGCGCCCTCGTCCGTGACGCTCTGGCACATCTGGAGGAGCCGACGCACAGCGACACGGCGGAGCTGCTGACCGCGGAACTGGTCGCCAACGCCATCCAGCACACCCTGGGGAGCGAGCCGATCGAGCTGGTCGTGGAGCTGCTGCCGACCGGCTGCCAGGTCGAGGTGCACGACTGCGACCCGGCCCCGCCGGGCAATCTGTCGCACCCGGGGGCGATGCCGGACCCGTGGCAGGAGGGCGGCCGCGGCCTGCTGCTGATCAGTACGCTCAGCTCGGCCTGCGGCCACCGCACCACGGATCAGGGCAAGGCGGTCTGGTTCACGCTTCCGGCGATCTGAGTCATCGCCGCTCTACTGGGCGGTGCCGCTCGCGGACAGCGTCGCCACCAGCACCGCCTTGATGGTGTGCAGCCGGTTCTCGGCCTCGTCGAAGACGACCGAGTGCTTCGACTCGAAGACCTCGTCGGTGACTTCCAGCTCCGTCAGCCCGTGCCGCTCATGGATCTCCCGGCCCACCGCCGTGCCCAGGTCGTGGAAGGCCGGAAGGCAGTGCAGGAATTTCACGTCGGGGTTGCCCGTCGCGCGCAGCACGTCCATCGTCACGGCGTACGGGCCGAGCGCCTCGATCCGCTCGTCCCAGACCGCCTTGGCCTCACCCATCGACACCCAGACGTCAGTGGCCACGAAGTCCGCGCCCGCCACGCCCTCGGCGATCTCCTCGGTGAGCGTGAGCCGGGCCCCGCTGCTCGCGGCGGCCTCGCGGGCCAGGGCGAGGATGTCGTCCGACGGCCAGTAGGTGCGCGGCGCGACGATCCGTACGTCCATGCCGAGCAGGGCACCGGTGACCAGATACGAGTTGCCCATGTTGAAGCGGGCGTCCCCGAGGTAGGCGAAGGCGATCTCCGTCAGCGGCTTGGCGGTGTGCTCGGTCATCGTCAGCACATCGGCGAGCATCTGGGTGGGGTGCCACGCGTCCGTGAGGCCGTTGAAGACGGGGACGCCGGCGTACGCGGCCAGTTCCTCGACGGTCTCCTGGGCGTCCCCGCGGAACTCGATACCGTCGAACATCCGTCCGAGCACCCGGGCGGTGTCCTTGGCTGACTCCTTCTTCCCGATGTGCGAGCCGGCCGGGTCGATATAGGTGGTGGAGGCGCCCTGGTCCGCCGCCGCGACCTCGAAGGCGCAGCGGGTGCGGGTGGAGGACTTCTCGAAGATCAGGGCGATGTTCCTGCCACGCAGCCGCTGGACCTCGGTGCCCGCCTTCTTCGCGGCCTTGAGTTCCGCGGCCAGATCGATCAGGCCGCGGAACTCCCCGGCCGTGAAGTCCAGCTCCTTGAGGAAGTGGCGGCCTTCGAGGTGTATGGCCATGGTGGCTGCTCCTGGGGCGCGAGTCGCGAAGAGTGGGGAAGATACCGGACACTGGAACTATATACGACGACCTGCATCGCTATACAGCGTCACGTTCCACCGGGCAGCTCATACAGCGCGGCCCGCCCCGGCCCCGGCCCAGCTCGCTGCCCGGGATCTCCAGCACCTCGATGCCCTGTTTCCGCAGATGCGTGTTGGTGGTGACATTGCGCTCGTAGGCGACGACGACCCCGGGCTCGACGGCGAGCACATTGCAGCCGTCGTCCCACTGCTCGCGCGCCGCCGAGTGCACATCCTGGGTGGCGGTCAGCACCCGGATGTCCGCCAGGCCCAGGGCCGCCGCGATGGCACGGTGCATATGCTCCGGCGGATGGTCGGTGACCTTCAGTTCGCGGCCGTCGCCGCCCGGTTCGATGGTGTACGAGCGGAGCATGCCGAGGCCCGCGTACTGCGTGAAGGTATCGCTGTCGACCATCGTCATCACGGTGTCAAGATGCATGAACGCCCGCCGCTTGGGCATGTCGAGCGCCACGATCGTGGTGGCGGAACCGGCCGCGAAGAGCCCGCGCGCCAGCATCTCGACCGCCTGCGGGGTGGTGCGCTCGCTCATCCCGATCAGTACGGCTCCCTTGCCGATGACCAGCACGTCGCCGCCCTCGATGGTGGACGGGTAGTCGTCCTGCCCCTCGGACCAGTGATGGAAGGCCCCGGCGGAGGGCCCGGTGAACAGGGGGTGGTGCTTGTAGATCGCCTCGAAGTGCACGGTCTCGCGCTGCCGGGCGGGCCAGCGCATCGCGTTGATGCTCACGCCGTCATAGATCCAGGCCGAGGTGTCCCTGGTGAAGAGATGGTTCGGCAGCGGGTCGAGCAGGAAGTCGTCCAGCTCCATCGCGTGGAAGCGTACGGACACCGGCTCCGCGTGCTGCTCCAGGAACTCCCGCTTGGTCATACCGCCGACCAGCGCCTCGACCAGCCGGTCCGTGGGCTGTTCGTCGAAGATCGCCCGGAGATGGCCGGTGGCGAGCGGGCCGTACTCCTTCTCGTCGAAGACCCGGTCCAGGACGAGCCGCCGGGCCGCCGGGAGGTCCAGGGACTCCCTCAGCAGATCGCCGAAGAGATGCACCTGGACTCCCCGGTCGCGCAGGAGGGCGGCGAACGCGTCGTGCTCCTCCTGCGCGCGGCGTACCCAGAGCACATCGTCGAAGAGCAGTGTGTCCTTGTTGCCGGGCGTGAGGCGTTTCAGCTCCAGATCCGGGCGGTGCAGTATGACGCGGCGCAGCCGCCCGGTCTCGGAGTCGACATGGAATCCCATGTCTCCCATCCTCGCCGCATGGAGCACGGTTCACGCGGCGAACGGTCCAGGCCGGTCCGGCTGTCAGAGCCGGGGGTCGACCGGTTCCGACTCCAGGGCCAGAACCGCGAAGACCGCCTCATGGATCCGCCACAGCGGTTCGCCGTCCGCCAACCGGTCCAGGGCCTCCAGACCGAGGGCGTACTCCCGCAGCGCCAGGGAGCGCTTGTGGCCGAGGAAGCGGTCGCGCAGCCGCTGGAGATTGTCCGGACGGGTGTACTCGGGACCGTAGATGATCCGCAGATACTCCCGGCCCCGTACCTTGACGCCCGGCTGCACGAGCCGGTCCTTGCCGTCCCGTACGAGCGCTTGGAGCGGCTTGACGACCATGCCCTCGCCGCCCCGCCCGGTCATCTCCAGCCACCAGTCGACTCCGCCGCGCACCGATTCCTCGTCGCCGGTGTCCACGATCAGCCGGCGGGTGACCTGGAGCAGACCGGTCGGGTCGTGCTCGACCAGCCGGTCCAGCCAGGCCAGCTGCTGGTCGTGCGGGACCCCGGCGAGGTTACGGCCCTGGACGGCGAGCAGCTGGAACGGTGCCAGGCGCACGCCCTCCAGCCCCTCTGTCGGCCAGCAGTAGCGCCGGTACGCCTCGGTGAACGCGGCCGCGTCGGCGGCGCGTTCACGCTGGGTGGCCAGCAGTCCCGCGGTCTCGACGCCCCGGGACGCGGCGGCTTCGAGCGCCTTCGTGACGGTGGGGAAGGCCGCCCCCGCGGCGGCGCCCACCGCGGCGTACTGGGTGCGCAGCAGGCCGGTGGCCTTCAGCGACCAGGGCATCAGCTCGGCGTCCAGGAGCACCCACTCGGTGTCGAGTTCCCGCCACAGCCCGGCGGCGGTGACGGCGCTGCGCAGTCGGTCCAGGATCTCCTCGGTGACGGCCTCGTCGTCGAAGAAGGGCCTGCCGGTACGGGTGTGCAGCACGCCGGTCGGCCCGGTCACGCCGAAGCGTTCGCGCGCCGCCGCCGCGTCACGGCAGACCAGCGCCACCGCGCGCGAACCCATGTGCTTCTCCTCGCACACGACCTGTCCGACGCCGTCCGCGCGGTACTGCGCGAACGCCTCGGCGGGGTGCTCCAGATAGCCGTCCCGCTCCGAGGTGGCGGTGGGCGCCATGGTGGGCGGGAGATAGGCGAGCAGGCGCGGGTCGACCGCAAACCGGCTCATCACCTCCAGGGCCGCCGCCGCGTTCTCCTCACGTACCGCGAGGCGCGCCATGTGGCGGGTCTCCACGATCCGCTTGCCCGCAACATCCGCGAGGTCCAGCGGACGGCCCTCCCTGCCACCGGGCGCCTCCGTGACCAGCGGTTTGGCCGGCTCGTACCAGACCCGCTCGGCCGGTACGTCGACGATCTCGCGCTCGGGCCAGCGCAGCGCGGTCATCCGGCCGCCGAAGACCGCTCCGGTGTCCAGGCAGAGGGTGTTGTTGATCCATGAGGTGTTCGGTACGGGTGTGTGGCCGTACACCACAGCCGCCCGGCCCCGGTACTCCTCGGCCCACGGGTAGCGCACGGGCAGGCCGAACTCGTCCGTCTCCCCTGTGGTGTCGCCATACAGCGCATGGGAGCGGACCCGGCCCGAGGTGCGGCCGTGGTACTTCTCGGGCAGCCCGGCGTGACAGACGACCAGCTTGCCGCCGTCCAGGACGTAGTGGCTGACCAGGCCGTCGATGAACTCCCGCACCTGGGTGCGGAACGCGTCGTCCTCACGCTCCAGCTGCTCGATGGTCTCGGCGAGTCCGTGGGTGTGCTGGACCTTCTTTCCCTTCAGCCAGCGGCCGAGCTTGTTCTCATGGTTGCCGGGCACACACAGGGCGGTGCCCGCCGCGACCATGCCCATCACCCGGCGCAGCACCCCGGGGCTGTCGGGGCCGCGGTCGACGAGGTCGCCGACGAAGACGGCCGTACGGCCCTCGGGGTGCGCGCCGTCCTCGTAACCGAGCTTGCCGAGCAGGGTCTCCAGCTCGGAGCGGCAGCCGTGGATGTCTCCGATGATGTCGAAGGGGCCGGTGAGATGGGCGAGATCGTTGTAGCGGCGTTCGAGAACGATCTCGGCGCTCTCCACTTCCCGCTCGCCGCGCAGGATATGCACCTTGCGGAAGCCCTCGCGCTCCAGACCGCGCAGCGAGCGGCGCAGTTCGCCGCGGTGCCGCTTGATCACATGGCGTGGCATCCCGGCCCGGTCGGGGCGGCCCGCGTTGCGCGCGGCGCACACCTCCTCGGGCAGGTCGAGGACTATCGCGACGGGCAGTACGTCATGCTCGCGGGCGAGCCGCACCAGCCGCTTGCGGCTCTCGGGCTGGACGTTGGTGGCGTCCACGACGGTGAGCCGGCCGGCCGCGAGCCGCTTGCCGACGATGTAGTGGAGTACGTCGAAGGCGTCGCCGGTGGCGCTCTGGTCGTTCTCGTCGTCCGACACCAGACCGCGGCAGAAGTCGGAGGAGACGACCTCGGTGGGCTTGAACCGGCTTCGGGCGAAGGTGGACTTGCCGGAGCCGGTGGCGCCGATCAGCACCACGAGGGAGAGGTCGGGCACCGGCAGGGGGCGCCGGGCAGCGGCGCCGTCGGTGGCAGTGGTGGTGCTGGTCATGCGGCCTTCTCCTCCTTCTGTGCGGTCAGCGGGCCGGTGAGGGTGAACACGGCCATCTGCGTGGGCGGGCCCACCTCGGGGTCGTCGGGGCCGACCGGCCGGTACGTCACCTCGTAGCCATGGCGCCGTCCCACCTCCTCGGCCCAGCCGCGGAACTCCGCGCGGGTCCACTCGAAGCGGTGGTCGCCGTGGCGTACGTGGCCGGCGGAAAGCGTCTCCCAGCGCACGTTGTACTCGACGTTGGGTGTGGTCACGACGACGGTCCCGGGGCGCGCCGAGCCGAAGACCGCGTACTCCAGGGCGGGCAGCCGGGGCAGGTCGAGATGCTCGATGACCTCGCTCAGCACGGCGGCGTCGTATCCCTTCAGCCGCTTGTCGGTGTACGTGAGCGCGCCCTGCGTGAGCGTGACGCGGTCGGCCTGGCGCTCGCTCATCCGGTCGAGCTTGAGCCGTCGCGAGGCGATCGTGAGCGCCCGTACGGACACGTCCACGCCGACGACGCGCCGGAAGCGCGCGTCCTTCAGCAGCGCCTGCACCAACTGGCCCTGGCCACAGCCCAGGTCGAGCACCGAGCTCGCGCCCGCGTCGCGCAGGGCGGTGAGGATCGCCTCGCGTCGCTGGGAGGCGAGGGAGACCTCCTTCGGCCGCGCGTCCTCGGCACCTTCCGCGCCCTCGGCGCCCTCGGCGTTCTCGGCGTTCTCGGCGTTCTCGGCGTTCTCGGCGCTTTCCGTGTCGTCGGGGGTCTCCTCGACCGCGTTGTCGATCGCCTCGACCTCGATGTCGTCGGCCTCGGCGAGCCTGACCAGCTCAAGCCGCTCCATGGCCCGCCGGGTCAGCCCCCAGCGACGGGCCAGATAGCGGCTGGTGATCAGCTTCTGTTCGGGGTGCTCGGCCAGCCAGCCCTCGCCCGCCCGCAGCAGCTTGTCCACCTCGTCGGGCGCGACCCAGTAGTGCTTGGCGTCGTCGAGCACCGGCAGCAGGATGTAGAGCTGGCGCAGCGCGTCGGCGAGCCGCAGCTCGCCCTCCAGGACGAGTTGCACATAGCGTGAGTCGCCCCACTGCGGGAAGCGCTCGTCCAGCGGCACCGGCTCCGCCCGTACCGAGGCCCAGCCCAGCGGTCCGAAGAGCGCCCGGACCAGCTCGGCGCCGCCGCGCGCGGGCACCGCCGGTATCTCGATCCGCAGCGGCAGCGGGCTCGCGGCCCGCTCGGGGAGCGCGGCGCACACACCGCGCAGGGCGCTCTTGAAGACGGTGCTCAGCGCGACCGCGAGCAGCGAGGACGCGGCGTAGGGGCGGTCGTTGACATACCGCGCGAGGGCCGCGTCGGGGGCGCCGCCCCGGCCCTTCCCCTTGCTCCGTCGCACCAGCGCCACCGGATCGATCTCCAGCAGCAGGGCCGCCGTGCAGCGTTCGGTGGACGCCTCGGGATAGAGCACATGGGCGGTGCCATGCGACGTGGAGAAGGTCTGCGCCCGGTCGGGATGCTTGTGCAGCAGGAATCCGAGGTCGGTCGCGGGACGCTCCGGGGTGCCGGTCGTACTGATCGTCAGGAACACCCGAACGAGTATTGCCCGCCGGATCCGCCACGACCAGGGGTTTTCCCGATGACTCCGCGCCCGCCGGGGCCATCGGCACCGCGCGCCGTCACGGCCCGCTCAGCGCCCGGTCAGCGCTCGGTCAGCGCGCTCAGTTCCGCGATCTGCTCCGGTCCGACCCGGCAGCAGCCCCCGACGAGCCGCGCCCCCGCCGCCTGCCAGGACCGCACCCTGGACGGATCGAACGTGGCGTCCCCGCGCCAGTTCCGCGCCCCCGCGTCCCAGCCCTCCCCGCTGTTCGGATAGACGACGACCGGCTTGCCCGTCACCGAGGCGGCCAGCTCGACCGCGCGGTCCGTGTCCCCCGGCTCACAGCAGTTGATCCCCACGGCGATCACCTGCTCCTCGCCCGCCGCCAGGGCGAAGGCGTCGGCGAGCGGCTGCCCGGCCCGGGTGCGCTCGCCCTCGATGGAGTACGAGAGCCAGACCGGCACCCCGCAGCCGGCGGCGGCCCGCAGCAGCGCCTCCGCCTCGTCGGTGTCGGGGACGGTCTCCAGCGCGAGCGCGTCGGGACCGGCCGAGGCGAGGGCCTCGATCCTCGGCCGGTGGAACCGCTCCAGCTCCCTTACCGACAGTCCGTACCGGCCCCGGTACTCACTGCCGTCCGCGAGCATCGCGCCGTACGGACCGACCGAGGCCGCCACCCACACCTCGTCCCGCTCCGCCGCGCCCGCCCGGCGCGCCAGCTCCACACTGCGGACCAGCAGCGCGCTCGCCGTGTCGCGCGACACCCCGCGCCGCGCGAGACCCTCGTACGTCGCCTGATAGCTGGAGGTGATCAACACCCGTGCGCCCGCCCGGACATACGCCGCGTGGGCCGCCTCGATCTGCTCCGGGCTGTCGACGAGAAGCCGCGCCGACCAGAGGGCGTCGGACAGATCGCAGCCCTGCGCGGCGAGCTGGTTGGAGAGCCCGCCGTCCAGGACAACGGTCCCCCGGGCGAGGGCGGTGGCGAGTGTGCGGGTGGGTTTCACGATCGCTCCAGTACGCGGTACGGCAGGGACAAGCCCCCCGGGCCCGGCCCAGCCGGCCCCGCCGGCTCAGCCGGCCCCACTAGTGCCGCGACCGGGCAGACATGGCCGGGAGAGGCACTAGCTCAGCTGGGACTGGACCTGCGAGGAGATCAGCTCCAGATGGTCGAGATCGTCCAGATCCATCACCTGGAGATAGATCCGCGACGCGCCGACGGCGCCATAGCGGCCGATCTTGTCGACCACCTCGGCGGGCGAGCCCGCGAGCCCGTTGACCTTCAGCTCCGCCACCTCCCGTCCGATGGAGGCGGCCCGGCGGGCCACCTCCGCGTCGTCCTTGCCGACACACACGATCAGCGCGTTCGAGTACACAAGATCGTCCGCCTTGCGCCCCACGGCCTCGGCGGCGGCCCGCACCCGGCCGAACTGCCGCTCGGTGTCCTCGATGGAGGCGAACGGAAGATTGAACTCGTCCGCGTACTGGGCGGTCAGCCGCGGTGTGCGCTTCGCGCCGTGCCCGCCGATCAGGATCGGCACCTTGCTCTGCGCGGGCTTGGGCAGCGCGGGTGAGTCGGTCAGCTGGTAGTGCGTGCCGTCATAGGAGAAGGTCCGGCCGGTCTCCGTCGCCCAGAGGCCGGTGACGATCGCCAGCTGCTCTTCCAGCCGGGCGAACTTCTCCTTGGGGAACGGGATCCCGTACGCCTTGTGCTCCTCCTCGAACCAGCCCGCGCCCAGGCCCAGTTCGACCCGGCCGCCGGACATCTGGTCCACCTGGGCGACCTGGATGGCCAGCACGCCCGGCAGCCGGAACGTACCGGCCGTCATCAGCGTGCCGAGGCGGATCCGCTTGGTCTCCCTGGCCAGCCCGGCCAGGGTGATCCAGGCGTCCGTCGGCCCGGGGAGCCCGTCGGCGGACCCCATCTTCAGATAATGGTCAGAGCGGAAAAATGCGTCAAACCCCAGGTCCTCGGAGGCCTTGGCCACGGTCAGCAGTGTCTCGTAGCTCGCCCCTTGCTGGGGCTCGGTGAAGATTCGAAGATCCATGCCCTCCATCCTGCACCTTCGGGCAAGGCTCCCCCTTGCCGTCCCGGCCGATCCTGCTCTCCCGCTCCCGCTGCCGCTGCCACTCCAGCCCCAGCTGCCGCTCCTCGCGCTGGCGCGCCCACTCCCGCTCCCGCTCACGGTCCCGCGCCACGAGCCGGCGCAGCATCACGCCTACCCGGTCGCCAGCCTCGTCCACCGCGTCGATCGCGTCGATGCACTGCCAGTACATCCCCTCCTCGTCCGTGGCACACGCCACCGCCACCAGCGCGATCCCGACCTCGCCCAGCAGCGCGCCGAGCCCGGTCAGGGCCGCCCGGATGTCGGCCACCCCGGAAAGCTGTCCCGCCCGTATCCGGCCGATGCGCGGCCCCGGACGGTCCGGTAACCCCGACAGCCCGTCGGGCGGTCCGTACGGTGGTCCGCAGTCGCGCCCGCCCCCCTCGGCCAGCTCCCGCGCGTCGCTCTTCAGCTCCTTCGGTCCGTTCAACGCCAACTGGACGCCGATCGCTCGGGCGAGGCTCTGCGCCTGCCAGGCCTCCGCGATGACATCCCACTCGTCCGTGCTCCCGGCCAGGGCATGCCGGCTCACTCCGATGAGCCGTTCCGCATCCATCCGCAGCCCCCGTTCGTACGACAATCCTGCCCACGCACTCCACTACCCAGAGTGAGGGATTGGCGACGGAAAGGCCAGAGCAATGCGGAAATCTCTGGACAGCAGGCTCGTTGTGCATAACTTGCCCACTCCGTAGAGTGACGATCAGGGCGAATCGCGGCCATCCGCCGGGGGCTTGGGCGGGTAGCGGACCTCATTCCGGTCCATCTTGGCGGCGAGCGCCGCGAGCGGGTCGATGCCCAGCACCTCGCAGAACTGGAGCAGATAGGCGAGCACATCCGCGACCTCGTCCGAGACCCTGTGCGCCGACTCCGGGTCCTCCATCACCCGCGCCGACTGCTCGGGCGTCAGCCACTGGAAGATCTCCAGCAGTTCCG
Source organism: Streptomyces scopuliridis RB72 (assembly GCF_000718095.1). Taxonomy (GTDB): domain Bacteria; phylum Actinomycetota; class Actinomycetes; order Streptomycetales; family Streptomycetaceae; genus Streptomyces; species Streptomyces scopuliridis. Next base: position 215,974 of record NZ_JOEI01000004.1, on the reverse strand, counting down.
ACGCCTCGACGCTCAGCGCCGCCACCAGATTCTTGGGGGTGTGGTACTGCTCCCAGTCGCGCGCCGCCGCGAACCGGGCCAGTCTGCGCTGCATTCCCGCTACATCGAGTTCCGTCACGGGTCCAGGTCTACCACCGTCACCCCGGCGGCCCCCCGCGCGCAGGAGGCGTCCCCGACCGCCCCGACCAGCCCGATCCTCCCCTCCGCGCAGACCGCCGACGCCAGCGAGAGCAGTTCGCGCGCCTGCCGCCGGTCCAGGCTGCGGTCGAATCCGTCCGCGAGGACGGTGAGCGACCGCAGCGCGGGGGGCACTTCGGGGGCCTGGTCCACGGCCAGTACGCCAGGACCGGTGAGCAGCACGAGCGCGAGCGCCAGATACCTCAGCTCGCCCTCGCCGAGCCGGCTCACCGGGGTGGCCGCCCTGGCGCCCGAGGTGTCCCGGGCGAGCAGCGCGCGTACCGTACCGTCGGCGAGCTGCTCGACGGCGAGTTCGGTCACCGGCCCCGCGCATCCGGCCCGCGCCGCCGCGGCCAGCCGGGCCCGCCGGCGGGCACAGCCGTCGTGCGAGCGGTCCAGCGTCCGGTCGAGCACCGCGGCCAGATTCTCGCAGCCCCGGCGCAGCCGCCCCTGTCCGGCGGCCACCGGATGCCGCATGAGCTGGGGCTGCGGGTCGCAGACGAAGACGGACCGCAGGGCCAGCACGGTCTGTTCGGCGGCGGCGAGCACCAGCGACTCGCCCTCCGTACGGCCCCCCACCCGCAGCGGGAGCAGCGCCGTACCCAGCCGGTCGTCGGGCAGCGGGGCCCGGGTCACCGGCACGGCGCCTGCCGTGTGCCAGGCCGCCTGGACGGTGGGCCGCCCCGGGTCGCGCAGCGCCGTGGTGAGCAGGGTCTGCCCGCGGCCGGTCAGCCGTTCGCCGACGATGCGGAGTTCGGGCTCGGCCTGGACGGCGAGGTCGAGCTGTACGGGACCGACCGGGCCGTCGACGGTGCAGCCGATCCGGAAGCCGCGCCGCCCCTGGGCGTCGGGCGCGGCCCGTTCGGGCACGCAGGCGACCGGATCCGGGAAGACATCGGCGAGGGGTGCGCCCGCGCCGAGCCTGGCGAGCGACTCGTAGGCCCGCAGCGCCGTGGACTTCCCGCTGCCGCTCGCTCCGGTGAACAGCGTCATGGGGCCCAGGGGAAAAGCCGCTCCGCGGTGCGAGGTGAAGGCGGAGAGCCGCAGTTCGGTGATGGTGGGACGCGCGCGGGTTGCTTCCATGGCCGGACCGTATGCGGCCCAAAAGCTGCCGAACCGTTACGCCTCGGCCACCTTCCTACGATCGGGGGACGGCGTCCGCCGCGATCCCCTCGACCTCCGTGCCGATCGGGGCCAGCAGGAAGACGTTCTTGTCGACGCGGTGCATCCCGCTGCCGAGCCCGAAGACGACCCCGCTGCTGAAGTCCAGGATGCGTTTGGCCACATCGGGCTCCGCGCCGGTCAGATCCAGCAGCACCGGAATCCGCGCGATCAGATGGTCGGCGACCTCCCGCGCGTCCGCGAACACCTGCACGCGCAGCACGATGAAGCGCCGGTTCTCCGCCGTGAAGTCCTCGGGGACGGTGCGGTGATCGACCCGCGAGGGCCATTCGTTGCGGCCGCGCAGCGGAACGACCTGGGCCAGGCCCTCCCACTGCTCATCGGTGGCGTCGTATCCGTCGTACCTGCCGTAGCGGCTCATCGGACCACCCCGCCCGTGCACTGTGTCTGCATCCGGCCATCCTCCCGCGCCTCACCCGTTCGGCCCAACAGCGACACGGCCCGGCAGAGGACCGACTTCGCCGGCCGTGACCGGAAACCGCCGCCGAAGAACCACGGAAGCGCCACCGGAGCCACCGGAGCCGCCGACGGGACCCCGTCCCCCGAGACGGGTGAGTCCGTCTCGTCGGGGCCCCATCCTCACACCGCGCTCCCATGACCTCAACGGGGCGTCACGGACTCCCTCTTCACCTCCAGGCCCGCCGGCGCCTCGATGTGCGCCGTGCCGTCGGCGGCCACGGTGATGTCCAGGCGCCCGCCGGCGACATCGAGACCCTCCACCTTCAGCGGCCGGTACGCCTCGGCGAACGCGGGCGCGACGGTCAGGGTGCCGCCGGGGACGTCGGCCGAGAGCCCCAGCGCGGACTGGAGGACCATCACGGACGAGGCGGCGGCCCAGGCCTGCGGCCGGCAGGACGCCGGGTACGGCGAGGGCACCGAATCGGTCGCCGAGCCATGGCCGGCGAACAGCTCGGGCAGCCGGGCGTCGAAGCCCGCGGAGGCGGTCAGCAGCCCCGCGGAGAGCCCAGCCGCGGCGTCCGGGAACCCGGCCCTGGTCAGCCCGTGCACCGCGATCGCGGTGTCGTGCGGCCAGATGGAACCGATGTGGTAGCCGTACGGGTTGTAGCCCACGGAGTCGCTGCTCAGGGTGCGCAGCCCATGGCCCGAGTCGAGGTCGGGCGCGCTGAGCCGGGCGGCCAGCAGAGCGCTCTCCTCGTGGTTGAGCAGGCCCGTACCCAGCAGATGACCGAAGCCCGAGGTGGCCGAGTCCACCGGCCGCTGGTCCCGGTCGAGGGCGACGGCCGGGTAGGCGCCCCGCTCGTCCTCCACCCAGAAGTGGCTGCGGAACCGGTCGGAGAGCCGCTCGGCCCACTCCTCCCACTCGTCGGCGCCGGGCCGGCCGAAGGCGCGCAGCAGCGCGGCGCCGCCGCGGGCCGCCTCGTACGCGTACGCCTGGACCTCGCACAGCGCGATCGGAGAGGTGGCGAGGCGTCCGTCGCGGTGCCGGATGGAGTCGCCGGAGTCCTTCCAGCCCTGGTTGGCCAGACCGCGTCCGGTGTGGTCGATGTACTTCAGGAAGCCGTCGCCGCCGGCGTCGCCGTGGTCACGCATCCAGGCGAGGGCGGACTCGGCGTGCGGCAGCAGCTGTTCGACCTGGTCGGGGGCGAGCCCCCAGCGCCAGGAGTCGTGCAGCAGCGTGATCCACAGCGGGGTGGCGTCGACCGTGCCGTAGTAGGACGGCGGCAGCGAGAAGTTGTCGTGGAAGTCCTGGGTGCCACGGCGCACTTCGTGCAGGATCTTGCCGGGCTGCTCCTCGGTGTCCGGGTCGGACTTCACGCCCTGGCGGCGCGCGAGCGTACGCAGCGTACCGGCGGCGAGTTCGGTGCCCAGCGGCAGCAGCATCCGGGCCGCCCACAGGGAGTCGCGGCCGAAGAGAGTCAGGAACCAGGGGGCTCCGGCGGCCAGGAACTGGTCGGCGGGCTCCTCGGAGTCGGTCAGGCGGAGCCGGTCGAGGTCGGCGGCCGACTGGCTGATCCAGTGGTCGAAGCGCCGGTCGGCGCTGCGCAGCACCGGCGTGCGCCAGGGCACGCTGTCCGCCGCCGGGGCGGGGAACTGGTCGCCGTCCTCGTGCGCGGCGTCACAGTGCAGTACGGCGGTCCAGACCGCTCCGGGCGCCAGCTCGATGTCGTACTCCAGCCGCCCGGACGCCGGGTCGACGGCGGCGGGCGCCGGGGTGGAGGTGAGGCGTACGGCGAACGCCTCCTTCGACCAGTCGAGTCCGTCCGCGGTGGCGGTCGCGGGGACCGGGCTCTGCGTGTGCCCGGACTTGACGCGCTCCATCGCGGCGAGGTCGGTGGCGGCGGTGACGATCAGCCGGACGGAGACGTTCTGCCGTCCCGCGTTGGAGACTTCGAGGGTCTCCTCCAGCCGCCCGGGGGTGACGCGCCGCCTGCGGTGCAGGGTGACCGCCGGGTCCGGGGTCTCCTCGCCGAGGCCGCGCAGCACTCCGCGGAAGGCCGCCCGGTCCGCACCGTCAAGGGCTCCGCGTACCGGCGCGATCGCGATCCCGTCGGCCTCGACCGTCAGCCGGGCCAGCGCTCTGCTGTCGGCGTGGTAGAAGCCTTCGGCGCCGCCGTCGATCTGTCCGTCCGCGTGGGATATCGCGAAGCTCGGCGCGTACAGCGTCACACAGGCGTCGTGCAGGAACGGCTGGAGGCCCTCGGCCGAGGGGACCGCGGCTGCGACGGAGTTCATAGTGTCGTGGGTCTTGACAGTAGTGGACAACAGAGCAGAACCTCTCAGTCATTGGAGCGTTCCAAGAACCCTAACGACGACTTCAGCTCGTTGACAATGGCATTTGAACGCTCCAATCAACTCGTCGAATCGCACAAACCGTTCCGGAGACAGTCATGCCCCGCTCCCCCAACGCGCCCTCGCCCAAGGCCGGTCCAGTGACCCTGGCCATGGTCGCGCGGCGCGCCGGAGTCTCTCCACAGACGGTGTCAAATGCCCTCAATTCGCCCGAACTGCTGCGCTCCGAGACGCTGGAGCGGGTTCAGCGCACCATCGACGAGATGGGGTACCGCCCGCACCGGGCGGCGCAGACGCTGCGTACCCGCTCCAGCAAGCTGATCGGCTACGGCATTCGTCCCGCGCCGGGGAACTCGGCGCCGGTCATGGACCGCTTCCTGCACGCGCTGTCCCAGGCGGCCGACGAGGCCGGCTACCGGATCCTGCTGTTCGCCTCGCCGCCGGGCAACGCCAGTCTGGACGGGCACGAGGAGCTGATCGATCTGCACAGCGTCGACGGGTTCGTGCTCAGCGGCACCGACCGCGGCGACCCCCGTCAGGCCTGGCTGACCAAGCGCGGCATACCGTTCGTGGGCTTCGGCCGGATGTGGTCGGGCCGGCAGATAGGCGACTGGGCGGATGTCGACGGCGCCTCGGGCACGGACGCCGCGGTCGAGCATCTGGTGGCGCTGGGGCATCGCAGAATCGCGTTCCTCGGCTGGCCGCGCGGCTCCGGTGTCGGTGACGACCGGGCCGAGGGCTGGCAGCGCGCCATGCGCCGGCACGGTCTGCCGGTACGCGGCCGGCGCGCGCAGAGCGTCGACGACACCGCCTCGGCGCGGGCCGCCGTGGCACCGCTGCTCGACACGGGGGCGACGGCCGTGATCGCCGCCAGCGACATGCTCGCGCTGGGCTGCTACCAGGCGCTGCGCGAGCGGAAGGCCGCGCCGGGCAAGGACGTCGCCGTCATCGGCTTCGACGACTCCCCCACCGCCGCCCTGCTCTCGCCCGGTCTGTCCACCGTCGCCCAGCCGCTGGAGGCCGCCGGCCGCGAGTGCGTACGCCTGCTGCTCGCCCGGATGTCGGAGCCCGGTGCCCCGCCCGAGCGTGTCCTGCTCGAACCGTCCCTTGTCGTCCGCGACAGCACACCCGCCCCGGGAAGCTGACCGCGCACACCAGCGCCCGGGGCGAAGAACGCTCCCGGGCCACCGAATCCCAGCACGCCCTTCCCGGGCTACTGAGCCGCACGTTTCATCTCTACTGGAGGAATTCATGGTCACCCGCACGGCCGCCGCCGCCGCACTCGTCACCTGCGCGGCGCTCCTGGCCGCCACCGGCTGCTCGTCCAACTTCGACAGTGGCAAGGACCAGGCGCAGGACAAGGCCGAGAAGCAGAAGCTGACCGTCCTGATCGCCACCTCGGGTGACGCCGAGACCCAGGCGGTGAAGGCCGCCGCCGCCTCGTACGCGAAGAAGTCCGGCAACACGGTGACCGTCGAGGTCGCCAAGGACATGAACCAGCAGCTGGCGCAGTCCTTCGCCGGGCACAAGCCGCCGGACGTCTTCTACGTCAACTCCGACCAGTTCGCGAACTACTCCAAGGGCGGCTCGCTCTACGCGTACGGCGACCAGATATCCGACGCCTCGGACTTCTCCGAGCAGCTGCTCTCGTCGTTCTCGTACGGCGGGAAGCAGATGTGCCTGCCCAAGGACACCTCCACCCTCGGTCTCGCCATCAACTCCGACCTGTGGAAGAAGGCCGGGCTGACCGAGAAGGACTACCCGAAGACCTGGAAGGATCTCCGGAGCGTCGCGGACAAGCTCACCGCCAATGGCGTCACCGGCCTGGTGACCAGCGACGAGTACCAGCGCCTCGGTGTCTTCATGAAGCAGGCGGGCGGCTGGCTCACCGACGCGGACCAGAAGAAGATGACCGCCGACACCCCGGAGAACGCCGAGGGTCTCGCCTTCGTCCAGTCGATGCTGAAGTCGGGCTCGATGAAGTTCGCCAAGCAGGTGGACACCAGCTGGGGCGGTGAGGCGCTCGGCAAGGGCAAGGCCGCGATGACCATCGAGGGCAACTGGCTCGACGGCGGCATGAAGCTCGACTACCCGGACGTGAAGTACGCCGTCGCCCCGCTGCCGGCGGGTCCGAAGGGCGAGGGCACGCTCGCCTTCAGCACCTGCTGGGGCATCGCCGCCGACAGCACCCACCAGGCCGCGAGCGTCGACCTCGTCAAGCACCTGACCTCCGCCGAACAGCAGCTCGCCTTCGCCGACGCGTTCGGTGTCATGCCGTCGCGGACGAGCGCGCTCAAGACGTATGCCGAGAAGACTCCGCAGGCCAAGGCCTGGGTGGACGGCAGCGCGTACGCGCAGGGCCCGGTCACGATCGCCGGCTTCGACAAGGTGCTGAGCCAGTTCAACACCGACCTCCAGTCGCTGCGTACGGCCGACCCGAAGAAGATCCTCGCCGACCTCCAGCGCAACGGCGAACAGGCGATCGCGAAGGGCAACTGAGCCCCATGCCCCTCCGTACTGTGCGCGCGCACCGCGCACACCGATCGACCGGCACACCGGGCGAACCTGACACGCCCGGTGTGACCGGTACGACCGCGACGGCCCGTGCCCGCGCCCCGCGCGCGGGCCGTCGCGGGGACCAGCGCCGGGAAGGCACCTGGGGCTGGCTGTTCGTCAGCCCCATGGTGCTGGTCCTCGGACTCTTCCTGGTGCTGCCCATCCTCATGGCGCTGTGGGTGAGCCTGCTGCACTGGGACGGACAGTCCAACCCGTTCAGCGGCGACGCCGACTTCGTGGGTCTGGACAACTACCGGACGCTGTTCACACAGGACGGTCTCGACCGCACCCTCTTCGCGACCGCCCTGCGCAACAACGCCTATTACGTCCTGCTGACCGTGCCGCTGCAGACCGGACTGGCGCTGGGCCTGGCCCTGATCGTCAACCAGAAGCTGCTGCGGGCGCGCGGTGCGCTGCGTACGACCTTCTTCTTCCCGTCGGTCACCAGCTCCATCGCCGTCTCCACGGTCTTCCTCTTCCTCTTCCAGGGCAGCGGGGCCGTCAACTCCCTGCTGTCGTGGATCGGGGTGAAGGGACCGAACTGGTTCGCGGACCCGCGCGGGGTGCTCTCCCTGATCCTGGGCGGCCTCGGGATCGTCGATCCCGAGCGGCCCTCCGGGATGCTGGCGGACCACTCCTTCATGGGGCTCTCGTGGTTCGAGTGGCTGTCCGGCCCCTCGATCGCGATGTGCACGATCATCCTGCTGGCCGTCTGGACGACCTCCGGCACGTTCATGCTGATCTTCCTCGCGGCGCTCCAGGACATCCCCCGGGAGCTGGAGGAGTCGGCGGCCCTGGAAGGGGTCAACCGCCGTCAGCTGCTGCGGTACGTGACGCTTCCCGCGCTGCGTCCCGTGCTGTTCCTGGTGCTCACGCTGGGGCTGATCTCCACCTGGCAGGTCTTCGACCAGGTGTATGTGATGGGCCAGGGCGCCCCGGGCAATACGACGCTCACGCCCGCGTTCCTGTCGTACTCCGCGGGCTTCGACAACGCGGACTTCGGCCAGGGCGCGGCGATCGCGTTCGTCCTGCTCGCCCTGATCCTCTGTCTGACCGCGTTCCAGCGCTGGGCCCTGCGGGAGCGCGGCGCACGTAAGGGGAGGAAGCGATGAGCGCCGGTGGTACGGCCGTACGCGACCGGGTCGAGCGGGCCCGGCTCCGGCGCGCCGCGCGCAACCCCGCCCGTCCGCCGGTCCTGGGACGGTTCCCGGTCCCATGGCGGGTGGTGGGGTACGCCCTGGTGGTGGGGGTGGCGCTGCTCTATCTGCTGCCGTTCCTCCTCCAGTTGGTGACCGGTTTCAAGACGGACCCCGACGCGGCGGCGAATCCGCTCTCCCTGCTGCCGACCACTCCCACGACAGCGGCTTACGAGCGGCTGTTCGGGCTGAGCAAGTCGGCGGACGGGGTGCCCTTCCTGCGCTGGCTCTCCAACTCGGCGCTGGTCGCGGTGATCGTGACCGCGGGCCGGGTGCTGTTCGACTCGATGGCCGGGTACGCGCTGGCGCGGCTGCGCTTCCGGGGCCGCTCGCTGCTGTTCGGCTTCGTGCTCGCGGTGATGGCGGTGCCCGGCGTGGCCCTGCTCATCCCGAAGTTCCTGGTGCTCAACACCTTCGGGATCTTCGACACGTACACCGGCATGATCCTGCCGCTGCTGGTGGACGCGGCGGGCATCTTCATCATGAAGCAGTTCTTCGAGTCGGTGCCACGCGAGGTCGAGGAGGCCGCGCGGGTCGACGGGGCGGGGGTGTTCCGGATCTTCTGGTCCGTCGTCCTGCCGATGGCCAGACCCGCGCTGATCACGCTGACGATCCTGTCGTTCCAGGGATCGTGGAACGAGTTCACGCACTTCCTGGTCGCCACCCAGTCCGGTCAGTACGAGACGCTCACCACGGGTCTGGCCCGCTTCGTCTCGGGCGGTCTCGGCGGCGGCACGCAGTATCCGCTGAAGCTGGCGGCGGCGCTGCTCTCCACCCTGCCGGTGGCCGCGCTGTTCTTCTGCTTCCAGCGCTACTTCGTCAACGGCGCCAACTCGGGCGCGGTCAAGGAGTAGTCAGGAGCGGTCAGGGAGTAGCGGAAGGACCGCCGGAGTACAGCTCCGGCACCGCCCCGTCGCCGGGTACGGCGACGGGGCGGTCGCGTACTGCGCCGAAGAGGTGAAACACCCCGAACCCTCGCGGATGTCCCACCATCCGGCGGCCCCGGCGTCGCGAATGTGTCGGTGACACAGAGAGCACCCGCGGTGGTGCGGGCGCCGAGGAGAGAGGGGGCGTGATGGACGCGGAGCACATCGACACCCGGCTGCTGGAACCCACGACACGGGACGACATCATGGCGCTGCAGACCGCGGCGTCACTGGAGAACCTCGCGGTGAGCGTCTACCGCACCGCCGCCGCGCTGCCGTTCATCAAGGACGGCAACGCGACGCTCCAGGAGTTCATCGCCACGACCACCCAGCACCACGAGGAACACGCCAAGGCCTTCAACACGGCGGCCGTCCAGGCGGGCGGGCAGCCGCAGACCGGGACCGACCCGAAGTACGCGGCCGTCGTCCAGCAGGCGCTGCCGGCCGCCAAGACCCCCGAGGACGTGGTCGCGCTCGCCCTCTCCCTGGAGGACGTGGCCGCGCAGACGTACACCAAGGACGTGGGCCTGGCCGGGACCGCGCGACTGCGCCGGCTCTTCGCCTCCGTCGCCCCGGTCGAGGCACAGCATCGCGCCACGCTGCTGGTCGTTCAGTCGCTGCTCGGCTCGGGCGACAGCGAGCTGATCGCGATCCCGACGGACGCCGCCGCGCTGCCCGCGGACGTCGGGACGACCGGATTCCCCGACGCCTTCTATCCGACGAGCAACGCCTCACCGATCTCCGAAGGGGCCGTGCAGTGAGTACCGCACCACCCGAACGGGGCGGCTGGGAGCCACCCCTCGCCAGTCGCGCCGAAGAGACCGAGGCGCCCGGCCCGGGGCGCCGGACCTTCCTGCTGGGGGCGGGAGGCGCCGGAGCCGCGTTCCTGCTGGCGGCCTGCTCCGGTGAGAACGACCTGTCCTCGCGGTCGCCCGTCGACAAGGCCAGCGTGATCGCGCACCGGGTCGACTACCCCGGCGATCTGCGGACGGTCGCGCTGGCGGTAGCGCTGGAGAACCAGGTCGTGGGCGTCTATACGTCGGCGCTCGCCGCGGCCAGGGAGGGCAGGCTCGGGACCGTACCGCCCGCGCTGACGAGCTTCCTCACCCGGGCGACGGCCCAGCACACCGACCACGCCAAGGTGTGGAACGGCGTACTGACCCGCGCCGGCAAGCCCGCCCTGACGGGCGTGCCGCTCTCCGACCAGAAGGAGATCACCGCCACGCTGGCCAGGGCCGCCAGCGCGGCCGACGCCGCCGCGCTCGCGCTGCAGCTGGAGGAACAGGCCGCGCAGACCTATCTGATGGCCACATACAGCGTGGGGGGCGCCTTCGAGACCGAGACCGCGGCCACGATCGCGCCCGTCGAGGCGATGCACGCCTCGCTCCTGCGCTTCCTCCTGGGCCAGTACCCGGTGCCGGACGCGTTCCTGCCCGTCGACCGGGCGGCCAGGCCGAGTCTGCTGACGGTGTGAGCGGGGGCTTGTAGGGCGAGGGGGCGTGCCCCGGGGGCGGGCACGCCCCGGCTCCGGTGCGAAACTTGCCGGGTCCGTCAGACCGCTCCGGAATCGAGACGCCGCCTTGCCGTTCACCCCCGCCGCCCGTATGCCCGTGGCTCCGCTGCTCGCGCTGGCGCTGGCACTCTCCGGATGCGCCGCCTCCGACACGGCCGACGACTCCGGCGCCTCGGCCACCCCCAAGGCGGCGGAGAGCTCCGCCGCCAGCGGTCACGCGGTGCGGCAGCCCCGGGCGAACGATCCCTTCGACTACCAGCTCGGCGGAGCGTACGACCCGCCCGACGGGGTGCGGACGGTCATCAGGGACCGTACGGCGGCCCCCGACCCGGACCCCGGCATCTACAACATCTGCTACATCAACGCGTACCAGACACAGCCGGACGCCGTGGCATGGTGGCGGAAGAACCACCCCGATCTGCTGCTGCGCGACGCGGACGGCGCGACCGTCATCGACGAGGACTGGGAGGAACCCCTCCTGGACATCTCCACCGACGACCGCCGCGACCGGCTGGCCGGCATCGTCGGCGGCTGGATCGACGGCTGCGCCGACCGGGGGTTCGACGCCGTCGAGGCGGACAACCTGGACTCGTATCTGCGCTCGGACGGCCTGCTCGACCGCGGGGAGGCAGCCGCCTTCGCGGGGCTGCTGGCCGAGCGCGCCCACCGGGCGGGGCTGGCGATCGGCCAGAAGAACGCGGCGGAGATGACCGGGGTACGGGACGAGATCGGCTTCGACTTCGCCGTCGCCGAGGAGTGCGCGCGGTACGAGGAGTGCGACGCGTACGCGGACGCCTACGACGACAAGGTGCTGGTGATCGAGTACCGGCGGGCGGACCTCACCGTCGCGTGCCGGGAGTGGGGCGACCGGCTCTCGATCGTGCTGCGGGACCGGGACGTCGTACCGGCAGGAGAGCCCGGCCATGTCAACGCGCGCTGCTGAAGGGCGCGTTGCCCCGGCGCCGGTGCCACTCCGTCAGGCGTCACGGCCCCGCTCCCGCCGCTGGGCCAGCAGCTCCCTGCGGCGCGCCTCCTCCTCGTGGAACAGCGCCGCCAGCCGCCGCGTGTTCTCGTCGAGTTCGATGGGGGCGTCCTCGTCGTCGTCCTCGGAGATCAGCCCCTCCGCGACGGCCCGCTCGTGCTGCACCATCACGGGAGGCTGCGGGTCGGGGTCGGAGGGGCGCGGGCCCTCGGGGCCGTCCGGCCCGATACGGACCAGTCGTTCGATCCGTACCACCCTGAACCGCCGTCCCTCCACCTCCACTTCATTGCCGCGCTCCGCGTCGAGCCGGTCGGCGGCGGCCAAGTACGGTGCGCGCCGCTCCGGTTCGAGGCCGAGCTGCCACGGGATCATGACGCGCAGCGCGACGGCGAGGGTGTCCCGCGCGCCCTGCGGTGTGGTGCATGTCCCGGTCGAGTCGGGCCGCCAGCGCCCGGACTCCTTCTCCGCCGTCATGAAGGTCGCCGGAAGCAGGATCCCACCCGGGTGCGTCCGCGCCGCGATCCGGGAATCGTCGCGGACCTCGTCCGGTACGGTGCCCGGCTTGCGTACGAGGGAGAGCAGTTCGACCTTGAGGATGCCCTCGGACATACCGGTGGCGATGACGGGATCGAAGACGAACCCGGCCGTGGGATCCGGGGCCTTGTGCGACTCGCCGGACGCCATGGGGTCCGGGTCGGTCGGCCGCGGCGGCTCCGGTCCGTCGGCGCCCGACCGTACGTAGCACTCCGCGCGGGCGACCCGGTGGCGGACGCCGAGCACGGTCAGCTCGTCGAGGGTCTCCCACTCCATCCGCTCGGCGGCCCGCATGCACTCCTCGTACCCGGCGCGGTCACCGGCCTTCTCGCACTCCTGGGCCCGTCTGCGGAACTGGGACCCCATGCTGTCGCGCCCGTCCTGCGGGGCCAGCCCCGAGAACGACGAGACCAGCTCCCAGCCGCCCGCCTCGCGTTCGCGCACCACTCCGAAGAGCGGCCCGCCCGCCGAGAGGATGTCCGGATAGCTCTCCCGCGCCTGCCATGCCACCACATCGGCCACCGCCTCGACCGGCCCCTCCGGACCTGACACCCGGATCGTCCGGTACGCGGGCACGTTCTCACCAAGCTCAGCCATGCCCCCGAGCATGCCCATACGGCCGGGGCGCACGGGGCGATTACGCGGAAAGAACCACCGACCGCGTGACACGGCGCGGTACCCGCGCATACGTACGCCCATCCGGGCGGGTGCGGAGCCGAACCGGCGTACGGGTCATCCGGTCATCTCGGCCGGCGAAGGCGCCAGGGAAGTCTGAGTCCGCGGCGGGCGACCCACCGCGGCAGCGCGGGGCCGGGGAAGCGGCCGCCGTACGGTCCTGCGCCGCCGGCGTCCATGCCGACGCCGCCGTCCGGTGCGGGGCTCGTGTCCACCGGAGGGCGCAGGCCCTCCTTGTCGTACCGAGTGGCGGCGATCGCCGCCACGAGCTGTTCCTCGGTGAAGGTCTCGGAGCCCCGCACATGCGGCACGAATCCCACGAGGACACCGTCCTCCACCACCTCGGCCCGCAGCCCCAGCACCCCGTCGATGTCCCAGATCGCCTCACCGCCCTCGGCGAGCACGATCTGTACTCCGCACTGGTAGACCCCCAGGTGCGCCAGATGGGCCATCACCCCGCGGGCCCGCAGCGACGACACGAGACGGCCGGCACGATCCTCATCCATCCGATGGCCATCTCCCTGTGCGGCAGCTTCTGGACGGATATGTCCTCTGGCACTCATGGTAGGCCGATTTCCGGGGAGGGCGACTTCCGGAGGAGGGGGGAGTCGGGAAGCGGTCGATCCGTTCGATCCGGCCCCGCCGGACTACGTGCGACCGACGGGGCCGGCGGTCAGCGCGAGTACTGCGGCGGTACGCGCCCGGTGGCCCAGCCGGAGACTTCCGGCTCGTCCAGCGAGCGGACCCAGAGGTCCACCAGCGCGACGGTCCGCGCGTCGGGCCAGGGGCCGACGCCCATGATGCGCATCCCGGCCTGGTCGGCGGCCTGGATACCGCAGTGGGAGTCCTCGATCGCCAGGGTGTCGGCCGGGTCGGCGCCGCAGAGTCTGGCCGCGGTGAGATAGACGTCCGGATGCGGCTTGGGCCGCATCTCGTTCTCGGGCACCACGATGTACCCGAAGAGGTCGAGCAGGCCCGCGGTGTCGAGGCAGGACTCGACGACCTCCCGCGGGCAGTTGCTGGCGACGGCGAGCGGCGCGAACTGCGCTGCCGTTTCCACGAGTTGACGGGCGCCGGGCATGGTCATGGGGTTGTCGGCGACCAGCGCGCGGAAATGCGCGAGAAGCCGTTCGGTCATCTCCCCGCCGAGGTCCGGGCGCCCCGCCTCGTCCGCCATCAGGCGTCCGCATTCGCTGTAGTGGAGCCCTTTGGCCCGCTCCGCGAAGCCGGTGGCGGGGGTGAATCCGTACTCGCGCAACGCCAGAATGCGCGCGTCCTGCCAGTGGCATTCGGTGTCCATGAGAGTGCCGTCGCAGTCGAAGACGATGGCTGAGGGAGTCCAGGAAAGGATGCGTTGAGCTGTCATCCGCGTGCTTCCGTTCAGGAGTGCCCTAAAAGCGGCAGCGCTGGCCGCCGCAACGGTGCGAAACACCGCGGGCGTGTTGGTCACCCGTTGTCGGACGGGTGCGATCCCTGGCGGGCGCGGCCTTATGGAGAAGGCCAGTTCCGGCGACCGCCAGGAACATAACGATCGCTACGCTAGAGAGGACTACTCTCGGCAGTCAAGCGATTGCATTTAGTGTCTAAATCTGTTTATTGGTAGCGGAGGACGCCAAAGGCCTTCTGTTCGCCGTCCTGGAGAAAGCGGAAGACGCAGGTCGCGTGGTGCGGCACGCACAGAACGCGAGCGGGCGGGCTGTATTCGATGAAGCGCGCCGTTTTCAGCCGACCGGCGGTAGGCCGCAGCAGTCTTCCGCCACTTTCGAAGGCCGCCGCCTGCCGGGCGGCCTCCAGAACGATCATGCCCGGGACATGATCCGTCGCGTGGTCGAAGAAGAAGGGATGCCGCATATCGGCGGGATCCACCAGCAGGGTGGCGCCCTCGGCCCCGATCACGACATCGTGCGCGCCAGTCACCCCCAGCCGCCGGGCATCGGGGCGGGCCCGGCCGGCCGCGCGCGCGACGGACGGGGCGGCGGACTCCGCGCGGCCCGCCCGTACGGTGTCGTACTGCTCGGGTTCGAGGAACCGCGCACCGCCGCCGGCCAGCGCGAACAGCGCCCCGCCGGCCAGATAGGAGACCTGGAGGCGCAGTCCGGTCGCGGAACCGTCCGGCCCGCGACGCACCTCCGCGACCCGTACACGGCAGGTGACGCCGGTGGCGCCGGAGACCGCCCGCGGCTCGGAGGCGGGGTCGAGGTCGAAGAAGAGATCGGTGATGATCAGACTCGCGGCGGGTGAGACGCCGAAATACCGCAGCGGAATGTAGATCCCGAGCTGACGCAGTGTCTCGACGATCATCAACGGGCTGTGCAGATCGGCGCCGTCGCGCGGAAAAGTCGGATGGGAGCGGGGCCAGGAGGCGGCGGCTTCGAAATCGCCGCTTTCGGTCTGCCGTACGTCGGTGAGCAGTACCTCCGCCACGGAGGCGCGATGCACCATCTCGCGCGCGACGGTGCGCGACCACGACAGCGGCCGGACTTCCCCGGCGAGGTCACCAACCGATGTATTCATGCGATAAGAACATCGCAATTCTCCGGTACGCGCACCCCAGCCCGCCCCCGCCACACGCCGGTCACGCCCCACGGGAAAAGCCGCTACATTGCGTGCTGTCATTTAACGGAACGGGAATCCGGGGTACACGTGCAGGTGCGGGCGGAGCAGGTTCGGGCGAAAGCGACACGCAGGTTTCTCCTGGAGGCCGCGGCACATTTGTTCGATGAGCGCGGCTATGCCGGTACCAGCATCAGCGATATCAGCGCGCGGTCCGGCCGTACCAGCGGGGCCATCTACTTCCACTACGCCAGCAAGGAGAATCTGGCCCTGGCCATTGTGGAGGAGCATTTCGCGACCTGGCCCGAGCTGATCGGCCGTTACAAAGCGGCCGACCGCCCGGCGCTCGAAAGGCTGGTCGCCCTGAGTTTCGATGTGGCCAGAGCTTTCCGCGACGATGTCGTCATCCGCGCCGGATCCCGGCTGTGGGCGGAACGCGCGGCCATCGACGCCACGTTGCCCCGGCCGTTCGTCGGCTGGCTGGAGACGGTCACCGCGCTGCTCGAAGAGGCCCGCGCCGAGGGAGCGCTCGCCGCGGGCGTGTGCCCCGAGGTGGCCGCGCACGGACTCGTCTGCGCCTTCTTCGGGCTGCATACGGTCTCCGACGCCCTGGAGGGGAGGCGGCAGATCGAGGAGGGGCTGTCGGATCTGTGGCTGCTGCTCCTGGCCGCGCTCCAGAAGGACCCCGACCCGGCGCTGCTGCTGACGCGGGTACGCGAGCGGGAGCGCCAGGAGGGGGCGACGGACGAGCGCCGGGCGCGCTTCGGGGACCGGGTGCTCACGAAGAGCGGCTGACCGCGCGGCCCGCCGTCGTCGGAGCCGTCCCTCAGTGGCCCGCCCGGTGACCGCGCGGGGAGCAGCGGCAGTCGTCAGGACCGGCCGAGCCGGTGGCCGACGGCGGCGCGGCGCTGGTGCCGCGGACGACCAGTTTGGGATCGAGGACGGCTTCCCTCGGATCGAGCGTGCTGTCGTCCAGCCGCTCGACCACGAACCGCACCGCGTGCTCCGCCATCCGTACGGCGTCCTGACGGACGGTGGAGAGATCGATGTGCGACAGATGCGAGAGATGGCTGTCGTCGAAGCCCACCACCGAGACCTCGCCGGGTACATCGATGCCGGCGCGGCCCAGCGTGTGCAGCAGACCCATCGCACAGCGGTCGTTCCCGGCGAACACCGCGGTGGGCAGCCGCTCCTCGGAGAGGAACAGCCGGCCGGCCGCGATGCCCGCGTCCTCGTTGTGCGCGCCGGGCACCACCCGGATCTCCTCGGTGAGCTGGTGTCTGCGCATGGCCGCGCGGTAGGCGCGCCGGCGCTCCGCGGCTCCCGGCTCCTTGCCGCCGTCGATGTGCGCGATATGACGGTGGCCCAGCTCCACCAGGTGGTTCACCACCTGGCGTACGCCCTTGCCCTCCGCCGTGTGCACACTGTCGACGTTGGCGCCGCGGGCCGTGCGGCCGATGACCACGACCGCGCTACGGCGTCCGAGTTCATCGAGCCGGGCGATGCTCGCCGTGGAGCCGAGCAGGATCAGCGCCTCGCAGCGATGGCTCAACAGCGCCTCGACGGCCTTGCTTTCGTCGCGGCCGGGGGCGCTGGCGGACAACAGCACGTCGTAGCCGAGGCGTTCGGCCTCCGGATACACGCCCTCGACCAGGTCGGCCTCGAACGGCTGATGCAACGTCAGCATGACGCCGATGGTGCGGCTGCGCCCCCGGGCCAGCAGTCTGGCCGCGCTGTCGGGGCGGTAGCCGAGCTCGTCGGCGGCCTCCAGCACCCGCCGTCGCGTCTCCTCGCCCGCGCCGGGCTGGTTGCGGAACACCAGGGACACCAGGGCACGGGACACTCCGACCCTCTTCGCGACATCCGCCATCGTGGGGCGCCGTCCGCCGGGCGTCGTCTCCTCCATCGGGCCCCCTCACCTTTCGTACTGTCCGCCGGGTGTACGTGAACCTAGCGGAAAACCGCACGTAACAAAGCATTGACAGGACATATGGACCTGGCCCATCGTACTCGCAGCTAGAGCGCGCTAGTAGAGCGCGCCAGTCGTTGGAGGTCCCCACACATGGCAGTCCTGGACGTCCTGACCATGGGACGGGTCGGGGTCGACATCTATCCGCAGCAATCAGGCGTGGGCCTGGCGGATGTCACCTCGTTCGGCAAGTACCTGGGCGGCAGCCCTACCAATGTCGCCGTCGCCGCGGCGCGCTACGGCAGAAGCGCCGCGGTGATCACCAAGACCGGCGACGATCCCTTCGGCCAGTTCGTACGACAGGCCCTCGCGGGCTACCGGGTCGACAACACGCACGTAGGGGTGTCGACCGTCGCGCCGACCCCGGTGACGTTCTGCGAGATCTTCCCGCCGGACGACTTCCCGCTCTACTTCTACCGGCTGCCCCTCGCCCCCGACCTCGATATCCGCCCCGAGGACCTGGATCTCGACGCCATCGCGTCGGCCCGGATCTTCTGGATGTCGGGCACCGGGCTGAGCGTGGAGCCCAGCCGCTCCGCGACGCTCGCGGCGCTGCGGCACCGCGCCCGCTCGGGGATCACCGTCTTCGATCTCGACTGGCGCCCCATGTTCTGGCAGGACCCGGCCGAGGCCCGTGCCCACTACGCCGAGGCGCTGCGGCACGCCACGGTCGCCGTCGGCAACCGCGAGGAGTGCGAGGTCGCCACCGGCGAGACGGAGCCCTATGCCGCCGCCCGCGCGCTCCTCGCCCTCGGGGCCGGGATCGCCGTGGTCAAGCAGGGCCCCAAGGGCGTTCTGGCCATGGACCGTGAGGGCACCGCGGTCGAGGTGCCGCCCGTACCCGTCGAGGTCGTCAACGGTCTGGGCGCGGGTGATGCCTTCGGCGGCGCCCTCTGCCATGGGCTGCTGTCCGGCTGGGACCTCGCACGCGTGATGCGCTTCGCCAACGCCGCGGGCGCCCTCGTCGCCGGTGAACTGGCCTGCTCGGACGCCATGCCCGACGCGGCACGCGTCGAGGCGAAGATCCAGGAGAAGACCGAAGAGGAGAACGCGCGTGTCTGACAAGGTCCGGCGGATCGTCGAGGCGCGGGTCAACAACCCCGGTGCCATCGCCGAGGCCGCTGCCCGGCGGGTCAGGGCCCGCTCGCCGCTCGGCGGGCACGGCCGGGCGATGATCATCGCCGCCGACCACCCGGCGCGCGGCGCCAACGCGGTGGGCGCCGATCCCTCCGCGATGGCCGACCGGAGCGCGCTGCTCGACCGGATGTGTGTCGCCCTGGAGCGTCCGGGGGTCACCGGTGTCCTCGCCACCGCCGACATCCTCGAAGATCTGCTGCTCCTCGGCGTACTCGACGGCAAGAGCGTCTTCGGCTCCATGAACCGCGCGGGGCTGGCCGGTTCGGCCTTCGAGATCGACGACCGGTTCACCGGGTACGACGCCGAGGCCATCGCGGCCATGGGCTTCGACGGCGGCAAGACGCTCACCCGTATCTGCCTGGACGACCCGGCCACCCCCTCCGCACTGACGGACACCGCGCGTGCGGTGGACGAGCTCAACGACCGTCAGCTGATCGCCCTGGTCGAGCCGTTCCTGTCGCGCTGGGTGGACGGGAAGATCCGTAACGACCTCTCCCCCGAGGCCGTCATCACGTCCATCACCATCGCCTCCGGGCTCGGCCGCCGCAGCGCGTACACCTGGCTGAAGCTGCCGGTCGTGGCGGAGATGGAGCGGGTCCTCGCCTCCTCCACACTGCCGGTGCTGCTGCTCGGCGGCGAGGTCAAGGACGCCGAGGCGGCGTTCAACGCGTGGCACAAGGCGCTCTCCCTGCCGACCGTGCAGGGCCTGATCGTCGGCCGGTCGCTGCTCTACCCCGCGGACGGCGATGTCGCCGGGGCCGTGGACCGCGCGGTGAGCCTGCTGTGAACGGTCACGGGCCGCGGCTGCGGGCGGGTTCCACCGCCGAAGGGCCCTTCACCACGGTCGTCACACCCGAGTCCGCGGGGTGGGGCTTCTCCGGACTGCGCGTCGCCGAGCTCACGCCCGGCGAGCCGGTCGCCCTGTCCACCGGGGACAGCGAGTGCTTGGTACTGCCGCTGAGCGGTTCCTGTACGGTCACCGCCGACGACGCGACGCTCCTGCTCGCCGGCCGGGACGGGGTCTTCGACGCCGTCACCGACTTCGCGTACCTCCCGCGTGACACCGACGCCGTGATCCGCAGCGAGCGCGGTGGCCGCTTCGCCCTCCCGTCGGCGCGCTGCGAGCGCCGGCTGACCGTACGGTACGGCTCCGCCGAGGGCGTCCCCACCGAGCTGCGCGGCGCGGGCAACTGCTCGCGCCAGGTCAACAACTACTGTCTGCCCGGCACGTTCGAGGCCGAACAGCTGCTGGTCTGCGAAGTGCTCACGCCCGGCGGCAACTGGTCCTCGTACCCACCGCACAAGCACGACGAGGCGCGCACGGCCGACGACGGGACCCCCGTCGAGAGCGAGCTCGAAGAGATCTACTACTTCGAGATCGCCGACGGCCCCGCCGGCCCCGGCCTCGCGTACCAGCGGGTGTACGGGACCGAGGACCGGCCGCTCGATGTCCTCGCGGAGGTACGCACCGGCGACACGGTGCTGATCCCGCACGGCTGGCACGGCCCGTCCATCGCCGCCCCCGGCTACGACCTCTACTACCTCAACGTCATGGCGGGCCCCGGCCAGGACCGGGCCTGGCTGATCTGCGACGACCCGGCGCACGGCTGGGTGCGCGCCGGCTGGGAGAGCCAGGAGACCGACCCCCGACTGCCCTTCCGGAAGGAGAAGTGATGGAGACCGTACGGCTCACCACCGCGCAGGCCCTCGTACGGTTCCTCGCGCATCAGTACAGCGAGCGCGACGGCCGGGAACAGCGGCTCGTCCCCGGCGTCTGGGGCATCTTCGGGCACGGCAATGTGGCGGGGGTCGGACAGGCGCTGCTCCAGGCGGCCCGTACCGGCGAGGTGGATCTGCCGTACTACCTGGCCCGTAACGAGCAGGGCATGGTGCACGCGTCCGTGGCCTTCGCCAAGATGCGGGACCGGCTCTCCGCGTACGCCTGCACCGCCTCCACCGGGCCCGGCTCGACGAACATGATCACGGGCGCCGCGCTGGCCACCACCAACCGGCTGCCGGTCCTGCTGCTGCCCAGCGACATGTTCGCGACCCGCGCCGCCGACCCCGTGCTCCAGCAGCTGGAGGACACCCGCGGCGGGGATGTCACCGTCAACGACGCGTTCCGTCCGGTGTCCAAGTACTTCGACCGGATCACCCGGCCCGAGCAGCTGATCCCGGCCGCGCTCGCCGCGATGCGGGTGCTGACCGACCCGGTCGAGACCGGCGCGGTGACGCTCTGTCTGCCGCAGGACGTCCAGGCCGAGGCGTACGACTGGCCGGTGGCGTTCTTCCGGCGCCGGGTCTGGCACATCGGCCGGCCGGTGCCCGAGCCCGCGGCCCTGGAGCGGGCGGCCCAGCTGCTGCGTACGGCGAGGCGGCCGCTGATCGTCGCGGGCGGGGGTGTCGTCTACTCCGGCGCCGAGAACCAGCTGCGGTCGTTCGCCGAGACGGCCGGTATCCCCGTCGCGGACACCCACGCGGGCAAGGGCGCGCTGCCCTGGGACCATCCGTGCGCGGTCGGCGGCATCGGCTCGACCGGTACGGCGGCGGCCAACGCGCTCGCGGCCGAGGCTGATGTCGTCCTCGGCGTGGGCACCCGCTACAGCGACTTCACCACCGCCAGCCACACCGTCTTCGGCGATCCCGGGGTGCGGTTCATCAATCTCAATGTCGCCCGGCTGGACGCGGTGAAGCACTCCGCCGAGCCGCTGGTCGCCGATGCCCTGCTCGGACTCCAGGCGCTGGAGCGGGAGTTGGCCGGCTGGAAGGCCGACGGCGGCTACCGGCAGCGGGTGCTGGAGCTGTCGGCCGCGTGGCGGCGTACCGAGGAGGAGTGCTTCGCCCCCGGCCATGGTCCGCTGCCCGCGCAGACCGAGATCCTGGGCGCGCTGCGCCGCTCGCTGGACGACCGGGATGTGGTGATCAACGCGGCCGGCTCCCTGCCGGGCGATCTCCAGATGCTGTGGCGTGCCCGCGATCCGAAGGCGTACCACGTGGAGTACGCGTACTCCTGCATGGGGTACGAGGTGGCCGCCGGGCTCGGTGTGAAGATGGCGGAGCCGGGCCGCGAGGTCGTCGTCCTGGTCGGCGACGGCTCGTATCTGATGATGGCCCAGGAGATCGTGACCATGGTCTCCGAGGGCATCAAGGTCATCATCGTGCTCGTCCAGAACCATGGCTTCGCCTCCATCGGCGCGCTGTCGGAGTCGCTCGGCTCACAGCGCTTCGGGACCCGCTACCGCTTCCGCGACCGGGAGAGCGGTCAGCTCGACGGCGAGGTCCTGCCGGTCGATCTGGCCGCCAACGCCGCCTCGCTCGGCGCCGATGTCCTCTCCGCGTCCACCGTCGAGGAGTTCACCGGCGCGATGGCGAAGGCCAGGGCGTCCGACCGTACGACGGTCGTCCATGTCGAGACCGATCTGTACGGGCCGAATCCGCCCGGCAGCGGCTGGTGGGACGTGCCCGTCAGCCAGGTCTCCGCGATCGAGTCCACCCGGCGGGCGTACGAGACCTACGCCGCGGCCAAGCGCTCCCAGCGCCACTACCTCTGAGGATCTGAGGAATCGTCATATGAGCACCATCGAGCACTGGATCAATGGGGCGGCCACCGCGGGCGCGTCCTCCCGTACCGCCCCGGTCTTCAACCCCGCCACCGGCGCCCCGTCCACCCGCGTGCGGCTCGCCGGACCGTCGGACGTGGACGCGGCGGTCGCCGCCGCCGCCCACGCCTTCGAGTCATGGAGCGAGACCTCGCTCTCACAGCGGATCAAGGTGATGTTCGCCTTCCGTGAGCTGCTGGTACGGCACGAGGACGAGCTGGCCCGGATCATCTCCGCCGAGCACGGCAAGGTCGTGGACGACGCGCGCGGCGAGATCGTGCGCGGCCGGGAGGTCGTCGAGTACGTCTGCGGCCTCGGCGACATCCTCAAGGGCTCCTTCTCCGACCAGGTCTCCACCGGCGTGGATGTGCACAACTTCCGCCAGCCGCTGGGGGTGTGCGCGGGCATCACCCCGTTCAACTTCCCGGCGATGGTGCCGCTGTGGATGCATCCGGTCGCCATCGCCACCGGCAACACCTTCGTCCTCAAGCCCAGCGAGCGCGATCCGTCGGCCGCGAACCTCGTCGCCCGGCTCTACCAGGAGGCGGGGCTGCCGGACGGTGTCTTCAATGTCGTCCACGGCGACAAGACCGCCGTCGACGCGATCCTGGACCACTCCGGCATCGCGGCCGTCTCCTTCGTCGGCTCGACGCCCATCGCCACGTACGTGCACGAGCGCGGGACCGCGCATGGCAAGCGCGTCCAGGCCCTCGGCGGCGCCAAGAACCACGCTGTGGTGATGCCCGACGCCGATCTCGACTTCGCGGCCAGGCATCTGATCGCCGCCGCCTACGGTTCGGCCGGCGAGCGCTGCATGGCGATCTCCGTCGCGGTCGCGGTGGGCTCCGCCGCCGACCCGCTGGTGGAGATCCTGGAGCGCAAGGCCCGCGCGATCAAGGTCGGGCCGGGCGACGATCCGACGAGCGAGATGGGCCCGCTGGTCACGGCCGCCGCCCAGGAGCGGGTCACCGGCGCGGTCGCCTCCGGAGCCGCGCAGGGCGCGACGGTGGTGGTGGACGGCCGGGGACTCAAGGTCGAGGGCCACGAGGACGGCTTCTTCGTCGGCCCGTCCCTCCTCGACCGCGTCACCACCGGGATGGACGCCTATCGCGAGGAGATCTTCGGGCCGGTGCTCGCCGTCGTACGGGTCGGCACCGTCGACGAGGCGATCGCGCTGATCAACGCCAATCCGTACGGCAACGGCACCGCCGTCTTCACCTCCGACGGCGGGACCGCGCGGCATTTCCAGCGCAAGGTCACGGTCGGCATGATCGGCGTCAACGTCCCCGTCCCGGTGCCGATGTCGTACTACTCCTTCGGCGGATGGAAGGACTCACTCATCGGCGACAGCCCCGTCCACGGGCCCGAGGGCATCCGCTTCTACACCCGCGCCAAGGTCGTCACCACGCGCTGGCCGCACCAGGAGCGCCAGACCGCGGCCGGATTCAGTTTCCCCACCTCCGACTGAGCCCCCTCGCTCACTCCCCCACGTCCTCCCCCTTTCCCCCTTCGCCGAGAAGAGCCGCATCGATGACAAAGACGTCAGCTTCTCCCCGTACGACCGTGGGCAACCTCTGCCTCGGTTCCGCACCCGACTCCTGGGGCGTCTGGTTCCCCGAGGACGACCAGCAGGTCCCCTACACCCGCTTCCTCGACGAGCTGGTCGAGGCCGGTTACGAGTGGCTAGAACTGGGGCCGTACGGCTATCTGCCGACCGAGCCCGAGCGGCTCGCCGAGGAACTGGCCGTCCGTGGCCTCAAGGTCTCCGGCGGCACCACCTTCGGCGCGCTGCACCGTCCCGAGCAGTGGGACACGATGCTCGCCGACGTACTGCCCGTCGCGAAGCTCACGGCCGCGGCCGGCGCCCATCACCTGGTCTTCATCCCCCCGATGTACCGGGACGAGAAGACCGGCGCCTTCACCGAGAGCCCCGAGCTGACCGCCGAACAGTGGGCCGGTTTCGGCCGGGCCGCCGATGAGCTGGGCAGGATCCTGCTCGATGAGTACGACATACGGCTGGTCCTCCACCCGCACGCCGACAGCCATATCCAGACGCAGCCGGAGATCGAGCGCTTCCTCAACGAGTCCGACCCCCGGTACGCCAACCTCTGCCTGGACACCGGTCATGTGGCCTATGGCGGCGGCGACAACCTTGACCTGATCCGGCGATTCGGCGAACGTGTCGGCTATGTCCACATTAAGCAGATGGATCCCGCGGTCCTGGCCCAGGTAGCCCAGGAGAACCTTTCCTTCGGCGAGGCCGTCAAGCGCGGCGTCTGTGTCGCGCCGCCGGCCGGGGTGCCCGAGCCCGGCGAGGTGGTCGCCGAGCTGTCCCGGCTGGACGCGGAGCTGTTCGTGATCGTCGAGCAGGACCTCTACCCCTGTGCTCCGGACGTTCCGCTGCCGATCGCCGTGCATACGCGCGCGGTCCTGGCAGAGAGCGGCCTCACCCGTACCCGACGCCCACTCACCCGGTAAAGGGGAGGCTGCCATGACGGACGTCAAGGACGACGCGACCGCGGGCACCGAGTCATCGCCCGCCGCGCTGACGGACGATCCCCCGCCCCCTGTCAGGCGCAGGCTGCGGGTGGTCACCCTCATCGCCACCTTCGGCGGACTGCTCTTCGGTTATGACACCGGAGTGATCAACGGCGCGCTGCCGTATATGAAGGACGACCTCGGGCTGAGCCCGTTCACCGAGGGTCTGGTCACCAGCTCGCTGCTGTTCGGCGCGGCACTCGGCGCCCTGTTCGGGGGCCGGCTCTCCGACCGGCGCGGCCGGCGCAAGAACATCCTGATGCTGGCGCTGATCTTCTTCTTCGGGGCGCTCGGCTGCACGCTCGCCCCGAACACCGAGGTCATGGTGGTGGCCCGGTTCGTGCTCGGTCTCGCCGTCGGCGGTGCGTCGGTGACCGTACCCGTCTATCTCGCGGAGATCTCCCCCGCCGAGAAGCGCGGCGGTCTGGTCACCCGTAACGAGCTCATGATCGTTACGGGTCAGCTGGCCGCCTTCACCTTCAACGCGGTCATCGCCGGGTTCGGCGGCGAGAGCGGCGGGATCTGGCGCTGGATGCTGGTGATCGCGACCCTGCCGGCCGTGGTGCTCTGGTTCGGCATGCTGGTCATGCCGGAGAGCCCGCGCTGGCTGGCCTCGCAGACCCGGTACGCCGAGGCGCTCGCCGTGCTGAAGCAGGTCAGATCGGAGCGGCGCGCCGAGGCCGAGCTACGGGAGGTCACCGGACTCGCGGTGGCCGACGAGCGGTCGAAGGCGGGCGGCTGGGCGGATCTGCGGACCGTCCCCTGGATCCGGCGGCTGGTGTTCGTCGGGGTCGGCATCGCCATCTGCCAGCAGGTGACCGGTGTCAACACGATCATGTACTACGGCACCCAGATCCTCACCGACGCCGGGTTCACCTCGGACAGCGCGCTCACCGCGAACATAGCCAACGGTGTGATCTCGGTGCTCGCCACCCTCCTCGGTATCTGGCTGCTCGGCCGGATGGACCGCCGGCCGATGCTGATGATCGGGCAGCTGGGCACTACCGGCGCGCTGCTGATGATCGGTGTCTTCTCGGTCGCGCTGCCCGAGGGGACACCGCGCGCGTACGCCGTACTCGCCATGACCGTCACCTTCCTCGCCTTCCAGCAGGGCGCGATCTCGCCGGTCACCTGGCTGATGCTCGCGGAGATCTTCCCGATGCGGATGCGGGGCTTCGGGATGGGCGTCTGCGCCGTGGTGCTGTGGATGGTCAACTTCGCGATCGGACTGACCTTCCCCGTCCTGGTCGACGGCATCGGTATCTCCGCCACGTTCTTCGTCTTCGCGGTCCTCGGTATCGGCGCGGTCACCTTCGTGAAACTGCACGTACCGGAGACCCGCGGCCGGTCGCTCGAATCGCTCCAGACCGAGCTTCAGGCCCGCTACACCCGGCCTTCCGACCCGGCTCCGGCCGGCTGAGCCCGAAAGGGAATCCCCCATGACTGTGCGTATCGGTGTGATCGGCACCGGCATGATCGGCCAGGACCATATCCGTCGTCTCACCCATGTGATCACCGGTACCGAGGTCACGGCGGTGTGCGACCTCGACACCGCGCGGGCCGAGGAGGTCGCCGCGTCCGTCGGCGCCCGCGCCCTGCCCACCGGTGGCGCGGTGATCGACGCGGCCGATGTCGACGCCGTCGTCGTCACCTCCTGGGGCCCGACCCACGCCGAGCATGTCCTCGCCGCCATCGCCGCCGGCAAGCCGGTCTTCTGCGAGAAGCCGCTCGCCACCACCGCCGAGGACTGTCTCAAGATCGTCTCCGCCGAGACCGCGCACGGCTCCCGGCTGGTCCAGGTCGGCTTCATGCGCCGGTACGACGCCGGCTACCGCGAGATGCGGCAGGTCATCACGTCGGGCGCGATCGGCGCGCCGCTGATGGTGCACTGCGCCCACCGCAACGCGACCGTGCCCGAGTCGTACACCTCCGCGATGGCCGCCCAGGACACGGCGGTCCATGAGATCGACGTACTGCGCTGGCTGCTGGACGACGAGATCCGCACCGTACAGGTGCTCAGGCCCCGGCGGACGAGCAAGCGGTACGCGCATCTCCAGGACCCGCAGATCATGCTCTTCGAGACTGCCGAGGGGGTCAGGATCGACCTGGAGGTGTTCGTCAACTGCCAGTACGGCTACGACATCCAGTGCGAGACCGTCGGCGAGGAGGGCCTCGTCCGGCTGCCCGACCCGGCCGGTGTGGCGGTACGGAGCGCCGGCCGGCACTCGACCGCCGTCCTCCAGGACTGGAAGGGCCGCTTCGAGAACGCCTTCGACACCGAATTCCGCGAGTGGGCCGAAACGGTCGCGGCGGGCACCGAGCCCACCGGGCCCTCCGCCTGGGATGGTTACGCCGCGACCGTCATCACGGACGCGCTGGTCCAGGCCCTGGAGTCGGGCGAGATCGTGCACGTCGACGCCCTGAAGGAGCGTCCCGCCTTCTACGGAGGAGCGTCCCGGTGAAGATCGCCCTCGACCCGTACATGTTCCGCGCGCTGCCGATCAGGGAGATGGTGCGCACGGTCGCCGACCTCGGTTACGGGTATATCGAGCTGTCCCCGCGCGACGACTTCATGCCGTTCTTCCGCCACCCGCGCGCCGACGACGAGCGGGTGGCGGAGCTGAAACGGGCGCTGGACGAGACCGGCGTCCAGCTCTCCAGCGTCCTCCCGCTCTACAAGTGGTCGAGCCCGGACGAGAGCGAACGGCAGACCGCCGTGCGCTACTGGCGGCGGATGATCGAGATCACCGCGCGGCTCGGCTGCACGCTGATGAACTCGGAGTTCAACGGCCGCCCCGAGCAGGCGGAGCGGAGCGAGGCCGCGTTCTGGCGGTCGATGGAGGAACTGCTGCCGGAGTTCGAACGCGAGGGCATCGCGCTCAATCTGGAGGCGCACCCGGACGACTTCTGCGAGGAGAACAACCCGGCGGTCGATCTCGTACGCGCCGTCAACAAGCCGTACGTCAACTATCTGTACTGCGCCCCGCACAGCTTCCATCTCTCCGGCGCCGAACCGGGCGCGGACATCGCGAAGATGCTGCGGTACGCGGGCGACAAGCTCCAGCACCTGCATATCGCCGACACGTTCGACCACAAGGGTTCCTCGGGGCTGCGCTACATCCTCAACCCGCCGGGCACGGCCGCCCGTATCCACCAGCACCTGGACATCGGACAGGGCGAGGTGGACTGGAACGCCTTCTTCGGCACGCTGCGGGAGCTGGAGTTCGACGGGGTCGCGACGGTGTGCGTCTTCGCCTGGGAGGAACGGGCGAGGGACTCGTCGGCCTTCATGCTGGAGCGCGTGACGAAGGAGCTGGTGCGATGAGGCCCGGCGTTCGCCGGCCGGGCCTCATGGTCCCGGCCGGCGGATCGGCCGGGACCGGATCGACCGCTCAGGATTCCTCGAAGTAGGCGTCCAGGACGGCGTCGAGTTCCGCCGTCCATTCCTTGAGACGGCTCCTGGTGTCGGCCTCGACCTCGGCGTCGAACCAGCGGCGCTCCGATACGTGCACCGTGACGGTGAACCGGCGCCCGAACCGAGGGGTCTTGATCTCGACCGCGCCGATCTCGTCCCACCAGAAGTCGGCCTCCTGGTCGTCCAGCCGGAACCGGACGCCCTCGCTGTCCGCGGTGATCGCGCCACGGCGGTCGGTGGCCTCGAAGACGGGGCCGTCCTTGGCGGGGGCGTCGTCGGTGGCGGCGTCCTCTCCGGAGGGGGCGTCCTCTCCGGAGGGGGCGTCGGTGGCGGCGTCATCCTCCGAGGGGGCGTCCTCCGAGGAGGGGGCGGGCTCATCGGGAACGTCCTCCGGGAGGGCATCCGAGGGGGCGCCGCCTTCGGGCGCGCGCGGCTCCTCGGTCTCCGCCTGCTCCGGGTCCGTCTCCGCTGTGCCGACGGGGCGGGGGACCATGAGGCCGGGAACGTACGCCGGGTCTTTGCCGACGGCACGCTCGGGCCAGATATTCGAGTCTATGCGCTGCTCCACGTCCGGAAGTATGGACGAGAATCCTGTGCGAGCCCAGCCCGGCTCGCGTCCGGCCGCCGCCGCGCGACATCCGGCCGCTCGCACATACGCACCTCATTCGAACAGCAACTGCCGCCATCACATACGCTGTTACCGCTCGCCCCACCCGGATCACCAGAAACGGGTACCCCGGCGCTGCGGTCTCCTTCACCAGGTTCTTTCCCCGCCTCCACTCCATGGGAGCGTTCAATGACGGCCGAGATGCCCAAGCCCCAGATCGACACGAGCAAGCCCCATCCCGCACGTGTCTACGACTATCTCCTCGGCGGCAAGGACAACTACGCCGTCGACCAGGCGGTGGGGGCGAAGCTGCCGGTCGAGGCGAGGGCCGCCGCGCGGCAGAACCGTGCCTTCATGCGCCGCGCGACCGCCTGGCTGGCGCTCAGCGGGATCGACCAGTTCCTCGACATCGGCACCGGCATCCCGACCGAGCCGAACCTGCACCAGATCGTCCAGGAGATCAACCCGAAGGCCCGGGTCGTCTACACCGACAACGATCCCATCGTCCTGCGGCACGCCGAGGCTCTGCTGATCAGCACCCCGGAAGGCGTCACCGACTACATCCAGGCGGATGTCCGCGAGCCGCGGGCGATCCTGGAACATGCCCAAGGTTTCCTGGATTTCAGCCGCCCGATCGCGCTCTCCCTCATCGCCCTCATGCACTTCATCCCGGAGGACGAGAAGCCGTACGACATCGTCGGCACCCTGGTGGAAGCCCTTCCCAGCGGCAGCTATCTGGTGCTCTCGCACGCGGCGTCCGATCTCTACCCCGATCTGGTGGAACAGGTGGTCGCGCAGTACAAGCGGGGTGGGATCACGCTGGGCTTCCGTACCCGCGCGGGGGTGACGCGGTTCTTCGAGGGCATGGACCTCGCCGAGCCGGGCCTGGTCACGGCCCCTCACTGGTACAAGGACACGGCCGCGCCGGCGGAAGAGGAGAGCGGCGGATTCGACAGCGGTATCTACGCCGGAGTCGCCCGCGTACGCTGACCTGCCCGTCGGCTCGGTCGAGACCGGCTCGTTTTGCCTGGGAGGGCGTGGTCCGGGGAGACTGCGGGGTACCGCGGACCCCCCACAAGCCCCGAAGGCAGCCTGACCGCTCATGCACGACCAGACCCCGCCCGACACCCCGGCCCGGACCGACACGGATACGGGCAGAGACACAGACACGGCTACGGCTACGGCTACGGCTACGGCTCACATACCGCTCGCCGGTGGGCTCAAGCAGCGCCATCTGACCATGCTCGGCCTCGGCGGGGTCATCGGCGCCGGGCTCTTCGTCGGATCGGGGGCCGGGATCGCGATGGCCGGGCCCGGGATCGTCGTCTCGTATCTGATCGCGGGCGCGCTCGCGATGTGTGTGATGCGGATGCTCGGCGAGATGTCGGCCGCGATGCCGGCGTCGGGCTCGTTCTCCGTGCACGCCGAGCGGGCGCTCGGCCGGTGGGCGGGGTTCAGCGCGGGCTGGCTGTACTGGTTCCTGCTGGTCGTCGTCCTCGCGGTGGAGGCGACGGGCGCGGCCCAGATCGCGAACGGCTGGCTGCCTTCCGTACCGCAGTGGGCGTGGGTGCTGCTCTTCATGGTGTTCTTCACCGGCACGAACCTCGCCGCCGTGAAGAACTTCGGCGAGTTCGAGTTCTGGTTCGCCGCCCTGAAGGTGTTCGCGATCGTCGCGTTCCTGGTCCTCGGGCTGCTGGCGGTCTTCGGCCTGCTGCCCGACACCGACCCCGTCGGCCTCACCCACCTCGCGGGGCGGGACGGATTCCTGCCGGGCGGCTGGCAGGGCGTCATCTCCGGTGTGCTCGCCGTCGTGTTCGCCTTCGGCGGTCTGGAGGTCGTCACGATCGCGGCGGCCGAATCCGACGATCCGGTGCGCTCGGTGTCGCGGGCGGTGCGCAGCGCGGTGTTCCGGATCCTCTTCTTCTACGTCGGGTCAATGCTGGTCATCGTGACGGTGCTGCCGTGGACGGCGCA
The DNA here is from genome assembly GCF_000718095.1 of Streptomyces scopuliridis RB72. Lineage (GTDB taxonomy): Bacteria > Actinomycetota > Actinomycetes > Streptomycetales > Streptomycetaceae > Streptomyces > Streptomyces scopuliridis. The sequence goes on along the minus strand of NZ_JOEI01000004.1, from coordinate 185,690 downwards.
GAAGGCGGGGCTGAGCCCGTATGTCACCGTCCTCGACGCGATCGGTATCCCGTCCGCCGGGCAGATCATGAACATCGTGGTGTTCGTGGCCCTGCTGTCGGCGCTCAACGCCAACCTCTACGGATCGTCCCGGATGGTCTTCTCGCTGGCCGGGCGGGGCGAGGCGCCGAGGTCCCTGCTGAAGGTGAGCGGCGGGGGCGTGCCCCGGCGGGCGGTCCTCGCGTCCGTGGCGTTCGGCTTCGTCTCGGTGCTGCTCAATCTCAAGTGGCCGGACTCGGTCTTCCTGTACATGCTCAACGCGGTCGGCGCGGTGCTCCTCTTCGTCTGGGCCCTGATCGCCGTGTCGCAGCTGCGTCTGCGGCGGCGTATCGAGCGGGAGGCACCGGAGCGGCTGGTGCTGAGGATGTGGCTCTTCCCGGGGCTGACCTGGGCCACGCTCGCCGCGATGGCGGTCGTGTTCGGTCTGATGCTGACGAATGACGCGGCGCGCCCGCAGCTGCTGTGGTCCCTGGGCGCGACGGCGCTCGTCCTGGCGGCGGCGGGGGTACGGGAGCTGCGCGCGCGGCGCGCCTGAGCCCGGAGGCTGGGGTGGGGACGGGGGACACGGGGACGCGGAACGCGGCAGGGCCGGACCGCCCATGAGGGCTGTCCGGCCTGCCGCGAGTGGTGTGAGGCCTGTCAGTAGGGGCCGTTCACGTTGTCGATCGAGCCGTACCGGTCGGCCGCGTAGTTGCACGCGGCGGTGATGTTGGCGACCGGGTCGTAGCTGTCGGTCGACGTACCGGGCACGTGGTAGGCCTGGAACGTGGGGTCGATGACCTGCAGGAGCCCCTTGGACGGGATACCGGCGGCGGCGTTGGAGTCCCAGTTGTTGATGGCCGTCGGGTTGCCCGAGGACTCGCGCATGATGTTGCGGTAGATGCCGTCGTACGAGCCGGGGATGCCGTGCACCGCCATGACGTCCAGCGCCTCCCGGATCCAGCCGTCCAGGTCGTCGGTGTACGTCTTCGCGGCCGCCTGGGTGGCGGTGGCGCCCGTATCGGCGGAGGCGCTCTCGTCGACGGCGGCGCTCTCGTCCGCAGTGGCGCTCTCGTCCGCGGTGGACTCGGCCGGGGCCTGCGATACGGACTCCGTACCGAGCGTCAGCGTGAGGCCGGGGTGGATCAGCGACGGGTTGGCGCCGATGACGTCGCGGTTGTTCTCGTAGAGCTGCTGCCAGCCGCCGCTGAGCGAGTACGTGTCCGCGATCTTGGACAGCGAGTCACCCCAGACCACGGAGTAGGTCGCCGGGGTGTCCTGCTGGACGGCGGCGGCCGGAGTCAGGGTCACCTTGGCGGTGGCGGCGGTGTGCGCCGCCGGGGCCGCTTCCGCGGTGGTCGCGGCCAGCAGGGGGAAGGCGAGTACGGCACCGCCCGTGCCCGCGGTCACGAGGCCTCTGGCGAGGGGGCTGTTCTTGGGACGACGGTGCTTAGCCTTTGAGGCCATGACGAATTCCTCTCCTCCGCCTGCGAGGTGAGCTGTCGGGTTCGGACTGGAGATGCCCGGCCGCACTGTGAATGCGGCTTCACCCCAAGCCGGTCCGGAGTACGGATCGGCGACTTACCTGGGTCCCCCGCTCCTGCCGTACGTGGGTGGGTGTGGGTTACCGGACGGCGGCAGGATTCGGCGTTCCATCCGGAGTGACGAGAACGTAAGCGAGGACGCCCGGACGAAACAAGCCCCGAATTCACAACGGAATCCAATTCATGAATCCGGACCGGAAATATCTCGTTACCCACTCGATACCGGGGAACTCAACTCGCCTTCTCCGCGTACGAAATGGGCGGAGAGACGGACCTCGCGATCCGGCACTTACGTGACACACATCACGCGCATGACGGAAATGTCCAGATCACGGCACCACCAAGAGAGTGGAAAGTCGCATGAATACCATGGAAATGGACTTCGGGGAGAACGGAGATAAATCGCCCATAAAGGCGCACTGGGATCGCACCGGATCCGGCCCCGGCGAGGCCCCGGGCGGGCCGCTTCTCGCGGGGCATCGGATCGCTCAACGCCATTTGACCGGCGGAGCCGTGCGCGTCCCTGCTCTGCTCTCGCACCCGAACAACCGCGGGCCATATGCGAGTTCTGTGGCGGCCTTTCACCGAAGAGTGGATCGAATGCGACGAATACCCTTTCATCAAAAGGCAGTTCACAGCCGAAGGGGGAGCGTGGCTACCTCCCACGCTCCCCCGGCACTCCCCCCACGCTCCCCCGGCACTCCCGCGGCATTCCCGCGCGTCGAGCGCGTATTCGGTGCTGAATTCCCAACTCGGAGAGCCGGTGCGCCGGTTCATTGCGCCGCCAGGCGATGACCAGGAAGGCGATCAGACCGAGAACGGGCAGGGCGCGGACACTCCAGCTCAGTGACAGCGGCGGGCCCGGCCGGCCGGGCGCGCGACGCTCAGTCCGCGTCCGTGATGTCCGCACGCCCCGCCGCTGTGAAGCCGAGGAGTGCCCGGCTGCGCGTGGTGTCGAACAGCGACGCGTGTCCGTCGAGCGCGCCCCGGATCTCGCTGGTGGGGTGGTACGTCTCCAGCAGTTCCCGGGTCGGTTCCAGGGCCGCGCTGTCGGGCGCGGCCACATTGACGACATGATGGCCCGTGAGTTCGGCCGTCAGCGCGGCCCGTACAGCCCGGGCGGCGTCCGGGGTGTGCAGCCAGCCCCACAGTTCACGGCGGTTGGACGCGGGGGCGCCGTGCACCTCGGCCAGCCGTTCGCGCAGCCGGTCCCCCGACCCGACGAACGGGAACCGCAGCATGACGGTGACCGTGCCGTAGCGCCGGGTCGTGAACTCCGCGGCCTTCTCCGACATGACCTTGGACAGTCCGTAGGAGTCGACGGTGAGGTCGGGGTGGTCCTCGTCGACGGGGACGTACACCGGGTGCAGATCCCGGCCGGCCCACGCGATGCCGACGGCCGCCGCGCTGGAGGCGCCGACCACGCGCGGCACGCCGAGCCGGCCGGCCTTCTGGAACACCAGATAGGCGGCGAGGACGTTGGCGCGCAGCGTCTCGACCTCCGACACGATGCCGGGCGCCGGGTACGCCGCGAGATGCACGACCCCGGCGAACACACCGTCCTCCCCCGCCGCCTCCCGGGCGGCGGCGAAGCTCTCCGTCACGGTCTTCGCCTCGCTGAGGTCGCCGGTGACGAACCGTACACAGCCGTCCTCGCTGTCGCCCCGCTCCAGGTCGGCGCCCACGACGCGGAAGCCCGCGCCGATGAGGTCGGCCACGACGGCCCGGCCGATCCCGCCGGCCGCCCCGGTCACCAGTACCGTCCGGCCGCTCTTCCGTACCGTCCGCCCGCTCATCCCTTGACCGCTCCCATGAGTCCGTTGACGAAATAGCGCTGGGCGCACAGGAACAGGACGATCACCGGGACCACCATGATCAGAGCCGCCGCCATCAGCGAGTTGTACTGCACGACGCTCTGCGACTGCATCGCCTGGAGCGCGATCGGCAGTGTGTACGTGTGCGGATCGTTCAGCGAGATCCGGGTGAGCTGGTACTCGTTCCAGGTCGGGATGGCCGTGAGCAGCGCGATGGTGATGACGGCGGGCCGGGCCAGCGGCAGATAGATCCGGCTGAAGATCCGCAGCTCGCCCGCGCCGTCCATCCGCGCCGCCTCGCGCAGTTCCCCCGGCACCGAGCTGAACGCGTTGGTCAGCAGCAGGATCGCCAGCGGGGCGCTGCCGTTGACGAACGGCAGGATCAGGCCCCAGTGGGTGCCGAGGATGTCGAGCTTGCTCTCCAGCAGCACGATCGGCAGCAGCGTCACCACGCCGGGGACGAAGAGCAGCACCAGGAACAGCCGGTACAGCCACTTCTTGCCGGGGAACGCGAGCACCGAGAAGGCGTACGAGGCGGCCGAGTAGACCACCACGACCAGCACGGTCGTCAGGACGGTGACCTTGACGCTGTTGAGGAAGTAGTCGAAGAAGTCGAGCTTGTTCCAGGTGTCGGCGAAGGTACGGAGGGTCGGGTCGTGCGGTAGGAGATGACCGCCCTCCTGCACCTCCTTGTTGGTCTTGAAGGCCGCCGAGACCATCCACAGGAAGGGATAGACGCTGACCGCCGCGTAGGCGGCGAGCACGATCCCGACGACGGTACGGACGGCGGTCCGGCCGCGGGGCCCCCGGCGGCCGGTCCGCGGCACGGTCCGGTCCAGGGCGCGGATGCCCGCCCGCCGCGGTGGGGACAGCGTTTCGCCGCTCATCCCATCCTCCTCATCACCCGCTGGTTGATGAAGGCGACGACGAGGGCCGCCAGGAACAGGAGCCAGCCCAGGGCGCTGGCGAGACCCAGCGTCGGGGACAGCTCGGAGAGGAAGGCGAGCCGGTAGGTCTCCAGCCCCAGGACGCTCGTGGAGTCACCCGGGCCGCCATTGGTCATGATCAGGAAGGACTGGAAGCCCTGGAGGGAGTCGCGCACATTGAGCAGGAGCACGACCACGGTGATGGGCTTCATGAGCGGCCATACGACGGTCGTGGTGGAGCGCAGCCACCCGGCGCCGTCGATCTGCGCGGCCTCCAGCAGGGAGCTGTCCAGCGACTGGAGTCCGGTCAGATACAGCAGCATCGCGACGGGCACGGCCGACCAGACCATGACGACGATCATCGTGGCCAGCGCGGTGTCCGGATTCCCGAGCCAGCCCTGCGGCTGCTGGAGCGAGCCGAGGCCGACGGTCTTCAGCAGCAGGTTGACGGCGCCGTTGGGCTCAAGGATGTAGTTCCACGCGAAGTAGACGGCGATCCCGGTCGTCACGTACGGCACGAAGTAGACGGAGCGCAGGACACCCTGGAAGCGCTTGACCTGGTTCAGTACGAGGGCCAGCGGGAACGCGACGAGCACCGTGAGCAGGGGGACCGCGATGACGACCCAGAGCGTGTTGACGGCGGCCTTCTTCACGATCGGCCAGTACGTGGGGCTGCCGCCGAGCAGATCCGTGTAGTTCCGGAAGCCGCGCCAGTTCCACTCGGGCCAGAAGCCGTTCCACTGGGCGAAGCTCAGCGAGAAGCCGTAGACGATCGTGTAGACGCCCATGACGGCGAACAGGGCGATCGCGGGAGCGACGAAGAGATAGCCCCAGGCGGCCTGCTTGCGCTTCTCGCGCAGTGCGCCGAAGGGTCCGCGGCGGGGTGCGCCGCCGCCCCGCTCAGCGGTGGACGGGGAGCCCGCGCCTTTCCCGGCGCCGGCGGCCGTCGCCGTACCGATTCCGGCCGTCATTTGTTCTGCTCCGCCCAGTAGGACTTCAGCATGGAACTCATCTGGGTACCCGTGCTTTCCGCGCTGCGTGACTTCAGCGGGGTGAACTGGGCCAGTACGGCTCCGACTTTCCCGGGGTCGTACAGGCTGGGACGGTACGCCGTATAGCCGGCGTTGTAGGAATTCTTGCCGGAACCGAAGGCCGCTTCCATGGAATTCAGCACCGGGCCGAGCGCCTCGCTCTGCTTCTTGTCGAGATCATTCGGCGGCACGTCGAGTGCCTGTTTTCCGAAGTCGGCCGCTACATCGTCCCTGGAGAGGAACTTCAGCCAGCGCAGCGCCTCGTCCTTCTTGTCCGAAGTCCGGGTGATGGAGAGACCGGTGAGCGAGAAGGGCGAGAGCTGGAGGCCGGGGATGGCGGCGTCCTTCGGCGGCGGCACGGGAAACGTCATGAGATTGTCCGCGTCGTAGCCGTTCTCGGCGAGAAACGCCAGCGTATAGGTGCCGCCGATGTCGAAGGACGCCTTGCCCTGGGCGAAGGCGAGATCCGCCTCGTCGATCCCCTTGGACTGGGTGCCCGGCATCCAGTACGGGGTCACCTCGTTGTAGGTGTTCAGGACCTTCTGGCCGTTCGGCGACGACCAGCCCTGAGCGGTGTCCGGGCCGAAGAGCGCCTCGAACTTCTGCTTCCCGAGCATGCCGAACGCCATCGGCTGCATCAGCCACTCAAGGGCCGTGGAGGGCTGCTTCACACCGACGGTCACCCCGCCGTTGTCGGGGTATGCCTTCGTCACCTTGTCGAGGGCATCGATGAATTCCTCCCAGGTGGCCGGCGCCCGGGTGACCCCGGCCTTCGCCGCGCGGCTCTTGTTCATATAGACGACGCCCTGGGTGCCGACGGTGAGCGGCACACTGAATCGCTGCCCCAACTGCACACCCTGGGTCTTGGAACCCTCGGTGAGCGACGCTTTGTAGACATCGGGCGTGACCGTGCCGTCCGTCAGGACCTGGGGGAGGTACTGGGCGAGCCATTTCTGGTCGACGTCCTTGGAGAGGTCTTCCAGCAGCCCCGCCCCGCCGAACGCGAGGTCGTCGCCGTTCGCGTGCACTTCGAGCACATCGGGCAGATCATTGGTGCGGGCCGCGGCCTGAACCTTGGTCAGAAAGGCGTCATCCGGCGTCACCGCCTGAATATTCACCTTTGTTCCGGTCTCCGCGGTGAACTTTTCCGCTGCCGCCCGCAAGGCGGCCACATGGGACTGTTTGAAGGTCCACATGGAAAGTTCATCGCGTCCGGAACTGTTCCCGCCGTCCGAACCGCAACCCGCGATCAGCACACCCATAGCGGCGACCGAAGCGAGTATCGAGGTGCGACGCGCGGCTGGGAGAAGTCGTATCACGTTCCCAGCGCCTTTCTTCGGGGCTGTCCGTCCAGCTCCTCTATGACGCAGCGAATCTAAATCGACTTGATGTACGGTGTCAACAGTTGTAACACCGGGAAAACACGGACGTGCCATCACCTCGGAGGGGAACCCATGACGGCAGCGAAGACACGGGATACGACGGAGACGGCGGAGGTGCTGGCCCCGGCCCCTTGGGCGCGATCCGGCTCCGACTCCTCGCGGGGCTCCGACTCCTCGCGGGGCTCCGACTCCTCGCGGGGCTCCGACTCGCTACGGGTGACAGCGGTCCGTACCTTCCTGTGCGCCCCGCAGGGCTGTCCGTACGTGATCGTGCGCGTGGAGACGAACCAGCCCGGCCTGTACGGGCTCGGCTGCGCCAGCGACCCGCAGCGCACCCTCGCGATCCGCTCGGTCGTCGACGACTACTTCGGTCCGATGCTGCTGGGCCGCGACCCCCACGACATCGAGGACCTGCACCGGCTGCTGCTCAACAGCGGCTACTGGCGGGGCGGTTCGATCGCGCAGAACGCCCTGGCGGGCGTCGATGTGGCGCTCTGGGACATCAAGGGCAAGGCGGCGGGACTGCCGCTGCACCAGCTGCTGGGAGGCAGGGCCCGGGAGGCCGCCGAGGCGTACACGCACGTGGACGGCCACGAGGCGGGCGAGATCGCCGAGCGGGTGCTCGCCGCCGCCGAGCGCGGCTACCGCCATGTCCGCGTCCAGGTCGCGGTCCCCGGCACGGACACCTACGGCACGGCCCCGAGCGACGAAGCCGAAGCCCGCCGGCGCCGGCTGCGCGCGGGGAGCTGGGACTCCCTGAGCTATCTGCGTCATGTCCCGCCGGTGCTGCGCGACATCCGTGAGCGGGTCGGCACGGGTGTGGAGCTGCTGCACGACGCGCACGAGCGGCTGACGCCCTCGCAGGCCCGTGAGCTGGTGCACGAGGTCGAGGACGCGCGGCTGTTCTTCCTGGAGGACGCCCTCGCCCCCGAGGACGCGGCGCACTTCGGCCAGCTCCGCCGGGCCGGCTCGGTCCCGCTCGCGGTGGGCGAGCTGTACCACGACGTCATGATGTATCTGCCGCTGCTGGAACAGCGGGTCATCGACTTCGCCCGGATCCGTATCCCCACCCTGGGCGGCCTGACGCCCACCCGCAAACTCGTCGCGGCCTGCGAGCTGTTCGGCGTACGGACGGCGCCGCACGGCCCCGGCGATGTCAGTCCCGTCGGCATGGCCGCCAACCTGGCCCTGGACATCAGCTCGCCCGCGTTCGGCGTCCAGGAGGCGGCCGCCTTCAAGGAAGCCACGCTGGAGGTCTTCCCCGGCGCGCCCGTGCCGCGCGAGGGGCGCCTGTACCCCTCCGGACAGCCGGGCCTGGGCGTCGACTTCGACGAGTCGGCCGTACGCAGGTATCCGGTGACCGATCCGCTGGAACACGACCGCTGGGCGCTGCTGCGCAACGCGGACGGAAGCGTGCAACGGCCCTGATCAGCGCCGTATATGGGTGGGGCCCCGCCGGTCGGCGGGCCTCACCCATATCTGCGGCTCACCCCAGCAACAGGGACTTCGGCTGCGCGGAGAGCGTCCGGTCCAGGACCAGCGACGCCGCTCCCACGGCCGCGACGTTCTCGCCGACGGCGGTGGTGATGACCAGCGTGGGATGGATCGGTTTGACGAACGGGGACTGCGCAACCATCGGCTCGATGAGCGCGAGGAGCCGGTCGGCGAGAAGGTGCCATATCGGGCCGCCGAAGACGATGGTGTCCACATCCAGGAGCGTGGCCGCCGCGCAGACACCCCGGCCGATCCGGATCCCCCAGCGGTCGATGACGCTGCCGGCCCGCTCGTCGCCCCGGGCGGCGAGGAGCGCCAACTGCTCCAGACCGCGCTGGGCGTCCCCGGGATCCATGGGGGTGAACTCCCCGCCGAGCACGCCGAGCGCGATGGCCTCCTCGACCAGCACCCGGGTCGAGCAGGCCGCGCCGAGACCGCCGACCTCGCCGGCGTTGCCGGAGACGCCGCGCAGCACGGTGTCGTCGACGACCAGCCCCATGCCGGAGCCCGTGCCGAGGTAGAAGAAGAGGAAGTTCCGGCTCTCGGTGGCCGCCCCGGACCAGCGCTCCGCGACGACGGCGGCGATGACGTCCTTGTCCAGCAGGGCCGGAAAGCCGGTCGCCTCGCTGAGCTGGTCGCGCAGCGGAACGCTTCCCCAGCCGGGCAGTTCGGGCGGGTCCACGACCAGCCCGGCCGCCGCGTCGATCGGGCCCGGCGCGGCGATCCCGAGGCCCAGTACGCGTTCCCTGTCGACCCCCGACTCGGCCACCAGCGCGGTCACCGAGGCGGCGATGCCCGCCACGACCTGGTCGGTGTCGCCGCCGCGCGGGGTCCGTTCGCTGCGCTGGGCGACGACCGTACCGAGCAGGTCGAGAAGTACGTACGTGATGACGGCCGGGTCGAGATGCACGCCCACGGCGTACCGGGCCCCCGGGGCGATCTGGAGGAGCGTACGGGGCTTGCCGCTGCCCGTGCTCTGCTTCCCGGACTCGCGGGCCACGCCCTGGTCGAGCAGCCTGCGGGTGATGTTGGAGACGGTCTGCGCCGACAGCCCGGTGGCCTGGGCGAGTTCGACCCGGCTCAGGCCCGCGGTGTGGCGCCGGATCGCGTCCAGGACGACGGATTCGTTGAAGTCACCCATGCGAGGCAGGTTGGTGCCGCGTCTGATCGACGCCTTTCCGGCGCTCGCCTTCTTGCTCGTCAAAATGCGTCTCCCGGCCCCGGAAAGGGACGGCGGCCAGATGCCGCCGTTCCCTGGGTGCGTCAAATCGATGGAATCGTACCGGCTGGGGGCGTACGACGTGTCCGCACAGCCCGCTTGTGCCGGTGCCGGCTGTACCGAAGTCAGCCCAGCTGCTCGATGAGGACGAGCGACCAGGGACTGACGGCGGTGTCGAGCCGCAGCACCCCGTCCGCACCGGCGGCGATGGTCCGTACCTCGGTGGCACGGGCCAGCCGGTCGAGATGGGCGAGCTGCTCACGGGTGGGCGCGGCCGGCGAGCCGAGGGCCCGCCAGGCCCCGATGGCGTCGCCGTGCGCGGAGTCCAGCACCTCGACACGGAAGGGGGCGCCGGCCGCGAGCGCGCCGATCTCCAGCGTCAGCCGCCGTGGCCGCCCCTTGGCCTGGGTGGCCTCGGCCGCGGCCCGGTCGTCGAAGGAGGCCGGCACGGACTTGGGCTCCTCCTCCGGGTAGTGGTGGACGAGCGCGGTGATCCGTCCTGTGGCGGCCGAGCGGGTCACGACATGGTCCTCGCCGCGCTCGATCAGCTCGTCGCCGAGGGCGTGCAGCATGCGGTACGCGTGGAACGTCGGCTTGGGGATACCGGGCAGCGTGATCATGCCGAAGCCGCCGTGGAACAGCTCGTCGCCCGCCCCGCCCTCCTCGAAGACGTCCGTGAACGTCCAGTACGCGAGCGAGTCGACCGTTCCGAGCGAGTGCAGGACCGAGCGCGTGACGTACGTGGCGGCGGGCAGCGTGTCATGGGTGTGGTCGCGCGGCGAGGACGACGAGGACCACTCGGTGAGATGGATCTCGGCGTCCGGATAGGGGCTCTTGGCGATCAGATCGCGCAGCAGGGCCAGATCGACCGGGGTGGCGTCCTTGCCGCGGGTGAGCTTCTCCCCCTGGCCGTGCTCGTCCAGTGCCCAGTCCGTGGGGTACGGGTGGGTGGAGACGAAGTCGACGGGCAGCCCTTCCCCGGCGCAGTAGTCCAGGAAGGCCTCCATCCACACCGGACGCCATTCCAGGTCGTCGATGTCGTCGCGGCCTGCCACGATGCGCCGGGAGACATCCTCGGACTCACCGCCGAAGCGCTCGTCGGGTACGAAGTTGGAGGTGGCGGGGCCGCCGACGCGCAGCCGCTCGTCCACGTTCTTCACCGCGCCCGCGGTGACCTTGTACAGCTCGAAGTACTCGGAGCGGGTGCCGTGGAAGAAGCCCCGGAGATTGGCCTCGTTCCACACCTCGAAGTACCAGCGGCGCACTTCCTCGATCCCGTACCGGGTGATCCAGTGGCGGGTGATGCTCTCGATCAGCGCGGCCCATTTGCCGAGGTCCACGGGCGGGGCGCCGTGCGCTCCCCACCAGAAGACAGTGTTGGTCTCCCGGGCGAGGGCACGGGGGCTGAAGCCGAACTCCACGAACGGCCGGACCCCGAGGTCCAGGAGGAAGTCGAAGAGCGCGTCGACGTACTGGAAGTTATGGACGGCGGTGCCGTCCGCACGCTCCGTGTACACGAACATGTCGTCGTGGAAGAGCCCGTGGAAACGGATGTACTCGAAGCCGCACGCCTCGTGAGCCTCGCGAAGCTGGCGCTGCCAGTCGGCACGCAGCCCCTCATTGGCGCGTCCGGCGCCGACGACGCGGCTCCAGAAGTGCGGCAGCGGGGTCGCGGGGGTGTTCGCGAGGGCGCTGACGAAGATGTCGCCCGACATGGTGGTTCCTTCCGTCCCGGTACGGCAGGCAGTGGTGCCCTGCCAGAGACGATAAATCAAAATGATTGATATATCTAATCTCCCGGGAGCTGTACGCGGAGGCCATCGGCGATACGTTGGACTCCATGTACTCGACGCGTGTCTCCCGCCGCGTGAACGCCCCCCGCGCGGCCGTCTACCGAGCGCTTCTCGACGCGGACGCGATCGCCCGCTGGCGGGTACCCGCCGGCATGACCAGCCACGTGCACGCCTTCGATCCCCGCGAAGGCGGAACGTTCCGCGTCTCCCTCACCTACGACGACCCGGCCGGCACCGGCAAATCGGCCGCGCACACCGACACGTACGAGGGCCACTTCTCCCGACTCGTGCCGGACGAGCAGGTGACGGAAGTATTCGCGTTCGAGACGGCGGACCCGGGCTTCAGCGGCACGATGACGATGACGACCACACTCACCGACGCGGACGGCGCGACCGATGTCCTGATCGTGCACGCCGGAATCCCCGACGACGTCCCCGCCGCCGACAACGAACTGGGCACCCGCATGGCCTTGGCGAACCTCGCCCGCCTGGTCGAGGCGGACGAGCGACCGGGCGGCGAGAACGCGCAGCCCGGGTAGCGAGGCGGGCGAGCGGCACCGGCCGGCAGCGAAGAATCCCGATCCGAGCGCGGGCCCGGACGGTGACGCGGCGGCTGCGGGAGGAGACCCGCCCGCCGGAAGGGTGGCGGACTCACCAGCCGGCCCGGCGGCGACGGGGCAGGGGCTGGTACGCGTTCGGCCTGCTGGTCGCGGCACTGGATCCGGGGCGGGTGGCCGGCTGGTTCGGAGGCGGTGGCGGACGCGGCGAGAGTGCGCCGCTCGCCGCGGAGTCGGAACGTCCGGATCAGCCGCCGGCGACAGAGGCGGCAGCCCAACTGCCCACAATGGAGCAGCCGTTCAGAGGGTCGCCTGCGGCGCGGTGGGGCGACGGAACGGCAGGGATCCGCCTGCCCGCACCACAGGCGACCGGCTGGATGAGCAAGGAACAGGTCGCGCAGACACTCGACCGGACCCGGGACTTCCTCGCCGCGTCCAGTCTGGATCCCGGTGTGCTGCGCGGGGAGCGGCCGGAGAAGGCGATCGCCTTGATCAATCCACATCAGCGGGATGTCCAGGACTACTTGGCGACCGCCTTCCGCGCGCCCGCTCGGGAGAACGATCCTCTGCTGCTGTTCAGCCGTTTCGAGAAGACGAACGTGCGGCTTGTCGGGAACGTGGTCAAGACACGAGGACGGATCACGTACCGGGAAGGTGAGCGCGGTGCGGTCGAGGCGACCACCGATGTCACCTACGTCTGTCCGGTCGTACGCGCCGCAGCGGGAAGCGACGAAGTCGCGCGCACCATCGTGCGCCGCGAGACCGTGATGAGCTGGGACAACCCGGCGAAGGTGGTCATCGAGCCGGGGACGTTCTCCCTCGTCTCCTACACGGCGGACACCACCAACGGCGGCTGCGACACCTTCACCGGCTATCTCACCCCCGAGTTCACCGCCGAGCGCGCGGCCACGGGCTCGGGAGACGGCCCCGAGGTCGACCCGTACGACCGGAGCACATCCATGGACGCGCGCATGCGTGAGGCCGACGAAGCAGGGTGCGGGACCGCCACACGATCGTGAGCGGCAGTGGCGGCTCATGCGCCCGACCTCCGGAAACCGACGTGGCCCCCGCTGCGCGGATGCCGCCACACATACGACTCCTGCGCCGGCACCCGCTCCCGAACGTGCCGGTCAGGCGCCCTTCCTCGCAGGCTCCAAGATCGCCACGCACTCCACATGATGCGTCATCGGAAAGGTGTCGGCCTGAGCGCATCACGGAAAAGCCCAGGTCAGAGACCATTTCTCAGCTCGCCGTCCTGCGTGTGGGTACCTGGAGCGTCAAACGAGCGTCACAGCCGACAGTCGGTGAACAGGCTGCCAAAGCCAGCTCTCCCAGCGGGTCAGCCTCCGCAGGCTCCGGACGCCAGCTCACGTCATGCCCCGCACCATATGTCCGACCGACATCATGGAGCCATGCCGGCCAGCCGCGAGCTGGTCAAGCACGGGCTGGCCGGGACCGGGACCTCCCAAGAGGAGCCGCCCGCCCTCGGTGCAGAGCGGGCCCTGGAGGGATACTCCGTCACCATCGCGGCAGAGCTCGGGGACGGCCGCCACCCTGGGGAGACGGTGCGGGAGCGACAACGACCTGCCCACTCCCGCAAGGCGGGCAGGCGCCAGGCCAAGAAGCGGGCCCCGGCTCCTCCCCTGGAAGCCGGCAAGGCGAAGCAACCCCTGATCGGGACCAGATGTCGTTCTTCGAGCCCGACGAGTGCTCCCCGGGCTGGTACGGGTCAGCCGTCCTTCGGCAAGCTCGCGTACGAGAAGGAGCACCGAACCCGGCCATCGGCCGCAGGGACGAGGCGCACCTGCTCGGCAGGCATCTGGAGCGCCGTGCCCGCCATCTCTTCCCACAGTGACACCGTTCCTCCGGCCGCCCCGAACGAGAGGTACGGCCGCTCGGGACGGAGCACGCCGCCTCGGCTGCCGAGTTTCGCCGCAGGGACCGTCGGCTCGACGCACGTCCACTCCGGCGTCACCCCGAAGTACGAAGGCGGATCCGTCTTCCGAACTGCGGCCGTGCGGAAGTCCTTCACCGCTTCTCCCGCCGAGTCCAGCGCCCCCAGCGCGCACATCGCCACCACCGTCACCTGGGTGAGGACGTACAGCGGGACGCCGCCCCGTTCGACAGGGCTGACGAACGGGGCGTGCACATGCTTCGCAATCCCCCACAGAGCCGGAACGAACAGGGCGTAGCTGAGCAAGCTCGACAGCTTCACCGCCGATGCGGCCTGCCAGATCCCCAAAACGTCGAGGTCGTCGGGTGTCAGCCCGAGACTGTCCGCGTACAGCGCGTGCAGCACCGATCCAGATGCCACCACGAACGACACGAAAGCCGTGAACACGAGCGGCGCCGCCCAGGCTAGCCATTCGCCCCACGTCCACTGGCGGACCAGAAGCCAGATCCCTCCCACCGTCGCCGTGATGGCAAAGAGCGACAGCATCTCCACCGGGGTCCAGCCTCTGTCGTCCCCCATGCCCGCGCCGAACGCGACGACAAGAAGGTAGACGGACAGCACCCCGGCCATGAAAAGGCTCGCCACGCGACCGCCGGTCGCGAACATGCCATATGCCAATCGGGCTCCTCCGGCAAAGCACAACACCGCTGCACCGGCCCACACCCACATCCGCACACCGCTGTGGTGCCGGGCGACCACGGCGCAGAATGCCATGGCGAGCAGCCAGGCCACGAGGCGGAACGTACGACGCCGACTGTCTTCGTCGCGACGCGGCACGATGTGCCTTCGCTCCCGGCCGTAGAGCGGCCGTACGTCGATCACAGCCCTCGGAGCGGAACCGCCGGGCAAGTCCATGCGGGAGAGCCGGCGGGCTTCCGACGCCGTACCCGTGACCACCATGCCCGTGTCGTGGTAGCCACGCCTCTCCGAGAATCGCGCACGCGCCAGCACCGCCGCGTTGCGCAACCCCTCCATCGACGTCCGCGGCCTGGGGACGGGTGCGCGCGGTGGTCTATGGGCCACCGTATGCGCCCGCCAGCCGGTCAGCTGCTCCCGGTCCCGGTCCACCAGCTCGCAACGCCGGGCGTACATCTCCAACCCGGCCGCCCGTGCCAGCCACTCCACCCGCCAAGTGGCCGCCCGCTCGGTGCGCCGGTTGCGGGCCCCGAAGAACCGCACCTCGACGGAGTACAACCGTGCCGGGTCGGCCTCGCTCAGCACACCCCGCGACGCGCCCTCACTCCGGGCGAACGCGGTCACGACCGGCCAGCCCTGCTGGTCGAACACCCGCTCCGCCTCGTCCCAGTCGCGCTGCTCCCCCCGTACCTCGACGAGCACCAGCACACGCTGGTCGTAACGAATCCTCGGCATCAGCTCCCCCTCTCACCGGGCTCCGAAGGTACAGCGGCCAACGATGTGACGGTCACGGTGGAAGGAAGCCACTCCTGCGAGGGAACGGACGTGAAGACATGTCACCGGAGGACAGCGGCAGCCACCACGCACCCCAGCGAAGGATCAGCTGTCCTTGTACGGCCGCTGTCTGGCCGCAAGCGTCTGACGGCCGGGGTACCGCGCAGCGCCCGGCATCAGCAGCTACGGCAGCCAGCGCGCCGCCTGCTCCCGGGTGACCTTGGCCGCGTCGACCCACCAGTGCTCGGCCTCTTTGTCCCACCGGGCTCTGAGCAGGCGCTTCGCCTCGTCCTTCTGCGCATACGGGACTTTGAGGTACAGGCGGCCGTTTCGGATCAGCCCCGGGTACACCTTGTCGGCCTCCTCCGCTCGCTGGGCCGGCACCTCGGGCGCCGGAGCAGCCTGCTCGGCCGGGCGCCACGGCCCCCGCGCCGGGCGTTCCATGCGGGTGCGCTCCATCAGCCGCCGTACGCGGTCGCAGGAGGCCGGGTCGGTGTAGCGCATCATCAGATCCGTCGGCCCGATGTTCGCGAGCAGGTTCTTCGAACCATGCCACAGGACCGAGCCGTCGAGGATGAGAACCTTCTCGTGCATGCGGTCGCGGAACTCGACCCGGCAGCCGACAGCCTCCAGTTGCTGCACGAGTTCCCGGTGCCGTGCCACGCGGGACGGTTCCTGCTGCTCTTCCGGAGGGCGGGTGAAGACCGTCACCTGGATTCCGGCAGCCGTCCTCGGCCCGAGCATCCGGGCCCACCGGCGGACCGGAGGCGCGTCCATGAACGCCGAGTACAGCTCGATGCTGCGCCGGGCGCGCTCCACGTCCCACTCCACCGCGCTCAGGACCTCGCTGTGTTCGAAGAACGCGGGCCGTGCCAGCTCCTCCTCCGACAGAACGGCAAGCTGGTCCGCATCCCGGATAGGGATCAGCTGATCGGCGGAGATGGTCTGCGCGTGCGCTTCCAAATGGTCGATCATCGCCAGTGCCTCGCTGTGCGGGGCCAGGTGCTTGCGCAGGAAGGCGACGTCCGCCACGACGACCAAGTGGTCCTGGGCCCGGCTCAGAGCGACGTTGAGAAGGCGGCAGGTCTGCGAGGACAGCCCCGTTCCGCTGTAGAAGAAGCCGGGGTCCTTGCCGGCGCCCGCCACTGTGTCGAGGAGCACGACGGGGCGCTGGCTGCCCTGGAACCGGTGGACGGTGTCGACCAAGCCGTCGTAATCATCCCCGAATCGGTGGGCCAGGCTACTCTTGAGGGCCTTGACCTGCTCCCGGTACGGCGAGATGACGGCGAGCCGGTCGGTCGCCCGTTCTCCCTCAGGAACCTCCTGCCACTTGCGGCCGGGGAGGACTCCCTCGAACTGGAGCCCTCGGACCAGTTCGTGGATGACGGCGGCATGGACAGCGTTCGTCATGTGGGGCTTGCGACCGCCGCCGGCGATCCGACGGCCGGATGTGTCGATCAGGATCACCGGGGAGTCGATGAGCGGGGCGAACGGCAGGCGGCTCGTTTCGTCCCGCCCGGTCCTGAGCGGTGCGTCGGGGTACGCCACCTCGTTGACGACCGCGCAGATCGGTTCCCTCATCCGATACTGAGTGTCGAGCGCCACCAGACGAGGGTCGTGGCCCACCCGACCGGAAGGGTCGACCAGACCGGCGGCGTGGAAGGCGTCTCGCGCTGTCCATTCGCGGGAGTGGGCCCGCTCCTCCTCGCTCGCCTCCCGGTCGCTGTCGCCCTTGGTCACGGCGGGCAACTGCCGGAAGTCGCCCGCCACGATCACGCGCTTGCGGGCGAGACCGGCGGCGAACCATGCCGAGGGCAGGTTGACCATTCCGGCCTCGTCGATCACCACGACATCGATCTCGTCGAGCAGCTTCCTCGACTGGACGGCCTTGGCCACGGTCGCTCCGAGCACCCGGCAGTGGGACCGGACCTCGTCCTGGATGCGCTTGCGTCTCTGCCCGAGCTCGTCGATGAGCTTCTGGAGTGCGACGGCGGACTCGACGACGGTCTGCCGGGGCGGGATCCCCACGACGGCGGCGTAGGCCCCGGAGAGGACCCGGCGGGCTTCGGTCGCCTGCTTCTCGCCCGCCGTGTGGCGACGGACGGCGCGCGCGACAGCCTCCCTGGCCTGTGCCGCGCGGTCCTCTTCGGCCGCCAGGGCCGTCCAGAGGTCACTCAGTTTCGCCGCTCTGCGCTCCGCACGGAATCCGGTCGGGGGTCCCACTTTCTCCATCTTCGAACGCAGTTGTACGGCCAGGGTATCCGCGGTCGCCACCGTCAGAGCCGCCGCAGCCTGGTCGCGACCGGCCTCGGCCATCTCCGCCGTGGCGGTGGCCAGGTCCGACTCCAGGTCGCGGACGCGGTCGTGCAGGGCTATCGCCGCCCTCGCTCCCTTGAGTTGGTCGGTAGCCGTGCCGATCTGCCGGTCGATGCTCTCCACGAGCAGAGCGGCGATACGGGCAGGGTCGACCTGGTCGCCGTAGCGGCTGCGCAGCGACGGCAGGACGATGTTCCCGGCCCGCTGGACGATTCCCTCGGCGAAGCCCTCCTCGTGCTCCAGCAGGGAGCACATCCGCTCCAGCGCCTGGTCCACTGCGACGTTCGTGGGGGCGAGGAAGAGGACCCTGAGCCCTTGGCGGAAACTGCCTTCGACGATGTGGCCGACGACATCCGTCTTGCCGGTGCCGGGCGGCCCCCACAGGAAGAGCACGTCGCTGGCGAGGGCCTGTGCGACGGCGTCACGCTGACGCGGGTTCAGCTGGAGTCCCGCCCAGTTCGCCACCCATCGCCCCGGGTTCTCGGAACGGCCGGTACGGGGGTTGCCCCGCCCGACCAGCCAGCCGGCGTGGCCAGGATCGACGGGGCTGTCCTGCCCGTCGGCCGTCTCCAGGCGTTCGGCCAGGGCGGCCCAGCCGGCCGCGTCGTCCTTGCGGATCTGGACGTTCGCGGGCGCGGTTCCGAGATCGGCTCTCGTCACGAGCCGTACGGTCCCGTCCGGAGTGCGGGATGCCTCGGCCGGGTCCCATGCTTTCCGGGAACGTGACGGCCGGGCGAGGACGGGGACACCGTCCAGGCTGTCCTGCCAAGTGCGGCACTCGAAGAGATACTCGCGTGTCCCCCCGGAGTGCGCGAGAAGCCGCCCCTTGGAGAGGGCAACCTTCACGGCCCCGTCGGCGTCGCTCCGGTGTTCCGCGAGGATCTCGGCGCGCACGGCCGTCAGAAACTCCTCAACGGGATACGGGTGCCCCGTCTCGGTCATGTATACCGCTCCCCCAAGCTCGCCCCCACAGGTCCGAAGACTGTACGTGAGTGTGCCGCCGCTGAGCGGGGCACTCGGCGGCACTGGCCAGTCACTGGCTGGAATCATTCGCGGACCGTCATTGCCAGGAGCGATGTCGGCAGCTCCGTATGCCGTTGACGCAGCTCACCGACCTGGTGTGAATCAGGGGGGAACGTCGTGAGGCCCACTCTGGCCGCCGCGCAGTTGCGGGGCCGTCTCACCCAGTACCTCACGACGACGTGCGCGCTCACCGGCGAGGACACCCGGCGGGTGCTGGAGAGGTGTCTGGAGCATGCCGAGACCGGGATGCTCCGCGGTCCCTTTCTGCGGATCAGGACTCCCTTCCACAAGGCCGAGGCCGGCTGGGAGAAGCACCTGGAGTGGGTCCCGGGGTTCGCCCCGTATCGGCATCAGGCGAAGGCGTACGAGCGGCTGAGCACGCTCCACGGCCCGCCCTGCCGACGCTGGTCACGGCGGGCACGGGTTCTAGGAAGACCGAGTCGTTCCTCGTCCCGGCGCTCGACCAGTGCCGCGCCGTAAGAGGGTTCTGGGCCAGCGTGGGGTCAAGGCCGTTCTGCTGTATCCGATGAACGCGCTCGCCTCGGACCAGGCCGGCCGCATCGGCGAGTACCTCGCACAGCCGGAGTTCGCCCAGGTAGCGGCGGGGCTCTACATCGGCGACCGGCCGGACACCGACTTCCGCCGGGTGATGACGCGACGCCAGTGGTAAGGGAGTCGAGCGGGATCAGTATCCCGACCATGGGCCCACAGACTGCCGAGGTGAGGCCGCGGCCGTCTGCGCCTCGGGGCTGGCACGACTGCTCCCAACCGGCCTCGAACCGGCACCGCGGAGATCATCCGCGCGCCCCCGACGAAGAGCAGCATGTCCTGACGCAGTGCGTGTCCCAGGCAATGCCGCGGCAGGCCGAGAGTCGTGTACCACCACCGGGAGCATTGCACCGCAATTGATGGTGGGACTCCGAGCCGGCGCCATGGCGTGATCAGCTTCGCAACGTCCGACGATGGAATCGCCGTCGAGGAGACCATGCTCCTTCACCAACACCGCCCACCGCCCGATCGCGGGACTGGAAGTACCCGCCCGCAGTGCGCCCCACCTGCTGCACAACTCGAAAGAGTCGCCGTCACCGTTGGGGGCGCTCTAGGACTTTCTGGGACTTCCGGCTGCATCAACAGGCATGACCGTGGAACAGTGAAAAGGCCATCTGTGCATGTCAGCGACACACAGTCGTCCAGCACTACAGGTCACGGGGATGGCTGGTCCCTTCCGCGACATCTGATCAGCCGAATCAGCGGCGCTGCGCTCCAGCGTCACCTGCCCTTGGCACCCCGTCGACATTCGCCACCTCGACAGGGCCTGACCTGCTCAACAGTGCGCCTGACACCCCATCAGAACGAGCGTCAAATGAGCGTCACGAGCGTCATTTCGGCGTCAAGATATCGCCCGTAACGCCCGCACCGCACATAATGCGCACGCGCAAAACCGCAGGTCAGGAGCCCTTCGCGACGGGCTCCAGAATCGCCACGCACTCCACATGGTGTGTCATCGGAAAGAGGTCGAACGCCCGCAGCGTGCGCGGGCGGTAGCCGCCCTCTTGGAAGTACGCCAGGTCGCGGGCGAGGGCGGCCGGGTCGCAGGCCACGTAGGCGATGCGGCGGGCGCCGAGGCCCGAGAGGTGCTTGACCGTCTGCTTGCCCGCGCCCGCGCGGGGTGGGTCCAGGACGATGAGGTCCGTCTCGGTGATCCTGGTGCGCGGCAGCACCTGGTCGACCTTGCCCTGTTCGATCCGGACCCGGGGCAGGTCCTGGAGGTTGTGCCTGGCGTCCTCGACCGCTCGCTTGCCGGATTCGATGCCGAGCACCGCGCCCGTCTCACCGACGCGTTCCGCGATCGCCCCGGCGAACAGGCCCACTCCGCAGTACAGATCGAGGGCCGTCTCGCCCTTCCTCGGCATCAGGCCCTGCATCACGGCCTCCACCAGCAGCTGCGGCGCCTGCGGGTGCACCTGCCAGAAGCCGCCCATGCCGACGCGGTACGTACGGCCGTCGGCGCGCTCGCGGACGAAGGCGCGGCCGTGGACCCGGTGCACTCCCCCGTCGCGTTCGTCCACCCGCAGGACGGACACCGGCTTGTCCAGCTCCACCAGCGGCAGCCGGCCGCCCTCGCGCGGGGTGAGGATCACCTGCCGGTCGCCGGAGCCCGACGCGGCGATCGCCTCGACCGTGGCGATCTGCGGCCACTCGCGCCGCTCGACGCCCAGTTCGCTGACGCCTTCCGTGGCGATCATGCAGTGTTCGACCGGCTCGACGTCGTGCGACCGGTGCTTGCGCAGCCCCGCGCGGCCGTTCTCGTCGACCGCGTACTGCACGCGCGAGCGCCAGGCCGGCACCTCGCCCGCGGGCAGCTTGTCGCCGGGGGCGGGCATGACCGTACCGTCCCAGCCCGCCTCCTCCGGGGTGAGGCCCGCGAGCCGCTGGAGCTGTTCGGCGATGACCTCGCCCTTGAGGCGCCGCTGCGCGCCCGGCTTGGCGTGCTGCCAGTCGCAGCCGCCGCACCGGCCCGGTCCCGCGTACGGGCACGGAGCCTCGACCCGGTCCTTCGACGGCTCGATGATCTTCACCGCGTCGGCGCGGAGATAGCGGGAGTCCTCCTCGCCCTCCGTCACCCGCGCGACGATCTTCTCGCCGGGCAGCGCGTGCCGTACGAAGAGCACACGGCCCTCGGCGGTACGGGCGATGCAGTGGCCGCCATGGGCGACGGGGCCCACCTCGACCTCGTACTCCTCCCCGATCAGCGAAGCCTGCGGTTCTGTTGACATGGGAGGTGGCTCCAAAAGATCAGAGGTGAGGGGGAAACGGGGAGGGCGGACGGCAGCCCACCGGACAGCCCACCAGTCTACGTGCGCGTCACCCACCCGGCCGCCACGAGCCGAACCCCCCTCCCAGTCCGCTCAGCCGCCTCGGCCCGCTCAGCTCCCTCAGCCTCCCGGTCCACTCAGCCCGCGCAGTCCACGCAGCCCACGCAGCCGCTCAGTCCTTCCTGTCCGGCTCCTTCGGCCGCGCGTCCACGGGACCGCGCCTGACCGCGCCCGGCGCCACATACGCCGCCCGCCGCTTCGCCCGCTTCTTCGCGAGCTCCGAGGACTCCAGCTGATACGGCACCGAGGTCACCATCACCCCCGGAGTGAAGAGCAGCCGCCCCTTGAGCCGCAGCGCGCTCTGGTTGTGCAGCAGATGCTCGTACCAGCGGCCGACCACATACTCCGGGATGTAGATGCTCACCGCGTCACGCGGATTCTCCGTGCGCAGACCGCGTACGTACTCGATCACCGGCCGGGTGATCTCGCGGTACGGGGAGTCGAGGATCTTCAGCGGTACGTTGATGCCGCGCCGCTCCCACTCCTCCCTGAGCTGCTTCGTCTCCGCCGTGTCGACATTGATGCTGAGCGCCTCCAGCGTGTCCGAGCGCATCAGCTTGGCGTACCCGAGGGCGCGCAGCGTGGGCTTGTGGACCTTGGAGACCAGCACGATCGAGTGCACCCGGGACGGCCGGACGCTGTCGTCGGACGGTCCCTCCGCGGCGGCGATCTCCGCGGAGACCCGGTCGTAGTGCCTACGGATCGCGGTCATCGTCCCGTAGAAGATCACCATGCCGAGCAGCGCGACCCAGGCGCCATGGGTGAACTTGGTCGCCAGTACGACGACCAGCACCAGACCGGTGAAGAACGCGCCGAAGGTGTTGATCGCCCGGGACCGGATCATATGGCGGCGCTTCGCCGGGTCCCGCTCGGTCCGCAGATGGCGGTTCCAGTGCCGGACCATGCCGGTCTGGCTGAGCGTGAAGGAGACGAAGACACCGACGATATAGAGCTGGATCAGCCGGGTGGAGTCCGCCCCGTAGAGACCGACGAGCAGTGCGGCGGCCCCGGCCAGCAGCACGATGCCGTTGGAGAAGGCCAGCCGGTCGCCTCGGGTGTGCAACTGGCGCGGCAGATAGCGGTCCTGGGCAAGGATCGAGCCGAGCAGCGGGAACCCGTTGTACGCGGTGTTGGCGGCCAGGAAGAGGACCAGCGCGGTGGCCGCGGCGAGCAGGACGAACAGGAACGTGCCGCTGCCGAAGACGGCGGCGGCGACCTGCGAGATCACCGGGTTCTGGACATAGCCCGAGCCGACCGGGACGCCATCGCGGAGCAGATCCGTGCCGGGCGACTCCGCCATCTTCACATCGGTGGCCATGGCCAGGCCGATGATGCCGCAGAACATCGTGACGGCGAGGCCGCCCATCAGGGCGAGGGTCGTCGCCGCGTTCCTGCTCTTCGGCTTGCGGAAGGCCGGGACACCGTTGCTGATCGCCTCGACGCCGGTCAGCGCGGCGCAGCCGGAGGAGAAGGCCCGCAGCAGCAGGAAGACCAGCGCGAAGCCTGCCAGGCCCTGGTGCTCGGGCTTGATCTCGAAGCCGGCCGTCGGCGCGCTCATGGTCTCGCCGAGTACGAGCCCGCGGAAGGCGCCCCAGACGATCATGAGGAACACGCCGCCGACGAAGACATACGTCGGGATCGCGAAGAGCTTCCCCGACTCCCGTACGCCGCGCAGATTCATCAGCGTGAGCAGCACGATTATCCCGATGGCGCAGAGGACCTTGTTCTCCACCACGAAGGGGATCGCGGACCCGAGGTTCTCCACGCCGGAGGAGATCGACACCGCCACGGTCAGTACGTAGTCGACGAGCAGCGCGCTGGCGACGGTGAGCCCGGCCTTGGGGCCGAGGTTGGTGGTCGCGACCTCGTAGTCGCCGCCGCCGCTCGGGTAGGCGTGCACGTTCTGCCGGTACGACGCGACGACCGTGAACATCAGGACCACGACGGCCAGCGCGATCCACGGGCTGAAGTGGTACGCCGACACACCCGCGATGGACAGGACCAGGAGGACTTCTCCCGGCGCGTACGCCACCGAGGACAGCGGGTCGGAGGCGAAAACGGGCAGGGCGATGCGTTTGGGGAGGAGGGTCTCCCCCAGCCTGTCGCTACGCAGCGCCCGCCCGATCAGGATGCGTTTGGGCACGTCGGTCAGTTTGGACACGGAAGGGATCGTATGCGTTCGAACAACACCGTGTGCGGGCACCACCCCCACCTGCGGCCCGGCATGTCGGCGGGCCGCTGGCGGGGGGTCGTCACGGGGTGAGGGTGAGTGTGCGCCGCGCCGTCGCCCGCGAGCTGTTTCCCGTGTACAGGTCGATTCGTCCGGGCTCCACGAGGAAGCGGCCCGCCGGGTCGTTCGTCCAGAACCCGAGGTCCTCCGCGCCGAGCCGGAACCGCACCACCTCGCTCTGACCCGCGCCGAGCGTGACGCGCCGGAAGCCGCGAAGGCGCCGCACCGGCTGGACGACCGACGCCGCCCGGTCACGCACATAGAGCTGGACGACCTCGTCACCCGCGCGCTGCCCGGTGTTCCGTACGGCGACCGCCACCTCCACCTCGGCGCCGCGCGACAGCTCCGCGACGCCGACGGCGTCCCGGCTCAGCTCCGGCTCACCGATCTCGAAGTCCGTATAGCTGAGGCCGAATCCGAACGGGAACCGCGGTCCGCGCCCGACGTCCAGATAGGACGAGGTGAACGGCGCCCCCGGCTCGTCCGGCTCCGACGGGCGGCCGGTGTTCTCGTGGTTGTAATAGACGGGGATCTGCCCCACCGAGCGGGGGAAGCTCACCGGCACCTTGGCGCCGGGGTTCACCTCGCCGAACAGCACATCGGCGAGCGCGTGACCGGCCTCGATGCCCAGATGCCAGGCCGCCAGCACGGCGGGCGCCCGATCGATCCAGCCGTCGACGGTGAGCGGACGCCCGCCGACGAGGACGACGACGAACGGCCGGCCCGTCGCCGCGATCGCCCGGATCAGCTCCTCCTGGCCCGCGGGCAGGGAGAGGTCACTGCGCGACGCCGCCTCTCCACTGAGTTCCGTGGGCTCGCCGGCCACCACCACGGTCAAGTCGGCGGAGAGCGCCGCCGCCACAGCCGCGTCGTGGTCCTCCGCGTGCCGGACGACGGCGGCGTCCGGGAGCGCCGCCCGTATGCCGTCGAGGACGGTGACCGCGGGGAAGCGGGAGGCGCCCGGCCCCGACCAAGTGCCGTGCAGATCGGTGGAGTCCGCGAACGGGCCGACCACGGCGACCGAGGAGAGGGCCCGGCTCAGCGGGAGCGTGTCCCCCTCGTTCTTGAGCAGCACCACGCACCGGCCCGCGGTCTCCCGCGCCGCCGCCCGGCTCTCCGCCGTCGGCCCGGTCAGCGCGGCGCCCTCGTCCACGTACGGCCGCTCGAACAGCCCGAGGCGGAACTTCAGCCGCAGCACCCGCGCCACGGCGTCGTCCAGACGCCCGGCCGAGAGCGCCCCCGCGCGCAGCAACTCCCGTCCGTGGTCGGCGAGATCCGTGCTGACCATCTCCATGTCGAGGCCCGCCTCGAACGCGAGCCCGGCGGCGGCCCCGGCGTCCTCGGCGAAGCCGTGCGTGATCAGCTCATGGACCCCGTTCCAGTCGCTCACCACGACGCCGTCGAAGCCCCACTCCTCCTTGAGGATGTCGGAGAGCAGATGCGGGTGGGCGTGGGCCGGGACGCCGCTGACGGTGTTGAAGGCGGCCATCACCGTCGCCGCGCCCGCCTCCACGGCGGCCTTGAACGGCGGCAGATAGAGATTGCGCAGACGCTGCTCGGAGACGTCGACGGTGTTGTAGTCACGGCCGCCCTCGGCGCCTCCGTACGCGGCGAAGTGCTTGGCGCAGGCGGCGATCCGGCGCGAGTCGCGGAGGTCCTCGCCCTGGTGGCCGCGGACCTTGGCCGCCGCGAACGCCGCCGTCAGATACGGGTCCTCGCCGCAGCTCTCGGCGATCCGTCCCCAGCGCGGATCCCGGGTGACGTCCATCATCGGCGCGAACGTCCAGTGCACCCCGTTGGACCGGGTCTCGCCGGCCGCCACCTCGCCGTCCCGCTCGGCGACCGCCGGGTCGAAGCTCGCCGCCTGCGCGAGCGGGATCGGGAAGGTGGTCCAGAAACCGTGGATCACGTCGAAGCCGAAGAGCAGCGGGATACCGAGCCGTGACTCCTCGACGGCGATGCGCTGAAGGGTGTTGGTGTGCGCGGCGCCGTGCAGGTTGAGTACGGAGCCGAGCGCCCCCTCGCGGGCCGCCGTCTCGATGAGATGGTTCTGCCCGCCGCCGGGGCCGGTGTCCCCGGTCCACGCCAGCTGCTGGAGCTGGCCCAGCTTCTCCGCGTCCGTCATCCGGGCCAGCAGCTCAGCGATGCGCCGGTCGTGCGCACGGTCCCGGTCGTACGTACGGTCCTGTTCCTGATCCATGCTCCGCGTCCCAACGTGCCTGGAAGTGATGGGGTGTCCCCGCCACGGTACGGATCACCGTCGGCGCCGGTGATCCGTACCCCCTCCGACGGGGCACACGCCTGATCTCCTGTCCCTGGTTGCCGATACGGTGGGCGTGAGCGCGGACGAGGGCGACATCCCCGGCACCGCTCGGGCCCATGACCGGCCGCCGGTCGCGCCATGGCGCCCCGCGGGCCTTCACGTGCCCGCAATGTGTTGCCCGGCGAGCCGAGAGAAGAGACATGAGCAGGATGTATACGCAGTTCAGGTGGGGTATGAGGAGTGCGGGGTAGGGCCGTGCATATTGTCATCATGGGCTGTGGCCGGGTGGGTGCCGCACTCGCGCAGAACCTGGAGCAGCAGGGGCACACCGTCGCCGTCATCGACCAGGACCCCACCGCGTTCCGGCGGCTCGGCTCCGGTTTCGGCGGCCGGCGCGTCAGCGGCGTCGGGTTCGACCAGGACACCCTGCGGGACGCGGGGATCGAGGACGCCGGCGCCTTCGCCGCGGTGAGCAGCGGCGACAACTCCAACATCATCGCCGCCCGGGTGGCCCGCGAGATGTTCGGCATCGAGAACGTGGCCGCCCGGATCTACGACCCGAAGCGCGCCGAGGTCTACCAGCGGCTGGGCATCCCGACCGTGGCCACGGTCCGCTGGACCGCCGACCAGATGATGCGCCGGCTGCTGCCGTCCGGCGCGGAGCCGCTGTGGCGTGATCCGAGCGGCGGCGTACAGCTCGCCGAGGTGCACACCGCGGAGAGCTGGATCGGCCACAAGATCAGCACGCTCCAGGAGGAGACGGGCGTCCGTGTCGCGTTTCTTACCCGGCTGGGCGAGGCGATGCTGCCGACGTCCCAGACAGTGCTTCAGGAGGGCGATCTCGTCCACGTGATGATGCGTACGGACGACATCGAGAAGGTCGAGGCGGCATTCGCCGAGGGCCCGGACGGAGGCGGGAACTGATGCGCGTCGCGATTGCCGGGGCAGGTGCGGTGGGCCGCTCCATCGCGGGTGAGCTGCTGGAGAACGGACACGAGGTCCTGCTGATCGACAAGGCACCGACCGCCATCTCGGTGGAGCGGGTGCCGCTGGCGGAATGGCTGCTGGCCGACGCCTGTGAGATCACCTCGCTGGACGAGGCGGCGCTCCAGCGCTGCCATGTCGTGATCGCCGCGACCGGCGACGACAAGGTCAATCTGGTCGTCTCGCTGCTCGCCAAGACCGAGTACGGCGTCCCGCGAGTGGTGGCCCGGGTCAACAACCCCAAGAACGAGTGGCTCTTCAACGAGTCCTGGGGGGTGGATGTCGCGGTCTCGACGCCGCGTCTGATGTCGGCGCTGGTCGAGGAGGCGGTGAGCGTCGGCGATCTCGTACGGCTGCTGCGCTTCAGCCATGGCGACGCGAACCTGGTCGAGCTGACCCTGCCGCCGGAGTCGGCCGTGACCGGCACGCAGGTCGGTGATGTGAGCTGGCCCGAGGACACCTCGCTGGTCACGATCATCCGCGGGACGCGCGTCCTCACCCCGAACCCGGAGGAGACGCTGGAGGCGGGCGACGAGCTGCTGTTCGTGGCGGCCCAGGCCCGCGAGGAGCAGTTGGAGGATCTGCTGTCGGTACGCCGCGAGGACGCGGCCGGCTGACACCCCGGCGCCGGACGGGCCGGGCGGGCGAAACCCCGCCCGTCCGTCATGTCCGGCGCCGCAAGGACGGTCTGCCTACCGGCGGTGTCGTGGCCCCGACCCGTCCCCGGTCGTCGCGGTGACGGCGGCCGCGCGCTCCTTCTCGGCCCGCTCCTCCGCCTCCATCTCGGCGAAGACATCGATCGGCGGCGGCGCCTTCGCCAGGAAGACCCAGGTCAGATAGACCGCCAGCAGGAACGGCGGGATCTTCAGCGCGATCAGGATCCAGCCGAGCTGGGTGGTGTCCGCCCACCAGTAGAGCGGGAAGAGGATCGCGCACTTGGCGAGCAGGATCAGCCCCCAGGCCCAGCTGGCCTTGGCGTACGCCTTCTTGCGCCCCGGGTTACGGGTGCGCCAGGAGAGGTTCTCCTTGAAGATCGGGCCGAGGATCAGCCCGATCAGCGGCACGCCCGCGAGCGTGGTGACGATGTACGCGACCGCCAGCCCCAGCGTGTAGATCATGCCCGGCAGATAGAAGTCCTTGGCGTTGCCGGTCATCATCGCGAAGACGACACCGAACGCGACGCCGAAGACCCCGCTGAAGGCGTGCTTGACGGTGTCCCGGCGGATCAGCCGGACGACGACGAGCAGCAGCGAGACGGCCAGCGCGGCGATCGCCGACGTGTGCAGGTCCTTGTTGGCCGTGAAGATCGTGACGAAGAGCAGGCCGGGAAGAACCGTCTCCACCATGCCGCGCAGGCCGCCGAATGCCTCGAAAAGAGCCGCCTCGGTGACGGCTTTCGCATCACCGTCCGAGGCGGCCGAGGTGTCGGAGGAGTCAGCTGAGGGAGATGAGGCGGTCGAGGCGGCGGGCTTGTCGGGTGACGTCACCGGCTACTCCTGTCCGAGTGGTCGGAGTTCGTATTTGGGATTGAACAGCACCCGCCGGCCGTGGCTCAGGGAGATCCGGCCGGAGGCGATCAGCTTGCGGCCCGGCTCTATGCCCATGATCGAGCGCCGGCCCAGCCACACCACGTCCAGCGGCGCGGTGCCGTCGAACAGCTCCGCCTCCAGCGCGGGCACTCCGGCCCGTGGACGCAAGGTGACCGTCCGCAACGTACCAGTCACCCGGACGATCTGGCGGTCGTTGCAGTCGGAGATCCGCGTACAGCCCGATGCCTGCGCGTCCTCCCGCAGCTCCTCGGACTCCAGATCCTCCTGGGAGCTGGAGAGCCGGTCGAGCATCCGGCGGAAGCGGCCGGTCGGCTTCTCAGCACTCATGGAGAAAGCGTACCGGGGTATGGGCGCGTCGGTTCAACGCTCGAACCGATAGCCCATGCCCGGTTCGGTGACGAAGTGCCTGGGGTGCGACGGATCGGCCTCCAGCTTGCGGCGCAGCTGGGCCATATAGACCCGCAGATAGTTGGTCTCGGTGCCGTACGACGGGCCCCAGACCTCCTGGAGGAGCTGTTTCTGGCTGACCAGCCGGCCGGTGTTCCGTACGAGCACCTCCAGCAGATGCCACTCGGTCGGGGTGAGCCGTACGTCCCTGCCCTCGCGGTGAACCTTCTTGGCGGCCAGATCGACGGTGAACCCCTCGGTCTCCACGACCGAGAGCGTCTCGTCGCCGTCGCCGCCGACCGGCTCGGCCCGCCGGACCGCGGCGCGCAGCCTGGCGAGCAGTTCGTCCATGCCGAAGGGCTTGGTGACATAGTCGTCGGCGCCCGCGTCCAGCGCCTCGACCTTCTCGTCGGAGGTGTGGCGCGCGGAGAGCACCAGGATCGGTACGCGGGTCCAGCCGCGCAGGCCCTTGATCACCTCGACGCCGTCCATGTCCGGGAGACCGAGGTCGAGCACGACGACATCGGGGTGGCGGGCGGCGGCCAGTTCCAGCGCGCTCGCGCCGTCGGAGGCCGCGTCCACCTCGTACTTGCGCGCTTTCAGATTGATCACCAGCGCGCGTACGATCTGCGGCTCGTCGTCGACCACGAGCACCCGGGTCATAGGGGCCTGCCTTTCTGCGGGCCCGGTCATGTCAGCGACCGGGCAGGTGGTTCGGGACGTACCGGCTCGCGTCCGGACGCCGCTGAGAGGGTGAGGACCATGGTCAGACCGCCGCCGGGGGTGTCCTCGGCGGCCAGCGTGCCACCCATCGCGTCCACGAAGCCACGGGCGACCGCCAGGCCGAGGCCGACGCCGGCCCCGCGCGGCGCGTCGCCGTGACGCTGGAAGGGTTCGAAGATCCGGTCCTTGGCGTCGTCGGGAACGCCGGGGCCCCGGTCCACGACCCGTACCTCGACCCGCGCGCCCAGCGCGCTGGCCGCGACGGTGACATGCCGTCCCTCGGGGCTGTACTTGACGGCGTTCTCGACGATATTGGCGACCGCGCGCTCCAGCAGACCGGGGTCGACGGTCACCATGGGCAGCGATTCGGGGATGTCCAGCTCCACGCTGTTCTCCGGTACGCCGCCGAGCGCCCAGGGGACCACCTCATCGAGGTCGATCTCCCGCATCAGCGGGGTGACGGTGCCGGTCTGGAGCCGGGACATGTCGAGCAGATTGCCGACCAGATGGTCCAGCCGGTCGGCACCGTGCTCGATGCCCTCCAGCAGCTCCGCCCGGTCCTCCTCGGACCACTCGACATCGTCGGAGCGCAGTGAGGTGACCGAGGCCTTGATGCCGGCGAGCGGCGTACGCAGATCGTGGCTGACGGCCGCGAGCAGCGCCGTACGGATGCGGTTGCCCTCGGCGAGGGCGCGGGCCTGTTCCGCCTCGCCCACCAGGCGCTGCCGGTCGAGTACGACGGCGGCCTGCGCGGCGAAGGCGGCGAGCACCCTGCGGTCCTCGGCGGGCAGGACGCGGCCGGAGAGCGCCAGCGCCATATGGTCGCCGACCGGCATGTCCACATCGGCGGACTCGGGGCGGTCGACGGGCTGCGGTCCGACGCTGCCGGCCCGGGTCCAGGGATCGACATCGCTCACACGTTCGAGCAGCGCCACGGACTCCATGGAGAACGTCTCGCGGACCCGCTCCAGCAGCGCGTCGAGCGTGGTCTCCCCGCGCAGCACACTGCCGGCCAGGAAGGAGAGGATCTCCGACTCGGCGCGCAACCGGGACGCCTGGTGGGTACGGCGGGCCGCCAGATCCACCACGGACGCCACCGACACGGCCACCGCGAAGAAGATCACGATCGCGACCAGGTTCTTCGGGTCCGCCACGGTCAGCGTGTGGGTGGGCGGCGTGAAGTAGAAGTTGAGCAGCAGCGAGCCCACGGCGGCCGAGGCGAGCGCGGGCCGCAGCCCGCCGAGCAGCGCGGCCAGCACGGTCAGGAAGAGGAAGAGCAGGACATCGTTGGCGAGCCCCGGCGTGTTGTTCAGCGCCGTCAGCAGCACCGAGAGCAGTACGGGCGCGGCGACCCCGGCCAGCCAGCCCCAGACGATCCTGGAGCGGCCGAGCCTGGCCCCGCGCGCCACCGGCAGCCCGCGCCCCTTGGCGGCCTCCTCGTGCGTGACGATATGGACGTCCAGATCGGGCCCGGACTCCCGCGCGACGGTGGCACCGACACCCGGCCCGAAGATGTACTGCCAGGTCTTGCGCCGGCTGGAGCCCAGCACGATCTGGGTGGCGTTGACCCCGCGCGCGAATTCGAGCAGCGCGGAGGGGATGTCGTCGCCGATGACATGGTGGAACGTGCCGCCCAGATCCTCCACCAGCGTGCGCTGGACGGTCAGTTCCTTGGGCGAGGCGGCGGTCAGGCCGTCGCTCCTGGCTATGTAGACGGCCAGGATCTCGCTGCCGGAGCCCTTGGCCGCCATGCGGGCGGCGCGGCGGATGAGCGTACGTCCCTCCGGTCCGCCGGTGAGGCCGACGACGATGCGCTCCCGGGCCTGCCAGGTGGAGCGGATGTTGTGCTCGCCGCGGTACTGCTGGAGATATTCGTCCACCCGGTCGGCGACCCAGAGCAGCGCCAGCTCACGCAGCGCGGTGAGGTTGCCGGGGCGGAAGTAGTGCGAGAGCGCCGCGTCGACCTTGTCGGGCTTGTAGACATTGCCGTGCGCCATGCGCCGCCGCAGCGCCTGGGGCGACATGTCGACCAGCTCGATCTGGTCGGCGCGCCGCACGATCTCGTCGGGGACGGTCTCCTGCTGCCGTACCCCGGTTATCGACTCGACGACATCGCCGAGTGACTCCAGATGCTGGATATTGACCGTGGACACGACCTCGATCCCGGCCTTGAGCAGCTCCTCGACGTCCTGCCAGCGCTTGGCGTTGCGGGAGCCCGGCACATTGGTGTGGGCCAGTTCATCGACCAGGGCGACGGCCGGACGGCGCTCCAGCACCGCGTCGATGTCCATCTCCGTGAAGACCGTCCCGCGGTACTCCAGCTCGCGCCGCCGGACCGCTTCGAGCCCGTGCAGCATCACTTCCGTACGCGGCCGGTCATGATGCTCGACGAACGCCACGACACAGTCCGTGCCGCGCTCCACCCTGCGATGCGCCTCGGAAAGCATCGCGTATGTCTTCCCGACGCCCGGTGCCGCGCCCAGATAGATCCGAAGCTTGCCGCGTCCCATGGCCCCATTGTCTTCCAGAAGAGCCACCGCGCCCGACGCGCCGGCTGTGTCGAAACTACAGCCAGGGATGCGGGCAAAAGGGGCGGCACCGGTCTCGTGAGTCGGTCTTGACACGATTCTGATGGTCAGCCGACCAGCTCCCGCAGCGCGACGTTCAGCGCGAGGACATTCACCCGGGGCTCCCCGACGAAGCCGAGAACGCGCTGCTGGGTGTGGTCCTCGACCAGTTTCTCCACCCGCTGGACGGGGAGGTGGTTGCGCTCCGCCACCCGGTGGACCTGGAGCCGGGCGTAGGCCGGTGAGATGTCCGGGTCGAGGCCGGAGCCCGAGGAGGTGACGGCGTCCGGCGGTACGGCGGAGGCCGGGACCCGGTAACCGGGCGTGGAGTTGTCCTTGACGACCGCGGCCTTGGCGTCCTTGACCCACTGGATCAGCTCTTCGTTGTCGCCGGCCCGGTTGGTCGCGCCGGAGAGGATCAGCTTGTACTGCGTGTTGACGGTGTTGCTGCCCAGCCCGTTGGACGGGCGCGGCTGGAACCACTTGAGGTCGGGCGCCGGGGTCTCCTGGCCCTTCTTCAGCGGCAGGTCGTAGCGCTGGCCGATGAGCGAGGAGCCGACGACCTTGCCGGCCTCCTTGACCTCGGACCCGTTCGCCTGATGGGGGAAGAGGCCCTGGGCGACGCCGGTGACAGCCAGCGGGTAGAGCACCCCGCACAGGACGGTGAGGACGAGGAGAGCGCGCGCTCCGGCCCCGAGGAGCCGTGCGGTGTTGCGTGCCGAGCTGTTCATGGACGTCATGCCGTTCACCCGATGCCGGGGATGAGGGAGAGGAGCAGGTCGATGATCTTGATGCCAATGAAGGGGGCGATCAGTCCGCCGAGGCCGTAGATGCCCAGATTCCTGCGGAGCATCCGGTCCGCGCTCATCGGCCGGTACCGCACGCCCCTGAGCGCGAGCGGTACGAGCGCGACGATGATCAGCGCGTTGAAGATGACCGCGGAGAGGATCGCGGACTCCGGCGAGGACAGCCGCATGATGTTGAGCTTGTCCAGGCTCGGATAGACGACCGCGAACATCGCGGGAATGATCGCGAAGTACTTCGCCACGTCGTTGGCGATGGAGAAGGTCGTCAGCGCGCCACGGGTGATGAGCAGTTGCTTGCCGATGCCGACGATCTCGATGAGCTTGGTCGGATTGGAGTCCAGGTCCACCATGTTCCCGGCCTCCTTGGCGGCCGACGTACCGGTGTTCATGGCCACGCCGACATCCGCCTGCGCCAGCGCCGGGGCGTCGTTCGTCCCGTCGCCGGTCATCGCGACGAGCTTGCCGCCCGCCTGCTCGCGCCGGATGAGGGCCATCTTGTCCTCGGGGGTGGCCTCGGCGAGGAAGTCGTCCACACCGGCCTCCTCCGCGATCGCCCGGGCGGTCAGCGGGTTGTCGCCGGTGATCATGACGGTCTTGATGCCCATACGGCGCAGCTCGTCGAACCGCTCCCGCATCCCCTCCTTGACCACGTCCTTGAGGTGGATGACGCCCAGCACCCGCGCCCCGGCGGCGTCCTCCAGGGCGACGAGCAGCGGCGTACCGCCGGCCTCCGAGATCGCGGCGGTGAGTCCCCGGGTGTCCTCGGACACCGGGCCGCCGCGCTCCTCGGCCCAGGCGACGACCGAACCGGCCGCCCCCTTGCGGACCTTGCGCCCCGCCCCGTCCTCGACAAGATCGACGCCCGACATCCGGGTCTGGGCGGTGAAGGCGACCCACTCGGCGCCGGCCAGCTCGCCCTGGTGACGCTCGCGCAGACCGTACTTCTCCTTGGCCAGCACCACGATGGAGCGGCCCTCGGGGGTCTCGTCGGCCAGCGAGGAAAGCTGGGCCGCGTCGGCGAGTTCGGCCTCCGTCACGCCCTTGACCGGGACGAACTCGGCGGCCTGCCGGTTGCCGAGGGTGATCGTCCCGGTCTTGTCGAGCAGCAGCGTCGACACATCGCCCGCGGCCTCGACCGCGCGCCCGGACATGGCGAGCACATTGCGCTGTACGAGCCGGTCCATGCCCGCGATGCCGATCGCGGAGAGCAGCGCGCCGATCGTGGTCGGGATCAGACAGACCAGCAGCGCGATCAGCACGATCACCGGCTGGCGCTGCCCCGCGTAGACGGCGAACGGCTGGAGCGTGACGACCGCGAGCAGGAAGACGATGGTGAGGGACGCGAGCAGGATGTTCAGCGCGATCTCGTTGGGGGTCTTCTGCCGGGCCGCGCCCTCCACCAGCGCGATCATCCGGTCGATGAAGGTCTCGCCGGGCTTTGTGGTGATCTTGATGACGATGCGGTCGGAGAGGACCTTCGTACCGCCGGTGACGGCCGAGCGGTCGCCGCCCGACTCCCGGATGACGGGCGCCGATTCACCGGTGATGGCCGACTCGTCGACGGAGGCGACGCCTTCGACCACGTCTCCGTCGCCGGGGATGATGTCGCCGGCCTCGCAGACGACCAGATCGCCGACGCGCAGCTCCGTACCGGGCACCCGCTCCTCATGGACGCCGATGACCCGGCGGGCGACGGTATCGGTCTTGGCCTTGCGCAGAGTGTCCGCCTGCGCCTTGCCGCGCCCCTCGGCGACGGCCTCGGCCAGATTCGCGAAGATGGTCGTCAGCCAGAGCCAGGCGGCCACGGCCCAACCGAACCAGTCGCCGGGGTGCAGCGCGGCCAGGACCGTACTCATGACGGACCCGATGAGGACCACGAACATCACGGGCGACGAAACCATCACTCGCGGGTCGAGCTTCCTTATCGCCTCGGGGAAGGAGCGCAGCAGTTGCGTGGGATCGAACAGGCCCCCGCCGACGCGTCCGTCATCGGGTTTGTGCCCGGTGGGGACATCGCTGTGCGGCGCGCGGGCCGGAGTGGTACTGGACATCGCGTCCTCTTGGATCGTACGAGTGGTCATGACGCCAGCCCCTCGGCCAGCGGCCCCAGCGCCAGCGCCGGGAAGTAGGTCAGTCCGGCGACGATCACGATCGTGCCCACGAGCACCCCGCTGAACAGCGGTTTCTCGGTCCGGAGCGTGCCCGCGGTCTCGGGTACGGGGCGCTGCTCGGCAAGCGATCCCGCCAGCGCGAGGACGAACACCATGGGCACGAAGCGGCCGAGCAGCATCGCCAGCCCGATGGTGGTGTTGAACCACTGGGTGTCCGCGTTGAGCCCGGCGAAGGCCGAACCGTTGTTGTTGGCGCCCGAGGTGTACGCGTACAGGATCTCGGAGAAGCCGTGCGGCCCCGAGTTGGTCATGGAGTGGCCCGGGGTGGGCAGCGCCATGGCCACGGCGGTGAAGCAGAGCACCAGCGCCGGGGTGATCAGGATGTAGCAGGCGGCGAACTTGATCTGGCGGCCGCCGATCTTCTTGCCCAGATACTCCGGCGTACGTCCGACCATCAGACCCGCGATGAACACCGCGATGACGGCCATGATCAGCATGCCGTAGAGACCGGAGCCGACCCCTCCGGGCGCGATCTCACCGAGCTGCATGCCCAGCAGCGCGATACCGCCGCCGAACCCGGTGTACGAGGAGAGGAAGGAGTTGACCGCGCCGGTCGAGGTGAGGGTGGTGGCCACCGCGAAGATCGACGAGCCGCCGATCCCGAAGCGGGTCTCCTTGCCCTCCAGGGCGCCGCCCGCGATCTCGAACGCCGGGCCGCCGTGGTGGAACTCGGTCCACATCATCAGCGCGGTGAAGCCGAGCCAGATCGTCAGCATCGCGACGAGGATCGCGTACCCCTGCCGGAGGCTGCCCACCATCCGGCCGAAGGTGCGGGTCATCGCGAACGGGATGAGCAGGATCAGAAAGATCTCGAAGAGGTTGGAGATCCCGTTGGGGTTCTCGAAGGGGTGGGCGGCGTTGGCGTTGAAGTAACCGCCCCCGTTGGTGCCCAGCTCCTTGATCACCTCCTGGGAGGCGACCGCGCCGCCGTTCCACTGCTGCGAGCCGCCCGTGAACTGACCCACTTCGTGGATGCCCGCGAAGTTCTGGATGGCGCCGCAGGCGACCAGCACGAGCGCGCCGATGACGGAGATCGGCAGCAGGATCCGGACGGTGCCGCGCACCAGGTCCGACCAGAAGTTGCCCAGCTCGCCGGTGCGGGAGCGGGCGAAGCCGCGTACGAGCGCCACCGCGACGGCCATGCCCACGGCGGCCGAGAGGAAGTTCTGGACCGCGAGCCCGCCGGTCTGGACGACATGGCCCATGGCCTGTTCGCCGTAGTACGACTGCCAGTTGGTGTTGGAGACGAAGGACGCGGCGGTGTTGAACGCCTGGTCCGGGTCGATCGACGCGAAGCCGAGCGAGCCCGGAAGCCCGCCCTGGACCCGCTGGAGCAGATACAGGAACAGGACACCGATCACGGAGAAGGCGAGGACCCCGCGCAGATAGGCGGGCCAGCGCATCTCGATGGCGGGATCGGCGCCGATGACGCGGTAGATCCACTTCTCGGCCCTGAGGTGCCTGGGCGAGCTGTAGACACGGGCCATGTAGTCGCCGAGCGGACGGTACGCCAGAGCGAGCGCCACCATCAGGGCGAGCAGCTGGAGCACACCGGCGAGGACGGGGCTCATCACTCAGAACCTCTCCGGGAAGAGGAGGGCGAGGACGAGATAGCCCAGCAGGGCGACGGCCACGACCAGGCCGACGATGTTCTCGGCGGTCACAGCTTCGTCACCCCCTTGGCGATGAGGGCCACCAGCGCGAAGACCGCGATCGTGGTGACGACGAAGGCCAGGTCGGCCATCGGGTGCTCCTGAATGAGTGCGGAAGATCTGACCCCCTGAGGAAACCCGCTGATCCGGCGGACTCCGCTTCCGTTGACGGGTCTCATACGGATGAGGGCTCCGGCTTGACGCACTTCCTACGGTCACGCCCGTGACCTGTGAAAAGACCGGTGAAAACAACGATGGGCCGCACCCCGTGAAGGGGTGCGGCCCACGCTATTCGCGGTCAGGTGTCAGCGCACTTCGGTGATCTCCGGACCGCGCTGGAGCTGTCCCATGCCACCGGAGAAGCGGGATCCCTCCTGCTCCTCCTGCTGGACGCCCTCGGCCACCATCTGCGCGTCGTCCGGCAGCTTGAGGACGATCGGGTCGCGGGGCGCCATCGGTCCCTCGCCGCGTACGACGACGGTGTCCCGGAAGATCTGTTCCAGCAGCCCCGCGGCCTCGGGCTGCACCGCGCCCTGCCCGGAGATCACACCGCGCAGGAACCAGCGCGGTCCGTCGATCCCGATGAAGCGCACCAGCTGGACGCCTCCGGTGCCGTCCGGCAGCTGTACGGGCACCTGGGCGCGCAGCTCCCAGCCCAGCGGGCCCTCGACCTCGTCGATGATGCCGCCCTGCTGGGTGATGCCGGAGGCGATCTCCTCGCGGACCTCGCCCCAGATACCTTCCTTCTTGGGCGCCGCGAAGGCCTGGAGCTGTACGGCGCTGTCGCGCACGACGACGGTGGCGGCGACGATCGCGTCACCGGCGACCTCTACCCGCAGCTCCATGCCGTCGACCGCGGGGACGAAGACGCCCCCCAGATCCACCCGGCCCTCTTCGGGCTGGGAGACCTCGGAGATGTCCCAGGGACCGTCGGGCCTGGGCGCCGGCGGAAGGTTCGCCCGGCGGGGTGCGTCCCCCGCCTCGCTGTCATCGGCGTCCACGCCGACGCCGTCGGTGAGCTGCCCGGCCTCGCCCGCTGCGTCCGCCGTGCCCTCTGCGGAACCACTCTTCTTGCGACGTCCGAACACGTCACTGTCCTTCCCGGTCGGATACGACCGAAGCGTATCGATTCCCACCCTGTACCCCGCCCACGGCGGAATGACCACCGGTGGAGCCGAAGCCCCCCTCGGCCCGCGCCGAGCCGGGAAGTTCCGCCACCTCGTGGAAGCGCACCTTCTCGACCCGCTGGACGATCAGCTGGGCAATCCGGTCGAACCGCTCGAACCGAACACTCTCGCGCGGGTCCAGATTGACCACGATCACCTTGATCTCTCCACGGTACCCGGCATCCACCGTGCCGGGGGCATTCACCAGAGCGACACCGCAGCGGGCGGCGAGGCCGGAGCGCGGGTGCACGAAGGCCGCGTAGCCGTCGGGCAGGGCGATGGCCACCCCCGTCGGCAGGACCGCCCGCTCACCGGGGGCGAGCTCCGCGGCCTCGGTGGTGACCAGATCGGCTCCCGCGTCGCCCGGGTGTCCATACGACGGAAGCGGCGCCTCCGGATCGACACGGCGGATCAGTACGTCAAGGGGGCCGGAAGGGGCAGGGCTCATGGGTTCACCTCGAAGGCGCGGGCGCGCTTGATCTGGTCGGGATCGGCCATGGCCGCCCGGATCTCCTCCTGGCGGCCGTTGTCGATGAAGTGGTCGACCTTGACCTCGATGAAAAGGGCATCGGCACGGACGGCGACGGGTCCCTCGGGGCCGCCGAGCCTGCCGGTGGCGGTGCAGTAGATCTTCCGCCCGTGGACGGCCGTGACCTCGGCCTCCAGATACAGCGACGTGCCCACCGGTACGGGCCGTACGAACTCGGTCTGGAGCCGGCCGGTCACCGCGATCACCCGCAGCAGCCAGTTCAGCGAGCCGAGCGTCTCGTCCAGCGCGGTGGCCAGCACACCGCCGTGCGCGAGCCCGGGGGCGCCCTGGTGGGCGGGTTTGACGGTGAACTCGGCGGTGATGCGGACGCCCTCACCGGCGCGTGCCAGCAGCTGGAGTCCGTGGGGCTGTGCCTCGCCGCAGCCGAAACAGTGTTCGTAGTGTGCCCCGAGCGGCTCACCGGGGGCGGGGGCGTCGGGGTGCCGTACCGGCGGTACGGCGTCAGCCGGCGGTGTCAGGGGCCCCGGCCCCGCGGGGGATCCGGGGGGCGCTCCCCGGGATGGCACGTTACTCACAGGCGCAGACCTTACCCGCGCGGTCGCCCGCGAACCGCACCGTGCCAAGCTTGGCTCCATGGAGCCTTCCGCCGCGCGCTACGACGAACGCCTGACCGCCCCCCCGTCCTGGTGGGGGATCGCCGCTCTGATCGCCGTCGCGGGCGGCCTGATCACGCTGCCGATGGGGCCGCTGCCGATGCTCGGCGGGGTGATCGGCGCGGGTGCGCTGGCGGCGGCCGGGGTGAGTTCGTACGGCTCGGCGCGGATCCGGGTGGTGGCGGACTCGCTGGTCGCGGGCGAGGCGAGGATCCCGGTCTCGGCGCTCGGTGAAGCCGAGGTGCTCGACGCCGAGGAGGCGCGGGCCTGGCGGCTGCACAAGGCCGACCCGCGCGCCTTCATGCTGCTGCGCAGCTATGTGCCGACGGCGCTGCGCGTGGAGATCACGGACCCGGAC
Organism: Streptomyces scopuliridis RB72; assembly: GCF_000718095.1. GTDB lineage: Bacteria > Actinomycetota > Actinomycetes > Streptomycetales > Streptomycetaceae > Streptomyces > Streptomyces scopuliridis. The sequence goes on along the minus strand of NZ_JOEI01000004.1, from coordinate 146,333 downwards.
GACCCGACGCCGTATGTCTATGTGTCGACCCGCGACCCGAAGGCGCTGGCGGCGGCGCTGAACGCGGTACGGGCCGCCTGAGAGCCCGCTCGGCGGGCGGCGACCTGGCTAGTGCCCCAGTTCCCTGGGCAGCTCGGCGGGAAGCTCCGTGGGCCGCTCCAGCGCCGGCAGCGCGTGCAGCGTGTCCCAGGGGATCTGGCGGGCCCGCAGGTCCTTGCGGATGCGCTCGGCGACCTTCTTGGTGTCCCGCCGGTTCATCATCGCGCCGACAGCCGCTCCGATCATGAACGGAACGAGATTCGGCAGGCTGCGGACCGTGCGCTTCATGATCTGCTGCCGCAGCTCGCGTTTCATCCGGCCGCTCAGCGCGCCGTTGAAGGTCGACGGTCTGGTGATGTCGACCCCGCGCTCCTCCGTCCAGGACGTCAGATAGGCGGCGCTGCGCTCCCTGAGCGTGCCGGACGGGCGCAGTCCGTAGACCTCGTGCAGCTCCGCGATGAGCTTCAGCTCGATCGCGGCGACGGCGGTGATCTCGGCTGCCAGCTCGGCCGGCATCGCGGGCGGTACGGGCATCATCGCGGCCGCGCCGATACCCGCGCCGACCGTGGAGGTGCTGTTCGCGGCGCCCGCGACCAGCTTGTCCGCCAGCTCCTCCGGACCGAGGCCCGGGAACTGCTTGCGGAGCGTGGCGAGATCGCGGACCGGAACCCGAGGAGCGTTCTCGATGATCCGGTCGGCGAGATGGGCCAGCGCCGCCTTGGCGCTGTCGCCGCCCCTGCGTACACCCCGTTTGACGGTGTCCAGGCGCCGGCCCCCGGTCTTGGGACCACCGTGGTCTTCCCGGACCGCTTCGAGCGAGGCCGGCCGGCCTCGCTCGTCGTCACCCGCGCCGGAACGGGGCGACAGGGCGGAGTGCTCGGCAGCGGGCTGAACGCCTTCCGCCGGGCCTGTGCCGCCCTCATACACCTCCGGTGAACCCTTACGCCGGAAGCGCCGTTTCCGGAACGGTGTGTCGCCTGCCACGGCCGGCCTGACCTCAGTCGCAGTCGCGGCAGATGGGCTGGCCGTTCTTCTCCCTGGCGAGCTGGGAGCGGTGGTGCACCAGGAAGCAGCTCATGCAGGTGAACTCATCCGCCTGCCTGGGCAGCACCCGGACGGACAGCTCCTCGTTGGAGAGATCCGCGCCGGGCAGTTCCAGGCCCTCGGCCTGCTCGAACTCGTCGACGTCGACCGCTGACGTGGACTTGTCGTTCCGACGGGCCTTCAGCTCTTCAAGGCTGTCCTGATCGACGTCGTCATCGGTCTTGCGTGGGGTGTCGTAATCCGTTGCCATGTCGCTCTCCCCCTCTGGGTGTCTGTGGTGTCTCAGCGCGGGTAACGCGTGAGAGGCCGGACTTGTGCCCGACCTGAGGCGGAGATTTTGCCTCACATCAAGGTCTGTTACTCAATCGACACCCAACCGGACTCACGTGGAGTGATCGGCTTCGGGTGGCGAAGGGGACCGTACACGGTCCCAATGTCGTACTTCACGGGCGCCACCCCGTGTACTTCCCGTGATCCCGACCCCTGGAAACCCGGACTTTACCGGCTTTCCGTTGAAGGCTTGATCACGCAGAGTGGATAGGCGGGAATTCGACCCTGTGATCGATCACACATGGGTCCGCCGGAAACTGACGCCGAGAATTCCGCGCAAAGCGAACAAAGCAATCTTCTGCCCGAACACTCCGCGCAGTCTCTCAGACCGGGAGAGTGACACGCATCACGAGTCCACCGCCTTCGCGCGGTTCGGCGTGAATTCGTCCGCCATGGGCGCGCGCGACGGATCTGGCGATCGAAAGACCGAGGCCAACGCCCTTGTCACTGCCGGTGCGCTCCGTCCGTAGCCGCCGGAACGGCTCGAAGAGATTATCGATCTCGTACGCGGGAACCACGGGACCGGTGTTCGATACCACCAGGATCGCCTGGCCCTGCTCGATCGCGGTGGTGACCTCTACCCAGCCGCCCTCCGGGATGTTGTACCGGACGGCATTCTGCACCAGATTCAGCGCGATCCTTTCCAGCAGGACGCCGTTGCCCTGCACGATGGCGGGCACACGTTCGCCACGGATCTCCACCGCCTTCGCCTCCGCCTCGGAGAGCGCCTGGTCCACCGCCCGGGTCGCGACCTCGCCGAGATCGACCGGTTTTCGCTCCACGATCTGGTTGTCGCTGCGGGCCAGCAGCAACAGGCCCTCCACCAGCTGCTCGCTGCGCTCATTGGTCGCGAGCAGGGTCTTGCCGAGCTGCTGGAGCTCCACGGGCGCCCCCGGATCGGAGAGATGGACCTCCAGCAGGGTGCGGTTGATCGCGAGCGGTGTACGCAGCTCGTGCGAGGCGTTCGCGACGAACCGTTGCTGCGCGCTGAAGGCCCGCTCCAGCCGCTCCAGCATCTCGTCGAAGGTGTCGGCCAGCTCCTTGAGCTCGTCGTCGGGGCCGTCCAGCTCGATGCGCCGGGACAGGTCGGAGCCGACCACGCGACGCGCGGTACGGGTGATCCGGCCCAGCGGCGAGAGGACCCGGCCGGCCATCGCGTAGCCGAAGGCGAACGCGATGACGCTGAGGCCGACCAGCGCGAAGAGCGAGCGGCTGAGCAGATCGTCGAGCGCCTGCTGGCGCTGGTGGTTGACGCAGGCGTTCATCGCCGCGTTGAACTCTTCCGGGGGTGCCTGGTCCGGGAAGTTGCAGACGTCGCTGCTCACCTTGCCCGTCACGATCTTGAAGGGCAGCTCGCTGCCCACGTGCAGGGCCTGTGCGGCCAGCAGATAGATGATCGAGAGCAGCAGGATGCCGGCGATCAGGAACATGCCGCCGTAGAGCAGCGTGAGCCGTATCCGGATGGTCGGACGCACCCAAGGAAGCGACTGGTCCGGGCGTCTGGGGTCCCAGGTCGGTTTCGGGGGCGCCGCGGGGGGCGCGGGTGTACTCGCCACGGACATCAGATCCGGTATCCGGAGCCGGGCACCGTGACGATCACGGGTGGCTCACCGAGCTTGCGGCGCAGCGTCATGACGGTCACGCGGACGACATTGGTGAACGGGTCGGTGTTCTCGTCCCACGCCTTCTCCAGCAGCTGCTCGGCCGAGACGACCGCGCCCTCGCTGCGCATGAGGACTTCGAGCACCGCGAATTCCTTGGGGGCGAGCTGGATCTCCCTGCCGTCGCGGAAGACCTCGCGGCGGTTGGGGTCGAGCTTGATCCCGGAGCGCTCCAGCACGGGAGGCAGCGGTACGGTCGTACGGCGGCCGAGCGCCCGTACCCGCGCGGTCAGCTCGCTGAACGCGAAGGGCTTGGGCAGATAGTCGTCCGCGCCCAGCTCCAGCCCCTCGACCCGGTCGCTGACATCGCCCGAGGCCGTGAGCATGAGGACCCGGGTGGGCATCCCCAGCTCGACGATCTTCCGGCAGACGTCGTCGCCGTGGACGACGGGCAGGTCGCGGTCGAGCACGACCACGTCGTAGTCGTTCACCCCGATGCGCTCCAGGGCCGCCGCTCCGTCGTACACGACGTCGACGGCCATGGCCTCCCGGCGCAGTCCGGTGGCCACCGCATCGGCGAGCAGTTGCTCGTCCTCGACGACGAGTACGCGCACGTCGCTGTTCCTTCCTCTGGGCCCGTCACCCGTGATCAGGGCAGGTTGTATCACTGGCTGTGCGGGCCCATCCTGCCCTTAACGGCCATAAACCGGCGGTAAGACGATGCCGGATGACCTGGCACCTCCGGGAATGGACCGGATTTGTTGATGCGTTGAGGTTTCTCGGCGGCGGACCGTGGGGAAGACGATTTCACACCCGAGATCACGCCCTGTTTGTGGCATGCCACACCCTTATCTGTCATCCAGAGGCAGTGGGTGCGTGATCTTCCCGCCGTCGGCACACCCCCGTGCCACCGACCACGACGTCGGCACACCCCCGTGCCACTGACCCACGACGAGGGGGCGCAATGGACGCGTTCACCGCCGGGCTTCTGCAGCGTATAAAGGCCACGGAAACGGATCTCACCCATGCCCGTGAAACGGGCGACGACTTCCTCGCGGATGTCGAACAGGAAGAGCTGGACGACCTTCGCCGGCTTGCCGCCGAGCACGGCGTGGATGTGGAGGTCGGCGCCGCCAGTGGCGTCTGACCTGCACCGCGGTCGTACAGACACCGTCGTACAGCCGTAGCCGTACAGACATACAGAATCTAGACAATTACAGAGCCGTAGATACCTACAGAGAAGGGCCCCGGCGCCGAGGGGAACGGTGCCGGGGCCCTTCCATGTACCCGTCCGACCGGCTCTCCGATCGGTGCTCTGTCCTAGTCGTGCCAGGCGCCGTACTCCTCCAGCAGCGCCTGGAGGGGCTCGAAGACGCCGGGAACGGCGGCCACCGTCAGGTCGTAGCCCGGCCGGGTGCCGGGACGGCCGCCCGTGAGCGCGCCCGCCTCGCGGGCGATGAGATCACCGGCCGCCAGGTCCCAGGGGTGCAGTCCGCGCTCGTAGTAGCCGTCGAGCCGCCCCGCCGCGACATCGCAGAGGTCGGCCGCCGCCGAACCGCCGCGGCGGATGTCGCGCAGCTGGGGGATCAGCCGCTGGGCGATCCCCGCCTGATGGGTGCGGACGGCGGTGACGTAGTTGAAGCCCGTCGACACCAGGGCGCGCTCCAACGGCGGAGCGGGGCGGCATCCGATCGGGCGGTCATTGAGGAACGCTCCGCCGCCGCGCACCGCGCGGAAGATCTCGCGGCGCAGCGGGATCGCGACGACTCCGGCCAGCGTCTCGCCGTCGCGTTCGGCGGCGATGGAGACGGCCCAGGTGGGCAGCCCGTAAAGGTAGTTGACCGTGCCGTCCAGCGGGTCGATGACCCAGCGGACCCCGCTGCTGCCCGCCGAGCTGGCGCCTTCCTCACCCAGGAAGCCGTCGTCGGGGCGGTGTTCGGAGAGATAGCCGGTGATCAGTTTCTCGGCCGCGATGTCCATCTCGGTGACGACGTCGATGGGGCTGGACTTGGTGGCGGCGACGGCCAGATCGTCGGGGCGGCCGTCACGCAGCAGCGCGCCGGCCCGGCTCGCCGCCTCCAGGGCGAGTGCCAGCAGTTCGTCGCTCAGGGCGTCCTCGTTCGGGGCGTCCTCGTTCGGGGCGTCGGTCACAGCGGGCTCCTTCAGGCGTACGGGCTGTCGGCGCCCGCCGCGGCGGGCCTGGGGGCACGGGCGGGGCAGCAGCCGACCGGGCAGAGGTCATGGCTCGGGCCGAGCGCGCCCAGGGAGCAGCGTTCCACCGCGCGCCCCCGCTCGGTGGCGGCGCGTTCCAGGAGGAGATCACGTACGGCCGCGGCGAAACGCGGGTCCGCCCCCACCGTCGCCGAGCGGCGTACGGGGAGCCCCAGCTCGGCGGCCTTGGCGGTGGCTTCGGTGTCGAGGTCGTACAGGACCTCCATATGGTCGGAGACGAAGCCGATGGGGGCCATCACGACGGCCGGGACGCCGGCGCCGTGCAGGGTCTCCAGGTGGTCGCAGATGTCCGGCTCCAGCCACGGGATGTGCGGGGCGCCGCTGCGCGACTGGTAGACGAGCTCCCAGGGATGCTCGACGCCGGTCTCCTCGCGGACCGCGTCCGCGATCAGCCGGGCGACATCGAGATGCTGCGCCACATAGGCACCGCCCTCGCCGTGGGCCTCGACGGGCCCCGAGGTGTCGGCGGCGGCGTCGGGGATGGAGTGGGTGGTGAAGGCGAGATGCGCGCCCGCGCGTACGTCCTCCGGCAGGTCCGCGAGCGAGGCGAGCACGCCGTCGACCATGGGACGTACGAAACCGGGGTGGTTGAAGTAGTGGCGCAGCTTGTCCACCCGGGGCACCGCGAGCCCCTCGTCGGCCAGGGTGGCGAGCGCGTCCGCGAGGTTCTCGCGGTACTGGCGGCAGCCCGAGTACGAGGCGTACGCGCTGGTGGCGAGGACGGCGATACGGCGCCGGCCGTCCGCGACCATCTCGCGCAGGGTGTCGGTCAGATACGGCGCCCAGTTGCGGTTGCCCCAGTAGACCGGCAGATCCACGGCGTGCTCGGCGAAGTCCTTGCGCAGGGCGTCCAGCAGGGCGCGGTTCTGTTCGTTGATCGGGCTGACCCCGCCGAACAGGAAGTAGTGCTTGCCCACTTCCTTCAGCCGTTCCTTGGGGATGCCACGGCCCCGGGTCACGTTCTCCAGGAACGGAACCACATCGTCCGGGCCCTCGGGACCGCCGAAGGACAGCAGAAGCAGAGCGTCGTAGGGGGAAGTCGCGAGCTGTTCTGGCATGTGTCCGATCCTCCCACCCGGCTCTCCGCGCCCGGCAACCGCGCCCCGCCCGGACCCCGCCCGGAATCGCCCCGCGCCGCCCGGCCGGAAATCGGGGCGCGCGCGCCGGACCCGCGACCGTAAGCTGTATCGCCAGATTCATTCCTTACCGGAGCGTCCGTTGCCCAGTTCCTACCACGCGATATTCGCCGCTCCCGGTACCAAGGGATTCAGTGCGGCCGGACTGATCGGCAGATTGCCGCTCGCCATGATGGGCATCGGCATCGTGACGATGGTCTCCCAGCTCACCGGGCGTTACGGGCTGGCGGGGGCGCTCTCCGCGACGCTGGCGATGTCCGCCGCGCTGCTCGGTCCGCAGATCTCCCGGCTCATCGACCGGCACGGTCAGAGCCGGATCCTGCGGCCGGCGACCCTGGTCGCGGTGACGTCCGTGGCGGGGCTGCTCGTCTGCGCCCAGCAGTCCGCCCCCGACTGGACCTTGTTCGTCTTCGCCGCGGGCGCCGGCTGTGTGCCGAGCCTCGGCGCGATGGTGCGGGCGCGCTGGGCCGCGATCTACCGGGGCTCACCGCGCGAACTGCATACCGCGTACGCGTGGGAGTCGATCGTCGACGAGGTCTGCTTCATCTTCGGCCCGATCGTCTCCATCGGGCTCTCGACCGCATGGTTCCCGGAGGCGGGCCCGCTGCTGGCGGCCGTCTTCCTGGTCATCGGTGTCGTCTGGCTGACCGCGCAGCGCGCCACCGAGCCCGTACCGCAGCCGCGCGAGCAGCACACCGGGGGTTCGGCGCTCCGCTCCCCCGGGCTGCGCGTCCTGGTGGCGACCTTCGTCACGACCGGAGCGATCTTCGGCGCGGTCGATGTGGTGACGGTCGCCTTCGCGGAGGAACGGGGTCACAAGGCGGCGGCGAGTCTGGTGCTGGCCGTGTACGCGCTCGGGTCCTGCCTCGCCGGGGTGGTGTTCGGGCTGCTGCATCTCACCGGTCCCCCCGCGCGGAGGTGGCTGGTGGGTATCTGCGTGATGGCCGTGAGTATGATCCCCCTCCAACTGGCCGGGAACCTGCCGTTCCTGGCCGTGGCGCTCTTTGTCGCGGGCCTCTCCGTCGCACCGACGATGGTGACGACCATGGCCCTCGTCGAAGCGCACGTACCGCGCACCAAGCTGACCGAGGGCATGACCTGGACCAGTACCGGGCTCGCGGTCGGCGTGGCGCTCGGCTCGTCGGCCGCCGGCTGGGTGGTCGACGCGGCCGGCGCCGAGGCGGGGTACGGGGTGCCCGTCGCGGCGGGCACGGCCGCGGCCGTGGTGGCGTTCCTGGGGTATCGCCGGCTGCGCGGGCCGGTGCCGAGTCGGGGAGGGCGCGGGACGGATGACCAGGAACCGTACAACGGCCACGAGAGCGTGGCGTAACTGGGCGGGGACCGTCACGGCCCGTCCGGCCCGCGTGGTGACGCCGGCCTCCGTCGAGGAGCTGACCGGGGTCGTACGCCGGGCGGCGCGGGACGGGCTCCGGGTCAAGGCCGTCGGTACGGGCCACTCCTTCACCGCGGCCGCCGCCACCGACGGGGTGCTGATACGCCCCGATCTGCTCACCGGCATCCGGGAGACCGACCGGGCGGCGGGCACCGTCACCGTGGCGGCGGGCACCCCGCTGAAACGGCTGAACACGGCGCTGGCCAGGGAGGGACTGTCGCTCACCAATATGGGCGACATCATGGAGCAGACCGTCGCGGGCGCCACCTCCACCGGCACCCATGGCACCGGCCGGGACTCGGCGTCCATAGCCGCCCAGATCCGGGCCCTGGAGCTCATCACGGCCGACGGCTCGCTGCTGCGCTGCTCGGCCGAGGAGAACCCGGAGGTCTTCGCCGCCGCCCGGATCGGGCTCGGCGCGCTGGGTGTGGTCACCGCGGTCACCCTGGCGGTGGAGCCCGTCTTCCTGCTGACGGCCCGTGAGGAGCCGATGACCTTCGACCGGGTCACGGCCGAGTTCGACCAGCACGTCGCGGAGAACGAGCACTTCGAGTTCTATTGGTTCCCGCACACCGGCAACTGCAACACCAAGCGCAACAACCGCAGCGCGGGTATCGCGGCCCCGCCCGGCCGGCTCAGCGGCTGGATCGACGACGAACTCCTCTCCAACGGCGCCTTCCAGGTGGCCTGTTCGCTCGGCCGCGCCGTTCCCGCCACCATCCCCGCTCTTTCCAAGATCTCCAGCCGCGCGCTCTCCGCCCGTACGTACACGGACATCCCTTACAAGGTCTTCACTTCCCCGCGCCGGGTGCGCTTCGTGGAGATGGAGTACGCACTGCCGCGCGAGGCCGCGATCGGAGCGCTGCGCGAGGTCAAGGCGATGATCGAGCGTTCCCCGCTACGGGTGAGTTTCCCCGTGGAGATACGGACGGCCCCGGCGGACGACATCGCGCTCTCGACGGCGTCGGGCCGGGAGACCGCGTACATCGCGGTGCATCTGTACCGGGGCACGCCGTACCGCTCCTACTTCACCGCGGTGGAACGGATCATGACCGCGCACGGCGGCCGGCCGCACTGGGGGAAGATCCACACCAGGGACGCGGCCTATCTGTCCGGGGTGTATCCGCGCTTCGGTGAGTTCACGGCGGTACGGGACCGGCTCGATCCGGACCGGCTGTTCGGGAACGACTATCTGCGGCGGGTCCTCGGGGACTGAGTGCCGATGCCCGTCCCGCACCCCGCTCCCCCGTCCTCCGTCCTCGTGGCGGTCCGGCTACGGGCCGGTCGTCGCGGAGTTGCCCGTTCCGGGGTCACTCGTTCCGGTACTTCCGGAGCCGTCGGAGGGCGTCGGTGCCGGGCTGGAGGCGCCGGAGCCGGAGGGGGTGGCGGAGGGCGTGGTGGACGGGGTGGCCGACGGATCCGTGCCGCCGCCCTGTCCCGTGTCCGTACCCGTGCTCGGTCCGGTGCCGGGCGATCCGCCCGGGTCCGTACCGCCGGTGCCGCCCGACGACCGCCCGTCCGGTGTCCCGCTCGGATCGCCGCCGGGGTCCGGCGAGTTGGCGGGGTCCTTCGACGGGGTGGAATCGCCGCCACCGCCGCGTACGACGTATCCGACGGTCGTCCCCTTGCCCCCGTTCAGATCCTGCCCGGCGGCCAGTTCGAACCCGGTGATGCCGACCATCGCCACCACGAAGACGACAACGGCCGCGCGGAGCGGGCGCTTCCAGCCCCGTACCCGGGTGCCATGGGTGGTGGCCTCCCCGAACTCCCCGTCCAGCACGGGCGGATCGGCGGGATCGTCCCGTACCGGCACCTGCCGGCCGCCCGGCTTCACCTGGACGGTGACCTCCCGTATCTGCTCGCCGGTGCGCCGGAACAGATGCTGGAGGACCGGGCCGCCGCAGGTGGCGATCACGCTGACCACACCGGCGCCGACGATCGTCCCGTACACGCCGAGCCGGGAGGCGAGCACGGCCGCCGCGACCGCCGCGAACGCGCTGCCCGCGACCTGCGGCACGCTCAGTTCGAGCCGCTGCGCCCGCCGCTCCCCGGATACCTCGCTCTCGTCCTGTCGCGTACCGCTGCCCGGCCTCTGATCCATCTACAGTCCCTGATCGCCCATCTGTCCCACCTTGCACCAGGAAAGGACAACTGAGCGAAACGGATAGTTCCGATTTCGGGGATTCTGTGAAGCAGGACACCCGTTCGGGATCGTCACCAGGACCCAACTCCCCTACCCTGGGAGAACTTGGGCGGCGCGCCGGTCCACCCCCGTGGCCCGAATGGAGTACTGTGGCGAGCCCTGGGGCCGGACTCCCTCATGGGCGTCCGGGACCTACGGGAAGGGGGCCGAACGTGGCACTCGATCCGGCGGAGCCGTGGCACCGTACGGGCACCTGCTGCAGAGAGTGACCCGGTTCGTCACTCTGCGTCGCAAACAGGTAACCGTGTCATCGGCGATCCAGGACCCATGCCCGACACGCCGGGCAGCACGGAAAGGTTGTGGCAGGCTGCACCCGGGCAGGCCACACTCGACTAGCGGAAGCAGCGACGCACGTGACGTCGGCAGGCACCACCCGGGAGGTCCCCATGCCCGAACTGCGTGTCGTGGCCGTCTCCAACGACGGCACACGACTGGTGCTCAAAGCTGCCGACAGCACGGAATACACGCTTCCGATTGACGAGCGGCTGCGCGCCGCCGTGCGCAATGACCGCGCGCGTCTCGGCCAGATCGAGATCGAGGTGGAGAGCCACCTCAGACCGCGTGACATCCAGGCGCGGATACGAGCCGGTGCCTCCGCCGAGGAGGTCGCGCAGCACGCCGGAATCCCGGTGGACCGGGTCCGCCGCTTCGAGGGGCCGGTGCTCGCCGAGCGCGCCTTCATGGCGGAGCGGGCCAGGAAGACGGCCGTGCGCCGCCCCGGCGAGAACACCGGGCCCCAGCTCGGTGAGGCCGTACAGGAGCGGCTGACGCTGCGCGGCGCCGACAAGGAGACCGTGCAGTGGGACTCCTGGCGCCGCGACGACGGCACCTGGGAAGTCCTGCTGGTCTATCTGGTCGCGGGCGAGCCGCACTCCGCGAGCTGGACGTACGACCCGCCCCGGCGGCTCGTGCAGGCCGTGGACGACGAGGCGCGCGCGCTGATCGGTGACACGGACGACACGGTCGCCGCGAAGGAGCCGAGCTTCCCGTTCGTGCCCCGGATCGCCCGGCTGCCGCGCGACCGGCCGCTGGATCGTTCCCTCGACCGGCAGCTGGAGCGGCCGGTCGCGCCGGAGCCGGACGATACGAGCGAGCGCGATTCGCTGACCAGCCTGCTGGAGGCCGTGCCGAGCTTCCGCGGCGACATGGTGGTGCCCGAGCAGCCGACGGGTCCGGCCGCGGACCAGGAAGAGGAGCCGGACGCCGAGGAGCCGGTGGCGCCCGCCGCCTCCGCCGGTGCCGGGTCGGCGTACGCGGATGTGCTGATGCCGCGTTCGGTGGCCGGTCACCGGGACCGGCTCACGGGCACGACGGACCGCCAGGCGGAGGCGGACGGCGTACGTCCGGGCCGGCGGGCCGCGGTGCCGAGCTGGGACGAGATCGTGTTCGGTACGCGCCGCAAGAAGCAGGATTAGCACGTCCGTACATACGGAGCAGGAGGGGCCGGCACTCACCATGACGGGTGAGTACCGGCCCCTTCGGTGTGCTCGGGACCTACCGGGGATCCGGCTTACTGGGGATCCGGTCCCTTGGCGACCGGACGCGAGGTGTCGGCGGACCACTCGGACCAGGAACCCGCGTACAGCGCCGCCGGGATGCCCGCGATCTCCAGGGCCAGCACCTCATGGGCTGCCGAAACCCCCGAGCCGCAATAGACGCCGACCTTCGAATCACCGGTGACCCCCAGCGCCGCGAAGCGGGCCGCGAGGTCCTGGGCCGGGAGGAACCCACCGTTTTCAGCCACGTTCTCCGCGGTCGGCGCCGACAGCGCGCCGGGGATATGGCCGCCGACGGGGTCGATCGGCTCGACATCGCCGCGGTAGCGCTCGGCCGCCCGCGCGTCCAGCAGCAGCCCCTCGCGGGCGAGGGCCGCCGCGGCGGCCGCGTCCAGCAGCGGGAGCGCGCCGGGCGCCGGGGTGAAGTCGCCCTCTTCCGGCGCGGGGATCTCGGTGGTCACGGGGCCGGTCCAGCCGGCCAGTCCGCCGTCCAGGACCCGGACGTCCGGGTGGCCCGCCCAGCGCAGCAGCCACCAGGCGCGGGCCGCCGCCCAGGACTGTCCGCCGTCGTACACCACGACCGGCCTGTCCTGCGAGACTCCGGCCCGGCGCATCGCCGCGCCGAAGGCCGCCACATCGGGCAGCGGGTGCCGGCCGGCCGCGCCTGGCGGGCCCGCCAGTTCCTGGTCGAGGTCGACATAGACGGCGCCCGGCAGATGGCCGGCCTCGTACTGAGCGCGGCCGGGCGGACCGCCGAGCTGCCAGCGGGCGTCGAGGAGGACGGGCGGGCGGGGTCCGGCCGACTCGCAGGCGAGTTCCGCCGCGGTGATGATGGCTGTCATGGACGCCATCCTCGCGTACGATCCGGGCCGCTCATAACGGTGGAGAAACGGGGGGTAAACAGCGAATCGAGATCCCGCCAAATGCGGCGCGGTCATCCGGCGCCGGATGGCGGTGGGTGACAGCATCTTCACGGCTGTACGGCCATGTCCCGCACGGCGGCTCGCGCTCGGCCCAGGGCCGCCATCACGAAGGTCCGAGGAGAGAGTGACGATGACCGAGGCAGCGATCCGGCGCACACCCGGCACACCCTGTTGGGTGAGTCTGATGGTGCACGGCCTTGCCGCGACCGAGGAGTTCTACGGAGCGCTGTTCGGCTGGGAGTTCCAGCCGGGACCGCAGCAGCTCGGACCGTATGTCCGCGGACTGCTCGACGGCAAGGCGATCGCGGGCATCGGCCAGCTGCCGCCCGACCGGCAGCTGCCCATCTCCTGGATGACCTATCTGGCGACGGACGACGCCGATCTGACGGCCGAGACGATCAGGAGCTGCGGCGGCACCGTCGGCGTGGGACCGCTGGACGCGGCGGAGGCCGGCCGGATGGCCATAGCCGCGGACCCGTCGGGTGCGGTCTTCGGGATCTGGCAGGCGGCCGCGCATATCGGCACGGCCGTGGCCGGAGCGCATGGCACACCGGTCTGGAACGAACTGATCACGCGTGAGACATCCTCGGTCGGGAAGTTCTACGAAACGCTCTTCGGCTATGACGTGGAGGAGGTCGTCTCCGCCGACCTCGACTTCATGACGCTGCGTCTGGAGGACCGGCCCGTCGCCTCACTGCGCGGCGTGGGCCGGTCGCTCAACCGCGATCTGGGCTCGCACTGGATGACGTACTTCGAGGTGGACGACACGGACGCCGCCGCGGGGCTGGTGACCGAACTGGGCGGGCAGGTGATCACGCCACCGCACGAGGGGGAGGACGGGCGGCTCGCGACGGTCGCGGACCCGGAGGGCGCGGTCTTCACGATCGTACGGTCGGCCACGCGCTGACCGGCGGCGTACCGGCCGCCGCCGGCCCGGCCCCGGTCCGAGATGCGGGCGGGCGGTCTCGGACGCGGCGGCTCAGACCGGGAGGACGTCCGGGGAGAGGGTGGCCGCCCGCGCGGTGGCCGCGGTCATCCGGCGGCGGTGATGGCGCCGGCACAGCACCTCGTACCCGACCTCGCTCCCGTTCTGGTGGACATCCCCGACCACGACCTGCGCTCCCTCGACCACCATGGCGCCGCCGACCGTCCGCGCGTTGTGCGTGGCCCGCGCGCCGCACCAGCAGAGCGCCTCGACCTGGAGGACCTCGACGCGGTCGGCCAGCTCCACCAGCCGCTGCGATCCGGGGAAGAGCTTCGAGCGGAAGTCGGTGGTGATGCCGAAGGCGAAGACGTCCAGTTCCAGATCGTCCACCACCCGCGCGAGCTGGTCGACCTGCTCGGGCGCGAGGAACTGGGCCTCGTCGGCGATGACATAGTCGCACCGGCCGCCCTTGGAGAGCCGGTCCACCAGATACGCGTAGAAGTCGAAGCCCTCGGCGGCCTCGACGGCGTCGGTCACCAGGCCGAGCCGGGAGGAGAGTTTTCCCTCGCCCGCGCGGTCGTCGCGGGTGAAGATCATGCCCTGGAGCCCGCGCGCGGACCGGTTGTGCTCGATCTGAAGAGCGAGGGTGCTCTTTCCGCAGTCCATCGTTCCGGAGAAGAACACCAGCTCTGGCATGAGGGGGTGACGGCCTTTCGGTGACAGGAGGAGAGCCCGGAAACCGCGACAAGCGGTCCGTCAGGCCCTAAGAGCGTACTTCGAGCAGCGGGACCAGCTGCTCGACGGGGGTCATCGAACCGTGCATCGCGACCATCGCCGACTCGTGCGGCTCCTGTACGGAGGCGGTGATCGCCACCACGTCGTGGGCCGCCGCGACGACATCGCCGATCCGGTCGTACACCCGCTCGTCCATCGCGCCGGGCGGTCCGAACCAGCCCGCCGCGATCGCCTCGTCACGGCTCGCCACCCAGAAGCGGTCGCCGAGCACCTCGCGCCAGACGGTGAGCACATCGCTCTCGGCGCCCGGTACGGCGTAGACATGGCGGGCCCGGCCCTCGCCGCCGAGCAGCGCCACCCCGGCGCGCAGCTCCCAGTCCTCGTCGAAGTCGATGCGCGACTCCTCGTCGAAGGGGATGTCGATCATGCCGTGGTCGGCGGTCACGTAGAGCGCGGCCCGGGGCGGCAGTTGCTCGGCGAGGCGCTGGGCGAGCCGGTCGACATACATCAACTGGCCGCGCCAGGCGTCGGAGTCGACACCGAAGCGATGGCCCTTGCCGTCGACCTCGCTGTAGTACGTGTAGACCAGCGACCGGTCCCCCGCGCCGAGTTGCTCGGCCGCGAGATCCATCCGCTCCTCGCCGGAGAGCCGGCCGAGGAAGGTCCCGCCGCTGAGCGCGACCTTGGTGAGCGGGGTGTGGGCGAAGGTCGGCGACGAGACCTGGGCGGTGTGGACGCCCGCGGCGTCGGCGAGCTGGAAGACGGTGGGGTACGGCTGCCAGACGTGCGGCGCGGTCCAGGGCTTCCAGCGGAGCTGGTTCATCAGCGCGCCGGTCGCGGGGTCGCGGACGGTGTAGCCGGGCAGGCCGTGTGCGGCGGGCGGCAGGCCCGTACCGACGGAGGCGAGGGAGGTCGCGGTGGTGGCCGGGTAGCCCGCGGTGAGGGGGCGGCCCGTGTTGCCGCGCGAGCTGCCGAGCAGCGAGGTCAGATACGGAGCTTCGTCGGGGTGGGCCTTGATCTGTTCCCAGCCGAGGCCGTCGATCAGAAAGACGCAGTTCCGGTCGGCGGGGGTCAGTTCGGGGATGCCCGCGGTCAGGTTCGGTACGCCCTGGCCGGCCGCGAGCGTGGGCAGCAGATCGGCGAGCGAGCCGCTGCCGTACTCGGGCAGCGGCGCGGTGTCGAGGGCGAGCGGGACGGGGTCCTGCCAGAGGGCTTCGGCGGCCATCAGCGGCCGGGCGCCGTGCCGGCGGCGGTGGCTTCGGAGAGTGCCTGGGCGAACGCGAGCGTCTGGCGGACGGTGTCCGGGCCGTCTCCGGCCTCGCTGACGCGCAGGCTCAGATCGTCGGCGGTGGAGCTGCCGGTGTAGCCGTGGTCCGCCTCGCAGTTGGGGTCGCCGCAGGCGGCGGGCTCCAGATCGATCCGGGAGACGGCGCCCCAGCCGATGGTGAGGACGACTTCGCGCGGCGGGGTGCCGGGGGTGTAGGACTCCGGGTTGGCGACGACGCGGCTGACCACGACCGACGAGATCCGGTCGAGCTTGACCGACTCGGTGGAGGTGGTGGCGTACGGGGTCGGGGAGCTGGAGTCGGCGGCCTGCTCGTCGGTGTGGCTCACGATGAAGCGGTGGGCGGTCAGGACGAGGACGGTGACATGCCGGCGCACCTCGTTGGCGTCGAAGGTGGTCTCCTGGTGCACCACGTACGACGCGATCGGCTCGCCACCGACTGCGGCCTCCACCGCCTCGGCCACGAGAGCCGGGTAGTAGCCGCTGCGCTCGATCGCCGTGCGCAGCCCCTGGGTCGTCGTACCGGTCTTCGCCATGGGCTCCATCCTACGGTGGCCGGATGGCTGCCGGAGACGCCCCGTACGGGGCTCATCCGGCCGGAACCTCCAGGACACGAGCGGCGCTCAGTAGCTGGGAAGCCGGCGCGGGCCGAGGTCGTCGCGGGCGGGCGGCGGTGCGAGGCGGACGTTCGCGCCGAGGACGGTGAGTCCGCGCGTGGCGACGACCACGGGCTCCAGGGTGACGGAGACGATCTCGGGATGGTCGTCGACCAGCCGGGAGACCCGCAGGAGCAGTTCCTCCAGGGCGGGGGTGTCGACCGGTGTGGAGCCGCGCCAGCCGAACAGCAGGGGCGCCGAGCGGATGGATCTGATCTGTTCGGCGACATCGCGGTCGGTGGCCGGTACGAGCCGGTGGGCGAGATCGCCGAGCAGTTCGGAGGGCGCTCCGGCGAGTCCGAAGGAGAGCACGGCTCCGGCGGCGGCGTCGATGGCGGCCCGTACGACGGTGTCCACGCCGCGCGGGGCCATGGCCTGGACGACGGGCCGCAGCTCGGCGGGGCCGCCGAGGGTCTCGGTCAGCTCACGGTGGGCGAGGCGCAGTTGTGCCTCGTCGGCGAGGTCGAGCCGTACGCCCCCGAGGTCGGAGCGGTGGCGCAGATGGGGCGCGGTGGTCTTCAGCGCGACGGGGTAGCCGAGCCGCTCCGCCGCGGCGACGGCGTCGTCGGGGCCGGGCGCGGGGAGGGTGGGGCGTACGGGGATGCCGTACAGCCCGAGCAGTTCCCGTGTGTCGGCGGCGCCGAGCGGTACGCCGTGGGGGTCGGGGGTGTCGCCGAGCAGCCGCTCGATGAGCGCGGCGGCGGCGCTCTCGTCGATGGCGTCGTCGAGGGACTCGGGGACCTTGCCGGGCTCGGCGCTCTGGCGTCGCCACTGCGCGTACCGGACGGCTTCGGCGAGCGCGCGGACGGCGCGTTCGGCGGCGGGGTAGGCGGGGACGCGGCCGGAGGAGGCGGATGCGGGCGGTTCAGCGGGGGCGGGCGGTGCACTGGCGGGGCGCGGGGGCGTGGCCTCTGGCGCGACCGGGCCACGCGCGCTGCCCTCCACCGCGGCCAGCGCCTCCGCCAGGCCGTCGATCTCCACATGGACCACCGCGACCGGCTTCCCCGGGGCGCCGGCCACGGCCTCGCGCAGTGCGGTGCCCAGGGCGCCTCCGTTGGCGGGGTCGGTGGTCCCGGTCTCCCCCACGTGCGGGATCGCGGTCACCACGACCGCGTCGAAGGCCGGGTCGGACAGGGCCATCGTGAGGGCGGCGCGGAAGTCCTCCGGGGTCGCGGCGGTGGTGAGGTCGCGCGGCGGCGAGGGGCGCAGGCCCTCCGTCAGGCAGGCGTCGTAGGTGAGCAGACCGAGGGATTCGGAGTTGCCGAGGATCGCGACGCGCGGGCCGGCCGGCAGGGGCTGCGAGGCGAGCAGGAGGCCCGCGTCGACCAGTTCGGTGACCGTGTCGACCCGGATCACCCCGGCCTGCCGCAGCAGCGCCGAGACCGTCGCGTCCGGGATACGGGTGACCGGGACCGCGTGTCCGGGCGGCGCGCTGCCGCTGTGCCGCGCGCCCTTCACGACCACGACCGGCTTCAGCGCCGCCGTACGCCGGGCGAGCCGGGTGAACTTCCGCGGGTTGCCGATCGATTCGAGGTAGAGGAGCGCGACATCGGTGTCCGGGTCCTCGTACCAGTACTGGAGGATGTCGTTGCCGGAGACGTCCGCGCGGTTGCCCGCGGAGATGAAGGACGACAGGCCCGCACCGCGCCGGTAGAGCCCGGAGAGCAGGGCGATACCGATGGCTCCCGACTGGGTGAACAGTCCGATACGGCCGCGGTCGGGCGGCTCGGGCGCGAGCGAGGCGTTCAGCCGGACGGCTTCCGCCGTGTTGATGATCCCGAACGCGTTGGGGCCGATGATGCGCATCCCGTACGAGCGGGCCTGCCGGACCAGTTCGCGCTGGCGCTCCAGGCCCTCGGGCCCGCTCTCCGCGTAACCGGAGGAGAGGACCACCAGACCGCGGACGCCGTGCCGGCCGCAGTCCGCGACCGCTTCCGGCACCTGCCTGGCCGGTACGGCGAGGACCGCGAGGTCGACGGGGTCACCGATCTCCGCGACGGACCGGAAGGCGGGGACGCCGTCGAGCGCGCGCAGATCCTCGGCGAAGGCGTGGTTCACCGCGTACACGCGTCCGGTGAAGCCCGCTTCGAGCAGATTGCGCAGGACGGTGCGGCCGACCCCGCCGGGCACGCGTCCGGTGCCGACGACCGCGACCGAGCCCGGCGTGAGCAGGCGCTGCACCGAGCGCGCCTCGGCGCGCTGCTCGCGGCCCCGCTGGACGGCGAGCGATTCGGCGGTGGGTTCGAGGTCCAGGGTGAGGCGTACCGAGCCGTCCTCGAAGCTGCGCTTCTGCGTGTATCCGGCGTCCCGGAACACCTTGATCATCTTGTTGTTGGCGGGGAGCACCTCGGCGGCGAAGCGCCGGATACCCCGTTCGCGGGCGACCGCCGCGATGTGCTCCAGCAGGGCCGAGGCGACACCGCGTCCCTGGTGCGCGTCCTGGACGAGGAAGGCGACCTCGGCCTCGTCGGCGGGCGCGGTCGCCGGGAGCCCCCGCTCGTCGATGCGGTCGTACCGTACGGTCGCGATGAACTCGCCGCCCACCGTGACGGCGAGGCCCACCCGGTCCACGTAGTCGTGGTGGGTGAAGCGGTGCACGTCCCGGTCGGAGAGGCGTGGGTAGGGGGCGAAGAACCGGTAGTACTTCGACTCGTCGGAGACCTGTTCGTAGAAGCTGACCAGCCGTTCCGCGTCGGCGGTGGTGATGGGCCTGATCCGCGCGGTGCCTCCGTCGCGCAGCACCACGTCCGCTTCCCAGTGATCGGGGTACGCATGGTCCGGCGGCGTCTCCATGGGCAAAGCCTACGGCGCGGGCGGCGCCGCGGCCCGGGTCCTGGGGCGGTTCCGGGGCGGTTCCGGGGCGGTTCCGATGTCGCGGTGGAGGTCCGTCCGGGGTCGGCACGGGGGCACTCCGCGGCACATGAGACTCTGGTCTAGACATCGTTTTTGAGACTTGAAGGGCAACACCATGGCTGAGCGCCGCGTCAATGTCGGCTGGGCCGAGGGCCTGCACGCCCGTCCCGCCTCCATCTTCGTCCGCGCCGCCACGGCCGCCGGCGTCCCGGTGACGATCGCGAAGGCCGACGGCAACCCCGTCAACGCCGCGTCGATGCTCGCGGTGCTCGGCCTGGGCGCGCAGGGCGGCGAGGAGGTCGTGCTCGCTTCCGAGGCGGAGGGCGCGGACGCCGCTCTGGACCGGCTGGCGAAGCTGGTCGCCGAAGGGCTCGACGAGCTTCCCGAGACGGTCTGAACGTATTTCCACGACGGAGCCGCGGTCCGCTGAATTCCAGTGGACCGCGGCTCCGTTTTCCGTGCGGGCAGCGGAAACAGCGGGGAATCGCACGGGCAGCAAAAAGGGCGCCCCGACTATTTCTCTTCTTTGTATACGGCGTGATTGTTAATTGCGGACGCTCGCGATGTTTACGGCATGTTGCGAAGCCCTCACCTTTTCCTGGCCGCGCTCCGGCCGCTTCAGCCGGTGCACCGCCGCGGTCCGCTCCGCGTGCAGCGCCGTCAGCGTCCGCGCCCGCTCCGCGTCGCCGCGCGCCACGGCGTCCACGATCGCGCCGTGCTCCGCCCAGGACTCCGCGGGGCTGGCGGGCTGGTCGACCACGTACATCCAGGCGATCTTGTGCCGGAGCTGGGTGAGCGGGGCGGTGAGCGCCGGGCTTCCCGACGCCTGGGCGAGCGTCTCGTGGAACCAGGCGCCGAGCGAGCGCAGATCCTCGCCCTGGCCTCTGCGGGCCCGCTCCTGACCCAGTCTGACCAGGCCGCGCAGGACCTTGAGATGGGCTTCCGTACGGCGCTGGGCGGCGCGCGCGGCGCCGAGCGGCTCCAGCAGCAGCCGCACTTCGAGCAGGTCCGCCGCCTCCTGCTCGGTGGGCTCGGCCACGCAGGCGCCGACATGGCGGCGGGTGGTCACGAAGCCCTCCGACTCCAGCGTGCGCAGGGCCTCGCGCACCGGGACGCGGGAGACGCCGTAGCGCCGTGCCAGCTGCTCCTCCGTGAGCCGGCTGCCACGTTCGAATACGCCGGACACGATGTCGTCGCGAATCGCCGTGCATACCGAGTGCGCGGGAATGCGCATGTCCGAACCTCCGCCTTAATCCGCGCGAAACGCTGCCGATTGACGCCTGTTCCGTGACTCTATTGCAATCATCGCGAATTTCCGATGGGTGCCCGGAATCCATGGATATCTTTTGGCCAGCGGACAGTCCTGAGGAGCGGAGTGGTCAGACGTTCACGCCGTGCGCGCGCAGATACGCGACGGGGTCGATGTCCGAGCCGTAGTCGGGGCCCGTCCTGGCCTCGAAGTGGAGGTGCGGTCCGGTGGCGTTGCCGGTCGCGCCCGAGAGGCCGATCCGCTGCCCCGGGGTGACGCTCTGGCCGACGGCGACGCCGATCGAGGAGAGGTGGCCGTACTGGGTGTAGGTGCCGTCGCTCATCCGCAGCACGATGTTGTTGCCGTACGAGCCGCCCCAGCCCGCCTCGACCACGGTGCCCGTCCCGACGGCCACGACGGATGTGCCGGAGGCGGCGCGGAAGTCGACGCCCGAGTGGCTGCCGGAGGACCAGAGCGAGCCACCCGCCCGGTACCCGGTGGTGACGTACGAGCCGGCTATGGGGAGCTGGAAGGCGTTGAGGCGCTCGCGCTCGGCGGTCCTGGCCGCGCGCTCCTTCTCCGCGCGGATCTCCTGGGCGCGGGCCTCGGCCTTGCGCGCCGCCTCCGCCTTCGCTGCGGCCCTGGCCTTGGCCTCGGCGGCGGCCCGGCGCTGCGCGTCGGCCTGGGCGTCGATGGTGCCGGCGAGGGAGTCGTTGATGACCAGGGCCTGGGTCAGACCGGTCTGCGCGGCGGCTACGTCCGTGTCGGCGGCGAGCGCCGGGGAAGCGGCGAGGGTGCTGATGACACCGGTGGCGGTGAGCGTCGCGGCACCCGCGACGCGCACGCTCCCGCGGCTCATACGGCCGCGGGCACGATGCTTCCCGGTGGCACGGGTGAACGCCATGGAGTGGCTGGTCCTTTCCTTCCTTCTCGCCTACCGGGTTAGCTGACGGGTTCGGAGCAGGAAGGTCTCCTACGGGCGCTTCTGCCGCACAGGGCAGCAGACGACACCCGATTCACCCCAGGGACTTCACGGGTCCCCGGCTCCCCGGGCTCGCGCCTGACGGGGACTCGGCGATGACTGTCCGATGCCGCGGACGCGGCGAACTGGCGAACAGCCGGACCGACGTTAAGCGGGTCGTCTTTCAATCACCAAACAGACAGGCCCCTTTGTAGCGCACACCACAGGGCAGACGGCCACTCTCCCCAACAAATAGGGACATAAAGGGGAACCCCGGCGGCCGATGCCGCCGGGGTTCCCCGAAGAGGCCGGATCAGCCGGTGACGACCGTCACTTCGCCGATCCCGAGAGCCGTGACCGGCTCCTTGATCTGCGCGGCGTCGCCGACGAGCACGGTCACGAGCCGGTCCACCGGGAAGGCGTTGACGGCCGCGGCCGTCGCCTCGACGGTGCCGGTCTCGGCCAGCCGCGCGTACAGCCGCGCCTGGAAGTCGTCCGGGAGGAACTGCTCGACCTGGTCGGCCAGCGTGCTCGCGACGGAGGCCGCCGTCTCGTACTTCAGCGGGGCCACCCCCACCAGGTTCTGGACGGCCACATCGCGCTCGGCGTCGGTCAGCCCCTCGGCCGCGAGCGTGCGCAGGACCTGCCAGAGGTCGTCCAGCGCCGGGCCGGTGGACGCGGTGTCCACGGAGCCGCTGATGGCGAGCATCGCCGCGCCGGTCGCACCGCCCGGGGCGTCGGGCGACGAGGAGCGCAGCACCTGGCCGAAGGCCCGTACACCGTAGGTGTAGCCCTTCTCCTCGCGCAGCACGCGGTCGAGCCGGGAGGTGAGCGTGCCGCCCAGGCAGTACGTGCCGAGGACCTGCGCGGGCCAGACACGGTCGTGCCGGTCGGCGCCGATGCGGCCGATCAGCAGCTGGGTCTGGACGGCGCCCGGCCGGTCCACGATCACCACGCGGCCCGTGTCGTCGGCGGTCACGGGCGGTACGGGACGGGGCGCGGCGGTGTCGCCGGTCCAGGTGCCGAGGGTGTCGGCGAGGACCTCGTCCAGATCGACGCCGGTGAGATCACCGACGATCACGGCGGTGGCCGTGGCGGGGCGTACATGCGCCTCGTAGAAGGCGCGCACGCCCGCGGCGTCGATGCGCTCCACCGTCTCCTCGGTGCCCTGGCGCGGCCGTGACATGCGCGAGGACGCCGGGAACAGCTCCTTGGAGAGCTGCTTGGCGGCGCGGCGGCTCGGGTTGGCGGTCTCGTGCGGGATCTCGTCGAGGCGGTTGCGTACGAGCCGCTCGACCTCGCTGTCCGCGAAGGCGGGGGCCCGCAGCGCCTCGGCGAGCAGGCCGAGCGCCTTGGGCAGCCGGGAGACGGGGACCTCCAGGGAGATCCGGACGCCCGGGTGGTCGGCGTGCGCGTCGAGCGTGGCGCCGCAGCGCTCCAGCTCGGCGGCGAACTCCTCGGCGCTGTGCTTGTCGGTGCCCTCGGAGAACGCCCGCGCCATGATCGTGGCGATGCCGTCGAGCCCCTCGGGCTCGGCGTCCAGCGGGGCGTCGAGATTGATCTCGACCGCAACCACCTGCTGCCCGGGACGGTCACAGCGCAGCACCGTCAGGCCGTTGTCGAGAGCGCCGCGCTCGGGGGCGGGGAAGGCCCAGGGCCGGGCCTCGCCGGCCGTCGGGCGCGGGTGGAAGTCCATGGTCACGGCAGCGTCGGTCACTGGTCCGCCCCCTCGTGCTCGTCGGTCTCGTCTTCATCGGCGGAGGCGTCGTCGCCGTCGGCGGTGACCGGCTCGTAGACCAGCACCGCGCGGTTGTCGGGGCGCAGCCGCGCCGCGGCGACGGCCCGTACCTCTTCGGCGGTGACGTCCAGCACGCGGGTCACGGCGGTCAGCGCCAGCTGCGGGTCGCCGAAGAGAACGGCGAACCTGCACAGCTCGTCGGCGCGGCCGGCGACCGTACCGAGCCGGTCCAGCCACTCGCGCTCCAGCTGGGCCTGGGCCCGCTCCATCTCCTCGGCGGTCGGGCCCTCGACGGCGAAGCGTGCCAGCTCCTCGTCGACCGCGGCCTCGATCTCCGGGACCTCGACACCGCCGGACGTCTTCACGTCCAGCCAGCCGAGGGAGGGCGCGCCCGCCAGGCGCAGCAGCCCGAAGCCCGCGGCGACCGCGGTCCGGTCACGGCGTACCAGCCGGTTGTGCAGCCGGGAGGACTCGCCGCCGCCGAGGACGGTCAGTGCCAGATCCGCGGCGTCGCACTCGCGGGTGCCGTCGTGCGGCAGCCGGTAGGCGGCCATCAGCGCGCGCGCCGGGACCTCCTCGTGGACCTCCTCGCGCAGCTGCTCACCGATGGTGTCGGGGAGCGAGCCGTCGCGCGGCGGCTGCTTGCCGTCGTGGGACGGGATCGAGCCGAAGTACTTCTCGATCCAGCCGAGCGTCTGCTCGGGGTCGATGTCGCCGACGACCGAGAGCACCGCGTTGTTCGGCGCGTAGTTCGTACGGAAGAACGCGCGGGCGTCCTCCAGGGTGGCCGCGTCCAGGTCGGCCATCGAGCCGATCGGGGTGTGGTGGTACGGATGCCCCTCGGGGTACGCGAGCGCGGTCAGCCGCTCGAAGGCCGTACCGTAGGGCACATTGTCGTACCGCTGGCGGCGCTCGTTCTTGACGACGTCCCGCTGGTTCTCCATGGACTCGTCGTCGAGCGCGGCGAGCAGTGAGCCCATCCGGTCGGCTTCCAGCCAGAGCGCCAGCTCCAGCTGGTGGGTGGGCATCGTCTCGAAATAGTTGGTGCGCTCGAAGCTGGTGGTGCCGTTCAGGGAGCCGCCGGCCCCCTGCACCAGCTCGAAGTGGCCGTTCCCCTTCACCTGCGCCGAGCCCTGGAACATCAGGTGCTCGAAAAGGTGGGCGAGTCCCGTACGGCCCTTGACCTCGTGGCGTGAGCCGACGTCGTACCAGAGGCACACCGCGGCGACCGGGGTCAGGTGGTCCTCGGAGAGCACCACGCGCAGGCCGTTGGCCAGGCGGTGCTCGGTCGCTGTCAGGCCGCCGGAACCGGCCTGCGCTGTGGCCGTGTGACCCATGGGCATGTACGTCCCTTCGATCGCGATATGGAGAAGTCCTGCCACTGTATGCAAGCGTGCTCGCACCTGGCGAAGTTCCCGGTGCCGCACACCCCCGACGCGTGCCCAACGACGGGTCGAGGTCGGGGTTGTCAGTGGCGCGGTCCACAATGGTCCGCGTCAGTCAGAGAAGTTGCCGTTCAAAACCTGTGAAGGAGCCGCAGCAGCGATGGCCCGCCGCAGCACGAAGACCCCGCCGCCGGAGGACTTCGAGGAGAAGATCCTCGACATCGACGTGGTCGATGAAATGCAGGGCTCCTTCCTTGAGTATGCCTACTCGGTGATCTACTCCCGGGCCCTGCCGGACGCCCGCGACGGTATGAAGCCGGTGCACCGCCGCATCGTGTACCAGATGAACGAGATGGGCCTGCGCCCCGACCGCGGCTATGTGAAGTGCGCGCGCGTCGTCGGTGAGGTGATGGGCAAGCTCCACCCGCACGGAGACGCGTCGATCTATGACGCCATGGTCCGCATGGCACAGCCGTTCTCGATGCGGCTGCCGCTGGTGGACGGCCATGGCAACTTCGGTTCGCTCGGTAACGACGACCCGCCGGCCGCCATGCGTTACACCGAGTGCCGGATGGCCGACGCCACGTCACTGATGACGGAGTCGATCGACGAGGACACCGTCGATTTCGAGTCGAATTACGACGGCCAGGAGCAGGAACCGGTCACGCTTCCGGCCGCGTATCCGAACCTGCTGGTCAATGGCGCCTCGGGGATCGCGGTCGGCATGGCGACGAACATGCCGCCGCACAACCTGGGGGAGGTCGTGGCCGCCGCGCGCCATCTGATCAAGCACCCGGGCGCGGACCTGGAGACGCTGATGCGTTTCGTGCCGGGTCCCGATCTGCCCACCGGTGGCCGGATCGTCGGGCTGACCGGCATCAAGGACGCCTACGAGAAGGGCCGGGGCACGTTCAAGATCCGGTCCACCGCGACGGTCGAGGACGTCTCCGCGCGCCGCAAGGGCCTGGTCATCACGGAACTGCCGTTCTCGGTCGGTCCCGAGAAGGTGATCGCGAAGATCAAGGATCTGGTCTCCGCCAAGAAGCTCCAGGGCATCGCGGACGTCAAGGACCTCACGGACCGCGCGCACGGACTGCGCCTGGTGATCGAGGTCAAGAACGGTTTCGTGCCCGAGGCGGTGCTTGAGCAGCTCTACAAGCTCACGCCGATGGAGGAGACCTTCGGGATCAACAATGTGGCGCTGGTCGACGGCCAGCCGCTCACGCTGGGCCTCAAGGAGCTGCTTGAGGTCTATCTCGACCACCGCTTCACGGTGGTACGGCGGCGCAGCGAGTTCCGGCGGACGAAGCGGCGTGACCGGCTTCACCTGGTCGAGGGACTGCTCGTCGCGCTCATCGACATCGATGAGGTCATCCGGCTCATCCGGTCGAGCGACAACTCCGCGCAGGCCAAGGAGCGGCTGATCGAGCGCTTCTCGCTCAGCGACATCCAGACGCAGTACATCCTGGACACGCCGCTGCGCCGGCTCACCCGCTTCGACCGGATCGAGCTGGAGAGCGAGCGCGACCGGCTCAACGGCGAGATCGACGAGCTGACCGGGATCCTGGAGTCGGACGCCGAGCTGCGCAAGCTGGTCTCGTCCGAACTGGCCGCGGTGGCGAAGAAGTTCGGCACTCCCCGGCGCACGGTGCTGCTGGAGTCCGCGAGTTCGTCCGTCGCGTCGGTGCCGCTGGAGGTCGCGGACGACCCGTGCCGGGTGCTGCTCTCGTCCACCGGTCTGCTGGCCCGTACGGTCAACGGCGAGCCCCTGGAGGGCGGTGACGGCAAGCGCGTCAAGCACGATGTGATCGTCTCGGCCGTGCCGGCGACGGCGCGCGGCGATATCGGCGCGGTGACCTCCACCGGACGGCTGCTGCGGATCGCGGTGATCGATCTGCCCCAGCTGCCGGACACGGCCTCGGCGCCGAGTCTGTCGGGCGGGGCGCCCGTTGCGGAGTTCCTCGCGCTGGAGGGTGACGAGGAGCTGGTCTGTCTGACCACGCTGGACGAGTCGTCCCCGGGGCTCGCGCTGGGCACGCTCCAGGGCGTCGTCAAGCGCGTGGTGCCCGACTACCCGTCCAACAAGGACGAGTTGGAGGTCATCAGCCTCAAGGAGGGCGACCGGATCGTCGGCGGCGCTGAGCTGCGGACGGGCGAGGAGGATCTGGTGTTCATCACCTCCGACGCCCAACTGCTGCGGTATCCGGCCGCGCAGGTACGGCCGCAGGGCCGGCCCGCGGGCGGTATGGCGGGCATCAAGCTCACCGAGGGCGCCTCGGTGATCTCGTTCACGGCGGTCGATCCGGCGGTGGACGGCGTGGTCTTCACGGTCACCGGCTCGCACGGCACGCTGGACGATTCGGTGCGTACGGCCAAGCTCACCCCGTTCGACCAGTACCCGCGCAAGGGCCGGGCGACGGGCGGTGTGCGCTGTCACCGGTTCCTGAAGGGCGAGGACATGCTGGTCCTGGCCTGGGCGGGAGCGAGTCCGGCACGGGCGGCCACCAAGGCCGGCGCTCCCGTGGAGCTGCCGGAGCCCGACCCGCGCCGGGACGGCTCCGGCACGCCGTTCACGAAGGCGGTCGAGTCACTGGCCGGTCCCGCGCACTGACGAGCGGTTCGCTCACGGCATGTCCGGCTCCGGGCCTTCGGGCCCGGAGCCGGTCTCGTACCCGGGCTCGGGCTCGGTCAGATCGGGTACATAGCGCAGGACGCCCCACATGCCGCTCTGGTCCGCGGCGGCGTCCCGCGCTGCCCGCGGTTCCGTCTCCTGGCAGGCGTGCAGCTCCTTGAGCAGGACCTCCCGGTCGATTCCCGAGCCGATCAGCACCAGTTGGGTGAGACGTTCCTCGCCGCGGCCCCAGGGCGCCGGGTGGAAGCGCAGCGCCCGGCCGACCGCGTGCAGGGCGTAGCGGTTGGCCGGGTCGGCAGGGCCGAAGTCGACGAATCCCTTGATCCGGTAGAGCCCCGGGGGCCGGGAGTCGAGGAAGGCCATGAGCCGCCGCGGGTTCATCGGGGCCCCGGCGGTGAACGACACGCTCTCGTAGGCCGCGTGGAGATGGCCGTCGTGGGACGCGTGATCGTCGTGGGCGGGGTGCGCGTCCTCGTACAGGTCCTCGAAGGAGAGCTGGCGCGCCTTCTCCTCCTCGTCGGGACGGACCGCGGGGTCGAAGAGCAGTTCCGGGTCGATCCGTCCGTACGTGGCGGAGACCACCGGCGTCCCCGGGCCCAGTCCGTCCAGGGTGGCGAGGATGCGCCGGTGTTCCGTCTCCGCCACCCGGTCGGTCTTGTTGAGCACCACGAGATCGGCGATCGAGATATGCCGGTCGATCTCGGGATGGCGTGCCCGGGTGGCGTCGAACTCGGCGGCGTCGACGACCTGGACCAGTCCCCCGTACACGGCGTGCGGATGGTCGCCGGTGAGGATCATCCGGACGAGTTCCTGCGGTTCCGCCAGTCCGCTGGCCTCGATGACGACGATGTCGATCCGGGCGGACGGCCGGGTCAGCCGCTCCAGATAGCCGTCGAGTTCGCTCGCGTCCACGGCGCAGCACAGACAGCCGTTGCCGAGCGAGACCGTCGAGCCGACCTGTCCGGCGACGGTCATGGTGTCGATCTCGATGGCGCCGAAGTCATTGACGACCACCGCGATCCTGTTACCCGCGCGGCGGCGCAGCAGATGGTTGAGCAAGGTGGTCTTGCCCGATCCCAGAAAGCCGGTGAGGACGACCACCGGGATCTGCTTCCTGCTCACGCGCGCGCCTCCGTGCCGGGTCGGTTCCGTCCCGCTCAGCCGGCCGGCACCGGCTGGGGCGGGGGCGGTCCCACGTAACGGGCCGCCGGGCGGATGATCTTGGAGTCCTCCGCCTGCTCCAGGATATTGGCGCTCCAGCCGACCACCCGCGCGGCGGCGAAGGTCGGCGTGAACATCGCGCGCGGCAGCCCGCACAGCTCCATGACCACGCCCGCGTAGAACTCCACATTGGTGTGCAGCTCGCGGCCCGGCTTCAGTTCGGCGAGGATCGCCTCGACCCGGGACTCGACCTGGACGGCGAAGTCGGTCAGCGGGCCGCCGAAGCTCTCGGCGATCTCGCGCAGCATGCGGGAGCGGGGGTCCTCGGTGCGGTAGACGGGGTGCCCGAAGCCCATGATCCGGTCCCCCGCGCCGACGCGTTCCCTGATCCAGGGGTCGATACGGTCCACGGTTCCGATGGCGTCGAGAGTGTCGAGGGCCCGGCTGGGCGCGCCGCCGTGCAGCGGCCCCGAGAGCGCCCCGACTGCCCCCACCAGAGCGGCGGCCAGATCGGCGCCGGTGGAGGCGATGACCCGGGCGGTGAAGGTGGAGGCGTTGAAGCCGTGGTCGATGGTGGAGATCAGATAGCGCTCGATCGCCCGCGCCCGCTCGGGGTCCGGTTCCGAACCGGTGAGCATATAGAGGTAGTTGGCGGCGTGGGGCAGATCGTCGCGCGGTTCGACCGGTTCCAGTCCCCGGCCGAGCCGGTACAGGGCGGTCAGCATGGTCGGTACGGCGGCACAGGCCGCGAGGGCGTCCGTACGGCGCTCATCGGCGTCGATGTCGTACAGCGGGCGCAGCCCGGCGGAGGCGCCGAAGAGCGAGAGGGCGGTGCGCAGCCCGGCGAGCGGTCCTGACCGGGCGGAGGCTCCGGCGATGACAGGCAGTGCGGCCCTGACGTCCTCGGGCAGCCGGCGCAGGCGGGCGGTCCGCTCGGTGAACTCCGCCCGCCGGGCCGCGTCCGGCAGTTCACCGTGGAACATCAGATACCAGACGTCCTCGAAGCCCCTCTTCTGCGCGAGTTCGACGGCCGAGTACTGGCGGTAGTGGTAGAAGCCCTCGGCTCCCCTGACATCCCCGAGCGCGGTGTCGGTGACGACGACGCCGGCGAGTCCGCGCGGTACGGCGGCGGGGGCCGGAGCGCTGGCCGGGGTGACGGCGGGCGTGGTGGCGGGGGTGGTGGTCCCGGTGGTCGGCATGATTCCTCCTTGGGCTTGATCCGACTGTCCATGCTGTACTCAATCACTGTCAATATTGATTGAATCAATACATGTACGGTGAGGACATGGACGACGAGGAACAGCGGCTGACCACCCGGGAGGCGGCCGAGCGGCTCGGGGTGAAGCCGGAGACGGTCTACGCGTATGTCAGCCGCGGCCAGCTGTCCAGCCGCCGCGATCCGACGGGACGCGGCAGCACCTTCGACGCCAGAGAGGTCGACGCGCTCGTCCGCAGGGGAAGGCGCGAGCCCTCGACGGGCGGCGACGCCCTCCAGATCCGTACCGGCGTCACGCTCATCGACAGGGACCGCTACTACTTCCGGGGCGTGGACGCGACGGAGCTGGCCCGGCGCTTCCACTACGAGGAGATCGCCGACTGGCTCTGGACGGACACGCTGCGGACGGGGGTACGGTTCACCGCCCCCGCCGAGGCCCTCGCCGCCGCCCGGCGCGCGGTCGGGGCACTGCCCGCGCACAGCGGCCCGACCGACCGGCTGCGGGTGGCGGCGATCGCGGCGTCGGTCGCCGATCCGCTGCGCTTCGACCTCTCGCGGGACGCCGTGCTGGCCACCGCCCGTACGCTCATCCCGACGCTCGTGGACGCGCTGCCCGCGGCCGGCCCGCCCCGGGACGGTGACGGTCTGCTGGCCCGCCGGCTGTGGTCGCGGCTGACCGCGCGCGAGGCGGGTGAACCGGGCGTACGCGCCCTGGACATGGCCCTTTCGCTGCTCATCGACCACGATCTGGCGGCTTCCACGCTCGCCGTCCGGGTCGCCGCGTCCGCCCGCGCGCACCCCTATGCCGTGGTGTCGGCGGGGCTCGGCGTGCTGGAGGGACCGCTGCACGGCGCGGCCAGCGGCCTCGCCCACCGGATGCTGACCGACGTACTGGAGCGGGGCAGCGCGGCGGCCGTGGTGGCGGACCATCTGCGGGCCGGCCGCCGGGTGCCGGGGCTCGGCCACCGCCTCTATCCGGGCCGGGACCCGCGCGCCGAGGCGCTGTTCACCGTACTGGCCGAGCTGCCGGGCGCGGGTCCCGTGCTGGCGGCGGCGCGCGAGGTGGAGGCGACCACCGCCCGCCATGTGACGCTGCACGCCAATGTCGATCTGGCGCTGGCGGCGCTGTCGGTGACCGCCGGCATGCCGGCCGAGGCGGGCGAGACGGTCTTCGCGGTCGCCCGTACGGCGGGGTGGATCGCGCACGCCATCGAGGAGTACGGGGAACGGCCGCTGCGGATGCGGCCGAGCGGCCGGTACAACGGCCCCCGTCCGCCCAGGGATCTGCCCTGAGCGGGACGGATCCGAACGGAGCGGACGGGGGGCCTTGACGGAGGCATTACGGCACGGCCATGGCGGGTGCCTGGCGACTCAGCTCCGCAGCCAGGCCGCCGTGTCCCTGGGGAGGCGCCCGTCGTCCAACGGGCCGCTGGTGAGCAGGACACGTGTGTGGGCGGGGAGTTCCGCCGGTTCCTCCGCGAGGTTGACGACACAGACCAGACCGTCGGTACGGGCGAAGGACAGCACCCCGGGAGCGGCCTCCAGCCAGCTCATCGGCCCGTCCCCGAAGCCCTGTTCCGTACGGCGCAGCCGCAGGGCCTCGCGGTAGAGGGCGAGCATCGACGCCGGATCGGTGCCCTGGAGATCCGCGGCGTACGAGGCCCATGACTCCGGCTGCGGCAGCCACGGTTCGGTCTCCGAGCCGAACCCCGCGTACGGCGCGTCCGCCGTCCAGGGCAGTGGCACCCGGCAGCCGTCACGCCCCGGGTCCGTGCCGCCGGAGCGGAAGTGCATCGGGTCCTGGATCCGGTCGCGCGGTATCTCCGCCTCGGGCAGCCCCAGTTCCTCGCCCTGGTAGAGGTAGACGGCGCCGGGGAGCGCCAGCGAGAGCAGCGCGGCGGCGCGCGCCCGACGGGTGCCGAGTTCCGTGTCCGTCGGGGTGCCGAACGCCTTGGCCGCGAAGTCGAAGCCGCTGGCCTCCCGCCCGTACCGGGTGACCGTGCGGGTCACATCGTGGTTGCAGAGCACCCAGGTGGCCGGGGCGCCGACGGGCGCGTGCTCGGCGACCGTCTCGTCGATCGCGGTCCGCAGCAGATCCGCGTCCCAGGGACAGGCCAGGAAGGTGAAGTTGAACGCCGTGTGCAGCTCGTCCGGGCGCAGATAGCGCACGAACCGCTCGGTGTCGGGCAGCCAGACCTCGCCGACGAAGATGGCGTCGTACTCATCGGCGATGGCGCGCCAGGAGCGGTAGATGTCGTGCAGTTCATCGAGGTCGACATAGGGATGCGGGTCGCGGCCCGCGGTGAAGTCCGGCAGCGCCGGGTCCTTGGCGAGCAGCGCGGCCGAGTCGATCCGTACGCCCGCGACGCCCCGCTCGAACCAGAAGCGCAGCACGTCCTCGTGCTCCCGGCGCACCGCGGGATGGGCCCAGTTGAGGTCGGGCTGCTCGGTGGCGAAGAGATGGAGGTACCACTCGCCGTCGTCCAGCCGGGTCCAGGGCGTGCCGCCGAATTCGGAGATCCAGTCGTTCGGCGGGATCTCACCGTTCTCGCCGCGCCCGGGTCTGAAGTGGAACAGTTCGCGCTCGGGGCTGCCGGAGCCGGCGGCCAGCGCGGCCTTGAACCAGGCGTGCTGGTCGGAGACATGGTTGGGGACGACGTCGATGATCGTACGGATACCCAGTTCACGCGCCTCGGCGATGAGCTTCTCGGCCTCGGCGAGGGTGCCGAAGGCGGGGTCGATGGCGCGGTAGTCCGCCACGTCATAGCCGCCGTCGGCGAGGGGCGAGAGATACCAGGGGGTGAACCAGATGGCGTCCACCCCGAGCTGCACGAGATACGGCAGCCTCGCCCGTACGCCCGCGAGATCTCCGGTGCCGTCTCCGTCACCGTCGGCGAAGCTGCGTACATAGATCTGGTAGATGGCGGCGTCCCGCCACCAATGCGTGTCGGCGGGCGCCAGAGGGCTGCCTTCCATACGACTTCCTTTCACGATGTTCGGCCCTGGGGTCCTGGTCAGCCCTTGGTGCTGCCGGTGCTGATGCCGGCGATGATGTGGCGCTGGAACACCAGGAACATCAGGACCATCGGGATACTGGCGATCACCATGGCGGCGATGAGTACCGACAGCGGGATGTTCTGCGACAGCTGGACCAGCGCGACGCTGATGGGTTGTTTGCCGGTGTCCGAGAAGACCATCAGCGGCCAGAGGAAGTCCTGCCAGACGGCGACCAGCGCGAAGATGGAGACCACGCCGAGCACCGGCCGTGACATGGGCAGCAGGATCGACCAGAGGGTACGGAGCTTTCCCGCGCCGTCGATCTCCGCCGCCTCCAGCACATCGCGCGGGATCTGGTCGAAGAACCGCTTCAGCAGATAGAGGTTGAACGCGTTGGCCACGGCCGGCAGCCAGATCCCCAGCGGGTCGTTGAGCAGGCTGGTGTGGATCAGCGGCAGATCGGCGATGGTCAGGTACTTCGGTACGAGCAGCGCCTGGGCGGGGACCATCAGGGTGGCGAGGATGCCGCCCAGGATCACCTTCCCGAACGCCGGCCTCAGTTTCGACAGGGCGTAGGCCGCCGCCGTACAGAAGACGAGCTGGAGGACCCAGGCACCGGTGGCCTGGACCACGGTGTTCCACAGATGCGTGGGCAGCTGCATCAGGTCCCAGGCATCGGTGTAGGCGCTGAGATGCCAGGTGCCGGGAACCAGCGTCGGCGGCGTCCGCACCAGTTCGTCCGGGGACTTCATGGCCCCGGAGGCCATCCAGTACACGGGGAACAGGAAGGCCAGGACGAACGCGAGGACGACACCGCCGAAGACGATCCAGTAGAGCGTCCTGCCCCGGGTGCTCGCGAGCGCGAGCGGGGAGACGAGGGTGCGTACGGCCGGGGTGCGTACAGCGGGGGTGCCTACGGCCGGGGTACGTCGGATCATGCGCCGCGCTCCTCTCTCAGTCGTCGGTGCGGGTGAGCCGCAGATAGAGGGCGGAGAAGAGGCTGAGCACGATCAGCAGCATCACGCTCAGGGCGCAGGCCCCGCCGAAGTCGTTGTAGAGGAACGCGTACTTGTAGATGAGATAGAGGATCGTGACGGTGGAGTTCTCCGGTCCGCCGCCGGTGATCACGAAGGGCTCCGTGAACACCTGCATCGTGGCGATGATCTGGAGCAGCATCAGCATCAGGATGATGAAGCGGGTCTGCGGGACGGTCACATGGCGCACGCGCTGCCAGATGTTGGCGCCGTCCAGCTCCGCGGCCTCGTACAGCTCCCCCGGGATGCCCTGGAGCGCGGCGAGATAGATCAGGACCGTGCCGCCCATGTTCGCCCAGGTCGCGACGATGACGAGGGAGAGGAGCGCGGTGTCCGCGCCGTTGGTCCAGTTCGAGGTGGGCAGGTGGAGGAAGCGCAGCGCCTCGTTGGCGAGACCGGCGCCCGGGTCGTAGAACCACTTCCACAGCAGGGCGCTGACCACCGGCGGGATCATCACCGGGAGATAGACGACCACCCGGAAGAACGCCTTCGCGTGGCGCAGTTCGTTGAGGACGAGCGCCATCACGAACGGGACCGCGAAGCCGATGAGCAGGGCGATCAGGGTGAAGGTGAGCGTGTTGCGCCAGGCCGCCCCGAACTCGGGGTCGTCGAAGACATGGGTGAAGTTGGCGGTCCCGACCCACTCCGGAGCCGATCCGGGGGTGTACTTCTGGAAGGCGATGATCACCGCGCGGATCGCCGGGTACCAGGAGAACAGCGCGAAGCAGATGAGGCCGCCGAGCAGGAACCCGTA
Source organism: Streptomyces scopuliridis RB72 (assembly GCF_000718095.1). Classification (GTDB taxonomy): domain Bacteria; phylum Actinomycetota; class Actinomycetes; order Streptomycetales; family Streptomycetaceae; genus Streptomyces; species Streptomyces scopuliridis. The sequence goes on along the minus strand of NZ_JOEI01000004.1, from coordinate 112,355 downwards.
GGCGCGCGCCTGATGGGACAGCCTGCGGCGGAGAGGGGCCGCGGCGGCGCGGCCCGCCGGGCGCGGCCCCGGGGTGGCGGGCGGCGCGGCGGCGGACCGGTGGGGGGCCTGGGCAGTCTTCATCGACGCGTCAGCCTCGCGCCAGGATTCCGTCGATCTTGGACTGCGCGTCCTTCAGGAGACCGTCGATGTCGGCGTCCTTCTTGGTGAGGACCGAGGAGACCGCTCCGTCGAGGACCGAGTAGATCTGCTGAGCCTTCGGCGGCTCCAGCTTCGCGGTGAGCTGCTGGCTGCCGTCCAGGAACGCCTGGTAGTTCTCGACCGGGACGTTGGCGTACTGCTTCTTGAGCTCCTGGTCCTTGGCGTCCGTGGCGCCGGTCCACAGCCGGGGCTCGGGGAGACCGACGGGGGCCTTCAGATCGGCGGCGCGCTTCCAGTTGTTGAGCCCGGTGCCCGGGGCGTTCGTCTGGAACTCCAGCCACTTCAGGCCGGCCCTGATCTGCTCGGGCGAGGCCTTCTTGCTGAACATGTAGCCGTCGCCGCCGATGAGCGTGCCCTTGCCGCCGGGCATCGGGGCGAGCGCGAGGTCCTCGTACTTGCCGCCCTTCTCCTTGACCAGGATCGGCACGTTGTCCGGCGCGGAGATGTACATGCCGAGCTTGCCGGAGCCCATCATCTGCTGGACGTCGTTGAGGATCAGGAGCTGCTTGGTCCCCATGGAGTTGTCGGTCCAGCGCATGTCCTTGAGGTTCTGCAGGACGGCCTTGCCCTCGGGGGTGTCGACGCTCCCCTTCTTGCCGTCTGCCGTGACGACATCGCCGCCCTGCGAGTAGATCTCGGCGGTGAAGTGCCAGCCGCCCTGGTTCTGCGCGCTGTAATCGGCGTATCCCACATAGCCCTTGCCGAGTCCCGCGATCTTCTTGGCGGCGGCGCGGACCTCTTCCCAGGTGGCCGGCGGCTTGGCGGGGTCGAGGCCGGCCTGCTGGAAGAGCTTCTTGTTGTAGAGGAGGCCCATCGAGTAGTTCGTGCGCGGGACGCCGTAGACCTTGCCGTCGACGGTGTAGACGTCGCGCAGCGACTGCTGGATGTCGCTGTAGCCCTTCATCTCCTTCACGTACGAGGTGATGTCCGCCGCCTGGTTGATGTCGACGACGTGCGTGGCGTCCGTGAAGTACGTGTAGAAGACGTCCTCCATCTGACCGCCGGCGAGCTTCGCGTCGAAGGTCTTCGGGTCCTGGCAGGGGAAGGCGTCGTGGCCGACGACGTCGATGTCCGGGTTGGCCTTCTCGAACGTCTTGATGTCGTCCTCGAAGTTCTGCCGGTCGATCTTGGCGCTCTTCGGCGGCATGCAGTTCACGGTGATACGCGTCTTGCCCCCGGCGGTGTCCTCACCGCCCGAGCCGCACGCGGCCAGACCAGTGAGGGCGAGCGCGGAGGCTATGGCGGCGGTGCAGGTGCGGCGGAACCCGGAACTTCTCATCGGTGGGACCCCTCTTGGGCAGGAGCGTGGGAAACCCACAGCTGCTCGCTGTGTGGCGGCGCTCACTCAACCACCAACTACGGATGTCCGCAATATGTCGCCCCGATTTCGCAAATACTTGACAGTTGGTGCGCATGTCCGGTCATCTGTATGCGGAACGGCCCCGCAACGCGGCGGGCCCCGCACGCTGTTCGCGTGCGGGGCCCGGATCCTGCCTGCCGTCGTGCTGTCGTGCTGTCGTGCCGCCCGACGTGCCCGCCCGTCAGGCGCGCGGGGCCTGCGCCGTGGAACCTCGTACCACCAGCTCCGGCTCGAACAGCAGCTCACCGGGCGGCACCGCGCCGCCCTGGATCTGGGCGCTCAGCATCTCGACGGCCGCCCGTCCCATGGCCTCGATGGGCTGCCGGACGGTGGTCAGCGGCGGCTCGGTGCAGTTCATGAAAGCGGAGTCGTCGAAGCCGACGACGGACACCTCGCGCGGTACGTCGAGACCCCGCCTGCGGGCGGCCCGTACCGCACCGAGCGCCAGCGGGTCGCTCGCGCAGATGATGCCCGTGACCCCCCGGTCCAGCAGCCGGGACGCCGCCGCGTGCCCGCCCTCCAGCGAGAACATGGTCCGCTCGACGCACTCGTCGGGAAGCTTCACCCGGGCCGCCTTCGCCGCCGCCAGCGCCGCCGCGAGCTTGCGCCGGGAGGGCACATGGTCCGACGGGCCGAGGACGAGACCGATGCGCTCGTGGCCGAGCGAGGCGAGATGGCGCCACGCCTGCTCGACGGCCACGGCGTCGTCGCAGGAGATACAGGGGAAGTCGAGATTCTCGATCGGCGCGTTGATCAGGACGACCGGGATCTTGCGCTCGGCGAGCAGCCGGTAGTGGTCGTGCGGGGCGTCCGCCTGTGCGAACAGCCCGCCGGCGAAGACCACCCCGGAGACCTGCTGCTGAAGCAGCAGTTCCACATAGTCCGCCTCGGAGACGCCGCCCTTCGTCTGCGTGCACAGCACAGGCGTCAGTCCTTGCTGGGCCAGCGCCCCGCCGATCACTTCGGCGAACGCCGGGAAGATGGGGTTCTGCAACTCCGGCAGCACCAGACCGACGAGCCGGGCGCGCTCGCCGCGCAGCTGCGTCGGCCGCTCGTAGCCCAGGACGTCCAGCGCGGTCAGCACCGACTGGCGCGTGGCCTGCGAGACCCCGGGCTTGCCATTGAGTACCCGGCTGACCGTGGCCTCGCTGACCCCAACCTTCTTCGCCACCTGAGCAAGTCGTCGCGTCATACACGCAAGACTATCGCAAGGGATGCAAGCTACTTGCTTGAGAGCGTAATCCGGGCGTAAAGGGGCCGGTGGAGCGAGGTGCCGGCCGGAGACGACCGGCCGGCACCACACTACGGCCCGCGGGGCCCTGCGCCCCCTCCTACGGGTTGATGTTGATCTTGAAGTTGGGCGTGGTGTTCTTCACGTCCAGGGCGTTGTTGTTGAGCGTCAGACCGTTGAAGGTGACCTCACCGACGGCCGGGCCCTGACCCGCCTCCGGCATCTCGTTGGCCCACAGCCCGAAGCCGGACTTGGCGTCGAACGCGTCACCGCTCTTGCGCGCCCCGGAGATCGAGATGTCGCTGAGGATGGTGTCCTTGATCGGGAACTGCGGCTGACCGCCCACGTAGTTGGTCTGGAACATGATGCCGCTGTAGGTCGGATCGACGATGTCGACATTGTTGATCCGGATCCCCTGGAACACCTTGGACGCCGAGAACAGCCAGATCCCCGGGAAGGTCTGCGCTCCCCAGAAGTGGCCGCCGGCCCGGACGATCGACACGTTCTCGATCGTCGTCGGATCGGTCCCGAAGCCGTTCATCGGATATCCGAAGTCCAGCGAGCTGACCGTGATGCCCGAGTACACGAGCGTGTCCGCGATATGGATGTTGCGGAAGGTGTTGTTGTAGCCGCCGTAGACGGCCACACCCGCCGCTCGCCAGGTGAGGATCGAGGTCAGGTTCTCGTAGACGTTGTTCTTCATGTCCGAGCCCCCGGCGTCGATCGCCGAGAACAGCGCGAAGCTGTCGTCGCCCGTGGCCCGCGCATCGTTGTTGACGACATGGTTGTCCGTGCTGCCGTTGGTCATGTTGATGCCGTCGGCGAACATGTTGCGGATCCGGGAGTTCTTGATCGTGATGCTGTCCGTGTTGGCGCCCCAGTAGAGGCAGACCATGTGCTCGTTCCAGATGTTGTCGATCACGATGTCGGAGACATTCGAGAAGTCGAACACCTTGCCCGGACCGTCGATACGCGAGGTGTAGTTGCCGAAGTACGCGAAGCCGGTGAAGGACGAGCCCTTCGCCGCGGCCTCCGCGCGGAAGCCGATATCGGTGTTCTCCTGCGCCGCCGGGGCATGGAACCTGGTGTACCAGGGACCGGCGCCGACGACCTTCACCGGCTTCCCGTACACCTGGAACTTGCTGGACGTCTGGTAGTCACCGGGCAGCAGATAGACGCCGACCAGCTTCCCCGTGGTGTCCATCCGCACCCGGTCCAGGGCGTTCTGCACGTCCTGGTGGGTGAATCCGGCCGGCACGGTGTACGTGGCCGGGTCCGGGTTGGCGATCTGCGTGACCTGCTCCAGGTTGATGAAGTCGATCGCGTAGGTGGAGGTGTTGGCCGCGTCCTTCTGGAGCCTGATCTTGCTGCCCGCCTGGACGGTCTTGCCCAGCATGACGTTCGCCTCGTCGTAGATGTGCCGGGGCGCGCCGGAGCCGGGCGAGTTGCCGGGGCCGGTCTCCGCTCCGTACAGCCACGCGTACTTGGAGGTGAGGTCGATCGCCTTGAGGAACGTGCCGTCGACATAGATGTTCAGGGTGGAGTTGATGCCACCGCCGCCCGCCGAGTCCGGTATCGAGAACCGCGTGACCAGCGTGTTCGTACTGGCCCTGGTGGTGAACTCGACGTAGTTGCCGGTGTTGTTGAGCGTGACGGCCTTACGGCCCGACGCCTCGCCCGCGACATCGCCGACAGTCCTGTTCGGGCCGACGACCTGTGCGCCGCCGCCCGTCGTGCCGTCCTCCGCCTCGTACATGTCGTACGGCATATTGGCGCCGCGCCCGACGAACAGCGGCTGTGTGCTGGTGTTGTTCGCGCGCTTCACCGGCAGTTCGTTGGCGTCGTCGGCGAGGACGACCTTCACGGTGTACGAGCCGTTGGCCGCCGCCCAGGTGCCGAGGCCGACCGGCGGGGTGGTCGCCCCGGCGGCGATGGTGCCGTTATACGCGCCGGTCAGGGTCTTGACCGTGGCGCCCTTGGAGTCGAGCAGCGAGAGCGTGATGCCATGGGCGCCGGCCGCGGAGGCCACCGTGCCCTGGTTCTTGACCGCCACCGAGAAGGTGACGGTGTCCCCGGCCGAGGGCGAGGACGGTGAGGTGGAGACGGTCGCGGCGACCAGGTCCGAGCTGGAGACCGGCCTCACCACCAGCGCGGTGGGGCTGGTGTAGGAGTTGTTGGTCTCGTTCTGTTCGATGATCAGATTGGCCGGGTCCGCGACCGCGCCGAGCTGGTACGAACCGGCGTCGCGCGGGCCGATGTCCGCCGTGACGGTGGCCGAGGCCCCGGCCGCCAGGGCGCCCACCGAAGCGGTGGCCGCCTTGCTGCCGCCGAGCTGGAACTCGACCGTGCTGGCCGGTGCGGCGACAGCCCCGGAGTTGCGTACGGTCGCCGACAGGGTGATCGGGTCGGACTCGACCGGCGCCGCGGGGGCCGCACTGACCGCCGTGACCTGGAGGTCCGGGTTGGGCGCCGGCTCGCCGAGCACCTGGAACTCCGCCACCTGCCCCGCGCCGGAGCCGGTGTTGGAGGTGAACTTCAGCTGGACGTCGGCGACGCGCGCGCTGACCGGGATGGTCACCGCGTTCCCGCTCGCCGGGCTGAACGCGTAGTCCTTGGCCGCCACCAGGCTGGTGAGACCCGAGGCGCTCTGCTCACGTCCCAGGACCTGGATGTTCTGCGTCCGCGCTCCCCAGCTGCTGTCCGGGTTGAGCTTGACGACCACGCTCTGGGTGTCCGCGTTGGCGCCCAGTTTCACCGTGAGCGTGTTGGGGTAGCTGCCGCCCGCGCCCTCCCAGTAAGTGGTGACGCTGTTGTCGTTGGCGTTCTCCGCGACGAAGGTGTGGATCACGGAGGACGCGCTGATCGGCTTGCCGACGGCGAGGTTCGACGCCGATCCGCTGCTGCCGTTCCTGGTGACCGTGTTGCTGTTGCCGGAGCGGTTGCCCGCCGCGTCCTTGGCCCGTACGTAGTACGAGACGGTCGTGCCGACGGGCTGGGTGTCCGTGTACGTGGTGACATCGCCGGCCACGGTCTGGCGCAGCGCGTTGTTGGCGTAGATCTCGTACCCCGTCACGCCCGTGTTGTCCGTCGAGGCGCCCCAGGTCAGCTTGATCTGGCCGGAGGACGGCTCGGTGAAGGCGAGGTTGGCGGGGGTGGTGGGCGCCTGCGTGTCACCGCTGTCGCCCTGGCGGGTGACGGTGTTGCTGTTGCCCGAGACGTTTCCGGCGGCGTCCTTGGCCCGTACGTAGTACGCGACGGTCGTACCGGTGGGCTGGGTGTCGGTGAACGTCGTGACATCGCCGGCGACGCTGGTGCGCAGCTCGTTGTTGGCGTAGATGTCGTAGCCGGTCACGCCCGTGTTGTCGGTGGACGCCTTCCAGGTCAGCTTGATCTGACCGGTGACCGGCTCGGTGTAGGCCAGCTCCGTGGGCGCGGTGGGCGCCTGGGTGTCACCGGTCTCGGGGCCGTAGATCTCCAGTTCGGAGAGCTGGCCGCCGGGCTGGCCGGTGTTGGCCGTGATCAGCACGCGGACATAGCGCGTGGTGACGGCGTCGAAGGGGATCGTCACCGCCTGGCCGCCCGCGGCGTTGAAGGTGTACGCCTTGGACGCGGTCAGATCGGTGAAGGCGGAGTTGTTCTCGCTCCCCTGGATCTTCAGCGTCTGATCCCTGGCGCCCCAGCCGTCCGGCAGCCGCAGCACCACCTGGTTGACGCGGACCGAGGAGCCGAGGTCGGCCTGGATCCACTGCGGGAAGGCGTTGTTCCTGCTCTCCCAGTAGCTGGCCTTGTTGCCGTCATTGGCGTTGCCCGGCCCGTAGACCTCGGTGAAGCTGCTCGCCGTGAGCGTCCTGCCGAGGGCGAGATTGACGGACGCCGCAGCGGCGGTGTGCACCTCCAGCTCGGAGAGCTGGGCCTTCTTCCCCGCCGTGTTGCCCGTGATGTTCGCCCGTACGAAGCGTGCCTTGGTGGCCGGGAACGACACGGTGACCTTGTTGCCCGCGCCCTTCCTGAAGCTGTACGTGGCGGAGGACTTCAGCGTCGAGAAGCTGGTGCCGTCCGCGCTGCCCTGGAGGGAGAGCGTCTGCTTCCGGGACTCCCACCCTGCGGGGAGCTTCAGCACCACCTGGTCGACGCGCTTGCTCGACCCCAGGTCGGTCTGCACCCACTGGGGGAACTTCTTGCCGTCGCCCTCCCAGTACGTGGACTGATCCCCGTCCGTCACGTTCCGGGCGGTCCCGTCGCCCGATGTCGCGCTCGCCGCCGCGGTCCGCCCCGCGGCGATGTTGGGACCGTCGGCCGCCGCAGCGGTCATCGACGGCCAGCCGATCATCAAAAGACTGGTGGCTATGGCGGCGGAGAGGACCCGCCATCTCCGGCGTAGCGATCTCATGGATCCCCGATCTTCGGCCTCGGCGCGGGGGCGACGAGGGCGCGGCTCTGGCTGCGTACCTGTAGGACAGGCATTTCTGCACTGCTGAACAGAGTCTTTTGCGTTTTGCGGTCAGAGAGTTGCAGAGAAATGCGAGTGCGTCCACCGCCCGGACAGAACCAAATCACCCGGTTCCCCACCCGAGTTGGCCGCCCGTGTGCCTCACGCGCCGCTTTCCGGCCGCTCAGCAGGGAACCGTAAGTGCACCGCAAATTACGCAAGTCATTTGCGTCAATGTGGAAGTTTCGAAAAGGGCGTCCGGCCCTCTACCGTTCGTACATATGAACGCCGCACTGAGCACCGCGGGCAGACGACGGCGATTCGGCTGGCCACGCCGGGTCTTCTCGCAGGTGCTGCTGATGCAGCTCGCCATCGCCGCGGGCGTCACCGTGCTGGCCACGGGCCTCTTCCTCGCGCCCTTCAGCGCCGAGCTGGACGACCAGGCGATGCGCCGCGCGCTGGCGATCGCCGAGACCACGGCCTCCACGGATGTGGCCGCCGATCTCGTGGCCACGGATCCGACGGCCGACGGCCCCGTACAGGCCGAGGCCGAGCGCATCCGGCAGTCCACCGGCGCCGAGTATGTGGTGATCATGGACAGACGCGGGGTGCGCTGGTCGCACACCGACCTGGACGAGATCGGCAGGGTCGTCTCCACCGACCCCAGCGACGCCCTCGCGGGCAAGGACGTCATGGAGCTGGACAACGGCACGCTCGGCCGGTCCGCCCGGGGCAAGGTGCCGCTGCGCGACGAGAGCGGGCGGATCGTCGGAGCCGTCTCGGTCGGTATCGCGTACGACAGCGTCCGCGACCGGTTCCTGGCCGCGATCCCCGGGCTGCTCGCGTACGCGGGCGGCGCGTTGGCCGCCGGGGCGCTCGCCGCCTATCTGATCTCCAGGCGTCTCCAGCGGCAGACCCATGACCTGGCCTTCTCCGATATCTCGGCGCTGCTCACCGAGCGCGAGGCCATGCTGCACAGCCTGCGGGAAGGCGTCGTGGCGCTGGACGGGAGCGGCCGGATCCGGCTGATGAACGACGAGGCGCAGCGGCTGCTGGGGCTCGGCCCCGACGCCACCGGACAGCCGCTGGACGAGGTGCTCGGCGCCGGGCGCACCACCGAGGTGCTGGCGGGGCGGGTGGTCGGCGAGGATCTGCTGGCCGTCCAGGGCAGCCGCGTCCTGGTCGCCAACCGGATGCCCACGGACGACGGAGGGGCCGTCGTGACCCTCCGCGACCGTACGGAGCTGGAGCGGCTCGGCCGGGAGCTGGACGCCACCAAGGGGCTGATCGACGCCCTGCGCGCCCAGGACCACGAGCACGCGAACCGGATGCATACGCTGCTGGGACTCCTGGAGCTGGAGATGCACGAGGAGGCGGTGGAGTTCGTCACCGAGGTCGTCGGGGTGCACCGGGCCACCGCCGAACAGATCACCGAGCGGATCCATGATCCGCTGCCGGCCGCGCTGCTGGTCGGCAAGGCCACGGTCGCGGCGGAGCGGGGCGTCTCGCTGCGGCTCTCCACCGGCACGCTGCTGCCGGACCGGCTGATCGACCCGCAGGGCCTGGTCACGGTCGTCGGCAACCTCGTCGACAACGCGCTGGACGCGGCGGCCGGCTCCGAGGACCCGCGGATCGAGGTGGAACTGCGCGCCGAAGGCCGTACGGTCGTGCTCGTGATCTCCGACAGCGGCCCCGGCGTCCCGGCCGACCAGCGCGAACTGGTCTTCTCCGAGGGCTGGTCGACCAAGGAACCACCGGCCCACGGCAAACGCGGCCTGGGGCTGGCCCTGGTGCGCAGGCTCGCCGAGCGGCAGGGCGGCAGCGCACGGGTCGGCGCGGCGGCGCACGGCGGCGCGGAGTTCACGGTCGTCCTGCCGGAGGCGCTGACGGAAGCGGAACCGGGCGGGAGCATGGAACCGGACGCGACCACGGAGTCCGGGGCGCCACCCGGGACGGCCCGCGAGCAGGCCACGGCAGGGGAGACACGATGATCGACGTACTGGTCGTGGACGACGACGTCCGGGTCGCGCGGATCAATACGGCCTATGTGGCCAAGGTCGCGGGCTTCCGGGTGGTGGCCCAGGCGCACACGGCCGCCGAGGCCCTCGACCGGCTCGCCGAACACCCCGTCGATCTCATCCTCCTCGACCACTATCTGCCGGACGAGAACGGGCTCGCGGTGGTACAGGAGTTGCGGCGGCTCGGCCATCAGACCGACGTGATCATGGTGACGGCGGCGCGCGATGTCGCCACCGTCCAGTCCGCGATGCGCCACGGCGCGCTCCAGTACCTGGTCAAACCGTTCAACTTCGCCGGGCTACGGGCCAAGCTGGAGGCGTACGCGACGCTGCGCCGCACCCTGGAGGGCGGCGGCGAGGCGGAACAGTCGGAGGTGGACCGGATGTTCGGGGCGCTCTCCGCCGCGAGCGCCCCTGCGCTCCCCAAGGGCCACTCCCCCACCACCGCTGAGGTGGTGCGCAGGGTGCTGATGGGCGCCGACGGACCGCTCTCGGCGCAGGAGATCGCGGAGCGCGCGGGGATGAGCCGGCAGACCGCGCAGCGCTATCTCAAGCTGCTGGAGCGGGCCGGGCGGGTACGGCTCACGCTGCGGTACGGGGAGACGGGGCGTCCGGAGCACCGCTACGCCTGGGCGACGAGCGGCTGAGGGACACTCCCCTGCTTCGGCGCCCGTGTCCGTGTCCCCTGCCTCAGACCGCTCCCGCCCCGGTCAGCGATCTGACCTCGGTCTCCGCGTGCCTCGCCTCGTCCGGCGGCTCGGTGGAGGTGACCGTACCGAACCAGCCCGCGAGGAAGCCCAGCGGAATGGAGACCACCCCCGGGTTCTGGAGCGGGAAGTACGCGAAGTCGACGCCGGGCAGGATCGATTCGGGGCTCCCCGAGACCACCGGCGAGACCACCACCAGCAGGACCGCCGGGATCAGCCCGCCGTACACCGACCAGACCGCGCCGCGCGTGGTGAAGTTCCGCCAGAACAGCGAGTAGAGCAGCACGGGCAGATTGGCGGAGGCCGCGACCGCGAAGGCGAGCCCGACCAGGAAGGCCACGTTCAGGTTCCGGGCCAGCAGACTGAGCGCGATCGCCACCGCGCCGATCCCGGCCGCCGCCAGCCGTGCCACGGCGACTTCACCTCGCCGCTCGGTGTGCGCACGCTTGAGCGAGGCGTAGAGATCATGGGCGACGGAGGCCGAGGAGGCGAGCGTGATGCCCGCGACGACGGCGAGGATGGTCGCGAAGGCGATCGCCGCGACCACCGCGAAGAGCACCGTCCCGCCGGTCGATCCCGCCCCGCCGCCGAGGTCGAGGGCGAGCAGCGGGACCGCGGTGTTCCCGGCCGCGTTGGAGGCACGTACCGCGTCCGTGCCGACCAGCGCCGCCGCGCCGAACCCGAGCACGATCGTCATCAGATAGAAGCCGCCGATCAGCCCGATGGACCAGATGACCGAGCGGCGGGCGGCGAGCGCGGTCGGCACGGTGTAGAAGCGCGACAGGATGTGCGGCAGTCCGGCCGTGCCGAGGACGAGCGCCAGCCCGAGGCTGATGAAGTCGATCCGGGCGGTCCAGTCCCCGCCGTACCGCAGTCCCGGCGCGAGGAATTCCCTGCCGTGGCCGCTCTGTTCCGCTGCGGTGTTCAGCAGCTCGTTGACGTTTCCGTGGAACCGGACCAGGACGAGCACGGTCAGCGCGATCGCGCCGGCCATCAGCAGGACGGCCTTGACGATCTGGATCCAGGTGGTGGCGCGCATACCGCCGAGCGAGACATGGATGACCATCAGCGCGCCCACGCCGATCACGGTCCAGGTGCGCGCCGCACCGCTGGTGCCGCCGAGCAGCAGCGCGACGAGGCTGCCCGCGCCGACCATCTGCGCGACCAGATAGAGCACGGAGACGGTGACCGAGGAGGTGCCCGCGGCGATCCGTACGGGACGTTCACGCATCCGGGCCGCGACCACATCGGCGAGGGTGAACCGCCCGACGTTACGGACGAGTTCGGCCACCAGGAACAGCACGACCAGCCAGGCGACGAGGAAGCCGACGGAGTAGAGCATGCCGTCGTAGCCGAACAGGGCGATCAGGCCCGAGATCCCGAGGAAGGAGGCCGCGGACATGTAATCCCCGGCGATGGCGAATCCGTTCTCCATGGGCGAGAAGAGCCGGCCGCCCGCGTAGAACTCCTCGGCGGAACCCTGCCTGCGGCGGCTCACCCAGGTGGTGATCCCCAGCGTGACCGCGACGAACGCGCTGAACAGCAGCAGCGCCAGGGGCTGGTGGTCGCCGCTCACCGCGCGTCCCCCTCGGCGCCGCGCGTCCGCCGGTCGAACACGGCCCAGCGCAGTTCGAGCGCCGCGCGGTCCCGGTGGAGCCGGGCATGGCGCGCGTACGCCCAGGTCAGCAGGAAGGTGGAGAGGAACTGGCCGAGGCCCGCGACCATCGCCACATTCACCGCGCCCGCGACCGGCCGGGCCATCAGCTCCGGCGCGGCCGTCGCCGCCACCACATACGCCACGTACCAGCCGAGGAAGGCGAGCGAGGCGGGGATGACGAACCGGCGGTAACGACCGCGCACCTCCTGGAAGGCCGCGCTGCGCCGGACCTCGGCGTAGATGTCGGCGGTCTCGGTCGCGCCCCGGGAGTCGGGGCCCTGTGCGGCGGGCGCCGCGGAGCTGTCCGTACCGCCCCACTCGCCCCAGTCCGGGGACAGCGCCTCGTACCACGGGACGTCGAGCCGTACCGCCGCGGCGGCACGCCCTTCCTGCTTCTCCACCGGTCAACTCTCCTTGTCGGCGAACCGTTTCGGCCGCGTGCAAGAAGGATGGACAGAGTGGGAAGATCCCGGACTCTTCTCTCCCCCGGCTTCACTCCATCAGGTGATGGTTGTCCCGGGTGGCGGGATGAGCCCGCGCTGATAGGCGTAGCGCACGGCCTGCGCGCGGTCGCGCACACCGGTCTTCGCGAAGAGGTTGTTGATATGGGTCTTCACCGTGGCCGCCCCGATATGCAGCCGCTGCGCGATCTCCTTGTTGGAGAGGCCCTCGGCGACCAGCGAGAGCACCTCGGCCTCGCGGGCGGTGAGCCCGTCGGGCAGCTCCGCGGGGGCGGGCGCGGCGGGCGGGGCCGTGACCCGCTCCAGCAGCCGGCGCTGTACGGCGGGCGCCAGCCCGGCCTGCCCCGCCAGTACGTCGTCGACGGCCCGCACGATCTCCTCACCGCCCGCGTCCTTGGTGAGATAGCCGCGGGCACCGGCCCGGAGCGCGGCGAAGAGCGAATCGTCGTCGGCGTATGTCGTGAGCACCACGACCTGCGTGCCCGGGTGCTCCGCGCGGATACGGCGGGTGGCCTCCACGCCGTCGCAGCGCGGCATCCGCAGATCCATCAGGACCACATCGGGGGCGAGTTCGGCCACGAGGGCCACGGCCTCCTCGCCGTCCCGCGCCGCGCCGACGACCTCGATACCGGGCAGCAGCCCGAGCAGCATCACAATGCCCTCGCGCACCACGGCCTGATCATCGGCGACGATCACCCTCGCCGTCATGCGGGCACTCGCAAACGCACGCTGAAACCCTTCTCGTCGGGGTCTTCCGGGCCTCCGGGACCCGCCTCCAGAGTGCCGCCGAGCAGTTCGGCGCGCTCCTTCATCCCCAGCAGACCGTACCCGGAGCCCGATGCCCCCAGCCCGGCCGGTGCCGGGCCCTTCCCGCCGGAGTCCCGTACGTCCAGCGTCACCTCGTCCGCGCCGTATGTGAGCCGGATCAGCACCCGCGCGCCCGGGGCGTGCTTCCGTACGTTGGTGAGCGCCTCCTGCACCACCCTGCGCACGGTCTGGGACGCCTCCGCGGGCAGTGGCCTCGGCTCGCCGCCGATCTCGACCTCGGCGCCGTCCATCGCGGCCAGTTCACGCAGATAGTCGCCGAGGGGCGCCATCTCGCCGCGCAGCGCGGAGAGCGCCTGGCGGGTCTCGGCGAGCCCTTCGCGTGCCATGGAGCGCGCGGCGACGACCCGTTCCAGGATCTGGTCGCGGAACGGGCTGTGCGGCTCGCGCTCGATCCGCAGCCGGGCCGCCTCCAGATGGACGAGCTGCGCGGAGAGGCTGTGCGCCAGGACGTCATGGATGTCCCGGGCGATCCTGGCCCGTTCCGCGAGGGCTGCCGACTCCGCCTCGGCGGCGCGGGCGGCGCGCTCCTGCGCCAGCAGCCGCTGGGCGTTGCCACGCGCCTCCGCGTCGAGCCGCAGTACATATCCGGCCAGGAGCAGCCCCGCGGTGGTGATCGTGGTGGTGAGCCGGCTGTCCTGGTTGTACGCCGCGAAACCGCCGAGGGCGACGAGGGTGGTGGGCAGCGCGGCGACGAGCGGCAGCCGTTCCATTGCGACGACCGCGCAGCCGCACCAGAGCACCGTGGCCGGGATCTCGAACCCGCCGTGCCGCGCGACGACCGCCCCGCCCATCAGCAGTACGAGCAGCCCGACCGACGGCCAGAGATCGTTGCGCAGCGTGGTGCGGTAGAAGCACCAGGCGAGGAATCCGGTGAGCAGTACGCCCGCGACGGCCGCGACCGCGCCCCAGCCGGCCACATGGCGCTCGCTGAAGGTGGACCACAGCAGGGCGCCGAGGGCCAGCACGCGTACGCCCCGGTTCAGCCATCGCCGCGCATCGGTGCGGCCCGCCCGGGAGAGAGCTTCCCGGGCGGGCCAGTTCGTCCAGGCCTCGGGAGTCACACACGGCCCTTCCACGGTGCGGCGGCTACGCCGTCACCGTACGACGGCCGGGCGGCGCGGGCCCGCCACACCAGCAGCCCCCTGCGGACCAGCACCGAGGCGGCGAGCGCGAGCAGCAGCGCCCCGCTGCCCTGATGGATCCCGATCAGCGCTCCGACGCCCATGAGCCCCAGCCGCAGGGCGATGCCGGCGATCCAGACCCTGGCGGTGGCCTTCGTGCCCTTCGACCACACCGACCCGTCCCGCTCGGTCCAGATATGGCTGGTCCTGGCCCAGCCGGCGCCCATCAGCACCCCCACGACCAGCTCGACGCCCAGCAGCAGCGCCGACAGCGACGGCTCCCGCGCGTCCAGCAGGCCGGGCTCACCCAGCGCGATCACGACCAGGATGACGGGCATCACCAGCCAGCGGTGCCCTTCGGCGGTGACCCGCTGTGGCTTGGACTGGCGGGCGGCGATCAGGGCGACCACCGCGACGGCCACCAGCACATTGAGGAGCGAGGACATCGGGGCCTCCGGGGACGAAGAAGTTCAACGACTTCGACGCTACGGAGAAACACCAGGTCGGAGCATCGGCGCGGGGGTTGATCACGGGTGGAGGAACGGCCTCCACCCGTGGGTGGAGGCCGTTGTCCCGGATGCCCCGGGCGTCCCGACTCAGGCGTCGATGCGCGAGCGGTCCAGTGTCGCCGCCGAGCTGGTGATGAACTCCTTGCGAGGAGCCACCTCATTGCCCATCAGCAGGTCGAAGATCTGCTCCGACGACTCCAGGTCCCCGATGTTGATCCGCCGCAGGGTGCGGTGGCGCGGGTCCATCGTCGTCTCCGCCAGCTGGTCGGCGTCCATCTCGCCAAGGCCCTTGTAGCGCTGGATGGCGTCCTTGAACCGCACGTTCTTGCGCTGGAACTCCAGCAGCGTCTGCCGCAGCTCGTTGTCCGAGTACGTGTAGACGTACTTGTCCTGGCCCTTCTTGGGCTGGACCAGCTCGATCCGGTGCAGCGGCGGTACGGCGGCGAAGACCCGGCCCGCCTCCACCATCGGCCGCATATAGCGCTGGAACAGCGTGAGCAGCAGGCAGCGGATATGGGCGCCGTCGACATCGGCGTCGACCAGCAGCACGATCTTGCCGTAACGGGCGGCGTCGATGTCGAAGGTCCGGCCCGAGCCCGCCCCTATGACCTGGATGATCGCCCCGCACTCGGCGTTCTTGAGCATGTCCGAGACGGATGACTTCTGGACGTTGAGGATCTTGCCCCGGATCGGCAGCAGCGCCTGGAACTCGCTGTTCCTGGCGAGCTTGGCCGTACCGAGCGCGGAGTCGCCCTCCACGATGAACAGCTCGCTGCGGTCCACGTCGTCACTGCGGCAGTCGGCGAGCTTGGCCGGCAGCGAGGAGGACTCCAGCGCCGTCTTCCTGCGCTGCGCCTCCTTGTGCTGGCGGGCCGCGATCCGCGTACGGGCGGCGGCGACGGCCTTCTCCAGCACGGCGCGGGCCTGCGCCTTGGCGTCGCGCTTCGTCGAGGTCAGGAACGCCTTGAGCTCCTTGGCGATGACGTTGGCGACGATCCGGTTGGCCGCGGACGTACCGAGGACCTCCTTGGTCTGGCCCTCGAACTGCGGCTCGGCGAGCCGTACCGTGACCACGGCCGTGAGGCCCTCCAGGGCGTCGTCCTTGACGACGTCGTCCTCCGCGACGCGCAGCATCTTCGCCGAGCGCAGCGCCTCATTGACCGTTTTGGTCAGGGAACGCTCGAATCCGGTCACATGCGTGCCGCCCTTGGGGGTGGCGATGATGTTCACGAACGACTTGACGGTGGTGTCGTACCCGGTGCCCCAGCGCAGGGCGACATCGACGCCCAGCTCGCGGGTGACCTCGGTGGGAGTCATGTGCCCCCGGTCGTCCAGGACCGGCACGGTCTCCTTGAAGGTGCCCTGCCCGGTCAGCCGCAGCACATCGCAGACGGCCTTGTCCTGCGCGAGATATTCACAGAATTCGCTGATACCGCCGTCGAACCGGAACGTCTCCTCGATCGTGCCGTTGCCCTCGCTCTCGCCGAGGCCCCGCTCGTCCCTGACGACGATCGTCAGTCCGGGGACCAGGAAGGCGGTCTGCCGGGCACGCTGGTGGAGCGTGTCCAGGGAGAGCTTGGCGTCCTTGAGGAAGATCTGCCGGTCGGCCCAGTAGCGGACGCGCGTGCCGGTACGGGTCTTGGGCACCCGCTTGCCCTTGCGCAGCCCGTTCGCGGGATCGAAGGGGCTGTCGGGGCCCTGCTCGGTGAACATCCCGGGGACACCGCGCCGGAAGCTGATCGAGTGCGTGGCGCTGTTGCGGTCCACCTCGACGTCCAGCCGGGCGGAGAGGGCGTTCACGACGGAGGCGCCCACGCCGTGCAGACCGCCCGAGGCGGCGTACGAGCCGCCGCCGAACTTTCCGCCGGCGTGCAGCTTGGTCATCACGACCTCGATGCCGGAGAGGCCGGTCTTGGGCTCGACGTCGACGGGGATGCCCCGGCCGTTGTCCTTGACCTCGACCGAGCCGTCCTCGTGGAGGATCACCTCGATGTGGTCGCAGTACCCGCCCAGGGCCTCGTCGACCGAGTTGTCGATGATCTCCCAGAGGCAGTGCATCAGGCCGCGGCTGTCGGTCGAGCCGATATACATTCCGGGGCGTTTGCGGACCGCTTCGAGCCCTTCAAGGACGAGCAGGTGCCGCGCGGTGTAGTTGGAGCCGTCACGGTCTGCTGTCAGCAGCGCAGTGGACGGCACGGACGTATCGGCGGTCACGCGGTTCGCTCCTCGCTGAATTTGAGATGGGCCCCCGTGGGGTAAAGGCCCGGCGTCTGTCACCGGTCAGAGGGTACAGAGGCCTGGTAGAGCCGTTGTCACGCCACCCTCGCGAATTCTCATGCTAGTCCAAGGTCGCATAGGTGTTCGATCCTTCGATGGAGTGAAGCACACATCACGTTCCCTTCCAGGCATGAACCATTTAGGCTCCGGGCACGTCCTCATCAACAACCGGCAAGCCGGCCGGCGAGGGCGATCCCCCTGACAAGCAACGTCAAGCAACGCGAAACCCGTAGTGCGAAGCCCCGCGAGCAATACGGCCCATTCGCCGCCAACCGTCAGCAGTCAGCCACAACGGAAGAAACTTTCGAGGAAAAGCCGAGAGCGGGAACGTTTTCGGCCTGGTTGGATGTTGACCCTGGTACGACAGCTCGTCGAGCTAGAGAAGAGGCGACGTGACTACTGTTCTGACCCCCGCGAGCCCGCTGACCGCGGCTGACCGCTGCGACCGGTGCGGCGCCCAGGCCTATCTGCGCGTCCTCCTGTCCAGCGGTGGTGAACTGCTCTTCTGCGCCCACCACGGACGCAAGTTCGAGCCGGAACTCAAGAAGATCGCCGCGGAAATACAGGATGAGACCGACCGACTGACGGCCGTACCGGCCGGCGGCGGTGAAGAGGAACACTGACACCTCGCATCCACGACGAGCCAGGGGCCGGTCCCGAGCCGGCCGACGGGCGGCCACCCCTGTACCGCAGGGTGACCGCCCGTTCTCGTCGTCGTGGGGCCCGCACTCCGATCAGCGCGGGGCCCGTGCTCCGACCGCGTCGGCGACGGGCCGCGCGCCCATGGTGATCCGGGTGTAGACCCCCGGACTGTCCGCGCGCCCGCAGCCGCTCCCCCAGGACACCAGCCCGATAAGCCGTCCCTTGGCCACCAGCGGCCCGCCGCTGTCCCCCTGGCACGCGTCATGCCCGCCCCGGGGATCGCCCGCACAGAGCATCGTGGAGGCCTCGTAGCGGTCTCCTGAGCCTCCTGGGTACGCCCGCTCGCAGCTGGAGTCCGGCAGCACCTTCACAGGCGCGGAGCGCAGCGCCTGAGCGTAGTCGGCGTCGCCCGAGGTATCACCCCAGCCGTAGACCGCCGCGTCGGTGCCCGGCGCGGCGGCCGGGTCTCCCGGCTCCGCGGGCCGGATCGCGTACTCCGCGGGCAGCGCGCGCGAGAGCGTCAGTACGGCGAGGTCCGACTCGTTGGTGCGCGGCTCGTACGCCGGATCCACCTGAACGGACCGTACGGCGATCTCGCGCCCGCCCGAGCCGCGCAGCCGCTCACGGCCCGCGATGACGCGGAGGTCCGGTACGTCCTTCGGGGCCGCCCCGAGGACGTCCTTGCCCACGCAGTGGGCGGCGGTCAGCACTTTCGTCGGCGCCACCACCACGCCTCCGCAGAACTGGCCCGCACGCGTACCCCCGAAGCGGTCACGGCTGGACAGAGCCACGACCCAAGGGCTGTCGGCGATCCGCACCGCCTGACCGCCGACGATCACCCGATCGGCGGCGGCGGGGACAGGCGCGACGAGTGGCAGCACCGCCCCCGCGGTGATCACGGCCAGTCCTCCGGTCAGCGCTCGGGCGGTCAGCACTCGGGCTACGGAACGACGCATACAGTCTCCTGACTCTCCGGTGGACTCCGATCTACCCAGAGTCACCCCACCGGTCGAGTCTCGCACCCCCGCGCGCAGCGCGAAGGCCCGGATCCTCGGTGGCATCCGGGCCTTCACTCGTGCTTCGCGCGCCCCCTGGGCCTAGGTCCTGTCCGGCCGATCTTCGCGGATCAGGCCGCAGCGTCTGGTGCGTGCGATCGCAAGGCGGAGGGTCTCCCCAGTACTGGACGTACTGGGGAGATCCCGACAACGCCGCGAACGTGCGTGCCGGGCGTCGCCGGGCAGGCGGGACTTTGGAGACAGGCCCTAGTCCAGGTAGTCGCGCAGAACCTGCGAACGCGAAGGGTGGCGCAGCTTCGACATCGTCTTGGACTCGATCTGGCGGATGCGCTCACGCGTCACGCCGTAGACCTTGCCGATCTCGTCCAGCGTCTTCGGCTGGCCGTCCGTGAGACCGAAGCGCATGGAGACCACGCCCGCCTCACGCTCGGAGAGCGTGTCGAGCACCGAGTGCAACTGCTCCTGGAGGAGCGTGAAGCTCACGGCGTCGGCCGGGACGACCGCCTCGGAGTCCTCGATGAGGTCTCCGAACTCGCTGTCGCCGTCCTCGCCCAGCGGAGTGTGCAGCGAGATCGGCTCACGGCCGTACTTCTGGACCTCGATGACCTTCTCGGGGGTCATGTCGAGTTCCTTGGCCAGCTCCTCCGGGGTGGGCTCGCGGCCCAGGTCCTGGAGCATCTGGCGCTGCACACGCGCGAGCTTGTTGATGACCTCGACCATGTGCACCGGGATACGGATGGTGCGGGCCTGGTCGGCCATGGCGCGGGTGATCGCCTGACGGATCCACCAGGTGGCGTACGTGGAGAACTTGTAGCCCTTGGTGTAGTCGAACTTCTCGACCGCGCGGATCAGACCGAGGTTGCCCTCCTGGATCAGGTCCAGGAAGAGCATGCCGCGGCCGGTGTAGCGCTTGGCCAGCGAGACCACCAGTCGGAGGTTGGCCTCCAGCAGGTGGTTCTTGGCCCGGCGGCCGTCCTCGGCGATGATCTCCAGCTCGCGCTTGAGCTTCGGCGCGAGCTTGTCGGAGTTGGCCAGCTTGTCCTCGGCGAAGAGACCGGCCTCGATGCGCTTGGCGAGCTCGACCTCCTGCTCCGCGTTGAGGAGCGGGACCTTGCCGATCTGCTTCAGATAGTCCTTGACCGGGTCGGCGGTGGCACCGGCGACGGCGACCTGCTGGGCCGGCGCGTCGTCCTCGTCGTCGTCGGAGAGTACGAAGCCCTTGTTCTCGCCCTCGGTCTCCTCCTCCTCGCCCTTGCCGCCCTGCACCTCATCTGTGGGCTCTTCGCCGTCGGCGGCCTCGTCGGAGTCCTTCTTGCCGACGGCCTTCTTGGCCGTCGTCTTCTTCGCGGCGGTCTTCTTGACCGTGGCCTTCTTGGCGACGGTCTTCTTCGCGGCCGCCTTCTTGGCGGGGGCGCCGGCCTCGTCGGCCGCGGCTTCCACGATCTCTGCCGCCGGGGCCGAGGTGGCGGCCGCGACGGTCTTCGTCGTGGTCGTCTTGGCCGCGACGGTCTTGGTGGCGGTGCGCTTGACCGGGCTCTTCGCTGCGACGCTCTTGCGGGTGCGCTTCGGCGACTCCGCGGCACTGACCATCAGCGTCACACCCTCTTCCTCGAGGATCTGGTTGAGGCTGCGCAGAACATTCTTCCACTGGGTTGGCGGAATCTGGTCGGCCTCGAAGGCCCGACGCACGTCATCGCCGGCGATCTGCCCATCAGCCTTTCCCCGCTCGATGAGCGCCATCACAGACTCGGACTCGGCGATCTCCGGCGGGAGCGTACGGGATGTGCTGGCCGACACGAACAACCTCTCGGAACGATGGAAACGGCTTCCGGCCCCGCCCAGGATCGGGCCGGAGCCGACGACCGTCGGCTGGGGATGTGCCGACGGCGCGGGCTTGGACCTCAGAGGTGAATACAGCGCCATGCGTGGCGGACGTATTCCCTCCTCGGCTGTCACCTCTTAGGTCATCGCGCTGTCTCCAGGAGTGTTACGCCCATTCCACGTGGCCCGAGTCACACTCCATTTGCGACAAAATGACCAGAAGGGGGATTTAGGGCCCCACAATCGCGTCGCCGGACCCTCCGGGTCCGGCGACACACGACGCGTACATCCCCGTACGCCAGGCCCTCGGCGGCGCTCAGTGCTCGCGCGGTGCCGGAACGACGCGCTCCACTTCAGGCTGGACGGTGAGCAGTTGACGCATGGCCGATTCGGCGGCGTGCGCGTCGCCGGCGGCGAGGGCGTCGACGATCCGCGCGTGGTGGGAGAGCGACGCCTCGGTGGGCCGGTCGCATCCGGTGACCGGACCGCCGGAGACCTGGAGGGCCGCCGAGACGATCCCCGAGAGATGCTCCAGCATGCGGTTGCCGGCGAGCTGGATCAGCAGGGAGTGATATTCGGCGTCCGCACGCGAAAAGGTGATCGAATCACCCTGCGCGAGGGCATGGCTCATGATCCCCACCATGTCGGAGAGCCGCTGCTGGACATCCGCCCGGCCATGACCGGCGGCCAGCCGCGCGGCGAGAGGCTCGATCGTCCAGCGCAGCTCACTCAGCTCGCGGCGCTGATCGTCGCGCTGCGGCCCGAAAGCGCGCCATTCGATGATGTCGGGGTCGAGCAGATTCCAGTCGCTCACCGGACGGACACGGGTACCCACATTGGGGCGGGCGCTCACCAGGCCCTTGGCCTCCAGCACGCGCAGCGACTCCCGCACCACCGTGCGGGAGACCTCGAAGCGCTGGCCGATCTCCTCGGGTACGAGCGGCCGGTCGGCGCCCAGATCACCGGAGACGATCATCTGGCCGAGCTGCTGGACGAGTTGGCCGTGCAGCCCGCGGCCGCGGCTGCTCGTCGTACGTCGTCCCACCCGGCCCAAGTCGGTGTCGGCGCCGTCCCAGACGGGGGCGGCGACGCGGTCGGCGCCGGGCGCCTCCGCGAAGGGGTAGCGGTCGAGTTCACCCGGCTCGGCGAGGCCGGACTCGACGGAACGGGCGGCGGTCATCATGGTGTGCGCAAGGGTACTCACGCATCCTTTGTCGGCGTTGCTTCCGCGACCCTTGAGGTCTTTGGTGAAAAGCACACGAAAGGGTGATCGGCGCTCGCCCCTCGATTGACGCCTTATCGGAAAGAAGCGGGCGTTATCAGGGGAGTTGCGAACACCGGGGAACGGTCCGGTCGTTCCGTGGTCACCAACGGGCCCTACGGCGAAGGCCGGTGAGCAGATATGCGCAGAGCAGGGCCGAGAGCGACAACGTCAGGGCCGCGGCGACCGGTTGGGCGACGAGTCTGAACGTGGCCATCAGCCAGTGGTCCGCCTGACGGGGCCAGTCCAGCCAGGCCAGCTCTCGCAACCGGCCCGGGAGTCCGGCGACCGAACGCGTGGACGGACCGGCCAGCGCCCGCTGGATCAGCGGTACGACCAGGGTCGGTACGGCGACGACCGCCGTCACCCCCGCGGCCGTGACCCGGAAGACCCCGGCCCCGAGTAGCCCCGCCCAGGCGCAGCCGACGGTCAGTCCGGCCCAACCTGCGCTCAGCGCCAACCAGTTGCCGGGCACGGGCACGGCATCGGCGCCGTACACCAGGCGCAGCGCCCCGGCGTCGGCGGCCACGGCCAGGAACGCGAGCGCGAGGGCCGCCGCCGCCGTCACGACGAGCTTGGCGAGCAGCAGGCCGAGGCGGCGCGGGACAGTGCCCCGGGCGCCGGCGAGTGCGGGGTAGCGGAACTCGTCGCCGAACGAGTACGCCCCGAGCAGCCCCGCGCCGAGGGCCGCGGGCGGCAGGGGCAGGATCGCGGGCCAGGCGGCGAGCAGGCCGGAGAGCGGGGTCCTGCCGGTCCGGGCCAGCGGCACGGCGAGGGCCACGGACGCGACGAGGACAGCGACGGCGATCAGTGCGGTGGTGCGGATCCCGAACATACGGCGGAGTTCGTAGCGCAGCGGCCGGAGAGGGCTGCGTACCGGCCCGGACGAGAGCGGCGCCGGAAGCGGACCGCGGTCGTGGTGCGGAGAGGGGCCGTCCTCGCAGCCGTACGCGTAGTCGGGGTCATAGGCGGAGTGGTCATAGGCGGGGTGGTCATAGGCGGGGGCAGGCGCGGGCACGGGTGCGGAAACCGGCGCCGGACCCGTGTCGCCGACCTCGTCGGCGAGCTGATGGACGAGGACGCCGTTACGGAAGGCGGTCTCACCGATCTCCGGGCAGCTGCTGCCGTAGACGGTGAGCAGACTGCCCACCCCGGGCTCGGAGACCACTTCGACGGAGCGCCGGCCCGCGCGGGCCTCGCGGCTGAGCGCGTCGGCGAGACGGGCGGCGTGCGGAGTCCTGACGGCGACGCGGGGACGCAGCCGGGTACGGGCGAAGGCGACCACGTCCTGGTCGGCGACGAGCCGGCCCTCGTCGATCGTGACGACGTGATCGGCGGTGCGCGCGGCCTCTTTGGCGTCCTGCGTGGTGTAGAGAACGGTGCCGCCGTGGTCGGCGTGCGCGCGCAGCAGTCCGAACAGCCAGCTGTTCTCGCGGGGTGACAGATCGGCGGACGGCGCGTCGAGCAGCAGCGTGTGCGGATCCCCCAACAGCGCGGAGGCGAGCCCGAGTCTGCGGTCCATGCCGAGCGAGAGCGAGCCGAGCCGTTCGTCGCGCAGACCGCCCAGGCCGACGACATCGAGGAGTTCGTCGGCGCGCGAGGCGGGCACTCCGGCGGCGGCGCAGAGCATCCGGAGCTGACCCTTGACGGAACGCGCGGGGTGGCCCGGTACATCGCCGAGGAGCATCCCGATCTCGCGGGCGGGATGGACGATCCGGTGGAGGGGGCGACCGCGGAAGTAGGTGACCCCGCGTCCTGGTTCGAGTTCGAGCATCAGCCGGAGCGCGGTGGTCTTGCCCGCGCCGGGGGCGCCGAGAAGCGCCGTGACAGAGCCGGACCGCGCCTCGAAGGTCAGATCGTCCACAGCGGGCGGGAGGTCTCGACGGGGGTTGCTGGTCAGTCCGATGGCCTGGAGCATCGCTTCTCTCGCGGGGAGGTGAGACCGCTCGGCGGCAGGGTGGGTACCGCAGCAAGATAACGCGACATGTCCGACTTGTGGCGCAGGGTGGCGCCCCCGGGTGTCAGACGTCCGGCACGTGGCCCCGTCAGACCTCCGGGCGCAGCATCGGCGGGTTGAGTACGGTCGCCCCGCCGGCCCGGAACAACTGGGCGGGCCTGCCGCCCTGCCGGGTGGTGGTCCCGCCCGACGGGACGAGGAATCCCGGAGTGCCGGTCACCTTGCGATGGAAGTTGCGCGGATCGAGCACCACGCCCCACACCGCCTCGTACACCCGGCGCAGCTCACCGACGGTGAACTCGGAGGGGCAGAACGCGGTGGCGAGCGAGGAGTACTCGATCTTGGAGCGGGCCCGTTCCACCCCGTCCGCGAGGATCCGGGCGTGGTCGAAGGCGAGTTGGGCGGGCTGTTCGTCCTCGCGGGCGAAACCGCCCTCCTGGTTGAGCAGCGCGTCCACCGGGGCCCAGCGTGCGCTGTTGGCGTCGCCTCCGGCGCGGGGCGCGGGAAGGTCGGGCGAGAGCGCCAGATGGGCCACGCTGACCACCCGCATCCGGGGATCGCGCCCGGGATCCCCGTAGGTGGCGAGCTGTTCGAGATGGGCCGCGTTCCCGGGTGCCGGGGAGACCGGGTCGTGTGCGCACAGGCCCGTCTCCTCGGTGAGTTCACGCGCCGCCGCCTCGGCGAGGTCCTCGTCCGCCCTGACGAAACCGCCGGGCAGCGCCCACCGGCCCTGGAACGGCGGCTCCCCGCGCCGCACCACCAGCGCGCAGAGCGCGTGGCGGCGCACGGTGAGCACGACCAGGTCGACGGTGACAGCGAACGCGGGGAAGGCCGACGGGTCGTAGGGCGACATGCCGCGATCATAGTCGTCTGCCTGACGATAAACACTCCTTCCGTCACTCGCGCTACCTACTTCTTCGCCATCTTCATGATCTTCACGTCCCCGGCCCGGCCCGCGTGCCCGCCCGGCTCAGACCCCCAGTTGAAGGCCGGGCGCCGCCTCCTCGACCATGCCGAGCCCGAGCGCGCTGACCCGTACGGAGAAGGGCTCCTCCGCCACCCGCAGCCCGGTGAGCTGTACCGCCCCGAGAGGGGCGCTGCGGACCGGGCGCAGCGCGACGGTACGCGCGGGCGCGTCCGGGCGGATACCGGCGAGCGCGGTGAGCAGCTGGATCCCGGCGGCCGCGGCCACAGCCGCGGGACGGCACGCCGCGGGGTGCGGTACGGGGGCTGTGGCCGCGGTGCGCCGTTGCCCCGCGTACATCTCGGGGAGCCGGTGGCCGAACGTCTCCGCCGCGTCCAGCACGCTCCGGAGCAGGGAGCCTGCCTCCTCCTCGTATCCGGCCGCGATCAGGCCCCCGATCGCGACGGCCGTCTCATGGATCCGTACCGCTCCCGCGCGGTGGCCGAACGGATTGTGTCCGGGCTCCTTGCACCCGAGGCCGCGCAGCCCCCACCCCGAGTCGAGGTCCGCCCCCGTGAGCATGGCGACCAGCCGCTCGGTCTCCGAGGCGTCCAGCAGTCCCGGGGCCTGCTTCCCTCCGCCGAGCAGCCCCGTGTCCAGGAGATGGGCGGCGCTGGCACTCGCGTGGGGAAGCAGCCGGCCGTCGGAGCACCGCGCCGCGGCCGGACGACCGTCGGTGGACTCGCCGGCCCAGAACGTCCGCCGGAACCGCAGCCGCAGCGCGCCCGCCCACTCCCGCCAGCCGTCGGCCCCCGGCCGGCCGCAGGCCTCCAGCAGATCGGCCCCGAGCAGCGCGGCGCGGTGTGCGTGGGCCTGGGTCTCGACGCGCCGGGGCCCGGTGGGGCCCGGCTCCCCCAGCAGTCCGTCGGCACCGAGGGCGGTGCGCAGCCAGTGCAGACAGCGCTCCGCCGTGGGGAGCAGCTCGGCGAGGTCACCCTCGGGAAGCCCCCAGCGGCGCGCCTCGGCGAGGACCACGGGGAAGGCGAGCGTCGCCTCAACTCCCGTACAGCTCGGGGGCAGATGCGGCCCCGCGTCCCGCAGCGGTCCGGGAATGCGCCCGAAGTCGCGTCCGGGGCCGCGGAACTGGGTGCGGGCGAGCGTTCGCATCGTGCCCGCGGCCAGCCGCGTGCCGAGTGGGAGAGCCATCCGTACCGCCCAGAGCGCTTCCGCGGCCGGCGGCCCGCAGCGCCAGGGAACGCCCGCGGCGGGGTGGACATCCGTGGAACCGCCCGGCCCGCGCAGCAGGAGCGCCCTGAGATCGCCGAGGCTCGCGGCGAACAACTGCCGCACCCGGGGATCGTCACCCTCGGCGCCCGCTTCCGGCAGGGGGTTGCTCGCGGTCCGGCCGGTCGGCCGCGCCGGCCGGTCCGTACGGATCCGCAGCTCGATGGTGCGGGAGGCCCCGGGCGCCAGCTCCATGTCCCAGCGCAGCAGTCCTGCCGAGGCAAGCGCGTCCTGCGGGGCCGGGTCGGCGGCGACGACGGCATGTCCGCCGTCGGCCGTGGCCCAGCGCAGACCCGCGGCGTGGACGCTCGCCGGGAGTTCGGGCCCGGCGCGGCCGACCGCGATCGCGGCCAGTTCCGCCAGATCCGTCCCCAGAGTGATCTCCACCGGGAACCGGCGGACTCCGCGGGCCGAGCTGTGCAGCGTGATGCGTTCGGTGCCGTCGGCGTCCCGCAGCCGCTCGACACTGATCTCCGGATCGGGTCCGGCGTCCGCCGATGTACGGACCACCGCGCTGAACCGCGCCCGGTCGGCGGCGACCAGCCTGCCCTGCAACGGGAGAGGGTCCCGGCCGGCGATCCGCAGCAGACAGCGGGAGAGGAGCCTGCGGCCCGACTGGTAGAAGCCTTCCAGCCCTTGGCCGTTGAGTTGTCCGTGCTCGGGCGAGACGGCGAGACACGGCAGCGCGACACAGAGAAGCACGCGATGTACGTCGGGCAACTCGCCGTGCGGCAGAGCCCCGCTCCGTACGGCCGCGGACGGTGCGGCACGAGACGGCGCGGCCCGCGACGACTCGCCGCTTGAGGTGCCATGGGTGTGTGAGGGAAGGGCGGTGAGGGCCATGGGTGGTCTGCTCTGCCTTCTGTGCGCTCCGGAGAGCCGCGCGGTGTACGGCGGCGCGGCTCGTACGACTTCGCCACAGAGGTGAACGGCTGCCCGGGCGGCCGGGTCACGGCTCTCATCGGCCGCTCCTGGTCCCGCGCCGGCCGCTGCGCCTGGCACCTCGGCCGCGTACGGCCGGCGCACCGGACGCGGAACCCTTGGGCGGAAGTGCCTTCCGGGGGACGGGCCGGCGCACCGGACGGAGCTTGGGCCGCCCGCTCGCCCTGCGCGGGCCCGGCAGCGCCCGTGCGGCGCGCTCCTCGCGCAGACAGCGGCGCAGCGTCTCGGGGTCCAGTCCCTCGTTGCACGCCTGGTGGAGCAAGCGCGCGAAGACGTACTGGGGATCGAGCCGCAGCGCGAGTCCCAGGGCGACCCGCGCGCTGGGCTCGTCGCCGGTGGACCAGGCGACCCAGCCGGCCAGGGTCAGCGGGGCGGTCGCGTGCTCGGCGTACGGACCGACACAGCGGCGGGACAGCGCGCGCCAGAGCCGCAGGGCGGGCGCGGCCTCGGGCCCCTCCATCCACTCCGCGGCCCGGTCGCGGGTCTCCTTGTCCTGGAGCCCGAGGATGACGGTGGCCGCCTCCTCGTGGGTGATGAGCCGGTCGTCCTCGGCGTCCGTGCCGCCCCGGCCCGTGCCCGGCGCCTCCTTCAGCCGCCCGATCAGAGCGCGCGCCAGCCGCAGTGTGTCCTCGCCGACCCGTTCCCGGCTTCCGCCGCCCAGGATTCTGGGCACGAGCGCCGCGCCCGCGTCGTCCAGCGCCCGCTCCTGCTCCTCGGCGGCCGGCGTACGCCAGGGCTCCAGGCGGGCTTCCATCTCCCGCAGCGATCCCCGCACCTGGACACCGGCGTACGCGGCGGCCGCGGCCATCACCGACGTACCGGGCAGGGCCAGCCCGGTCCCCTCGGGAGGACAGCAGCGGACATCCGGGCAGCAGTAGGACCAGAAGCGTCCGTCGGAGATACAGAGCGCCTCGTGCACGGGGACGTCGAGACTTCCGCACGCGGTCCGCAGCCGCTGTGCGAGGGGGCGCAGCCGCTCCATCACCTGCCGGCCCGTCTCCCCCGCCCGCGAGTCCTGGCAGAGGAAGACGACGATTCCCTCGGGACGCCCGCCGCGCCGCTCGCTGCCCTCGATCAGGCACTCGGCGAGCTGATCGGCCACCGGCGGCCATTCCTTCGGCGAGCGCGGGATGCCGAGCCTGAGCCGACCGCCGAAGCGTCCCCGGTCGCCCTGAAGCGCGACCATGACAATGGAATCGGTGGGGTGGAATCCGAGCAAATACGGGAGAGCGTCGGCGAGTTCCGCGGGACTGCGCAGGGTGATCTGCTGCTCGTCGGCGGATCCGGTCGGTTCGTGGTGCTTGTTCATGGCTCGACGGTCCCGCGCCGGACCGGATCCCGCGACCCCTGTGGATAACTTTATCCACAGGCTGGTCGGCACATTCGCGGTTTGTCGGAGCCATCGGGTTGCATGGGGGCATGACCAACGCAGACCGCACGGCTCTCCGGGCCTCGGCCGACTCCGTACTCGCCCGCCTCGTCGGTGACACCACCGGCACCGCCCGGCTGCGCGAGGACCAGTGGCGGGCCATCGAGGCGCTCGTCGCCGACAAGCGCAGGGCGCTGGTCGTCCAGCGCACCGGCTGGGGCAAGTCCGCGGTGTATTTCGTCGCGACCTCCCTGCTGCGCGAGCTCGGCGCGGGCCCGACCGTGATCGTCTCGCCGCTGCTCGCGCTGATGCGCAATCAGGTGGAGGCGGCGGCACGGGCCGGGATCCGGGCCCGGACGATCAACTCGTCCAACGCCGAGGAATGGGAGACGATTCAGGACGAAGTGGCCGCGGGCGATGTCGATGTCCTGCTGGTCTCCCCGGAACGGCTGAACAATCCGGACTTCCGCGACCAGGTCCTGCCCCGGCTCTCGGCGGCCACGGGCCTGCTGGTGGTCGACGAGGCGCACTGCATCTCCGACTGGGGCCATGACTTCCGGCCCGACTACCGGCGATTGCGCACGATGCTCGCCGAACTGCCGGCGGGTGTTCCGGTGCTCGCCACGACCGCCACGGCGAACGCCCGGGTGACCGCCGATGTCGCCGAGCAGCTGGGGACGGGGGCGGGGACGGACGCGCTGGTACTGCGCGGGGCGCTGGACCGGGAGAGTCTCAGCCTCCATGTGCTCAAGCTGCCGGACGCTGCGCACCGGCTGGCCTGGCTGGCCGATCATCTGGGCGAGTTGCCCGGCTCCGGGATCATCTACACGCTGACGGTCGCAGCGGCCGAGGAGGTCACGGCGTATCTGCGGCAGTGCGGGCATACGGTCGCCTCGTACACCGGCCGTACCGAGAACGCCGACCGGCAGCAGGCCGAGGACGATCTGCTGGCGAACAGGGTCAAGGCGCTGGTCGCCACGTCCGCGCTGGGCATGGGGTTCGACAAGCCCGATCTCGGATTCGTGGTGCATCTCGGTTCGCCCTCCTCCCCCATCGCGTACTACCAGCAGGTGGGGCGTGCGGGCCGTGGGGTGGAGCATGCCGAGGTACTGCTGCTGCCCGGCCGGGAGGACGAGGCGATCTGGAAGTACTTCGCCTCGGTCGCCTTTCCGCCCGAGGAGTTGGTCCACCGCACACTCGATGTCCTGGGCCGAGCGGACAGGCCGCTGTCACTGCCGGCCCTGGAGCCGCTGGTCGAGCTGCGGCGTACGCGGCTGGAGACGATGCTCAAGGTCCTCGATGTGGACGGGGCGGTACACCGGGTGAAGGGCGGCTGGACCTCGACCGGCCGGCCCTGGGTGTACGACACCGAGCGGTACGCCTGGGTGGCGCGCCAGCGGGAGGCCGAGCAGCAGGCGATGCGTGACTACGCTTCGGCGACCGCGTGCCGGATGGAGTTCCTGCGGCGGCAGCTGGACGACGAGGAGGCGGTCCCCTGCGGGCGCTGCGACAACTGCGCGGGGGCGCGGTTCGAGGACAAGGTGACCGCCGCCGCCCTCGATGCCGCGCGCGGCGAGCTGGGCAGGCCGGGCGTGGAGGTGGAGCCCCGGAAGATGTGGCCGACCGGGCTCACCGCCGTCGGCGTCGACCTCAAGGGCCGTATCCCGCAGGGCGAGCAGTACTTCCCGGGCCGGGCGCTGGGCCGGCTGTCGGACATCGGCTGGGGCAACCGGCTGCGGCCGATGCTCGCGGCACAGGCCCATGACGGGCCGGTACCGGACGATGTGGTGACCGCCGTGGTGAGTGTGCTCGCCGACTGGGCGAAGGGGCCCGGCGGTTGGGCCTCCGGCGCGCCCGACGCGCCGCCCCGGCCCGTCGGGGTGGTCACCGTGGCGTCGCGCGGCAGGCCCCAGCTCGTGGGTTCGCTCGGCAGCCGGATCGCGGAGGTCGGCAGGATGCCGCTGCTCGGCACGGTCGCGTACGCACCGGGGGCGGCCGACTCCCGGATCTCCCGCACCAACAGCGCGCAGCGCGTACGGGCGCTGCACGAGACACTGACCGTACCGCCCGAGCTGGCCGAGACGTTGGTCTCCGCGGGCGGC
Organism: Streptomyces scopuliridis RB72; assembly: GCF_000718095.1. Classification (GTDB taxonomy): domain Bacteria; phylum Actinomycetota; class Actinomycetes; order Streptomycetales; family Streptomycetaceae; genus Streptomyces; species Streptomyces scopuliridis. The sequence continues at coordinate 82,258 of NZ_JOEI01000004.1, read as the reverse complement.
CCCGTACTGCTCGTCGATGATCTCTCGGACAGTGGCTGGACGCTCGCGGTGGCGGCGCGGTTGCTGCGCAGGGCCGGAGCGGAGGGGGTGTTTCCGCTGGTCCTCGCCGTTCAGACGTGACATGGAACAGCACCAGTGGACGAGTTCAGGCAGGGATATGACTGCCATATCCGCGCATTGCGGACGACGGTGCCAATTGCTCGTTGCCGCACGCCGATACGCCAGCGAGAATTGGAACCGCCCCCGCACGGCCCCTCGGGGTCCGTCGAGGCCGTGCCGCGGTGCGCCCCCATCCGACCCAGCCCGCACTGTGGGCGCGTATGCGAAGGGAGGAACGTGACCTTCGGATTCGCTCCGTCCGCAGCCACTTCGGTCAGTACACCCGCCGATTCCGTCAGCCGCCTCGCCAGAATGCTCGAACCCGCCGAATGGGCGGAGGCGGGCATTCCACTGCTGCGCAACCCCCGTGAGGTGGTCAGCGGTCTGCACAGCCGGCACCGGCCGACCCCGTCGACCGCCGTCGTGGCCGTACTCGACCATGAGGAACGGCTCGCCGCCAGCGCCTCGTTCGCACCGCGTGCCGCGCCGGTCGACGGATGGGAGTTCCGCAACGCACTGCTGGCGCATCTGCGCCGCGTCATCCCGCACGATTTGCGTCGCCGTACACCCGTACGCACCGCCGTGCTGCTCTACTGCCGTGAGGGCGACGAGCGTTGGACGGAGGAGGACGGAGCCTGGATGTGGGGGCTGCGGGACGCCTGCACCCTCCATGGACTGCGCTGTGGCGCGTACATCACGCTGACCCGAGGCGGCTGGCAGGTGCTGGGCGAGGGCCGCGGTGGCCGACGGCCCAACTCCGAGACCCCGCCCGCCGCTCTGGCCGACCCCGAGCCGTCGCCGGTGCGCAGCGGCGGCGGAGCGGTGGAGGTACTGCGCCGCACGGCTGCCCGTTGAGCAGCCGGGCGGCCGCCGCTCGCCAGGGCCGTCACAGCGGCCCGGCCGCCCCCTGAACGGGCAGCCGGGTCACGGCCGGACCGACGCCGTACGGCTCAGACGCCCGCGCCCAGCACGGTGTTGATCCGCTCCGAGTCACCGCACACGACGAGCAGCGCGGCGGCCCGCTCCTTGGCCAGGGGGAGCACCTGAGCGACGGCGTCGTCACCGCCTCCGTTGACGGCGACGACCACGACGGGCCGCGACTGCGCACGGGCGACCGCGCCGCCGTCCGCGAAGAACACGTCCTCGCGGGCGTCGTGCTGAGCCCAGTAGGCGGCTTCGCCGAAGGACAGCTCGTGGGTGGCCCACGGGTGCTGTTCCCCGGTGGTGAGCACCAGGATGTCGCCCGGCGCCCGCCCCGAGTCGAGCAGCAGATCGACCGCCTCCTCGGCGGCGTCGAGCGCACCACCGGCCGGAGCCGGAATCAGCTGGATCTGGGGGACGGCGGGAGTGGTGGCGCCGGAAGCCTGGGGCTGCCCGGCGGAGTTGTGCGAGCGCTGCGCCGGCGGCGCGGGCCTCGCGGGACCGGGGCCCGGACGTCCGGGCCGCGGTGTCGTCGCGGAGCGCGGCCCGGGGACGGGACGCGGACCGGGTACAGGACGAGGGTTGGGCGCCGTACGGCCGGTGGCCGGAGTGGCGCTGGCACCCTGGGCTCTCTCGTGAATCTGAGGCTCCTGAGGGATGAGAGGCATGACTGGATGTCTATCAAACACCGGTGCGAAAAGCATCGGCAGGTGGGGATATTCGTACCCATGTCTGCGGGCGCGAGCCACACAGATTCAAGGTTCACCGGAAGTTCCGGAAATCGGACCTTCCAGAAATCGGCAGTTCAGAAGTCGAAGCCGAGTTGGCCCCCGCTTTCCATAGCGGCGGCCTCCACGGAGACCCGGACCTTCTTGAGGTGCCGCCACCGGGGCAGCGCGTCGAGATAGGCCCACGAGAGCCGGTGCTGCGGTGTGGGCCCCCACTCCTCCAGTGCGGCTCTGTGCACCGGTGAGGGGTAGCCCGCGTTGGCGCCGAACGCGTAGGGGACGTACTCCTCGGCCCCCGCGCCGAGTTCGGCCATCATGGCGTCCCTGCGCACCTTGGCGAGTACCGAAGCGGCAGCCACCGAGACGCAGGACTGGTCGCCCTTGATGACTGTACGCACCAGCCAGGGTCCTCCGAGATAGTCGTGCTTGCCGTCGAGGATCACCGCGTCGGGCCGTACCGGCAGCGCCTCCAGGGCGCGTACGGCGGCGAGCCTGAGCGCCGCGGTCATCCCCAGGGCGTCGATCTCCTCCGGAGAGGCATGTCCCAGCGCGTGCGAGGTGACCCACTTCTCCAGCTCATCGGCCAGCTCCGTACGGCGCTTGGGGCTGATCAGCTTGGAGTCGGTGAGGCCGGCCGGAGGTCTGCGCAACCCCGTGACGGCCGCGCATACCGTGACCGGACCGGCCCACGCTCCGCGCCCGACCTCATCGACGCCCGCGATGATCCTGGCCTCGGTGGTGGCGCGCAGCGAGCGCTCGACGGTGTGCGTGGGTGGTTCGTACGGCATGGCACCAGCCAGGTTACGCCGCCCGAACGCCACGCGACAGACCGGGTACCGGCCGTGGTGCCCGCCGGTGGCATCGGGACGGATCTCGTCGCGCGGGCCCCCGGTTCACGGCCTCTCCGACGAGTCGGGCGGACGGCTCGGTGACACTGCCGAGAATCAGCCCGTGGAATCGCGCGGCGGACGTGTCACACACATGAGGGACCGTCGTGTCGCCGACAGCGGGTACGGGGAGCCTGAAGGGGCGTCCCCGTACCCGCCAGGCGACGCTCATGGCCTGTCGAGTTCGCGCCCCAGCCCGTAGCAGGCGGAGGTCGCGTCGATCTCCCGCTTCGCCACGATCTCGCGGGCCCTGCTCTCCGACCAGCTCGTCGCGTACCAGGGCTCGGACGCGTCCCCCAGATTCCGGTCGATGCCGGCCAGGGCGCACGAACGCAGCGGCTCGGGCAGCCGGTCGAGCGCCGGCGCGGCATCGGCCGAGAGGTCCTGGAAGTACTCGATGTCGATCTTGTGCGAGCGCTCGTACCGCTGCACGTTCCGCTCCGCGACCAGCGCGTCCGGCGAGATCAGGCCGAAGGCCAGTACGGCGGCCCCGGCGCTCGCGGCGACGGCGCGCGGCAGCCACCGTCCGCCGACGGCCCCGGCCACCAGGATCAGTACGATCACCACACCGAGCCACAGCTCCATTGCCGCCACCGAGACGCGCAGCCGGGTCAGCCCGTAGGCGTCGACATACAGATCCATCCGGCGCAGCGCCGCGGCGACCACGACCAGGGTCAGCGCGCAGAGGACGCCGAGCACGGCCCGGACCAGGGTGGCGTCATGGGCTCCGTCGCGCGGAGCCCATCGCCGGGCCAGTCCGATCACGAGAAGGACGAGCAGGGTGGCCCAGAGCAGCTGCCAGAAGCCCTGGCGCGCGTACTCCGCGTAGGTCAGCCCGGTCTCCCGCAGGACCTTGTCGTATCCGCCGAAGAGCACGGCGAGCTGGATGGCGATGAAGGCCGCGAAGAGAAGATTGAGGACGATAAGGGGAAGCGCCCACTCGATCCGGCCGCGGGCCCGTCCGGGGCTTACGGTGATCCGGTCCCAGCGCAGCGGCGCGGCGGCGGTGTGGGCGGCGGCGAGCGCGCCGGTGAGTCCGACCGCGAACAGCAGGAACTGCCACGGCCCGTCTCCGACCGAGACGTCGGGGCTCAACTGGCCGAGCAGATCGGCGAACGCCGCGTCCGCGTTCGCGAAGAGGGTGCCGAACACGATCAGCAGTACGGCCGCGACCGCGACGGCACGGACGACCGGCATCACGCGACCGCGCGATCCTCCGGCGCGTGCCCGCAGGCCGTGCCACCCCCAGACCGCGCCGGGTCCGAGGGAACCGAGCAGACCCAGCGGGCCGAACACCACGCCCGGCCAGGTACGGCAGCCATGCAGGGCGAGCGAGCCGAGCGCCAGCGCGGAGACGACCGCGAGGAAGGTCGGCAGCCCGGCGTCCCGCAGGGCAGGGACGGCGAGCAGAGCGATGCCGCCGAGAGCCCAGACCAGCGTCCATGGGCGCGGCCGGCGCCCGGCGGCCTGGGCCGCGAAGTGGGCGGCGAGCGCCGCCGGCACCGCCACGATCAGCAGATTCAGGCCGAGTCCGTCACCCAGCAGCAGAGCGCTGAGCAGGGCTGTCGCCAGGACCGACCAGAGCGTGGCGGTACGGATCGGGGCAGGCGTGCCCGGCTGGATCTCGGTGAGCCAGAGGGGCGGCTCGCTGCGCTGCGGCTGCCACTGATGCCAGTCGGGCGCGGGCGGCGCGCCCTGACGCTGCTTGGTGAGTACGGGTGCGGCGGAGGACCGACGGGCGGCGTCCCCCGGCCTCTGCTCACCGCCCGGCCCTTGTCCGTCGGCCGGCTCCTGCCCCTGCTCCTCGCCGGATTCCGGTCTTCTGCCCGGTTCTGTCACGGGACCCCCTCCCGGCCGGGTCCCTTCGCGGCAGCGGAGTGGCGCGTACGGCCCGGCGTCTCGTCGGCGCACGCCCCTCGAAGATCACCGGGGGCGGCGTGGCCGACAGAGTAACCGCGTGCCGCCACCCTTCCCCGTTCCCGGGGGCAGGTGTGGCAGGACCGTGACAACTACAGCGAGGACGAGAGCCAGCCCGGGAGTTCTTCCGTCCGCTGCAGCCAGTGCGCCGGCGGCGCGCCGGTCCTTGCCGCGGAGATCACGCCTCCCGCGATGGCGCACGTCGTGTCGACATCGCCTCCCACCTGGGCCGTGGTCCAGAACCCCCGCTCGAAATCGCCGAGAGCCCGCGCCGCCGACCAGAGGGCGAACGGCACCGTGTCATGCGCGCTGGTACGCCGCCCGCAGCCGAGCACCGCGGCCACCGTGCCCGCGTCGTCGTAGTCCAGCATGTCCCGCGCCCGGCGCAGCCCCGCCCCGACCGCGCTGCGCGGCACGAGCGCCACCACGCCGTCGAGCAGCGCCTCCGGCGCCGGCGGCCCCGCGGGATCCGCGGCGAGAGCCGCTGCCGCCGCCACCGCCATCGCGCCCACCACGGCCTCGCGGTGCTGGTGTGTGGTGTACGCGGAGATCTCGGCCTGATGCGTGGCCTGCTCCGGATCGCCCGCGTACCAGGCGCCGAGCGGCGCGATCCGCATGGCGGCCCCATTGCCCCACGAGCCCTGCCCGTTGAACAGCGCGGCGGCCAGTTCACGCCAGTCGCCGCCCTCGCGGATCAACCGGAGCATCCGGTTCACGGCGGGCCCGTAGCCGCGGTCGAAGTCATGGTGCGCGGCGAAGGACAGGGCCAGCGCGTCCTGGTCGATACGGTGATGCGCGGCCAGTACGGCCAGTACCGACGCGGCCATCTCGGTGTCGTCGGTCCACTGCCAGAGTCCCGGCGGCAGCTCGCGCCGTTTCAGCATCGGATAGTTCGAAGGGACGAAGAACTGGGAACCCAGAGCGTCCCCCACGGCCAGCCCGCGCAGGCTCGCCAGGGCACGGTCGCAGCGCGGATCGGTTGGCCGGTCGGCTGAGGATTCAGCGGGTGTGCAATCAGCGGGTGTCGAATCAGTGGGATCAGCGGTCATCGCACGGTCATTCTATCCAGTACGCCCATAGGGCTCGGGCGTGCGCCAGCGCTCGAACGGCCGGTCCAGGGTGTATCTGCCGTCCGCGCCGAGCAGCAGGGTCCTCGTCTCACCGTTGCCCGGGTTGGACAGGGATTCGAATTCCGCCACCGACCAGTGGAACCACCGCATACAGAACAGCCGCATGGTCAGTCCATGGGTCACCAGCAGCACGTTCTCCGGCGAGTCGGGCGTCTCGAAGCTCCGGTGGAGAGACTCCAGGAACGCGCCGACGCGATCATAGACATCGGCGCCCGACTCGCCCTGCGCGAAGCGGTAGAAGAAGTGCCCGTACGCGTCCCGGTAGGACTTCTGCAGCCGTACGTCCTGCCGGTCCTGCCAGTTCCCCCAGTCCTGCTCGCGCAGCCGGGGCTCCTCCCGTATCCGCACCAGGTCCGGGTCGAGGCCGAACGCCTCGAACGTCTCGTGGGTGCGGCGATAAGGGGAGACGAAGACGCTGACGGGCTCCCGGCCGAACAGCTCACGCAGCCGTACGCCGGTCTCCAGGGCCTGCCGCCGGCCCTTCTCGGTGAGCCTCAGGGCATGGTCGGGCTCGCGTTCGTACACCGTGTCGTCGGCGTTGCCTACCGACTCGCCGTGCCGGACGAGAACGATGCGCCGTGGTCGTGCCATGCCACGACCCTAGAACGGTCCGGATCGGGCCGTGCGACCGCCCGGTGCCGGCGGAGACCATCCGGCGTAGCGGGCTCCCGGATACGCGGCCGGGTCACACCGTCCAGGTCGATTCGAGGTCGACGACGTCTCCCGCCAGCGCCGCCACATCCGCGGCCGTCTGCGCGCGCAGCGTCAGCCGCTCCACCCGTTCGACCCGGTACTTTCCGTGCTCGGCCGCCGACTGCCACATGGACAGCACTATGAACTCATGACCGGGCGCCTCTCCGAACAGCCCGCGCACCATCCCGGGCGACCCCGCCATCGCGGGGTTCCAGACCTTCTCCTGCATCAGCGCGAAATGCTCGACCCGGTCCTCGTGCACCTTGCAGTGCGCGACCCGCACCACATCGGCGTCGGTGAAGCGCGGCTCGAAACCGGTCTTCACATCGAAGCGGTAGTCGAAGAGCTTGACCTGGATGTCGCGATGTGTCCCCGCCTGTGCGGCGGCGAGCCGGTCGTGTGAGCGCGCCATGAACGAGTCGTAGAACGCGCGGCTCTCCCAGAACGAGAAGACATGCGCGACGCCCGGCCTCGCTCTGCTCCATCCTCCGCTCTGCCCCCGGAACCCCGGCTCACCGAGCAACCCCGCCCATTTCCGCTGCCCGCGTTCGAACCCTCGACGGTCGGTCACGGTGCAGCGAATCCACTTGACCAGCACCGCGCCATCGTACGGCGCGGAACGTGGCATCGGTCACGCCCGTTGTGGACGTGAGAGAGACGCTGTACGGACAGCTGACGAGGCGAGTATCGGCCAACGTGGCGTCAACTGGACTGTTCGCGCCACGGGTTGTCAGTGCCCGGGACTAGCCTTGTGTCCAAGGCTCGGAGATCCGGCCCGGTTCCGAAGAGGGGGAAGACTGGTGAGCAGCCTCAACAGAGGGGTGGAGAAGATCGAGGTCACGCTCAAATGGGACCCGAGTCCCCTGGGCGCGTCCCCGCACGATCTCGACCTGGTCGCCGCGACGTACACCTCCGACGCCCCGAGCGCCGCCCCCGCCTATCTGGTCCATTTCGACAGCCGTTCACCGGACGGCACGATCACACTGGACCGGCAGAGCCGGACGGGCCAGGGCTTCGGCTCCGACGAGGAGATGACGCTGGAGCTGGTGCGGCTGGCGCCCTCCTACACCCGTGTGGTGGTGGGCGTCGCCATCCAGCAGCGCGACGGGCGGCGGACGTTCGGCGACATAGCCAATGCCTCGGCCCGCGTCCTGGAGGGCTACACGGAGCTGGCCGCCCATGACTTCGCCGGGGTGTCGGGCTCCACGGCCGCGACGTTCGCGGAGTTCACCCGTGACTCCTCGGGGGCCTGGCGCTTCCACGCGACGGTCCGTGGATTCGACACCGACCTCCAGTCCTTCGGCGCCCTGATGGGCGGCGCCTGACCCACAGCGCCTGACCTGCAAGCGCCTGGCCTACAGCCCGAGCAGCCACAGCCCCCGAGGGGCGACGGCCGCTCGGGCCGCCGCCCCTCGGGGGCTTAGTGCGCTACGGCTCAGCTGCAGCCGCTGGTGGAGCCGCATCCCTCGCAGATGTAGCAGGACCCGGCCCGCTGCATCTTCGTACCGCAGGAGAAGCAGAGCGGTGCGTCGGCACTGATGCCGAGCTGCATCTCGACCAGTTCGGCCGAAGTGTGCGCCTCCTTGGGCGCCGGGACCACGGCCGCCGCCGGCGCGGCGGGGGTCGGGGTCACCGCCTTCAGCGTCTCCTGCCGGCGCGGGGCCGACTGGGCCAGGTTCTCGATGTCGATGTCGTCATCGTCCAGGGACGGCTCGTACGAACCGGTGTCCAGGTGGCGCTGACGCTCCTCGGCGGAGTGGATGCCAAGAGCGGAGCGGGTCTCGAACGGAAGGAAGTCCAGCGCGAGACGGCGGAAGATGTAGTCGACGATCGACTGCGCCATCCGTACGTCCGGGTCGTCCGTCATACCGGCCGGCTCGAAGCGCATGTTGGTGAACTTCGATACGTAGGTCTCCAGCGGGACGCCGTACTGCAGACCGACCGAGACCGCGATCGAGAAGGCGTCCATCATGCCCGCGAGGGTCGAGCCCTGCTTGGACATCTTGAGGAAGACCTCGCCGAGACCGTCGTCGGGGTAGGAATTGGCGGTCATGTAGCCCTCGGCGCCGCCCACCGTGAAGGAAGTGGTCAGGCCGGGACGGCCCTTCGGGAGACGCTTGCGGACCGGGCGGTACTCAATGACCTTCTCCACCGCCTGGCGGATGGTCTCCTCGGCCTTCTCCGCGACCTTCTCGTCCTTCTTCTTCGCGGAGAGCGGCTGACCGACCTTGCAGTTGTCGCGGTAGATGGCGAGCGCCTTGACGCCCATCTTCCACGCCTCGAAGTAAACCTCTTCGACGTCCTCGACGGTGGCGGTCTCCGGCAGGTTCACCGTCTTGGAGAGCGCGCCGCTGATCCACGGCTGGATCGCCGCCATCATGCGGACATGGCCCATGGCGGAGATGGAGCGCTCGCCCATCGCGCAGTCGAAGACCTCGTAGTGCTCGGGCTTCAGGCTCGGCGCGTTGATCACATTGCCGTTCTCGGCGATGTGGGCGACGATCGCCTCGATCTGCTCCTCCTGGTAGCCCAGCCGGCGCAGGGCCTGCGGGACGGTGCCGTTGACGATCTGCATCGAGCCGCCGCCGACCAGCTTCTTGAACTTGACCAGCGCGAGGTCGGGCTCCAGGCCGGTGGTGTCACAGGACATCGCGAGACCGATGGTGCCGGTGGGCGCGATGACCGAGGCCTGCGCGTTGCGGAAGCCGTTCTTCTCGCCCAGCCGGAGAACGTCCTGCCAGGCCTCCGTGGCCGCGGCCCAGACCGGGGTGTCCAGGTCGTCGACCCGGGGCGCGGTGGCGTTGGCGTCGGAGTGCTGCTTCATGACGCGCTTGTGCGGCTCGGCGTTACGGGCGTAGCCGTCGTACGGGCCGACGACCGCGGCGAGCTCGGCGGAGCGGCGGTACGAGGTGCCGGTCATCAGCGAGGTGATGGCGCCGGCCAGCGAACGGCCGCCGTCGGAGTCGTACGCGTGGCCCGTGGCCATCAGCAGGGCGCCGAGGTTGGCGTAACCGATGCCGAGCTGACGGAAGGCGCGGGTGTTCTCACCGATCTTCTGCGTCGGGAAGTCCGCGAAGCAGATGGAGATGTCCATCGCGGTGATGACCAGCTCGACGACCTTGGCGAAGCGCTCGGACTCGAAGGACTGGTTGCCCTTGCCGTCGTCCTTGAGGAACTTCATCAGGTTCAGCGAGGCCAGGTTGCACGAGGTGTTGTCCAGGTGCATGTACTCACTGCACGGGTTCGAGCCGTTGATCCGGCCGGACTCGGGGCAGGTGTGCCAGCGGTTGATCGTGTCGTCGTACTGGATGCCCGGGTCGGCGCAGGCCCATGCCGCCTCGGCCATCTTGCGGAAGAGGGACTTCGCCTCGACCTCTTCGATGACCTCGCCGGTCATCCGGGCGCGCAGGCCGAACTTGCCGCCGGCCTCGACGGCCTTCATGAACTCGTCGTTCACCCGGACCGAGTTGTTGGCGTTCTGGTACTGGACGGACGTGATGTCGTCGCCGCCCAGGTCCATGTCGAAGCCCGCGTCACGCAGGGCGCGGATCTTCTCCTCTTCCTTGACCTTGGTCTGGATGAAGTCCTCGATGTCGGGGTGGTCGACATCCAGGATGACCATCTTGGCCGCGCGGCGGGTGGCCCCACCGGACTTGATCGTCCCGGCGGAGGCGTCGGCACCGCGCATGAAGGAGACCGGGCCCGAGGCATTGCCCCCGGAGGAGAGGAGTTCCTTGGAGGAACGGATCCGGGAGAGGTTCAGACCGGCGCCCGAGCCCCCCTTGAAGATCATCCCCTCTTCCTTGTACCAGTCGAGGATCGAGTCCATGGAGTCGTCGACGGAGAGGATGAAGCAGGCGGAGACCTGCTGCGGCTGGGGCGTGCCGACGTTGAACCACACCGGCGAGTTGAAGCTGAAGACCTGGTGCAGGAGGGCGTACGCCAGCTCGTGCTCGAAGATCTCGGCGTCCGCGGGCGAGGCGAAGTACTGGTACTCCTCGCCGGCCTTGCGGTACGTCTTCACGATCCGGTCGATGAGCTGCTTGAGGCCGGTCTCGCGCTGCGGGGTGCCGACGGCCCCGCGGAAGTACTTGCTGGTGACGATGTTGACCGCGTTCAGAGACCAGAAGTCGGGGAACTCGACGCCGCGCTGCTCGAAATTGACCGAGCCGTCGCGCCAATTGGTCATGACGACGTCACGGCGCTCCCAGACCACCTCGTCGTACGGGTGCACGCCGGGGCTCGTATGAATGCGCTCGATACGCAGACCCTTGCCGGCCTTGGTCCCCTTGGCCCGGGAACCTCGTGCCGAGCCGCTCGCCGTCTCTGTCATGCCGCCTCCCATATACGTACAAAAACGCGCTGAAGTGCCATGTTCTTCCCGTGGCACGGCGTGTGTGTCTGATGCCGCGGGTGCGCACAGGCACCCGTGACAAGTCTTTGCCACCGCGGAGCGGCCAGGATCGGGCCGGCCGGTCAGTCCGCGGCGGTGGCGGGCACGGGGACCTCGCTGGCCCCGTCGACGCCGGTTTCCTCTGAGGGGGGCCGCTCGCGCAGTTCCGCGATGGCGGCCTCGAAGTCTTCGAGCGAGTTGAACGCCCGGTACACGGATGCGAAGCGCAGGTACGCGACGAGGTCGAGCTCCTGCAGTGGGCCGAGTATGGCCAGCCCCACGTCGTGGGTGGTCAGCTCGGCGCTCCCGGTGGCGCGCACCGCTTCCTCGACCCGCTGGCCGAGCTGCGCGAGGGCGTCCTCGGTGACCGGCCGTCCCTGGCATGCCTTGCGCACGCCGGAGATGACCTTGGTACGGCTGAAGGGTTCGGTCACGCCGCTGCGCTTGATCACCATCAGTGAGGCGGTCTCCACCGTGGTGAAACGGCGGGAGCAGTCGGGGCACTGACGGCGGCGGCGGATCGACGTCCCGTCGTCGGTGGTGCGACTGTCGACGACACGGCTGTCGGGGTGCCTGCAGAAGGGACAGTGCATGGTTCCCTACCCTCCTTCACAGCGCGACTGAATAGCCTCGTCAGGGCCCGGAAACGAGCCCCTCGAAGCACCCCCAGCATAGGCGATGACCTCACCCCCGAAAGCGGGGGGACCACAACTTCTGGGTGGCTGCGACAATCCAACCACTAGATCTGGGGTTTGACTGCATCCTAAGCCCCAGTGCGTGTCGCGTGTCGAGGCGGGTGCCGGGACGGTTGCCCGGGGCCCACGGACCGGCCACGAGAGTACGGGAAGGGCGCGCCACGCGGCCTTCCGGACCGCCCGGTGGAACACTGGTCCCCGCCGCGGACGGCAGCGGCCGGGAACGGGACGGTACGGTGGCGAGCGGCCCCGTACCGCAGCCATGGAGCCCGCCTATACACCCAGTCAGATGCTCAATGCGGACTCTCCGCAATTTTTCACTCGAACGTGTGTTTGGCGCAACCTTTCGAAAGCTACTACCGTTGTCCAGCTAGGGAGAACATTTCGAGAGGGGCCGACGTGACCACCACCGCAGACAGCGCCACCATCACTGCCCAGGACCGCTCCCAGAGCCGACTCGAGCCGGTGCATGCCATGAATGACGTACTCACGAACCCGGAGGGCGCCAAGCCCACGCGTTCGTTGCCCGGCCGGCCTCCAGGAATCAGGGCGGACAGCTCGGGTCTCACGGACCGGCAGCGGAGGGTCATCGAGGTCATCCGTGACTCCGTGCAGCGGCGCGGTTACCCGCCTTCCATGCGGGAGATCGGCCAGGCCGTGGGCCTCTCCAGCACCTCGTCGGTCGCCCATCAGCTGATGGCTCTGGAGCGCAAGGGCTTCCTGCGCCGCGATCCGCACCGGCCGAGGGCGTACGAGGTACGCGGCTCCGACCAGCCGAGCACCCAGCAGACGGACACGACCGGCAAGCCCGCCGCCTCGTACGTCCCGCTGGTCGGCCGGATCGCCGCCGGCGGACCGATCCTCGCGGAGGAGTCCGTCGAGGATGTCTTCCCGCTCCCCCGCCAGCTGGTGGGTGACGGAGAGCTGTTCGTGCTGAAGGTCGTCGGTGACTCGATGATCGAGGCCGCGATCTGCGACGGAGACTGGGTGACGGTCCGCCGCCAGCCCGTCGCGGAGAACGGCGACATCGTCGCCGCGATGCTGGACGGCGAGGCGACGGTCAAGCGCTTCCGGCGCGAGGACGGCCATGTCTGGCTGCTCCCGCACAACGCGGCGTACCAACCGATCCCCGGTGACGAGGCGACGATCCTCGGCAAGGTGGTGGCGGTCCTGCGCCGGGTGTGAGTACTCCACCGGCTCCGACCGGGCCCCGGAACCCACTGCGCCGGTTCCGGGGCCCTGCTGTGTCTCCAAGCGGCGCAACAGGTTCTAGTGCCGCGACCGGCAATTTTGGTCGCGACGGGGCAAACGTTGCCGGGACTAGCGTCCCTCCGCCTGGGCCACGGCGTCGATCGACGCCAGGGAACGCCGTACCTGATTACGGTCCGTGGTGTACCAGAAGTCGGGCAGTGACGCCCGCAGAAAACTTCCGTACCGGGCGTTGGCCAGCCTCGGGTCCAGTACGGCCACGACGCCGCGATCCCCGGTCGCCCGCACCAGACGTCCGGCGCCCTGGGCCATCAGCAGGGCGGCATGCGTCGCCGCCACCGCCATGAACCCATTGCCGCCGGCCTCCTCGACCGCCTTCTGCCGCGCGCTCATCAGCGGATCGTCGGGACGGGGGAACGGAATCCGGTCCATCACCACAAGCTGGGAGCTGGGGCCCGGCACATCAACGCCCTGCCACAGGGACAGCGTGCCGAACAGACAGGTCTTCGGATCGGCGGCGAACGCCTTGATCAGCTCGCCGAGCGTCTCCTCGCCCTGGAGCAGGATCGGGGCGTCGAGCCTGCCCCGTAGCTCCTCGGCCGCCGCCTGGGCGGCCCGCATCGAGGAGAACAGCCCGAGCGTACGGCCGCCCGCCGCCTCCACCAGCTCCGCCAGCTCATCCATCATGTCGCCGCGCGAGCCCTCCCGGCCCGGCGTGGCCAGATGGCGCGCGACATAGAGGATGCCCTGCTTGCGGTAGTCGAAGGGCGAGCCGACATCGATGCCCTTCCACTGCGGGACGTCGTCGCCCTCGGTGCCTTCCGGCGCCAGGCCCAGCGAGGCGCCGACGCCGTTGAAGTCGCCGCCGAGCTTCAGCGTCGCGGAGGTGAGCACGACGGAGCGGTCGGTGAAGAGCTTCTCGCGCAGCAGCCCCGAGACGGAGAGCGGGGCGACGCGGAGGGACGCGCCGAACCGGTCGTGCCGTTCGTACCAGACGACGTCCCACTCGGAGCCATTGGCGATCCGCTCGGCCACGCTGTGGACGGACTCGACGGAGGCGAGCGCCTGCTTCCGTACGACATCCTCGTCCTGGACGGACTTGTCGCGGGTCGAGCCGAGCGCCGAGATGACCGTACGGGCCGCGTCGCGCAGCGCCATCAGGGCGTAGCCGAGGTCCTCGGGGATCTCTTCGAGGCGTCCCGGGAGGGCCAGCTCCATCAGCCGCTCGAAGGTCTCGGCCGCCGTCTGCAGGGCGTCCGCGGCCTTCTCGTTCACCAGCTTCGCAGAGCGGCGAACGGCCCGGTGGACCTGCCCCGGGGTCAGCTCGCCGGTGGCGACGCCGGTGACGCGTGAGACCAGCTCATGGGCCTCGTCGACGATCAGCACCTCGTGCTGCGGAAGCACCGGAGCGCCCTCGATCGCGTCGATCGCCAGAAGCGCGTGGTTGGTGACGACGACCTCGGCGAGCTTGGCGCGCTCACGCGCCAGCTCGGCGAAGCACTCCGCGCCATAGGCGCACTTCGTCGCCCCCAGGCACTCCCGTGACGAGACGGAGACCTGGGACCAGGCGCGGTCGGAGACACCGGGCGTGAGATCGTCGCGGTCGCCGGTCTCGGTCTCGTCCGCCCAGTCCCGCATCCGCAGCAGGTCCTGGCCCAGCTTGCTGGTGGGCGCGGCGGCCTCGAACTGGTCGAAGAGGCCGTCCTCCTCGTCCTGCGGCATCCCCTCGTGCAGCCGGTGCAGACAGAGATAGTTCGAGCGGCCCTTGAGCATGGCGAACTCGGGCCGCCGTCGCAGCAGGGGATGCAGCGCGTCGACCGTACGCGGAAGGTCTCGCTCCACGAGCTGGCGCTGCAACGCCAGGGTGGCCGTGGCCACCACGACCCGCTCGCCGTGGGCCAGGGCGGGCACCAGATAGCCCAGTGACTTACCGGTGCCGGTGCCGGCCTGGACGAGCAGATGGGACGGGGCGTCGATGGCTTCGGCGACGGCCTCGGCCATGGTGACCTGGCCTGGCCGTTCCACACCGCCGACGGAGCTGACGGCGGCGTGGAGGAGCTCGGGGAGTGATGGCTTCGTCATAGCCCGACCACCCTACGGGGCGCCGCTGACAACGGAGGTCACTCGCTCGGCCGCCGCACGGCGAGCGGGTTGGGAACCGTACCGTGCACGGCGGCGTGCGGCCGGTGGGAGCGGTCACGGTAGCCGTCGAGATGCAGCCGGTTCCGGTTGAGGCAGAGGCGCTGGATACGGGGCGTGAGCAGGTCGAATGTCTCGAACCGCTCCTTCAGCTCCGGGAACCGCGCCTGGTACCGCAGGATCTCCGCCCGTACGAGGGACCAGAACTCCTCCTCGGACACGTCCAGTTGGTCCTGGCACAGCGGCGCGAGGTAGCGGAAGACGCCGACGAAGAGCCCTGAATGGATGAACTGGGTGAGGAAGGAGGGCTCTTCTGTCAGGAGGACGCTCTTCACATCCTCGGGCATCGAGTCGTGCTCGGGCAGCGGGCGCGCGCTGATGTTCACATCGTCGACGAAGTCCTTGATCGCGAGCCGTACCGGCACGTCCTGGCCGTCGAAGACGACGATGGCGTTCTCGCCGTGCGGGGAGAAGACCGTCCCGTAGCGGTAGAGGAAGTGCAGCAGGGGCGGAAGCAGCGCGGAGAAGAGCCGCTGGAGCCAGTCGGCGGGCGTGAGTCCCGAACGCGCGACGAGTTCGGCGGTGAACGCCCGGCCGTCCGGATCCGTATGGATGAGGGAGGCGAGCGTACGGGCGCGCTCACCGGGTGCCAGCCGGGCCTGGAGGGGCTCGCGCCAGATCGCGCCGAGCAACTCCTTGTACTGGTAAGGAACTTCGGGGAGGTGATCGTAGAGGGGGTGTTCCACCGTGACGGAGGCGACTTCACCGAGCAGGATCACCCCGCAGTCGTCGCGGAGGAAGACGTCCGCGTCACGCACCCCGTGCATCCACGCGGTGACGGCGGGGGCGGCGAGCGTGCGCTCCGTGGGCAGGCCGCGCCAGACGAGGGTGTTGAGGATGGACAGCGGCAGTTTGACCGTGTGCCGGTCGGGCCGTCCGAGGTTGAGGAAGGTGCGGATGGACTGCTGCGGCAGCCGGAGATCACCGTCGGTGGGGAGCGGGACGATCGCTCCCTCGGCTATGGCGGGGGCGTAGAGCTGGAGCAGTACCTCGTCCCACTGCCAGGGGTGCACGGGGAGGTAGAGATAGCCGGCGGGGTCGAGCCCCCGGCCGCGGAGCAGGGAGTCGAAACGTTCGCGGACAGTGTCGTCGAGTTCGCCGGCGTAGAGCAGATCAGGCGTTTCCAGCGAGCCGACTCCCCGGTAGGTGGCGAGTGAGGTGCTGGCCGCGATCCAGGGGAGTTCGGTCGGTGTGCGGGCCTCGGGCGCCCAGCGGTCGGCGTCGGTGGCGGAGAAGCCGCCCCGGCCCTTGTTGAGGACGATCCAGGGGTGGCCGGTCTGGTGTCCTTCGAGCTCCGCGTAGCCGAGGTCGGCGAGGCGCGCGGCACTCAGAGCGGTGTGGTCGAGCTTGGCGTCGGCGGCGATGGTGGTGGTCAGCTCGCGGACGAGATGTCCGAGAGTCGCGCCGTCGAGGGCGAGCAGCCGGCGGGACAGCAGCAGAAAGCGCAGGGGATCGGTGAAGCGCCGGCCGTCGCAGGCGAGGGAGCCGGGATCGACGCGCCAGCTGCCGTAGGCGCCGCGCGTGGCACGGAAGGTGAGCGTCTCGCCGCCATCGAGCGTGAGGGCGTACGGGAGGCCGTCCGTCGGGGCGTGCGGAGCGGCCTCGTCGGCCGGCGGGACGGGCGCCGGCTCGATGATCTCCTCGTACGCGAACTCACCGAGCAGCTTGGCGAGGAGACGGCCGGCGGCCCGCTCCCAGCTCCGCGGGTTCAGCTCGGGTGGCGAGAACAGCCCGGCCGGCTCGGTGGAACCGGTCGAGTCGCCGGGGGATATGGGGCCGGTGGGGCCGGCGGAGTCATGGGTCGCAGGGGGCGTCGGCACGTGGACTCCTCGGGAGGGAACCGATGGGAACGAGAGCGTCGAGCGGGGCGGGCGGCGGGCGGGGTGGCTACCGAGCGGGTGGCCGGCGGAGCCGATCGTTCACAGCCGGTCGCGCAGGGCGCGTTCGCGGACCATGAGCGCGGCTCGTTTGTCGGGCAGGTCGACTTCCGCGGAGAACCGGAAGCCGGCGTTGAGGAAGGCGGCGACGGAGGGCGTGTTCCGGAGGTCGGGCTCGGCGATGACGCGCCCGCAGCGGGGACGGTGGTCGAGGACGAGATCGGAGACGGCTCTCAGGAGGGTGGTGCCGACTCCGCGGCCACGGTTGGCGACGCCCCCCACCAGGAGATGGATCCCGGTGTCGTGCGGGCGTGCCGGGTAGTGCCGCGCGAGCGGGTCGAGGTCCGCGCGGTAGATCTCCCAGTAGCTCATCGGGACTCCGTCGAGCACTCCGAGACAGGGGACGCTGCGGCCGTCGCCTTCGAGCTGTGGGCGCAGATGGCCGGCGGTGACCTCTTCCGGCCCGGCCAGCTCCCAGAAGGCGGCGACGGCGGGGTCGTTCATCCAGCGGCTGATCAGCGCCAGATCGCGGGTGACACGTACCGGCACGAGCTGGAAGACGCCCGCGGAGGTGGCGGCGGGCCCCCATCCGGCGGGGGCGTCGAGCAGATCGCCGCCCGGGGGGTCGTCGTACGACGGGGTCAGGGCCATCGGACCACCCTCTCCGAACAGTGCGACGAGCTCGTCGGACCACCGCATATCGAGGGTGTCATCGGCGCCCCCGCCCGTACGCGGGGTGGGGCCGGCTCCGGTGTCGGTGCCGGCATCGGTGGGAGGCACAGTGGCGCTCTCCTCTCGGCAGTGCGGACGATTCGTGCCCTTCAACGGCGAAGGGGGTTGGCGATGGTGACGTAGACGGACTGGGTGTCGACGGGGCCGACGAGTTCGTCGAGGCCGTGCAGCCGGGTGAGCATGTTGGCCTTGCAGCGGAGGGTGGGGGTCTCCAGCAGCCGCTCGGGCAGTGGTGACCCGAGCCGTACGGCCCCGGTGAGGAACTGGCGGAAGGCGGCGATCAGGACGCGTTCGTCGGCGAGGCCCTGAGCGCCGAACGCGCCGATCAGACCGAGAACGTTGTTGATGCCGAGGTAGTAGGCGAAGCGCTCGTCGGTGACATCGTCGGAGACGAAGGTGTCGCTGGCGGCGCCGATCCCGGGCAGCCGGCGTTCCAGCGAGGCACGGTGGGATTCGCGGAAGTAGTAGCCCTGGTTGTCGCGGTAGCGTCCGCCGACGGGCCAGCCTTCGGCGTCGAGCAGTACCAGCGTGTTCTGCTGGTGCGCCTCCAGGGCGATGCCCGCCGTACCGTCCAGCCAGAGCACCGGGCGTACGACCTGGTCCAGATAGCGCAGGAACCACTCGGCGGCCACGGCCCCGCCGGGGCGGCCGGTGCGGGCGGCGAGCGTGGAGACGATCTCGGCCAGCCGCGACCGCATGCCGGTACGGCCGGGACAGGGGCGCGCGGCGGTGAGTCCGGCGATGCAGACGGCGTCGTCCCCGGCGGTGAACGGGTTGTGGCGCAGCATGACATCGAGTCCGGTCACGGCTTCGCCGTCCTCGGTGTCGACGGCGAGCCAGGCGGGGTCGCGGACGATGTCGAAGCCGGGGTGGGCAGTCTGCCATTCCTTGGCGAGTCCGGTGCGCAGCAGCCGCTGGACCTCGACGCCGCGGTGCAGCTCCTTGCGGAGGTTCTCGCGGCGGGAGTTGGTGATCCGTACCCCGAGGGAGAGCTTGAGCATGGCGGGGGCGCCGGGGCGGTAGACGGTACGGATCGAGGAGGTGGGGTGCCAGGGGGCGCCGTGCGGGCCCAGATCGTGGAGGAGCCCGGCGTCGAGAAGGCGGGCCACGGCGGGCCGGTGCCTCAACTCACGTGCCTGCCAGGGATGGAGAGGCAGGGCGACGGTGTTCTCCGGAAGGGGGACGTCACCGAGGAGGCGTGCCGTGAGCTGGTCGGCGGGCAGGACGCGGCCCTGCTCGGTCCAGGCGGAGTCGGTGGCGAGTACGGACCGGTCGACGGCCATCCAGTGCAGCGGGAAGGAGCCGCGCGACTCCGGTGAGTAGAGCCGGGCCTCGGCCTCGGAGAGCCCTTCCCGGCTCTTGGGCGTGGGATGCAGCGGATGGCCGAGGAGAAGCGACTGCTCGGCGGTGAGGAACAGGTCGGCGTCGGGCGCGGCTTGGGGGGCGCGTCGCCGGTCGGCGAGGAAGTCAGCTGTGTGGAGAAGGGAGTTGGCGACCCTGCCGACCAGCTCCCCGCCCTGGTAGCGGCCCGATTCCCGGCCGAGGAGCGCGGCGACGGTGACCGCCTCGGCGGCGGGGGCGTCCCGGGGGGCGCTCTCCAGGAACGGCATCCCGAAGCGGTGCCAGCCCGTCTCCGACCAGTACCGGACGGGGACGAGGAGCGCGGTGCCACTGGCGTGGAGGGGGATCCGGAGGACCTGGCCCTCGGGGCGGGGCAGAGCGTTCTCCCTGACCCAGCAGCGCAGCAGATTCTCGACGGCGGCCGCGTCGGCCGCCTTCAGCGGGTCGGGGTGGTCGAGCTGGTCGGCCACCGGGACACCGGCGAACGTATCGGCACCGGCGAACGTATCGGCACCGGTGGCGAGTTGGCCGTCGAAGCCGCCCGTCGGCTGCCGGGGCACCGTCGTCGGCTCGACGGCGCCGGCGGCGTGGGACGCGTCCTGCACCCGGTCGTGTCCTCCGGGGTGGGCGGTGGGGCGGCCGGCGGCCTCGGGGGCGTCAGGTGCGGGAGTGGAGTTCACGGAGGGGCTTCCTTGTGGGGGGGTCCGGGGGCAGTTCTAGGGGCCGGTTTCTTTCCGGCGGAGTGCCGCGCGCTCGGCGGCGGCCAGGGCGTCGGCGAAGCGGTCGAGGACCGCGACGGCCTGCTCGTCGGTGAGCGTGAGCGGCGGGAGCAGCCGTACGACAGCGGCCCGGCGTCCGCCCAGTTCCACGATGAGGCCGCGGCTCAGACACTCCCGCTGGACGGCCGTGGCGAGGGCCGGATCCGGCGGGGCCGGGTCGCCGGCTTCCGGGGCGACGAGTTCCACACCGATCATGAGACCACGGCCCCGTACGTCTCCGATACAGGGATGGTTGGCGGCCAGCCCCTGGAGCTGCCCCAGCATGCGCGCGCCGAGGATCGCGGCGCGGTCGGCGAGGTGGTTCTCCCGTACGTAGGCGAGGGTGGCCGCGCCCGCCGCCATCGCGAGCTGGTTGCCGCGGAAGGTGCCCGCGTGGGCGCCGGGCGGCCAGCAGTCGAGATCCGAGTGGTAGACGATCACGGCCAGGGGAAGGGAGCCGCCGATGGCCTTGGACATCACCATCACATCGGGGGTGATCCCGCTGTGCTCCACGGCCCAGAAGGTGCCGGTCCTGCCGACCCCGGTCTGTACCTCGTCGGCGATGAGCGGGATGGAACGGTCGGCGGTGATCTCGCGCATCCTGCGCAGCCAGCTGTCGGGGGCGGGGATCACCCCGCCCTCGCCCTGCACCGGTTCGAGGATCATTCCGGCGGGGGCGGCCAGACCGCCCTTGGGGTCGTCGAGGAGGTTCTCGGTCCAGCGCGCGGCGAGTTCGGCGCCGCGCTCCCCGCCGATGCCGAACGGGCAGCGGTACTCGTACGGATAGGGCAGCCGGGTCACCCGTACGTCCTCGGCTCCCCCGGAGGCGGCGAGGGCGCCGGCCGTCATCCCGTGGTACGCGCCGGTGAAGGCGAGGAGCCCGCCGCGGCCGGTGGCGGTACGGACGAGCTTGAGCGCGGCCTCGACGGCGTCGGTGCCCGCGGGGCCGCAGAACTGCACCCGGGCGTTCTCGGCGAACCGCGGCGGCAGCGTGGCGAACAGCTCGGTGGTGAAGGCGTCCTTGACGGGGGTGGCGAGGTCGAGGACATGGAGCGGGGCCCCGGAGTCGAGGACCTTCCTGATCGCGTCGAGAACGACCGGATGGTTGTGTCCCAGGGCCAGCGTGCCCGCGCCGGACAGGCAGTCCAAGTACCGCCGCCCGTCGGCGCCTTCGATGGTCAGCCCCCGTGCGCGCACGGGCACGATCGGGAGGGACCTCGCATACGTGCGGGCCGCCGACTCCCGTAAGGACTGCCGCCGGAGAATGCCCTCGTGGGCGACGGTCGGTGCCGCTGGAGGGGGTTCGGTCACGGCCACGGCTGTCGGTCCTCCCGTTGTCACACTTCATGTCACAGTCAGTCGCCTGTCAGTACGGCGCTCACCCGCCGAATGTTCGACGGGGGACGCCGACTTGAGACGGAGCGCCCGTCCCGTACGTACAAACGACGGGGAGTGCCCGGGATCACGGGCAGTCGAAAGATCCTTGGGACGCGGAACCGCGGCCCTGCCGCACACCGTCCCCATCGGCACCGGCATAGTGGGGGGCCGTGTCCCGGCTCCGGCACCGCCGCCGGGGCGCACCATCCGTTTCACTGTTCCGAATTGTCCGAAGTCCCAGGGGGATTCACGCCATGCGACCCATTCGCTCCACGCTCTCCGCACGCCGTGGAAGGAGCACGCGGCGCAGAACCTCCCCCGTCCTCGCCGCGGCCGCGATGGCCACGGCGCTCGCGCTGACGGCCACGGCCTGCGGGCCGGAGGAGGACAACGCCACCGGCCAGGCGAGCGACGCCGCCACCGCCTCGCCCGACGGCAAGATCCAGATACCCGACGAGCTCAAGGACCGGCTCAAGGAGCGCGGGTTCGATCTGGACAAGTGGAAGAACGGCGAGTGGAAGAACTGGGACAAGGACACCTGGCTGCGTGAGGCCAAGGACTACATCAACCCGATCATCGAGGGACTCTGGGACCCGGACCGGATGCGGGACGCGGAGAAGCACCCGGAGAAGCCGGTCGACGACCAGGACATCTCCGGCGACGAGGGCGTGACCGACCCGACTCCGGAGCCGGTCACCGCGCAGGCGGTGAACGCGCCGTACCGCGAGAACGCGGCCGAGGCGGGCAAGTTGTTCTTCGACGGTCCCGAGGGCTCGATGGTCTGCTCCGCGACCGTGGTCGAGGACCCGGCCCACCCCGGCAAGTCCAACATGGTGTGGACCGCGGGCCACTGCGTGCACGCGGGCAAGACCGGCGGCTGGTACCGCAACCTCGCCTTCGTCCCGTCGTACAACAACAGCGGTCTGTCGACGGCCGATCTGGAGACGGCCCCCAAGGAGCAGATCGCTCCGGAGGGCGTGTGGTGGGCCGACTGGGCGCAGACCTCCGAGCAGTGGATCTCGCAGGGCGCCTCGACCGGCGGCCAGGGCGCTCCGTACGACTTCGCGGTCATCCATGTCACCCCGGAGAAGGGCGGCACCGGCAAGTCCCTGGAGGAGACGGTCGGTTCCGCGCTGCCCGTGGAGTTCAACGCTCCGGCCACCCCGCAGATCGACGCCATGACGGCGACCGGCTACCCGGCGGCGCCGCCGTTCGACGGCCAGAAGCTCTTCCAGTGCGAGGACAAGCCGGGCCGGCTGTCGCTGACGGCCGGCGACCCGACGATGTACCGGATCGGCTGCACCATGACCGGTGGTTCGTCCGGTGGCGGCTGGGTCGCGAACGGCGCGGACGGCAAGCCCGCCCTGGTGTCCAATACCTCCATCGGCCCGGTCACGGCCGGCTGGCTCGCCGGGCCGCGTCTCGGTGATGTCGCCAAGGGTGTCTACGACGGGGTCAGCAAGAAGTTCGCCGGTCAGTGACGCGCGGGCCCGTCATGGGCCCGGCGAGTACGAGGCCACCGGGGGCCTTCGGCACGACGGCCGAGGGCCCCCGCCAAAGGTTCCCGCGGGGACGCCGAGCCTCGACATGACACGCTCATGCCAATCGCTTCACCTTTGCATTCTCAGCATTCTCAGGGGGACTTGTCTCATGCGATCCATACGTCCACTGCTGGCCGCCACAGGCATGGCCGCGGCCCTCGCGCTGACGGCCACCGGCTGCGGACCTGAGGAGGACGGAGCGGCCGGACCCGCCGCCTCCAGCCCCGCCGCCGGCCAGGGCGGCGCGGAGATCCCCGGCGACCTGGCCGAAACGCTCAAGAAGCACGGCGTGGACCCGGAGAAGTGGAAGAACGGCGAGTGGAAGAACTGGGACAAGGACACCTGGCTGCGTGAGGCCAAGGACTTCGTCAACCCGGTGATCGAGGGTATGTGGAAGCCCGAGCGGATGAAGAGCGCCAAGTCACCGACGAAGACCCTCGCGGCCGGTGATATCTCCGGCGACCAGGGGGTCACCGACCCGGAGCCCCGCCCGGTCCGGGCCGAGGCGGAGAAGACTCCGTACCACCAGAACGCGGCGCCGGTCGGCAAGGTCTTCTTCGACGCTCCCGAGGGCTCGATGGTCTGCTCCGCGACCGTGATCAAGGACCCGAAGAACCCCGGCAAGTCCAACCTGGTGTGGACCGCGGGCCACTGCGTCCACGCGGGCCAGGAGGGCGGCTGGTACCGCAACCTCGCGTTCGTCCCGGCCTACAACGACCTGGGCAAGTCCGCGGCCGCCCTGGAGAACGCCCGGCCGCAGGAGATCGCGCCGTACGGTGTCTACTGGGCCGACTGGGTCTCCACCTCCGGTGAGTGGATCAGCGACGGCGGTCCGACCGGGGGCGCGGGCGCCGCGTACGACTACGCCGTGATGCACGTCAAGCCGGAGAACGGCGGCAAGTCGCTCGAAGAGACCGTGGGCGTCGCCCTCGATGTCGATTTCAACCTTCCCGAGGCGGCGAACGTCGAGGGCATGGGCGCCTGGGGCTACCCGGCCGCCCCGCCCTACGACGGCCTGATCATGCACAAGTGCGTCGACAGGCCCGGCCGGCTCTCGGTCTCCCCCGGTACGCCGACGATGTGGCGGATCGGCTGCACGATGACCGGCGGTTCCTCGGGCGGAGGATGGTTCGCGACGCAGCCGGGCGGCAAGCTCGTCCTGGTCTCCAACACCTCCATCGGCCCGGTCACGTCGGGCTGGCTGGCGGGCCCGAGGCTCGGCGCGGGCGCCGAGGAGATCTACACCGCCATGAGCGACAAGTTCGCGGGCCAGTAACAGCCGGCAACGGCGCGGACAGCGGCCGTACGGCACGAAGGCCCGCCTCCTCCTCGCGGAGGGGGCGGGCCTTCGTCCTGTGCGGGCTGCCGGGGCCTACGGTCAGCGGGCCACCGGCACATACGGAGCGAGCGCGGCGGCCAGCTCCTCGTGAACACGCGCCTTGAGCACCGTGCCCTCCGGGATGTGTTCCTCGGAGAGCACCTCGCCCTCGGCATGAACCCGGGAGACCAGCGCGCCCTCGGTGTACGGCAGAAGCACCTCGACCTCGACCTCGGGCCGGGGCAGTTCCTCGTCGATCAGCGCGAGCAGTTCGCCGATTCCCTGGCCGGTACGCGCCGAGACGGCGATCGCGTACCGCTCCGCGCGCAGCAGCCGCTGGAGCACCAGCGGATCGGCCGCGTCGGACTTGTTGATCACCACGATCTCGCGTACGTCCACCGCGCCCACATCGCGGATCACCTCGCGCACGGCGGCCAGCTGCTCCTCCGGCGCAGGGTGCGAACCGTCCACCACATGCACGATCAGATCGGAGTCACCGACCTCCTCCATCGTGGAGCGGAACGCCTCGACGAGGTGATGCGGCAGATGCCGGACGAATCCGACCGTGTCGGCCAGGGTGTAGATCCGGCCGCTCGGGGTCTCGGCCCGGCGCACGGTCGGGTCGAGGGTGGCGAACAGCGCGTTCTCCACCAGCACGCCCGCGCCGGTGAGCCGGTTGAGCAGCGAGGACTTGCCCGCGTTGGTGTATCCGGCGATCGCGACCGACGGCACCTTGTTACGCCGCCGCTCCTGCCGCTTGATCTCGCGGCCGGTCTTCATGGCCGCGATCTCCC
The DNA here is from genome assembly GCF_000718095.1 of Streptomyces scopuliridis RB72. GTDB lineage: Bacteria > Actinomycetota > Actinomycetes > Streptomycetales > Streptomycetaceae > Streptomyces > Streptomyces scopuliridis. The sequence goes on along the minus strand of NZ_JOEI01000004.1, from coordinate 57,649 downwards.
GGCGCATCTTCGCCATCTTCTCGCGGATACGCCGCCGGTCCGTCTCGATCTTGGTCTCACCGGGACCGCGGGTGGCCATGCCGCCACCGCCGCCGCCACCCATCTGACGGGACAGCGACTGACCCCAGCCGCGCAGCCGCGGCAGCATGTACTGCATCTGCGCCAGCGCGACCTGCGCCTTGCCCTCACGGGACTTGGCGTGCTGGGCGAAGATGTCCAGGATCAGGGCCGTACGGTCGACGACCTTGACCTTGACGACATCTTCGAGATGGATCAGCTGGCCGGGGCTCAGCTCACCGTCGCAGACGACGGTGTCGGCGCCGCTCTCCAGCACGATGTCCCGCAGCTCCTGGGCCTTGCCGGAGCCGATGTATGTGGCCGGATCGGGCTTGTCACGGCGCTGGATCACGCCGTCGAGCACCAGCGCGCCCGCCGTCTCGGCGAGCGCCGCCAGCTCCGCGAGCGAGTTCTCGGCGTCCTGCACGGTCCCCGAGGTCCATACGCCGACCAGCACCACGCGCTCCAGGCGCAGCTGTCGGTACTCGACCTCGGTGACGTCTTCCAGCTCGGTGGAGAGGCCCACCACACGCCGCAGCGCGGCGCGCTCGGAGCGGTCGAACTGCTCGCCGTCCCGGTCTCCGTCGATCTCTTGGCTCCAGGCGACGTCCTCTTCCATCAGGGCATCGGCCCGAAGGCTTTCCGTGCGGGGGTCCGCGAAGCGCTGCGCGTCCTGGGAAGGGGAGGAAGAGGAGGTCATTGGATCCTTACGTCGAAGAGAAGTCCGTTACGTCAGTCACAACGCGTGACGACGGGAAATGATTCCCGGCCACGTTGCCGACACCGTCGATGGTGGCACGGTTCGCTCCGGCCGTCACTCGGGTTTCACGCTCTGTTCCGGTGCGGTGTGCCCGGTGCCGTGGGGCATCCGGTGCGGTGCGGCGTACCGGTTCCGCGGGGCGTTCTGGTTGTTGGCCGGTGCTTCGGACCGCCAGTCGGGGTGGCCGGGCATCGGCGGGGTCTTCTGCCGGTACAGCCACGCCGTGAAGAACGAGGAGAGATCACGCCCCGCGACGGACGACGCCAGCTCGATGAAGTCGGTCGTGGTCGCCGTCCCGTCCCGGTGGATCCGTACCCAGTCCCGCTCCAGGCGCGCGAAGGCTTCCTCGCCGATCTCGTGCCTCAGCGCGTAGAGCACCAGCGCGCTGCCGTCGTACATCACCGGCCGGAACAGGCTGATCGGCTGCCCCTCGGCCGGCGGCTTCGGGCTCGCCGGAGGGCCGCCCGCCGCCCGCCAGCCGTCGGACTGCTGGTACGCCTCCCGCATCCGGGTCTCCATCGACTTGCCGGCGTACTCCTGCGCGTAGCGCATCTCGTACCAGGTGGCGTGCCCCTCGTTCAGCCAGAGGTCGGCCCACCTGCGCGGGGAGACGCTGTCGCCGAACCACTGGTGGGCCAGCTCATGGACCATGACCGAGTCGACGTACCACTCCGGGTATCCGGGCTCGGTGAACAGGGCTCGCTCGAAGAGCGAGAGGGTCTGTGTCTCCAGTTCGAAGCCGGTGTCGGCGCCCGCGATCAGCACGCCGTAGGTCTCGAAGGGGTACGGGCCGACCTGCCGCTCCATCCAGCCGATCTGGCCCGGTGTCTTCTTGAGCCAGGGCTCCAGCTTCTGGCGGTCCGCGGCCGGCACCACGTCCCGTACGGGCAGTCCGCCGGGACCCTGGCGGCGCACCACGGCCGAGTCGCCGATGGAGACCTGGGCGAGTTCGGTGGCCATGGGGTGGTGGGTGCGGTAGGTCCAGGTGGTGGTCGCGCCCCGGCGTGCCTTGCCTTCCTGTACGCCGTTGGCCACGGCGGTCAGCCGCTGGGGCGCGGTGATCCGGATGGTGAAGTAGGCCTTGTCGGCGGGGTGGTCGTTGCCCGGGAAGACGCGGTGCGCGGCGTCGGCCTGGTTGGTCATCGCCAGGCCGTCGCTGGTCCGTACCCAGCCGCCGCGGTTGCCCGTCGGGTCGCTGGTGTGGCTGACGGTGATCCGCATACGCGAGCCGTCCTCGACCGCCGCGGCCGGTGTGATCACCAGATCCTCGCCGGCCGTCGCGAAGCGCGCCGCCGCGCCGTTCACCTCGACCGAGCGGACCTTGCCGTGGGTGAAGTCAAGGTTGATCCGTTGCAGCCGCTGGGTCGCCAGCGCGTCGATCTTGGTGATGGCGTCCAGCGGTTTGCGGTTGTCGCCGCCGTAGGTGAAGTCGAGGTCGTAGGTGAGCACGTCGTAGCCGGGGTTGCCGAGCCGCGGGAAGAGCGGATCGCCGATGCCGAGCGGCTCGGGGGCGGGCAGGGTCGCGGCGACGAGGGTGGCCGAGGCGGCGGCCAGCAGGGCGGCGCGCAGTCGGCGGTTGGTGAGGAGCATGATCCACGGCTATCAGCGCCTCCCCGGCGCACCGCGACGGCGCGCTCCGTACCCACCCGAAAGGGGCAGGTCAGAGCGCGGACACGGGCCGGATGCCGAGCGGCACGCGGTTGACGAACACCGACGCGCGGTTGACGAACACACCCGGCGGAGCGGTCAGGCCGTCGCCGGATGCTGGGCGCGGCTGACGTCGTACACCCCCGGTACGTCGCGCATCGCCCGCATCAGACCGGGCAGACCCGCCGCGTCCGGCAGCTCCAGCGTGTACGTGTGCCGTACGCGCTGCTCGCTGGGCGGCTCCACGGTGGCCGCGACGATCGCGGCGCCCGCCGTGGCGATGGCTTCCGTGAGATCGGCGAGCAGCCGCGGACGCCCGAAGGACTCGGCGTAGAGCGTGACCCGGCACTCGGGGGCGTCTCCCCAGCTCACCGCGACGGGGGTGCGGTCGAGGGCCCGCATCCGCTCCACCGCCCGGCATTCCCGCCGGTGGACGGTGACCACGCCGCCGCGGACCGCGAAGCCGGTGACCGCGTCCGGCGGTACGGGCGTACAGCAGCCCGCCAGCCGGACCGTCGCGCCCGGCAGATCCACCACGGCGTTGGCGACGTCCCGCCGGCCCGCGCTGACGGCGACGGCCGCGCGGGGCGCGGCGGCGGGGAGCCCGACCGTTTCCGGGTGCGCCGCGAGCCATCCCGTGATCGCGATCCGGGCGGCGGCCGTACGGGCGTGGCTCAGCCACTCCGGAGAGGGTCCCGAGACCGCGTCCCTGTCCAGCAGCAGCTGAACCGTGTCGCCGTCGCTCAGGACCGTGCTGAGCGTCGCCAGCCGGCCGTTGACGCGCGCCCCGATGCAGCCGTGCGCGGCCTCGCCGTACTGCGCGTACGCGGCGTCCACGCAGGTCGCCCCGGCCGGCAGCCCGAGCATGCCGCCCTCGGCGCGGAAGACGGTGATCTCCCGGTCCTGCGCGAGGTCCGCGCGTAGCGTCGTCCAGAAGGTGTCCGGGTCGGGCGCCGCCTGCTGCCACTCCAGGAGCCGGGAGAGCCAGCCGGGCCTGGTCGGGTCGGCGCGCTCACCGTCCTGCGGCTCCCCGGCGGACTCCTGCGCTGTACCGTCCTGCGCTCCCGCGCTCTCGACGGAGGCGTACGGATTGCCGAGGGCGACGACCCCGGCCTCGGCGACCTTGTGCATCTGGTGCGTACGGATGAGGACTTCGGCGACCGCCCCGTCGGGACCGGCGACCGCGGTGTGCAGCGACTGGTACAGGTTGAACTTGGGCGCGGCGATGAAGTCCTTGAACTCGGAGATGACCGGGGTGAAACAGGTGTGCAGCTCGCCCAGGACCGCGTAACAGTCGGCGTCCTCACCGACAAGCACCAGCAGCCGGCCGAAGTCCGTGCCGCGCAGCTCGCCGCGTTTCAGCCCGGACCGGTGTACGGAGACGAAGTGCCGCGGCCGTACGAGGACTTCGGCGGCGATGCCCGCCTCGCGCAGCACCCTCCTGACGTCCTCGGAGATCGCCGCGAGGGCGTCCCCCGCGGTGGCGTTGTCGGCGATCAGGGCACGGGTGTGCGCGTACTCCTCGGGGTGGAGGATCGCGAAGACCAGGTCCTCCAGCTCGGTCTTGAGCGCCTGCACGCCGAGGCGTTCGGCGAGCGGAATGAGGACGTCCCGGGTGACCTTGGCGATCCGGGCCTGCTTCTCGGGGCGCATCACCCCAAGGGTCCGCATGTTGTGCAGCCGGTCCGCGAGCTTGATCGACATCACCCGGACATCGTTGCCAGTGGCCACGAGCATCTTGCGGAAGGTCTCGGGCTCGGCGGCGGCGCCGTAGTCGACCTTCTCCAGTTTGGTGACCCCGTCGACCAGATAGCAGACCTCGTCACCGAACTCCGCGCGCACCTGATCGAGCGTCACTTCGGTGTCCTCCACGGTGTCATGGAGGAGAGAGGCCGTCAGGGTCGTGGTCTCGGCGCCCAGTTCGGCGAGGATCAGGGTCACGGCCAGCGGATGGGTGATGTACGGCTCGCCGCTCTTGCGGAACTGCCCGCGGTGCGAGGCCTCGGCGAGGACATACGCCTTGTGCAGCACGCCGAGGTCCGCGTCCGGATGGTGCGCGCGGTGGGCGTCCGCGACATGGCCCATGGCGTCGGGCAGCCTGCCCCTGGAGGTGGGACCGAGTAACGCGGCCCGGCCGATTCTGCGAAGGTCGATCCGGGGAAGGCCGCGTCTGCGACTGATCTGGGCACCAGGGTTGGTGGCCTCTGCACTCATGGGCACCTCCGGCAGCTTCGACCGGCGGTGAAGAGCAAGGGCGCCCTCCGGGCCGGTGCTTGATGCTACCGAGCCCACCACGTGGAGCAGTCCCGCTCTCGCCCGGCGTGAAACGGATCACCCATTCGAGCGAGCTTCAGGGCGTGTTGCGAAGGCCGTTTCGAACCAGGCCGGGTCGAGGTACCCCTCCGCGACAATGACGGCGGGTCCGGTCATGTCGATCTCGCCGTCCGGGTGTTCCGTGATGACGAGCCGTCCGCCGGGCAGATCCACGGTGTAGGTGACGGGGGCTCCGGTCACGGCGGGGTCGGTGCCGTCCCTGCGCGCCGCGGCGACGGCCACGGCGCAGGCGCCCGTACCGCACGAGCGGGTCTCGCCCGAGCCGCGCTCATGGACGCGCATGGCGACATGGCGAGGACCGCGGTCGACGACGAATTCGACGTTCACTCCGTCCGGGTAGACGGACGCGGGGCTGACCGGCGGGCCGGAGAACAGATCCCCGGCGTGCGCCAGATCGTCCACGAACGCGACCGCGTGCGGATTGCCCATGTTGACGTTCCGTGCGGGCCACTCCCGGCCGCCGACGGCCACGGTCACCCCGTCGTCGGGCAGCACGGCACGCCCCATACGGACGGTGATGTCGCCGTCCTCGGATCCGGTCACCGCGTGGTCCGCGCTCTTGGCGAGATGCACCCGCTTCACCCCGCCGCGTGTGGCCACCGCCAGATCGCCCGCCGTCACATGGCCGGCGCGCTGGAGGTAGCGGGCGAAGACCCGCACGCCGTTGCCGCACATCTCGGCGATGGATCCGTCGGCGTTTCGGTAGTCCATGAACCACTCCGCCTCGCCGGCCATGGCGCGCGCCTCGGGATGCGCGGCGGACCGTACGACATGCAGCAGCCCGTCGCCGCCGATACCGGCCCTGCGGTCGCACAGGGCGGCGGCGGCGCGGGCGGGCAGGTCGATGGCGTTGTCCGGGTCGGGGACGATCACGAAATCGTTCTCGGTCCCGTGTCCCTTGAGGAAGGCGACCGGCGCGGTCGGGGAGGTGCTCACGGGATCCATCGTACGAGCAGGGTCCGACATCACGACCGCGCGGTCAGCGCAGCCGGGCGACCCGCCAGACGGCGAGAGCGACCAGGGCCGCGGCCACGGAGACGTACAGGGCGATGACCCGCCAGTCGGGGCGTTCGCCGGAGGTACGGGTCGGCAGCCCCGGCCAGGTGTGGCCGACCCGGCGGGCGGCCATCATTCCCCAGCCGGCCGCGCAGCAGCTGATCAGCAGCCCCAGCATGGCGACGACCGCGCCGCCGTCCCCGGTGCCGAAGGCGAGGGGGAAGGCGAACATCAGCGAGCCGATCGCGGCGAGCCCCACGATCGGGGCGAGCTGCCAGATCCGCATCCGGCGCTGGGGGCGCAGCTCGACCTCGACCTCGGGGGTCGTGGTCTCGTCTTCGGGCCCGTCAGGGCTCAGCCCCGGGGAGGCTTCCGGGATGTCCGGTGCCGTGGGTTCTCTGTCGCGAGGGCCGGCCTCCATCGCCACGCGCCCTCCCCAATCGGACTTCACTGGTCGATCGATGCCCGATGGTCGATCGATGCTCGATGATGGCACGCCCGGAGGTACCGCAAGGGCGCACGGAGCGTCCCGATGCCATCACGTGATCAGGCTGTGACCGCTCGTTCGACCAACGCCAGCGCCCGGTGCGGCAGTTCCTCCCGGTGCTCCGATCCGCCGCCCAGCCAGTGAACGCGCGCGTCGCGGCGGAACCAGGAGTCCTGGCGGCGCGCGAAGCGTTTGGTGGCGCGTACGGTCTCGGCGCGCGCCTCGTCGTCCGTGCACTCCCCCGCGAGCGCCGCGAGCACCTGCTGGTAGCCGAGGGCGCGCGAGGCGGTACGTCCCTCGCGCAGGCCCCGGGCCTCCAGGCGCCGCACCTCGTCCACCAGCCCCGCGTCCCACATCCGGTCCACCCGCCGGGTGATCCGCTCGTCCAACTCGGGACGTGCAACGTCGACGCCGATCTGCACGGTGTCGTAGACCGAGTCGTGGCCCGGCAGATTGGCGGTGAAGGGCTTGCCGGTGATCTCGATCACTTCCAGCGCCCGGACGATCCGGCGGCCGTTGCTGGGCAGGATCGCGCGGCCGGCCCGGGGGTCGGCGGCGGACAGCCGGGCGTGGAGGGCACCTGACCCGCGCAGGGTGAGCTCGCCCTCCAGCCGGGAGCGCACCTCGGGGTCGGTGCCGGGGAATTCGAGGGCGTCGATGGCACCGCGTACGTACAGTCCCGAGCCGCCCACCAGGACGGGGGTACGGCCCGCGGCGAGCAGCCGGTCGATCTCCGCCCTGGCGAGCCGCTGGTACTCGGCGACGCTGGCGGCCTCGGTGACCTCCCAGATGTCCAGGAGGTGATGCGGGATGCCAGCACGTTCCTCGGTCGTCAGCTTGGCGGTCCCGATATCCATCCCCCGGTAGAGCTGCATGGAGTCGGCATTGACGACCTCACCGTCGAGTTGCCGGGCGAGATGAACGCCCAGATCGGACTTGCCGGCCGCGGTGGGACCGACGACGGCGATGACCCGCGGTGCGGTAGCTGCGCTTCTCACTGCCCCAGTCTCGCAAACACACAGGCCGCTACCCGAATGAGTTACGTGACGGCACACGGTTGGCTTCGTTGCCTGTTGCGAGGTTCCGGCCGCCGGTTTTCTGGCCGGTGCCCCTGGGCGGCGCAATGGGACGCTCCGGGCGGCGCGGAATTTCGCCCCCACGAGTAATGTATGGAGAAGTTATGGGTGTTTTTTCACGGTTTCGCCGGAAGTCGGTAGCCGCGTCCGAGGCGTCAACCGCAGCGGCACCGGCCACCACTCCGACGGCCGATCCCGCTGCGGACAGCGCTGTCGTGGCAGCGGAGGCCGGATTCGGTGAGACCGGAACGGCGACGGCCGAGCCTGCCGAGAGCGCCGGGTCCGAGACGGCGGCGGCCGAGGGCGTGGAGATCCCGAAGCAGCAGTCGGCGGAGGCCGCGGCGGACAATGAGGCCGGGAAGAGCACCCGCAAGTAGGCTGCAAGTAGGCTGTTGTCTCTCCGAGGGAAGGTGGCCCATGAGCTTCCTGGATTCACTGAAGGCCAAGATCGGCCCGGCCAAGAACAAGGTCGCTGACCTCGCGCAGCAGCACGGGGGCAAGATCGAGCACGGGCTGGAGAAGGCCGCTCGCACGGTCGATCAGAAGACCAAGGGCAAGTACAGCGACAAGATCGACAGCGGGACGGGCAAAGCCAAGGACGCCCTGGGCAAGCTCGCTCACAAGGATGACGGCACTACCCCGCCGCCACCGGCCGCTTCCTGATCTTCTCCTGCTCTGTCCTGATCCTCGGCACAGAGTGGCCGGGCACACCGGCCTGGACGGCCGTGAGGCGCTTCGCAGCGCTTCGCGGCCGTCGCTTTTTGCGCCCTGAGACGGGTCGGCTTTCGCACCCTGGGACGGGTCGACGCCGGGACCAGGCGGTGTCAGGACCAGGCCGCGACGAGATACCCCACGCCGTAGGGCGCGTCCTCGTACAGCAGCTCGCCGCTCAGGCCGGCCCCCTCGGCGGCGCCCGCGAGCACCTGCCAGGGCGCCCGGCCCGCCGCCTTGAGTGCGTACGCCAGCTCCGCGTCCAGCGCCTTCAGCGCCGCCACGTCCGCCGTGCGCAGGGCACGAGCCACCTCCTCGTCGAATCCGGCCGCCCGTTCGTCCAGATATCCCGGCGCCTTCAGGGAGCGGCACGCGCTGGCGTCGCCCATCACCAGCAGCGCCACCCGGCCGGCCCGCGCCGCGATCTCCCGTCCTGTCCGCAGGCACCGCTCGGTGTCGAGAGGTTCCCCCACGCCCAGTCCGCTGGCAGGGGCGGCGGTCCAGTGGGCATGCCCGAGCAGCCAGGCGGCGACCGCCAGGGACGCGGGCAGTTCCCGCTGCCCTGGGCTTTCACCAGCCCCGGCCCGCGCCGCGGACGTGCCCAGGACGACATCGAGGTCAACGCCGAAGCCGCGGAAGGACCCGACCGTCCCTGAAGGATGCTCCCCCCGGCGGTCCCGCTCGGCGGGTCCGACGACGATCAGCCGCTCCGGCCTCGCGGCCGCCAGCACCCCGAGGGCATCGCCACACGCGGCGCGTACGGCATCGAGCTCGGGGGCGGCTCCGGCGGCCACGGCGGGTACGAGCAGGGGCGGACTGGGACACACGGCGGCGGCTACGAGCATGATCCGCAGCCTAGACGAGTACGTACTGAGACCCGTCTGCTACGTACTGAGACCCGTCTGCCCGCAGGGCAGTGCCCCGTCACTCGACGGAGCAGCCGCCCGTCACCGCCGGCAGCGGGGCCGGTACCCCGACCGAGGGCAGCCCCAGCAGCACGCCCGCCGGCTTCGCCGCCTCGGTCGCGTTCCGACGGTCCCAGGCGTCCCCGGCGCGGGTACGACGTACCTTCCGCGTCGGTCCCTCGGCGAGCAGGTGGTGCGGCGCGGCGTAGGTGATCTCGACGGTGACCACATCGCCGGGACGCACCTCCTCGTCCGGCTTGGTGAAGTGCACGAGGCGGTTGTCGGGGGCGCGTCCGGAGAGCCGGTGGGTGGCGCCGTCCTTGCGTCCCTCGCCCTCGGCGACCATGACCTCCAGCGTCCTGCCTACCTGCGTCTTGTTCTCCTCCCAGGAGATCTCCTCCTGGAGGGCGGACAGCCGCATGTAGCGCTCCTGGACGACCGCCTTGGAGATCTGCCCCTCCATCTCGGCGGCCGGGGTCCCGGGGCGCTTGGAGTACTGGAAGGTGAACGCCTGCGCGAAGCGCGCCTCGCGCACGACCCGCATGGTCTGCTCGAAGTCCTCCTCGGTCTCGCCCGGGAAGCCCACGATGATGTCGGTGGAGATGGCGGCGTGCGGGATGGCGGCGCGCACCTTGTCGATGATGCCGAGATACCGGTCCTGCCGGTACGAGCGGCGCATCGCCTTGAGGATGACGTCCGAGCCGGACTGGAGCGGCATATGGAGCTGCGGCATCACATTCGGCGTCTCGGCCATCGCCGCGATCACATCGTCCGTGAAGTCGCGCGGGTGCGGTGAGGTGAAGCGGACCCGCTCCAGGCCCTCGATCGCGCCACAGGCCCGCAGCAGCTTGGAGAACGCCTCGCGGTCACCGATGTCGGATCCGTACGCGTTGACGTTCTGGCCCAGCAGCGTGATCTCGGAGACGCCCTCGGCGACCAGCGCCTCGATCTCGGCCAGGATGTCGCCGGGGCGGCGGTCCTTCTCCTTGCCGCGCAGCGCGGGGACGATGCAGAAGGTGCAGGTGTTGTTGCAGCCGACGGAGATGGAGACCCACGCGGCGTAGGCGGACTCGCGGCGGGTCGGCAGCGTGGAGGGGAAGGCCTCCAGCGACTCGGCGATCTCGACCTGGGCCTCTTCCTGGACCCGCGCGCGCTCCAGGAGCACCGGCAGCTTGCCGATGTTGTGCGTGCCGAACACGACATCGACCCAGGGGGCGCGCGTCACGATGGTGTCGCGGTCCTTCTGCGCCAGACAGCCGCCGACGGCGATCTGCATGCCCGGCCGCTTGGTCTTCATCGGCGCGAGCCGGCCGAGGTTGCCGTACAGCTTGTTGTCGGCGTTCTCCCGCACCGCGCAGGTGTTGAAGACGACGACGTCCGCGTCCCCGTCGGAGCCTTCGGGCGCGCGGACGTATCCGGCTCCCTCCAGCAGGCCCGACAGCCGCTCGGAGTCGTGGACATTCATCTGGCACCCGTAGGTGCGTACCTCGTAAGTCTTCGCGCTCATCTCGCCCACCAGAGTAAGGGGTCAGCCGGGACAGCTGCCCGGGGATTCCCCCGCGAAGCCCGTGGCGAGCAGAAGACAAGGCCTGGCCATTACGGGGAGTGAGCTGACAGGATCGGTGGCATGTTCGGCCTTACGTCCCGTATCAGCCGCGGTCGCGCCTTCCAGGGCGCCGCCGCGGTGCTGGTGCTGCTCGGGCTGCTGCTGTGGTGGCTGCTCCCGATCGGGACGTCCTCGCCGAGCGGCTCGGTCACGTTCAGCACGGGCGTGACGAGCGGGGTCTACCAGCGGTACGGAACGCTCCTGAAGCAGGATCTCGCCCGCGATCTGCCGGATGTGTCGATACAGCTCCGGACGAGCGAGGGCTCGCAGCAGAACATCGCGCGGGTGGCGACGGGCGAGGCCGATTTCACCATCGCCACCGCCGACGCCGTCGCCAAGTACCAGAAGGACGGCAAGCCGGGCGCGGACCGGCTGCGTGGCTGCGCGCGGCTGTACGACGACTATGTGCAGCTGGTCGTCGCGAAGGACTCGGACATCCGCTCCACCGCTGATCTGCGCGGCAAGAAGGTGGGGGTGGGGCAGGAGGGCTCGGGGGTCCGGCTGATAGCCGACCGGCTGCTGGCCGCCGCGGATCTCGACCCACGGAAGGACATCGTCCCGTTCTCGGTCGGGATCGACACGATGCCGGGCCTTCTCGAACGGCGCGAGCTGGACGCCTTCTTCTGGTCGGGCGGGCTGCCCACCGGCGCGGTGCAGGACCTGTCGGAGCGCTTCGAGATACGGCTGGTTCCGCTGGAGTCCACGCTGGTCGACCGGCTGCACGCCTCGGGCGAGGCCGCGTCCCGCTACTACCGCTCCGCGGTGATACCCGCCGACGCCTACGGCACGGCGCAGAACGGCACGGCCGTACCGACGGTCGCGGTGGCGAATCTGCTGGTGACCACCGACCGGATGAGCGCCGGGCTGACGGAGGGCTTCACCCGCACGGTGATCGACAGCCGGGACCGGATCGGCGACGAGGTGCATCCCGCGCAGCTGGTGGATCTGCGGACCGCGATCTATACGGACCCGCTGCCGCTCCATGAGGGTGCCAAGCGGTACTACCGGTCGGAGAAGCCGTAGGTTCTGCCCGGGTTGCTCGGCTCATCCGGTCAGGCCGTCCGCTCAGGCCGTCGGGGATGATCTCGGGACGCTGAGCGTGACCCGGAGTCCGCGCGGTTCGCCGTGCTCATAGGCGATCGAGCCGCCGCCGGCCGCGAGCAGGGCCCGCGTGATCGACAGACCGAGCCCCGATCCCTTGATGTTCTGGTGGCGGTTGCTGCGCCAGAAGCGGTCCCCGATCCTGGCGAGCTCGTCATCCGTGAGACCGGGACCGCCGTCGTTGATGACGATCTTCGAGGTCGTGCCGTTGCGGGCCACCGTGACCGTGACCTCTTCGCCGGCCGGGGTGAACTTGAGGGCGTTGTCGATCACGGCGTCCAGGGCGCTGGAGAGCGCGATGGGGTCGGCCCAGGCGGTCACAGCAGCGCGGTGCTCGGTGAGCCTGACGCCCTTCTCCTCGGCGAGGGCCCGCCAGGCGGCGACCCGCTCGGCCGCCACCTCACCGATGTCGGTGAGCCGCAGATCGGCGGCGGCGTGCTCGGCCAGCGCCAGGTCCAGCAGATCGTCGAGGACCTGTGCGAGGCGCTTGCCCTCCGTCCGTACGGAGGCGATCTCCTCGTTCCCCTCGGGCAGTTCGAGGCCGAGGAGCTCGATACGGAGCAGCAGGGCGGCGAGCGGATTGCGCAACTGGTGCGAGGCGTCCGCGACGAAGGCGCGCTGCTGTTCCAGCACGTCCTCGACGTTGTCGGCCATCTCGTTGAAGGAGCTGGCCAGCCGGCGCAGTTCGGGCGGTCCGCCGGCCGCCGCGACCCGGGAGTTCATCCGGCCGGTGGCGATGTCGTGGGTGGCCGCGTCCAGTACCCGTACCGGACGGAGCACCCAGCCGGTCAGCCGGATCGCGGCCCCGACGGCGAGCAGCATGGCCGCCACCTCGCCAGCGGCGATGATCAGCCAGCCGTGGAGGATGCGCGAACGCATCTGGCCGGTCGGTGAGTCGGTCACCACCACGGCGACGACGTCCCCGTCCCGTACGACCGGCGAGTCGACGATCAGCCGGCCGTTCTGCCAGGGCCAGACCTGCTCGGGGTCGCCGCTGCGCCGGCCGAGCAGCGCCTCCTCGAAGGACTGCCTGGCCGGGCCCTCCTCGGGGACGCTCCAGCCCTCCGGGGCGCGGGCCATGACGCCGTTGTCGCGGTAGAAGACGCCGGCCCTGACCCCGTACACCTCGTAGTACCTGGTCAGTTCGGCCTCCAGCATCGTGCGCCGTTCCTGGGCGCCCGAGCGGCTCTCGGAGACGAACTGGGCGAGGGCCGCGACCCGCGCGGTGTCATCGATCCGATCGACGACGACGCGCTGCTGCTCGGCGGCGGCGAGACTCACGGCGAGCGGGAAGCCCAGGGCGAGGAGCACGCCCGCCATGAGGATGATGAGCAGCGGCAGTAGTCGGGTGCGCACGGGGCGTTACGGACCCTGGTGTGCGCCGGGGACGACCAGGCGGTAGCCGACACCCCGTACGGTCTCGATCAGCGCCGGCATGCCGAGCTTGCCGCGCAGGGAGGCCACATGGACCTCCAGCGTGCGCCCCGTACCTTCCCAGCTGGTGCGCCAGACCTCGCTGATGATCTGTTCGCGGCCGAACACCACACCGGGGCGCTGGGCGAGCAGGGCCAGCAGATCGAACTCCTTGCGGGTCAGCTGGACGGCCGTACCGTCCACGCTCACCCGACGGGTGGGCAGTTCGAGGCTGAGACGCCCGAGCCGCTGGGCACCCTCGGGGGCCGGGGCAGGCTCGTCGCCGCTCGTGGTGCGCCGGCTGACGGCATGGATACGGGCGAGCAGCTCGCCGGTGTCATACGGCTTGACCACGTAGTCGTCGGCGCCGAGGTTGAGGCCATGGATCCGGGAGCGGACATCGGCCCGCGCGGTCACCATGATCACCGGCGTCGAGGTGATCCGCCGGATCTTGCCGCAGACCTGGTAGCCGTCCTGGTCGGGCAGTCCGAGGTCGAGCAGGACGACCGAGAACGGCACCTTGCCCACATTGGCCGCGGGCAGCACCGCCTGGAGCGCCTCCTCACCGCTGCGGGCATGTACAACCTGGAATCCATGCTTGGCGAGCACGGCCGACAGGGCGGCGGCCACATGGTCGTCGTCCTCCACGAGCAGCAGTCTCACGGGCCCCCTTCACGGTCGCGGTTCGGGTCGCGACGTCGATCGCGCTGATACGTCGCGCCGTTTCATGTTCATGCGCTGTTAGTACGTACCAGGCATCCACGCCGATCGCGCACGGTCAGTCAAGGGTCTTCCCGTTACGCCAAGGTTTCCGTTACCCACCCGGTACTCCCGCCACCGCCCTCTTCACGCGGAGTGTCCGGTTGCGGCCGGATCGTTATGCTCAATTTCCGCTCAGATGTAATGACGCTGATCGCAGTGCGTGACTAAGGTCCTCCCAACCGAGGAGGACGGAGCAAAAAGCCGATGAGCGGAGTGTCAGTGACCAAGGGCGCCGAGGACGCCGTGCCTGCGACGGGCGACCTGGTCGTACTGAGCAACGTGAACAAGCACTTCGGCGCGCTGCATGTGCTCCAGGACATCGACCTGACCATCGCCCGTGGCGAGGTCGTGGTCGTCATCGGGCCCTCCGGGTCCGGCAAGTCCACACTGTGCCGCACCATCAACCGCCTGGAGTCGATCGATTCGGGCGCGATCACCATCGACGGCAAGCCGCTGCCGGAGGAGGGCAGGGAACTCGCCCGGCTGCGCGCCGATGTCGGCATGGTCTTCCAGTCGTTCAACCTCTTCGCACACAAGACGGTGCTGGAGAACGTCACGCTGGGCCAGATCAAGGTCCGCAAGACGGACAAGGCGAACGCCGAGGAGAAGGCGCGCGCGCTGCTGGACCGCGTGGGCGTCGGCTCGCAGGCCGACAAGTACCCGGCTCAGCTCTCGGGCGGCCAGCAGCAGCGTGTCGCCATCGCGCGGGCGCTGGCCATGGGCCCGAAGGTCATGCTCTTCGACGAGCCGACCTCCGCGCTGGACCCCGAGATGATCAACGAAGTACTTGAGGTCATGCAGCAGTTGGCGCGCGACGGAATGACGATGGTCGTCGTCACCCATGAGATGGGTTTCGCGCGCTCCGCGGCGAACCGGGTCGTCTTCATGGCGGACGGCCGGATCGTCGAACAGGCCACGCCCGACGAGTTCTTCAGCAACCCACGCAGCGACCGCGCCAAGGACTTCCTGTCGAAGATCCTGCATCACTGATCACCGCTCTGGACACGGATCTCTCACCCGGGTTCGTTCGCCCGGATCCTTTTGTCCGGATCGTTCACACGGCTCATCACGGCTCTTCTTACGGCTTTGCCGAGTACGGCAGAACCGGTTCGTTCACGTCTCACCCGAGGGAAGTTCACGCATGAAGCTTCGCAAGGCAAGCGCGGCGGCAGCCGCCGTTGTCGTCCTCTCCCTGACCGCCACCGCCTGTGGCGGCGACAGCGCTGACAGCGGCAACGGTGGCGGCGACAAGATCACCATCGGTATCAAGTTCGACCAGCCGGGCCTCGGTCTGAAGAAGCCCGACGGTACGTTCGCGGGCTTCGACGTCGATGTCGCGACCTACGTCGCCAAGGAACTGGGCTACGACGCCAAGAACATCGTCTGGAAAGAGGCGCCCAGCGCCGAGCGCGAGAACCTGATCTCCAACGGAGACGTGAAGTTCGTCGCCGCCAGCTACACGATCAACGACGAGCGCAAGAAGAAGGTCGACTTCGCAGGACCGTACTTCCTCGCCCACCAGGACCTGCTGGTCCGCACGGACGACAGCTCCATCACCAAGGCCGCCGACCTGAACTCCAAGAAGCTCTGTTCGGTGACCGGCTCCACCTCCGCGCAGAACGTCAAGAACGATTTCGCGCCGAAGGCCGACCTCCAGAACGTCGGCGGCTACTCCGAGTGCCTGACCGGCCTGGAGAACAAGGCCGTCGACGCCCTGACCACGGACGACTCCATCCTCGCGGGCTACGCCTCGCAGCAGGAGCACCAGGGCAAGTTCAAGCTCGCGGGCCTCAAGCTCAGCGACGAGCCCTACGGCATCGGCCTCAAGAAGGGCGACACCGACCTTCAGAAGAAGATCAACGCCGCGCTGACCAAGATGGAGTCGGACGGCTCCTGGGAGAAGGCCGTGACGGCCAACTTCGGTCCGGCCAACTACAAGAACGAGCCTGCCCCGAAGATCAACGAAGGCAGCTGAGACAGCAGTGACGCGCCGCCGGCCGGTCCGGCGGCGCGTACCGACCAGCCAACCAGGGGAGAGCGCGGGGCATCGTGTTCGAATTTCTTGATTCCGGGCAGTACGACCTGCTCGGCGCCTTCTGGGTGACGGTGCAGCTCACCCTCTACTCCGCAGTTGGTTCTCTCCTATGGGGAACGCTGCTGGCCGGGATGCGTGTCAGTCCCGTGCCGCTGATGCGTGCCTTCGGTACCGCCTACGTCAATCTGGTCCGTAACACCCCGCTGACCGTGGTCCTCGTCGCCTGTTCGCTGGGGCTCGGCCAGACCCTCCAGATCACGCTCGGCGGCGGGGACTTCGAGTCCATCGGTTTCCGGCTGGCCGTACTGGGGCTGATCGCCTACACGAGCACCTTCGTCTGCGAGGCCCTGCGCTCCGGTATCAACACCGTGCCCGTGGGGCAGGCCGAAGCCGCCCGCGCCCTGGGTCTGAGCTTCTTCCAGGTGCTGAGGCTGATCGTGCTCCCCCAGGCGTTCCGCTCGGTCGTGGCACCGCTGGCCAACGTACTGATCGCGCTGACCAAGAACACCACGGTCGCCGCGGCGATAGGCGTCGCGGAGGCGTCGGCGCTGATGAAGACAATGATCGAGAACGAAAGCAGCGCGCTCTTCGCGGTGTTCGCGGTGTTCGCCTTCGGATTCGTCGTTCTCACCCTCCCGACCGGTCTGCTTCTGGGCTGGGTCAGCAAGCGAGTGGCGGTGAAGCGATGAGTGCCACGTCCGTTCTGTACGACGCTCCCGGTGCGCGCGCCAAGCGGCGCAACATCCTCTACACGATCGTGTTCCTGGTCGTCTTCGCGCTCGCCGCCTGGTGGGTGCTCGTTCAGATGGCCGACAAGAACCAGCTGGCGTCCGAGAAGTGGAGCCCGTTCGTCACGGACTCCGAGGTGTGGACGACCTACCTGCTGCCGGGGCTCGGTGAGACCCTCAAGGCGGCGGCGCTGTCCATCGTGATAGCGCTGCCGTTCGGCGCGCTGCTCGGTATCGGCCGGCTCTCGGACCACTCCTGGGTACGGGTACCGGTCGGCGCCGTCGTCGAGTTCTTCCGCTCCATCCCGGTCCTGCTGATGATGGTGTTCGCCGCCCAGGCGTACGCGCAGTTCACCAATGTCTCGTCCGACATGCGGCCGCTGTACGCCGTGGTGACGGGCCTGGTGCTCTACAACGCCTCGGTCATCGCCGAGATCGTCCGGGCCGGCATTCTCACGCTGCCCAACGGCCAGACCGACGCCGCGAAGGCGATCGGTATGCGCAAGGGCCAGACCATGGCGTACGTACTGCTGCCGCAGGCCGTGACCGCGATGCTGCCGGCCCTGGTCAGCCAGCTCGTCGTCATCGTCAAGGACACCGCGCTGGGCGGCGCGATCCTCGGTCTGTCCGAGCTGCTCTCGCAGAACCGCACGATCACCGCGAACTACGGCGCCAACACCATCGCCACGCTCGTCGTCATCGCGCTGATCTACATCGTGCTGAACTTCATCCTCACCACCTTCGCGAGCTGGCTGGAGCAGCGGCTGCGCCGGGGC
Organism: Streptomyces scopuliridis RB72; assembly: GCF_000718095.1. Lineage (GTDB taxonomy): Bacteria > Actinomycetota > Actinomycetes > Streptomycetales > Streptomycetaceae > Streptomyces > Streptomyces scopuliridis. The sequence continues at coordinate 40,255 of NZ_JOEI01000004.1, read as the reverse complement.
AAGAAGAGCACGGGCGCGGTGCTCCCCGATGTCAACGCCGGGACCTACGTCGGGGACGGCAGCGGCATCTGAGACAGACGGGACTGGCGGGTCCGGGCGGCGTACGCGCCGCCCGGACCGTCGCTTGACGCAAGGACCCCCAGTAGGTTGCATACGTTCTGTGATCACGCACCGGGCTCCTACCGCCCTTGACCGTATGACCGCACGGGCCGGAGGGGTCGCGCCGTGGACCCGGTGATCGTCGCCGGCGCGGGCCCCGTCGGTCTCGCGCTCTCTCTGGCCCTCGCCGCGCAGGGTGTCCCCTCCGTCGTCCTGGACGAGGGGACCGGTACGGACGATCCGCGTCCGGCCCGTACCGCCATACTGCGGCCCGACACCGCCGCCCTGATGGCACGGCTGGGCTGCACCACCCTCGGTGACGAGGGCGCGCACTGGATCGGCTGGCGTCTGATGCGGCGCAAGCAGCTCATGCGGGAACTGCCTCTCGGTGAGGACGCCCCCGCCCCCCTGCACATCCCTCAGCACGCCCTTTCGCGCGGGCTGCGGAGCGCCATCGCCGGCCAGGAGCTGGTGCGCGTGGTCACCGGCAACCGGCTCGACTCGCTGGAGCAGGACGCCCGCGGAGTCACCGTGCACACCCGCGGTCCCGGGGCGACCTGGTGGCGCGGCAGCCATCTGGTGGGGTGCGACGGCGCGAGGTCCACGGTCCGCAAGCTGCTCGGCATCCGTTTCCCCGGGCGTACGGCGGTGGAGCGGCATGCCGTCGCCGCACTCCGCGCCGAGCTGCCCTGGCCGGGCGAGGCCCTGCTGCACCGGCAGCCGCCCTGGTCCGGCGGCGGCGAGGAGGTGTCCGCCAGGCCGCTGGCCGACGGTGTGTGGCGGCTCGACTGGCTGCTGCCCTCCCGTGGCGAGCTGGTCACGCCCGACGCGCTGGTGACGCGGTTACGGGACACCCTGGCCGGCTGGTGCGGCGAGACACCGCCGTACGAACTGCTCGACACGGGCGTCTACACCCTGCACCACCGGCTGGCCAGGCGCTGGCGCGCCGGACGGGCCTTCCTCGCCGGGGACGCCGCCCATCTTCTGGGCGCGGTGGGCACGCAGGGCCTCGACGAAGGGCTGCGGGACGTCGGCAACCTCGCCTGGAAGATCGCCGAGGACTGGCACCACGGGGCGTCGGAGACCCTGCTGGACAGCTATCAGGCGGAGCGGCGCACGGCCGTCGCCGCCCGGCTGCGCGCGGCCGACCAGTCGCTGCCGATACTGCGGGGCGGCGGCGGGCTGCGTACGTACATGCCGGGCGCCACGCGCGGGCACGACACCCTGCTCGCCGACGGGCATCTGGGGCACGGACCATTGGGGGCACCGCCCGCCTATCCGCACTCCCCCCTCGCGCCTCCGCGCGCCGAGGCGCAGACGGCTGTGGGTACGCCCCCCGGCGCCCCGGTGGAGGACGTACGGGTGACCGCGCCCGACGGTACGACCGTACGGCTCGGGGACCGGCTCGGCCGTGGCCTGCACCTGGTGGTGCTGGTCGCGCCCGGCACCGGGGTGTGGGACCGGCGGCACTGGCTGACGGCTGGGGTGATGCCACGGCTGGCGGCGGCGGTGACCGCCCTGCCGGTACGGGCCGAGCTGCTGGTCACGGAGGCGTACCCGGGAGCCTCCGCGCACAGTGTGCTGCTGGTGCGGCCGGACGGGCATCTGGTGGCGGCCTTCGGTGGGGTGCGCCCCGCCGATCTCTACGCGGCGGCGGACGCGGCGCGCGGAGGCAGTCCCTCCGCCCCGTCGGAGGTTCGCGCGGACGCCCCCTGACCACACTGCGAACATCGATTGACCGCCGCGGGCTCGCATGGTGTACTCCGGAACGTGACCGACACCGATGTGCGCCTGTGGCGGAGAGTCCATATGGACTTGCTCCGCTATGCGGGCTGCGTGTGTCGCCCGTCCTGCTGATTCGCCCCTCTGTCTTCACACGCTCGTCGCGCGGCGCCGCGACGGCACCTCTTCGCGAACATCTCAGGACGGTCACCATGTCTCTACCTGTACGTACCTCCGCATCCGGCACCGATGCCGACGCCGGTCGTGGTGCCGCAACGCCCTCGGCCGCCGGGCCGACCCCCGCCGAGCTGCTCGACTTCGTCCGCAGGAGCGCGGCCGACGCCGATCTGGTCTCCTCGCTCCCGCTGGATCCGGAGGGCCGTACGTGGATCCGGCTCAACGGTCCCGCGGGCAGCGAGGCATGGCTGATCGGCTGGCCGCCCGGCACGGGAACCGGCTGGCACGACCACGGCGGCTCGCACGGCGCCTTCGCCACGGCGTCGGGCACCCTCAAGGAGGACTCGCTCGCGGCCCGGCTGCCCACCGAGGGGTGGAAGACCCTGGAACTGGCCGAAGGCGTCGACCGTGAGCGGCAGTTGACGGCCGGGGAGGGCCGGGCGTTCGGCAGACACCATGTGCACGAGGTGCGCAATGAGTCCGGGGCCGAGCACGCCGTCTCCGTACACGCCTACTATCCGCCGCTGCCGCTGATGCGGCGCTACAGCCGCACGGGCGCCGTGCTCCGCCTTGAGCAGGTCGAGCGCCCCGAGGAGTGGCAGTGACGGACCAGGCCATATCCGAGCACGTGGCCATCGGTCGCGTGGGGATCGATGAGCTGCTGGAACGGGTCCGTGCGGACCTGGACCGAATAGGGCCGAGGGAAGCGGCCGAGGCTGCAGCGGACGGTGCGCTGCTCGTGGACATCCGGTACGCGGCGCTGCGCGAGCGCGACGGGCTGATCCCGGGGGCGCTGGTCGTCGAGCGCAATGAGCTGGAGTGGCGGCTCGACCCCCAGGGCAGCCATCGCGCGCGGGAGGCCACGAGCCACGATCTGCGGGTGGTGGTGATCTGCAACGAGGGGTACGCGTCGAGCCTCGCGGCGGTGTCCCTGCGGCAGTTGGGACTGCACCGCGCGACCGACCTCGTCGGGGGATTCCAGGCGTGGAAGGCGGAGGGCCTGCCGGTTGTCGCGGCCGGGGACGGCGCGGAGGCCGGGGACACGGCGTAAAGCGGGCGGGCCTGGACCCCGGGTCTGGGCTCCGGGCCTGATCATCGCCTGGCCGCTGTCGCGTCGACCGGTCGGATCCGGAGCGCCGCCCGGCCCGGACCCTCGCCGTACGGCCCGCCATCTAGTAGAGGTTCTCGTCCAGCCCCTCGGTGTCCTCCCCCTCCTCCTCCAGCGCTTGTCGGACCACCCTGAGCGCCATGCCTTCCGGATAGCCCTTGCGGGCCAGCATGCCCGCGAGCCTGCGCAGCCTTCGGTCGCGTTCCATACCGCGGGTGGCGCGGAGTTTGCGGGCGACCAGCTCGCGGGCGGTCGCCTCCTCCTGGTCGGAGTCCAGCTGCCCGACCGCCTCGTCGATCAGCGTGGCGTCCACCCCTTTCGTACGCAGCTCACGGGCGAGCGCACGCCGGGCCAGGCCCCGGCCGTGATGCCGGGACTCCACCCAGGCGTCCGCGAACGCCGCATCGTCGATCAGTCCCACATCCTCGAAGCGGGAGAGCACCTCCTGCGCCACGTCCTCGGGGATCTCCCGCTTGGCCAGCGCGTCCGCCAGCTGTTTGCGGGTACGGGGGGTTCCGGTGAGCAGGCGCAGGCAGATCGCCCGCGCCCGCTCCGCCGGATCCTGGGGCGACAGCTCCTGCCCGGCCCTCGACGGGTCGGAGCTGTCGCCCGGCCTTTCCGTCCGCCGCCTCTTCGCGTAAGGCACGGGACGAGCTAACTCTTGGCCGTGGCCGCCTTGGCCGACTTGGCCTTGGAGGCAGGAGCGGGCACGGACTTGGCCTGGTCCTCCGCGGGGGCCGGAGCACCCGCCGCGTCCGCCGCGGGCTCGGCCGTCGCGTCCGGCCGCACGCCGACGCCCAGCTTCTCCAGGATCTTCTTCTCGATCTCATTGGCGAGATCGGGGTTGTCCTTGAGGAAGTTGCGCGCGTTCTCCTTGCCCTGGCCGAGCTGGTCGCCCTCGTACGTGTACCAGGCGCCGGCCTTCCGTACGAAGCCGTGCTCCACGCCCATGTCGATCAGGCCGCCCTCGCGGCTGATGCCCTGGCCATAGAGGATGTCGAACTCCGCCTGTTTGAAGGGCGGCGCGACCTTGTTCTTGACGACCTTGACGCGGGTGCGGTTGCCGACGGCGTCCGTGCCGTCCTTCAGGGTCTCGATACGACGGATGTCGAGACGCACCGAGGCGTAGAACTTGAGCGCACGGCCACCCGTCGTGGTCTCCGGCGAGCCGAACATCACGCCGATCTTCTCGCGGAGCTGGTTGATGAAGATCGCGGTGGTCTTGGACTGGTTGAGCGCGCTGGTGATCTTCCGGAGGGCCTGGCTCATCAGCCGCGCCTGCAGACCGACGTGCGAGTCGCCCATCTCGCCCTCGATCTCCGCGCGCGGCACCAGGGCGGCGACGGAGTCGATGACGATGAGGTCGAGCGCGCCGGAGCGGACCAGCATGTCCACGATTTCGAGCGCCTGCTCGCCGTTGTCCGGCTGGGACAGGATCAGATTGTCGATGTCGACGCCGAGCTTCTTCGCGTACTCGGGATCGAGGGCGTGCTCGGCGTCCACGAAGGCCACCGCGCCGCCGGCCTTCTGCGCGTTCGCCACCGCGTGCAGCGTCAGGGTCGTCTTACCGGAGGACTCGGGGCCGTACACCTCCACCACACGGCCGCGCGGCAGGCCGCCGACGCCGAGCGCGACGTCGAGCGCGGTCGACCCGGTGGGGATGACCTCGATGGGTTCGTTCGGCCGCTCGCCGAGGCGCATCACCGCGCCCTTCCCGAATTGCCGTTCAATTTGTGCGAGAGCGGCGTCGAGCGCCTTCTCGCGGTCGGTTCCTGCCATGGGTTCCACCCGATTTGCTTGAGTCGATCGCTTCACGTCAAAGACGCTATCCCCTGCCACTGACAACGCGTCCCGACGCCCTCCCGGCCTGTGGAAAACTCCGCCGGCCCACCGCACCGGCCCACCTCTCCGGACAGCCCACCGCATCACACCGCCGACCGGTCCCGGGAACCACCGGCAGTCATCCATGAGAATGGATGTTCGATTTTACTGTCAAGCGCACCACGCGGCACACCCGTCAAGCGCGCGACCGGGCCCGACAGGACCGCCGCCCACGGACCCGATCCCGCATGGCAATTCACCTATTTCCCCACCTTCGTTAACAAAATATCCATCGGGACTTCACAACTGACTTGCCGACAGAACCCACGGCCGGATACACCTACCTCACGACCTGGGGAGGGCGTCATCGCTGTGGGGGGCAGTTCCATCACCGTGGGGGCAGTTCCCGTCGTGCCATGGGCCGACGGCAGTCCAACGACGATTCCAGCGGTGCCACATCACCTGACACCCCGCGACCCGCGCACCGCCGTGCTCGGCGTGTGCCGCCGCTGATCCCCGGGCTCCTTCACACCTCACTGGAGGCAGGATGTCCGTCCACGCAAGACCCGGGGCCGAGTGGCCCCGCAGGATCGCCCGCTCGGCCGTGCTCGGCTGCGCCGGGCTGCTGGTGAGCGGTTCGCTGATGGTCACCACGGCCTCGGCGGCCGATACGCCGGACAGCGGACCGCACGGCGCCGTCACCCTTCCTGTTCCGCCGTCCACCCGGCCCACCTTCAGCCTCCCGGGCCGCGACGGCGCGGACGCCGCCAAGGGCCAGGACCGCCGTCTCGCCGCGGGCCGGGCCGCGGCGGGCACCCCCGCGCAGCGCGGCGACATGGACGGCGACGGCTACGGCGATCTGGTGTACCGCACCGACTACGGCGAGGTCTGGGCCGACTGGGGCTCCGACGGCGCGGCCGTGATCTCCGCGGACGACTCCCAGGTCAAGGACCTGCTGCTGCCCGGCGATCTCACCGGCGACGGCAAGGCCGACCTGCTCACCGTGACGCCCACCGGCTCCCTGCGGCTGCACAGTGGGGCGAACTCCACCCTCTACGGCGGCATGACCTCGTACACCACGCTCAGCACCGGCTGGCAGGCGTACGACAAGCTGGTCGTCCCCGGCGATCTGACCGGTGACGGCACGCCGGACCTGCTGGCCCGCAGCTCCTCGGGGCTGTTCCTCTTCCCCGGCACCGGCAAGGGGTTCAAGGCCGGGATCCAGGTGGGTGGCGCCGGCTGGAGCCAGTTCGACCAGCTGGTCGGCGTGGACGATATCAACGGCGACGGTCTGGCCGATCTCGTCGCACGCAACGCCACCGGGCTGTACGTCTACCCCGGCAACGGCAGCAGCACCGGCTATCCGTTCAAGGACCGGATCCAGATCGGCGGCGCCGGCTGGAGCCAGTACAACCAACTGGTCGGCGGCACGGACTACAGCGGGAACGGCACCCCGGACCTGGTGGCCCGCGCGTACGACGGAACCCTCTACTTCTACGAGGGCAACGGCAACGGCACGTTCGCCGCCCGGGAGCAGGCCGGCACGGGCTGGGGACTGGTGACCCAGTTCGCGGGCGCGGGCAACCGGCCGCACTTCGGCAAGGCCGGCGTCTTCGCCCGTACCTCCGGCGGGACGCTCTACTACTACGGCACCACCGGCACCGGCCGGCTCACCTCGAAGTACCTGATCGGCGACGGCTGGGACCGTTCGCTGGTCCGGCTGACCCACGCGGTGTCGCTGCGCGCGAACGGCAGCTCGGACCTGATCGAGCACAGCACGTACGACGGCCACCTGTACAACGCCGGTGCCTATGCCTCGTCCGACCCCGAGATCGCGGGCGGATCCAAGTCGTACAACCTGGTCATCGGCCCCGGGGATCTCAACGGCGACGGCAAGAGCGATCTGCTGGCCCGCAGCTCCACCGCCCTCTACTTCTACGCGGGCAACGGTACGGGCATGTCGGTGAAGGGCCGCGTCCAGATCGGCGGCAGCGGCTGGTCGCAGTTCAACAAGATCGTCGGCGCGGGTGACCTCACCGGCGACGGCCGCGCCGATCTGCTCGCGCGCAGCTCCAGCGGCCTGTACCTGTACGCCGGTACGGGCAAGGCGAGTTCACCGTTCGGTGCGAAGGCGCAGATCGGCGGCGCGGGCTGGAGCCAGTACAAGAACATCGCGGCCCCCGGTGACCTCAACGGCGACGGCGTCGCCGACCTGCTCGCCTCGAACTCGGCGGGCGAGCTGTACTTCTACGCGGGCACCGGCAAGGCGTCCGCGCCTCTGAAGGCCCGGGTGAAGATCGGCAGCGGCGGCTGGAACCAGTACGCCGACCTGCTCTGAGCCTCGGGCCCCTCCGGGAGCTGGACGAGTAAGTCCGGGCGCCTCGGCCGGTGCACCACACCGGCTGGGGCGCCCGGCCGCGCCTATCCTTCCTCGCATGGTGCTCCCCTCGTGCGTCCGCGGCGGCCGGCTGTCCTCGCGCGCCGCCGATGTCGCCATGACGCATCTCGTCACCGCCGTCGTGGTCGTTTCGACGCTGGTCCAGATGGCGTCGGGGCGCGAGCCGCCCGTCCGCGCGGCGATCAGCTGGGCGCTGATCGGCATCGGCTGCGGAGCCCTGTACTTCCGGCGGCGCAGGCCGGTGGCCGTGGCCGTGATCACGCTGCTGGCCTGCGGAATCTACTATCCGGTGAGCGTGACGGACGGCCCGGCGCTGGCCGCCTTCGCGCTCGCGCTCTACACGCTGGCCGCCGAAGGACACTTCACCGTCTCGGTCGCCCTGGCGGCCGTCACCCTGCTCACCGTGGGCTTCGGCGAGGTCGTCATGAACTCCGGGCACCGCCGGATCGACGATGTCTCCGTCGCCATGCTCGCCGGCTGGCTGATCAGTCTCGTCGCGATCGGCCGCGCACAGCGCACCCGGCTCGCCTATCTCCACGAGGCCGAACAGCGGGCGCTGGCCGCCGAACGCGAGCAGGAGGCGCGGGCGCGACAGAGCGCCACCGAGGAACGGCTGCGGATCGCCCGCGAGCTCCACGACATCCTGGGCCACAGCATTTCGCTGATCAATGTCCAGTCGAGCGCGACGCTGCACCGGCTGAGCAAGAAGCCGGAGTATCCGGTCGCGCTCGCCGCCGCGGAGGAGGCGCTCAAGGCGGTCAAGGCCACCAGCAAGGAGGCCCTGCGCGAACTGCGCGGCACGCTCGGTGTGCTGCGTCAGGCCGACGAGGCGGCGCCGACCGCACCGACGTCCGGCCTCGACCGGCTGACCGAACTGGTCGAGCGGGCCCGCTCGACGGGCATAGACGTCCGCGTCCGTACGGAGGGCGGCTCCCGCCCGCTGCCGCCGCCGGTCGACCTGGCCGCGTACCGGATCGTTCAGGAATCGCTCACGAACGTGACCCGGCACGCCCGCGCCCGCAGCGCGCTGGTGACCATCGCGTACGGCGACACGGACATACGGTTGCGGATCGACGACGACGGTCAGGGCGCGGACGAGGGGGCCGCACTGCGCCCGCACGCGCTGACGGGAGCGTGCTCCAGGCCGGGCCTCTCGGGCAGCGGCATCCGCGGCATGGCCGAGCGCGCGAAGGCGTTCGGCGGCGAACTGACCGCCGGGAACACGGCCGACGGCTTCCGGGTGGAGGCCCGGCTGCCGCTGAAGCCGTCACTGAGCTGAAGCTGTCACTGAAGTGAAGGGGACTGAATGATCCGCGTGGTGCTCGCCGACGACCAGACGCTCGTACGGGCCGGCTTCCGCTCCATCCTCGACTCCGAGGACGACATGGAGGTGGTGGGCGAGGCGTCCGACGGCGAGCAGGCGATCGCCCTCGCACGGGAGTTGCGCCCCGATGTGGTGCTGATGGACATCCGGATGCCGGGACTCGACGGTCTGGAGGCCACCCGCCGTATCCTCGGCGACCCGCGCCTGGACGGCGTACGGGTCGTCATCCTCACCACCTTCGACATCGACGACTACGTCTACGGGGCGCTGCGCGCCGGCGCCTCCGGCTTCCTCGTCAAGGACACCGAGCCGATGGAACTGCTGCACGGCGTACGGGTGGTGGCGCGCGGCGACGCGCTGATCGCCCCGGCCGTCACGCGCCGGCTGATCGCCGAGTTCGCGGGCCGAGGCAAGCGGCCCGACCCGAGCCCCCGGCTGAACGCCCTGACCGAGCGGGAGATCGAGGTGATGGGCCTGGTCGGGGCGGGGCTGTCCAATCAGGAGATCGCGCAGCGGCTGGTGCTCTCGCCGGCCACCGCGAAGACCCATGTCAGCCGGATCATGACCAAGCTGTCGGTGCGGGACAGGGCGCAGTTGGTGATCCTCGCGTACGAGTCGGGCATGATCACCCCGGGCTGGCTGGCGTAACCACTGTGACGGCCCGCGGACGAGTAGCCGGATAAGCGGATAGCCGGGCCCGCGACTTTCGGCGTATGCCGCCCGGTTCACCCGCGACTCCTGGGGTACGCCGGGTGTCCCCCGGGGGCTGACGCGGCGCCGCGAGCCGTACGCCCAAGCTGTCGGGCGTGGCAGATCTCCTCACCGGCGCGAGCGGTTCCGTATCAGCCGAAACCCTCGATCTCGCACGGCTCCAGTTCGCCCTCACCGCGGGCGGGCACTTCCTGTTCGTCACCCTGACGCTGGGCCTGGCGACGATCGTCGCGTGCGTCCAGACACGGGCCACGATCAGCGGACGTCCGCTGCAGGCGCGGATGGTGCGCTTCTGGGGTCAGCTGTACGTCATCAATTACGCCGTCGGGATCGTCACCGGCATCGTGATGGAGTTCCAGTTCGGACTGAGCTGGAGCGGGCTCACCCACGACGTGGGCAATGTCCTCGGCGCCTCGCTCGCCGTCGAGACGATCGTCGCCTTCTTCGTCGAGTCCACCTTCCTAGGGCTGTGGATCTTCGGTTGGAACCGGTTCGGTAAGTGGGTCCATCTGGCGCTGATCTGGGTGGTCACGCTGACGGCCTATCTGTCGGCGTACTGGATCCTGGTCGCCAACGGCTTCCTCAACCATCCGGTGGGGCACCGGATGGAGGACGGTCGGGCGGTCCTCGACGATGTGGGCGCCCTGCTGACCAACCCGAGCGCACTGCTCGCCTTCGGGCACATCCTGGCCGGGTCGTTGCTGACCGCCGGTTTCTTCATGGCGGGCGTCAGCGCGTACCACCTCTTCCGGCGCACGCCGGAGTGGGAGTTCTTCGGGCGCAGTCTGCGGATCGGGGTGTTCGTCTCCCTTCCGGCGCTGGTGGTGACCGCGGGGTTCGGCGGTGTTCAGCTGGCGTCGCTCGCCGATCTGCAACCCATGAAATCGGCCGTGTTCCAGCAGAAGACGGCCGAAATCGCCCAGCTGCAGACGGACTTGGCCGCCCGGTTCGGGCCCGGGAACTATGTGCCCTCGGAGGCGTGGACGCGCGGCGGCGCGCTGGTGATGCTGATCGCCTTCGCGCTGATGATGTACCTCTGCGTGGCAGGTACGGTGCTCGGCTGCTTCCGGAAAGTGGTCTTCCGCTTCCGGCTCTGGCATGTGGTGCTGATGGCGTCCGTACCGCTGCCCTATCTCGCGATGATCAGCGGCTGGGTCTTCCGGGAGGCGGGCCGGCAGCCCTGGGTGGTGTACGGGGTGCTGCGGACGCGGGACGCGGTCTCGGAGGTGTCCCCCACGGCGATGCGTACCTCGCTGATCGCCTTCACCACGCTCTTCGTTCTGCTGGCTGTCGTCAACGCGCGGCTGCTCTGGCGCCATGCCCGGCGCGGTCCCGTGGAGTCCGGGCTCGGCCATGACGAACGCGCCGCACGTGACGACCGTACGGACGGGGACGAGCCCGGCCCGGCCGACCCCCTGCCCGCCACGCGCTACTGAGGAGCCGCTGTGGAGACCCTTGCCATCGTCCTGCTCGGCTTCTTCGTCGCCGGCTACTTCGTCCTCGGCGGCGCGGACATCGGGACCGGCATGATGCTGCCGTATCTCGGCCGCGACGAGGCCGAACGACGGATCGTCATCGCGTCCTTCGCCCCCTTCTTCCTCGGCAACGAGGTTTGGCTGGTGGCCACCGCAGGAGTGCTCATCGGCTGCTTCCCCGAGTTGGAGGGGGAGTTGCTGAGCGGCCAGTTCGTGGTGGTCGTACCGCTGCTCATCGGGTGGGTCGTACGGGACTCGGGCCTGTGGCTGCGCGGGCGCGCGCCCGGCGGCTCGTCCGTATGGCGCGCGCTGTGCGACGGCGCGGTGGTGTGCGGGAGCTGGGCGGTCGCGCTGTCCTGGGGACGGCTGCTCACGGCGCTGTTCTCCGGAAGTCCCGGGACACCGGCGCCGGGCCCGGCGGCCGTGCTCACGGCCCTCGCGGTGGCCGCGTGTTTCGCCGTACACGGGCTGGGCTTCGCCGCCGTACGACTGACCGGGGCGCCCTACGAACGGGCCCGGCAGCTGATGGGGCGTACGCGTCCCGCGCAGTCGCTCGCGCTGACCGCCGTACTGATGGCGGCGCTGCCCCTGCTCGCCGGGCGCCTGCTACCGCTGTACGAGTCGGCCGCGGACGGGGCGACCCTCGCGCTGCTCGTGCCCGTGGTGCTGGTGATCACCCCGCTGCTGGTCGCCGTACAGGCATGGCTATGGCGCACTTTCCGGCACCGGGTGACCGGACCGTCCTATCTCTGACCTTGCTGGACGCGGCGGTCGTCCGCTGTCCTCCTACGGCTGCGGCGGCTGGTCGTCGTCCGTGCGCGTGTCCGTGTCTGTGCGCGTGCTCGTGTCTGTCCGCGTCTCTGTGTGTGGGTCCGTGCGTGTGTCCGTGCCCAGTACGCGGCGTATCTGGCGCAGCAGTGGCACGCTGTCACGCGTTCTGCGGCCGTGCACGCGCGGATCGTCCATCACGTCGTACCGCTTCACATACGCCCCGAGGAACGCCTGGAGCGTGGCGACCGCCGGGATCGCTATCAGCGCGCCGACCGCGCCCAGCAGCGCCGTACCCGCGATGACCGACCCGAAGGCCACCGCCGGGTGGATGTCGACGGTCTTGGCGGTCAGCTTGGGCTGGAGCATGTAGTTCTCGAACTGCTGGTAGAACACGACGAATCCGAGCACCCAGACCGCGTACCAGGGGTCCACGGTGAAGGCGATCAGCATCGGCAGGGCGCCCGCCAGATAGGTGCCGATCGTCGGGATGAACTGGGAGACGAGCCCCACCCAGATCGCCAGCGCCGGAGCGTACGGCACCCGCAGGATCTCCAGCAGGACGTAATGCGCGGCACCGGAGATGAGGGCCATCAGCCCGCGTGAGTAGAGATAGCCACCGGTCTTGACGACGGCGATCTCCCAGGCGCGCAGCACTTCGGACTGCCGGGCCGGCGGGAGTACGGAGCAGAGCGCGCGCCGCAGCCGGGGCCCGTCGGCCGCGAAGTAGAACGAGAACAGGAAGATCGTCAGCAGCCGGAACAGCCCGCCCAGCACGGTGGTGGAGATGTCCAGGACGCCCGTCGCGCTGTTCTGCACATAGCGCTGGAGCCAGTCGGAGTGCAGCAGGCTGTCCTGGACGGCGACCCGGGACAGCTCCGTGCGGAAGGTGTCGTTGATCCAGTTGATCACCGAGTCGAGGTACTGGGGGAAGGAATCGACCATTTCGATGATCTGGCTCGCCAGCATGGAGCCGAGCATCACCACAAAGCCGGCACTGACGATCAGGACCGCGAAGAAGACCAGGAAAGTGGCGAGTCCACGCCGCATTCCGCGGTCCGCCATCCGGCTCACGGCGGGCTCCACAGCCAGCGCCAGGAAGAACGCGATCAGCATGTTGATCAGCAGGCCGATGAGCTGGTGGAACGCCCAGCTGCCGAGCTGGAAGCAGGCTATGAGCGCCAGTGCGAGGACCATGGCGCGCGGCAGCCAGCGGGGCATCTGGCGCCGCTCGTCGTCACTGCCCGCAGGGGACACCGGCGCGCCCGGGGAGCTCGTGGAAGAGCCCGCGGGAGCCGTCAGCGGAGGGACCGCCGAAGGAGCCGTCGAAGACGCCTCGGGGGGCGTGTCCGGTGCGGGATCCGGCGGAGGGATCGGCGGTTGGAGGTCCGGTGCGGAGTTGTCGGTCGGTGCCACTGGGCAAGTGTCGCCTACCGCTACGACAACCGACCCCATGGCCGGACGAAATCACATCGCCCCCGAGGGCTCCGCGCCGCCCCGGGCCCCTGAGGCGGCCTCCGGCCCGCGCGTCAACGCTTCTCGGGCGGAATCCCCATGGCGACGCAGACCCCGCGCCAGACGTCCTTCGCCTCCCAGCCGGCCTCCAGCGCCTCGTGCACCGTACGACCGCCCAGCTCCGCCATCACATGGTCACGGGCGAAGGAGTCGGCGTAGGCCGCCCCGAAGTGGTCCGCCATGCGCTCCCAGAAAATCGTCAACCGCATGCCACCAGTATCGCGCCCCTGAGAGTGGGGCCCGGCCGGTCCCCCATGCTCAGACCCGTTTCCGCCCTACGGTCGGAACATGGCCGGCACCGCAGCATCCTCCGAGTCCTCCGCGTCTCCCTCGTCGCCCCTCTCCCGGGCCGAGCACTTCATCTGGCTCACGGCCCGGGTGCTCGAACAACGACGGTTCGCCTATCACTTCCTGGACGGAGTGACCGGTCGGAGCCACGGCGCCGAGGCCGTCGAGGCGGCCCTCACCGCGTACCGCGAGGAGGACGGCGGGTACGGTCACGGCCTCGAACCCGATCTGCGCGGCCCCGTGAGCCAGCCACTGCATACGTCGCACGCCCTGCGCGTACTCGACTCCATCGGCCGCTGTGACGGACTGCGGGTCGAGCGGATCTGCCGCTATCTCACGGCGGTGTCCACCGCCGAGGGAGCGCTGCCCGCGGTCCACCCCTCCCTGCGCGGCTATCCGTACGCGCCCTTCCTCCCGGTCGTCGACGATCCGCCGGGCGACTTGCTGCCGACCGGCCCGGTGGTCGGGCTGCTGCACCGCAACGAGGTCTGGCACCCCTGGCTCTTCCGCGCCACCGACTTCTGCTGGGCGGCTATCGAGGGGCTGGAGGAGTCACATCCGTACGAGATCGAGGCGGCGGTGGCCTTCCTGGACGGCGTCCCCGACCGGGCTCGGGCCGAGGCGGCGGCGGACCGCCTCGGCCGGCTCGTACGGGCGCGCGGGCTGGCGGTGCTGGATCCGGCGCGCCGCGCGGAGTACCCCGTACCACCGGGGTACGCGCCGGGCGAGCATCACTTCCCGCACGACTACGCGCGCGTGCCCGAGTCACTGGCCCGTGCGTGGTTCACGGACCAGGAGATGGAACGGTCGCTCGACCATCTGGCCGGCCTTCAGCGGGAGGACGGTGGCTGGCCGATCAGCTGGCCAGAATGGGCACCAGGTACGGCGCTGGAGTGCCGGCCGATCGTGACCATCGAGGCGCTGCGGACACTGCGCGCCCACGGCCGTGCCATCAGCTGACGGCCTCAGGTCCTGACGAGCCCGTCAGGACCTGCCGGGCTTCAGCCGCCCCGTCTGCCCTTCAGCCGCCGAGTGCACGCACCCCCGCCGTGACGACCACCGCCGCCGCCACGACCACCAGGAACGGGGCCCGCAGCACCAGCGCCAGAGCCGCCGCTGCGAGCCCCGCGCCCCGGGCGTCCAGCACGAGTGCGCCGTTCGCGCTGAAGGTCTGCTGAGCGGTCAGCGCGGCGAGCAGGGCCACGGGCAGCAGGGCCGCCAGCCGCTGGACGAGGGGGCGCTCCAGCGCGCCCGCGGGCACGAGCAGGCCCAGAAGTTTGACGAGGTAGCAGCCGACGGCGGTCGCGCCGATCGCGATCCAGATGTTCAACGGTCCGTTCCCTTCCGACGAGCGCCGAGCCTGCGGCCTTCGAGCCAGACGACAGCGGGTGCGGCCAGCGCCGCCACGAGCACCGGGACACCGGCGGGCAGCACGGGCAGGAAACCGAGCCCCAGGACGACGGCGATGCCCGCGACCGCCCGCTCGGTGGCCGTACGGAGCATCGGTGCGAGCAGGGCGAGGAAGACGGCAGGTCCCGCCGCGTCGAGTCCCCAGGCGCTGGTGTCGCCAAGGGCTTCGGCGCCCAGCGCCCCGCCCAGGGTGGTGAGGTTCCACAGGACGTAGAGCGTGACGCCGGTGACGGTGAAGCCGATGCGGGCGCCGCGCCGGGTGGGCTGGGCGAGCGCGACGGCGGTGGTCTCGTCGATCACCCACTGGGCGGCGAACGGGCGTACGGGCCCCGGCAGCCGCAGCAGCTGGGACAGCCTGAGCCCGTAGAAGGCGTTGCGTACGCCGAGGAAGAACGCGCCCGCCGCGGCGGTGAGCGGATTGCCGCCCGCCGCCAGTGCGCCGACCAGCGCGAACTGCGAGGCGCCGGTGAAGACCAGCAGGCTGAGCGCGCAGGTCTGAAGGACGGTGAGGCCCGCGCCGGCCGAGGTGACGCCGAAGGCGAAGCCGGAGAGCCCGACGGCGATGCCGACGCCCAGGGCGTCGCGCACGACGGCCGAGTCGGACTTGGGCTCGGGGGCGGAGCCGGGCTCCGGGGCGCGCCGGGCGGAACCGTGCGCCGGTATGTCCGCGGACGCGGACGCTGTCTGTTCTGCCACGTCAGGGACGCTACCCGGGGTGGGCGGGACAGGTCTTGTACGTTCTTGCGCCCCGCGCTCCCCAGCTCCCGCCCCGCGCCTCATGCCTCGCCGAAAGCCCGCGCCGCGCCCAAAAGCGGGCTCACCCCCCGGAGTCGGCTGTCCGCTCCCTCCGGTACGCACCGGGCGGCACCCCGACGATCCGGGTGAACTGGCGATTCAGATGGGGCTGGTCGGTGAACCCGACGGCCACGGCCGCCTCGGCCGGAGTCGTACCGCCGTCCAGCAGCCGCCGGGCCCGGCGCACCCGCGCGTCCGTGAGCCAGGTGTGCGGCGGCAGCCCGTAGGTGTTCCTGAAGGCCCGCAGCAGCGCGAAGGGGCTGCTGCCGAGGTCCGCCGCGAGCCGCTCCAGGGACGGCGGGTCGGCCATTCGCTCCTCCAGCACGGCACGCGCACGTGCCGCGATCCGGGCCCCGGCACCCCGCACCTGGCGCTCCCGGAGCGGCCCGCCGTTCAGCCGCAGCAGCCGGGTCACCGCGACCCTCAGCAGCGTGTCGGCGGCGAGCGCGTTGCCCTCGTCGGCGGCCCGCAGCACCTGGTGAACGAGGTGCGTGGTGTACGGATCGTCCACCACGGGCGCGACGAAGCCGGGGGTACCGCGGATCATGGTGGTCTCCGCGGCGATGGACGCGATGACGTCAACGGCCGGGTAGACGGCCCCGTACTGCCAGCCCTCGGGCCCCTGGGCGTGGCCGGTGTGCGGGGTCTCGGGGTTGATCAGCGCGAGCGAGCCGGGACCGGCGTACTGATCGCCGTCGCCGTGGTGGAAGACCTCGACGCCGTCCGTGATCGCGGCGATGACGAAGGTCTCGTGGGTATGCCGCAGAAACGTCTTGTCTATGTAGCGCGCACGCAGCAGATCGACGCCCGGCAGCTCGGAATAGCGCCAGTGCCGTGCCTGCTCCCGCGGTGCCATGTGTCCATTCTGCGCCGCCGGTCCCCGGGGCGTTTGCCCAGGTCCGGGCGATTGTCAGTGGCGGGGTGCACGATGGGGGGCATGGCACGCTCCGCGCTCGACTCCTTCTCCCCCGCGACCCGCGGCTGGTTCACGGGGGCTTTCTCCGCGCCCACCGCGGCGCAGGAGGGGGCCTGGCGTGCCATCCAGGAGGGCTCGGACGTGCTGGTCGTGGCCCCGACCGGCTCGGGCAAGACGCTGGCCGCCTTTCTCGCCGCCCTGGACCAGCTGGCTTCGCAGCCGCCGCCCGCCGAGGCGAGGAAGCGCTGCCGAGTGCTGTACGTATCGCCGCTCAAGGCGCTCGCCGTCGATGTGGAGCGCAATCTGCGCAGTCCGCTCACGGGAATCCGGCAGGAATCCGTGCGGCGCGGGCTGCCGGAGCCGGAGGTCCGGGTCGGCATCCGCTCCGGTGACACCCCGGCCGCCGAGCGCCGGTCGATCGCCACGAAGCCGCCGGACATCCTGATCACCACCCCCGAGTCGCTGTTCCTGATGCTCACGTCCTCGGCCCGGGACGCGCTCGCCGGGATCGAGACGGTGATCCTGGACGAGGTGCACGCCGTCGCGGGGACGAAGCGGGGCGCCCATCTCGCCCTGTCCCTGGAGCGGCTCGACGAGCTGCTGCCACGCCCCGCCCGCCGGATCGGTCTGTCGGCGACGGTGCGTCCGGTGGAGGAGGTGGCGCGCTATCTGTCGCCGCAGCGCAGGGTGGAGATCGTCCAGCCGCGCTCCGGCAAGGAGTTCGATCTCTCCGTGGTCGTGCCGGTCGAGGATCTGGGCGAGCTGGGCGGCTCCCCCGCCTCGGAGACGGACAGCGCGGACAAGCCGTCGATCTGGCCGCATGTGGAAGAGCGGATCGCCGATCTCGTCCAGGCGCACCGCTCCACGATCGTCTTCGCCAACTCCCGCCGGCTGGCGGAGCGGTTGTGCAACCGGCTGAACGAGATCGCGTACGAACGGGCCACGGGCTCGGTTCCGGACGCGCCCGGCCCCGACGGGGCGATGCCCGAGGACCACTCCCCGGCCGAGCTGATGGGGCAGTCGGGCGCGGCCAGGGGCGCGCCCGCCCTGCTGGCCCGCGCGCATCACGGCTCGGTCTCCAAGGAGCAGCGGGCCCAGGTGGAGGAGGACCTGAAGGCGGGCCGGCTGCCCGCCGTCGTGGCCACGTCCAGTCTGGAGCTGGGCATCGACATGGGCGCGGTGGATCTGGTGATCCAGGTCGAGTCGCCGCCCTCGGTCGCCTCGGGCCTCCAGCGGGTCGGCCGCGCGGGACACCAGGTGGGCGCGGTGTCCACGGGCGTCGTCTTTCCCAAGTACCGCGGCGATCTCGTCCAGGCCGCCGTGGTCACCGAGCGGATGCGCACCGGCGCCATCGAGGCCCTGCGCATCCCCGCGAATCCCCTCGACGTGCTGGCCCAGCAGCTGGTCGCCATGGTCGCGCTGGACACCAGACAGGCCGACGATCTGCTCGCCCTGACCCGCCGCGCCGCGCCGTTCGCGTCGCTGCCCGAGTCGGCGTTCACGGCCGTGCTGGACATGCTCGCCGGGCGCTATCCCTCCGACGCCTTCGCGGAGCTGCGTCCACGCGTGGTGTGGGACCGCGTGGCCGGTACGGTCACGGGCCGTCCGGGCGCGCAGCGGCTCGCCGTCACCTCCGGGGGCACGATCCCCGACCGGGGGCTCTTCGGTGTCTTCCTCGCCGGAGCCGACCCGAAGAAGGGCGGCGGCCGGGTCGGGGAGCTGGACGAGGAGATGGTGTACGAGTCCCGGGTGGGCGATGTCTTCACCCTGGGCACGACCTCCTGGCGGATCGAGGACATCACCCGTGACCGGGTCCTGGTCACCCCGGCCCCCGGCACCCCGGGGCGGCTGCCGTTCTGGAAGGGCGACCAACTGGGCCGACCGCTGGAGCTGGGCCGCGCGGTGGGCGCGTTTCTGCGTGAGGTGGGCGCCCTCTCCGAGGAGGACGCCCGGCTGCGGCTGCTGACCGCGGGCCTCGATGCCTGGGCCGCCGGCAATGTGCTGTCGTATCTGGACGAGCAGCGCCGCGCCTGCGGTCATGTCCCCGACGACCGGACGATCCTTGTCGAGCGCTTCCGCGACGAGCTGGGCGACTGGCGCGTGGTGATCCACTCCCCGTTCGGCGCGCAGGTGCACGCGCCGTGGGCGCTGGCCCTCGGTGCCCGGCTCGCCGAGCGGTACGGCATGGACGCGCAGGTCATGCACGCCGACGACGGCATCGTGCTGCGGCTCCCCGACGCCGATCTGATGGGCCTGGACCTCCTGGATGACGAGCCGGACCGTCTCAGCACGGCTTTCGACAGCGAACAGGCGCCCATCGGCGCCGCGGATGTCGCCTTCGACGGCGGCGAGATCCGCGGGATCGTCACCGACCAGGTGGGCGGCTCCGCGCTGTTCGCCTCCCGGTTCCGGGAGTGCGCCGCCCGGGCGCTGCTGCTCCCCCGCCGGAGCCCGGGCAAACGCACCCCGCTGTGGCAGCAACGCCAGCGCGCCTCCCAACTCCTCCAGGTGGCGAGCGAGTTCGGCTCGTTCCCGATCGTGCTGGAGGCGGTCCGGGAGTGCCTCCAGGATGTCTTCGATGTCCCGGGCCTCTCGGAACTCATGGGCGACATCGAGTCCCGTCGGGTCCGGTTGATCGAGGTCACCACCCCCGAGCCCTCCCCCTTCGCCCGGTCGCTGCTCTTCGGCTATGTGGCGCAGTTCCTGTACGAGGGCGACTCCCCCCTCGCGGAGCGGAGGGCCGCCGCGCTCTCCCTGGACTCCCGGCTGCTGGCCGAGCTGCTGGGTCAGGCCGAGCTGCGTGAGCTGCTCGACCCGGAGGTCCTCACCGAGCTGGAACGGGAACTCCAATGGCTCACCGAGGACCGCCGCGTCAAGGACCTGGAAGGCGTCGCCGATCTGCTGCGCGTCCTCGGCCCGCTCACGGACGCGGAGTTGGCCGAGCGCGGCGCGCGGACATCCTGGGCGGAGGATCTCGCCGCCGCCCGCCGCGCCATCAGGGTCAGGATCGGCGGAGCCGACCACTGGGCGGCGATCGAGGACGCGGGCCGGCTGCGGGACGCCCTGGGCACCGCACTGCCGGTCGGTGTCCCCGAGGCGTTCACGGAGCCGGTGAAGGACCCTCTCGGCGATCTCCTCGCCCGCTACGCCCGTACGCACGGCCCGTTCACCTCGAACGCGGCGGCAGAGCGCTTCGGCCTCGGCCCGGCGGTCACGGACGGCGCACTCCAGCGGCTCGCCGCGAACTCCCGGGTCGTACAGGGCGAGTTCCATCCTTCCGGCATCGGCCAGGAGTGGTGCGACGCCACGGTCCTGCGTCGGCTGCGCCGCCGCTCCCTTGCGGCGCTGCGCCAGGAGCTGGAGCCGGTGGCGCCGGCCGCGCTCGCCGCCTTCCTCCCGCAGTGGCAGCATCTGAACGGCAACAGCCTGCGCGGAATCGACGGACTCGCCCGTGCCGTGGAGCAGTTGCAGGGTGCTCCCGTTCCCGCGTCGGCGCTGGAGAAGCTGATCCTGCCGTCCCGGGTCTCCGGCTACACCCCCGCGCTCCTGGACGAACTGACCACCACGGGCGAGGTCCTGTGGGCCGGAGCCGGCGCCTTGCCCGGCAAGGACGGCTGGGTCTCGCTCTATCTCGCCGACGCCGCACCCCTGTTGCTCCCGCCCCCGCACCCCCTGGAGCTGACCGCCCTCCACGATTCCGTCCTGACCACGCTCTCGGGCGGCTACGGCCTGTTCTTCCGGCAGATCACCGACCAGGTCCGGGCCACCACCCACCCGGATGTGACGGACCCTCAACTGGCCGACGCGGTATGGGATCTGGCCTGGTCGGGCCGGCTCACGAACGACACCCTGGCGCCGATGCGCTCGCTGCTCGGCTCGGGGCGTACGGCGGGCTCCACGGCGCACCGCGCGCGGCGCCCGGTGCCGCGGGGACGGTACGGCACGCTCACGGCCGCGGCCCGCCCCGCCTCCCGTACGGGCCCACCCACCGTCAGTGGCCGCTGGTCGCTGCTGCCCGCCCAGGAGCCGGAGCCCACGCACCGCGCCCACGCGCTGGCCCGTACCCTCCTCGACCGCCATGGCGTGGTGACCCGGGGCGCGGTCGCGGCCGAAGGGGTCGCGGGCGGCTTCTCGGCGGTGTACCGCGTCCTGTCCGCCTTCGAGGACAGCGGCCAGGCCCGTCGCGGCTATGTCGTGGAGGGCCTGGGCGCGGCCCAGTTCGCGATGGACGGCGCCGTCGACCGGCTGCGCGCCGCGGCGACGGCCCGTGACCGCGCCGACGCGCACCCCTCGCCGCGCGCCGTGGTGCTGGCCGCCGCCGACCCCGCCAACGCCTATGGGGCCGCGCTTCCCTGGCCGGATCCCCCGGACGGCGCCGGCCACAAACCGGGCCGCAAGGCCGGCTCCCTCGTCGTTCTCGTCGACGGCGAGCTGACCCTCTACATGGAACGGGGCGGCAAGACGCTGCTGTCCTGGCCCACCGACCCGGAGGACCCCTCGCTCCGGGCCGCCGCGGAAGCGCTGGCGAGCGCGGCCCGCGCGGGGGCGCTCGGTACGGTCACGGTGGAGCGTACGAACGGCACCCCGGCCCTGACGTCCCCCCTCGGGCGCGCGCTGGAGTCCGCGGGCTTCCACGCCACCCCCCGGGGCCTGCGCCTGCGGGCCTGAACGTGCGAGTCTGAAACCATGCCCGAGGGAGACACCGTCTGGCAGACCGCCCAGCGCCTGCACACCGCGCTCGCGGGGCACCGGCTGATCCGCTCGGACCTGCGGGTGCCCCGGTTCGCGACCGCCGATCTCACCGGCCGGACCGTCCTCGATGTCATACCGCGCGGCAAACATCTGCTCACCCGTATCGAGGGTGGCCTCACCCTCCACTCGCATCTGCGCATGGACGGCTCCTGGAAGGTCTACGCCCCCGGTGAGCGCTGGAGCGGCGGTGCGGCGCACCAGATCCGGGCCATCCTCGGCACCGCCGAGCGCACCGCCGTGGGCTATCGCCTGCCCGTCCTCGAACTGCTGCGTACCAGCGACGAGGAGCGCGTGGTGGGGCATCTCGGCCCCGATCTGCTCGGCCCCGACTGGGACGCGGCCACGGCCCTGCGCAACCTGCTGTCCGACCCCGCGCGGCCGATCGGGGAGGCGCTGCTCGATCAGCGCAACCTCGCCGGAGTCGGCAATATCTTCAAGTCCGAGACCTGCTTCCTCGTTCGCGCGAACCCCTGGCTCCCCGTCGGCGAACTCCCCGCGCCCGAGCGTCTGGTGACCGCGGCGAAGAAGCTGCTCGAAGCGAACCGGAACCGTCCGGGCGGCTCCCGGCGTTTGTATGTCTACGGCCGCCCGGGCCGCCCCTGCCCCCGCTGCGGCACCTCGGTCCGTACGGCCGAACAGGACGGCCGGCCCACCTACTGGTGCCCGCTCTGCCAGCCGAACGCCACCAGTTGACGCACGAGTTGACGGACCAGTCGAGACCCGCGGACACGTTGGCGCGTCAGCTGACAACACGTCACAGCCGGGGACGACGCTGCCGCGCCGACGCGACGTGCACCGGCAGCAGGCTCAGCCCCCAGCCACCTGCCGCCACCACCCCTTCCACCACTCCGGTGTTCTCGGGCACCAGCACGATGCGCAGTACGGCCCACCACCACACCCCGCCCAGAGCGAGCGCCGGCAGCAGGATCCATCGCCTCGCCATGGCTCCCTCCTCCGCCTTGCGATCCACGGCACCAACGCTGACATCAGCCGCTCCCGCGGCGGGCGCTCCCTGAGCCGGCCTGATCCAACCAAAAGACCCTAGTCAGCCACGATCACCCGCCGCGAGAGCGCATCGGATGCACTCCCCGGCGTGCGCGCCTACCCCCGGTCGCGCCCCTGCCGCAGCGACAATGCGGCAGGGGCGCGGCCGGCCCCTCGCCCTTCGACCGGGGCTCCGGCCCGGTCAGGCGTTCCGGCCCGGTCAGGCGCTCTCCGCCTGGAACATCCAGGCGTGCTTCTCCAGGTCGGCGGTCACCTGGATCAGTACGTCCTGCGTCACCGGGTCCGGTTTGTCCGTCACCTCGACGCGTTCACGCATCCGCTCGATCACCGCGCCGAGCGCGTCCACCAGGGTCCGGATGGCATCCACGTCCGTGATCCAGCCGTTGGGCACCGTTCGGATCGCGCTCGTGGCGGCCACCGTCGCGGCCCGCCCGTCCGGTGTCACCCCGACCGCGGAGGCCCGCTCGGCAACGGTGTCCGAGTGCTTCCTGGCCGTGGAGACGACCTCGTCGAGCTGCAGATGTACGGAGCGGAAGCGCGGCCCGACGATGTTCCAGTGGACCTGCTTGGCAACCAGCGAAAGATCCACCAGGTCCACGAGGGCGCCTTGCAGCGCCTCACCGACCAGCTTCAGATCCTCCTCGGGCAAGGCACTCTTCACGACAGACATGCATGTCCTCCCATTCCGCTCACAGTTCTTCGTTCACAGTTCGGTGCGCACGCACCTTCCACCATGGCACAACTGCAATAAAACGGGCATTTGGGAAAGACGAAAGCCCTGGTCGGCATTACTGCCGGCCAGGGCTCAGGTCAAAGCTTCAAAGCTTTGTCAGGCGGCGACGACGTCCACCGCCTCCGCAGGCGCCTTGATCGTCACCCGCTCCGTCGGCACTCCGGCCACCGACGTCACAGAGACGGAATTGAGCATTGGACGTACTGCCGCGGGCACCGGCTCGTTCGCCGCCGCCGACGCGGCCAGCTCGGCCAACGACAGCTCGTCGCTCACTTCACGCATGAGCTCTGACATCCGTACGTCAAGCGCGTCGCAGATCGCCGAGAGCAGCTCGGAGGAAGCCTCCTTCTGCCCCCGTTCCACCTCGGAGAGATAACCGAGCGAGACCCGGGCGGACGAGGAGACTTCGCGCAGAGTACGGCCCTGGCGCTGGCGCTGCCGACGCAGCACGTCACCAAGCAGGCGACGGAGCAGAATCATCGGTGGCTCCCTCCTCGGACCGCGTAGCCGCATCCTTCACGCCCCACCGTACCGCCTAGTGCCGCGGCCGTGCGGGGAGCGATGTCGTGTTCACTCAGGGCTGCAAACATCAATTCCCCCCGTTCTGTTCCGTATCCTGTGCCCGCCCGTTCCCGGAAAGTTCGCTGAGGAGCAGACCGAGCACGCTCCGTACACTCTCTTTACGGATGTCCGCCCGGCCGCCGTTCAACCGCGGCGCGGCCACTTTCCGCACACCTTCCGGTCCCACCACCGCCACGTACACGGTGCCGACAGGCCAGCCGTCCTGCGGATCGGGACCCGCGACCCCGGTGGTCGCCGCACCCCAGCCGGCCCCGAGCGCGCGGCGCACTCCGGCCGCCATCTGGAGCGCCACCTCGGGGTCCACGGCGCCCCGCTCCTCCAGAAGGGTCCCGTCGACGCCCAGAACATCCCGTTTGAGGTCCGTCGCGTAGGCCGTGACGGACCCGCGGAAGGTCCGGGAGGCACCGGGGACCGCCGTCAGCTCCGCGGCCACCAGACCGCCGGTGAGGGATTCCGCGACGGCCAGCGTCCCGCCGCGCTCGGCCAGGATCTCCAGCACCCGGGCCGCCCGGTCTGCAGCCGAGCGCACCTCCGCGCCACCACCCGACACAGCCCCGGCTCCCGCCGCCGCGGCCCCCTCGGCACTCACCGCGCGGACTCCGCCGCCGCATGCTCCGCGGCCAGCCCCTGGCGCCGCAGGACGACCGCCTGCCGTACGTAGTCCAGTCCCGTGATCACGGTCAGCGCGACGGCCACGGCCATCACCCAGAACCGCAGCGTGGCCAGCGGCCCGGTCAGCGCGAGTACGTACATCCCCACGGCCACGCCCTGCGCCAGCGTCTTCATCTTGCCGCCGCGGCTGGCGGGAATGACCCCGTGCCTGATCACCCAGAACCGCATCAGCGTGATCCCGAGTTCACGGAAAAGGATGACCCCCGTCACCCACCACGGCAGATCGCCCAGCGCCGAGAGACAGATCAGCGCCGCTCCCATGATCGCCTTGTCCGCTATCGGATCGGCGATCTTCCCGAAGTCGGTGACCAGGTTGTACGTCCGCGCCAGATGGCCGTCGAAGACATCCGTGATCATGGCGACGGCGAAGGCGGCCCAGGCCCAGGCCCGCCAGACGGGGTCGAAACCGCCGTCCTGGAGCAGCAGCAGTACGAAGCCGGGCACTAGCACCAGCCGCACCATCGTGAGGATATTGGCGATGTTCCACAGACTGGCCTGATTGACCGCCGCGGCCCCCAGCTTGCCGCCGGGTGCCTGCTTCGAGCCGTTGCCACCGGACACCGGTGTCGCGCCGCCGCCCGCCGCGGACGCCGGGACTCCGGTCATCTGGCAGCCTCCTCGCCCGGGGTCCGGGAGCCGTCCCCCGGAAGGTCGTGATACTCGGCCACCAGATCCACGCCCTCGGTACCGACCACCTTGGCCTCGACCATAAGACCGGGGCGCAGGCCCTCGCTTGAAGTGAAGATCACCTGGCCGTCCGTCTCCGGAGCCTGGTGCGCCGCGCGGCCCACCGCCGCCTCCCCGTTCCCGCCCTCCGGGTCGATCGACTCGACGAGCACTTCGAGGCTCTCGCCGAGCCGCTCCTCGGCCCGCTGGGAGGTCAGCTCCTCCGCCAGCCGGGAGAGGTGCGCCAGCCGCTCGGCGATCACGTCGCCGTCCAGCTTGTCGTCGTACGTTGCGGCCTCCGTACCGTCCTCGTCGGAGTAACCGAAGACGCCGATGGCGTCGAGTCGCGCCCCGGTCAGGAAGCGCTCCAGCTCGGCGAAGTCAGCCTCGCTCTCGCCGGGGAAACCGACGATGAAGTTGGAGCGCACACCGGCCTGCGGCGCCTTGCCCCGGATGGTCTCCAGCAGTTCCAGGAAGCGGTCGGTGTCCCCGAAGCGCCGCATCGCGCGCAGCACACCCGGCGCGGAGTGCTGGAAGGACAGATCGAAGTACGGCGCGACCTTGGGCGTCGAGGTCAGCACGTCGATCAGCCCCGGCCGCATCTCGGCGGGCTGGAGGTAGCTGACCCGTACCCGTTCGATCCCGTCGACGGCCGCCAGCTCCGGCAGCAGCGTCTCCAGCAGCCGGATGTCGCCGAGGTCCTTGCCGTACGAGGTGTTGTTCTCGGAGACGAGCATGACCTCCTTGACACCCTGCTCGGCCAGCCAGCGCGTCTCGCCCAGCACATCGGAGGGGCGCCGGGAGATGAAGGAGCCGCGGAACGAGGGAATGGCGCAGAAGGAGCAGCGCCGGTCGCAGCCGGAGGCGAGCTTCACGGAGGCGACGGGGCTCCGGTCCAGCCGCCGCCGCAAGGGCGCGCGCGGCCCGGAGGCCGGAGCGACCCCTTCCGGCAGGTCTTCGGGGGCCGGCGCCACCTCGGCCGGGGACTGCGCGTGGCCGGGCAGCGCCACCTCGGCGCCCTGGCGCTCGACCGGGCTGAGCGGCAGCAGCTTGCGCCGGTCACGGGGCGTGTGCGAGGCGTGGATCCCGCCGTTGAGGATGGTCTGGAGCCGGTCGGAGATATCGGCGTAGTCGTCGAATCCGAGCACGCCGTCGGCCTCGGGGAGGGCTTCCGCCAGCTCCTTGCCGTACCGCTCGGCCATGCAGCCGACGGCGACGACGGCCTGGGTTCTGCCCTGATCCTTGAGATCGTTGGCTTCCAGCAGGGCGTCGACGGAATCCTTCTTCGCGGCCTCGACGAATCCGCAGGTGTTGACGACGGCGACATCCGCCCCCGAGGCGTCCTCGACGAGCTCCCAGCCGTCCGCTGCCAAGCGGCCTGCAAGCTCCTCCGAGTCCACCTCGTTACGGGCGCAGCCAAGAGTGACAAGGGCGACGGTACGGCGTTCGGGCATGGGCTCAAGACTACTTTGTCCTGGCCCCGCCCCCGCCGTGCAGGGTTGCTCAGCCGGCCTCGGGGTCGCCCTGGGTGTACGAGAGTCGCTCAACTTGGCCCGGCTCGAACTCGTCCTCGACCTTCTTTCCGTTCACGTAGAGCTCGATCGCGCCCGCGTTTCCGAGGATCAGATCGATCTGCTCGTCGTCCTGGAAGGTCTTGGAATCGCCCTTCTTCAACGTTCCGTCGAACAGCAGCTTGCCGTTGGACGATTTGGCGGAGATCCAGCTCTTGTCGTCTATGGCCGACAGCTTCACCGTGACCTTGTCGAGCGGGGCGGCGGCGATGGCGCTGTCCGACGGCTCGGGCTTGGGGTCGGCCGACTTCGTGGGGCTCGGCTTGGCGCTCTTCGAGGGCTTCGCCCCCTCGGCGACCTGCTTGGCCTTCGCGCTGTCGTCCCCGCCGTCGAACGCCGTGAAGCCGACGAAGCCGACCACCGCCACGATCGCAGCGACCATGGCCGCGGTCCAGTTGGGACGGGGGCGCTCCGGCCGGATCCGCTCGGCCTCGAACAGCGGCGCCGCGGGCGTGGGCACCGGCCGCCCGCCGTGCTCGGAGTCGAACTGCTCGATCAGCGGCGCCGGATCGAGCCCGACCGCGCGAGCGATCATACGGATGTGCCCGCGGGCGTAGACATCGCCGCCGCAGCGCGAGAAGTCGTCCTCCTCGATCGCGTGCACGATGGGGATGCGCACCCGCGTGGCGCCGCTGACCTCGTCGACCGTCAGATCCGCGGCGATACGGGCCCGCAGCAGCACCTGGCCGATCGAAGGCCGTTCCACCGCAGGGGAGTTGGTGTCGGAATCGGCGCCGTCGGGGATCTGGTCCTCGACCTGGCGGTCGACGTGATCGTCGGGAACGTTGCCGTCTGGGGAATCTGGGGACTTGCCGTCGGGGGATTTGCCGATGGACACGGGGGCGCCTTTCGAGCGTGTAGCCACCTGCTGGACGTTCAGTCTATGGGTGGTACGAAAGGGTGGGGCAACCGGGCGGATGCACTTTGTACGCCATCAGAATGGCCGGACGGCGTAGTGGAGGAACATGACGCTCTTCCTCTCTCCAACTTGACGTATGCGCACGGGAAACGGTTGCCCTCGATTTGTCGCGGGATCCCGTTTCCCTACGAGGGAGACTCCCCGCAGATCACGGCGAGCACTCCATCGAGTTCGTCGGCCTTGACCAGGACATCGCGGGCCTTGGAGCCCTCGCTCGGGCCGACGATGTTCCTCGATTCCATCAGGTCCATCAGCCGGCCGGCCTTGGCGAAGCCGACCCGCAGCTTCCGCTGGAGCATCGAGGTCGAACCGAATTGTGTGGAGACCACCAGTTCGGCGGCCTGGCAGAGAAGGTCGAGATCGTCGCCGATGTCCTCGTCGATCTCTTTCTTCTTCGCCGTCCCGACCACGACATCGTCCCGGAAGACTGGTGCCATCTGATCCTTGCAGTGCTGGACGATCGCCGCGACCTCATCCTCGGTGACGAAGGCGCCCTGCATACGGGTCGGCTTGTTCGCCCCCATCGGCAGGAAGAGGCCGTCGCCCTTGCCGATCAGCTTCTCCGCGCCCGGCTGATCGAGGATGACCCGGCTGTCCGCCAGGGAGGACGTGGCGAACGCGAGCCGTGAGGGCACGTTCGCCTTGATCAGGCCGGTGACGACATCGACCGAGGGACGCTGGGTGGCGAGCACGAGATGGATTCCGGCGGCACGGGCCAACTGGGTGATCCGGACGATCGAGTCCTCGACGTCACGCGGCGCGACCATCATCAGGTCCGCCAGCTCGTCCACGATCACCAGCAGATACGGATACGGCGACAGCTCACGCTCGCTGCCCTCCGGCGCCCGGGCCTTGCCGTCGCGCACGGCCTTGTTGAAGTCATCGATATGCCGGTAGCCGTACGCCGCGAGGTCGTCGTAGCGCAGATCCATCTCCCGTACGACCCACTGGAGCGCCTCGGCCGCCCGCTTGGGGTTGGTGATGATCGGCGTGATCAGATGCGGAATGCCCTCGTACGCGGTCAGCTCGACCCGCTTGGGGTCGACAAGGACCATCCGGACGTCCTCCGGGGTCGCCCGGACCATCACCGACGTGATCAGGCAGTTGATGCAGGACGACTTTCCGGAACCGGTCGCGCCCGCGACCAGTACGTGCGGCATCTTCGCGAGGTTGGCCATCACATAGCCGCCCTCGACGTCCTTGCCGAGCGCGACGAGCATCGGATGGTCGTCCTCGGCCGCGTCCGCGAGCCGCAGGACGTCACCGAGGTTGACCATCTCGCGGTCGGTGTTCGGGATCTCGATGCCGACCGCGGACTTGCCCGGGATCGGGGAGATGATCCGTACGTCGGGACTGGCCACGGCGTACGCGATGTTCTTGGTGAGCGCGGTGATCCGCTCGACCTTCACGGCCGGGCCCAACTCCACCTCGTACCGCGTGACCGTCGGGCCCCGGGTGAAGCCGGTGACGGCCGCGTCGACCTTGAACTCCATGAAGACATTGCTGAGCGAGGCGACGACCGCGTCATTGGCGGCGCTGCGCGTCTTGCCGGGGCCGCCGCGCTCCAGCAGGTCGAGCGAGGGCAGTGAGTAGGTGATGTCCCCGCGGAGCTGGAGCTGTTCGGCGCGCGGCGGCAGCGGCTTGTCCCGCTCGGGCGGCGGCTTGGTCAGATCCGCGACGCCGGCGGTGCCCGCGCGCGGCCGCTCGGCCTCGCGCGCGGTCGGCAGCGGTACGGAGCCGGGTACGGAGCGCTCCGCCGCGTCCTCGGCCGGCTCTTCCAGCGGCTCCTGCCGCTCTCCGGGCGGCTGCCCCGGCTTCCGCCCACGCTCCACGGACACGCTCTGGGTGAGATCCGCGACGATCGGCGAGGGCGGCATCCCGTTCAGCACAGCACCGTCCAGTGCCGCCGCGGCGGCCGCGGCCACATCCACGGCGTCCATGGGGCGGTCCATGGACGGCTGTACGGAGGCCCGGCGTGGCCGGCGCCGCTTGGAGAGCGCCTCGACCTCGGCCCGGTCGGGGTCGTACTCCGCGGGGCTCCCGCGCCGGCGCGTGCCAGGACGGCGTCCACCGGAGGGCAGCGCCTCGCGCCACTGCTCGTCGTACCGCTCGTCGTCGTCATACCGTTCGTCGTCGTCGAAGTCGTCGAATCGCTCCGGGTCACGGTCGGGCTGGATGATCCCGAGCTTGGTGCCGAGCAGCCGCAGCCGCTGCGGGATCGCGTTGACGGGGGTGGCGGTGACGACGAGCAGACCGAAGATGGTGAGCAGCAGAAGCAGCGGTACGGCGAGGACCTCGCCCGTGGTGAAGATCAGCGGTGTGGAGGCGGCCCAGCCGATCAGCCCGCCGGCGTCCTGTATCGCTTCCGTGCCCGCGCCGCGCCCCGGGGCGCCGCAGGCGACATGGACCAGCCCGAGCACCCCGATCACGAGCGCCGACAGTCCGATGACGATCCGTCCGTTGGCCTCGGGCTTCTCGGGATAGAGGATCAGCCGTACGGCGATGGCGCCCAGCAGTATCGGCACCAGCAGATCGAGCCGGCCGAAGGCTCCGGTGATGAGCATCTCGACCAGGTCGCCCACGGGACCGCGCAGATTCGACCAGGTGCCGGCGGCGACGATGAGGGCGAGGCCGAGCAGCAACAGGGCCAGCCCGTCCTTGCGATGGGCCGGGTCGAGCCCCTTCGCGCCGCGCCCTATGCCGCGGAACATCGCGCCGACGCCGTGCGCCGCTCCGAGCCAGACGGCGCGGACGAGCCGGTACACACCGCCGGTGGGACTCGGCGCGGGTTTGGGTGCCGCCTTGGCGGCGGCCTTCTTCGCGGGCGCCTTCTTGACCGGTGCCTTCTTGGCGGGCGCGGACTTCTTCGCCGCGGTCTTCTTGGCGGGCGCCGCCTTCGCGGCACCGGTCGTACGGCCGGCCCGCGGCTTTGCGGTGCCCGCCGTGCCCTGGGAACCCTTGCCGGACGTACTGGAGGCCATGATGGTGAGGTTACCGGTGTGAACGGCCGGGGACACGTGTGCCCACCGCTTCACCCGTTCGTGTCGCCCGCACCTCGGCGGGAAACTGACGTGGCCGCTCGGTCAGTTCGGCGAGGGAAGCGGCGGCGAACCGCTGCCCGTCCCCGGCTCCAGCGCGTCGAGCGCCCGCCGCAGACCGGTGAGTTTGCGCTCCAGATGGGCGGCGGTGGCCACGGCCGAGGCGTCCGCCGAATCGTCGTCCAGCTGTTTGGAGAGCGCTTCGGCCTGCTCCTCAACTGCCGCGAGCCGCGCGGACAGTTCGGCTAGCAGCCCGGCCGGCTCCCTGACCTCGCCCGCCCCGGCAAGCTGGAGTCTGAGCAGCTCGGCCTGCTCCTTGAGCTGACAGTTCTTCATATACAGCTCGACGAAGACCGAGACCTTGGCGCGCAGCACCCAGGGGTCGAACGGCTTCGAGATGTAGTCCACCGCACCCGCCGCGTACCCGCGGAAGGTGTGATGCGGGCCATGGTTGATGGCCGTCAGGAAGATGATCGGGATATCGCGCGTACGCTCCCGCCGCTTGATGTGCGCGGCGGTCTCGAAACCATCCATCCCCGGCATCTGGACATCCAGCAGAATGACCGCGAAGTCGTCCGTCAGCAGCGCTTTGAGCGCTTCCTCCCCTGACGATGCCCGCACCAGCGTCTGATCGAGCGCGGAGAGGATCGCCTCCAGCGCCAGCAGATTCTCCGGCCGGTCATCGACCAGGAGGATCTTGGCCTTCTGCACCATGGCCGCCCGCCCTCCTCGCCCCGGCATGGGGCGCCCCCTGCTCGCGGAGCTCGGCGAAACACCGGGCGCCGCCCCAGGGGACGACTCCTTTACGCCGTCCGTCCTTGTGCCGGTCATGGTAGCCGCACCCCGCCTGTCGCCACACCCTGTCACCGTTATGTCACTGTGCTCGAAGCGGAAACGCGGCGCGAGTCCAGAAGGTTCCCCGAATCACGGCGCCTCACACGCCACCGGGCATAGTCCGTCAGCACATCACACCGATTCGTGCACCCACCGATCACTTGTCGCGCATCCACTGCTCCATTACCGACAACAGGTGATCAGGGTCGACCGGCTTGGTGACATAGTCGGACGCACCGGAGTCAATGGCCTTCTCCCGGTCGCCCTTCATCGCCTTCGCCGTGAGCGCGATGATCGGCAGCCCGGCGAACTGCGGCATCCTGCGGATCGCCGTTGTCGTGGCGTAACCGTCCATCTCCGGCATCATGATGTCCATCAGAACGACTGTCACATCGTCGTGCTGCTCCAGGACTTCGATGCCCTCGCGGCCGTTCTCCGCGTACAGCACCGACAGTCCGTGCTGCTCCAGCACGCTGGTGAGGGCGAAGACATTGCGGATGTCGTCATCGACGATCAGCACCTTCTCGTTGTCGAACGAGAAGGTACGGCTCTCCCGCGGCGCCTCCTGACGCCCCGCGCCGGCCACACCCGAGCCCCAGGACTCCAGCCCGCGCGACCCGGCCGCCGGACCGTCCGAGGCCCCCGGGGCCCCGCCCTGCGGCTGCGCGCCCTGCTGTCCGGCGCCCGCGCTCTTGCGGCGGCGCCTGAACAGCGCGGCAGGACCGGGCAGTTCCGCGGGCGGCGACGACGCCTCCAGCCGACCCCGCGTCTGCCCCGTCGCCTCGGCCGCGCTGTCGTCCGCCTGACGTCCGTGCGGAGGGAGACTCGCGGAGGTCAGCTGCTGCATCCCCGCGGGCGTCAGCTGCGGATAACCCTGCGGTGGCAGCTCGCTGGGGTGGAGCGGCAGATAGAGCGTGAAGGTGGAACCACGGCCCGGCTCGCTCGCCGCGTGGATCTCACCGCCGAGCAGCCGGGCGATCTCCCGGCTGATGGACAGTCCGAGACCCGTACCGCCGTACTTCCTACTGGTCGTACCGTCCGCCTGCTTGAACGCCTCGAAGATGACACGCATCTTGCTCGCCGCGATCCCGATCCCGGTGTCGGTGACCGAGAACGCGATGAGATCGCCGTCCGCGTCGCGCAGCGAACCCGCCTCAAGGAGCTGCTCCCTGATGGCGTCCGGCACATCCGTACCGGCCGGCCGGATCACCAGCTCCACCGCCCCGCTGTCGGTGAACTTCACCGCGTTGGACAGCAGATTGCGCAGCACCTGGAGCAGCCGCTGTTCGTCCGTGTGCAGCGTCGCGGGCAGCTCCGGCGAGACCCGTACGGAGAAGTCGAGCCCCTTCTCCGCCGTGAGCGGCCGGAAGGTCGCCTCCACATAGTCGACGAGCTGGACCAGCGCGATACGGGTCGGGCTGACATCCATCTTGCCCGCCTCGACCTTCGACAGATCGAGGATGTCGTTGATCAGCTGGAGCAGATCCGAACCCGCGCCATGGATCGTCTCCGCGAACTCCACCTGCTTCGGCGAGAGGTTCGACTCCGCGTTGTCCGCGAGCAGTTTGGCGAGGATGAGCAGCGAGTTGAGCGGCGTGCGCAGCTCGTGCGACATGTTCGCCAGGAACTCCGACTTGTAGCGCATCGAGACGGCGAGCTGCTCGGCCCGCTCCTCCAGCACCTGCCTGGCCTCTTCGATCTCGGTGTTCTTCACCTCGATGTCGCGGTTCTGCTGCGCCAGCAGTTCGGCCTTCTCCTCCAGCTCCGCGTTGGACTCCTGGAGGGCCTTCTGCCGGTTCTCCAGTTCGGCGGAGCGCTCCCGCAGCTGCTCGGTCAGCTCCTGCGACTGCTTCAGCAGCACCTCCGTCTTGGAGTTGACGCTGATGGTGTTGACGCTCGTCGCGATCATCTCGGCGATCTGGTTGAGGAAGTCCCGCTGGATATGGGTGAACGGCTGGAACGACGCCAGCTCGATCACACCGAGGACCTTCCCCTCGAAGAGCACCGGCAGCACGATCACATGCGCGGGCGCCGCCTCCCCGAGCCCGGACGAGATCTTCAGATAGCCCGGCGGCACATTGACCTGGATGGTGCGCTTCTCCTCGGCGGCCGTCCCGATGAGCGTCTCGCCCGGCCGGAAGGACGTCGGCATCGACCCCGCCGAGTAGCCGTAACTGCCGCGCATGCACAGCTCGTACGAGGCATCCCTGCCGGTGTCCGTACCGACCTGCGGCACCGCGCCGGTCTGCATCGCCAGGAAGAACGCGCCGTGCTGCGCCGAGACCACCGGGGTCAGCTCGCTCATGATCAGCGAGGCCACGTCGTCGAGATCGCGGCGGCCCTGCATCAGACCGGAGATACGGGCGAGGTTGCCCTTGAGCCAGTCCTGTTCCTCATTGGCGAGGGTGGTGTCCCGCAGATTGGCGATCATCGTATTGATGTTGTCCTGGAGGACCTGGATCTCGCCCGCCGCGTCGACATCGATCTTGAGGTTGAGATCGCCGCGGGTCACCGCGGTGGCGACGGCAGCGATCGCCCGCACCTGACGGGTCAGGTTGCCGGCCATCTCGTTCACCGATTCGGTGAGGTCGCGCCAGGTGCCGTCGACATCCCGCACCCGGGCCTGGCCGCCCAACTGCCCGTCCGTACCCACCTCGCGGGCCACCCGGGTCACCTGGTCGGCGAACGAGGAGAGCTGGTCGACCATCGTATTGATGGTGTTCTTCAACTTCAGGATCTCACCGCGGGCATCGATGTCGATCTTCTTGGTGAGATCGCCCTTGGCGATGGCGGTGGTGACCGTCGCGATCTGGCGCACCTGGCCGGTCAGATTGGACGCCATCGAGTTCACGGACTCGGTGAGGTCCTTCCACGTACCGGACACGCCCGGAACCCTGGCCTGGCCGCCCAGTTCACCCTCGGTGCCCACCTCGCGGGCGACACGCGTCACCTCGTCCGCGAAGGAGGACAGCGTCGTCACCATCGTGTTGACGGTGTCGGCGAGTTCGGCGACCTCGCCGCGCGCCTCGACCGTCACCTTCTTCGTCAGATCACCATTGGCGACCGCGGAGGAGACCCGCGAGATATTGCGCACCTGACTGGTGAGGTTGTTGGCCATGGTGTTGACGTTGTCGCTGAGGTCCTTCCAGATTCCGGTGACTCCCCGGACCCTGGCCTGACCGCCGAGGATGCCTTCCGTACCCACCTCACGGGCGACGCGCGTCACCTCGTCGGCGAAGTTCAGCAGCTGGTCGACCATCGTGTTGACGGTCGTGACCAGATCGAGGATCTCACCCCTGGCATCGACGGTGATCTTCTTCGACAGATCGCCCTTGGCGACCGCCGTGGTGACCTCGGCGATATTGCGGACCTGCGACGTCAGGTTGTTCGCCATGAAGTTGACGGACTGGGTGAGGTCCTTCCAGGTGCCGGAGACGCCCTGGACCTCGGCCTGGCCGCCGAGAATGCCCTCGGTGCCCACCTCACGGGCCACCCTGGTGACCTGCTCGGCGAAGTTGGAGAGCTGGTCCACCATCGTGTTCAGGGTGTTCTTCAGCTCCAGGATCTCGCCGCGCGCGTCCACGTCGATCTTCTGCGACAGATCACCGCGCGCCACCGCCGTGGCGACGCCCGCGATATTCCTGACCTGCGCCGTGAGGTTCCCGGCCATGCCGTTCACGGAGTCGGTCAGATCCCGCCAGACACCGGCGACGCCGGGCACCTGCGCCTGACCGCCCAGCCGGCCGTCCGTACCGACCTCACGCGCGACCCTGGTCACCTGGTCCGCGAAGGCCGAGAGCTGGTCGACCATGGTGTTGATCGTGTTCTTCAGCTCCAGGATCTCGCCCCGGGCGTCCACATCGATCTTCTGCGACAGATCACCGCGCGCCACGGCCGTGGTCACCTGCGCGATCTGGCGCACCTGATCGGTGAGATTCCCGGCCATGAAGTTGACGGAGTCGGTGAGTTCCTTCCATGTACCGCTGACGCCGTCCACCCGCGCCTGGCCGCCGAGCCGGCCCTCCGTACCCACATCCCGCGCCATCACCGTGACCTGGTCCGCGAACGAGGACAGCTGCGCCACCATCGTGTTGACGGTGTTCTTCAGCTCCAGCATCTCGCCGGCCACATCGACCGTGACCTTCTGGGTCAGATCACCATTGGCGACCGCGGTGGTCACCTGTGCGATGTCCCGCACCTGGCCGGTCAGGTTACGGAAGGCCGTGTTCACCGAATCGGTGAGGTCCTTCCACGTCCCGGCCGCGCCCGGCACCTCGGCCTGGCCGCCGAGCCGGCCCTCGACGCCGACCTCCCGCGCGACTCGCGTGACCTCGGAACCGAACGACTTCAGCTGCCCCACCATCGTGTTGACGGTGTTCTTGAGCTCCAGCATCTCGCCCGCGACATCGACGGTGACCTTCTGCGACAGATCGCCGTTCGCGACCGCCGTCGTCACCTGCGCGATGTCCCGCACCTGAGAGGTCAGATTGCGGAAGACGCTGTTGACCGAGTCCGTCAGGTCCTTCCAGGTCCCGGCCGCGCCGGGGACCTGCGCCTGGCCGCCGAGCAGCCCCTCGGCGCCGACCTCGCTCGCCACACGGGTCACTTCGTCCGCGAAGGTACGCAGCGTCTCCGTCATCTGGTTGATCGTCTCGGCGAGCTGGGCCACCTCGCCGCGCGCGCTCACCGTGACCTTCTGCGACAGATCGCCATTGGCGACGGCCGTGGTGACCTCCGCGATGCCCCGCACCTGGTTGGTCAGGTTGCCGGCCATCGTGTTCACCGAATCGGTGAGGTCCTTCCACACGCCGGCCACCCCGGGCACGGTCGCCTGACCGCCCAGCTCGCCCTCCGTACCCACTTCCCTGGCCACGCGCGTGACCTCGGAGGAGAAGGACGACAGCTGGTCCACCATGGTGTTGACGGTGTTCTTCAGCTGGAGCATCTCGCCGGCCACATGAACGGTGACCTTGCGCGACAGATCGCCCTTGGCGACCGCCGTCGTGACGAGAGCAATGTCACGTACCTGAGCGGTCAATCGATACGCCATCGTGTTGACCGAATCCGTGAGGTCCTTCCACGATCCGGACATACCTCGCACTTTGGCCTGGCCGCCGAGCTTGCCCTCGGTACCGACCTCCAGCGCCACCCGCGTCACCTCATCGGTGAACGCCGAGAGCTGGTCGACCAGATTGTTGACCGTACGGGCCACCTTCAGGAACTCGCCGCGCAACGGCCGCTCCGCGCCGTCGGAGGAGTGCGAGCGCATCTCCATACGCTGTTCCAGATCGCCCTCGGCGACCGCGGAGAGCACCCGGCCCACCTCGGAGACGGGCCGCGCCAGATCGTCCACCAGCGCGTTCGACGCGTCGATCGCGGCAGCCCAGGAGCCCTCACACGCCCCGGTCTCCAGCCGCTCCGTGAGCTTCCCCTCACGTCCGACCATGCGCCGTACGCGGGCCAGCTCACCCGTGAGATGGAGATTACGGTCGGCGACCTCATTGAAGACGGCGGCGATCTCCGCCATCACATCGTCACCGGAGACGGTCAGGCGCTTACGGAAGTTGCCGTCCCGCATCGCCACCAAGGCCGTCAGCAGTCTGTTCAGCTCCGCCGCGTCCACCTCGATGGTCCCGTTGCTTCGGGACCGTCCGCCTTTCGCGCGCGTGCCATTGCCACGCGCCGCCGTGCCAGACTCCACCGTGTCCCTCCCGCAGGGGTTGACCGTACTGCCCGAGCTGTCTCCGAAAGCCTGCCCAGTGTTTCACCATGGCCGAACCAGGCCATAACAGTTCGGCAGCTTCGCATAGCGTCCCCGCCCCCGCAGGGTGGAAACAGCGGTGACCGGCATCCGCTCGGACAGCGAAGGTAAGTAACCTGGCATCCGGCTGTCCAACCGTCCCGGTCCGCCCGGCGGGGGCGGTGTGGCGAAGGTACTACCACCGGGCACTTGGAGGGGCGGGGCCGATCATGGCGGAGCCGGGCGTCGATACGCGTACGAGGAGTTCTGTGATCACCGCGCGGGCGGCTGCCAGCTTCGACCCTGTCGGGCGGTCCGTCGCGACTGCCCGCGCCTTTGTCCGTGACACGCTCCAGGGGTGGGGTTACTCCGATGTCGTCGATGACGCCGTCGTCCTCACCAGTGAACTCGTCACCAACGCCGTGATCCACGCCGGCACCTCCGCCGATGTGCTCTGCCTCCGTACAGAGGACGGCGTCCGGGTCGAAGTGGCCGACCGCTACCCCGAGCGCGAGGTCCCCATACAGGGCACCGGCCAGTCGTTCGGCAGCCCGGACCGCGAGAACGGCCGGGGCCTGCTGCTCTGCGCCGCCCTGGCCTCACGCTGGGGCGTCGAGTACACCCCGACGTTCAAACAGGTCTGGTTCCAGCTCGACCTGCCCCAGCGCCAGGTGGGCACCCGCTCGGCCGGACCCGTCCTCCCCACGAGCCTGCTCCCCGTCGCCGACGAACGCGTACGGGTGGCCGTCGTCCAGATCGACCGCGGC
Source organism: Streptomyces scopuliridis RB72 (assembly GCF_000718095.1). Classification (GTDB taxonomy): domain Bacteria; phylum Actinomycetota; class Actinomycetes; order Streptomycetales; family Streptomycetaceae; genus Streptomyces; species Streptomyces scopuliridis. The sequence goes on along the minus strand of NZ_JOEI01000004.1, from coordinate 2,449 downwards.
GGCACGGTCGTCAACTGGAACGAGGACGCGGAGCACCTGTTCGGGTACGCCGCCGAGCAGGTCACCGGCAAGCCCCTCACCGACATCGCCGCCTGGCCGCACACCCCCGGTATCGGCACCGGCATCATCGAGGCACTCCAACTCTCCCGCTGGGAGGGCAGTTACGGCATCCGCGGCGCCGACGGCCGGGTCATCCCCGTCTACGCCTCCCATTTGCGGGTGCGCGACACGCACGGCGAGCCGTCCACGGTCTGCCTCCTCGTACGCGACGACGAACGCGCCGTCATCCAGACCCCGTTGCGCGCCCCCGTGACCGACACGGGCTCCGAGAGCCGCAGCGCGGACCCCTTCGAGGTCTTCATCGGCTCCCCCGCCCCCGACGATCTCGACGGACTCCTCCAGCGCACGGTGGAGCGCGCCCGCGACATGCTCGACGGCGACTCCGCGTTCCTCCTCCTCGCCACGGACGACGAGACGGAGTTGGAGGTACGGGCCTCCACCGGCCTCCCCTCCGCCCGCCAGCGCTTCGCCCGCGTCCCCGTGGAGGCCGGTACGGGCCGCTACGGCTCCGCCAGGATGCCCGCCGTCCACGATGACCTCACGGCGGTCCCCGGGGCCGTCCCGCTGCTCAACGACACCGGCATGCGCTCCGTCGTGACCGTCCCGCTCAAGGTCGAGGGCAGACTCACCGGCTCCCTGGGTGTCGCCGCCGAAGGAGCGGCCCGCTACTCCAACGAGGAGGCGCTGCGCCTCCAGTTCGCCGCGGACCGTATCGCCCTGGCCGTCGAATCGGCCCGTCTCGGCGAACTCGAACGCCTGCGCCGCGGCTCACTCTCCTTCCTCGTGGAGGCCTCCGATCTGCTCGCCGGCACACTGGACCGCGATCAGACACTGGCCCTGATGGCACAGATGACCGTCCCCACCCTGGCCACCTGGTGCGCCGTCTATACGATCGCCGACCAGTCGTCGGACCCGTACCTCTCCTATGTGCTGCACGAGGACGAGGACCGCATCGACGGGCTCAAGGCCCTTCTCTCCAAGATCGACCCACCGGACCCGGTCCCCACACCGGGTGCCCGCATCTGGACCGCCCCGGCGGACGCCGCCCATCAGGCCGCTCTGCGCACCTCCATGCGGGAGTTGGGAAGAAGTTCGAGCCCGGTTTCCTCCGGCATCGGCACCACGCTGGCGACAGCGGCGGCGGTCGGCGGCGAGACCGTCGTGCTGCCGCTGGTCGCCCGTAACCGCGTCATCGGCATGCTGACCCTCGGCAAGCCCTCGGACGACCATTTCCGCCAGGAGATCCTGGAACTCGCCGAAGACCTGTCGCGCCGAGCGGCACTCGCCCTCGACAACGCCCGCCTCTACTCGGAACGTACGGCCATCAGCCAGGCCCTCCAGCGCAGCCTGCTGCCGCCGGGACTGCCTCAGGTCCCCGGGGTCGAGGTCGAGGTCATCTACCGCGCGGCGGGCGAAGGCAACGAGGTGGGCGGCGACTTCTACGACCTGTTCCCGATCCGGGACGGCGCCTATGGCTTCGCCATCGGAGACGTCTGCGGTACGGGCCCGGAAGCCGCGGCCGTCACCGGCCTGGCCCGGCACGCCCTGCGTCTGCTGGCCCGCGAGGGCTTCGGCGGCCCCGCGGTCCTTGAACGGCTGAACGCGGCGATCCTCGACGAGGGCGCCCGCAGCCGCTTCCTCACGCTGCTGTACGGCGAGTTGTGGCCCCAGGAGGACGGCAGCGCGGTCCTCAAGGTGGTGTGCGCCGGCCATCCGCTCCCTCTGCGCCTGCGCCAGGACGGCACGGTCGAACCGGCCGCCGAACCGCAGCCGCTGCTCGGCGTCATGGAGGACCTGGAGCTGTACGAGCAGATGGTCACCCTGGACCCCGGAGACGTCCTCCTGTGCGTCACCGACGGCGTCACGGAGCGCAGGGAGGGCACACGCATGCTGGGCGACGACGGCCTGGCCGACGTCCTGACGACCTGTACGGGCCTGACGGCCGGCGCGGTCGCCTCCCGCGTACTGCGCGCGGTGGAACGCTTCGCCGCCGAGCCGGCCTCCGACGACATGGCCATCCTGGCGATGCGCGTCCCGGAGCCCCACGTCGGCTGACAACGCGTCGGCTGACAACACATACGAGAAAGGCCCCCGCCGAGTGGCGGGGGCCTTTCCTTTTACTTGAGCCCCAATACGGAATCGAACCGTAGACCTTCTCCTTACCATGGAGACGCTCTACCGACTGAGCTATTGGGGCGCAGCAACGAGATAAAGCATACACGATGATCAGACGTGCTCAGCACCATCCGAGGGGTACGGAGGGAACACGGAAAAGAACAGGGAAGTGAACGCAGAAATGCCCCGCACCAGAAGGTGCGAGGCATTCCCACAATAATTGTTCGGCGGCGTCCTACTCTCCCACAGGGTCCCCCCTGCAGTACCATCGGCG
>NZ_JOEI01000003.1 GCF_000718095.1 Streptomyces scopuliridis RB72 | reverse complement strand
CCTCTCGGGCTTTCCTCCGGGCTTTTCCCTTCGGTCTTGCGTTTCCGACTCTATCAGACTCTTTCGTGTCCGATTCCCCGTCGGAGCGGGGCCGCCTTCAAGTTTTCCGCTTTCGCGTTTCCCTTTCCGGCGATTCCGACTCTATCAGATCCTTTCGGGCCTGATTCCCAGTCGGACTGGGCTTGTCGTCCCGGCTGTTGGGCCGTTCCGACGTCCCAGACTCTAGCGGATTCCGCAGACGACTCATAATCGAGTCTTCGAAATTAATTTCGGCATGCCGAAATTAATCCCGGCTGGGAGATCGTGCTGAGTTTGGGTGCCGCTGATGCGGCGTGAGTGGCCGTCGCAGAACCGTTCCGGCCCTGTGACAACTCGGAGAACCTTACGGACCGACCGGGGGCGTGTCAAACCACCCGCGTCGCGGCCTTCCCACCCTGTTCTAGTCCAGGTCCGTCAGGCGTCCGCCCGCGTCCGGCTGGGCGTGTTCCACGCGGCGCAGGAGGCGGATCAGCATCTCGCCGAGGACTCCGCGCTCGTCTCCGGACAGGTCCTGGAGCAGCTCCTCCTCGAAGTCGGAGGCCATCCTCATCGCCGCGAGCCACTTCGTACGGCCCTCGTCCGTCAGCTCCACGATGACGCGGACGCGGTTGCTCTCGTCGCGGTCGCGCGTGACGAGGCCCTCGCCCGCCATGCGGTCGATGCGGTGGGTCATGGCGGCCGGCGTGAGACCGAGGCGCTTGGCGAGTTCGCCGGGACCCAGGCGGTAGGGGGCTCCGGCGAGTACGAGGGTCTTGAGGACCTCCCACTCGGCGTTGCTGATACCGAGGTCGGAGACCTGCCGGCCGTACGCCACGTTCATACGGCGGTTCAGCCGGCCGAGTGCCGAGACGATCTGCTCGACCTGGGGGTCGAGATCCCGGAACTCGCGCTGATAGACGGCGATCTGCTCGTCGAGGCTCGGCTCCTGGAGATCCGGCGTACCGGGTTTCTCGGGGGTGTCGGACATCGGGGCAGTATGCCACGCACCTCTGCTGGCGTTGAAGTCCTTCGATGTGTATTGTTAAGACCCTAACTTTAGCTTTGAAGTCTTCAGACTTCAGTTCTTCGATCTTCTGAGGCAGGTGAGTGTGACCAGGGCGATGGGCGCAGCGATGCGCCGGATCCAGGCAGGGAACGCGCTGAGTGCGTTCGGGCTCGGGTTCACGGTTCCGTATCTCTATGTGTATGTGGCTCAGGTACGGGACCTGGGCGCGGGTACGGCCGGTGCCGTGCTGGCGGTCTTCGCCATGGCGGCACTGGTCGTCCTTCCGTTCACCGGCCGGGTCATCGACCGGCGCGGGCCGCTGCCCGTGCTGGTGGGGGGCGCGCTGCTGGCGTCCGTGGGCGCGCTGGCCATGGGGGTGTCCGGGAGCGTCCCGGCGGCCGTGCTGTCGGCCACGCTTCTCGGTGCCGGTACGGCCGTCATGCAGCCGGCCCTGGCCACGATGATCGTCTGGTGCTCGTCGCCCACGACGCGGACGCGGGCGTTCGCGACACAGTTCTTCCTGGCCAATCTCGGGCTCGGCGTCGGTGGATTGATCGGCGGGCAGCTCGTCGACGAGAGCAGGCCGGAAAGCTTCACCCTGCTGTTCTCCATCGAGGCCGTGATGTTCCTCGTCCTGGCCGGCATCGCCCTGACCGTCCGGCTGCCCCGGCCGGCCGTCCTCGCGGGGGCGGCCGGGCCCCAGGACGCCGCCTCCGGTGGCCGAGGTGGCGGGATGCGGGCGCTGCTGAGTCACCGGGCCATGCTTCAGCTCTGCGTGCTGGGGTTCGTGCTGTTCTTCGCCTGCTACGGGCAGTTCGAGTCGGGGCTCGCCGCGTACGGCACAGAGGCGGCCGGGATCGATCCGTCGACGCTCGGGATCGCGCTGGCCGCCAATACGGCGGTGATCGTGATCGCGCAGTTCGTGGTGTTGCGGCTGGTCGAGCGGCGCAAGCGCAGCCGGGTGATCGCGGCCGTCGGGCTGATCTGGGCCCTCGCCTGGGTCGTCGCGGGATACGCGGGGCTCGGGCACGGCAGTCAGATGGTGGCGACGGTCGCCTTCATCTCGACGTACGCGCTGTTCGGGCTCGGTGAGGCGATGCTGTCGCCGACCGTGGCCCCGCTGGTGGCCGATCTGGCCCCGGCGTCGATGGTCGGGCAGTACAACTCGGCGTTCGCGCTGGTCAAGCAGCTCGCGCTGGCCGTCGGTCCTGCCGTGGGCGGTCCCATGGGGGCCGCGCTGCACGGTCCGTACATCGTGACGTTCGTGCTGTTCTCGCTCGGCATCACCGTGCTGGCCCTCCGGCTGGGGCGGCAGCTCACCCCCGTACAGGACCAGCCCTCGCTCGTACCGACCTCTCGCGTGGTCGTCCGGCACCAGCCGGAGACCGAGCCCGAGGCCGCCTTGGCGCCGACCCGCTGACAGCTGGGCCCCGTCCGGTGAAGCGGCGGTCAGTGCGGCAGTGCGAACTCGCACCACACCGCCTTGCCACCCCCCGGCGTACGGCGTGATCCCCAGGACGAGGCGATCGTCGCGACGATCGAGATTCCGCGGCCCGCCTCGTCCGCCGGTTCGGCGCGGCGGCGGCGCGGCAGATGGTCGTCGCCGTCCGTCACCTCGATGATCAGCCGGCGGTCGGTACGCCGGAGTCTGAGGCGCATGGGCGGTGTGCCGTGCTGCAAGGAATTCGCGACCAGTTCGCTGGTGGCCAGCACTCCCAAGTCGCGCAGCTCGACGGGGAAGCGCCAGGAGGCGAGCACCCCCATCGCGAAGGCGCGGGCGCGCGGGGCTGCCTCGATGCCGCCGAGCAGATCGAGCGCGGCGTTGTGGAACAGCTCCGCGTCCGGGCCGGTGCGGGACGGGTGTTGCAGGACGAGCACCGCGACATCGTCGTCATGGTCGGCCGTGACGCCCTGCGAGCGGATCAGCCGGTCGCAGACGACCTGGGGTGAACCCTTCGCGCCGGAGAGCGCTCGTTCCAGGGAGGCGACGCCCTCGTCGATGTCCTCGCCGCGCCGCTCGACCAGGCCGTCCGTGTAGAGGACGGCCGTGGAGCCGGGCGGGAGCGGGATGGAGCCGGAGGAGTGCAGCCAGCCGCCGGTGCCCAGCGGCGGGCCCGTCGGGTCCGCCGCGCGCTGGACCGAGCCGTCCTCGGCCCGTACCAGGATCGGGAGATGACCGGCGGACGCGTACACGAGCCGCCCCTCGTTGGGGTCATGGACGGCGTAGACGCAGGTGGCGATCTGGCTCGCGTCGATCTCCGCGGCGAGTCCGTCGAGCAGCTGGAGGACTTCGTGCGGCGGGAGATCGAGCCGGGCGTAGGCGCGGACGGCCGTGCGCAGCTGGCCCATGACGGCGGCGGCGCGTACGCCCCGGCCCATGACGTCGCCGATGACCAGGGCCGTACGCCCGGCGCCGAGCGTGATCACGTCGTACCAGTCGCCGCCGACCGCCGCGTCCTCGCCGCCCGGCTGGTACGTGGCGGCGACGCGCAGATCGTCGGGCTGCTCCAGCTCCTGCGGGAGCAGGGAGCGCTGGAGGGTGACCGCGGTCTGGCGGTGTCTGCGCTCGCTGGTGCGAAGGCGCTCGGCCGCCTCGGCATGGTCGGTGACATCGGCGGCGAAGACGAGGACGCCGCCGGAGCCCTGGCAGTCGACCGGGGTGCACGTGACGGTGTACGAGCCCTCTTGGGCCCCCTGCGCGGCCTGCGCTCTGTCGGCCTGCTCCTTCTGCCGGCCGCGGACCTGGACCTTGCGTGACTTGACCGTGCGCGGCCTTCCGCTGCGGAGCACCTGGTCGAGCAGCGGGAACAGCCCGAGCTCGGCCAGCTCGGGGCAGCTCTCGGCCGCCGTGGCGCCGAGCGGACGCGGGCCGAAGGCGGCTGCGTACGCGTCGTTCACGTACGCCACCCGGTGCTCGGGGCCGTACAGCAGGGCGACCAGGGCGGGCAGTCCGCCGAGGATTTCCCGTACGGAGAGGTCTTCGAGAGCGGGAACGTCCGTTACAGGGGCCGGGTCGGGCTCGGGGTCGGGCTGCTGCTCGTACTCACCACGGGCCGCGGGCACGGAACCGCGGCCCGTCCGCGCGGCGGCGCGGCGCTGCGTACCGGGGAGCCGGGCGCTCCAACGCGTGAAGTTCACGGATTCTCAGGCCTCATGGTGTCGTTTTGCTGTTCGTCTTGGCCGGGCTGGTCGAGCCGGGGCAGGTCGTCGGGGCCGGATTGCGCCGAGCGGGCCGGATCACTCTGTGCAGATGTGAACCCACCTATGGTCACACGTCCAGTGTGGCCGACCGCACTGACAGCGGGGCCAGTCGTGTCTTCTACGTGTCCGGCTTCTACGTGTCCTTGGGGCGTTCGGGACGTTCGCCTCCTGCGGCGAGTTCGAATTCGGCGCGCGGGTGCTCCAGCGAACCGAGGGAGACGATCTCCCGTTTGAAGAGCCCGGAAAGGGTCCATTCCGCGAGGACGCGGGCCTTCCTGTTGAAGGTGGGGACGCGGCTGAGGTGGTACACGCGGTGCATCAGCCAGGCCGGATAGCCCTTGAGCTTACGGCCGTAGACATGCGCCACGCCCTTGTGGAGGCCGAGGGACGCGACGGAGCCCGCGTAGGCGTGACGGTAGTCCTGGAGGGGTTCGCCGCGCAGGGAAGCGAGGATGTTCTCGGCGAGGACCTTGGCCTGGCGTACCGCGTGCTGGGCGTTGGGCGCGCATTCCTTGCCGGGCTCGTCCGCCGTCAGATCGGGGACGGCCGCCGCGTCGCCGGCCGCCCAGGCGTGCTCGGCGCCGTCGACGGAGAGCTTCGCCGTACAGACGAGGCGGCCCCGTTCATTCAGCGGCAGATCGCTGGCCGCGAGGATCGGGTGCGGTTTCACGCCCGCGGTCCAGACGACCGTGCGGGTACGGAAGCGGGCGCCGTCGCTCAGTACGGCGACCCGGTCCTCGCAGGACTCCAGGCGGGTGTCGAGCCGTACGTCGATATTGCGGGCGCGCAGCTCGCGTACCGCGTACTTGCCCATCTCCTCGCCCACCTCGGGGAGGATCTTGCCGGTGGCCTCGACGAGGATCCACTTCATGTCGTCGGCCTTGATGTTGTGGTAGTACCGCGAGGCGTAGCGGGCCATGTCCTCCAGCTCGGCGAGCGCCTCCACGCCCGCGTAGCCGCCGCCGACGAAGACGAAGGTCAGGGCGGCGGCGCGGATCGCGGGGTCGCGGGTGGAGGAGGCGATGTCCATCTGCTCGATGACGTGGTTGCGCAGGCCGATGGCCTCCTCGACGGTCTTGAAGCCGATGCCGTGGTCGGCCAGACCGGGGATGGGGAGGGTACGGGAGACGGAGCCCGGCGCGAGGACGAGTTCGTCGTAGGTGACCTCGACGGTGCCCGTTCCCTCCTCCTCGGAGCCGAGGGTCCGCAGGGTGGCGGTGCGCTTGGCATGGTCGATGGCCGTGGCCTCGCCGATGAGGAGCGTGCAGCCGGGCAGCACCCGCCGCAGCGGGACCACGACATGGCGGGGCGAGATGTTCCCGGCCGCCGCCTCCGGCAGGAACGGCTGATACGTCATATAAGGGTCGGGCGTCACGACGACGACCTCGGCCTCGCCGCTCTTCAGCTGCCGCTGGAGACGCAGCGCGGTGTACATCCCGACATAGCCGCCGCCGACCACGAGAACGCGCGCGGTAGGCGATGGAGCGGGGGTCGTCCCCCGGGAGTTCTCAGCCTTCACCATCCCATGACGCAACGGGGCCCGGTGTTTGTCCACAGGCGCGACAGATTGTGTGACCGGAGGCCGTTCGCGGCCCCGCACGGGCAAAAGCGCGGGTATTGCCGGAGGAACGCAGGTCAGCGCGGGCGCGGGAGGGGGTGGGAGGGGGGTGAATCAGGCACCTTCCGGTCCTTGCTCCGATCGGGGGGCGCTCCGTGCGGAACCACCCCCTTCTGAATTGACCCGGGCTCAACTATGTTCGTACCTCGTCGGGGTGTCCGGCTCGTGACTGGACCGCGACCTCGGCTGTCAGAGCGGGGAGTCTCCGGGGGGAGACATCATTACCGGGGGAACGCTATGCACATTCAGGATTCGCATCGGCAGGCTGCCGTCGTTTCGGAAGACGGCATGAGAACGGGCACGGCGGATACGGCGGGCGCGGTAGGCACGGCAAGTGCAGTGGGTACGGCAGGCGCGGCAGGTACGGCAGGCGCGGCAGGTACGGCGGGCGCGGTAGGTGCGGCGGGCTCAGCGGGCCGCTCGGCGCCGCTCCGCGTGGACGCGCAGCGCAATCTGGAGCATGTACTGCGTGCGGCTCGCGAGGTGTTCGGCGAGCTGGGGTACGGAGCGCCGATGGAGGACGTGGCGCGCCGGGCCAGGGTCGGCGTCGGTACGGTCTACCGGCGCTTCCCGAGCAAGGACGTACTGGTCAGGCGGATAGCCGAGGAGGAGACGTCCCGGCTGACGGACCAGGCGCGTACGGCGCTGGGGCAGGAGGACGAGCCATGGTCGGCTCTCTCCCGCTTCCTGCGCACCTCGGTGGCGTCGGGCGCGGGGCGGCTGCTGCCTCCGCAGGTGCTGCGCGTGGGCGCGGACGCCGAGGACGAGGTGGTGGGGCGCGGCGCGCAGGACGAGGCGCGGGTGCCGCAGCAGCGGCAGGCCGGCCGGCCCGAGCTGCGGGTGGTCGGACAGCGGCTGTCGGCGGAGGAGCTGGACGACCCGGGCGCCGTCGAACTGCTGGAGGTCGTCGGGCAGCTGGTGGAGCGGGCGCGGGCGGCGGGTGAGCTGCGGGGCGATGTGACCGTGGCCGATGTGCTGCTGGTGATAGCCACGCCCGCGCCCGCGCTGCCGGACGCCGCGCATCAGGCGGCGGCCTCGGCACGGCTGCTGGACATCCTGCTGGAGGGGCTGCGGTCCCGGCCTGTGTGAGGCGGGGCCCGTACGTACGGTCGCGAGGGTCCGTTCGGGCCCTCGCGGCCTTCCGCATCGAACTGACCTACCGATAAAGGCCGTTGATCTTTCCCCGAAAGGGTGAAGATTAAAGCGATCGTCCGGGAAACCACCCCGGATGAGTGGTTGGCGGGCACGAAGTCCCAGGCGGCGCGGCGCACTGTGGCACGCTGGCCCGGTGTTCGGGTCAGAGGGGTGCGTACGGGGGCTTCCGCGATGAGGAGTGACGGACGGGACGAGCCGCTAAGAGGCGGCGGCACCGGCGGCGGCACCGAGGGCAGTACCGAGGACGGTACGGACCCCGAAGGGGCGTCCGTACGGCAGGTGCCGAGCCAGGGCGGGCCCAAAGGGGCTCCGGGGCTTGGGACTTCGGGGCTTGGGACTTCGGGCGGTACGGGCGGTGCTGGTGGTTCCGGCGGACCCGGACCTGTGGAGGCGGAGTCCAGTGTGCCGCCGCAGCGTGAGCGGAGCAGCGGCTCTTCCGTGGAGGAGCCTTCGGAACCGGTGGCGGATCAGCCGACGCTCGAACTGCCTGCGGCCGGGCGGCCCCTGTCGGACGCCGATCTGATCCAGCGGATGCGGGACGGCGACGACCACGCGTACGAGGAACTGTTCCGCAGGCACTCGGAACCGGTGCGCCGTTACGCCCGTACCTGCTGCCGCGACACGCACACCGCGGAAGACCTGACGGCCGAGGTGTTCGTCCGTACGTTGCAGGCGGTACGGGGCGGAGCCGGGCCCGAGCAGGCGGTGCGCGCCTATCTGATGACGACCGTACGGCGCGTGGCCGCGTCCTGGACGAAGTCCGCGAAACGGGAGCAACTGGTCGAGGACTTCGCGGTGTTCGCGGCGCAGGCCGCGCGCGCCTCCGAGGTCTCGGACGCGGACACCCTCGATCTGGGCGCGGACGTCCTGGCGATGCGCGAGGCCGAGCAGTCCATGGCCATGCAGGCGTTCCGCAGCCTGCCCGAGCGCTGGCAGGCCGTGCTCTGGCACACCACGGTGGAGGAGGAGTCGCCGAGCGAGGTCGCGCCGCTCTTCGGGCTGACCGCCAATGCCACGGCGGTGCTGGCCAGCCGGGCCCGCGAGGGCCTCAAGCAGGCGTATCTGCAAGCCCATGTGAACTCCGCGCTCACCTCGGCGGGCGACTGCTCCCGGTACGCGGACCGGCTCGGGGCGTATGCGCGCGGCGGGCTGCGGATGCGTGCCGAGCGCGGGCTGCGCAAGCATCTGGACGAGTGCGTCAAGTGCCGTCTCGCGGCGGGCGAACTGGCGCAGTTCAACGCCGAGATCCCAGGGATGCTGCCCATCGCGGTGATCGGCTGGTTCGCCGCCGGCTACTCGCTGAAGGCGGCCGGGATCGTGGCGGGCGGGGCCGTGGGAGCTGCGGGGGCCGGTGCCGCCGCCGCGGCGACCGGTGCCTCGGGTGGCGCCGCCGGAGCGTCCGGCGGGGCGGCGGGCGGAGCCGCCGGTGGGGCCGCCGCGTCCGAGGGGCTCGGCGCCCCGGTGAAGGCCGGCATCGGCGGGCTCGTGGCCGTCGCCGCGGCGGCCGGTCTCGTCTTCGCGCTGGTGAACAACTCCGGGCCCGGACAGCCGCCGAAGGCCAAGCCGCCGGTCGCGCAGCCTCTCGTACCGCAGAAGCCGGCCCCGTCGCCCGAGCCGCCGGAACCGGCCGCGCCCAAGCCGCCCCCGCCCACACCCGCGCCCACACCCAAGCCCACCGCCACGCCCGCCGAGAAACCCGCCGAGAAGCCCGCCCCCTCGCCCAAGCCCACTCCGTCGCGGACCCCCGCCCCGAAGCCCCCGGCCAAGCCGAGGCCCACGCCGCCGCCCCCTCCCGCGCCGAAGCCGCCCCCCAGCCCGAAGCCGCCGCCGGCCCCGGCCGTCTTCCAGGTGAACCAGCTGGCGTACGGCGCCTTCGGCGACGGCTCCAAGCCGGAAGTACGGCTCGGCGCGAGCGGCTGGCTCTGGCAGCGGTCGAGCGTGTCGATCGGCGGCACCCGCTACGGCCACGGCGTGACCACGCACTCCGCCTCGTCGGTCACCATCGATCTCAACCGGAGCTGTTCGCGCTACGAGGCTCTGGTCGGCGTGGACGATCTCACGATGGGGCTGGGTTCCGTGCGCTTCTCGCTGTACGGCGACGGGACGCGGCTCTGGCGCTCGCCCGTGCTGAACGGCGGCGACGCGGCCGTACCCGTGGATGTGGAGATCTCCGGACGCAAGACCATCCGGCTGGTGGTCGAGCCGCATACGCCGTTCGACGTGGTGGCGCTCGCCGACTGGGCGCGGTCCCGGATCAGCTGCCGCTGACGGGCGCCGGGTCCGGCAGCTCCAGCAGGTCGGCGACCTGGTCGGGGGTGAGGGCGCGCCCGTTCTCGTACTCCGCCTCGTACCCCCGCGAGCCCAGCTCCGCGCGGGCGAGCGTCTCGATCCGCCGGGCCTCCGTCCACTCCGGTACGGAGCGCGGGCAGCCCACCCGCCACGTCCCGGCGGCGGCCAGGATCCTGACGGCGCGGCGCGGGTCACCGGCGAGCAGCACCACCGGGGCGGCCATCTCGGCGAGCTGGGCGACGATGGGGTCCGTCAGCCGGCTCTTCCGCGCCGTACGCAGCACGGCCGCCAGCGAACGGGCCGCGGCCACCGGTCCCTTCGTCTCGTACGCGGCGATCCGCGCGTCCAGCGCGTTGATCACGGCGGCGAAGTGCGGAGGCGGTGTGCCGTGCTCGCTGTCGCACCTCGCCTCGTCCAGCAGCAGTCGGGCGCGGGAGGTCTCGCCCCGGTCCAGGGCGAAGACCGCCCGCATGACGTGGACGAACGCGCGGGCGTCCTGGACCTGGTAGCGCTCGGCCTCCTCGTCGGCGCGGTCGAGCCGCCTCTCCGCGGCGTCCGTGTCACCGGCGCGATACGACAGCTCGGCCAGGCGCGCGAGCAGGAAAGGCGCCTCGGCGTGCGCCCCCACCTCACGGGCGAACCGCAGCGCTTCCTCGTACGCGCACCGCGCCTCCTCGTACCGCCCGCGCACCATGCCCGCCTCACCGACGGCGCTCGCCACCTGCGCGCGCATCCAGCGGTCACCGACACGGCGGCTCAGCTCGCGCAGCTCGGCCAGGTCCTCGTCGACGCCGTCCATTCCGCCGGGCATGTCGACGATCATGTGCGTACGGCCCATCAGCATCACGCCGGTCTCCCAATCGCCGCCGTACGCACGGCAGTTGGCGATGGACGCGTCCATCATGGCGCGGATGTCCAGCTTCTCGTCGCTCGCGTAGACGACCAGTACCCAGAGCAGCCCCGGGAAGCGGGCGGACTGCGGACCCGGTCTGCCGAAGACCTCGCGGATCCGCAGGACGAGTTCCTGGAAGTGCGGGTCGGCGCGGAGCTTGTCGGCCTGGCCGCTCTCACCGGCGAGAAAGACCCGCAGCACCTGGAGCTGCATCCTGGGCCAGTACCGGGGGTCGTCGGTGCCGGCCGGTTCGTCACCGAGGCCGAGCGCGCACTCCACCCAGGCCAGGCCCTCGGGGCGGTGGTTGCGCAGCCACCAGAACCAGCCCGTGGCGAAGACCAGCCGTAGCGTCGTCTCCTCGTCGCACGCCAGGACGCTGCGGTGGAGGGCGGCGCGGATGTTGTCGAGGTCGATCTCCAGGCGGCGGATCCAGGGGAGTTGCTCCCGGGAGCGCAGCCGGGGCTCGGCCTCCTCGGCGAGAGCGGTGAAGTACGCGGTGTGCGCGCGCTCGGCGGCGGACCGTACGGCCGGCGTCTCGGCGGCGCGCTCCGCGGCGTACTCGTGGATGGTCTCCAGGAGGCGGTAGCGCATCGCGCCGCCGGGGCCGGGGACCGGGGTGGCGACGACGAGCGACTTGTCGACCAGCGCGCCCAGCAGATCGGGGACATGGAACGCTGCGGGGGTGCCGGGGGTGCCGGGGGACGCGCGGCCGGGGGTGCCGGGGGACGCGCGGCCGGAAGAGCCGTGGGACGCACCGCCCGGCGCGCCGCGCGAGGGGGCGCCCGCCGCGCCGGAGGAGCCTTGGGGCGCGCCGCCCGAGAGGTCGCCCGACGCGCCGCCGCACACGCCCTCGGCCGCCGTCAGATCCCAGCCGCCCGCGAAGACGGACACCTCGCGCAGGACCGTACGCTCCCGCTCGTCCAGCAGGTCCCAGGACCAGTCGACGACGGCGCGCAGCGTCTGCTGGCGCGGCAGGACCGTCCGGCTCCCGCTGGTCAGCAGCCGGAAACGGTCATCGAGACGATCCGCGATCTGACGCGGCGTCAGCATCCGCAACCGCGCCGCCGCCAGCTCGATCGCCAGCGGCAGACCATCCAGCCGACGGCAGATCTCCGCCACCGCCTCCGGATCCCCCGCGGCGTCGAACCCCGGCCGCACCGCCCGCGCACGCTCCGCGAACAGCTGATGCGCCGGATCCGGCGGCAACGGCTCCACCGGCCGCACCGACTCCCCCGGCACCCCCAACGGCTCACGACTGGTGGCGAGGATACGGAGGCCGGGGCAGTGCGTGAGCAGGCTCTCTGCCAGGGCGGCGGCGCCCCCGATCACATGCTCGCAGTTGTCGAGGACGAGGAGCGTGCCGCTGCGGGCCAGATGTTCGACAAGCCGCGCCGTTGGATCGTTCTTGGCGGGACGGCCGTCGCGGGCGGCGAGCTGGGTCTCGCGCAGCCCGAGCGCGCTCAGTACGGCGCCGGGGACGGCGGAGGGATGGTCCAGCGGGGCCAGCTCGACGAGCCAGGCGTTCCGGGGCGCGGACTCCTCGGCGAGCCGGGTCTTGCCGGAGCCGCCGGGGCCGGTGAGCGTGACGAGACGGGAGCGGCGCAGATCGGCGCGGATGGCGTGGAGTTCGCTCTCGCGGCCGACGAAGGAGGTCAGGCGGGGGCGCAGATTGCCGTGCGGCTCATGGCTGTCCCCGGCAGGCGCTCCGGCAGCGACATCAGCGACCGCACCGTGGGCGGTGCCGTCCGTCGTCCGGGGAGCGGTACCCCTGGCCGCCGCTCCGGTGGCGGCCAGCAACTGTCTCTGCAGCGAGGTCAGTTCGGGACCGGGGTCGGCGCCGAGCCCGTCGGCGAGGACGCGGCGCGTGTCCTCGTACGCCGCGAGCGCGTCGGCCTGCCGGCCTTCGGCCCACAGGGCCCGGATGAGCTGCGCCCTGAAGGGCTCGTCGTACGGGTGGTCCGCGGCCAGTTCCCGCAGCTCCGGTACGAGCGTGGCCGTGGCGCCCCGGCGCAGATCGGCCTCTATGCGCTGCTGGAGGGCGGCCAGCCGCTGGGCCTCGGGCCGTACGCCGCGGTCCCGGTCGGGCAGATCGGCGAGCGCCGCCCCACGCCAGAGCGCGAGCGCCGCGCGCAGAGTACGGGCGGCGCCGTGCGGATCGCCCGCGTCGAGCTGGTCCGCCCCCTCGCGCGTGAGCCGCTCGAAGACATACAGATCGATGTCGTGCGGTACGGCCGCGAGCCGGTAGCCGCCGGGGGCCGAATCGATCGCCTCCTTACCAAGGACGCGCCGGAGCCGCCCGACGAGCGCCTGGAGCGCGGCGGGCGCGTCCTGCGGCGGCTCGCCGCCCCACACCTCGTCCACCAGCTCACCGACGGCGACGGGCCGGCCGGGGCGCAGCGCGAGCGCGGCGAGGAGCGCCCGCAGCCGGGGTCCGCCCAGCGGCAGGCTCCCGCCGTGTCCGTCACGCACCTCGGTGACGCCAAGGATGAGATACCGCACGCGGCCCATTGTGACCGGAGGGTCTGACAACGGCTGTCGGGTTTCCCCCGTGCGCCGCCCTCCGCGCTGACGGCCCGGCCGACCCGCTCTACTGGTGCAGCGTCGGCCGCGGGATCACGCCGCCCGCCACCGCGCGCTGGCGCGGCGCCGCCGTCCCCGTCCAGCAGGTGCCGCGCCGCGACAGCAGCCGCCGCAGCCACAGCTCCGTGGAGACCAGGTCCGCGATCCCGTCCAGGGGCACCGGCTCGCCCTCGGCCGCCGCGCGCAGCGCCTTGCGTACGACCCGGGCCTCCACCAGACCCGCGTCGGCGAGCAGCGGTGCGTCGAAGAGGTCGATCAGCTCGCCGACGGCCGCGCGCAGCCCCACGCGTGTCGTGGCGGCGGTGCCGTCCCGGGACGTGGCGCCCCAGCCCGGCGGGAGGTCATGGATACCGGCCCCGGCGAGGACCGTACGGAGCACATCCGCGCGGGCGCCCGGCTGCACCCGCAGCGCCTCGGGCAGCTCGCGGCAGGCCCGTACCACCTGGTTGTCGAGGAACGGGGCGTGCAGCCGCTGGCTGCGGATCTCCGCGGCCTGCTCGAAGACACGGTGGTCGGCGGCGTGGCGGGCGAGCGCGGCGCGGGCGCGGGCCTCGCCGGGGCGCTGTACGGAGGCGGGCCGGGTCGACGCCGACATCAGGCGAACCGATACTTCGGCGAGCGCCTCCCCCGTCAGCCAGCGCGCGGCGGGCCCAGGACGGGACCAGGTGAGAGCGGCCAGCGACGCCCCCAGCGGGCTGATCGCGGCGGCGGTCAGCACCCCCCTGTTGGCCTGGGGGAGCCGGGCGGCGGCCTCTTCGAGACCGGTGCGGTACGGCGTACGCGCCAGCCGGCGGGCCGCGCGGTACACGGTCAGCGGGACGAACAGCGAGGCGGGCGACGGGCCTTCGGCCTTGGCGAGCGCGCTGACCGGGTGCAGGAGATGGCGTCTGCGCCGGTCAAGCAGCAGATCGGCCAGGCGCGCCGGATGCGCGTCGAGCACTTCGCGGGCGCCGGCACCGGTGAAGTGGTCGGCGCTGCCCGCAGCGAGTCTGCGGCGGTGCCGCTCGGCGGTGACGAGGGACGGCCCCGGTTCGTCGGTGAGCGGGCCCTCCAACTCGGCGTACGGCAGGGCCTCTTCACCGGCCGCGACGACGACGTGGTGCAGCCGGGGGTTGGCGGCGATGGCGCGGGCCCGTTCCAGTTCGGCTTCGTCGCGCCCGCCGGTGGACAGATCGTTGAAGGTGACGGCGAGCAGCCGCTCCCCCGCGCCGGTGCCGTGCCCCAGGATCGTGCCCGGCGCCCCGGGCAGCCCGGCGGCGAGCAGCGCGAGGGTGCCGGAGGCGCTGCCGCCGGAGAGATCGGCGCCGATGCCGGGGACGGGCCCGCCCCGGGCGGCGCGCCGGTCGGCCGGCCCCATGCCGGGGACCGGTCCCGGGTCGGGCGGCAGGGTCTCGGGCGCGTGGCGCGGCGCCAGCAGCCTGGCGCGTACGGCTTCGATGAGCGCGTCCCGTACGCCCTCGACGGCGCGGTCCGGGTCGCGCTGGGGCCCGGCGACGGCGAGGGAGGCGACCGGCTCGTATCCGGTGATCTCGCGCGAGCCCTCGCGCAGGACGAGCGCGTGCCCCGGCGGGATGCGTTTGACGCCGTCGTACGGGGTGGTGTCGCGCAGCGCCTCCGGGGTCTCGGGGCAGGCGAGGAGCGCGGCCAGATGTCCGATGTCGAGCTGCGCCTCGATGAGATCGGCGAGGGGCAGGGCGGCGGTGGCGTACGCCGTGCCGTTCGCCCATGGCGTGTAGAAGACGGGCCGCGCCCCGGCCAGATCGCCGGCGATGGTGATGCGGCGGCCGATCTGGGCGACGGCCGTGTAACTGCCCGGCCAGGCGGTGAGATGGCGCAGGGCGCCGCCGCGCGCGGCGAACAGCCCGACCCGCAGCTCCTCGTCGGTGGCCCCGCAGCAGCCGAGCACGGCGAGCCGGGTGAAGGGATCGACGGTGACGACCCTGACCTCGTCAGGACGCCAGTCGCCCACCGCCCACAGCGGATCCGGGTCGCCCCACAGGAGCTGGGAGCCGACGGGATGCACGCTGCCGCTCTCGGAGCCGTCACCGACCGGACCGACGGCCCCTGCCGTACCGAAGCGCGCGGCGATACTGCTCCATCCCACCAACCAGCGCATCGCCGCCTCCACAGCCTGTGGACAAGTCCAGACCAAGCTGGAAACGCTTGAGCTGAAGCCGTTCGGGAACATGCTGCCATGACAACAGCGCACAGGAGGGCCTACGGAAGCGCGGGTGGGAATGCGAATGCGCCCCTGGCATTGGCCATTTGGCGGAGATGTGGCCTTCCGCGGACAGACAGCATTCAGCCAATCTCCGGACCCGGCACGTCAGTTCAGCACCGGTATACGTTCAGTCCGGGAGGCGTGTCCCGCCTCCCGGACTGATCCACCGCCCGCGGGGATTGGGGCGGCGGGATCCCCCAGCCCACTGGTTCCAGTACGCAGTGGGCCGACCCACGCAGGTCTCATGGAAGCGCTCCCGCTCCACCGGGGCCAAGAGCGCACGGCCGGGCGCACGCTACACAGCCGGAGCACGGCGTGCCGCTCGGGGACCTGCGGCGCGATCACCGCACGGACAACAATCCCGCCATCCGGAACTCCGCCCCTTAACGGTCGGGATGTGGCGAACTACGCTGGGTTTACGAATGCCGCGCGCCTATGCCGCGAAGCGGCGGGCGTCTGTGTGCCGAGGGGTGACGCATGTCCAGGGAGCAACGCGGGCCGAACGAAAAGCTCGGAACCGTTCTCGCCCTCGCGGGAATCAGCAACGCCGGCCTGGCCCGGCGGGTCAACGACCTCGGGGCTCAACGCGGTCTGACACTCCGCTACGACAAGACCTCCGTGGCGCGATGGGTGTCGAAGGGGATGGTTCCGCAGGGTGCGGCGCCCCATCTCATCGCCGCCGCCATCGGAGCGAAGCTGGGACGTCCCGTCCCACTCCATGAGATCGGTCTCGCGGACGCGGATCCGGCCCCCGAGGTCGGGCTCGCCTTCCCGCGCGATGTGGGCGAGGCGGTGCGCGCGGCGACGGAGCTGTACCGGCTGGACCTCGCGGGCCGCCGCGCGGGCAGCGGCGGCATCTGGCAGTCGCTGGCCGGATCCTTCGCAGTGAGCGCTTACGCCACACCCGCTTCCCGGTGGCTGATAACACCCGCCGACTCCTCGGTCGCGCGGGACGCGGCGGTCGCGGAGGCGGCGCAGGGAGCGCATGGCGGGAGCGGGGGGGCCGTCGATGCCTCCGGACCGGGCGAGGTCACGCCACTGCGCGTGGGCCACAGCGATGTGGCCAAGCTGCGGGAGGCGGCCTCGGACGCCCGGCGCTGGGACTCCAAATACGGGGGCGGGGACTGGCGTTCCTCGATGGTGCCCGAGTGTCTGCGGGTCGACGCGGCGCCGCTGCTGCTCGGCGCGTACAGCGACGAGGTGGGCCGGGGGCTCTTCGGCGCCACCGCCGAACTGACCAGGCTGGCCGGCTGGATGGCCTTCGACACCGGCCAGCAGGAGGCCGCGCAGCGCTACTACATCCAGGCGCTGCGGCTGGCCCGCGCCGCCGCCGACGTACCGCTCGGCGGTTATGTGCTGGCCTCCATGTCGCTCCAGGCGACCTATCGCGGCTTCGCGGACGAGGGTGTGGATCTCGCCCAGGCTGCGCTGGAGCGCAATCGCGGTCTCGCCACCGCCCGCACGATGAGCTTCTTCCGGCTGGTGGAGGCGCGCGCGCACGCGAAGGCGGGCGACGCGGTCGCGGCCGGGGCCGCGCTGAAGGCGGCCGAGGGCTGGCTGGAGCGCTCCCGGGACGGCGACGCCGATCCGTCATGGCTGGGTTTCTACTCGTACGACCGGTTCGCGGCCGACGCCGCCGAGTGCTACCGCGATCTGAAGGCACCGCGCCAGGTACGGCAGTTCACGGAGCAGGCGCTGTCCCGGCCGACGGAGGAGTTCGTACGCTCGCACGGACTGCGCCTGGTGGTGAGCGCCGTCGCGGAGCTGGAGTCGGGCAATCTGGACGCGGCCTGCGCGGCGGGCACCCGCGCAGTGGAGGTGGCGGGCCGGATCTCCTCGGCGCGTACGACGGAGTACGTACGGGATCTGCTGCACCGCCTGGAGCCGTACGGGGACGAGCCGCGGGTGGCGGAGCTGCGGGAGCGCGCGCGGCCCCTGCTGGTGGCGCCCGCCTGATCCCGGTGACACCTCGGGGCCGAGGACCACGGCCTCCTGGCACCCGGGCCTCCTGGCACCCGGCCGGAACCTGTCCGTGAGGCATGGCACACATGTCCACCGGTCAACGGTTCGAGCGCGGTGGTTTAAGCGCGTCTCCGGCGGGCCAGTGCACTATCGGGGTGGGAGGTGGCGCGCATGAGCGGACGCGGACGCGTGGGATTCGACTGCGAGGTGCTGGTGATCGGCGGCGGGATCGTCGGTCTCTCGACGGCGTACGCGATCACGCGCGCCGCTCCGGGCACCAGGGTCGTGGTGCTGGAGAAGGAGCCGGGCCCCGCCCGCCACCAGACGGGCCACAACAGCGGGGTGATCCACAGCGGCGTCTACTACCGCCCCGGCTCGCTCAAGGCGCGGTACGCGGTGCGCGGCTCCGCCGAGATGGTCAAGTTCTGCGCGGAGTACGGCATCGCGCACGAGGTCACGGGCAAGCTGATCGTCGCGACGCGGCGCGACGAGCTGCCCCGGCTGCACGCCCTGGTCCAGCGCGGCAGGGAGAACGGCATTCCGGTGCGCGAGCTGGGCCCGGCGCAGATCACGGAGTACGAGCCCCAGGTGCGCGGCCTCGCGGCGATCCAGGTCGGCACGACCGGGGTGTGCGACTTCGTGGCGGTCGCCGAGCAGCTCGCCGAGTCGGCGGAGGCGGCGGGCGCGTCCGTACGGTACGGATCCGAGGTCACGGCCGTCGACCGGCGCCCCTGGGGCGTCGCGGTCCGTACGGCCACCGGCGCGGTGGTCAGGGCGCGGGCGCTGGTGAACTGCGCGGGGCTCCAGTGCGACCAGGTGGCGCGGCTGGCGGGCGACGACCCGGGGATGCGGATCGTGCCGTTCCGGGGCGAGTACTACGAGCTGGCCAGGCCGGATCTCGTACGGGGGCTGGTCTATCCGGTGCCCGACCCGGCCTTCCCGTTCCTGGGCGTGCATCTGACCCGCTCCATCGACGGCGGGGTCCACGTCGGGCCGAACGCGGTCCTGGCGCTGGCCCGCGAGGGCTACACCTGGTCGGACGTACGCCCCGCCGAGCTGGCGTCCACCCTCAGCTGGCCGGGCTCATGGCGCACGGCCCGCAAGCACTGGCGGTACGGCGCCGGTGAGCTGCACCGTTCGCTCTCGAAGCGCGCCTTCGCGACGGCCGTACGGCGGCTGCTCCCGGCGGTCACGGACGCGGACCTGCGCCCGGCGGCGGCCGGGGTCCGGGCCCAGGCGGTGCTGCGGGACGGCACGCTCGCGGACGACTTCCTGATCCAGGAGACTCCGCGCACGGTGCATGTCCTGAACGCCCCGTCCCCGGCGGCGACCGCCTCGCTGCCCATCGGCCGGGAGGTCGCGCGGCGGGCGCTGGCGGTGCTGGCGGAGGACTGAGCCCCGGAGCCAGGAGCCCCGGAGCTCCATAGCAGGACTCGGGCCTCCGTAGAAGGACTCGGGCCTCCGTAGAATCGGAGGCACTGTGAGCGAGACGAACGAGATGGCCGAGAACCGCACCATGAGCCGGATGTTTCCCGAGGGCACGGGCCCCGCGGCCGACCCCGCCGGGTCCCACTTCGAGCGGCGCATCCGCAGCTTCCAGCCACGCCGGAGCCGGGTCACCACCGGCCAGGCCGAGGCGCTGCGGCGGATGTGGGCCGACTGGGGCACGGACATCGACGGGCAGCGGATTCTCGATCCGGACGCGATGTTCGGCGGGCTGCCGGTCGTCCTAGAGATCGGTTTCGGGATGGGCGAGGCCACGGCGCGCATGGCCGCCGACGACCCGGGCACCGGCATCCTCGCCGTCGATGTGCACACCCCCGGCCAGGGAAATCTGCTCCGGCTCGCGGAGGAGCACGGTCTGACCAATATCCGGGTGGCCAACGGCGACGCGATCATCCTGCTCAGGGAGATGCTGCCGGCCGAGTCCCTCGCCGGGCTGCGGATCTACTTCCCCGACCCCTGGCCCAAGAAGCGGCATCACAAGCGGCGGCTGATCCAGCCGGAGTTCCTCACGCTGGCCGCGGGCCGGCTGAAGCCGGGGGCCGTACTGCACTGCGCGACCGACTGGGAGCCGTACGCCGAGCAGATGCTCGCGGAGCTGACCGCGCACCCGGGCTTCGAGAACACCCAGCGGGAGGGCGGTTACGCGCCACGGCCGGCCTTCCGTCCGCTGACCCGGTTCGAGGGCCAGGGGCTCGACAAGGGGCATGTCGTGCGCGACCTGCTGTTCCGCCGGGTGCAGGAGTTCCAGCTCCGGGCAGCTGAAGGCGACGTGGCGGAAGACCCTTCCGTCACCGGACCCGCGTAACCCGACCCAACCGGGCCCGACCCGGCCCGCGTAACCCGAGGTAGTGGCCCGGCACCATCGCCAGGTGTCAGTGCCCCTCGTTAGGGTCGTCGGGTGTCAGAACCGTCCCCGCAGCCACTCGCTCCGCGTCCGGCGATCCCCGTCTACGAGCATCAGCAGCAGCTCGGTGAGCTGTGGGCCGCCGTGCCGGAGCCCGCCCGCAGGCGCTACCGGCCGCGCCGCGCTTTCTGGCGCCGCCGTGCGGTGCGGGTGGCGGCCGTGATCACGGTGCTCGCCCTCTGCGCGCTGGTGATCCTCGCCCTCGTCCGGGACCAGACCGGCACGCAGGGCTTCCTGGTGGGCCTCGGGCTGGCCGTCCTGCCCGTACCGCTGCTCATCACGGCCTTCCGCTGGCTGGACCGGGTGGAGCCGGGCCCCTGGCGGAATCTGCTCTTCGCCCTGGCGTGGGGCGCCTTCGCCGCCGCCCTCGTCGCGATCATCGCGAACTCGTTCGCGACCGAATGGATAGCCACCGCCACCGCCGACCCGGCGGGCGCGGAATCCCTCGGTGCCACGGTGATAGCCCCCGTCGTGGAGGAGAGCGCCAAGGCCGCGGCGATCCTGCTGATCTTCCTGTTCCGCAGAAGGGCCTTCACCGGACTCGTCGACGGCGTCGTGATCGCGGGGTTCACCGCCACCGGCTTCGCCTTCACCGAGAACATCCTCTATCTCGGCAGCGCCTTCGGCGAGGACCAGCATCTGGGCAACTCCGGCCTGGCCTCCGTCACGGCCGCGACCTTCTTCGTACGGGTCGTCATGTCGCCGTTCGCCCATCCGCTCTTCACCGTGCTCACCGGCATCGGCTTCGGACTGGCGGCGATGGCGGCCCGCCGGCAGAGGATCCGCCGCTTCGTCCTGCCCCTGCTCGGTCTGGCCCTGGCGATGGGCCTGCACGCGCTGTGGAACGGATCGGGGGCGCTCTTCGGCCCGTACGGCTTCTATGTGGTGTACGGGGTGTTCATGGTTCCGCTCTTCGCCCTGCTGACCTGGCTGGTGATCTGGAGCCGTCAGCGCGAGCTGCGTACGGTCGGGTCCGAGCTCCCCGCGTACGCCGCCGCCGGCTGGCTGACCCCGGCCGCGCCCCTCGCGCTCTCCTCCATGCGGGCGCGCACGATGGCGCGTAACTTCGCGGGCCGTACGTACGGCCCGCAGGCGGCCAGATCGGTCGGGGAGTACGAGGCGTTCGCCACGTCCCTGGCGTTTCTGCGCCACCGGGCCCACCGCGGCGCGGTGGCCCCGGACTTCATCGAGCGCGAGCAGGAGCTGCTGCACCATCTGTGGCAGCGCCGGGAGATAGCCGGGCCCGCGCTGACCTATGCGGCGCGGGCCACGGGCCGGGTGCGGGTGCCGCCGCCGTATATCGACTACGACGGCTACAACCCGTACCGCCAATGACAAACCTGTGCGACGAGGGCCTCAGGCGGACGCCGTCGTGAGCTCCGCCAGCTCCTCCGCCGACAGCTTCAGCTCGGCGCCCGCCAGCAGCGCGGGCAGCTGCTCGACCGTCCGCGCGGACGCCAGCGGCGCGACGACGGTCGGCTGCGCCGCCAGCCAGGCCAGCGCGACGGACGCGATCGCGGCGCCCCGCGCCCCGGCGATCCGGTCCAGCGCGGTCAGCACCTTGACGCCCCGCTCGGACTCCAGATACGTGGCCGCGCGGCCGGCCCGCGCGCTGTCGACCGTGGTGCCGGGACGGTACTTGCCGGTCAGGAAGCCCGAGGCGAGCGCGAAGTACGGCACGGCCGAGAGCCCATGGGCGGCCACGGTGTCCTGGAGCTCGCCCTCGTAGGTGTCCCGGGAGACCAGGTTGTAGTGCGGCTGGAGCGCCGCGTAGCGGGCCAGCCCCTCGCGCTCCGAGAAGGCGAGCGAGGCGGCCAGCCGCTCCGCGCTGATGTTGGAGGCGCCGATCGCGCGGACCTTGCCCGCCTTCACCAGCTGGTCGAGGGCGGTGATGATCTCCTCGACCGGGACCTCGGGGTCGTCGAAGTGCGTGTAGTAGAGGTCGATGTGGTCCGTACGGAGCCGGCGCAGCGACTCCTCGGCACCGGCCTTGATGGTGGCCGCCCGGAGCCCCTTGTACCGCGGGTGCCCGCCGACCTTGGTCGCGACCAGCACGTCGGAGCGATTGCCGCGCGAGGCGAGCCAGTTGCCGATGACGGTCTCGGATTCACCGCCCTGGTGGCCCGGCACCCACGCGGAGTACAAGTCGGCGGTGTCGATGAAGTTCCCGCCCGCGGCGGCGTACGCGTCGAGGACGGCGAAGGAGGCCGTCTCGTCGGCGGTCCAGCCGAAGACATTGCCGCCGAGGGCGAGCGGGAAGACATTCAGGACGGAAGAGCCCAATGGGCGCAGAGCGGTCATAGGCGGCTGCAACCCCGGAGAGGGGACGCCCTATTCCGGCTCCGCGCCCTTTTGTGGGCCATACGGGGGATACCCGCGGGGAAGGTCCACGGGCGAGGGTCTACGGGCGAAGGTCTACGGGGTGAGGCCCTTGCCGCGCAGCCAGCTCATCGGGTCGACGCCCGTGCCGCCCGCCGTGTGGACTTCGAGGTGCAGATGGGCGCCGGTCACATTGCCGGTCGCGCCGACCCGGCCGATGACCTCGCCGGTGGTCACCTTCTGCCCGGCGCTCACGGTGATCGAGGACTGGTGGGCGTACCAGATCTCCGTGCCGTCATCGAGCTCCAGGACCGTGCGGTATCCGTACGAGCCCGACCAGCCGGCCGACTTGACCGTGCCGCTGTGCACGGCCTTGAGCGGGGTGCCCGTCGGCGCGGCGAAGTCCAGGCCGGTGTGGTAACCGGAGGACCACAGCGAGCCGGACTGACCGAAGGTCGAGGTGATCGTGTACGAGGAGGTGGGGATCGCGTAGCTGGCGGCGAGCTTGGCCAGCCGCTCCTTCTCCGCCTTGGCCTTGGCCTCCGCCTCGGCCTTCTTCTTCGCCTCTTCGATCTTCTTCTCGGCGTCGGTCTGCTGCTTCTTGGCCTCGGCCGCGGCCTTCTCGGCCGCCGCCGACTCCGCAGCGGCCTTCTGCGCCGCGTCGGCCCCGGTCTGCTGCGCCTCGGCCTGCTGGAGGATACGGGCGCGCAGCGCCTCTCCCGCGTCGGTGGCGCCCTGTTCGGCGTCGGCGGCCGTGAGCCCGGCGGTGGTGAGCGGGGCGGCGAGCGTTTCGGGCTCGCTGTCGTCCGAGGCGAGGGAGCCCATTCCCGGCAGCGACTTGGCGTCCGGGAGATTGTCCGTGATCGCGTCGGGCAGGGATATGGAGACCGCGGGCTTGTCCTGCGCGGTGGCGATGCCGCCCGCGCCGACGGCGGCGATGACGCCGACGCCGAGGACAGTGGAGCTACGGGCCAGTCCGCGCTGCTTGGCGACGCGGTGCCGGCCGCGTACGGGCCGTATGGACTCCTCGGTGGGATTCCATTCCCCCCATACCCTGTCCGGCTCGTCGCCGTGGGAGCGCGTTTCGAAGAGGGCTTCGGGGGCAGGCTTGTTGGACGCCACTGAGGCGTGCTCCTTTCCTTCCTTCTCGCCTACCGGGTTAGCTGACGGGTTCGGAGCAGGAAGGTCTCCTACGGGCGCTCCTGCCGCACAGGGCAGCAAAAGACACCCGATTCACCCCAATTGGTGGTTCCCCGGTTCCCTCGCGGGATTCGGCGCGTGCGCACGGTGCCATCTCTTACGACGGCTGGGACGACCGCGCTGCGTTATCGAACGTTAATAGAGACCCGGGCCTTATTCCAAGCTGTTCCGGATGATCGTTAACGACTTCGCATCGGACGTACCGGGACGCAAGGGAACACAATCGGGCGAGTTGAGGGCCCGTCAGGACAGCTCGCCTTTCTGACGGTGTGTCAAATGTTATGCGGAGGGATACCTCTCGATTACATACAGTGGCGAGGGCTCCGCGCCGGGCGATTCAGGTGACGACGGCCACGGTGAGACGGCCATGGTCATGACGGCCGGCTCACGGCACGACGGGCATGGTCCTGCGCCGCTCCGGCTCGCCTTCCAGGGGCCGGCTGACCGCCAGCAGCGCCATGTCGTCCTGGCTCCCGCCGCCCGTATGCCGCCGCACGTCGTCGATGAGCGCCTGGAGCATCTCGTCGGGCCCCTGGAAGACCCGTCCGTTGAGCCGCTCGCGCGGGACGTAGAAGACCCCGTGGGCATCACGTGCCTCGGTGAGCCCGTCCGTGTAGAAGAGCAGCGTCGCGCCGTCCGGATACAGAGCCTGCTCCGCGCGGTCCGGCCACGCGCCCAGTTCGCTCATCCCGAGCGGCAGCGCGGGATCGCTCGGGACGAGCATCCGCACCTCGCCGTCGCCGCACATCAGCAGCGGCTCGGGATGGCCCCGGTTGACCAGCCGCACCACACCGTCGTCGTGCGGGATCTCCGCGAGCACTGCCGTGGTGAACCCCTCGAAGACATCGAGCCCGTCCCGCCGCGTCCCCTCGCGTCTGAGCGCGCGCTCCAGCCGCTGCGCGACCCCCTCCAGCGAACTCTCCTGCTCGGCGGCCTCCCGGAAGGAGCCGATGACCACCGCCACCGCTTCGACCGCGTCAAGACCCTTCCCCCGCACGTCCCCGACCACCAGCCGCACCCCGTACGGCGTGTCCTGTACGGCGAAGAGGTCCCCGCCGATGAACGCGCCCTCCTGTGCCGCCTCGTACCGCGCGGCGATCCGCAGCCCGCCGATCCGCTCGGCGGGTCTGGGCAGCACCGCGCGCTGGGCGGTCTCGGCGATGATGCGGGCGGAGGCCAGCCGCTCACCGCTGCGCCGTACGACGCCGTTGATGTACAGCGCGAGCAGCGAGACGACCACCACCGTCAGCACCTCACTGATCGACTCCACCTGGAACTGCGTGCCCGTGCTGATATGCAGCCCCACCTCGGCGGTCAGCGAGGCGATGGCGATCGTGAGCGTGCCGAGCATCGGATAGAACGGAGCGGCGACCAGCGGAGCGGCGGCGAAGAGCGGGGACGCGGTGATGCGCGTCGGGGTCAGGACGTCGAAGACCACCCCGGCGATGATCACCAGCACGGGCAGCACCCGCACCAGTCTGCGGCCGGTACGGCCACGTCCGCCGGGGTACCGGCCGCCGCCGCCGACGTTGTCGCCGACCGCCCAGAACCCCGTTCCGCCATCGGGCCAGAGACCGGCGTCCTCAGTCGCCCGCCGGCCCCTGCCGCCGATGCCCTTTCCGAGCTTCCTCAGTTTCCACACCAGTGGTCTCCTGCCCGGTCCGCCGACTGCTGCGGACGGTGCCGCGCTCCACCAGGCTGGCCGCTGCCCTCCCGGGCGGCGACTCGCCGACGGCCGAGTGGGCTACAGCGAGGGGACCCGCCGGCCGGAGCTCCGGGGAGCCGGGGGGGCCGACGGACCCGGTCAGTCGGTCAGGTGGCGCTCGGCGTACACCTTCATGGCATCCCGCACGAGCGCAGCCGTACCTTCACCGTACTGGTCATAGGTCGCGGCGAAGCGCGCGTCATCGACATACATCGCCGTCACGCCGATGACATACGACCTGGTGGGCTCGACCGTGACGGACAGCCAGTCGCAGTGACGCCGGGCGACGGCCTGCGCCTCGTCGCTGTCGGCGGCGAGCCCGGCCGCGGCCACGCTCCCCCAGTCCCGGGCGATGCCCTCGTGCTGGTCCTTGAAGCCCCGCCGCTCCTCCTCGCTGAGCGACCGCCACCAGCGGTCGCCCTTCTCGTAGGCGTCCCGGCCCCACCGCTGGGTCACCTCTTCCTCGTACCGCGTGTGATCGAAGCCGTCGAGTACGTCCTCGGCCATGAGTTCCTCTCCCTTCGCCGTCTTATGGAGAGTGGTCCGCACCGAGACGATCAGCCGCCCGATGCGCTCGCGCTCCTGCTCCAGCAGCTTCAGATGGCCGCGCAGGGCGGCGGCCGTGTCCTGCTGGCCGTCGAGGACCCGCGCGATCGCCGGCAGCCCGAGCCCCAGCTCCCGCAGCAGCAGAATCCGCTGGAGCCGGACCAGGGCGTCCTGCCCGTAGTAGCGATAGCCGTTGCTGCCGGTACGGCTGGGCTCAAGCAGCCCCAGCTCGCCGTAGTGCCTGAGCGTGCGGCTCGTCGTGCCCGCTTTCTTCGCGATTTCCTGGATCGACCACTCCATGGCTTTCACGGTAGAACTTGACGTTACGTAAAGGTCAAGCCCTCACCGGGCCAGGGGTCGGCGGACACGACGAAGGCCCGGATTCACCAGGAATCCGGGCCTTCGTTTTCTTCCAGTAGCGGGGACAGGATTTGAACCTGCGACCTCTGGGTTATGAGCCCAGCGAGCTACCGAGCTGCTCCACCCCGCGCCGTTGAATGCAACTCTACGCCATCCGGAGCAAGATCATCACCACTCCGCGCACGGACGGCCTAGGCGGCCTCGACGACATCCGCGTGGACCGCGGCGGCCCACTCCACCAGAAGCCGCTGGTAGCGCTCCTGCTCGGCGGGCGGCAGCGCGCCACCGGCGCGCGCCCACAGGGCACGGATCTCCGCGTTGACGACAGCGGCGGACCTGACAGCGCGTAACGAGTCGCCGTCACCGGAGGCGGGCGAAGAAGTGGACGAGGAAGCGAACATAGGAGCAAGGCTACGGCCAGCCACTGACAATCGGCAGAGCGTGTCCCCCTACGCTTACACCGGTGATTGAAACCATCGTGTTCGACGTCGGCGAGACCCTCGTCCGCGACGACCGCTACTGGGCGTCCTGGGCCGACTGGCTGGGCATTCCCCGGCACACCATCTCCGCGCTCGTCGGCGCCGCCACCGTCCAGAACCGGGACAACGCCGACGCCCTCCGCCTCATCAAGCCCGGCATGGACGTCGGCGAGGCGTACCGCGCCAGGGAGGCCGCCGGCCGCGGCGACCATCTCGACGAGTCCGATCTCTATCCCGATGTACGGCCCGCCCTGGCGAGCCTCCGGGCCCTGGGCATCCGCGTCGTCCTCGCGGGCAACCAGACCGTCAGGACCGGGGAGCTGCTGCGCGGCCTCGATCTGCCCGTCGATCTCATCGCCACCTCGGGCGAGTGGGGGGTCGAGAAGCCGTCGCCGGAGTTCTTCGCGCGTGTCATCGAGGCGTCCGGGGCGGCGCCCGACAGGACGGTGTACGTGGGCGACCACCCCGCGTACGACCTGTTCCCGGCCCGGGAGGCGGGGCTGCGCGCCGCCCATCTGCGGCGCGGGCCGTGGGGCTATCTGTGGGCGGACGACCCGGAGGTGATCGAGGCGGCGGACTGGCGGATCGACAACCTGACGCAGCTCGCCGCGATCGCGGCGGAGCAGCGGGAACGGGCGGACCAACAGGGCTGACGGGGCGGGGCGGGACTGACGGGGCTTACGGAGCGGGGCGGGGCGGGGCGGGCCCACGTACGCACCTCACCACGCCGGCTCACACCACGCTGTACTCGTGCGCGGGGCCGCCCTGCCACTCCACCCAAGTCGGGTCGTCCAGCAGTTCCCAGGCGTCCGGCAGCCCCGCCAGCCGCAGGAATTCGATCAGATGGTCGTCGGAGTGGGCGAGCCCCATGATCCGCCCACGGACCGTGACCCGCCGCCCGCCTGTCCCTGACGCCCGGTGGACGACGATCGGTGCATCACTCATAGGCCCAAGAGTGCGTCGATCTCGCCCCATCCGCAGCCTCTGGGACCCGGATCTTTTCCGCACGGGCTGTCGCCTGGATCACACCCGGGCGTGCCAGGTCCCTGCCGGTCTCAGCGGAGGAGGACGAAGACCTCGTCGATCGCGGCGCGCGTCCGGTCCGTATCGTCGTCGGTCACGGCGGCCGAGACGAACCAGCGGGCGAGTCCGTGCGCGTCGCGCCGACCCCCCGCACCGCGCACGGCGAGTTCCGGGGAACGTTGTTCGCGCATGGCGCGACGCCCCTCCTTACTCCGCTCTCCACGAATGGCCCGGCGTGGGAGGCATCCGCCGATGCCTGATTACGCCTCGGCGAGCCGGATGGCGTACCGGATGCCCTGCAGTTCCCTCCGTGCCCGCGCCGACAGTTCCCGGTCGTCGAGCAGCGCCGGCAGACATGCGCTCAGCGCGCTCCCGGCCTGGCCCCCGGGCCGCAGCAGATTCGGCCGGGTGGCCAGCAGCGCCCACAGGGTGTGGACATTGAGGTCGAAGAACCCGTGACGCGGCGTCAGCCCCCGTACGAGGTGATGCATCAGCTTGTCGCCCGGCCAGCGGCCCGGGGTGCGGGCGGCGATGAAGTCGTCCGACAGATGGATGTGCGGTTCCTCGCCGATCCAGTACGCCCAGTAGTTCAGATTGGCGGCCTCGCCCGCGTCGTCGTCGACGAGGGCGCTGTCGATGAAGTGGCGCATCCGGTCCCGGTCACCCTGCCGGGCGGCGACAGCCGCCACCGAACGGGAGTTGAGCCAGCCCGACAGCCAGTCGTCGGGCCGTACGGTGCGCTGCTGGCGGGCCAGCCAGCCCGGGGTGTCGGCCCGGTCGTCGTAGCCGGCCAGATACAGGGCCTGACGCCGCAGCAGAAAGCTCTCCGCCCCACGGGCCCGCTCGGCCGTGCGCCGCATCTCCGAGAAGAAGCGGCGACGGTCCGCGGCCGCCAGCTCGGGCCCGCGGGGCACCGGCCCCCGCCGGGGGCGCGGCGGCTCGGGCAGCGCGCTCAGATACGTCGGAGCGACCCCGTTGAGGGGCCAGGCGAGCACCTCGACCAGATCCCGCCGCATGACGCACGCGCCCAGCGGACTGGCCTCGTACCAGGAACCGCCGTCCAGCGCGCCGGCGAGCAGGACATCCGCCTCCATGGCGCGCTCCAGGGCCAGCAGCAGCGCGGGGACGGTGCCCAGCCGCATCAGCCGGTGGCTGTACACGAACAACTGCCCGACGGGTACGGCGGTCAGCGCCCGCCGCCCCGACTCCCACCCGGAGACGGTGTCGGCCGACACCCGGAACTGCTCGGCCAGGGCCTCCTGAGTGAGCCCCAGCTGCTCACGGATGATCCGGAAGACATAGCCGGACACGATCCCCGCACGGGCCCTCGGCCCGCTTTCCCGACCGCAGGTCAGGGTGAACCGCGGAACGTTCGGCACGGGGCCCCCAATCGCACGCGGACCGCGGCCGGCTACCCGTACCCGTGGTCACTTCAAGCGGTGATCTCCGCGTCCCTACTGTCATGAGCCCAGTAATGGACGGGCAACTCAGCGTAGCGGGAAGGGTGTCATGGTGATTGCCGTGGCATCGCCCCGGCCCCGTGGGTACGGCGCGGAAGCCACACCTACGGATGACGCGGCAACCCGAGCGACGACGGACGGACACGAAGTGGAAGCGGCCCAGTGACGCCGAAGGTGCCCGCCTATACGGCACCGGCGTGCCGTATCGACGAACACGCGGAGTGCCACGGCCCGGGCGAGACCCGGCTCCCCTGGCAGTCGCGCACGGGCCCGGCGATCGAAACGCTGCGCTGCGACTGCCCCTGCCACACCACGCCCCAACCCCACCTCAACGCGCCCCCGGCCCCGGCCTCGGCCTCGGCCCGCATCCCGGCCCAGGCGCCGGCGCCGGCGCCGGAAGGATTCCTGACCTGGGCAGAGGCGTAGGCGGGGTCGGAACTCGAACCCACAACCACCCGTCGAGGACCGTCCGTTCACGTATCGCTCACGCATGAGGGTCGAGACGACGGAGCGCCCCTGCCGGTCGGGGACGGGCGGGGCGCTCAGGTGCGGGACAGTAGGGGATTCCCCTGCCTGCGGGCGGTAGGCCGTGTGGGACTCGAACCCACAACCAACGGATTAAAAGTCCGCTGCTCTGCCAATTGAGCTAACGGCCCTCGGCACAACACACACGAGCATAGCCCGCCGTCGGCCCTGCGCCGATCGGGTATGCCGTCGTGGGTATGTCGCGCGTCGGCGCGGGTGTCTGCGCGGTTCGCGGGGGAGGTGTCGGCAGGGTGGCCCAGGGCGGTTTTCGTGGGCGGAGTCGGACGGGGGTGTCCGTCCCCTCGGGCCCTCGGAGCCTCGGACGCGGGCAGGGCCCGAGCCCCACCTCGGGGGTGGGGCACGGGCCCTGGTGACGCGTCAGCCGGGACGGACCGGAGTCCGGTCACCGGCGGTCAGCCGTTGCGCTTCCAGCGCGGCTTGTCGTCGCGGCGGCCGAAGGAGCCGGTACCGGTGCCCGTCGTGCCGCCGCGGTGGTCGTCACGGCGGGTGGACGGACGGTCGTGGCCGCCGGGGCGGAAGCCGCTCGACGGGCGGTCGTCGCGGCGGTCGCGGTTGAACGGGCGGTCGCTGGCCCGGTGGTCACGGCGCTCGAAGGAGCGGCCACCACGGTCGTCACGGCGCTCGCCACCGCGGTCATCCCGACGGTCGCGGTTGAAACCGCCACGCTCGCCGCCCCGCTCGCCACCACGGTCGTCACGGCGCTGGAAACCGCCCCGGTCGTCACGACGGTCACGGTTGAAGCCACCGCGCTCGCCACCACGGTCGTCACGGCGCTGGAAGCCACCGCGGTCACCGCCACGGTCGCCGCCGCGGTCGTCCCGGCGCTCGTCCCGGCGGAAGCCGCCACGGTCGCCACCGCGGTCGTCGCGACGCTGGAACCCACCGCGGTCACCGCCGCGGTCCGCGCCGCGCTCGGCACCGCGGTCGTCACGCGGGGTGTAGCCCCGCGCGCCGCCCCGGCCACTGCGCTCGCCGCGGTCGTCGCGCCGCCCGAAGTTGCCACGGTCGTCGCGGCTGTCCCTGCGCTCCTCACGCTGCGCCGGTACGGCGGCGGCAGCGGCAGCCGCCTCCTCCACCGCGCGCTCGGCCTCGGCGGCCACCTCGGCCACCGCCGCCTCCGGGTCGTCGCCCCGCTCGCGCGCCGCACGGGCGACCAGGCGCCCGGCCTCCTCGCGCAGTTCGGCGGCGCGGCGCTGGACGCGCTCCAGCTGCTTGGCCAGCTCCGCGGCCTCG
This sequence comes from Streptomyces scopuliridis RB72, assembly GCF_000718095.1. Lineage (GTDB taxonomy): Bacteria > Actinomycetota > Actinomycetes > Streptomycetales > Streptomycetaceae > Streptomyces > Streptomyces scopuliridis. Next base: position 245,530 of record NZ_JOEI01000003.1, on the reverse strand, counting down.
CGCTCGGCCTGCTTGGCCGCGTTGTTCGCCGAGTCGGCCTGGACCTCGGTGAGCGAACGCGCGCCGGTGATCTCGGCGACCTCCGGGTCGAACGCGCCGGCTCCGCCGACCATGTGGCGCGAGGCGTCCACGCCCGCGTCCTCCATCAGCCGGAAGATCTGACGGCGCTGGTGCGGCAGCGCCAGCGAGACGACGACACCGGACTTGCCGGCCCGCGCCGTACGGCCCGAGCGGTGCAGATAGTCCTTGTGGTCGCCGGCCGGGTCCACGTTCAGCACCAGGTCGATGCCGTCCACGTGGATACCGCGCGCGGCGACGTCGGTGGCGACCAGCGCGTTGACGTAACCGTCCTTGAAGTCGGCCAGCGTCCGGGTCCGCGCGCCCTGCGTCATACCGCCGTGCAGCGCGTCGGCCTTCACGCCCGAGTCGCGCAGCTGCTCGGCGATACGGTCGGCGCCCAGCTGCGTACGTACGAAGATGATCGTGCGGCCCTTGCGGGCGGCGATCGCCGCGGTGACCGGGGCCTTGTCCTTCGGCTTCACGACGAGCACGTGGTGCGTCATGGTCGTGACATTGCCCTGGGCGCTGTCGACCTCGTGGCTGACCGGGTTGGACAGATAGCGCTTGACCAGCGTGCTGATCTCGTTCTCCATGGTGGCGGAGAAGAGCATGCGCTGACCGCCCGCGGGCACCAGGTCGAGCAGCTCGGTGACCTCGGGCATGAAGCCCAGGTCCGACATCTGGTCGGCCTCGTCGAGGATCGCGATCTGGATCTGATCCAGCGAGCAGGCGCCGCGGTTGATGATGTCGCGCAGCCGGCCCGGGGTGGCGACGAGGATGTCGACGCCGCGCTCCAGCGCGTAGATCTGGTTGCCCATCGACGTACCGCCGCAGACGACCTTCATCTTCAGGCCGAGCACATCGCCGTACGGCTGGAGGGCGTCCGCGACCTGCATCGCCAGCTCGCGGGTCGGGGTGAGGATGACGCCGCGGGGCTTCTTCTTCTCGGTGTGGCCGCCGGCGAGCGTGGCCAGCAGCGGCAGACCGAAGGAGAGGGTCTTGCCGGAGCCGGTACGGCCACGGCCGAGGATGTCCTTGCCGGCCAGGGCGTCCGGGATGGTCGCGGCCTGGATCGGGAAGGGGGCGGTGACGCCGTTCTGGGTGAGCTTGCGGACGATGCCGTCCGGGAGGCCCAGGTCGCCGAAGGTGAGACCGGGGGTCTCGTCGGCGTCTGACGCCTCGTCGGACTCGTCGACCTCGGAGGTCTCGGAGATCTCGGAGATCTCGGTGGCCTCAGGGGCCTCGGTCGCCGTCTCGGGGGCCACAACGGCCTCCGCGCTCTCCACGATCTCAACGGTCTCGGCGGTCACATCGGTGACCGTCTCGGGGGACTCGTTCTCGGGCATGACGGCGTGGTCAGTACTGGAAATGGACATGCGAAATGCGAAACCTTCCGGAGTCTCGGCACGCGCCCAAACTCCGTGATTCGCAAATCGACCGCCTCAATGCGGTCAGCCACGGCAAGGGAGAGTACGCGCCACGCGGCGCTCTTCTGTGTCGGCGCCGGGCAATGATCAAACGATCTACTACCATACGCACCCTCCCCCCTCTTAGGCAAACCAGTGGGTAAACCCGTCGGCAGACCCGGCAGAGACCGGGCACGGACCGCCCCCGCGACCACCTCCGCGACCGCCTCCGCCGGTGACCCCCGTCACACCGGCCCGAGTTGCGGCGACGCCATCGGCTCCTTCCGCATCCCCGTCCCGTCGGCGGCCGACATCGCGCCCGTACGGACGTCCGCCGCCGGTGACGCGGACGGCTGCTCCGGCGGCTTCGTCGGCTCCGGCTCGGGCTGCGGTTCCGGATCCGGACCCGGGGGCCCCGGCGGCGGGGAGGCCGGCGGCGCGGGGCGCGTGGGCTCCTTGGGCGGTACGTGCCCGTCCCCCGGCGGGACCGGCTCCCCGGGCTGCGGACGCGTGCCCTTCGAGGGCTCGGGCGAGGGCGTGACGGCGGAACTGGCGCTCGGCGAAGCGCCGTTGCCGCCCGTGCCGCCCATGTCGCCCGGCTCGTCCGTGCCCTTGCCGTAGCCCTTCCCGTCCCGGCCCTCCTTCCCCCGGCCGTCCGCGCCGGCCCGCTCCTCGCCGCCGTCTTCCGTACGGCCCTGCCAGGCATGGGGCTCACCGGCCCCGGCGCCCTCGCCCGTGAGGCCGTCGGGCTCGGCCGCGGCGCCCTGGTCCTCCGCCGACCGCGAGGGCGCCGGCTTTCCTTCGTCCTCGCCGACGCTCATGCAGCCGGTGGAGGCCGCGACCGCCAGTGACGTGACGATCCAGACGGCGAAACGGCCTGGGGCGGACAACTGGCGCACGAGTGGCACCTCCGGGGGGCGCGATACGGGTCTCCCCGCCGGCGGCGAGGGAAGGGTTTCCCTGCTCAACTTCCTTTTCCCCGCCGGGGACACGCCCGGGACTCATCCCGCACCCGCGCACGCGGAACGCAGGGGCCGTTCCGCCGGACTCTGCTGGACAATGGCCATGTGCTGGAGATGACACGCGAGACCTTCGAAGAGCTGGTGAGCCAGGCCCTTGATCAGATCCCCCCGGAGCTGACCAAGGTCATGGACAATGTCGCCGTCTTCGTCGAGGACGAACCCGACGCGTCCGACCCCGAGCTGCTGGGGCTCTACGAAGGGACTCCGCTCACGGACCGCGGCGAGTGGTACGCCGGGGTGCTGCCCGACCGCATCTCCATCTACATGGGGCCGACCCTGCGCTACTGCGAGACCCCCGAGGACGTGGTCCACGAGGTCTCCGTGACCGTCGTCCATGAGATCGCCCACCACTTCGGCATCGCGGACGACCGGCTGCACGAGCTCGGCTGGGGGTGACGAGCCGGATCGGGGGTAACGAGCCGGCCCGGAGTCACGAGCGGGGCCGGGGGTAACCGGAATCCCCCGCCCATTACTCCTGATGGCGGTGCCCAGGCATGGCCGGCCCCCGTCGTGGGCATACGCGACCAATGGCCCGTGATGTACCGCGCTTCCCGTTCCGTACCTCGCTCACCCGCATCCAGGGCCATCTCAGTTCCCGCCGCGACGCCCCCACCAGCGCCCTGGTCCACTCCCCGCACCCTTACACCCGCGCTGTCGGGCTGCTCTCCGTCGTCCTGCTGGGCGCCTGGCTCGGGCTGCTGATCGTCGGCAGCGTACGGACCCCGGTCGGGCCGATGGACACCAAGATGACGCTGCGCCCGTCCCTGACCGGCGGCACCAAGATCAATGTCTCGCCGCTGGGCGCGCTGGAGCTGAGCACGCACACCGCCCCCATCCGCCTCGACGTCGATGTCGACCAGCTGGACCCCGTACGGTCCCAGGCGCTCGTCGAGCACCCCGAGCGGCTCTCCGGCCTCCAGGGCGAGGTCAGCCACGATGTCATGAACGGCACCACGGACCTGGCCGTACGGTCCGTCGTCGCCGTCGTCTCCGGAGCCACCGCCCTCGGGCTCGCCGTCTACCGCCGCCCGCGCCGCGCCCTCGCCGCCGGCGGGCTGGCGCTCGCGCTGCTGGCCGCCTCGGGCGTCGGCGCGTACGCCACCTGGAACCCCAAGTCGGTGCTGGAGCCGCGGTTCTCCGGACTGCTCTCCTCCGCCCCGCAGGTGGTCGGCAGCGCGCGCTCGATCGTGAACGATTTCGACGTCTACCAGAAGGAGTTGGCGCGGCTGGTCACCAACGTGACCAAGCTGTACGACGCCGCCTCGACGCTCCCCACCTTCCAGCCGGACCCGGCCACCCTCCGGGTGCTGCATGTCTCGGACATCCATCTCAACCCGGCGGCCTGGCACATCATCGGCTCGCTCGTGGAGCAGTACGGGATCGACGTGATCATCGACTCCGGCGACACCATGGACCACGGCGCCTCCGCCGAGAACACCTTCCTCGACCCGATCGCCGACCTGGACGTCCCGTACGTCTGGGTGCGCGGCAACCACGACTCCCGGGGCACCCAGGAGTATCTGGGCCGCATGAAGAACGTCCGGGTCCTGGACGAGGGCCGGGCCGTGACCGTCGGCGGGGTACGGGTGGCGGGCAGCGGCGACCCGCAGTTCACCCCCGACCGCTCGGTGGAGGCCCAGGGCGACCCCGCCGAACGCATGACGGGCATCCGGCTCGCCTCGGCCCTCCGCGACCAGCAGCGGGCCGGCACGCCCGTGGACATCGCGGTCGCCCACAACCCGGTGGCGGCACGGGAGACCGACGGCCTCGTCCCGCTGGCCCTCTCGGGCCATATCCACCACCGCGAGACCGAGACGCTGCCGCACGGCACCCGGCTGAAGATCGAGGGCTCGACGGGCGGCGGCGGGCTGCGCGCCGTACAGAACGAGAGCCCGGAGAAGGTGCAGATGTCCGTGCTCTATCTGGACCGGACGACCAAGCGGCTCCAGGCCTGGGACGAGATCACGCTCGGCGGGCTGGGTCTGACGACCGCCGAGGTCAGCCGCCATCTTCCGCAGGAGATCGTCACCCCGGGGGCCGGCGCCTCGCCCGGCCCGGATCCGTCGGGCACGGGCAGCCCGGGACCGTCGGCGGGCACGGGCTCCCCCTCGCGTACGCCCGGAGCCACCGCGCCCTCACGGACCTCGCCGGGCGTCCCCGTACCCGCCGACTAAACCGTTTTGGCGATAGCTCTGCCCATCCCATATGCTTCTCACGTCCCCGACGCGCTGCAAAGCGCCCAGGCGGGCCCTTAGCCCTCATCGTCTAGTGGCCCAGGACGCCGCCCTTTCAAGGCGGTAGCACGGGTTCGAATCCCGTTGGGGGCACCAACAGCTTCTACACCTTTGACTGTCCCCTTCCGAGGGGGCAGCCGGTGTAGGGCTGTTTTGGCGTTTCAGCCGGGGACCAGCGGCAGTTTCGGGGCCGGCCCCGGGCGACCCGCGGACCCGGCCCCGCCGGGTCCGCGCCGGCGAGGCCCTGTCCTGTTAGGCACTAGAACGGGACTTCGGACTTACTCGTCTAGTACGGCCGGGCCCGCTTCGCGAAGGCCGGCGCCACCTGGTCCTGCAAGGCGCGTGGGAAGGCGACCGTGTTCGGGTCCCCGTCCGAGACGTACCAGTTCTTCCCGGCGGAGAGCTTGTCCAGCCACCGCGACGAACCGAACTCGGCGTCCGGGTCCTTGGGCCCCGCCGAACGGATCCGCGGGATCCCGCCGGGTGTGAAGGACTTGGCGAACGGCGAGACCGAGGGGTTGGCCCCCACGAGGTACACCCCGTCGTTGCGGTAGCCCGTTCCCCGCGCGGCTACCCCGGCCGGCTTGGGCATGGCCCCGAAGGGCAGGGCGAGGGACGTGACCTGGGTCCCGGGCGCGGCCTTCACGATCGCCTGCACGCCGCCGGCGATGGCCTTCGCGGCGCCCGCCTCGTCCAGCGAACTCAGGTTCTGGTGGCGGTCGGTGTGGTTGCCGACCTCGTACCCGTGCTGCTTCAGCCAGGCCAGCGCCTTGGCGGGACCGGTGGTCGAGAAGGCGTCCGCGTTGACGAAGAAGGTCGCCACCGGCTTGAACGCGGGGTACTTCTTCGCCGTCTCCGCCATGATGGCGATGGCCGTGTCCCGCGCCGGGGCGCCGTCCGGGCCGAGGCGCACCTGGCTGTTGGTCGAGTCGTCGAACGTGAGGACCACCGGGTGCGTTCCGGCCGGGATGTCGATGCGGCCCGTCTGGAAGTCCCGGGCGGTGACCGGCACGTACTTCTCCCGGGCGAGGCGCTCCAGCTCGGCCCGGAAATCGGCCGGGGTGCGGTCGTAGACGCTGGCCGGTTTCTCGGTGAGCTGGTGGTACATCAGCACCGGCACCTGGCCGAGCTCGTCGGCGCCGACCTCCGCCGGGTCTTTCGCGGCGGCCTGGCCGGCCGCCGCCGCCGAGGCGGCCGCCTGCCCTTCCCCGGCGGCCGGTGACGACCCCGGGGAGCAGCCCGAGGCGAGCAGAGCGGCGCCTGCCAGGGCGCAGAGCGGGACGAGCGGGTGGCGCATGAGGGACCTCCATGTCGAATGTGTCGCGCCATCCCTACCGGCGGCGGGAGCCCCCGTACCGCACCGTCCCCTGGATGGCGCAGTCACCACGCCGGGGCCGAACGCCGCCGTTCGTATGAAATCCGGCACAAAACAGGAGGACTGACGCACCGGCACGGCAATCAATGGAGGTACCACCCGGCCACAGCACAAAGGACGCCACGATGCCCAGATACATATCGCCCTCCGCCTCCTCCTACCGTCCGCACCGTCCGGCCCGACGGCGCACCCTCATAGCGACGGCCGTGGCACTCGCACTGGCCGGAGCGGGCGTCGGAGCCTGGACCTTCCTCGCGCCGGGACCGGGCGTGCACGGTCTCGCCGACGGCGCCTACCTCGACGGGCGCAAGGCCGCACAGGTCAGCGCCTACCTCGACGCCGGGGCGGCCGGCAGCAAGGAAAAGGTGCGCGCCACCCTCGACGGCGCGGTGATCCCCGTCACAGCCGAGGGCGCCCGCCTGAAACTCGCCCTCCCGCGTCTGACCGAGGGCCGGCACACCCTGGTGGTGGAGGGCGACAGCAAGCTCCCCCTCGCCTCGTACCGCAAGGTCGTCGCCTTCACCGTGGACACCAGCGCCCCCGACCTGAAGGTGGCCGACCCCGAGATCAAGAACACCGCCGACCCCGTGACCATCACCGGCAAGGCCTCCACCGACGCCAAGGTGACCGCCGACGGCAAGGAGGTTCCCATCGACAAGGGCGGTGCCTTCAAGATCACGGTGCCCAAGGGCACCCCCAGCGTGACGGTCACCGCCGTGGACCGCGCCGGGAACACCACCTCCAAGGCCGTGTCGACCCGGGGCCGTCGCCCCATGATCCGCGCCGCGCACATCACCGCCATCGGCTGGGGCAACGACACCCTGCGCGGCGGCGTCCTCGCCCTGGTCCGCAGCGGCAAGCTCAACGCCGTGCAGCTGGACGTCAAGGACGAGGACGGCGAGGTCGGGTACGCCTCCCAGGTGCCGCTGGCCCGTCAGATAGGCTCGGCCAAGGGCTACTACGACGCCCGCAAGGCGATAGCCGAGATCCACGCCGCCGGCGCCCAGGTCATCGGCCGTATCGTCGCCTTCCGTGACCCCAAGCTCGGCGCGGCGGCCTGGAAGGCCGGCAAGCGCAACCAGGTCGTGCAGACGCCCTCCGGAGAGGCCTACAACGGCGGGCACTACGGAAACCTGTCCTTCACCAACTTCGCCGACCCCACGGTCCGCAAGTACAACCAGGATCTCGCCGTCGAAGCGGCCAAGCTCGGCTTCGACGACATCCTCTACGACTACGTGCGCCGCCCCGACGGCCCGCTGTCGAAGATGCGGTTCCCGGGCATCGGGTCCGCCACCCCCGAGCAGGCCATCACCTCGTTCGTTGCCGACACCCGGGTCGCGCTGCGCCCGCACGCCAAGTACCTCGGCGTCTCGGTCTTCGGCATTGCCGCCACCCGGCCTCTTGAGATCGCCCAGGACATCGGGGCCCTGGTCAAGGTCAGCGACTACATCGCGCCGATGGTCTACCCGTCCCACTGGGGTCCCGGGGAGTACGGCGTCGCCAACCCCGACACCGCCCCGTACGCGATCGTGCAGCGCTCGCTCGCCGACTTCGCCCGCCTGGCGAAGGGCACCCAGACCGAGATCGTCCCGTGGCTCCAGGACTTCTCGATGGGCAGCAAGTACGGGCCGCCCCAGGTGGCCGAACAGATCAAGGCCGCGGCGGCCAACAAGATGAACTCCTTCATCCTCTGGAACGCCGGTGCCCGCTACCAGGGCGCGGCACTCCAGCAGATCGCCTCACACTGACGCGGCAGGCGAGACCAGTCCCTGGTCTCGCCCCCGCCCAACGGGCCCCGGCGAGGGCCCGTGGATCACGCGGACAGGGCATGACCTGCGTTCTGATACGCTCATCTAGCGACATCGGGCGACCGCAGCGTGTCTGATCAGTCACCTGGGGACACCCCCCGGGCGGCGGCGTTGAAGCCCGACTGTCGTGGAAATTGTGAGCTCTCCGCAGGTTCGGTTTCGTGCGGAAGCCGACGGAAACCCGTTGGGGGCACGCAATACCGTGTGCGAGACTGGTGCTCGCACATCGCTTGGTCCTGTGGAGCAGTTTGGAGTGCTCGCCACCCTGTCAAGGTGGAGGCCGCGGGTTCAAATCCCGTCAGGACCGCTGCAGCCGTTGAGGTTGCGTGGCTGGGTAGCTCAGTTGGTACGAGCGATCGCCTGAAAAGCGATAGGTCGCCGGTTCGATCCCGGCCCCAGCCACTTCGGCCCGTGAGGGCGAGGGCCCCCCACCGAGAATCTCGGCGGGGGGCTTTTCTCATGTCCCCGTCCCGGTTGCCCCCGTTTCGGTAGGGACCGGCTCGGCCCGCTCGTCGCGACCCTCGCGGCCATCGCGCCGCTCGCGGCCGTGGAGCCGGCGCAGCAGTGTGATCACCGCCACCATCAGCACCACTCCGCCCAGCAGCACCCAGTCCGGGATCGCCGCCCCGACCCCGCGCGCCCACTGTTCGGCCGCGAAGGAGTCGTCGACCGAGAGCAGCCCCGGCAGCGCCGTCGTCCCGTCGAAGACGAGGAAGACCGTGCCCAGGACGATGAAGAAGAGCCCCGACAGCAGCGAGGTCGTGTGCAGCTCGAAGCGTCCGAGCCGGAAGGCCCGGCCGCGCAGCCACCGGCGGCCGCCGAGATCGAACCGCTCCCAGAGCAGGGCCAGCAGGAAGAGCGGTACGGCCATGCCGAGCGCGTACACCGCGAGCAGCAGCCCGCCGTAGACCGGACTGCCGCTCAGCGCGGCCACGGTCAGCACGCTGCCGAGGATCGGTCCCGCGCAGAAGCCGGCGAGCCCGTAGACCATGCCGAGCGCGTACACGGACAGCGCGGTCGTCGGCCGGATCCGGCCCGACAGCGCGGCCATACGGCGCGAGGCGAAGCCCATGCCGAGGATCTGGGCGGCGCCGAGCGCGATGATCAGCCAGCCGCCGACGACGACCAGCAGATCGCGGTGCCCGTAGAACAGCCGGCCGGCGAAGGAACCGGCGGCGCCCAGCGGGACGAGCGTGGTCGCCAGGCCGAGATAGAAAATGCCGGTACGGGCCAGGAGCCGGCCGGCCGAGTCGATGGAGTACGCGAAGAACGCGGGCAGGAGCAGGGCGCTGCACGGGCTCAGCAGCGCGAGAAGACCGCCGAGCAGAGCGACCGGATACCCGATGTCCGTCACTGGTCCGCCTTGCCGTCCGTACCCGCCTTGCCATCCTTTTCGGCCTTGGGGGCGGACTCAGGGGCGGCCCCAGGGGCGGACTCCGCCGCGGCCTTCGCCGACTCGATGGCCTGCGTGAAGGTCTGCTCCGGCTGGGCGCCGGCGATGGGGCGGCCGTTGATGAGGAAGGACGGGGTGGACGTGGCGCCGAGACCGTACGCCTCCTCCTGGTCCTTCTGTACGGCCGCCGCGGCGGCGTCCCCGGCTCGGTCGCGGCGGAACCGGTCCAGGTCCTTCACCCCGGCCTCCCGGGCGAGCGCGTCGAGCCGGCCGGCGCCGAAGCCCTTCTCCTTCGAGCCCTGGGCGTACGCGGCCGAGTGGAACTCCCAGAAGCGGCCCTGCTGTCCCGCGGCCCAGGCGGCGCGGGCGGCGGCCTCCGACTCCTCGCCGAAGATCGGGTAGTTGCGCCACTCGATGCGCAGGGTGCCGTTCTTGACGTACTTCTCGATGAGGCCCGGCTCGGTGTCGCGGGCGAACTTGCCGCAGAAGGCGCACTTGAAGTCGGCGTACTCGACCATGACGACCGGCGCGTCCGCGCGGCCGACGGCGAGCGGGTCCGCTCCGTCGCGGCGGGCGAGCTTCGCCAGCTCGGGATAGACCCCGGCCTGCGGATCGGCGGAGACCTCGGCGACCGTGCTGTCCCCGGTCGCGACGCGGGCGGAGGTGTCGGGCTTGGTGGCGGTGTACGAGACGACGCCGAGCAGAGCGGCGGCGGCCACGACTCCGGCGCCGATGGCGACGGCGCGGCGGGAGGACATGCGGGAAGGCTGTGCGGACATGGGTGTTCGACTCTCCGTAGCAATCCATGAGAAAGGGGGGCGAAAGGGGCAGGCGAAGCCGGGCCCTATACGCGCAGTACGGAGAGATCGACCGGAGAGGGCGCGGCGACCGGCGGCGGCCCGCGGTCGGGCGTCACGGCGAGCACGGCCTGAGCGGCGCCCCACGCGCCGGCGGTGTCGCGGGCGTCGTGCAGCACGGGCAGCAGTTCATGGACGGAGCTGCCGCGGGTGGGCGTGATGGGCGGGGTGCCCGTATCATCCCGGTCGCCGCGCCCGCAGCCAGGAGTCTGGCCGCCGTAGCCGCCACCGGCCGTAACGGCCTCGGTCGCGACCGTCCCGGCCGTCCCCATGATCCCGACAGCCACGGCGGCCGACGGAAGACAGAACACCAGCGCGACCAGCATCCCCAGCAGCGCCCCGCCGACGCCCACACCCATGAAGCGGCGGCGCCTGCTTCCGATGCGGGTCATCAGGTGAGCCTCTCCGGGGGACGGCGGTACGAGGACGAGGGGGCGGGGACGAGGGGACGGGGACAAGGGGACGGGGTACGTGCCTCGCATCGTAAGGGGTGCTCATGGCGATCGGGCAATACGGCCCCCCGACCCGCCGCGCCGCCGCATCGGGTCCGCCGACGAAATGGGTTCGCCACTCCCGAGCCGCGGGTGAGATCCTGGGCCAGGTATGTCTACTTCCTTCGCCGACCTCCAGACCCTGCTGGCCGACGTCTCGCTGCGCGACGCGCAGCGGCTCGGCCGCCGTCTCGAAGGCGCACGCCGCATCCGTAAGCCCGAAGCGCGGCAGGCCGTGCTGGACGAGATCGCCGGCGAGGCCGGGAAGTCCGCCGAGCGCACGCGGCTGCGCGGGGCACGGATGCCCGTCGTCTCGTACCCCGAGCAGTTGCCCGTCAGCCAGAAGAAGGACCTGATCCTGGAGGCGATACGCGACCATCAGGTCGTGATCGTCGCCGGTGAGACCGGCTCGGGCAAGACGACCCAGATCCCGAAGATCTGTCTGGAGCTGGGCCGCGGGGTCCGGGGCATGATCGGGCACACGCAGCCGCGCAGGATCGCCGCCCGTACCGTCGCCGAGCGGGTCGCGGAGGAGCTGGACACGCCGCTGGGCGAGGCCGTCGGCTGGAAGGTCCGCTTCACCGACCAGGTCAACCCGGACGCGACGTTCGTCAAGCTGATGACCGACGGCATCCTGCTCGCCGAGATCCAGACGGACCGCGAGCTGCTCGCCTACGACACGATCATCATCGACGAGGCCCACGAGCGGAGCCTCAACATCGACTTCCTGCTGGGCTATCTCGCCCAGCTGCTCCCCAGACGCCCGGACCTGAAGGTCGTCATCACCTCCGCGACGATCGACCCGGAGCGCTTCTCCCGCCACTTCGGCGACGCGCCCATCGTGGAGGTCTCGGGGCGTACGTACCCGGTCGAGGTCCGCTACCGCCCGCTGCTGGAGGAGGACGGCGAGGAGGGCGACCGCGACCAGATCACCGCGATCTCCGAAGCCGTGGACGAACTCCACTCGGAGGGCGCCGGCGACATCCTGGTCTTCCTCTCCGGCGAGCGTGAGATCCGCGACACCGCCGACGCCCTGGAGAAGCGCAAGCTCCGGGGCACCGAGGTACTCCCCCTCTACGCCCGGCTCTCGCATGCCGAGCAGCACCGCGTGTTCCAGCGCCACAGCGGTCGCAGGATCGTTCTGGCGACGAATGTCGCCGAGACCTCGCTGACCGTCCCCGGCATCAAGTACGTGATCGACCCGGGCAACGCCCGTATCTCCCGTTACAGCCACCGCACCAAGGTCCAGCGGCTGCCGATCGAGCGGATCTCCCAGGCCAGCGCCAACCAGCGCAAGGGCCGCTGCGGCCGTACGTCGGACGGGATCTGCGTACGGCTCTACTCCGAGGACGACTTCGAGGCGCGCCCGGAGTTCACCGACGCCGAGATCCTCCGTACGAATCTGGCGTCCGTCATCCTCCAGATGACCGCGGCCGGCCTGGGCGACATCGAGAAGTTCCCCTTCATCGATCCGCCGGACCACCGCAATATCCGCGACGGGGTGCAGCTGCTCCAGGAGCTGGGCGCGTTCGACCCGTCGCAGGCCGCGCAGAAGGATCCGAAGAAGCGGCTCACCCCGCTCGGCCGCAAGCTCTCCCAGCTCCCCGTGGACCCGCGGCTGGCCCGGATGGTCATCGAGGCCGACCGCAACGGCTGCGTACGCGAGGTGATGGTGATCGCCGCCGCGCTCTCCATCCAGGACCCGCGCGAGCGGCCCGCCGACAAGCAGGCCCAGGCCGACCAGCAGCACGCCCGGTTCAAGGACGAGACCTCCGACTTCCTGGCCTTCATCAATCTCTGGCGCTACATCAGGGAGCAGCAGAAGACGCTGTCCTCCTCGGCCTTCCGCCGGATGTGCAAGTCGGAGTATCTGAACTTCCTGCGGATCCGCGAGTGGCAGGACATCTACTCGCAGCTGCGTACGGTCGCCAAGCAGATGGGCATCCACCTCAACGAGGAGGACGCGGCGGACCAGTCCATCCACGTCTCGCTGCTGGCGGGGCTGCTCTCGCACATCGGGATGAAGGATGTGAAGAACGCCGGGGGGGAGGGCGGGAAAAACACAGGGAAGAATGAGTATCTGGGCGCCCGCAGCGCGAAGTTCGCGGTGTTCCCGGGCTCGGCGCTCTTCAAGAAGCCGCCGCGCTTCCTCATGTCCGCCGAGCTGGTGGAGACCTCCCGGCTCTGGGCGCGCGTCAACGCGAAGATCGAGCCCGAGTGGATCGAGCCCCTGGCCGGTCATCTCCTCAAGCGGACCTATAGCGAGCCGCACTGGGAGAAGGACATGGCGGCCGTGATGGCGTACGAGAAGGTGACGCTGTACGGGGTACCGATCGTCGCCCAGCGCAAGGTGAATTTCGGCCGGATCGACCCGGAGGCGTCCCGGGAGCTGTTCATCCGTCACGCGCTGGTCGAGGGCGACTGGCGCACGCACCACCAGTTCTTCCATGACAATCGCAAACTCCTGGGCGAGGTCGAGGAGTTGGAGCACCGCGCCCGGCGCCGCGACATCCTCGTGGACGACGAGACGCTCTACGACTTCTACGACCAGCGGGTGCCGGACGAGGTGGTCTCCGGCGCGCACTTCGACTCCTGGTGGAAGAAGCGGCGCCGCGAGGAGCCCGAGCTGCTCGACTTCGAGCGCTCGATGCTCATCAACGAGAAGGCCGGCTCCGTCACCAAGGACGACTATCCGGACTCCTGGCGGCAGGGACCGCTCAAGTTCCGCGTGACGTACCAGTTCGAGCCGGGTACGGACGCGGACGGCGTGACCGTCCATGTCCCGCTCCAGGTGCTCAACCAGGTCACCTCCGAGGGCTTCGACTGGCAGATCCCGGGCCTGCGCGAGGACGTGGTCATGGAGCTGATCCGCTCGCTGCCCAAGCCGATCCGCCGCCATTACGTGCCCGCGCCCAACTACGCCAAGGCGTTCCTGGAGCGCGCCGTGCCCCTCCAGGAGCCGCTGCCGGTGACGCTGGCCCGCGAGCTCCAGCGGATGGTCGGGGTGCCGGTCACGGCCGACGACTTCGATCCGGCCCGGATGCCCGACCATCTCAGGATCACGTTCCGCATCGTCGACGAGCGGCGCCGCAAGATCGCCGAATACGCCGAGGGAAAAGACCTGGAGGAGCTCAAGCTCCAGCTGCGCCCCAAGGCCCGTCAGGCGCTCTCCAAGGCCGCCGCGGCCACCGCCGAGCGCGCGGGCGGCGAGGCGATCGAACGTACGGGGCTGACGGAGTGGACGATCGGCACGCTCTCCCGGGTCTTCGAGACCCGGCGGGCCGGCCAGCCCGTGAGGGCGTACCCGGCGCTGGTCGACCAGGGCGCGACCGTGGCCGTACGGCTCTTCGACACCGAGGCCGAGCAGCGGCAGGCGATGTGGGCGGGTACGCGCCGGCTGATCCTGCTGAACATCCCGGTGAACCCGGCGAAGTTCGCCTCCGACAAGCTCACCAACCAGCAGAAGCTGGCGCTCTCCCGCAATCCGCACGGCTCCATCCAGGCGCTGTTCGACGACTGCGCCATGGCCGCCGCCGACAAGCTGATCGCGGACCACGGGGGGCCGGCGTGGGACGAGGAATCGTTCCGGAAGCTGTACGACAGGGTGCGCGCCGATCTCGTCGACGCGACCGTGCGGACCATCGGGCAGGTCCAGCAGATCCTGGCCGCCTGGCAGGCCTGTGAGCGCCGTTTGAAGGCCACGGGCAGTCTGACCCTGGTCAACAACGTCCAGGACGTCAGGGACCAGCTGGCGGCCCTCGTACCGGCCGGCTTCGTCACCCGCACCGGGCTGCGCCGGCTGCCCGACCTGATGCGCTATCTCGTCGCGGCGGACCGCCGGCTCCAGCAGATGCCGACGAGCGTCCAGCGCGACACCACGCGCATGGAGAAGGTCCATGAGATGCAGGACGAGTACGCCTGGCTGCTCGAACAGCTGCCGCGGGGACGGCCAGTGCCGCAGCAGGTGCTGGACATCCGCTGGATGATCGAGGAGCTGCGGGTGAGCTACTTCGCGCACGCGCTGGGCACCGCGCAGCCCGTCTCGGACAAGCGCATCATCAAGGCGATCGACGCGGCGGCGCCGTAACGCGTTCATGGTTGAGGGTGCGCGGGGAGTGAGTTCGACCGGACCCTCGGAGCTGCTGTAGAGTCTCGTTTCGCAGCCGCCACTACGGGGCAGCGAAACCTGGTCCTGTGGAGCAGTTTGGAGTGCTCGCCACCCTGTCAAGGTGGAGGCCGCGGGTTCAAATCCCGTCAGGACCGCAGTAGAGGAAGAGCCCGCGTCCCATCGGATGCGGGCTCTTCCGTTGTGCCGTGTCACAGGCGACCCCATTGCCTACGGCAAGCGCCGTCGACGCGGTGGTCACGCGGCAGTAATGGCGTACCCAAATCCGCCGGGCCGCGCCCGCATCTCCTTGACGCCGCCAACGGCCGGGGGTACCTAAGCAGAAGGGCCCCACGCTCACCGCATCCACGGGCCCGCACCGGGGGTGGTGTGCATGACGGCATCGTCGACGAAGCATGAGACCCGCGCGCTGCTGCGCGCCCATCTGGCGGCCGCGTCCGGCCACCCGCATCGCACCGGGTACTGCCCGATCTGTCATCGCCTCCAGCGGCTCGCCATGGAGCCCTCGGCGGGCGACGACCTCTTTCTCGAAGACTGCTTCCTGGACGACGAGTTAGCCGAGGGCCAGGCCGCCTCCGCCACGTGACCCACCGCGCGGCCATGATCCAATCCGCAGCGCGCCCGCCGATGGCAAGACCTTCGCGGTGTGACGCTAGTCACCGAATGAGTTTCTGGAATGACGGCGCTTACACCCCACATACAATCCACCAATTTAATATGTGCAATTGCACTCCCTCCCGACCCCTTCGGGAAGCACCTCCGACAGTGCCCGCACAGCGCCCCAGCAGGGCCGGGACGCCCGCCTCCCGGCGCACAAAAAAGATCGCGCTGGACCCGGCGGAGTCCAGCGCGATCGACGACTTACCCGTGTTGCGAGGGCATGGGACCTGTTGGGGCAGGCGCCCGTCGTGTGGAGCTATGGGTCGGGACGACCGAGTTTGGGGGACCCGGCTGTGCCCTGCTTGTAGTTGAGCCCTAATGAGCCTTACTGGGTTCAGGCCTCGCTGCGCTGCTGCGGAATACCCGCAAGCAGTGCGCGGACCTCTGCCTCGCGATACCGGCGATGCCCACCGAGCGTGCGGATGGACGTGAGCTTGCCGGCCTTTGCCCAGCGCGTGACCGTCTTCGGGTCCACACGGAACATCGTGGCAACCTCAGCCGGGGTCAGCAGCGGCTCGGCATCAGGGGTGCGAGCGGTCATGAGCGGCCTCCTCGGGAGAACCGAACTATCTCGGTTCTTTCCTCTAAATTCTGCACCTTGACCCGCGTTGCCCGAAATGGCGGACGCGGGCCGAGTCGGTTATAGGACGAACGGCTTGTCCTCGGCACTACAACTACACCATCCGTCCAGCCACGTCGGCCAAACCGATGGAATTGCCCTCTGAGGTGCTCATCAGTGGCGGAAGCCGATGGACCATGCCATAGCGGACAGTCACGTCACAGATACGATCAGTCACAGAGCGATCAGGAGTCAACAGACCCCCCGTATAGAGTGCAATGCTGAGCGTTCCGCCCACACTTGGACGGAAGGAACCCTCCCCGGACTCCTTGTCCTATTTTGACACGAGGGTGGGTGATGGGCGCAAGAGCCCCGTTAGTGCGGTCCGTCACGCTTGAGGCAAAGGCCCGGATCGGGACCTCTGCCCTAGGCCCGGTTCACGGCCCGTGAAGGACCGCGCACTGCCCGTCTCGGTGCCCGTTTCGCGTGCCCGCTGCCCGCTGCCCGCTGCCCGCCACTCTCCGCCCCGTGGGAGTCGGGGAGTGAGACAGAGTATGAACTCAGTTCGCGAACTGGCGGTCCCTGACCGCCCGCCACCGCTCCGTGAGCCGCCCGTACGCCTCCCCGGCACCCTCGTCGTCCCCGTCCCGCAGCGCCGTGATCGCCGCCGCCACGTCGGCCGCCGAGTGGTCCTCGGCAAGCTGAGCGCAGGACAGTACGTGCACCAGACCTCCGTAGTCCAGTTCGACCAGTGAGCGCGGGTGGAACTCCTCCAGCCAGCGCCCCACGTCCACCAGGCCCTCGATCAGCGGACCGTCGTCCACGGTGTCCCGCAGGGTCTTCAGCGAGCGGGCCAGCCGGCGCCGGGCCTGCACCATCGGGGTCCGGTAGCGCAGCACCCGCGCTTTGGCCCCGCCGTCCTCGCCGCCCTCGGCCCCCGCGCCCCCCTCGGCCGCGCCTGGCTGAAAAGTGCGCTCGTCGTCGGAGAAGAGCGTGAACCAGCGCACCGGCACCTGCCAGACCGCCGTCCGGATCCACGGCCGCGCGTCGGGGTTGCGGTCCCGCCAGCGCTCGTAGTCCTTCGCCGCCTGCCCGCGCACCACCGGCGGCAGCACGGCGTCCAGCAGCGGTACGGGCAGCACCTCCCCCAGTTCCTCCAGCGCCAGCCAGCCGCGCAGCCGGGTCCGCCACGGACACACGCACACCACACCGTCCACCTCCGCGATGAAGGCGTCCGCGCTCTCGTGCACCGGCACCGGCACCGGCGGGGTGGGCAACAAGTCGGCCAGGGAGCGCCGTAGTTCGTCCTGTGCGGTCGGCGTGCCGTCCCGGGCGGCGTAGCGGCGCCAATGGCCGCGTTCGGGCTCCGCGAAGGCCGCCAGCGGCTCGTAGACCCGCAGGTAGGACGCGTAAGGGACGAGAACTGAAGACACCGCCGGCATGCGGCGCATCGTCCCATGCCTGTACCCCACAAGGGGGTGATCCTTGGCAGTGCGGCTGATCTGCGCCCCCGCAGGACTTACTCTCTTGCTTGCTCGACCGCCCCACCCGCACAACCGCTCCATAAGGGCCCTCCCCCAACCCATGGGAGGGGCCTTCCCACCGCCGCTTCGTACTTGGGAGTCACCACAGTGACCGATGTGACCGGCGCTCCTGTCGATGTACTGCACACCCTGTTCCGTTCGGAGCAGGGAGGCCACGAGCAAGTCGTGCTCTGCCAGGACCGTGCCAGCGGCCTCAAGGCCGTGATCGCCATTCATTCGACCGCCCTGGGTCCAGCCCTGGGCGGCACCCGTTTCTACCCCTACGCGTCCGAGGAAGAGGCCGTCGCCGACGCGCTGAACCTCTCCCGGGGCATGTCGTACAAGAACGCCCTGGCCGGGCTCGACCACGGCGGCGGCAAGGCCGTGATCATCGGGGACTCCGCGCAGACCGAGGGCAGCCGCCGGACCGAGCTGCTGCTCGCCTACGGCCGGTTCGTGGCCTCGCTCGGCGGCCGGTACGTCACCGCCTGCGACGTCGGCACGTACGTCGCGGACATGGACGTCGTGGCGCGCGAGTGCCGGTGGACCACCGGCCGGTCCCCGGAGAACGGCGGCGCGGGCGACTCGTCGGTCCTGACGGCCTTCGGGGTCTTCCAAGGCATGCGGGCGAGCGCGCGGCACCAGTGGGGCGACCCGTCACTGCGCGGCCGTACGGTCGGGATCGCGGGCGTCGGCAAGGTCGGGCAGCACCTGGTGGAGCATCTGCTCCAGGACGGCGCGCAGGTCGTCATCACGGACGTACGGGAAGAATCGGTCACCCGCGTCACCGACCGCCATCCGCAGGTCGCCGTCGTCGCCGACAACGACGCGCTGATCCGCACCCCGGGGATGGACATCTACGCCCCATGCGCCCTCGGCGGCGCGCTGAACGACGAGTCCGTACCCGTTCTCACCGCGGCGGTGGTGTGCGGAGCGGCCAACAACCAGCTCGCCCATCCCGGCGTCGAGAAGGACCTCTCGGACCGCGGGATCCTCTACGCGCCCGACTACGTGGTGAACGCCGGCGGGGTGATCCAGGTCGCCGACGAACTGAACGGGTTCGACTTCGAGCGGTGCCGCGCGAAGGCCGCGAAGATCTTCGACACCACGCTGGCGATATTCGCACGTGCGAAGGAAGACGGGATTCCGCCGGCCGCCGCGGCGGACAGGATCGCCGAGCACAGGATGGCGGAAGCCCGCCACCGCTGACCGTGCGGGAGGCCGGCGTGACGTCCGGGGGACCGTACGGGAGTCCGTTCGGGAGACCAGACTCACGCCGGTCGGCGGGTCGCCCCTCAAGAAGAGGTTAAAATCGCAGCTGACCAGCGAGGACGGGGCACCTCGTTGGTCCTGCGCCGGGGCGCGTCATGCGGGCGGCGTACCGTATGGCCGCGGAAGCAGGTACCGTTGAAGCCCTACGGACGGGTCTCTCCGCGGAGAGCTCGTTCTGATTCATGAACGCGTGTCAAGACTCTGGGGCCGTCGAGCCCCGTCACCGAGGGGGTCGAGCCATGGGGCGCGGCCGGGCCAAGGCCAAGCAGACGAAGGTCGCCCGCCAGCTGAAGTACAACAGCGGCGGGACTGACCTGTCGCGTCTGGCCAACGAGCTGGGCGCATCGCCTTCAAGTCAACCACCGAACGCGGAGCCGTTCGAGGATGACGACGAGGAAGATGACCCGTACGCACAGTACGCGGATCGGTACAACGACGACGAGGACGAGGACGACGAGTCCGGACCCTCGACGCGGCGCCGCGGCGCTTGACGTCCTTATACGTCGGTATATCCCGAGCAGTAGCTCATTGCCCGGTCCTGGGCGGTAGTCCGGGACCGGGTTCTGTGCTGTCCGCTTCTCCCCTGTCCGTGGGGTCCCCGGCGGTGCCGGGGCGGCCCCTGGACGGATCTCCCGGCACTCAGCCCGCGTAGTCGCCGGTCAGCGTGGCGCCGGTGGTGTGGCCGGCCCGGTCGGTGATCTCTCCGGCGATCCAGGCGTCCACCCCCCGGTCGGCGAGCGTGGTGAGCGCGGCGTCGGCCGACTCCGCCGGGACGACAGCCATCATGCCCACGCCCATGTTCAGCGTCTTCTCCAGCTCCAGGCGCTCCACCCGGCCCGCCGTGCCGACGACGTCGAAGACCGCGCCGGGCGTCCAGGTCGAGCGGTCCACCGTGGCGTGCAGTCCGTCCGGGATCACCCGGGCCAGATTGGCCGCCAGACCGCCGCCGGTGATGTGGCTGAACGCGTGCACCTCGGTGGTCCTGGCGAGCGCCAGGCAGTCCAGCGAGTAGATCTTGGTGGGTTCGAGCAGCTCCTCGCCCAGGGTGCGGCCGAACTCCGCGACCTCGCGCTCCAGCGACCAGCCGGCCCGGTCGAAGACCACGTGCCGGACCAGCGAGTACCCGTTGGAGTGAAGACCGGAGGACGCCATGGCGATCACCGCGTCACCCGTACGGATACGATCCGCGCCCAGCAGCCGATCCGCCTCGACCACGCCCGTACCGGCGCCGGCGACATCGAAGTCGTCCTCGCCGAGCAGTCCGGGGTGCTCGGCGGTCTCGCCGCCGACCAGGGCGCAGCCGGCCAGCACACAGCCCTCGGCGATGCCCTTGACGATGGCGGCGACCCGCTCGGGGTGGACCTTGCCGACACAGATGTAGTCGGTCATGAAGAGGGGCTCGGCGCCGCAGACCACCAGGTCGTCGACGACCATGCCGACCAGATCGTGACCGATCGTGTCGTACACGCCCATCTTGCGGGCGAGGTCGACCTTCGTACCGACGCCGTCGGTGGCGGAGGCGAGCAGCGGGCGCTCGTAGCGCTTGAGGGCGGAGGCGTCGAAGAGGCCGGCGAAGCCGCCGAGGCCGCCGAGGACCTCGGGGCGTCGGGTCTTCCTGACCCACTCCTTCATCAGCTCGACCGCGCGGTCACCGGCTTCGATGTCGACGCCCGCGGCGGCATAGCTGGCACCAGTAGTCGTTTCGGACATGGCTGGATACTTTCCTGTCGTCTTGCGGTCGTCGGAGGGACGCACGGTCACGGGCGGGGAGGGACGCGGGCTGCTACGGGCGGCGGAGCGCGTCCGTGGCGGCGGTATTGGCCGGGCCCGCCGCCAGCTCGGTCTCCAGCAGCTGCTTGCCGAGCAGCTCGGGGTCGGGAAGATCCATCGGGTACTCGCCGTCGAAGCAGGCACGGCAGAGATTCGGCTTGGCGATGGTCGTCGCCTCGATCATCCCGTCGAGGGAGATGTACGCGAGGGAGTCAGCCCCCATGGAGACGCCGATCTCCTCGACCGTCATGCCGTTGGCGATCAGCTCGGCGCGGGTGGCGAAATCTATCCCGAAGAAGCACGGCCACTTCACCGGCGGCGACGAGATCCGGATGTGGACCTCGGCGGCGCCCGCCTCGCGGAGCATCTTGACCAGGGCGCGCTGGGTGTTGCCGCGGACGATCGAGTCGTCGACGACGACCAGGCGCTTGCCGCGGATGACTTCCTTCAGCGGGTTCAGCTTGAGGCGGATGCCCAGCTGGCGGATGGTCTGGGACGGCTGGATGAAGGTCCGGCCGACATAGGCGTTCTTGACGAGGCCCGAGCCGTACGGGATGCCGCTGGCCTCCGCGTAGCCGATCGCGGCCGGGGTGCCGGACTCCGGGGTCGCTATGACCAGATCCGCCTCGACCGGAGCTTCCTTGGCGAGTTTCCGCCCCATTTCGACCCGGGACAGATAGACGTTCCGCCCGGCGATGTCCGTATCCGGACGAGCCAGATAGACATACTCGAAGACACAGCCCTTGGGCTTCGCTTCCGCGAATCGCTGCGAACGGAGACCGTTCTCATCGATGGCGATCAGCTCGCCGGGCTCGATCTCCCGGACGTACGAGGCACCACAGATGTCGAGAGCGGCGCCCTCGGAGGCGACGACCCAGCCGCGTTCGAGCCGGCCGAGGACCAGCGGGCGGATGCCCTGGGGGTCGCGGGCGGCGTAGAGCGTGTGCTCGTCCATGAAGACGAACGAGAAGGCGCCCTTGACGTCGGGCAGCACCTTGGCGGCGGCGTCCTCGACCGTGAGGGGCTTGCCGTCCTCGTCGACCTGGCTGGCGAGCAGCGCCGTGACCAGGTCGGTGTCATTGGTGGCGGCGACGCGGGTCGTCCGGCCGTTCTCCTTGGGCAGATCGGCGACCATCTCGGCGAGCTCGGCGGTATTGACCAGATTGCCGTTGTGGCCGAGCGCGATGGAGCCATGGCCCGTGGCCCGGAAGGTCGGCTGCGCGTTCTCCCACACCGAGGCTCCGGTGGTGGAGTAGCGGGCATGGCCCACCGCGATATGCCCGAGGAGTGAGCTGAGTGAGGTTTCGTCGAAGACCTGTGAGACCAGGCCCATGTCCTTGAAAACCAGGATCTGGGACCCATTGCTCACTGCGATGCCCGCGGACTCCTGTCCACGGTGCTGCAGGGCATACAGTCCGAAATAGGTGAGCTTGGCGACCTCTTCGCCCGGGGCCCAGACTCCGAAGACGCCACAAGCGTCCTGGGGGCCTTTCTCTCCGGGGAGCAGGTCGTGGTTGAGTCGTCCATCACCACGAGGCACGCCACCGAGTGTAGGCGAGATCGACCACTGGTCCGAATTGGGGATACGGACCGGCCCCCCGGCCGCCCCCGGACTACTTCCCGGGAGCAGGCGCGATGGCGCTCAGTCCCTGGCCGCCGGCGGACGTGAGGGTCAGCCCGCGGTGACGCAGCTCATAGGCGACCTTGCCCTCCAGCACCTTCTGTACCTGGCGTTCCAGGGTCATTTCGGGCCCCGGGCAGAGCTTGCGGGTGGAGCTGACCCGGCCGATCGTGAGGGTGGCCGGGGCACCGGACGCGGACTCGGAGAGCTTCACGGGCGCGCTGAAGGAGTTGCAGCCGAGGCTGCCCTCCATGGACAGCTCCTTGCCGTCCTCACGGAACGTGAAACGCGCCTTGCCGTCCGTCCCCTTGGGCAGGGAGGTCGCGGTGGCGCCCTGGGCCAGCGCGTCGACGGTCCACTCCGTGCCCACGAGGGGCGCGGGGGGCTCCGAGGTCAGGGCGATCGCGTCACCGTCGGCGGTGGTGAGCGTGAGCCGTTTGTCCTGGACGGTGGCCTTGAGCGTGCCGGAGAACGCGCCGTCGAGCGCCTTCTCGAAGGTCTCCAGCTCTTTGGGACAGCCGATCAGCGTGGACTGCTTCTTGCCCACGGTGACCGTGTCGCCCTCGACGGTGACGTCCGCGCCGATGGAGTTGCAGCCCGTCTTCGCGCTGGCCCGGCCCCGGGAGTCGATCTCCACGCTGGCGCCGGCGGGGGCGGCGGTCTTCCGGCCGCCGACGGTCACGCTGTCGACGTTCCAGCGCACATCGGTGAGGGCGGTCTCGGTCCGTACCTCTCCGCCGGAGCCCGCGCCGGCGCCCGATCCCGAGCCCTTGCCGGACTCCGTACCGCAGGCCGCCAGTGTGAGCAGAGCGACGGTAGTGACGGCTGTGACAGTAGTGAGTGAGGTGATCCGCTGCTTCGGCATACCCGTGGGACGGGACGGGCGGGGCTCCGGTTCCGTGGTTCTTCCGGTGTCGCCCGGGTGGCGGGGGTTCCGTCACCCCATGAGCGGGAGCAGCCCGGCCAGATCCGCGCGCTCGCCACTGGCGCTGACCTGCGCCGCGTCGAGCGCCTCGCGCCAGGTCGTACGTCCGGTGGCGAGCCTGACCCAGGTCAGCGGATCGGTCTCCACGACGTTCGGCGGCGTCCCGCGGGTGTGCCGGGGACCCTCCACGCACTGCACCACGGCGTACGGCGGGATCCGCACCTCGGTCGAGGCCCCGGGCGCCTTCACGGCGAGGGCGTCGGCGAGCAGCCGCGTACAGGCGGCGAGCGCCTGCCGCTCGTACGGGATGCTCAGCCCGGCCGCCCGGTTCAGGTCGTCGGTGTGGACGATCAGCTCGACGGTCCGGGTGACCAGATAGTCCCCGAGGCGTATGGCGCCTATCCGGGTCGCCAGCAGCCGGTCGCCCGTGGCGCCGGGCAGCAGCGCGGCGATCCGCGTCCCGGCCCGCTCGAACAGCTCGTCGGGGGTGGCGGACGCGGCGAGCGCGCGAATGTCCTCGGAGATGGCCGGGGCGTGGGCGGCGGTCGTGAACGGCCACTCGGGCAGGACGACCACGGGGCCGGGCGGCGGTCCGGGGTATTCGGGCTCTTCGAGATAGCGGTTCACGGACTCGACGGCCATGCTCAGATGCGCGGCCAGCTCGCGGACGGTCCAGTCGCCGAGCGCGGTGGGCAGGGCGAGCTGCTCGGGGGTGAGCCGGGCGACTGCCTCGCGTACGGTCCCGAACTGGGTCAGGACAGCGGTCCGGATCTTGGCGGAGTCGTAGCTGCGCAGACGCTTCTTGGCCGGTGGCATGGCGCGAGCATATGCGCGGCCCCAGGCCCGCCGCCCGGGTCCGTACGGATCTCCCCCCATGACCGGCGCGAAGTGATCGCGCCGGCGCGTGGTCCCGCCGCCGCCCCTTCCTGGCGAATTCCGTCCTGACCTTATTTCGCCGGGCCTCCGGAATAGCGGAAAGATCAACGACCTGTGCGGTCCCTGGACATTTCCGCGCGGAAATGCGCGGAGAGCGGACGGGACACCCTTAGGGCCGGTCGCGCTCACGACGGAGCCCCCGCCCGGTGGAGACCGGGCGGGGGCTCGTCGCGTTCAGTCGGGTACGGACCTCAGGCCAGCAGCGCGGGGATCGTGCCCTCGTGGGCGTCCTTCAGCTCGGCCAGCGTGACGCTGAACTCGCCCTGGATCTCGATCGCGTCGCCGTCCACGACCCCGATCCGGGTCACGGGCAGCCCGCGCGCACCGCACATGTCGGTGAAGCGGAGCTCCTCGCTGCGCGGTACGGAGACGACCGCGCGCCCCGCGGACTCGCTGAGCAGGAACGTGAACGCGTCCAGACCGTCCGGCACCACCAGCCGGGCGCCGTTCCCGCCGCGCAGGCAGGACTCGGTGACCGCCTGGATCAGACCGCCGTCGCTCAGATCGTGCGCCGCGTCGACCATGCCGTCACGGGACGCCGAGATCAGGATCTCGCCGAGCAGCTTCTCCCGGTCCAGGTCCACGGCCGGCGGCAGCCCGCCGAGGTGGTCGTGGACGACCTGCGACCAGGCCGAGCCGCCGAACTCCTCGCGCGTCTCACCCAGCAGATAGAGGAGCTGGCCCTCTTCCTTGAAGGCGATCGGCGTACGGCGGTTGACGTCGTCGATCACACCGAGCACCGCGACGACCGGCGTCGGGTGGATGGCCGTCTCACCGGTCTGGTTGTAGAGCGAGACATTGCCGCCCGTGACCGGGGTGCCCAGCTGGAGGCAGCCGTCCGCCAGACCGCGCGTGGCCTCGGCGAACTGCCACATGACCGCCGGGTCCTCGGGCGAGCCGAAGTTCAGACAGTCGGAGATCGCGAGCGGCTTGGCGCCGGAGGCGGCGACATTGCGGTACGCCTCGGCCAGCGCGAGCTGCGCGCCCGCGTACGGGTCGAGCTTCGCGTACCGGCCGTTGCCGTCGGTCGCCATGGCCACGCCGAGGTTCGACTCCTCGTCGATCCGGACCATTCCGGCGTCCTCCGGCTGCGCGAGGACGGTGTTGCCCTGCACGAACCGGTCGTACTGGTCGGTGATCCACGCCTTGGACGCCTGGTTCGGCGACGCGATCAGCCGCAGGACCTGCTCCCTCAGCTCGGCGGAGTTCGCCGGGCGTGCCAGCTTGTTGGCGTCGTCCGCCTGGAGGGCGTCCTGCCAGTCGGGGCGCGCGTACGGCCGGTGATAGACCGGGCCGTCGTGGGCCACCGAGCGCGGCGGTACGTCGACGATCTGCTCGCCGTGCCAGAAGATCTCCAGGCGCTCGCCCTCGGTCACCTCACCGATGACGGTGGCGATGACATCCCACTTCTCGCAGATCTCCATGAAGCGGTCGACCTTGTCGGGCTCGACCACCGCGCACATGCGCTCCTGCGACTCGCTCATGAGGATCTCCTCGGGCGAGAGGGTCGCGTCACGCAGCGGTACGGTGTCCAGCTCGACCCGCATCCCGCCCGAACCGGCGGACGCCAGCTCGCTGGTGGCGCAGGAGAGCCCGGCGCCGCCGAGGTCCTGGATACCGGCGACGAGCTTCTCGCGGAAGATCTCCAGGGTGCACTCGATGAGGAGCTTCTCCTGGAAGGGGTCGCCGACCTGGACGGCGGGCCGCTTGGCCGGACCCGTCGATTCAAAGGTCTCGCTCGCCAGCACCGACACACCGCCGATACCGTCGCCGCCGGTGCGGGCGCCGTACAGGATCACCTTGTTGCCGGGGCCCGAGGCCTTGGCGAGGTGGATGTCCTCGTGCCGCATCACACCGATACAGCCGGCGTTGACCAGCGGGTTGCCCTGGTAGCAGGCGTCGAAGACGACCTCGCCGCCGATGTTCGGCAGGCCCAGGCAGTTGCCGTAGCCGCCGATGCCCGCGACGACGCCCGGCAGGACGCGCTTGGTGTCGGGGTGGTCGGCGGCGCCGAAGCGGAGCGGGTCCACGACGGCGACGGGGCGGGCGCCCATGGCGAGGATGTCGCGCACGATGCCGCCGACGCCGGTGGCCGCGCCCTGGTAGGGCTCGATGTACGACGGGTGGTTGTGGGACTCGACCTTGAACGTGACCGCGTACCCCTGGCCGACGTCCACGACACCCGCGTTCTCGCCGATGCCGACGAGCATGGCGTCGTTGGCCGGGGCCTTCTCGCCGAACTGCTTGAGGTGCACCTTGCTGCTCTTGTACGAGCAGTGCTCGGACCACATGACGGAGTACATGGCCAGCTCGGCGCCGGTGGGACGGCGCTCCAGGATCTCGCGGATCCGGGCGTACTCGTCCTCCTTGAGGCCGAGCTCCTTCCAGGGCTGCTCGGCCTCGGGCGTGCCGCTCGCGTGCTTGACCGTGTCGAGGGTCTTGAGGGTCATCAGGCGCTTACCAGCTTCTTCAGGATCGAGGTGAAGAATCCCAGGCCGTCGGTACGGCCCGTACCGATCAGCGGCTCCACAGCGTGCTCGGGGTGCGGCATCAGGCCGACGACATTGCCCGCCGCGTTGGTGACACCGGCGATGTCGCGCAGCGAACCGTTCGGGTTGCCGTCCAGATAGCGGAAGGCGACCCTGCCCTCGGCCTCCAGCTCGTCGAGCGTGCGCTCGTCGGCGACGTACCGGCCGTCGATGTTCTTGAGGGGTACGGAGATCTCCTGACCGGCCTCGTAATCGGCGGTCCAGGCGGTGTCCGTGGTCTCCACCCGCAGCTTCTGGTCGCGGCAGATGAAGTGCAGGTGGTTGTTCCTGAGCATCGCGCCGGGCAGCAGATGGGACTCGGTGAGGATCTGGAAGCCGTTGCAGATACCGAGGACCGGCAGACCGGCCTTCGCCTGCTCGATGACCGTCTCCATCACCGGGGAGAACCGGGAGATGGCGCCGGCCCGCAGATAGTCGCCGTAACTGAAGCCGCCGGCCAGCACGACGGCGTCGACCTGCTTGAGGTCCTTGTCGCGGTGCCAGAGGGAGACGGGCTCGGCCCCGGCGATCCGGACGGCGCGCAGGCTGTCCCGGTCGTCGAGGGTGCCGGGGAAGGTGACGACTCCGATACGGGACGTCACTTCGACTCCTCGGCCTTCTCGGCCTTCTCGGACTCGACCTTCACGATGAAGTCCTCGATGACGGTGTTGGCGAGGAACGTCTCGGCCATCTCATGGATACGGGCGAGGGCGGCGTCGTCGACCGGCCCTGCCACCTCAAGCTCGAAACGCTTTCCCTGGCGGACGTCGGCGATCCCCTCGAAACCCAGCCGGGGCAGTGCGCGCTGCACCGCCTGGCCCTGCGGGTCGAGGATCTCCGGCTTGAGCATGACGTCGACTACGACGCGTGCCACTGGCACTCCCGGTGGTGTGGTGCGGCTGGTTCTCGCTGCTGTCTTCTCCGGGGAATCCCCCAGACCCCCCGAGCTCTGCCAGCGTACCCGGCCCGAAAATCTACGCGGGTAGATATGCTGGTTCGCAGATCACGTCGCGATATCGGCCCCGGCGACACCGGGAAAAATCCAGGGAAAAAGTCGCATCCACCATTGCCGCGGGACACGCTGATGTAATTGGCTGGGCTTCACAATGCGACACCTGCCGCTGTACAAAGGAATACAGAAGAAAGCAGCATTGCCCCATAACAGCCGGAAGGCCGGTATCGCCGCACGTCAGCCGCGTTTCCCGCAGGTGACGGGCGCGGGCGGTACCGCAGGAAAGGACCGATATCCGTGGCGCAGCGCGTAGTGGTCACGCTCTCCGACGACATCGACGGAGGAGAAGCGGCGGAAACGGTCACGTTCGGCCTGGACGGGAAGTCGTACGAGATCGACCTCAATCCCGCCAATGCAAAGAAACTACGCAAGGCCCTGGCACCGTTCATGGCCGCAGGCCGAAAGCAGACAAACGCCAGCAAGCACGGCAAGTCTCGCACCACCTACCGGCACACCGCCCTCGCGCCCGACCCGGCGGCGGTCCGCGCCTGGGCGCAGTCCCACAAGATGGAGGTGCCGGCCCGGGGCCGGATCCCCAAGCGGGTGTACGAGGCGTTCCGCGAGGCGAGTTGAGCCCGCTGCGCCCGGCTCCGCGGGCCCGGCGCGGCCCGGTCCCGCGGACAGCGCGCCCCTCGGCGCACGGAGTTGCACAGCACCCCCATTGATCGGCTAGAGTTTGGACCACGCCGAGGGGCAAGGCCGAAAGGCCAAACCCCAAGCAGCGTGCGGGTGTAGTTCAGTAGTAGAACGCCCCCTTTCCAAGGGGGAGGCGCAGTGTGCAATTCCTGTCACCCGCTCTGCATCGCTCTCCGGGCCTCCGGCCTGATGGTTCAGTGCTTCATCTGGATCAGGTAGAGTGGTGTTCGCGCCGGTCTTCCGACGCACTGCGGACGTAGCTCAGTTGGTAGAGCGCAACCTTGCCAAGGTTGAGGTCGCCAGTTCGAACCTGGTCGTCCGCTCAGAGATGAAGGCCCCGGTCACTTCGACCGGGGCCTTCTTCGTATTTGCCGGGGTATCGCGGCGTATCCCGGCGTATCCCCCGGGTATCTTCCGGTGCATCCCCCATCGCGGCCGATGACAAATGTCATCCGCCGCGATGACACCGCGCACTGCCGACCGCACCCGCCGGGCGGAAACCTCGAAGACATGATGAACGACGCGGTAATCGAGGTGGAAGAGCTGAGACGGGCGTACGCCGGCGGCTTCACGGCGGTGGACGGTGTCTCCTTCTCCGTGGCGCGCGGCGAGCTGTTCGCGCTGCTGGGGACGAACGGCGCGGGCAAGACCTCCACCGTCGAGCTGCTGGAGGGCCTCGCCCGGCCCAGCGGCGGCACGGTCCGGGTGCTGGGCCATGA
The DNA here is from genome assembly GCF_000718095.1 of Streptomyces scopuliridis RB72. Classification (GTDB taxonomy): domain Bacteria; phylum Actinomycetota; class Actinomycetes; order Streptomycetales; family Streptomycetaceae; genus Streptomyces; species Streptomyces scopuliridis. Next base: position 216,597 of record NZ_JOEI01000003.1, on the reverse strand, counting down.
TCCGTACACCGAGCGGAGGTCCGTCCGGCCCCGCATGGGTGTGATGCTCCAGGAGGGCGGCTTCCCGTCCGATCTGACGGTCGCCGAGACCGTACGGATGTGCGCCGGCTGCACCAGCGGGGCGCGGGCGACCCAGGAGGCGCTGGATCTGGTGGGGCTCACCGAGCGCTCCGGCGTACGCGTCAAACAGCTCTCCGGCGGGGAGAAGCGGCGCCTGGATCTGGCGCTCGCGCTGCTCGGCCGGCCCGAGGTGCTCTTCCTCGACGAGCCGACGACCGGGCTGGACGCCGAGGGCCGGCGCGACACCTGGGAATTGGTCAGGGAGCTGCGGGACGGCGGCACCACCGTGCTGCTGACCACGCACTATCTGGAGGAGGCCGAGAGCCTCGCCGACCGGCTGGCGATCATGCACCGGGGCCGGATCGATGTCACCGGCACCCCGGCCGAGGTGACCGCCACCCGGCCGGCCCGGATCCGCTTCGTCCTGCCCGAGGACGTCCCCGCCGGACGGCTCCCGCTGTCCCTGCGGGCGGCCGCGGACGGCAGGGCGGTGGAGATCCGTACGCAGCGGCTCCAGCGGGATCTGAGCGAACTCCTCCGGTGGGCCGAGGAGTCGAACGTGGAGCTGGGGGCGCTGGACGCGCGGTCCGCCTCCCTCGAAGAAGCCTTTCTCGACATCGCGGCGCGGGGCGCGGAAACGGTGGAAGCAGTGGAAACGGTGGACGCGCGATGAGCACGGTGAGCACGGGGGAGACGGAGAGCCCGCGGAGCCGGGAGACCGGCGTACGGACGACCACGACCGGGGACCGCCTCAAGGCGCTCGGCCGGGCCGAGTTCTCGCTGCTCGTACGGAACAGGACGGCGCTGTTCACCGCCCTGTTCGTGCCGCTGGGGATGATCGTGGCGATCAGGGAATCGCTCGGCAGGATCGACCTCGGCGACACCGGGTTCAGCGTCATCGAGGCGTCGATGACCGGCGGCATCGGCATGGTGCTGGTGATGGCCGTCTACGGCAGTCTCACCTCCGCGTACACGGCGCGGCGCGAGGAACTGGTGCTCAAGCGGCTGCGCACGATGGAGGCGTCCGACCGGGAGATCCTGGTCGGCACCGCGCTGCCGGCGGCCGGGCTGGCGTTCGTACAGTCCGCCGTGATGATCGCCGCAGCGGTCGCGTTCCTCGACGTACGCGCGCCGCGACAGCCGGTGGTGCTGGTCGGCGGGCTGCTGATCGGGCTGGTGCTGCTCAGCGCGCTGGCGGCGGTGACCTCCGCGTTCACCCGTACCGTCGAGAGCGCCCAGATCACCAGCATGCCGCTGTTCATGATCTCGGTCGTCGGCTCGGGGCTGTTCGTACCGCTGGAGGCGCTGCCCGACCGGGTGGCCTCGCTGTGCGAACTGCTGCCGGTGACCGGGGCCATGACGCTGATCCGCGCGGGCTGGCTCGGCGGGGCGGAAGGGAACGACCTGCTCGGCGCGGCGCTGAGCGCCTTGGTTTGGACCATCCTCTCAGTGTTTGCTGTACAGCGATGGTTCCGCTGGGAGCCACGTCGCTGAGACACGGACACAGGCACCAGGACACCGAGGAAGGGCGCGATGTCCAGACTGACGGGCTGGTGGCACAGCAGGGGCGGGCCGGCCAGGAGCAACATGGCCAAGGTCGAGCTCTACACCCGCTGGACATTCCATGCCCTCGCGGGCATCGAGGTCGGCGCGATCGGCATTCCGCAGCTCCTCGACGAGGGCGGAGATCAGCTCGGCGGCTGGCTGTTCCTTCTGGTCATGGCGCATGCCACGCTGTCCGGCGCACTGCTGTCCACGGCCATGGACTGGCGCCTTGGGCGGCGCGAGCAGCCCGTACGGCTGATTCTGGGCGTTTCCGCGCTGACGGGCGGAGGCATCATCCTCCTGCTCGCGCTGCGGAGCACCGACACGCTTCCGCAGGACCAGGACTACGCGTTTCTGCTGATGGGGATCGCCGGCTTCGGTCTGGCGGCGATCACGCTGGGCCTGCGCACGGCGGCGCACAGGGTGTACGCCGTGCTCGGTACGGCGGTCGGTACGGCGGCCATGAGTCTGCTGCTCGGGCTGGAGTGGAACAACGCCGCCGCGAACGCGGCCGGAGTCACCGCCACGGGCGCGGCTCTCGCCGTCACCTATGTCTTCTCGGCCTGGCTGGTCAGCGTCGTCTGGGAGCTGGACGAGGCGCGCGAGCTGCATACGCGGCTCGCGATCGCGGAGGAGCGGCTGCGTTTCGGGCGCGATCTGCACGATGTCATGGGCCGCAACCTCGCGGTGATCGCGCTGAAGAGCGAGCTGGCGGTCCAGCTGGCCGAGCGCGACCGGCCGGGGGCGGCGGCCCAGATGACCGAGGTGCAGCGGATAGCGCAGGAGTCGCAGCGGGAGGTACGGGAGGTCGTACGCGGCTACCGGGAAGCGGATCTGCACACCGAACTGGAAGGAGCCCGGGGCGTGTTGAAGGCGGCGGGCATCGACTGCCGGATCAAGGGGGGCGATGTCGGCGGACTGTCCGCCGAGGTTCAGTCGGCTCTCGGGTGGGTGGTACGGGAGGCGACGACGAATGTGCTGCGGCACGGGGACGCCCGGCGGTGCACGGTACGGCTGTCGCAGACCGGGGGGCCGGGGGCCGGCGAGGGGTCGCACGGCGGGCCGGGCGGCGGGCCGAGCGACGGATCCGGCGGCCGGGAGGCGGTGCTGACCGTGGAGAACGACGGGGTGCCGGATGCCGGTGCCGGTGCCGGTGCCGGTGCACGGATCGGGAAGGGCCCAGGGCTCGCGCGACGCGGATCCGGGCTGGCCGGGAAGGACTCCAGCCTGGCGGGGAAGCACTCCGGACTGTCAGGGAAGGGCTCCGGGCTCGCGGGGCTGCGGGAGCGGCTGGCCGCGCTGGACGGGACCCTCGACGCGGGGAGCACGGCGGACGGCCGCTTCGTACTGACGGCGCGGGTGCCGCTGCCGGGGACGGCCACCGGGGACGTCCGCCCTGTGGCCGATGAGGCCGACGAGACCGGCGAGGAGGTGGCGGTATGAGTCCTGTTCGCGTCCTGCTCGCCGACGACGAGCATCTGATCCGGGGTGCGCTCGCCGCGCTGCTCGCGCTCGAAGACGATCTGGTCGTGGTCGCCGAGGCGGCCTCCGGGCCGGAAGCGCTGGCGATGGCACGGGCCCACCGGCCCGATGTGGCCGTACTGGATCTCCAGATGCCGGGCGCGGACGGTGTGAAAGTCGCCACATCGCTCCGTACCGAACTGCCCGGCTGCCGCACGATGATCGTGACCAGCCATGGCCGGCCAGGCCATCTGAAGCGGGCGCTGGCCGCGGGCGTACGCGGCTTCGTACCGAAGACCGTGAGCGCGCGGCAGCTCGCCGAGATCATCCGTACCGTCCACGCCGGGAACCGTTTCGTCGACCCCGAGTTGGCGGCGGACGCGATCTCGGCCGGGGACTCGCCACTGACCGCGCGGGAGGCCGAGGTCCTGGAGCTGGCGGCGGACGGGGCGCCGATCGCGGACGTCGCGGAGCGGGCGTCGCTGTCGCAGGGGACCGTACGGAACTATCTGTCGTCGGCGGCCTCCAAACTGGGGGCGGAGAACCGTCATACGGCGGTGCGTCTCGCACGCGAGCGAGGTTGGGTATAGTTGGCTCCGCGCCACGGCGCATGCGGACGTAGCTCAGTTGGTAGAGCGCAACCTTGCCAAGGTTGAGGTCGCCAGTTCGAACCTGGTCGTCCGCTCCGTACAGAAGCCCCCCGGCCGGATCGGTCGGGGGGCTTCTTGGTGTTCCGGCGGCTTCCGCCGCGTGTTCCGGCCGCTGCTCGTGCCGGGCCTACTGCCAGCTGAGGCCGGTGAGGCGCTCGTACGCCTCCAGGTACTTCGCACGGGTCGCGTCGACGATCTCCTGCGGCAGCGGGGGCGGCGGCTGCTCGCTCGCGCGGTCCCAGCCGGACGCCGGGGAGGTCAGCCAGTCGCGTACGTACTGCTTGTCGTACGACGGCTGCGGGCGGCCCGGCTCCCAGGCTTCGGCCGGCCAGAAACGCGAGGAGTCGGGGGTCAGCACCTCATCGGCGATCACCAGCCGCTCGCCGTCGAAGCCGAACTCGAACTTGGTGTCGGCGAGGATGATCCCCCGGTCGTGGGCGATGTCCCGGGCCCGGCCGTAGACGTCGAGGGTCGTCCGGCGCAGCAGGGCCGCGGTCTCCGCGCCGACCTGGCGGGCCACTTCCTCGTACGGGACGTTCTCGTCGTGGTCGCCCACGGCCGCCTTGGTGGCGGGCGTGAAGATCGGGGCGGGCAGCTCGGAGCCGTCCATGAGGCCCTCGGGGAGCGCGAGCCCGCAGACGGTGCGGGACTCCTTGTACTCCGCGAGACCCGAGCCGGTCAGATAGCCGCGGGCGACGCACTCCACCGGGATCATCCGGAGCGACCGGCAGATGAGGGTGCGGCCGGCCCAGTCGGCGGGCGCGCCCGAGGGGAGGTCGGTGGAGATCACATGGTTGGGCACGAGATCGATGAGCTTCTCGAACCACCAGAGCGAGAGCTGGGTGAGCACCCGGCCCTTGTCGGGGATTTCGGTGGGCAGCACCCAGTCGTACGCGGACATTCGGTCACTGGCGACCATCACGAGGTCGCCCGCCTCGTTCCGGTACAGATCCCGCACCTTGCCGGTGTGGATATGCACCAGACCCGGCACCTCTACGGGCTCGGGCTTTTCTACGAATCCGGACACGGTTCCTCCCCGTGGTTCTGTCCGATCTGAGAGATCGCCTCGATTCTCCCGTATGCCGGAAGTCCCAGCTCGCAGGGGTGCCGCGCGCCGTTCAGGAGTGTCGGCGCGGGGCCGCGCGCGCCGTTCAGTCCCCTGTCAGTCCCGTGTCAGTCCCGTCAGTCCCGCTTGCAGATCCGGTCCAGGAGGTTGGCCGTCGCGCGCTGGATACGGGGGTCCACATGGCCGGGCCGGTCCAGCGCCGGGGACCAGGCGAAGGTCCCCGACGCGAAGACGAGCGCGCCGGACGGGGCGCGGTAGAGCGAGGTCTCCTGGTGGCGCCGGCTGTTGTCGAGATCGCGGTACGGGGAGTGCGCGAGCAGGATGCGGTCCTGGTGGTCGGGGAGTGCGGTGCGCGGGAAGTAACGGTCCGCCTCACCCGCGACGAGACCCTCGATCTCGTCGCCCTCCGTCGCGCCGGTGGCTTCCCAGAGCCAGTGGTCGGCGTTCCGTACGACCAGGGGGCGCGGCTCGGGGACGCGGCCCGCGTACTGGATTCCGAGCAGCTGCTGCTCCGGCCTGTCCACCTCGCGCCAGAGCGCGGGCCGGCCCGGGCCGCGGCGCTTGCGGCAGGTGAGCAGCCGGTCCGGGACGCCGGAGGCCGAGGGCCCCAACTCCACCTGCCAGTACATCGTGTTGGCGGAGAGGAAGACCAGTGAGGTGCCGCCGTCGCGCGCGGCCTCGACGGTCCGGCGCATGGGGACGGACCAGTACTCGTCATGGCCGGGGAAGACCAGGCCCCGGTAGCGGCTGGGGTCGACGCGGCCCGCGTGCAGATCGCGGGTGTCGGCGTACGCGAGGTCGTAGCCGTACCGCTCGGCCCAGCGGATGAAGTCGTAGGCGTGGCCGACATGGAGGGGCAGCCCCGCGCCCGCGTAGGGACGGTCGAAGGAGACGGTCGTGGCGGCGTCCTGCTCGCCGAGGAGCCGGCCCTGCTCGTCCCAGGCGTGGTAGAGGCTGGCGCCGGTGTGGCCGTCCTCGGGGTAGAGGTTGTACGCCTGCCAGGTGATGTCGGGGAGGAGCAGAAGCAGGTCGGCGGGGTGGCTGTCGCGGACCGTGAAGGGGATGTGGGAGCGGTAGCCGTCGACCGTCGTGAGGACGGCGACATAGGCGCCGAGCGCCCAGAACTCCGGGATCTGGAGCCGCCAGGAGAGCCACCAGTGATGGCAGGAGACGGTCCGGTCGGCGGCGAGCGGGGGCGGCTGAACGATCCCGGAGAGCCGGGGACTGGTGATGATCTTGCGGGCGCCGTCGCCGCCGTAATGCCCGATCCGGTAAATGTCGACCGAGAACTGCTGGGGCGGGTCGACGGTGACATGGAAGTCGATGGCTTCGCCGGGGGCGACGGCGCCGGTGGACGCGAAGCCCTTGATCTGACGCCGTACGTCATCGGCGGTACGGGTGCCACCGCTGCCGGCGCTGCCGCCGTGGTGGCCGTAACCGGCGTGGTTGCCCTGGCTGCCGCTGCCCAGATTCGGATCGGCGTACCAGGGGACGACATGGCCGGTGTCGTCGAAGTAGTTCTCGCTGCCGCGCAGCCAGGGCAGCGGGCCCTGGCCGAAGGGATCGCTGACCGCGTGGGCGAGCGCGCCCGATTCCCACCGCCGGATCTGGTCCGCCCCCATGGTGCGCCCCTCCTCCGAGCCCCCGCGCCATCAGGTGGCACGACCGTTGACAAATGCGCCGACGCGAGCACCGACGCGCCGGTGATACGACCGTTTATCCGGCCGGTGAAGCGGTCGGGTGTAAGCGGCGACCCCCAGCACATCACATTACGCACGCACTCCGTCACCGTTCGTTGCGAATTAACCTTAACGGAACGCGACAATGGTGATTCACGGTGTGATAAGGGATGGTCCGCGATCGCGGTCGATGAGGTGGTAAGAGGCAGGTACGGGGGCGGCGCCGGGCTTTGGCGGGCGGCGCCGGGCTTTGGCGGGTGGTGCCGGGTGGCGCGTGGGGGTGTGTGGTGGGGCTCACACGAGGCGCACGGGCTTCTCGGCCCGTACGCCGAGCGACGTCAGCCACGAACGGAGCGGCTCGGCGTCGCCGCCCTCGACCAGGCTGAGGACGCGCCCGCCCAGATCCGCGCGGCGCTCGCCGTCGATCAGGAGGGCCGGGCCGTCGAGCCAGTCGAGGCCGGGCACGGCGCCCGCCGTATCGACGGCGGAGCAGCAGACCATCGCCGTGACATGGTCGGCGAGCAGTTCACGGCCGCTGCGGGGCGGCTGGAGCGGGAAGAGGGGCAGCGGGTCGGTGCCCCAGAGCGCGAGCGCGTCGCTCGCGGCCTCGGCCGGGGCGGCCGGGGCGGCGGCTGCCTCTTCGCGGGCGAGCTCCGCACTGATGCCGGCGGCCAGGGCGTCGCCGGCCTCACTGACCTCGCCGGTCCTGGCGGTTCCGGGGGGTCCGGGTGTTCCGGCAGGCCCGTGGCTTCCGGGGGCGCCGGGGGTTCCGGGGGCACCGGGGGTTCCGGGGGCGCCGGGGGCGCCGGGGGTTCCGGCAGGCCCGTGGCTTCCGGGGGCGCCGGGGGTTTCGGGGGTTCCGGCGGGGTGGCCGGGCCCGACGGTTCCACTCGCCTCGTCGGCCGTGGTGGAGTTATTGGAGCCAGTGAGTCCGTTGATCCCGGTGGGGCCGCACGTTCCGGTGGGGCCACCCGTTCCGGTAGGGCCACCCGTTCCGGTAGGACCGCCGGTTCCGGTAGGACCGCCCGTACCGGCATCGTGCCGGGAGAGGTGGTCGATGACCCTTTCCAGGGTCGGGCCAGGGCTCAGGGCGGAGCCCGCGGGGTCGGCGGAGCGCCGTACCCCCATGGTGTCGAGGACACGGTGCAGCCTGGCCGCTTCCGTACGCCACTTACGGTCGACCACCTCTTCCGGATACTGCTGCCAGTCCACCGGGGACCAGTCCGGGCCCGCCTCGGCCGGACCGCCGTGGAAGAGGCGGGCGGCCAGCAGGGAGGCCGCCTCGTCGACCACGCCCGGTTCTTCGAGCAGATCGCAGGCGGGACGCTCGCCGAGCCGGGAGGCGAAACCCTCGGCGAGGCGGTCGCGGCGGGACAGCTCGGTGAGCGCTGACACCACGCCGGCGTCCAGCCGGGAGGGCCAGCGGCCCATGCGCCACGCGGGCAGCGCGACCCTGGTCAGCAGCCGGTCCCAGCCCGCGTACGCGAGGCCCACCTGCTCCTGGGCTACGATCCGCAGACCGTAGTCCACCGCCTGCGCGCGCTCGGACGCGGCCGCCGCGACGCCACGCTCCATCAGCGCGGCATGCTCACCGCAGCCGCGCAGCAGCAGCTTGGCGACCCGGCCGACAAAGCCCAGCGCCATGCGTCGTATCGGCCCCAGGCCCGGCCGGGACGCGACGGCCACCGCCGCGTCCAGCCCCCGGACGAACCGGCGGGCCGCGGCTATGTCCGGATGCGCCGAGGGCCCCGTACCCGCCACGACGGGGGCGAGCACGGCGCGCAGCTCCGCGACCCGCATCCACCACAGGAAGGGCGAACCGATCACGAGGACGGGGGCGGCCGGGATCCGCCGGGCGGCGCGCCGACGGCCGCCGCCGAAGCCGGACAGCGCGCGCGGATGCGCATATGCGTCCGGGCGCGTACCCGAGAGCGCCTCGGCGTGCGCCGGATGCGTACGGTCCTCCAGCCAGCTGTCGCAGTCCGGGGTCAGCGCTATGGCGGAGGGGGCGGGCACGTCGAGCCGCTCCGCGAGATCGCGCACCAGCCGGTAGAGATCGGGGGCGGCCTTCTCGGTGACCGGGACGGTCGGGCTCAGCGCGGGCCTGGCGCGGGCGACCACGGCGGCGACGGCGCCCGCGAGCAGCAGCACGACGAGCGCGAAGCCCGTCACGGCCCAGCGCGCGATGTCCCAGCCTCCGCCGCCGAGGCGCCCCGTGGCCCCGCCGACGAGCAGTACGACGGCGACGGCGGCGGGCAGCAGCGCCACGGCCAGCGCCCTGCTGCGGATGCGCAGCACGGCGAGAGCCCGTACACGGGCGCCCTGAGCACCCATCTCCTCACCGATACCGGAACCGGACATGGTCGGACATCACCCCCTCTGCCCTGCGGCCTGCGTTGCTCACTCCCCCACTGTGGCACCCGCCACTGACATCGCAATGCCGATGGGGCCAAGTGCCGGAACGCCTGCGCCGCACCCTAGTTGGACCCTGGAGACCCGTCATCCGGATGGCCCAACGGTCACTCGATGGAATGGCTTTGGGCAAAGCTGCTGACGGGTGCGTTCGGGCGGTGCGGGAGAGCCGGAGAGCGGTGCGGGAGAGCCGGAGAAGCGGGAAGAAGCGGGAGGAGCGGGAAAGACGAACGGGCGCCCGCCGTCCCGAGGACAGCGGGCGCCCGCCCGCAAGAGATCCGGCCAGGCCGGGTCGGATCAGGCTCCCGCGGCCTCCGCGGCCTCCGCGGTCTCGGCGGCCTCGCGGGCGATGTCCGTACGGTGCTGGGAGCCCGCCAGACGGATACGGCGGACCGCCGTGTACGCGCGCTCCCGCGCCTGCGTCAGGTCCTTGCCCGTCGCCGTCACCGACAGCACGCGACCGCCGGCGCTCACGACCGTGTCACCGTCGCGCCGGGTGCCGGCGTGCAGGACGTACGCGTCGGGGGCATCCTGTTCCGCGATCTCTGCGAGGCCCGCGATCGGGTCGCCGGTGCGCGGCGTGTCCGGGTAGTTGTGCGAGGCGACGACCACCGTGACCGCCGCGTCGTCGCGCCAGGTCAGCGGGGGCAGCACGGCGAGGTCGCCCTCCGCCGCCGCCAGCAGGACCCGGGCCAGCGGCGTCTTGAGCCTGGCCAGGACCACCTGCGTCTCGGGGTCGCCGAAGCGGGCGTTGAACTCGATGACCCGCACGCCGCGTCCGGTGATCGCGAGGCCCGCGTACAGCAGCCCCGAGAAGGGCGTACCGCGGCGGCGCAGTTCGTTGACCGTCGGCTGGAGAACGGTCTCCAGGACCTCGTCCACCAGCTTGGGGTCGGCCCACGGGAGCGGGGAGTACGCGCCCATGCCGCCCGTGTTGGGGCCCTCGTCGTTGTCGAGGGCGCGCTTGAAGTCCTGCGCGGGCTGGAGCGGAAGGACCGTCTCGCCGTCGGTGATGGCGAAGAGCGAGACCTCGGGGCCGTCGAGGAACTCCTCGATGACGACACGGTCGCAGCCGAGCGCGTGCTCGCGCGCCACGGCGAGATCCGCGGTCACGACGACGCCCTTCCCGGCGGCCAGTCCGTCGTCCTTGACGACGTACGGCGGGCCGAAGGCGTCGAGCGCTTCGTCGATCTGCTCGGGGGTGGTGCAGACGTAACTACGGGCCGTCGGAACGTTCGCCGCCGCCATCACAGCCTTGGCGAAGGCCTTGGAGCCCTCCAGCTCGGCCGCCTCCCGGGACGGGCCGAAGCACGGGATGCCCGCACCCCGTACGGCGTCGGCGACCCCGGCCACCAGCGGCGCCTCGGGCCCGACGACGACGAGCCCGGCCTCCAGCTCGGTGGCGAGGCGGGCCACGGCCGTACCGTCCAGCGCGTCCACCGGGTGCAGCTCGGCCACCTCGGCGATGCCGGCGTTGCCGGGCGCGCAGTGCAGAGCGGTGACCTCGGGGTCGAGGGAGAGAGAGCGGCACAGGGCGTGTTCGCGGGCGCCGCCGCCGATGACAAGGACCTTCACGAGGGGCAGCCTAGCCGGGACAGAGCGCCGCTCCGTGTGCGGGCCTTGGACGGGCCGCCGAAAGACGGACCGCTATTCGTTTGTGTATTCCTCCACAACCGTCGCTCCCAGCTCGCGCACAATCAGTTCATGGCCGGAGAGCGCGGAGTCGACGAGGTCCGGATCGTCCTCCTCCGGAATGTCGTCCTCCGGTGCCACCGGCGGCTTCGCGGGCGCGACGGGTCTGTTGTCCGGCCGGTCCGAGCGGTCGGGTCCGTTCTGGCGCTGCGGCTCGGGTCGCGCCGTACCGGGACCGCTCGGGGCCTGGGACGCGGGGGCGGCCGACGACTGCGAAGAGTGCGCGGGCTGGGCGGGGTGCTGTGCCTGCGGGGCGGCCGAGGCGGCGTTCGAGGCGGAGGGGGCACCGCCGTAACCGCCACCGCCCCCGTACCCGCCGCCTCCGTACCCGCCGCCGGAGCCGGGCGCGCCCGCGCCGCCGGGGCCGCCCGCGCCCCCGCCGTAGCCGCCACCTCCGGCGCCTTGGCCCGGGCCTGGGCCGCCGTAACCGCCACCGCCTCCTCCGCCGCCGCCTCCTCCGCCGCCACTCGCCGGGGGCCCGGCGGTGCCGCCCGACGGGTCGACGATCGCCTCGATCTTCCACTGCACATGGAACTGCTCGGAGAGCGCCTGCTTGAGCACGTCCTCGCTGCCGCTGCTCGTGAAGTTGTCGCGGGCGCCCGCGTTGATGAAGCCGACCTGGAGCGTCGTCCCGTCGAACCCCGCGACCTGCGCGTTCTGGCTGAGCAGGATCCAGGTGAAGCGCCGGCGGTTCTTCACGGCCTCCAGGATGTCGGGCCACATGTTCCGTACCTGTCCTGCGCCCTGCGTCATTCCGGGGGCCGGCGCGGCGGCAGCGGGCTGGGGAGCGGCCGGCGCGGGTGCCGCCGGTCCCGGCGTCGGAGCGGCCGGCTGCCCCTGTCCTTGCCCTTGCCCTGGAGTCGAGGCGGTGGGCCAGCCGCCGGGACGGCGCCCCGGAGCCTCCGGCGGCGCGGCGGAGGGCCAGGCACCGGGCCGCTGCGGCTCGGCGGCGGAGGCCGGAGCGGGGGCCGACGGGGGCACGGCGGGCGGCGGAGCGGCGGGCTCCGGTGCGGCATGCGGCATGGCCGGCGGTACGGGCGCGGGCGCGGCCGGTACGGGCATGGCGGGCGGTACGGGCGCGTGAGCCCCGGGCCCGGGGACGTACCCCGTCGCGGGACCGGGCCCCCCGGCCGAGAACGCGGCCCCCGCGGTCGACGCGGCGGCGGCCGCCCCTCGCTCCAGCCGGTCGAGCCGTGCCTGAACCGACCGCTCGTCGTCGAAGGCCGCGGGCAGCAGCACCCGCGCGCAGATCAGCTCCAGCTGAAGCCGGGGTGAGGTAGCCCCCCGCATTTCCGTCAGCCCGGTGTTGACCAGGTCGGCCGCCCGGCTCAGCTCGGCCGCGCCGAAGACCGACGCCTGGGCCTGCATCCGCTCGACGACATCGGCGGGCGCGTCGATCAGCCCCTTCTCCCCGGCGTCCGGCACGGCGGCCAGAATGACCAGGTCCCGCAGCCGCTCCAGCAGATCGGCGACAAAGCGCCGCGGGTCGTTGCCGCCCTCGATGACCTGCTCCACGATCTCGAACGCCGCGGCCCCGTCCCCCGCCGCGAACGCGTCCATCACCGCGTCGAGCAGCGACCCGTCCGTATAACCGAGCAGGGCCGTCGCCATGGCGTACGTCACACCGTCCTCGGCCGCGCCCGCGAGCAGCTGGTCCATGACGGACATCGAGTCACGCACGGACCCGCCGCCGGCCCGTACGACCAGCGGCAGCACCCCGTCCGCGACCGGGATCCGCTCCTTCCCGCACACCTCGCCGAGGTAGTCGCGCAGCGTCCCCGGCGGGACCAGCCGGAACGGATAGTGGTGCGTACGCGACCGGATCGTGCCGATGACCTTCTCGGGCTCGGTGGTCGCGAAGATGAACTTGAGATGCTCCGGCGGCTCCTCGACCACCTTCAGCAGAGCGTTGAACCCCGCCGAGGTGACCATGTGCGCCTCGTCGATGATGTAGATCTTGTAACGACTGCTCGCGGGCCCGAAGAACGCCTTCTCGCGAAGATCACGGGCATCGTCCACACCTCCGTGCGACGCGGCGTCGATCTCGATCACATCGATGGACCCCGGCCCGTTCCTGGCCAGGTCCTTGCAGGACTGGCACTCACCGCACGGCGTCGGCGTCGGCCCCTGCTCACAGTTCAGACAGCGCGCGAGGATGCGCGCACTGGTCGTCTTCCCACAGCCACGCGGCCCACTGAACAGGTACGCGTGATTGACCCGGTTGTTCCGCAGGGCCTGCTGCAGCGGGTCAGTGACATGCTCCTGCCCGATGACCTCGGCGAATGACTCGGGGCGATAACGGCGGTACAGCGCAAGGGACGACACACCTACGACGATATCGGCCCGCTACGACAACGCCCCCCTACCACCACCCCCAACGCAAGCGCCCCCCACGCACCCGCCAGAGCCGACCTACCCTTGCTGCCTTCCGGCCCTGGGGGAGTTCAGTCAGATAGCGCCACGTGAGGGGCTCCGCACACAGTACCCGATCCCGGAGGCCCGGATCGAGTTCGCGAGCACTCCCCGGCGTCTTGTATTGTTTGCCGCGGAGGATTCGCCTAGTGGCCTAGGGCGCACGCTTGGAAAGCGTGTTGGGGGCAACCCCTCACGAGTTCGAATCTCGTATCCTCCGCACCCGCCCATCAGGGCAAACGAAGGGTCCGACCGCTTAGCGGTCGGACCCTTCGTCGTTGCGTGGTCTCAGTTTTGGTCTCAGTTGCGCGAGGCGGACGGCCGTGGACATCCACGGACAGGCTTCGGCCGCCTCCGCCAAGGATCAGGTCACTGGGTGACGAGCCCGAATCTCCTTCAGCACCTCGCCGCAGCAACCACGGCAACGGCAGCCAGGTGCCTCCTGGGCATGCTCTGGATGAGCTTGGTCGGCAAGCTCGTACACCAGCGCCTCAAGCTCCTGAGCCCGCGACTTCCACGCAGTCGCTTCGCCACGCACCCGAAACGTCTCGTCCTGCGCTTCCCTCGCTCGGCGATCAGCGTGGATCTTGCCCCAGGGAGTACCACCGCCGCCGTACATGCCGCGCCCTCACTTCCGCGAATGATTGCCCCCGCCGCCAGCAACGAGGAGACGGTCCAGCGGTCACGACGCATGCCGTCAACCAACCAGAGGACTGGAGGCCCGTTCAGGCACTTCTGGGCGCTCACAGCCTTCCCGTCGCCACACTGCATCGTTACGCAGGCCATGACGCGTCGGCCGCCCAGCCGGGGCAGCGAGTCGTGGAGGACCAGGTCATGGCACATTCGATCAAGCTGCTGCGCTACTCAGTGGAGACTGCGGCGGGCTGGCACTCCTACGCCCTCGACGCCGACCTCGTCGCCCTGGTCGGCGCGGTCAACACCGGCAAGACGACCTTCTTCGAAGGCGTCTCCTACACCCTGGGCTCAACCCCGAAATGGCCCGTGGCCATGGACCGCTACGTCCACCGGGTCGAGACCGAACTCCTCTTGGACGGCCAGCAGGTGCGGCTGCGCCGGAACGTACGTGGCCGCACTGGCCAAGTCGAGCTGCTCGAACCCGACGGCACGCTGAGCGAGATCCTGCCCCTGAAGGACTCGGACGAGACCGGCCGCACGACTCTGTCGCAGTGGCTGCTGGAAGCAGTCGGCCTGTCCCGGCTGCTGGCCACCGCGCGCCGCGGGAGCAAGCCGGTGGCCTTCGCCGACCTGCTGGACTTCATGTACGTACGGCAGTTGACCATCGACCAGAAGATCGCCGGTCACAGCGTCGACCGGCCAAGTGCCCTGCGCCAGACCCTGTTCGAGCTGCTCTTCGGGATGTCCACCCCGGAACTCCCGGCCCTGGAAGCCGAACTGAGCGCTGTCAAAGCCACCGTGCGGCAGCTCACCCAGGACCAAGCCAGCATTTCGACCTTCCTCAACGCTTCCACCGCCACGAACCTCGACGCCATCCACGCCGAGATCACCCGTGCCGCTGAAGCGCGCGAAGCGGCCGAGCGGCGGCTGAAGGTCATCGAGAACGAACTGACCGCCCTGACCGGGGCCGCCGATCCGCTGCGCGCCGCCCTGCGGCAGGCCAGCGAAGAAGCCGAAGCCGCCCACCGCCGCGCTGGCAACGTCCGCCGCGCCGTCGCGGACAGCGAGGGCAGTGTGGACCAGCTGCGCAAGCGGCTGGAGAAGGCTGGAAAGCCGGTCGTGCAGTGCTCCCACTGCAACGCCGACCTGACCCGGCGCACACTCCCAGCAGGGGCCTGCCCGCAGTGCACCGAAACACAGACCGATCTCGCAGCCGCGCTGGACACGCTCCAGCGGCAGCTGGACGCCGCCCGCGACCGGGTCGTCCAGGGCCAGGCTCGGGTGGCCGAGGCGGAGAAGGAAGCCGCCACTGCCGATGCACACGTCGCCGACCTCCAGCAGCGCCTCGACGAGGCAACCCGCCGGCTGATCGCCCCGCATGCCGACCAGCTCGCCAGTGCCCGCGCAGCCGTCGCCGAAGCCACCACCCGCCTGCAGGGCCTGGAACGCCTCGTCGAACCCCACCAGCGGCTGCGCACGCTGGCGGAAGAACTGCGCGAAGCCGAGGAACGCCGTACCGAACTCACCGAGGCCCGCAAAGACCTGATCGCCAGCTACGCCGTGCGCCGAGGCGACGTCCTGGACAACCTCAACGACATTTTCGCCGATGTCGTCGAGGAAATGGATCTGCCCTGGTACGCGGGAGACGCCCGCATCGACCGCGACACCTACCTGCCCATCGTCGACGGACAGGGAGTCGACCGCCACGGCGGCGGCACCCGCGCCGCCCTCACCGTCGGCTACCACGCCACCCTGCTGCGCTACCTGCTCACCAACCGCGTCGGCGACCTCCCCGCCTTCCTCATGATCGACTCACCGACCAAGAACATCGGCGCAAACACCTGGGACTCGCGCTTCGCTCAACGCATCTACAGCAGCTTCGTCGACTTCGTCACCGCCCGCACCGGAGCAGGCATCACCACCGCCCCGTTCCAGGTCCTCGTCGCCGACAACGATTTGCCTGCGTCCGTGCGCGGCCATGTCCTCGTCCACGACTTCGACCACGACCGGCCGCTGATCCCGGGACTGAGCAATCCGCATGCCGCGCAGCTCTAACCGGTCCGAGCCCACTGCCTCGCCGGGCAAGCCACTCAAGGCCAGCACCGAAGCAGCCGGATCGTGGCTCGACGCCAACAGCACCCCTTCGGTGAAGGGACCCGTGGCCGGAATTGTCCCTAGTAGGGTCATGGACGTGGCCACTCCTCTGCTCTCTGACATCGACCGGCACAACCTTCCCGCCCTCCCCGCGGAGGCCGTGGAGCACGGCGAGGTCTTCACTCGACGCTGGGTGGTCGACCTGATCCTCGACCTCCTCGGGTACACGGCCGACAAGGACCTCTGCGACGTGAAGCTCGTCGAGCCGGCCTGCGGCTCAGGCGCCTTCCTAGTCGCTGTCGCGTCACGGATCAGCGCCTCCTGCCGTACGCACAATCGCTCCCTCGGGGACGCGCTTGCGGCCGTACGCGCTCTGGATCTGCTGGACCGCAACGTGCAGCAGAGCCGCGCCGTCATCGAGATGCAGCTGGTGGGTGAAGGGTGGCAGGCTGAGGAAGCCCGACAGGTGGCAACCGCCTGGGTCGAACATGGTGACTACCTGCTCCAGCCCGATGCAGATCACCGAGCCGACTACGTAGTCGGCAATCCTCCGTACATCCGCCTCGAAGACGTCCCCGACAACCGGATGGCGGCCTACCGCAGTGCCTGCTCCACGATGGGGGGCAGGGCAGACATCTACATCGGCTTCTACGAGGTCGCGCTGCGAAGCCTCAACCCTGACGGGCGGCTCGGCTTCATCTGCGCCGACCGTTGGATGCGAAACCAGTACGGCCGTCGGCTCCGACAGCTGGTGACCAGCCACTTCAGCATGGACCTGGCCCTGGTCATGCACGACGTGGATGCCTTCGAGGATCAGGTTTCGGCCTATCCGGCAATCACTCTCATCTCGAACCGGCCCCAGGGCGGAGCGGTGGCAGCCGACACCACTCGGGCATTCGGCAGCACTCAAGCTGGCGACTTCGCGGCCTGGTACGCGGAGGACGCGACGGAGTCGATCACCACCGCCGCATTCCAGGCCGCCCGCATGCCGCACTGGTTCCCCGACGAGGATTCGTGGCCGGCCGCCTCGCCAGCCAGGCTGGCCCTCCTCGAAGAGCTCACCGAACGCTTCCGGCTCCTGGAGGACACCGAGACCGGGACCCGTGTCGGCATCGGCATCGCCACCGGCGCCGACAAGGTCTTCCTCACTGACGACGACGCCCTGGTCGAGAGCGACCGGCTGCTGCCCATGGCCATGGTCCGTGACACCACCAGCGGCACCTTGAACTGGAACGGCACCTACCTGGTCAACCCGTGGACAGCGGACGGCGACCTGGTCGACCTCACGGCCTACCCGCAGCTCGCTGCGTACTTCGAGGAGCACGGGGCCGCACTCCGCAAGCGGTACGTTGCGGTCAAGCAACCTCAGCGCTGGTACAAGACGATCGACAAGGTCGACCAGCGCCTGACGCGACGTCCCAAGCTGCTGTTTCCGGACATGAAGCTGACGATCCATCCGGTCCTCGATGAAGGCGCGCTGTACCCTCACCACAACCTGTACTTCATCGTCTCGGACAACTGGGACATGCGCGTACTCGGTGGTCTGCTGCTGTCCAAGGTCGCGGAAGCGTTCGTGGAGGCGTACGCGGTCAAGATGCGAGGGGGAACCCTCCGGTTCCAGGCGCAGTACCTCCGCAAGATCCGCGTGCCCGACCCGGCCGCCATCAGTAAGAGTGACCGCACAGCCCTCGCGGATGCATTCGACAAGCGCGACGTGAAGGCCGCGACAGAGGCTGCCTTGCGCGTCTACGGACTGGCCGAGCTGCCTGACTAGGAGGAACGGATCTTGACGGTCACCCGCCAAGACTTCGAGGACGCCATAGCTACGTACTGGGGTGCCAAGCAGCTGCAGAGCGAACAGTCTGCGATCAAGGCCAAGGTTGGGGCCGGCACTGCCGGGTCAGTCCGTGGCGGCAAGCACTTCGATGTGATCGCGGCCCTCTTGGCGAAGTTCTTCCTGGAAGCCGGCTACCCGGCCGAGAGCATCCGCGTCAGCAAGTCCCAAGGGCTGGAGCTGCCCGGCTACTACCGGCCGCAGAAGCAGTGGGACCTCGTGGTCGTGCATGAGGGCGTACTCGTCGCGGCCTTCGAGATGAAGGCGCTCGGCGGGCCCTCGTACGGCAACAACTACAACAACCGGGTCGAGGAAGCGCTGGGCAGCGCGGTGGACCTCCGCCGCGCCGCCCTCGCCGAGCTGTATCCGAAGGAGAAGCCCTGGCTCGGCTACTTCTTCATCATGCAGGACGGGGAGGGTTCCCGGAGGCCGGTCAAGACCGCGAAGGGCGCCCTGCCGACCGACGCAATCTGGCATGGCACCTCGTACCAGGACCGGTTCGGCATCTTCTGCGAGCGCCTCATAGCCGAACAGCTCTACGATGCCGCGTGCTACGTCACGTCCTCGGCCGAGGCACCGAAGCCGATCGAGCTCGTGCCGAGCCTCGACTGGAGACACTTCTCAGCAGCGATCAATGCGCGCCTCACCTACTTGAAAGACCTCGGCCTCCCCGGGTAACGGCACAGATTCGACGCACTAAGCACCGTGCCTCTCGCGAACCGGCGCCGAGACGGCAATGGCAGCAGAGGGCCGATGTGGTCGATGATCCGGTCGGCCGCCGACTTCGAAATTCCGAACAGCAGGACCAGCTGGCGCATCGTCAAGTTTGTGCGCCAGTAGGCCGCGACCAACAGAATGCAGCCCTCAAGCAACGGACCCCACGGACGTCTCAGCCGTGGTTCGGCTGCATTCTCGCGCTGCACCATGGTCACCAACTTGCCGAAGCAGCACGGGCTCAGCCCGGTGAACGGGCCTATCCAAGACGGTTCCGACGCCGTGACCACACCAGCCGCGCAAAGGTCATCTCGCCCATGACCAGCGGTTACGGGACTGCCCTCAGAGGAGGACCTTCTTTGCGGGGGGATCGGAAAGGTAGGACTCAAATATCGGGATGTTACGGAGGTCCGCCGGAAGGTTCTCGTACCAGGAGAGCCCCTTCGCATTGCAACTGCTGCAGAGGAGACCTCGAATGCATTTCCCGCACGATCTACCCTGTTTCGAGCAACAAGAGTGGTCATGATCGATGTGCCAAGTCCCAACCTCCCAGAGCCCCTTCACGTTGCAGATTGCACAGGACTGGTTTTGATGGTCAAGCAGTGCCCAGTAACCCTCCTGCGTGAGGTGGAAGCTCCCCTCAATATGGACCCATTTGATGCATGAAACACACTGTGGCCGATAACTGTCAGCCGAGGTCTTGCTCTTATAGAACTCCTCAAACGATTTGACCTGCTTGCATGTGCAGCACTGTTTCAGTCCTTGGTCTCGATACGCAAGGATCGTCGCCATGGGGAGCTTCGCCTTGAATGGCTTGACCACACTCGACGCGAGAGTCTGCATGTAATGGGTGTCGCACAGACCTTTGTTCGTATTGCGGACCTCCCGATCACATTCCCAAACGGAGGACCCAGGCATAGCTAGGGGGTGCTGGCTCGACGCCTCACAGCGGAACTTCGAGTACGTTTTATCACTGCGACGCTTTACCTGTGCAGGCTTGAACTCCCGCACCCCTCGCTTATGTTGTTGGTAGTGCGCGTTACACAGGCCCTTCGCTATGACCCGCCTGTCACACTTCCAGCCGTCTCCAGTGGCCCTGCAGACCTTCACAGCCCCGCCCGTCCGACCATCAACTCTGTCAACTCGTCGCCTATTAATATATCGGCCAGTTCACCCTTCGACTCTAAGATGGCGAGGTCTGCGGCATCTGACTCATCGAGGTAATACTCGGCCGTTACCCAGAAGCCCCTTTCTTCCAGGAACTCGCCAGGAAGAAAGGGACCTTCGACTATTAGCGTTCGCCGAGCATTGCCTTAACGTGCTTGACGCGACCCTCGATGGCAGCCCGCAAAGCGTAGCCGGTCGCGGTCTGCAGAGGTTCCTTGTACGTCACAGTTCCGTCCTCGGCCTTCTGCGTGGTCACGAACCACCCAAGGTCATAGACATTCTTACCGACGAAACGACTGATCATCTCCTGATAGCGCTGAGTGTATGACATCCCCTCGAATGCCGGGTCAGTCTTGAAAAGTGCGTGTGCCTCACGATTCTGCTTCTCAGTCTCTTCTGTCTCCTCAAGAACGAAGACGTAGCCAAGCCAAGGCCGCACAGCACCAAAGGGTTTATTCATATCCTGAGCCACCGACAAATCAGTGGCGCTGCCAAGCGCTTCCTCGAATCGATTGTTGAAGTTCTTCCCTACGCTCCCGACTTGGGACTTGAACTCGAAGGCAGCAATAAGGACCTCCTTGTAAATCACCACGAGGTCCCAGGACTTGCGAACGCGATAGTACCCCGGAAGGTACGGCCTCCCGGTCCGAACATCACTTTCCGAGAGATCGCAAGCGATGAAGATATCCCGCACGGCATTCTCGAACCCCGCAATGTGGCCGTTGGCACGGGCTTCTCCCCCAGCCTTTCCGTCGTCTGCCTGCTTCCCTCTCTGCTCAGCCCGCTTGTCCCAGAAGTCCTGGGCAGCCTGCTGGATTACCTCGTGCTTCATGCCACCACTCCTTATCGTTCGGCTTGTCTCGAGGGCTTCCGTTCAGGAACCCCAGCTGACCCAGTGTGAGGGGTGGCACTGACAGTCGACGCGGAGGCTACGTCGATGCACCGCCACCTCAAGGGCAGACAAGGGGAGTTGTGCACGGGAGCTGGCCGAATCCCGGTCGTCAGCGCTGCCGGTCCGAGTGCAGGTTCCGGGCAGTGGGAAGCCTAGTGAGACTGAGGTCAGCGGATGGGCGCACAGGCGGGTGGAGCGATGGTGGACGTTGCGTCTGGCTCCGCACAGATCGGAACCGGACGATCACGCACCCCTAACCCGACGACTCTGTAGGTAGGCTCCTCCGGGGCAGGAAGCACTCGGCAAGGGGGAGCAGATGGCAGGGGCGTTGACAGCTGCGGTGCGGAACTACTGGGTTGATTCCGACACCTGGATCCGTATAAATCAACGCATGGAGCCCATCGTCAGCGCCACTATCGATGCACTCGTTGAACGCGGCGTCGACCGCTCTTGGATTCAGACGGGTAATGCGGCTTCTCTGCCAGCATCCTTCGGCTTGAGGGATACCCGGTGGGATATTGTCATCACCAAGGATGACGTTCCGTTGGGAGCAATCGAGTTCACCGCACAGTCTGGGTCGTCCGCCGCAAAGAACTTGAACAACCGGATCCACGAGGCGACCTCACGGGCCCTGGCGGTACGAAGCTCTGACCACAACGGCGGGCTGCAGCCAC
Source organism: Streptomyces scopuliridis RB72 (assembly GCF_000718095.1). Taxonomy (GTDB): domain Bacteria; phylum Actinomycetota; class Actinomycetes; order Streptomycetales; family Streptomycetaceae; genus Streptomyces; species Streptomyces scopuliridis. The sequence goes on along the minus strand of NZ_JOEI01000003.1, from coordinate 195,609 downwards.
AGCTCGGACTGTTCATCATGTTGGAGCAGGGAGGAAGTACCTCTGTCCAGCCAAGGCTTGAAGCGGCACTGAATCAATTCCTCGACGACGAGCTCTATGACGAGATTGCCTACACCTGCTACTCCGACGTGGGACTGCGTGAACCATCGGAAGGCATGTCGGTGCAGCGGTTCGTCGACCGGTTCAGCCGTCGGCTGCTCGCACGAGCTGTAGGTCCACTAGAAGAGATCACGCCGAACCTGGAGCGGTACCGAGAAGTGATCGAGGCCGCACGGGGCGAGAAGAAGGACTATTCTCTGGAGCGCGTGCCAAAGCGGGGCGGGCAAGCAGAAGTACTCCGGGGGGGGTGCACAAAGCGTCAGGCATCGAGATTGCTTTCAAGCGGAGACTATCTCAGTGGACGAAGGCAGGTGCCCGGATGGGGCGCGAGATCGAGATCGCCCGCATCCTGAGTGCGCACCCAAACGTCATGCCAGTCCTCGACTTTGAGGCAAAGCACCACTGGTTCATCATGCCTCTGGCCGATGCAACTGCTGAAGAACAGTTTCTCCACTTGAAGGAGCCGAAGCATCTCCGCAGGATGATCAAGGCGGTTGCATCCGCCCTCGCAGAAGCTCACCGCCACGGTTGGCGTCACCGCGACGTCAAGCCACAGAACATTCTGCTGCTGCACGGGCGTTGGACTTTGGCCGACTGGGGCGTCGTCCGCCGGCCACGCGGCCAAACGACTTTTGCTGGTCGTACCGGCTCCCATATCGGCACTCCTGGCTTCGCCCCGCCTGAGCTTTCCGCCGGGCCGCATGACCTCTCTGTACCGGCGACAGACATCTACAGCCTCGGCCGAGTAGCCGCCTGGGCTCTCACTGGGGAGTGGCCGCAAGCGAATATCCCTCTCCTGCCGGCAGAGGAGCCGTGGCGGACCATCGTCAAGGAAGCAACGCAGCAGAAGATCGAGAGACGCCCGCAGAGCATTGACGAGTTCGTGGCCCTCATCGACCGCGAGCACGACAAGGCAGGACGATGCTGATACTGGGCTTTTGGTCCTCCACCGGCACGATCTGCAGCAGGGGCGACTGCGCAGTCGCCCCCTCCAGAGCCCTTCCTACGTCATTCGCCGTGCCTTCCCGGGTTCCCCGCCCGGTCCATAGCCTGTACATGTGCCTTGGCAACCGCGGCAGCAACGGCTTCTTGACCTTTGTCGTGGACTTGGGCCTCAACCTGATCAGTCGAGGCCCAAGGGGTCACGAGCCTTCGGGGGTGGTCAGCGGCGCCACCTGTCCCAGAGCCACCCGATCGCCGTGACCGTCAGGAGGCCCAGCGCCCTCTGGGTCTCGTTGCCGACGCCGGCGCTGTAGCCCGCCGCATAGCCGACGGCCACAGCGGCCACGAACACCTCGAACCTGGGCGGACGCTCGCTTCCGACCACGGGGACACGCATACTGGACACGGTTCTTCTCCTCATCAGATGGGTTGGACCATCCGCCGGACCCCGGAGATCTGTGGAAGGTGACACGGGATCCGGCGGAAGCATTTCGTCTACTTCTCGTCGCTGCCGTCCTCCGGCACGGGCGACTCCTCGTACAGCTCGGAACTGACCAGTTCGCCGAGTTTCGCTGCCAGTTCCTGGCGTTTCTCCTCGGACAGGCCCCGATAGGCGCGCCAAGCGAGTTCGACGGGGGAGCTAGGTCTGCGCCCCATGGCGATCCAGGCCAGGAGGAGCGATCGTTCAGACAACGACAGATTCTGCAGCCGCTCCCAAACCTGTTCCGGGTCCTGCGCGCGCCGCACCTCGTACAGAGGCTCTCGGATGCGGAATGACTCAGGCCCCGCCGCACGAATCGGCACCAGCTCGGAGGACCGCTCCTGCCGACGGGGCGCCCGGCGCACGCCCGGCTCCCATACAGGATCGCCGGCCCGCACGAAGCGGGTCTCATGAGGCGCCAACAGTACGTCGTCGCGGTTGGTCGCGATGACCCAGCCGTGACTCCGCAGGTCCCGCACTCGACGGTCGACCTGCGCGACGCCAGGAAACGCCGCCTGCAACTGATCCCTGGTGTAGACGTTCCCCTCGCCGACCTCGGCAACGAGCCACAGGGCGGCCCGAACCATGGTCCCCATCTTCACGTTGGTCCAGTCGGGCAACCGAGATTCCGCCATGCAGTCGCACCTCCCCCAGTCGTCGTGCCACCAATGAAACCACATTCGGCGCAGTTCGGCGAGAACCGGCGAGAGTTTCGGCAGAATTCGGCGAAGGGCTGCGAGGCAGACAAACCCATGCGGGCCCCGACCGAATCGGTCGGGGCCCGCATGGGCACATCAGGCAGATCTCGGCGGGCCGCCACCCCTACCACTCGTTAGCGTCGCCATACTTTCCGGGGTTCTTCGCACGATCCATTGCCTGTGCACACGCCTCGGCCATGGCGGCAGCGACGGCGTCCTTATCCGTGCCACGGACCTGGGCTTCGACCTCGCAGCCGGGGCGACGGGTGGTGTGCCAGCGGACTGGGAGATCCGTGTAGAGCTCCGTCTCGAACTCCCAGGCCACCACAGCCCATTGCTCGTAACGGCCGATGTTGAGCCGCTCGCCGCCAGGCAGAAACGCAGCGTGGCCATGGTGGACGATCCTGCGGTCGGGCATGCCCTCGCGGATGGCTCGCATACCACCAGGGCCCTTGTGTTCCCATTTATCCCGACCCCATTCCTCGACGTCCGCCGAGTGGTCGGGGTGGTCCTCCTCCCATTGGGAGATCAGGGCCTCCGCGTGCGCGCGGTCCAGGAAAGGAATGAGGCGTTCGCCGAGGCGGGCTACGTACACCCTCGACTCCACCGGCGCGAGGCTCTGGCTGGGGTCAGGTACAGGACCTCCAGGTGTCGGTGGGTGCTGGTGCGGTGTCGGTGACGAACCCCAGATCAGGGCGCCGACCTTCGCGGCTGTCTGCTGGAGGACGGGGCCGGTGAGGTGCTGGTAACGGCTGCGCATCCGGGCGGACTTGCCGGGCTCCCAGCCCATGATGCGGTCGACGACCGTATCGGGGACGCCGAGGATCAGCAGGACGGTGGCGGCGGTGTGGCGGGCGTCGTGGAGGCGAGCGTCGCGGACCTTCGCCGCCTTCAGCAGGTCCTTCCACTTGTGGTAGTCGGTGTTGGGGTTGAGCGGCTCGCCGGTCGGTGACGTGAACACGTACCCCTTCTCCACCCACAGGTCTCGGGCAAGGGCCCGCTCGCGGTCCTGCTGTTCCTTGTGCAGGCGCAGCAGCCTCAGCAGTTCCTCGGGCACACCGATGGGGCGCTTGCCCGCGCGCGTCTTGGTGTCCTTCGTCTCGCGGCGGATGCTGATCCGCTGCGGGCAATAGCCAGGCTTGCGACCGCACTTGTCGTCACGGCCGTGCTGGTAGCGGGGCCGAAGACGACCCCGGCGTACGAGGATCACGCCGCCTCGAAGTCGACGTCCGCCCATTTGAGGCCGAGGACTTCGCCCTGGCGCAGGCCGAGTGCGAGGGCGATGACCCAGCGGGCGGTGTTGCGGTGTTTGTCCGCTTCGAGGAGGAGGCGCTGGACCTCCTCCAGGGAGTACGGCTCCACCTCTTCCTCTTCCATCTTGGGCGCCTTGGCGATGGAAGCCGGGTTGGTGGTGAGGTGACGGCGGCGCTTGGCCTCGTTGAGCGCGGTGCGCACGGTGCGGTGCGCCTGGTGGGCGGTGCCGGCGGAACTGCCGTCCGCCTGCATCTTCTTGTAGAAGCGCTCCAGGTGCTCGGGCTCCAGCTTCTCCAGGCGGTGGGCGCCCAGGCCGGGTATGAGGTGGTGGTAGACCGCGACGCGGTAGCCATCGATGGTGTTCTCGGACACGCTCGGCGCGGCGATGTTCTCCACCCAGTGAGTCAGCCACGTCTCGACCGTCCAGGTCTGGCCGGCCTTGCGGACACCCGTGGAGTCGCGCTGCTTCTCCAGGTCTCGTACGACCTTGGTGACTTCGGCGCGCGTCCTACGGCTGGCGTGGCGGCGGTCCGGGCTGCCGTCGTCCTTGACGCCGACGGTGACGCGGCCATGCCAGCGACCATCCTTGCCGAGGTAGATGGTCGAAGCGCCGTTGGGCTGACGGGAGTTCTTGGGGTTGGTCATGTGCGCCCCCCTCAAGCCGCAGTGCCGAAGCCTTCAGGGCCGAGGCGGCGTTGGAGGAATTCGTTCACCGCCTCGACCGGGACACGACGCAGGCGGCCGACCTTCGCGGAGGGGATTTCGCCGGAGGAGATGTACTTGTACAGCGTGGTACGGCCGACGCCCATGCGGCGGGCGGCCTCGGCGACCGTGAGGCCGACGAGGGTGACGTCGCCCTGCTCGCCGCGCGCGGCTATGAGCGCGCGGAGGGAGTCCTCGGGGACGTCGAGGAGCTGGGCGATCTGGGCAAGGGGCAGGGAAGTGCTCTGGGGCAAGGAGGCTCCTTGACCGGCGGGCGAGGGCGGCAACCCAGGCAGCGATGCCGGTCGATCGTTGGGTATGGCGGTTGTGGGACTGCGGGGTTCACAGGGGGAGGTCGTCGGCGTTCGCAGCGGCGACGTGACCGTGGCGGAGCGGCTACTGGGCCGGTGGCTGCTCGGTCTCGTCGGCCGGAGACATCCGGTCGGGGCCGAGCCAGCTCCGGAGTTTGCTGCGCGAGCCGCGGTGGTGGCGGAATTCGCCGTCGGAGGCGACCTCAAGCTCGTGCATGAGCATGACCTTGGCCATGTCCGCCTGGTCGGGGTGGGCCTTCGCGTAGTCGTCGAGTTCGGCCATGATCCGGTCCTGGGCCCTGCCCAGGGCGCGCCACTCTTTCCACTTCTCGACGTACTCGCCGACGAGCCGTCTCACCTGCGGATTCATCAGGCCGCCGGGAGGGCTGGTCAGCTCGTCGAGGGGCAGGTCGAAGACCTTGCAGAAGCCGAGTGCCTCGTCGAGGTTGACCCTGCGGCGCGGCTTGCCGCTCTCGATGCGCCAGATTGCGGACTGGTTGATCGGGTGGCCGGCCTTGGGATCCGGACCCCATCACCTCGGGGTCGGTGACGTTCTTGACTCCCAGGCAGTACACGTCCACCAGGAACCCGGTGACGGTCACCCTGCTGCCACGTTCCTGGCGGGCCAGGAGAATCTGGGCGAAGCCGCCTGTGTCCGGGTCCGGCTCCTGGCCGAGGGGGTCGGCCGCCGCCCACTCCGGGGCTTTGGCCAGGTCCAGTCCCACGCTCCAGCCCGCGTTGACCCAGCAGCCCACCACCGGCCGCTCAACCGGCGCGAGGTTCGCCAGTGCCGCCTCGGCGACCCGTCTGACCAGCGCGGTGGCCTGGGCCGGGCGCAGCCCCAGCGCCTTCGCGATCTGCTTCGGCGCGCTGCCGCGCTCCCTCATCTCCCAGACCCGGGCCAGCAGTTCCTCGTCGCGCGTTGTCACCGTCACGGTCTGCCACTTCCGTCTCGTTCCACGCGAAGCACGGGGTGCGTCGGCGGTGCTGCCATCCTGGGTTCGGGTGAGTCGGGACACGAAGCGGAACGGGCAGATCAGCATGGGTGAGACAGTGGGCAGGACCGTCGAGCAGGTGCGAGCGCTGGTCGGTTGGGTGAGCACGGGCCGCAAGCTGACCCAGACCGGCCGTGTGACGCTTGCCGACGCGCGAGCACTGGTGGAAGTTCTGGACACCGGCGACCGGATGGACCCGGTGATCGGGGACCGTACGTTCAAGACGAAGTCCAGCGAGGAGCTGTACCACCTCACGCTGCTGGTCGAGTGGGCGAAGGCGGCACGACTGCTGCGGACAGCGGGCGGGCGCCTGCTGCCGGTGAAGAAGAACGCCAAGCTGCTGGACCGCCCCGACGAGCTGCGTGGCGCGCTGTTCGCAGCGCTGCCGCACATCGGCCCGGCCGTGACGGTCTCCGGCTGGCTGGAATCACTATTCGCACACGAGTACGACCGGGGCCTGCGGGCGTTGCTGCAGCGGCTGTATGCGGCCACGGCCCCGGTGCCGCGCAGTGACCTGTACGAGGTGGTGTGGCAGGCGGTCAGCCCGCTGTACGTGCTCGACGACCTGTCCCCCGACCGCCTCCGGCATCTGCGCACCGCCAACGACCACGACATCCAACGGTCCCTGAAGGCCCTCGCCTCCCTGGGCGCTGTCCATCTCACGGAGGACAGCGCCGAGTTGACGGCGGACGGACGCACCGAGACGGCCCGGATGCGCGGCGAGCCCGAGCCCGGCGACGTGGTGTTGCGGATCCTCGTCGAGCTCGCAGACGTGGACGACCCCCGGGTTTGGCGGCAGCTGCTGGTACCCGCCTCACTCCGCCTGGACCGGCTTCACTCCGTGCTCCAGGACGCGATGGGCTGGCAGAACTGCCACATGCACGCGTTCACCATCGACGGCGTCCAGTACGGCCGCCCCGACGGCGAACTCGGACTCCGCGACGAGCGCAGCGCCACACTGGGCGCCCTGCTCAAACCGGGTGCCCACTTCGTGTACACGTACGACTTCGGGGACTCCTGGGAGCACCTCATCACCGTGGAGCAGGTCCAGACAGCCTCAGCCGGGCTTCCCTATCCGCACTGCGTGGACGGTGTCGGGGCGTGCCCGCCCGAGGACTGCGGCGGCGCCCCCGGCTACAGCGATCTCAAAGTGATCCTCGCCGACCCGGCGCATGAGGAACACCACGCCATGCTGGTGTGGTTCGGACTTCGGTCCGCCACGGAATTCGCCCCGGACCGTTTCACGCCGAACGAGGCCAACGCGCGGCTGCTGCACGTCACAGCACCATGACAGACGAGCCGTCCGGCCACGCCACCATTCGCGGCACGCACTGGTAAGGGGGTCAACACCAGGAGTATGGTCTCTTGTATGGCGACCACCAAGAAGGTGACGGTGACGATCCCCGAGGACCTCCTCGACGAGATCCGCGCGGAGGCGGCGGAACGGGGCCTGTCGGCGTACGTCGCCGAGGCGCTGCGCTTCAAGCGCGACCGGGACCGGCTGCGGGAACTGGCCGACTGGCTGCAGGAGGAACACGGCCCCCTCACCGAGGAGGAGCGCACGGCAGCGTTCGAGGAGTTGGAGGATCTCGACGCCGAGCACGGGCGCCGCCGCGCCGCCCGAGGGCACGACGCCGGAGAGGCCGCGTGAAGAAGCGGGGCACTGAGCACAGGCAGCGGCCCCTGCGCGTCTTCGTACTCGACTGCGAAGCCCTGTCCCTGGCAGTGCGCGGCGATCGGAAGATGATCGCCTGGCTCAACCTCGCGGCCCGAGGGGAAGCCGAGGTGGTGACGTCTCCGATGACGCTGGTCGAGGCGTACGACGGCAGAACCACCGAGCAGCGTTGGGACTGGGTACTCTCCCGGCTCAAGGTCGCCGACATCGGTAAGGACGAGGCCCGCCAGGCTCGACGCCTCCTGGCCGATGCCAAGCTGCACGGCCATAAGTACGCGATCGACGCCATGCTCGCCGTCATCGCGCGCCGGCAGAAGGGGCAGGTCACCGTCTTCACCTCGGACGTGGACGACCTGGAGCAGCTCCTCCCGGACGCCATCGTCGTCAAGAAGGTATGACCCGGCGCCCCGGTCTCAGTTCTGGTCTCATTCATCTCCGTCCAGCACAGTCCACCATCCGCCCAATACCCCGCTCCGCCGCAGGTCAGGACGCCCCCGAGCGTCACCGACCCGCCGGGCGAACCTTTGGAAAGCGTGTTAGGGGCAACCCCTCACGAGTTCGAATCTCGTATCCTCCGCCATTGCTCTCACTGGGCAATACGTCGAAGGCCCCCGCTGTTCGCAGCGGGGGCCTTCGACGCTCGTAGTCTCATCTACAGTCTCAACGGGACCCTTCGGAGCCTTCCGGCCTGCCCTCGTCGGCGTCCTTGGCCACCTCCCAGATGAGCCCCCGCCGACTCGTTGCGCCACGTCGGCGAGGATGCCGCCCGTCACGTGCTGGTAGCGCACCGCCATGGCGGTGGACGACCAGCCCGCGATCTGCATCACGACTCGCTCAGGGACACCGAGGATGAGCAGGACCGTGGCGACGGTGTGCCGAGCATCGTGCAGGCGCCCGTCCCGCCGTCTTCCCGGGTTTGCGTACGCCCGGCGAGGTGGCCTCGTCACTTCACCGCACTCCGCGTGCCGGGGCGCGGGCGTGCCGCGCGGCGGCGAGCCGGACCCGCGTTCGCCAGGAAAGCTCCTGGTCACGCGCACCTTCACGGACCGCCAGCCGGAGTAGGGTGAAGAGGCCGGGAGTACTTCGCACACCGACTCTCAGGCCAGTGTCGTTCCCGGCGAGCAACAACACCGGGACGTCGAAGAGGAGCCCCGGGGACAGGTTCGCGCCATGACCGCGACCATCGACCGTACGATCGTCAGCGAGCGTGTACCTTCGTCACCGGCCCGCCTCTCCTTCACTCCGGCAGGATCGCCTCCGGGTCTCCTGGACGGCGCCTGGTGGCCCCGCTCTCGCGATCTCTTCCACGAACTTCCCGCTCTGATGAAGGTGCTGGACGCGCGCTGGGATCGGATCACTCGTGTCACGGTGAACCCGACCCACTGGCCCGTGGTGCCACGAAAGGTGCCGGTGACCGGGCACACGGTGCACGTCGGCTGGTTCGCCGAAGAGCAGGACCCGAACAAGCTGATCCTCCTCTCCTACACCACAGGTCGCTGGGACCTGTTGGTGATCCCGCCGGAGACCGGCGCTGCTGCTGCCGCCCGGCTGATGTCCGCCGCGGCCACCCCCGGCGGCCTCCGCACCGCCAGTGCGCTGATGGCGAGCGAGAACACCACCCGGCACGCGCAGGAGGCGATGTGGCGGGAAGAAGAGTGGGAGACCGACGGCGGAGCCGTCTCAGCGACCGGGGACCCAGCCGGGCTCCTGGCCTCCGCCCGAGCGAGGTGAGGACGTGGAGACGATCATCACTGTGGCCGCGATCGTCGTCATGATCGCGGGAGGAATGTTCCTGATCCATCGGCTCAACACGCAGCACGACGAGCGGATCGCGGCCTTCCGCTACGGCGACGCCCCGCAGGGATCCGGACGGCAGAACCGCACGAGCCGACAGCCGACCGAGCCCATTGATCCGCCCGTGGCCATCCGCTACGAGCGCCACGCCGAGGGACCGCGGATGGCACCGACCGTTTTCTGACTGGGGCGGTGGGTGTGACGCGACGGCATCACACCCATCAACACGTCATCCCTGTCGTCCCTGATGATGAGTGAGGTCACCATGAAGCCACCAGAACTCCCCTCGGCCGGGCGCGCTGACGTGCGCATCGTCGCCGCGTCCCCCGAAGCCGCCCGTCAGGTCGCAGATGTTCTCCGTCGTCGCTTCGCCGCCACCGAACAGCGCAGCTACCCCGTCGACGACTCAGGCGGAACCCGCCTCCACCTCACCATCGACACCACCCACACACCAGAGTCGGCGCAGCCTTGGCTGGTATCCAGTCGATCCTCCGGGGACGCCCGCACACAAACGGACCAAATCTGAAACGAGGGCCCGCAATGGCGACGGGCAGGCGTACTACCGCGCATGGCCCGCAGGCTCCGAGTCGGCGCCCGGCACGAGTTGGTGGTAATCATGGCAACACTGCACGAGCGGAAGCTCTATCGCGAGAGGATCACGAAGGCCCTGTACGAGACCACGGAAGGCAATCGCTTCCTTGGCGTCACCGGGGCGAAGCTGCGCGACGATCTTCAGATCCCCGACCAGGATCTGGCCGCCGCCTGCGCATATCTGGTGGGCGAAGGACTCGTCACCGTCGACTGGGCACAAGGAAACACCCCCGTGATGGTCACGCTGACGCACCAGGGAATCCGGCTCATGGAGGCCGAAGAGGAGGAACGGGACTGACGCGACACGAAGGCGTCCCCTGGAGGAGTCAACCGAATTGGCATGAAATCCCCTTTATGTCACAGAAGGCGCCTTAGGCGTAGCATGAAAACCGGGTCCGCGCACTCTCACGTGCAACGACCTGAAAGGGCGGCCCCGGCGGGTATACGCCGGGGCCGTTGTGCAGCTTCCTTCGTCCGGCGGGAGCAGGGCGTCATCCGCGCAACGTCCACTCGCGCGTCCACACCAACAGCGCTGCCTTGACCAGCCGAAACACCCTTGCCCGTGGTCTCATCTCTGGTCTCGTTCACATGCGTCCGGGGCCGTTCAGGATCCCCGCCACCGACTGCTCCGCCGCAGGCCAAGACGCGCCCGCACATGCCCAAACCCCCGGACGAACGTTTGGAAAGCGTGTTGGGGGCAACCCCTCACGAGTTCGAATCTCGTATCCTCCGCCATTGCTCTCACCGGGCAATACGTCGAAGGGCCCCACCGCTCGCGGTGGGGCCCTTCGACGTTCGTCGTCTCAGCCGCCGCCGTTGTTGCACGCGTCGGGCGTGGATGCGTCATCCTTGACGTTCGTGCAGCGCCGGTCGGCCGACGGGTGTTGTTGTTCGTGTGAGGTGAGGTGTCCTCATCGGTAAGTCAGGTGGATCAACGCTGGCGGCATGGCTGCGGGGTCTTGATGTCCCGCGCCTGGAACGGGTGATGGGGGCGCGTTCGGACACCGTGTCCCCGCCGGAGCCGCGGTCCGTGGGTGAGCTGGCGGACCGGTTGCAGCGCCCGGGGTCGGTGGCGCTGGTTCTGCCCCGGCTCGCGCTGCCGTATCTGCAGGTGGCTGAGGCGCTGGCCGCGTTGGGGGCGTCCGCGACGCGTGACGCGCTCGTGAGGCTGCTGGGAGTGGCGGACGAGGAGGGCGCCCCGAGGCTGGACGCGGCGCTGGAGGTGCTGGCCGATCATGCGCTGGTCTGGTCGGACGGCAATGGGACGCTCCACATGGCGGCACCGTTGAGGCAGGCGTGGGAGGCGCCTTTGGGGCTGGACCCGCCGGTCTCGGAGCTGCTGGCGGGCGTGACCTCCGAGGATCTGCGCGGCATGCTGGCGGCGCTGGGCATCAAGCCGCCCGGCACCAAGCGGCAGCGGCTCACGGACCTGGTGGACCACCACAGCGATCCGGACCGGGTCACCGCCGTGGTCGCGCGGGCGCCCGCGGCGACCCGGGAGCTGCTTGAGCGTCTGGCCGACCCCGAGTTCCGACGGCGGCAGTCCGTCATGTTCGGGGCCCCGGGGCCGGGCGCCGGGCCGGGTGCCCGGTGGGCGCTGGACAGAGGACTGCTGGTCCAGGACCGCCAGCGGTACGGACCCGCCCGTATGCCCGCCCAGGTGGCGCTGGCTCTGCGCGGCCCGGACTGGCGCGCGCCGTTCGAACCCGTACCGCCCCTCGCCCGGCTGCTGCCGGTCACCACGGAGGAGGTGGAGCGGGAGGCGGCGGCCGCGGTCACCGCGTTCGCCGCTCACGCTTCCTCCGTGTTGTCGGTGTGTGCGGCCAAGCCGCCGGTCAGGCTGAAGTCCGGCGGGGTCGGGGTGCGCGAGCTGGTACGTATCGGCAAGGCGGCGCAGTGCGACGAGACCGTGCTGCGCGTCGTGCTGGAGACGGCGTACGCGGCCGGACTGCTGGCCCGGGACGGCGATCTCGTACCGGTGACCGCGGCGTACGACGCCTGGGCGGAGCTGGAGCCCGGGGAACGGATCCCGTTGCTGCTTCGGACGTGGTGGTCGCTGCCGCTCACCCCTGCCCAGACCCGCGACGAGGAGGGCAAGTCCGCTCCCGCGCTCGCCGGGAAACCGCCCTGCAACGGCTGCGTACAGGCCCGGCACGGGCTGCTCGCCGCCGCGGCGAACCTCCCGGCCGACCGGGGGGCGCGGCAAGCGTCCGAGGATCTGGGACCGCTGGTCGCCTGGCACCGTCCCCTCGCCGACCAACTGCCGCAGGACACGACGCCGTTCGCCACCGTCATCCGAGAAGCGGAGCTGCTCGGCGTCCTCGCCCGCGGTGCCCTGTCCGGGATCGGCGCCGCCCTGCTCGCCGACGACGCGGAAGAACTCCTCGCCGGCACGCGGCGGCTGCTGCCCGCTGCCACCGAGACGGCCCTCATCGGCGCCGATCTCACGGCCGTCGCCACCGGGACCCCCTCCGCCCGGCTCACCGCGCTCCTGGACTCCGTCGCCGACCGGGAGGCCGGTGGCACGGCATCGGTGTGGCGGTTCAGCCCCGGCAGTGTCCGCCGTGCACTGGACACCGGGCGCTCCCCCGACGGCATCACCGCCGACCTGACCGCTGTGGCGGCCGGGCCGCTGCCGCAGCCGCTGTCGTATCTGATCGCCGATACCGCGCGCCGCCACGGACACGTTCGCCTCGCGCCCGCCGCCTGCGTGATCCACGGTGAGGAACCCGCGCTTCTGGCCGAGCTCACCGTCCACCGCAAGCTCGCGGGGCTCGGCCTGCGGCAATTGGCACCGACCGTACTGATCAGCCGTACGCCACTCGACAAGACCCTCGCGGCACTCCGGGCCGAGGGCTACGCGCCCGTCGCCGAGACCGCCGACGGAACCGTCCGTATCGAAAAGGCCGAGCAGCACCGCGCCGCCGCGCCGGTCCCTTCTCCTCGCGCAGCCCGGGGCACCGCCGGCGCACAGCGACCGGTCGCGCGGATGAAGCGGGGTCGGGAGTCGGCCGACGGCCTGCGGGCGCTGGCCGTCAGGCTGCGGGAGTCCCCGGCGACCAGCCCGGCGCCGGACCCGGACAACGGGGTCCCCTTCGGCACCGACACCGAGGAGATCATCGCCGGGTACGCGAGCGCGCTGTCCCTCGCCGACGTACGCCAGCTGGCCCACGCCGTCGACGCCGGCCAGGCGATCACCATCGAGTACGTCGCCGCCTCGGGCAGCCACACCGTACGGAGCCTCAGCGATCTGGACCTGGACCCGCCCTACCTGCGGGCCTGGTGCCATCTGCGGAACGACGAACGTGTCTTCACGCTCTCCCGCGTCCAAAGCGTCATGCCCGCCCAGGACAGGGGCTAGGGCCTGCCGAGTGGTCCGGGGTGGTCTGCCGCCTACGCCTCGGCGAGCAGCGGGTCGAAGGCGGTCGAGCGCTCGCGACCCGACATGAAGGAGAGGAAGTCCTTCACGAACGCGCTGCGGGAGTAGCTCGCGTCGGCGCCGGTCACGGTGCGGCGGAACCCCGTCCGGAACAGGGCCCGGTATTCGTCCGCGTCGATGAACTGGTTGCCGTCCTTGTCGGTGGCGCTGAAGAGCACCTCGGCGACCCTGATCAGCGCGGGCCCGGCGAGGGAGGGGACACCGGCGGCGTACTCCTCCTTGCTGATGCGGCCGTCGCCGTCGGTGTCGAGAGCCGTCTGGAGTTCCCTCCACCACTCGGCGTACGCGTGGTAGAGCTTGGTCTCCGCCGGTTCGTCCAGATCGAGGCGGGACGACAACTCCCGTGCCATGGCCGCGAGATCGGGCCAGTCCAGATAGCCGTCCCCGGTCTGGTCCAGTACCGCCGTGAAGAACTCTTCGGCATCCCGCCCCGGCCCGGCCCCCTCGGCTGGACCGTGCTGCGCGGGAAAGGGCGTGACCAGCCGGAACAGGGCGCCGGCCCGCTTCATCCGGCCGCGCAGTGCGGTGAGCGTCGCGGCGCGGGGGTCGTCGCTGTCCGGGGACAGGAAGAGCAGGCTGGTGACGTTCTCGGTCCGGAGCCAGCCGTCGGGCAGGAAGCGCGCCAGGCCGGCGGCCACGTAGGCGCTCTGCATCAGCGTCTGGGCGCCGGGGATTTCGGGCAGACCCGCCCGTCGGCGGAAGGGTTCGGGGAGGGACGCCACGGTGATCGCGCCGATGACCGGGCCGGCGAGCGCGCGGCCGGCCGCCCACACGGTGGGCAGGCCGTCCAGCAGAGGCGGCGCCGGGAGATGGTCGAAGAGCTTGTAGAGGATGATGCGCAGCGCCTCCGTGCTCTCCAGCTCCTCCTGGACCATGTGGTCGTAGTACTGCCAGAACTCCTGCAACGTGGGCGGCAGATGGCCGGCCTGATCCCCGAAGGCCGCGAGGAGCGCCTGGAATTCGGCGTAGAGCTGGTTCATGGTGGTCTGGTCGAGCGGCTGCCCGCCCAGTCGGCACATGGTGACGGAGCTCTCGAACAACGTCGCGACGACCCAGGCGCGGACCTGGGGGTCCATCGCGTCGTACGGCCGGTTCCGCGCGTCCGTACCGCTCAGCCGCGCGTGCAGGCGGTTGAGCCGGGCCGCCTCCCTCTGCCGCGTCTCCTCGTCGGGGCCGAACATGCGTTGCAGGCTTACGAGGGTGTTGCGCAGCCGTCGCCACGGGTGCGCCACGAACGTCGAGTTGTCGATCAGGGCCGCGCCGATCTGCGGGTGAGCGGCTTCCAGCACCGTAGCTCTGAGCATGGCCAGTGCCCAGCGCGGATCGTTGAAGAACCGGTGGAACTGCGAGTCGGGGCCGAACAGAGACTCGGGCGGCGTTCCGAGTGGTGTTTCAGGTGGTGTTCCGGGGGTCGGTCGTGCGGGGTCGGGATGGTGATCGGTGGCTTCGGAACGGGTGCGCCGGGGGCGGCTGCTGCCTGTGTCCGTCACGAGTGTGGTTCTCCGTTCGCCTTCGGCGTCACGCCGCCGAAGCGGCGATCGCGTTGCTGGTAGGTGTGCAGGCACTCCAGGAAGTGCGGCGCGCGGAAGTCGGGCCAGAGCACCGACGGGAAGATCATTTCGGCGTAGGCCACGTGCCAGAGCATGAAGTTGGAGATGCGCTGTTCGCCGGAGGTCCGGATGACGAGATCCACATCGGGTGTGTCGGGAAAGGGCAGATGCGCGGCGAAGTGCCGCTCGTCGACGGCATCGGCCGCCACCCCGCTGCGGATGAGGGACCGTGCCGCCTCGACGATGTCCCTGCGTCCGCCGTGATCGAACGCCACGGTCAGCGTCATGCCTCGGTTCATGCCGGTCAGCGTCATCAGATCGGCGAAGTCCCGGGCCAGTGGTGAGGGAATCCTCGGGTCCGCCACGCCGAGGAAACGGCAGCGGATGCCGCGCGCGTGCAGCAGCGGGGCGTGTTTGCGTACGACGCGGCGCACCAGTCGCATGAGGAAGTCGACCTCGCTGCCCGGGCGTTGCCAGTTCTCGGTGGAGAACGCGTACAGGCTCAGCCACTCCACCCCCGCCGTCCGCGCCGCCTCGATGACGTCGATCACCGTCGCCTCGGCAGCCCGATGACCCGACGTACGCGGCAACGACCGCTGCGCGGCCCACCGGCCGTTCCCGTCCATGACGCAGGCGACGTGCCGCGGCACGCTCCTCTGCCCGCCCTCGGCGACCGGGCCACGTGCCGGCGTACGGGCCGACGACGCGGCAGCAGTGCCGCGGTCTCCTTCAGCCGTCACATGTGCTCCCCCCGGCTGTCACCACACAGTCCCCCCGCCGCGAGCGCCGCTGAGATCGACCCCCAGCAGAGTGCCGGTATCTCAGCCCGGGCGTATCGCACTCTCCGCACATTCACCCGTAGTACGTATGTCTGATTTCGCTGACCTCGTGGCGGAGCTTTGACCTGGGATGGGGTACGCACACCGAGCCGGTCGCCGGCGTCACCGTGTCTTGGGGAGACCCGCCGAGTCCACGGTGGTCGGCGGAGCGGAAGAGGTCACCGTAAAAGGCAACAGCACGCGAAGCGATCGCCCCGTACAAGGATGGACGCACGAGATCCTCAAGGACGCCCGCCGCCAGCGCAACGACGGAATATTTGGAAGGAGATTGGCAATGGCTTCGCTGGTTTATTTTCGCAAGGTTGCCGAATCGATTGATTCCGTCGAGTACATCTTTGGCTTCGATACGAACGATCCGCCTCGTCGGCTCCTGATGGACACGAAGAGTCGCAGGTCCCTACCTGTTGATGGCGAAATCGACTACGCATTCCTCAAGGCGTCACGCAAGATCAATGCACTGTATGAGGAGGTGTCACAATGGCCCGACCACGGAATGAGTGTCGGCTGACGACATCGCGCCATCGCGGAGGGTGGAACGGTGCGGAGGCGCCGGAGGTCAAGGCGATGCGTACCGAGATCCCCAGGGCGTTCGATCTCAGGCAGGCCGTGTACGGCTGCAGTACCAAACTGGCCCGCATGCCGCCGGGGCCACTCGGACATGTGGAGTTCCGTCATTCCGGAGCGAACTCCACCGCAGGAGAACTACGGTCCACTCCAGCAGAGCGTACCCGCAAGGACATCCGACCCCGTCTCCTCCATCTCCGCACAGGAGTGCGTCATGAGCGATCGCCTGGCCTCCTCCGGCTCAATTCGGGCATCGGCCATACCTTCAGCGACCGTACATGCTGAGGAAGTTGACAAGATTCTGTCGGCCATGGCTGAGGCCGGCGACGTCCTGCTCCGGGAGCATGAGGCTCAACAGGAGCGCAGGGAGAAACTGCACGAACATAGCGACTCTCTCATTGAGCAACGCAGCAAAGGGCTCGGTTCTATGTATGACCCCCGGACGGTGCTGGTCTCGATCCGTCTGGACCTGGCGAACAAGGCGGCGAAACGGCAACGGGATGCCACTCACGAATTTGTCTCCTGGTGGGCTGATGCGGCCACGGTGGCTTGGAGAGCCGCCGTCGGCGGGGCTCCCGTGCATCGCGCGCGCCTGATCGGTCCGACCCCGGAGAGCCTGCTGGATGACGACGATCTCGCCGCCCTGCCGCCGGTCGACGAGCAGACCCGCCGACTCGGGTGGTGTCCGGACGCGTGCTGCTGGGGCGGTGTGGACTTCGACCGCCGTGATCGCCTCGGCCGGGGGCGGCGGCTTGATGGGGCTCTCCGGCGACAACGAGGGCAGCCGGGGCAGGGCGGCGCGCCCTGCAGGCCGCCGCCGCGACCCCGGCCGGACGAACTGATGCGCCTGCTCGACTCCGAGCCCAGGCCCGGGCCCGGGCCTGGCCCGTGACCTGGTACGACACCAGGAAGCCGCTCCAGGGGCCGCGCATCTGGGCGGCGGGCCGCGTCGACGGCACCGTGCTGGCCGTCAGCGTGGACGTGGGCAGCGAGCTGCGCAGTCTCCAGGCCTTGGACCGGCACATCAGATACGCGGCCCTCGCCACGCTCGCCGTCGTCCCCATCCGTACGGCGCACGGGCCTGGAGACGGACATCACGGTGACGGGCCAACCGGTCGCCGAGACCGACCCCCGCCGCCTCGACCGCATCGTCACCAACCTGATCCTCAACGCCCACCGCCACGGCGCTGCGCCGGTCGAAGTCATGGTCGACGGCACGACCATCGTCGTACGCGACCACGGCCCCGGCCTCGGACTCGGCCTCACCATCGGCCAGGCCCAAGTCATCGGCGCCCACCTCACCCTGACGAACGCCAACACCCCCGGCGGAGCCGTCGCCACGCTGGAACTACCCCGCCAAACACCCGCAACACCAACCTGACCGATGCCCGCCAGAGCGCCAGGACCCCGGCTGCTCCGTGGTCCCGGTCCCGGCCTCGTTCCCCGACCTGCACCACCGTCCAGAAGTCCCGCCCGTGCCTACTGCACCCCAGCCTTAATCGCCCGGGTGCACTCGGACCGACCTTGACAGCCGGTCTCAGCGGGCGGGCCGGTCTCGGGCGCGGACATCCCCGGGCGAAAGACTTCCCCTTCGGGGTGTGCTCGGCCACCTACAGCCTGTAGCGTCAGCGCTTTCTCTGCGGCGTCGGCCGGGAGGAATACCGCACACGTTGGGTGCGTCCGGGCGCGGGCGCTTGGGGGTACGTAATGAACCAATACCGATTCAATCCGCCGCCCGGCTGGCCGACTCCGCCGGAGGGGTGGGTGCCGCCGCCCGGGTGGGAGCCTGAGCCGTCCTGGCCGGCGCCGCCTGACGGTTGGCAGTTGTGGGTGCCGGTGGACTCCATATCCGTGCCTCAAGGCGCATCGAGCGGAATGGCGCCGGGCGCCGCCCAGCATTCGCCCTCCGACGCGGCAGTGACCGGTCTCGTACCTCCTGCCCGGCGGGGTGGGATGCTCGGGCGCTTTAGGCGGGACGGACAGGCCGAGGTCGAGCAGTTGCGCGAGTGGATCTCCACCACGCAAGGAGCCGACGCATTGGAAGTGGCCCGGTTGATGCAGCGAACCCGCGATGAGGCGGAAGATCTGCGCGTACAGGCATCGGAAGAGGCGGAGGAGATCCTCCGTGAAGCCCGCGACGTCGTCAAAGAGATCAAGGCAGACGCCCGCCGAACAGCGCAGGAGACCGAGCGCGTCCGCAAGGAGGCCGACCGGCACCGCAGTGAGGCCTTCCATGCAGAGACTCATCTGACCGAGTTGCGCGCGCAGATCGTGACCACCGATGAGACGGCGATGCTCCAGCAGGTCGGCATCTACGCCTATCGCCATCCGCTGCAGGACGCCATCGCCTACCGCAGCACCCTGGACTCACTGCGCACCGAGATCAAGGATCTTGCCCGCAATGACCGGGCTGTCCTGGCGGCCACGGACTGGACAGTCAATGGTTCGGTGCGGGAAGGGCGCAAAATGGTGCGCGACTTCTCCAAACTCATGCTCCGCGCCTACAACGCCGAAGCCGACTACGCGGTGCGAAGTATGCGCCCGCACCGTCTGACCTCGCTGGTGGACCGCCTCTACAAGAGTCGGGAGACCGTCGCCAGGCTGGGCGCCACCATGCACATCCGCATCTCGGACGCCTACCACAGCGCCCGCGTCCGGGAACTGGAGCTGACGGCCGACTTCCTGCAGAAGAAGGAAGAGGAGAAGGAAGCACAGCGCGAGGCCCGGGCCCGCGACCGGGAAGAAGCAGCCGCTCAAAAGGAACTGGACCGTGAGCGGGAGAAGCTGCAGAAGGAGATGGGCCACTACCAGTCCGCGCTTGAGCGCCTGCGAGAGCGCGGGGACCACGCAGCGGTGAGAGAAATGGAGGCGAAGCTCGCAGACATCGAGAGCGCACTGAACGATGTGGAGGCCCGAGCCGCCAACGTGAGGACCGGATATGTCTACGTCATCTCCAACGTAGGAGCGTTCGGAGACCGCATCGTAAAGATCGGAATGACGCGGCGACTTGAGCCGTTGGAGCGCGTCTACGAGCTGAGCGGAGCGGCAGTCCCCTTCCGCTTCGACGTGCACGCCCTCATCTTCAGCAAGGACGCGGTCGGCTTGGAGACACGCCTGCACCAGGAGTTCGCGTCCCGTCGCGTCAACCGCGTCAACAGCAGGAAGGAGTTCTTCTACGTGACGCCCGGCGAGGTACGTGACACATTGGAACGCTACGTGGGCGAGCATGTGGTCGAGTTCAGCGAAGTGCCGCAGGCACTGGAGTGGCGAGCCAGCACAGCCGCTCAAAGCGCCTGACGGTACATGGTCAGCGCCACGGACAGGCCCTGCTCCGACTCGAACTCCACACCGCGCGAGCGTGGTCCGAAGTGTTCGGTGAGGTCCCGCGCGGCCACCCGGCGCTGCACTTCGAGATCGGTGCCTATGGGCGGTAGTTCTTCCTCGTATCCGACATTCGGCAGGAAGGGAGCCAGCCCTGTGACGAGTCCGCTGGCCAACTCGGCTCGCTGACCGCGTCCGTCCCCCTCGAAGCGTTCGTTGACCGCCTTCACCAATTCGATAAGGTCGAGGTACTGCTGTCGTCGGCCGGTACGCCCTGTCGTCGTCTCCACCGCCTCACCGAGGGCGGCCACGAACGCGCCGTCCTCAGCGATGTCCTTGCGACGGGCGGAGGCGAGGAACCACAGGCCTGTTGAGTCGGCGTGCGCGTTGCGGTACGCGATCGTCCGCAGCGCGACCACCGACGCTTCGGCTCCGCCCGCGCCACCCGCGCAGGTGTCGAGAATCAGCAGAAGATGCCGCAGGTCGCCCCGGCACAGGATGCGCACCAAATCCTCGGTGGCCAGTGCCGTCGTCACAAGATCCCCGTCTCGTGAATCCCAACAGAACAGATAGTGGCGGTCGCGCTCCTCCACGGAGCCATGGCCCGCGAAGTACACAACGACCACGTCGTCCCCGGTCAAGGCGGCGTCTTCCGACCAGTGAGCCAGCTTCCGGCGGATCTGCTCGGCCCCGTCGTACTCGCCGAGCCCTGGCAGCGCCGACTCGTACCCGAAGGCTGCGAAGAGCTCCGTGGTCGCGCGAACGTCGTTGGGCACGGACCGCAGTTGCTCGGCCTCGGAGAGATGACGGTACCGACCGCTCCCCAGCGCTATGAAGAATCGCCGACTCACTCAACCGCCCCACTGCTAAGTGTCACCGAGCCTGCGAAGACTGTAGCGAGACGACCGCCCATCGCACTCGGCGAGCGGAACATTGGTGAGGTGCATTGGCATTACGTAGTCAAGCGATACCCATGCTGGGCATCTGTTACGGCCCTGCGACAATCGGGGGGACGCTGTTGTACGGCACAGTGTGCCGTGGACGAGGGGGGATCCTGTGCCGACGACCTCCGAGCCGTTGCGGAAGCTGGGGTTTCTGACCATCGGGCTGTTCGACGAGGCCGATCCGGGGCGGGGGCACGAGTCGACGCTCGCGGTGATCGAGCTGGGTGAGCGGCTGGGGTTCGACAGTGCGTGGCTGCGGCATCGGCATCTGCAGTACGGCATCTCCTCGCCCGTCGCCGTGCTGGCGGCGGCTTCCCAGCGCACCAGCCGTATCCAGTTGGGCACCGCCGTCATCCCGCTGGGCTGGGAGAATCCGCTGCGACTGGCCGAGGATCTGGCGACCGTCGACATCCTGTCCGGAGGGCGTCTCCATCCGGGGATCAGCGTCGGCCCGCCGATGCGGTACGAGCGGGTGAAGCAGGCGCTCTATCCCGATACCGCCGATGCCGAGGACTTCAGTTACGAGCGGGTGCGGCGGCTGCTGGCGTTCCTGCGTGGGGAGCCGGCCACGGACTTCAGGGGTACGGAGGGCGTCGAAACGTTCTCCGACCGCGTCCAGCCGCACGCCGCCGGCCTGGCGGGCCGTATGTGGTACGGCGGGGCCAGTCTGCGGTCGGCGCGCTGGGCGGGTGAGCAGGGTATGAACTTCCTGACCAGCAGCGTCGTGAAGGCGGAGGAGTCCGAGGACTTCGCCGAGATCCAGCTCTCGCACATCCGCGCCTTCCGCGCCCACCACCCCGACGGCGATCGCGCCCGCGTGTCCCAGGGGCTCGTCGTCATCCCCACCGACAGCGCCTCGCCGGAGCAGCGCGCGAAGTACGAGGAGTACGCCCGGCAGCGGCTGCCGCGTACCGCCACGCCACAGGGGCCGGCCCGCCTGATGTTCGCGCCCGATCTCGTCGGCAGCTCCGCCGAACTCGCCGAACAGCTCTACGCCCACGCCGCGTTCCGGGAGGTCGACGAGGTCGCGTTCGCGCTGCCGTTCACCTTCGACCACGAGGACTACGTACAGATCCTCACCGACATGGCCACCAAGCTCGGCCCGGCCCTCGGCTGGCAGCCGGCCGCCTGATCCCGGTCCCGGACCGCGGCGGACGCCGCACACGCGTCCGTCCTCGGCTGGACGAAACCCGAGTTTCCGCCAAGTCTGCTTTCGCTGCCCGTTTGTCCCGTCGGCGCGCCCGGTTCGCTCGTGTGGGGGGACCTGACCTTCGGGTCGTCGGTGGGATCCGAGGGCGGGGCAGGCGGAGTGGGCGGGGTGGTGCGGGGGGTGGCGGGGTGACCGGGGCTCGGGGCGCTTGGGTGGTCTAGCTGGCAGTTCGGTAATTACCGGCCAGTATGGGCAAGGTGGCGCGTTTCGCTCCAACCAGTACGTCACTCTGGGACCATCAACGCCAACGAAAAACAGCGTCCTGACTGCCGTGGGGGGAGTGGCCATGGGGCTGCTCGGCGATGAGTTGGCGTTCGCGCGTGCTCTGACCGACCGGGAGAACGAGAGCGTGATGGCTCTCGGGAACCGGAAGCGCTACGCGGCCGACGCCCATCTCCTGACGGAGGGCGACCGGTCCACTCACGTCGTGATCATACTTCAGGGCTGGGTGACCGTTTCCGTGGCGACGGACCGGGGAGCCACCCGGCTGATTCTGGGGCTGCGCGGCCCCGGTGAACTGCTCGGTGAGATGGCCGCGCTGGACAGCCATCCCCGCAGCGCCACCGTGCGCGCGCTCGGCCCCATCGAGGCCCAGGTCATCGCGGGGGACGCGTTCCGCCGCTTTCTCGCGCTGCACCCACGGGTCAGCGGTCTGGTGATACGCCAGCTCACCTTCCGGCTCCGCAGCGCCGACCAGGAGCGGTCGGCGCTCGCCTCTCTCACGGTTCTGCAGCGCCTGGCCAGCCGGCTCACCGAGCTGTCGCGGGCCGAACCTTCCGGCCCGTACGCGCCCACCGTACCGACCTCCTCCGTACCGCCCCCCTCCGCGGCGCCCCCGTCCGTAACGAGCCCCTCCGTCACGGGGACCGCGCCCGCGGGCACCGTCGTACATCTGGCCCAGGACGAGCTGGCCGCCACCGTCGGGGCCACCCGGGAAGCCGTGGCCAAAGCCCTGCGGCTGCTGCGTAGCCAGCAGATCGTGCGCACGGGCAACCGAAGAGTGGAGATCCTCGACCCCGCTCTGCTCGCCCTCCTCGCCGACGGTCATCACGAGGAGAGACCGGAGTAGAGAACGGGGGCGGAGGTCCGGGCCGGTGTGTGTAAACGGCTACAGACGGCCTTCGTCCCGGGCGCGAAGCTGAGGGGGGACGGCAAGCGAACAGGACAGGGGGCACGGGGTGGACCACGACGCGATGGATGTCGCCGAGGCGCGCTACGAGTTGGTGATCAGCGTCGACGCGCGGCGCTCCGGGGAGTACGACGACGTGGACAAGCCACGTATGCGGGCCCGGATCTACCGGGTTCTGGAGGCGGCGTTCACCCACGCCAAAGTGGCGCGCGACGCCGTTCATATGGAGGACCGCGGCGACGGTGTGCTGCTGGCGGTGGCCGGCCGGATCGCGGTGACGCGGCTGCTCGGGCTGTGGCTGGTCGAGGTGCACGAGAATCTGCGGGACGAGAACCGCGCCCTGCGCGTACCGCTGGGGCTGCGGGTGGGCATGCATGTCGGCCCGGTCCGGCACGACGACCGGGGCATCAGCGGGCGCGCGGTCGATCTCGCGTGCCGCCTCGCCGACTCCCCCGTCGCCCGGCGGCTGTTGGACGCCGAGCGCGCCGATCTCGTGCTGGTGGTCTCGGACGCGCTGTACGAGGACGTGGTCAGCAGCGGCGGCAAGTTCATCGAGCCCGCGCACTACGCCTTGGCCCGCCTAAAGATCAAGGAAGGCGATGTCAACGCCTGGTTCCACCTTCCCGGGCGGCCCGCTCCGGTGATCCCGGCCGGTGATCCGCCGACGGCGGCGGAGGCAGCGCCCGCCGATGGTCCGCCGCCCGTCTCGGATACACCATCCGTCTCGGATACGCCGCCCGCCTCGGAGACGCCATCCGCCTCGGATACGCCGCCCGCCTCGGAGACGGATACCCCCCGCGCCCACTACACCGTCCACGGCGACATGTCCCAGCACTCCGACAACGTCTACCAGCAGCCCGTGCACATCGGACGGATCACCGAGCAGCGGAAGGGCTGAGCCACATGTCCGACGACGAACAGCGGCCGGCCGGAGCCCCCGAACGCGCACCCCAGCCCGACGACCAGGCCAGAGCCAGGGACGACCGGCCCAAGGACGACAGGCCCAAGGACGACAGGCCCCGCGGAGAAGAGGGCCGCGCCGACGGTGACGGCGGCTCCGCCGGCAGCGAGGCCGCGGAGAGGGACAAGGAAGAGCGGGAGAAGGAAGAGCGCGAGCGGGAACGGGAGCGCGTCACCGGGCGGTTCAAGGAGCACACCCGCGATCCGCTCGCCGAGGAGCAGGGCGACGACGGACCCACCGATCTGGCCGCCGCCTCACGGGCCCGCCACTCCACCCGGATGCTGTTCGACACCGGCCGGGATCTGAACAGCTTCGACCGTTCCTTCATCCAGAGTGCCCATATCGGCGATATCCATCTGCGGCTGGACTCCCGCCCGTCCGGTGCGGGGATGCGCAGCGGCCCCGTGCCCGAGGACGAACTGCGCGCCCTGCGCCGGGTCCATGTCGAACCGCAGGGGTACGTACGGCTGCGCAACGCGCTCACCGCCCGCCGATTACTCGTCCTCGGCGCCGCGCCCGGCACCGGACGTACGAGCACCGCGCTCTCCCTCCTCGACGAGGTCACGGCCGGCGCGCGCACGGAGCCCGGGTCGGGCCCCAGGGTGTCGCGGGTCGGTCCGGACGGTGGCGTGCGGCGGCTGGCCGACTTATTGGGCGGCGAGGGCGCGGAGGACCGGCACGGCACCGGGTATCTGCTGGAACTCGCCCTCACCAAGCCCGGTTCGCTGCCGCCGGACGCCATGGACCTGGACGGGCTGGCCGCGGCCCTGGACGGGTGCAAGGCCTTCGCGGTGATCGTCGTGACGCTCGGGTCGGCGGCGAACCCGCTGCTCACCGGGCGGTACGGAATGATCTGCCCGCCCGCGCCCACCCAGGAACTCCTCACCACCCGGCTGCGGGAGAAGCTGGAGGAACGCCGGGAGGGGCCGGCGGACCACGCCGCCGGAGCCCCGGACGACGGCCCCCGCCCGGACGACGACCCCCGCCCGGAAGACCTGCTCACCGCCGCCGAGGAGCTGGCGCAGCGCGAGGAGGTCCGCGACGCGGTCGGGCTGAAGGATCTGCGCCCCGCCGAGGCCGAGTTGCTCGCCTCGCTGCTGGCCGGGCATCTGCTGGGAGACCTCTCCTACGACGAGTTGCTGTCCGGCTGCCGGAGCCTCGCCGCCGGCCAGGCCCAGGAGTGGTTCGCCGGGGTGGACCGCGCACTGGCCGCGCTCCCGCCCGCCACGGACGGGGACACGGGACGGCCGGGCACGGGACGGCCGGGCACGGCGGCGCTGTTCCACCCCGTGGCGTTCCGTATCGCGCTCGCCGTACTCGGCGGGGCCCCGCACAGCGCCGTGGCCGCCGCCGCCCATCTGCTCACCTGGGAACTGTCCGTACAGAGCGATCCGGACAACACCCCGGCCCGCCCGCTGTTCTGCGACGACCCGGAATCCGATCTGGCGCTCTCGCGCGCCGAACTGACCGACGGCCGGGTCGAGGTGGCCGGTGCCGAGGTGGACGCCCGGCTGATCTGGTACCGGGGCTCGGCCCTGCCCGCCGCGGTGCTGGCCGAGCTCTGGGACCGGCACTTCCCCGTACGCGCGCCGGTCGTGCGCTGGCTGCGGCTGCTGTCGGACGACCCGCGCCCCCATGTGTGGATGCGCGCCGCGGTGGCCGCCGGGGAGCTGTGCGTACGGGACTTCGACCACAGCTACGCGGAGCTGATCCGGCCGCTCGCCGAGGCGGCCACCCCCCGTCGGCGGATCTTCGCGGCCACCACGATGGACCAGGCGGCCGGCCATGCCTCGCACCGTAAAGCGGTGTGGAAGCTGGTCGACGACTGGAGCAGGTACGGGTCGAAGTCGCTGCGCTGGACGGCGGCGATGGCGCTCGGTTACGGAAACGCCGCGGCGACGACCGACGACGCGCTGGACGCCCTGGCCCGGATCGGGGTCCGTGACGACGGGGACCAGCTGGCGGTCGCCTCGTTCAATGCCGTACGGCTGCTGGCGCTGCCGGACGTCGCGAAGGTGCTGCGGCGGATGGCCGACTGGACCCACCACCGGCGCGAGGCGTACCAGGACCTCGGTCTGGTGACCACCGTCCGGCTGGCGGTGACCGGGGTGGACGAGGTACCGGCCGCCGAGCCCGGCTCCCCGCTGGGCGACCGCGGCGACTGGCCGCTGCCGCTCGCCCTCGCCGCCACCCGCCCCGAACTCGTCCGCCCGATGGCCGACTTGCTGTGGACGGCGCTGAACACCCCGCGGTCGAAGGACGTGGCCATGGACGCGCTGGAGACCCTGCTGCGCGCGGCCGTGCGCAAGGACGGCACCGAGTGGGCCCGGCCGGGGCTGGCGGCGCTGCTGCCCGCGCTGGCGGCCGAGGAGCACGACCGGCGGCGGCTGGACTGGCTGCTGCGCCGAATGATGAACGATCCGGAGAATCCGCTCCCCGACGCGCAGGCGCGCTCCTTGTGGTGGCTCGCCGTCCCGTCGCCGGACCGGACGGGCGAGGAGGAGAGGCATGGCTGAGGACGAGGGCGTGGCGCCGGACCGGGGTGCGGCGGCTGACCGGAGCGCGGCCGACGGCTCGGGACCCGCGGGCCCGTTCCTGCGGGAGTACGCGCCGACGGGACCGTTCCGGCAGGCGGGCGCCCGTACCGCCTCGGTGCTGTTCTACCGGAACGGCGGCTACAGCGTGGCCACCGTCTCCGGTATCCAGCACTACGACAAGCCGGCGCTGGCCCGGCCGCGCACCATCTGCGAGATCGCGCTCGGCACGTTCGTGACGACGCTCCAGATGGAGCTGCCCGCCGCGGGCGGCACCACCTTCTTCAAGGCCGAGGTGGACATCCACTGGACGGTGACCGATCCCCATCTGGTCGCCACCGAGGTGGTGACCGATGTCGCGCAGCGGCTCACCGCCCCGACGCTGGAGCGGCTGCGCGAGGTCTCCTCGGAGTTCCCGGTGGCCCAGGCCGAACAGGCCGACCGCGTCATCACCCGCAACTGCGCCGGCGGGCGCTGGGACGACCTGGGCGCCGAGTTCGGCCTGCGGGTACGGCTGTACGTACGGCTGCGGGTGGACGACAGAACGATCCACCACATGGACGACATCCGGGACGCGCACGCCTCGGCCGAGGTGACGCGGGTGCACCAGAGCAGGTTCCGCGCCATGCTCCAGGGCGGGGAGCTGGACCAGCTCAGCTACATGCTGGCGGCCGAACCCCAGGCGGCCAAGGACTTCCTGGAGAAGATCCGCCAGGAGGGCAGGCAGGACGAGAAGGAGCGCGTCGACCGGCTCTTCGACATGGTCGCCAGCGGCCAGATCCAGTCCAACGACGTGGAGTCACAGGCGCTGGAGCTGCTCAACCGGGGCCGCCACCGCGTCCAGGGACCCATCGGCTCCCTGCCCGCCCGCCGCGAGACCCCGCGGCTGGAGCCGCCCGCGGCCGAGCCGTTCACCCCGGACTGGGTGGAGGACGCACCGCCTTCCCGGGCCGGGCGCGGGCCCTACCCGCCGGAGGACGAGGACGCCGTACCGGAGCCGCCGCGCCGCCGGAGCCGCGGCCGGGACGACGGATGGTCCTGGGCGGAGGAGGACTGATGACCGCCGACAGCGGCGCACGCGCTTCCTCCGACCCGGTCGGGCCCGTGCCGGACGGGGGTCTGCACGGGAACGACCGGGCGGGGGAACGTATCGCGGAACGGTTGCTGAGCACGGTCAGGGAGGACCTCGGCCGGGCCGACTCGAAGGCCGCCGTACTGCTCTCCGGAGCACTGGCGCTGCCCGCGTTCCTGATCAGCCGGCACGGCGCGCCCGACTGGCACGGGGCGGCCGACGCCACGCTGGTCGTCGCGGGCGTGCTCTGGGCGATCGCGGTGACCGCGCTGGTCCGGGCGCTCATGCCGCGTACGGGCACGATCCGCGCCCAGGACGGGGTGACGTACTTCGGCGATCTGCTGGCCCCGCACGACTTCGCGCGGCTGTCCGCCGAGGTCACCGAGGCCGGGCGTGACCCGGCCGGGTGGCTGCTCATACAGGCCGTGGACGTCAGCTCGATCCTGTCCGCCAAGTACCGCGCCATCCGCTGGGGAGTGAGCGCGCTGGCCCCCGCGGCGGCGCTCGCACTGATCTGGAGTCTGACCGCGCGCTGACCCGCGCCGCCCGGCACCACACGCACACCAGGCACACCCGGCACACCCGGCACACCACGCCACTACACGCACACCGCGCAGACCACGCAGAGACGAAATAAGGGGACGGCCGTGGGAACACTCAGGGGAAGAGAGCGGACAAGGAAGGGCTGGGCGCGCCGCGGCGCGGTCTCCGCGCTGGGCGGCGCAGCGGTGCTCGTGTCCCTGCTGGCACCCGCCGGTCCCCGGCCGGTGCCGGCGGCGGCGTCCGAGCCGGCCTTCACCTCCGTCAACTACGCGGTCGCCGTGGACGAGTCCGCCAGTCTCGCGCCCGAGGACATGAAGGCCGAGAAGGCCGCCGCCGCCCGGATCGCGCTGGGTGACGTCTCCTCGTCCTCGAACGTCACGGTCTTCGGTTTCGCCGCCGCCGAGTCCGGTGACCAGCGCGCGGTGGACCCCGTGTGCCCGCGCACCACGCTGGACGCGGCGGGCCGCGAGTCGGTCGGCGCGTGCGTCGGCAAGCTGCGCAGCCGTAAGAAGAGCGAGGGCACAGGCACCGACTTCCCGAGCGCGATACGTCAGGGCGTGCACGACCTCAGCACCGGCACCGACCCGTCGGTGCCGCGCGTGCTGTTCCTGCTCACCGACGGGAAGATGGACGTCACCGGCAGCCCCAAGTACGGCGATCCCGCGCACCGCGAGGCCGAGGGCGAACGCCAGCTGGAGCTGGAGCTGAAGAACGCGGCCGAGCAGCAGGTTCAGATCTGGCCGCTCGGATTCGGGCCCGCCCCGGACAAGGAGCAGCTCGACCGGATCGCCGCCGGCGGCTACCAGAAGGGCTGCGTCGAGCTGCCCTCCGCGCGTCCGAAGGCGAGCAAGGTCTCCGGCGCGAAGGACGTCGGGCCGACGCTGGAGAAGATCTTCGCCGCCGCCCACTGCCTGCGCTACCAGCGGGGACCCAGCAACCGGCCGCCCGCCACCCTGGAGATCGGGATCTCGCCGCTGGCGACCGTCGGCAGCATCGTGGTCGACAAGGGCGACCCCGAGGTGACGGTCACCTATCTCGACCCGAGCGGCCACGAGGTGCCCACCTCCGGGACGTACCGCGACTCCCGGTTCGAACTGGCGGGCGGGGGCGGCACGGTCGAGGCGCTGAAGATCGTCGATCCCGTGCCCGGCATCTGGAAGGTGAAGGCCGAGGCGCCCGAGGGGCACCGCTCCCTGCCCGTCGGCGTCAGCGTGCTGTGGCAGGGCGAGCTGCGCGGCTCCATCACCATGGACCCGCCGTCACCGCAGGCCGGCGAGAAGACCACGGTGACCATGCGGTTGCAGACCCGCGAGGGGTACGAGATCAAGGACCCGCGCGACTACGAGGGGCTGCGGGTCCGCGGTGAGCTGACCGGGGACGGCTTCGCCCCGCTGGAGCTGCGCCTCACCGACGACGGAAAGGGGACCGACCCCAAGGGAAGCGACGGCTCCTTCACCGGTTCCGTGGAGATCCCGGAGAGCGCGGACGGCGCGCTGAAGGTGAGCGGCACGCTCACGGCCTCGGGGCTGAGCGCCGACACCCGCAGCGAGGCCGGCCAGATCGCGCCCGGCGTGCTGCCCGTCACCACCGCGCTCACCCTGCCCGCCGCGACCACCCACCCCGGCTCCTCGGTCACCGGCACCCTGGCCGTCCACAACACCAGCGACACCCCGCACACCCTGCGGCTGTCCGTCGCCGACCTCCAGGACGGGCTGCTCTCGGTCACCCCGGCCGAGATCGAGGTGAAGCCGGGCGAGTCGGTGACCCGGAAGGTGACGGTCGAGGTCGCCCCCGAAGACGTCTTCGGCGACCGCCTCGGCGACGGCGGGCTCCGGCTCGGCGGCACCGTCACGGTCGTCGACACCACCGACGACGACCGGACGCTGGTGCGCTCCCCGCTCTCCGTACACGTGACGCCGGAGCCCGGAATCTGGGAGAAGTACTGGTGGGCGTTCCTCTCCGCCGTCGTCGTGGCCGCGCTCGTCGTCGTGGCGGCCCTCGCCTGGCTGCGCCAGCGCCGCACCCGCAGGGACCCGTTCGGCCTGGTGCTGCGGCTGGTCTCCGAGGGGGGCGACATCCTCGGCGAGCACCCGGCAGGACACGGACACAAGCAGTGGTACGAGTTCGCCGTCGTCGAACCCCACCGCAGCCCGCGCATCGAGCGGCGCAGCCACGGCCCGTACGCCGTCCAGCGCAGCCCGGAAGGCGGCGCGGTGCTGCGCACGCGCGGCGGCGGCCGGACCCGGCTGCCCGCCAACGGCCAGGTCCCGCTGACCGACACGCTGAGCCTCGCGCTCGGCGAGGAGACCCGTACCCCCAGGCCCCGCCGGCCGCGGCCCTCGCGGTCGCGGACCACCACGCCCACCACCACCCCCGCGACCGGTGAGGGCGGGAGTTCGGGCACCTACGAGTCGTACCTGTGACACGGGCACCGCGTCGCGGCCGTAACGCCGCGAGGAATCCACAGACGTATCGAGGACGGACCGGCCGCAGGTACGGCCGCGAGCGGGAGGAAACCCCATGAAGATCTTCCAGCCGATGCTCTTCGTCGGCCTGGGCGGAACCGGTGGCCTGGTCGGCGCCGAGCTGGAACGCAAACTGCGCGCCGAACTGTGCGGTCCTGACGGTGTCGCGCTCAGCCATCTGAGCGGCCACGCCCCCTACCAGCTGCCCGACTGCCTCCAGTTCGTGTACGCGGACTACAGCGAGTCCGACCTCCAGCGGCTGCCGCAGTTCAACGTGGACCCGTCGCTGCGGGCCGCGTACGCCCGTACCTCCCGGGCCACCCACAACCTGCTGCCGAACTTCGACAGTTCACCGGAGGTGACCAAGATGCTGCGGGCGAGCCTGCGCGACGAGGTCGCCGACTGGCTGCCGCCGCGTATCGACGAGCCGAAGGTCACGCCGCTGCACAACGGCGCGGGCCAGCTGCCCACCGTCGGGCGCGCCGCCCTGTTCGCCACGCTCAGGCACAGCCTCGCGCCGGTCCTCGAACCGCTGCTCCAGGCGATCGACGCGATCGCCAGGTCGGCCGGTGAGCTGAGCGAGCTCGGCGGCGGCAAGGTCAACGGCTGCGATGTGTTCGTCGCCTTCTCGGTGGCCGGCGGCACCGGCGCCGGGATCTTCCTGGACTATCTGCATCTGATCAACTACGCGTTCCAGCTGCGCCGTTTCGACGGGGTGAAGATCTACCCGCTGGTCGTGATGCCGTCCTCGTTCTCCTCGGCCGCCGGCGGCGGGCGGGAGGCGGAGCTGAACGCGGCCCGCGCGCTGGTCGATCTCTTCCGGCTGGTGGACGGGCAGAACGCACCGACGGAGGGCGCGGAGATCGGCGATCTGGACCATGAGTCCGGACTCGGCATCCGCTACCCGGGCACGACACCGATCCGGCTGCGGACGGGCATTCTGCCCACGGCGTTCCTGTTCAGCCCGACCGCGGGCATCCGCCAGGACGATCTGCGCCGCTCCATCGTCTCCCTGGTGATGTCGCTGATCGGCACCGAGCTGGGCGACGGCCGCTCCCGGGGCCGGTCGACGGCGGCCGACGACGACTTCCAGACGTTCGCCGCGAGCTTCATCAACCGGGGCGTGCACCGCAGCGCGCTGTCCCCCACCGGCATCGGCCGGCAGGGCGTCTCCACCAGCCTCGTCGCCTCCATGACCGCGCCGATGGACCAGCTGGCCGATCTGGTGGCCGGCCGGCTGCTGCGGGAGGCGGTCACCGATCTCGTGGAGCGGCCCCGCGCCGCGCTCCGGGAGCAGGCGGTGCCGCTGATCCGTCAGCTCTTCACCGACTCGTACCTCGAAGAGCTGTGGGAACGCAAGCAGTTGACCGTGCCGGAGCCCGATCCGCTGCCGCGCGGCAGCAAGGCCATCGAGCAGGCGCTGGGCGAGCGGGTCGCGGACATGCAGCGGCTGCTCTCCGACCTCCAGTCCATCGCCGACCGTCAGGCCGCCTCGATGGCCGACCGGTTCGCCCCCCGCCCCGCCATCGACAAGCTCCTCCAGAGCGTGGACCCCTTCCTGGCCGAACGCGTCGTCAGGGGCGTCCCCGGCAGCGAGGAACCGATCGCCCGGCTCGGCTTCCTGGGCATGCTCAACAGCCGCGCCACCGCCCCGCAGCGCCCGCCGGGGGTGACCGAACAGCCGCCCAAGAGCCCGCGGATCAAGGGCCGTCTCGCCGGCATGTCCCCGGCACGCTGGGGCGACGACGAGGTACAGGCGGCCCTCCGCGACCAGGACACCTGGTACCAGTGGCGCAGCCGGACCGTATGGCACGAGGCGTGGCGGGAACAGCAGCAGCGCTGGCAGCCCCAGGCGGACGTGGCGGGCACCGACCTCGGGCGGCTGGTGAACTCCTTCCGCAAACACTCCGACCTGGAACGCAAGGTGTCCGCGCAGAAGGGCCTCGAACTGTACGAGGACCGCACCGGCATCTCGTATCTGCTGCCGCCGCAGCGCACCCTCAACCACTTCTACGAGGACCTGGTCACCCGGATGATCCACCGGGAGGGGCTGCGCGAGAACGACGACGAGGCCACGCTCCTGCTGAAGATGATCGACGGGGACACCTGGCGCCGGGTCCACTCGCTCAGCCGCCGCAGCCCGGACAGCGCGGTGGCGGTGGTCAAGGCGCAGTTGGAGGGCCGGATCACGCGGCTGTTCGCGGAGAGCGGCGAACAGCTGGAGGAGCGCCCGCTGCTGCCGTCCATGAGCACCCTGCTGGCCGCCGCCGCGGGTGACGCGGACGCCACCGACCAGGTCAGCAAGGAGGCGCTGGACCTGTTCGGCCGCAAGCTGACCGGGCTGCTGCCGGTCGGCTTCACCCCGGAGGGCACCGGACCGCTGCGGGCCCTCGTCACGTACCCGCGCGTGCAGGCCGTGGAGGAGGTGCAGGAGTACCTCGGCAAGGCGCTGCGGCTGCCCTCCGACGCCAAGAACTCCGTGGAGTACCGGGGGGTGGAGAGCGACTCGATCACCGTGGTCCTCTTCCGCAGCGAGATGAGCCTCACGCAGGTGCCCGAGGCCCGCAAGGTGCTCAGGCAGTGGGCCAGGGCGAAGGATTCCGAGCAGGCCCAGGACGTGCTGCGGTGGCGGCAGCGGCTCGGCTTCCGGGACAGCTGGATGGTGAGCGGCGAGGACGACCGCCGCACCATCCTGCACCGGCTGCTGTGCTGCATGTGGAACGGCCAGGTGGACGTGGTCGACGGCGACTCCGCGTCGCCGGGCCGGGTACGGCTGCGGCTGTTCCCCGAGACGGGCGAGAACGTGCCCGGTGTACGGCTGCGGCTGGGGGACTTCCCCGGCGGCGTGTCGAGCTGGGCGGAGCTGCTGCGCTCGTACGAACGCTGGACCGTGCTGGACGACGAGCGGACCGTCGAGGACTACTGCCGCGAGCTGATGGGGACCCAGCCGCTGGGTCTCGCCAGAAGCGGCAGCGATCCGCATCCGCTCTTCGTCGAGCTGGTCGAGAAGATCGCCCCGCGCCAGCTGGAGCTGCTGGAGGACCGCCGGGAGCGCGGCGGCGAGCGGGTCGAGGGGTGGGTACGGCCGCTGTGGGAGTTCTGGGCGGAGACGCTGCCGGCCGCGCTGGACACGGAGTTCGGGGACCAGCGCGCCATCCAGCCGACGCTGCGGACGCTGCTGGAGCACGTACGCGGCGGGACGCCGAAGCCGCGTGTCCGCAAGGAACTGCCGGAACCCCGGCGCGCGGTGGCCGATGACGACGACTGGGGCACCGCGCCGCGCGCTTCCGGCGACACGTATCCGGCCGGGGGTACGGGTGGCGCGGGGGAGCGTCCGCGGCGCGCGTCCGCCAACGACGGCGGCTTCGACGGCGGCTTCGACGGCGAGGCGTACGGCCGCACCCGTGAGACGCGCGGCGACCGCGAGGTGTACGGCAGCGGTGACGGGTACGGAGAGCGCGACGCGCACGGCAGCCGCGAGACGTACGGCCGCACCGGCGAAGCGCACGGCGACCGCGAGGCGTACGACGACCGGCCCGGGCGCGCCTCCGGGGACGGTGTCAACGGCCGTTCCAGCGGCGCCGACCGGCCCTCGGTGCCCTGGGACGACCCCGGCGATCCCCGCAGCCCGTACTCCGGGCCGTACTCCGGGCCGGACCCCGACACCGACGACAGCACCGGCGACCGCGACGGCTCCCGCCGCAACCCCTGGGACGGTGATGCGGAGTGATCACGTCCGAGGAGATCGCCACCGTCATCCGTCTCGATCTGCGCGCCGGGGCGGCGGAGCTCGACGCCGCCCCCGTCCTGCGGGCCAAGGTCGCCAGGCAGCTGGGCCTGGCCGGACTGCCGGAGCCCGACCACCCGCTGTTCCTGGTGGTCGACACCCCGGCCGGGCTGACCGACCATCAGCGGCAGTACGAACTGATCACCGCCTACCGGGCCATCGGCGAGGTCCGGATCCTCGTCCTGCTGGTGGGCAGCGCGCCCGGTTCGTACGCCGGTGAGGACGAGGCCTTCCAGCCGGACCGGCGGCTGCTGCGGCCCGCGCTGCTGCGGGGCTCCGGCATCGCGCTGCTGTGGGCGGGCGATCTGCGCTCCGCCCGTACGGCGCTCGAACAGCCCGCGCCCGACGACCCGGAGGCGCTGGCGGTCCTGGTGGACCTGCTGTCGGTGCCGGACGTCTTCCTGCGGGTGCTCGACGATCTCGGATCGCTGCCCGACGCCGTCGCCGCGCCCGGGGTGCGGCTGCTGGAGCAGGATCTGCCGCCGGAGGTGCGCGACCGGGCCTGGCGCGACGCGCTCACCCGGTTCGCGGGCGAGGACGGCATCGCGGGCGAGGACGGCGCGGGCGTACCGGACCTGCCGGTGACGGCCTGGTCGGGCGTCGATCTGCCGGAGCCACTGCGGGGTCTTGTGGCGGGCCGGGGCGGCCATGACCAGCGGCATCGCGTGACGGGCGGGGTCGCGGACGACGCGTACCGCGCCTGCGCGGACGCCCTCGCCGACGCCGAGGACGCGCAGGCCGGGCTGCGTTCCCTCCCCGGGCTGCTGAGCGGCGCCCGCAGGGAGGCGTTCGAGGCGGACCTCGACCAGGCGCGCCGGGGGCTCGACGGCTACCGGGACCTCGTCGGCACGGCTCTGCGCAGTGGCGGCTCCGGTGGCGCGCCGTCGGCCGCCGAGGCGGCGGCCCGGCTCGCGTCGCTCGGGCTGCGGGTGCCGTCGGCCGACGGGGTGGGCGAGCGGATCGGCGAGGGCCTGCGGGAGTTCGCCGGGAAGCTGCTGGGGCAGGGGCTGGCGCTGCGCGCGGTGGCCAGGCGCTTCACCGGGCTGGCCGGGCGGGTGGAGCCGGTGCCCGGTTCCGCGCTGCTGCCGAAGCTCGCCGACCACTCCGCCGACGCGGTGGCCCTGCGCACGGCGGCGGGCGCCGTTCCGGTGCCGGGTCCGTTGGTCGCTCCGGTGGCGGCCGCGGCGGGGCTGCTCGGGGCGCTGTGGCAGGGGCCGTTGGCGGCGCTCGCGGTCGTCGTACCGCTGGTGTTCATCGCCGTGGCGGTGCTCGGCACGGCCCGGCTGCGGGGCGCGGGGCGGCCGGGACGCTGGGCCATGGGGCCCCGGGTCGCGGCGGCCGGCGGCGCGGTGGCCGGAGTGGTGGTGGCGTATGTCGCCGAGCCCCCGCTCTGGCTGGGCACCGCCGGACTGCTGGTGGGCCTCGGGGTCGCGGTCGAGACGACGCGCCGGCTCTGGGGCGAGGCGGCCGACTTCTGGGCCGCCGGCCACGGAACCGCCGTACTGCGCGGGGCCCTGGACGGGCTCGACGGTCTGCTGGCCGAGGCGGTCCGTGAGCACTGGGCCGCCGAGGAACGCCTGTACTGCGCCGACGCGGCCCGGTCCGTGGCCGGCATGCTGCGGGCGACGGCCGCCGCCGCGGACGCCGAGGCGGTGCCCGAGCCGGAGCGGCCGACGGTCGCGGATACGGCCGGCGCCGAGCCGGCCGCCGAGGACGACTGGCTGACCAGCGCCTCGGCCCTGGAGCCGGACGCCTTCGGCACGGCCGACGACGAGGACACCGACTGGGCGAGCGCGTACGCCTGGGAGGACGGACCCTCCTGGGACGAGCCCGCCGGGACGAAGAGCACCGCCCGGCCCGCCGACCCGTCGGCGGACCGCACCGCCGGGGTTCCGCGCTGGCTGGACCGCGAGAGCGGCGAGGGCGGTCCTGAACTGGTCGCCACCCTGGCCGGCGATCTGACGGACGCGGCGCTGGTCGCGATGGCGCCCTACTGGGGCGCCGTCGAACGCGGCCAGGCCGGCACGCTCGCCGTCGGACGCACCGAGGCACGGGTCCGCGAGCTGCTGTCGACGGCACGTCATCACCTCCAGCGCAACGGCGTGCTGGCCCCGCCCCCGTTCGCCGCCGCACACCGCACCCGTACGACGTCGGCGAATCTGCTGGGCACCGACCCGCACCGGGTGGCCGAACTCGTCGGCGCGGAGGCCGACCGGCGGATCGTGGTGCAACTCTCCTCACCCGAGCAGGGCGCCCTGCTCAGCCGCGACCCGGCGGCGGCGGTCTGGATCAGATTCGCCCCGGAGGCCGTGCGCGGCGAGGTCGAGAACGCCTGGCGTACGAGCGGTTCCGGCCGGCCGGAGGAGGCGCTGTGGACCGCGTCGGGGCGGTACGCGGGTCTGATCCGGCTCACCCCGCTGCGGATGGGGGTGGTGGACACCGTCCGGTCGCGCCAGAGCCCCGAGTCCGACCGGTTGGACGCATACGGATCCGACCGGGTGGACGCGGTGGACGCGTACGAACGAGGGGACGGCGAGCACTGGTGACCAGCACCCCGTACCGACGCCGCTCGGCACCCACGTACCGAGGCCCGGCGCACACGCACCACGGCCCGGGGCACCCGTACCGACGAAAGGACGGCGACCGCCGGTGACCAGCACCCCGCACTCCCCTCCGGCGCACACCCCCCTCGTGGAGCCGGGCGGTCCGCAGCGGACCACCCTCTCCTTCACCACCCCCTCGGGGCGCCGCCGCACCGCCCCGGTCCGCTTCGGCCGCGAATCCCGCCGCGATCCGCTGCTGCCCCAGTGGATCCGCAAGGGCCTGCTCGACGACGAGGGACAGCAGTGCCTCCAGGTGCGTCTGACCGGCTCCGCCGCGGCGAACCCGGCGGCCCGCGCGCTGCTGGACGCGGAGGCGGGCACCGCCCTGCATCTGCACCGGGTGCTCGACACCACGGAGTACGCCCCGCTCTTCCCCAAGGTCATCGGCTACGAGCTGGACACGGCCGAGCCGTTCCTCCTGTACGCCGCGCCGCGCGGCGAACCCGCCGTACGTACGCATGTGATGTCCGCGTTCGACCAGCCACGCTTCGCCCGTGACCTGATGCTGGCGCTGTGTCTGCTGGACGGCCAGGGCCTGGTGTTACGCGGCATCTCGCCCGCCAATGTGCTCTGGGACGGCACGTCGGTCCAGCTCTGGGGGCTGGAGGGGGTGGCCCGCGCCGGACGGCCGAGGACCCGGTGGGGCCGCGCGCCCTACTGCTCGCCGGAACAGCGCGGGGGCGAGGGCTTCGCCGACTCCCGGGACATGGTGTGGAGCGCGGCCCAGGTGCTCTACCAGCTGGCGACCGGCCGGGCCGGGCCGCCCGACGGGGCGCCCGCCGATCTCGGCGAACACCGGGTGCTCGCCGAGACGCTGCGCGGCGCCTTCGCCCCGCTGGCGGCCGACCGGCCGACGCCCGGCCGACTGCTCGACCTGCTGGCGCCGGGCGCGGCCCGGCGACTCGCGCTCACCGTGCCCGCCGACGAGACGCGCCCGCACCGGGAGGCGTTCGAGCAGGCGCTGCACCTCAAGCGGCTGGCGCCCGCCGCCGAAGCCCACGACGGGCCCGGGGCGGCGGCCGAGCGGGCGGCCGGTGAGGTGCTCTGCCCGTACTGCCTGGAGACCATCCAGCTCGACCTCACCTCGCTGTACGTCACCGACAGCAGGATGCAGTACCAGCGGCTCGACCCCTCCGGCATCGGCAACTCCCTGCGCCGCCAGGACGTCATGCGCGGCGCCGTCCAGAAGTGCACGGCGGACCCGGACTTCCCCGAGCACTTCATCCCGGTGCCCTATCTCACCTACGGCCGGCCGCTGACGGTCGCGATGGTCGGCCAGTCCTCCACCGGCAAGAGCCATCTGCTGACCCAGATGATCGCGGAGATCACCGACGGCGGTCTGGAGCCGTTCGGCCTGAAGTGGCAGTCCGTCAACCCGGAGCAGCACGCCCGGTTCGTACGGGAGCGGGTGCAGCCGCTGCGCAACGGCAAGGTCCTCGACCACACCGGCGCCCTCGGCCTGGACGGCTTCGCCCGCTTCGTGGAGTCCCTGCTGATCACGGACGCCCATGGGCAGGTCCGTCCGGTCGCCTTCTTCGATCTCGGCGGCGAGGATCTCGTACGGACCGACGCGGCGCTCCGCTTCCTGCTCGGGGTCGACGCCATGATCTTCGTCGTCGACCCGGCGCTGGCACTCCCGCTGCCACATCTGGACCACGCCAGGGAACGCTGGGGACTTGAGGTCAACCGGGACGGCGATCTGGCCTTCGGGACCGTCCTGGACCGGCTGCCGAAGAGCGGCCCGTATCTGGACGTGGCGGCGGCGATGGTGCTCGGCAAGGCCGATCTGCTGCGGTTCCAGCCACCCGTGGACCGATGGCTGGACGAGGCGCCGGCCACCTCGCTCGACCCCGCGCTGATGCGCGAGGAGAGCCAGGACGTGTACGGGCTGCTGCGCCGGCACGCGGGCCAGGCGTGGCTGCGGCCCTTCGACGCGATCCGCCGGTGCACCCTGCATGTCGCGTCGGCCACCGGCGGCCAGGAGGAGCACGGCCGCTATCCGGCGGGGGCGGGGCCCCGGCGGGTCCTTGAGCCGCTGCTGTCGCTGCTGGCGATGCACGGACTGATCGACGTACCGGGCGGCGCGGAGGAGTTCGCCGTGGGGACGGCGCCCGCGTTGGAGGCGGCGCCGCGGTCGCCGGAGACCTGGGGTCCCGGGGGATCTGACGGATCTACGGGATCTGTGGGAGAGGAAGCGAAGTGAACGACTTCCAGGAGCAGAGGCCGTCCCAGCGGGCAGGGGGCGGGGCGGGCGGCAGCGGCGCCGCGGGCTCGGTGCACCAGGTGATCTTCCGGTGGGACGGCAACCAGGGCCGCCAGGGCACCGGCATGACGGCCGTCGCCCACTCCTGCCCGGCCGAGCGCGCCGAGGAACTGGGCCGGGAACTGGGCCCGTTGCTGTGGGTGTCCGGTACGGCGGCCCCGCGGCAGAGCGTCGTACGGATGCTCTCCCGCGACGGTGACGTCATGCTCGTACAGCGCTGGCCCACCACCGACCGGGGCGGCCGGCCCAGCACGGTCAGCCATGTGCTGATCGGTGACCCGCGGACCCTGAAGACCCGGCAGTGCCTCGGACTCGCGTACGGCGGCTGGGGCAGCCGGGAGTCCGCCGAGAAGGCCGCCGGGCGGCTGCGCGCGGTGGAGTGCGCGGAGCTCGACGCGGTGGCGCGCAAACGGCTGCCCGGGATGCGGCAGCAGCTGCCGACGGTCCGTAACGCGCTGATCCTGGTGACCGCGGAGTGGCTGCGCGATCCGGCGCAGCGGGTCTCGCTGCTCATGGACGAGCTGCTCACGGACGGGGAGAAGCTGCCCGGCTGGCCGGACCAGGACGCGGTGCCGCTGGTGTATCTGGGGCTGTTCATGCTGTTCGGTTCCTGGCTGGGCCAGGAGTGGACGTTCGCCACGTACGACACGGTCGACACCCATCAGCTGCGTCTGACCTGCGTCCCGCGCTGGGAACCGGACGCGGGCGGGTCGGGTCCGCTGGCCCGGGTCATGGGACGTTCGCCGGCCAAGCCCCAGTTCGAGCACATGGCGGCGGCCCGGCTGGTGGACCATGTACTGGCGCACCCGGCGGACAGCCCGGGAGTGCCGCAGCTGGTCGACGGGCTCAGGGACGGCGCGCGGCTGGAGTGGGCGCGGCGGCGCCTCCTGCTGAAGGAGATCCTGTACGCGGACCGCCGGGAACCGCCGCTCCGGTCCGCGACCCCCGCGCCGACGGCTCCCGCCCCCGAGCCGGAGCCGGAACCCGCGCCCGTCTCCGTATCGCCGCCGACCCCCGCACCGGCACCCGAACCGGCACCCGAACCACCGCCGACACCGGCACCAACGCCCGCGCCCACCACGGGCTATCCCCAGGCCGCCACCGCCCACGAAGCGCGCTCACTCCACGCGGAGCTGCGTGTCCACCGGCGCGGGAACGCCCTGCACCGCGGCCTGCTGGCGGAGCGGTTGCGGACGCTGTCCGACGGTCTGCTCCTGGACGAGCTGCGCTCCGCCGATCTGCCGCAGGACTCCGTAGAACTGCTGCTGGATGAGCTGGGAAGCGACCACCGCGTCCGGGTGCGCCGGACGGGCATGCGGCACGAGCTGTGCGCGGAGGTGCTCCGCAACGGTCTGTACTACACGCCGAACAGGCCGGACCCGGAGCCCCTTTCGAGAACAGCCATGGCCAAACGCGCGGCCGACCTCTTCACCTGGGCCGTCGCCCCCCTCGCCCGCGACGAGCGCTATCTGCGCGATCTCCAGGAACTGCTGCACCGCATGGGCCGGGACCGCCATCCGACGGCGGGCAACTGGCTCTGGCAGAGCATCATCACGCCCAGGAACGGCGAGGTCCCCGACCTGCCGCCGGTCGTGTGGCAGCAGATCCTGCGAGACGTGATCACCCAGAACACGGCCCCACCGTCCCCACCGGCCACACCCACCGCACCCACCGCACCCACCGCACCCCAGGCGCCGCGCGCACCTCAGCCGCCCCAAGTGCCCCAGGTGCCCCAGCTTCCTCGAATGCCCCAAGCGGTCCCTGCTTCCCCGACCACCCAACAACCGTCCCCCACCCGCCCGTCACCCCCCGCCCTCGCGACCCGCCTCTCCGAACTGGCGACCAGCCCGGGCTGCGTGGTGGGAACCGGCGTCGGCGTGATCGCCGTGCTCATCGCGGTCCTGCTGATCCTGATGTGACGGGCGGCCGGTCGGATCGGAGCGCTACAACCATCCGGCACCGCCGCGAGTCTGCCTGGTCGTCCGGCCGCCCTACGGTCCGTACATGCGCCGCCAGGGTGGCGGAGGCTCTCTCTCTTTCACCGCAAAGGAACGCGAACCGATGCATACACAGCACCTGCTGCGTACCGCTGCCGCCTCACTGACCCTCGCCGCCACCCTGCTCACCACCGGTGTCGCCAACGCCGCCGCCGTCGCCTCCGGCACTGCCGGTACGACCCCCGGCTGGGAGCTCTCCCTCTCCGGGAACAGCCCCGTGGAGTCCCTGAAATCGGTCTCCTCCGTCAGCGAGGATCTCGCCTGGGCGGTCGGCAGGAAGGCCCAGCACGGCGTCATCATGCGCTGGGACGGCGAGAGATGGAGCGAGGACACCGCCCCGGGGCTTCCCGCCGTGTGGGAGTGGTCGTCGGTCAGCGCCGTCGCCGCCGACGACGTCTGGGCGTACGGCATGGTGAACAGAATCCAGGCTCTCGTGCACTACGACGGCGAGCGCTGGAGCACCGTTCCCACCACCGGCCCCTCCGACGACTCCTGGCCCGAGGTCCCGATCAAGGCCGTACCGGGGCGGCTCTTCAAGGGCGGCAACGCCCTCTACACGTACGCCGACGGCGCGTGGCAGACGTTCGCGCTGCCGCGTCTGGTCGACATCCGGGACATCGACGCCCTGTCGGCGGACGACGCCTACGCGACCGGCATGCGCTACCCCGTGGACGGCGGCCACCCGGTGACCTACCACTGGGACGGGACGACCTGGACCCTGATGGAGGAGCCCCCCGTGCGGGCCGGTACGGACACGGCCAAGATCGCCGCGGACTCCCCGGACAGCGTCTACGTCGCCGGATGGGCCGACGGTCCCGACGCCGGCCCGCCCGTCCCGACCGTCACGCACTGGAACGGGACCGCCTGGAAGGACGTCACCGGTTCGCTCGCCGGCCTCTACCTCCACGCGATCGCCCCGGACGGCCGCGGCGGTCTGTGGGCCACCGGCAACGACCAGTCCGAATCGCCCCGCTCGTGGCCGGTGTTCTGGCACTACGACGGCACGAGCTGGACCAAGCGGCCCGGAGCCACGGCCCCCGACGGCGACACCCGGTATCCGTCCTACTCCTTCTACGATCTGGCCCCGGCCGGTGACTCCGGAGCCTTCTGGGCCGTCGGCGACTACTCCACGCCCATGGACGCCAACGGCGATCAGACGGTCAACGGCCTGATCGAGCGCTCCACCACGCTCCCCCTCACGGCGGCCCCGCGCTGACGGACCTGTCGGGACCGCCCCGGCCCGGCCGGTCGTCGCGTGTACGTGGTGTGCGGGTTGCCCGCGAGGTGGGCCGTCTTGACCGGGGTCCTGTGGACGGCGAGCCAGCCGACCGGGTGGCCGTCGACGACTTCCCAGACCGGGAGGAGCACGCGGGCCCTGGGGCGGTTCTCGCGGTCGACGGTGATCATCGTGGCGTACGTGATGCTGCGGACGTAGCTGAAGAAGGTGTCCTGGATCTCGGCGAAGGCACTGGCTCTGTCGGCCATGAAAGGCTCCTCACGCGGGTCGGGCGATCAGCCTGGTCGGGCGATCAGCGGGCGGCGGTCTCGGGACGGGCCGGTGTCTCCCCGTACGCGACCGCCGTGCCCTTCGGCGACCGCAGCCCGAACGCGCTGACCAGAGCGGCGAGCAGGGCCGCGGCGAGCGGGACGACCAGTGCGGCGTGATACCCGTCCAGCAGCGCCGCCGGCGAATCCCCGTCGGTGGCCGCGACGTTCACGGCGGTGACCGCCGAGAGGCCGAGCGCGGCGCCGAACTGGAACGAGGTGTAGAGCAGGCCGCCGGCCAGCCCCTGTTCGCGCTCCTCGATACCGTCCGTGGCGGCGATGGTGAGCGGGCCGTACGCCAGCGCGAAGGCGAGGCCGAGGATGATCAGGCTCGGGAACATCATCGGATACGTCCAGTCGGCGCCGACCGGCAGGAACAGCGCGTAGGCGAGCGCCGCCAGCAGCAGCCCGCCGAAGATCACCCTGGCGTTGCCGAACCGGGCCACCAGCTTCGGTGTGAGCGTCGGCGAGAGGACGGCGTCGATGCCGATGACGATCATCGCGAAGCTCGTCTGGAGCGTCGACCAGCCGCGCAGCTCCTGGAGATACAGCACCACCAGGAACTGGAACCCGAAGAAGCCGCCCGCGAACAGCAGCGCGGAGAGGTTGGCGCGCACCAGCGGTCCGCCGCGGAAGATGCCCAGGCGTACGAGCGGGGAGGCCGAGCGACGTTCGACGGCGACGAAGACGGCGAGGAGGACCAGGCCCGCCGCGAGCGTGCCGAGCGTCCAGCCGATCCCGGTGTGGGAGGCGCGTTCGACGCCGAGGACGAGCAGCACGATGGCCGCGGTGACGCTGACCGAACCGGCCAGATCCACGCTCTCTCCGGTCCGGTCCGGCCGCGGCGACCTGGGCAGCAGCGCGAGCGCGGCGGTCAGGACGAGGAAGGACAGGACGACCGGCGCGAAGAACACCCACCGCCAGTCGACCGCGGTGAGCAGCCCGCCGACGACCAGACCGATCGAGAAACCGCCCGCCGCTGTGCCGGAGTAGACGAGCAGGGCCTTGTCTCGCCGCGGACCCTCCTCGAAGCTCGTGGTGATGA
This sequence comes from Streptomyces scopuliridis RB72, assembly GCF_000718095.1. GTDB lineage: Bacteria > Actinomycetota > Actinomycetes > Streptomycetales > Streptomycetaceae > Streptomyces > Streptomyces scopuliridis. Next base: position 152,256 of record NZ_JOEI01000003.1, on the reverse strand, counting down.
TGGACAGTCCGGCCGGGGTCATGAACGCGGCGGCGACGCCGGTGACGAACCGCGCGACGATCAGCGTCCAGCCGTCAGTGGCGAACCCGCCGAGGCCCGAGAAGAGCAGGAAGACGGTGAGCCAGAAGACGAACATCCTGCGCCGGCCGAAGAGATCGGCGGCCCGTCCCCCGAGCAGCATGAAGCCGCCGTATCCGAGGACGTACGCACTCATGACCCACTGCAACTCGCCGGTGGAGAGGCCGAGTTCGGAGCGGATGGACGGAAGGGCCACATTGAGCATGGCCACGTCGATGCCTTCCAGGAAGATCGCACCGCACAGGACGAACAGCACGCCCCAGTCACGCGCACTCATCTGAATTCCTCGATGGTGTAGGGAAGTTCTTGGCTCAGCCACCATCGATCAGCGGCCATGGGGGAACAACGGCGAAGATCGCAACGTTCGGTAAGCCAGGCTTACCGATCCGCCAGGCTTACCGATCCGGCCGGCTTACCGATCCGGCCGGCTCACCGATCCGGCCGGCTCACCCACCGGGGGCGTCCATGGAGCGCGTTGAACTGGAGTGCTTTCTCCTCCTCGCCGAGGAGCTGCATTTCGGCCGCACGGCGGACCGGCTACGGCTGTCCCGGGCCAGGGTGAGCCAGCTCGTCCAGCGCCTGGAACGCCGGGTCGGCGCCCCGCTGTTCGTCCGTACGAGCCGCCGCGTCGCCCTGACCGCCCTCGGCCGGCAGCTCCGTGACGACCTCGCACCGCACCACCGCGCGGTCGGCGCCGCCGTCGCGCGGGCCGCCGCCACCGCGCGCGGCATCAGTGGCGTACTGCATGTCGGCTTCTCCACCCCGCTGGCCGGGGAGATCGTGATGAAGGCCGCGGAGGCGCTGCGCGCCGGCCATCCCGAGCTGGGCGTGGAGATCTGTGAGGTGCCGCTCTCCGATCCGTTCGGGCAGCTGCGCAGTGGCGCGTTCGATGTCCAGCTCACGGAGCTTCCCATTCGCGAGGACGATCTGGGCGAGGGCCCCACCCTGCTCACGGAGGGGCGCGTGCTGGCGGTCTCCTCCGGTCATCCGCTGTCCGCCGGCGGGAAGGTGTCGCTCGAAGACCTGGCCGGGGTGCCATTGCTGACGATCGCCGGTGAACTCCCCGACTACCGGCTGGAACAGCATGTGCCCGCGCGCACACCCAGCGGCAGACCGATCCGCCGCGGCCCGGCCGTCACCCATATGCAAGAGGCGCTCATGCTCGTCGCCGGCGGCAAGGGGGCCCTGCTGTCGGCCGCGCACACCGCCACGTATTACGCGCGGCCGGGCGTCACGTACCTCCCGTTCGAGGACGCCGACCCCATCGAGTACGGCCTGGTGTGGCGGGCCAGGGACGACACCGGTGCCGTCCAGGTCTTCGCGCGAGCGGCGCTCGAAGTGGCGAAAGACGCTCAACTCGCCGGTACTACGGCCCCGACAAGGCAGACATCCCGGGCGACCATCCGGTCGGAGACCTGGCGGCCTGACACGTCGTACGGGGGTCCCCGAAAGCGCCCTTGACGGATACTCGCCCGACGCCCGGTGCGTCACGGCGTCGCCGCCCTCCGCAGCGCGTCGAGCAGCCCGCGCAGCGGGTCCGGGTCCGGGCCCGGTCCCCGTACCGCCGCGTAGATCGCCCTGACCGGCTCCGGGTTCCTGACCTTGCGTACGACCACGGCGGGATGGTGGCCCGCCAGCCCCGTGACCGGCACCAGACTGACGCCCAGCCCGGCCGCGACAAAGCCCTGCGCCGTGGCGTAGTCCTCGCTCTCCACCACGAAGTCCGGACTGAAACCGGCCGCGCCGCACGCGGTGAGAATGGCGTCGAGGCACGGGCCCGGCCACTCGCTGCCGACCCATGGCTCCTCGGCGAGGTCGGTCAGTTCGAGCACCCGCTTCGTGGCGAGCCGGTGCCCCTTGGGCAGCACGGCGCGGTAGGTGTCGTCGAGAAGGTGCACGAACCGTACGCCGTCGACGGACAACCTGTCCTGCGGCTCTCCCGGCTCCTTCGGCCGGACCACGAGCGCCGCATCGGCCCGGCCCTCCCTCACCTCCGGCAGCGGATCGTCGGAACCCGTGAGTCTCAAGTCGACCTGTAGGCCGGGCTGTTCACGGCGGAGTTCCGCCAGCGCGGGGGCCAGCAGGGTGGCTCCCACCGTGGCGAAGTAGCGGACCACCACCCGTCCCGTCCGGCCGGCCCGCAGGTCCGCCAGCGCGGTCTCCGCCTCGGCGACCTGTCTGCCGATGAGAGCCGCGTACTCCGTGAGCAACCGCCCCGCCTCGGTCGGCCGCACCCCCCGCCCGGACCGCTCCAGCAGCGTGATCCCCGCCTCCTTCTCCAGCGTCGCCATCTGCTGGCTGACGGCGGAGGGTGTGTAGCCGAGATTCCGGGCCGCCGCGGTGACCGAACCGCTGGTCACCACCGCCCGCAGCAACTGCATGCGCCGCATATCAAGCATGCAGGAAAGCTTAACGGTGGGTGCAGTTCTTTTCGCTTGTCTTACGACAACCTCCTGGGACACCGTAAAGCCGTATCCCTTCCCCACCCACCCCGCAGGAGGCGCACCGTGCCCAGCGGCTCACGAAGAACCCTTCTCCGCATGGCTGTTCTCGCCCTGCTGTGGGGCTCGGGCTTCCTCTGGATCAAGGTCGCCCTGACCGGGGGTCTGTCCCCCCTGCACATCACCGTCATCCGCTGTGCTCTCGGGACCGCCGTCCTGCTGGCCCTGGCGTACTCCGCCCGCCAGGGCCTCCCCCGCGACCGCGCGACATGGGGCCATCTCATCGTGGCGGCCTTCTTCTGCAACGCCCTGCCGTTCTTCCTCTTCGGCATCGGCGAACAGACTGTGGATTCCAGCGTCGCCGGCGTGCTCAACGCCACGACGCCCCTCTGGTCCCTGCTGATCGGACTCGCGCTCGGTACGGAACGCGGGATCCGGCCGCTGCGGCTGGCCGGTCTGCTCCTCGGCTTCGCCGGCACCCTGCTCATCTTCGCGCCCTGGCAGCGGAGCGGACTGACCAGTTGGGGCGCCCTGGTCCTGCTCGGCGCGGCGGCCAGCTACGCGGTGGCCTTCGCCTACATGGCCCGCCACCTCACCGGCCGGGACACCGCGCCGCTCGCGCTCTCCGCGGCCCAACTCCTCGCGGCGACAGGCCTGACAACCCTCGCGCTGCCCACAGCCCCGGCGGCTCCCGGTGTTCCCACCCTCACAGCGGTGATCGCCGTCGTCATCCTGGGCACCCTGGGCACGGGCGTCACGTTCCACCTCAACTACCGCCTCCTCGACGACGAGGGCCCCACCACCACCGCCACGGTCGGCTATCTCCTGCCGGTGGTCTCGGTGACCCTCGGCGCGATCGTCCTCGGCGAACAGCTGAGCTCCCGCGTCCTCGCGGGCATGGTCATCGTCCTGATCGGCGTCGGCATGACACGCGGCCGGGAACGCGGCCCGGCGCGACGCGTTCGAACAGCCTGATATCGCCCCACCACCGAGAAGAACGGATCATGCAGCCCAACTCCCCTTGGCGGGTGGCCGACTTCCGCATACTGTTCACCGCGACCGCCCTCAGCCAGCTCGGCACGAACATCGGGTACGTCGCCGTCCCGCTCATCGCCGTCACCACGCTCGACGCGACCCCCGGCCAGGTCGGAGCCCTCGCCACCCTGAGCACGGTCGCCTTCCTCCTCATCGGACTGCCCGCCGGGGCATGGGTGGACCGGATGCGCCACCGGCGCGTGCTGATCACCGCGGATCTGGCGCGGGCGGCGCTGCTCGCCTCCGTTCCCGTGGTCTGGTGGTTCGACGCCCTCACGCTCACACACCTGTACGTGGTCGTCGTGCTGACCGGCTGCGCCACCGTCTTCTTCGACATCGGCTCGCAGAGCACGCTGCCGCGGCTGGTCGACCGCGACGGGCTCGTCCGGGCGAACGCCGCCGTGATGACCCTCATCGCCGTCGGCAATGTGAGCGGACGCGGCGCGGGCGGCGGGCTCGTCCAACTGCTCACGGCGCCGGTGGCCCTCGTATGCACCGCCGGGGCCCATCTGGCCTCGGCTCTCCGGCTCACCGCCCTGCGCCGCGCACCGGCGCCTCCGCGGCCCCCGGCGGGGCACCCCGTCCGGCTGAGCGCCCAGATCGCGGAAGGTCTGCGCCATGTCTTCGGCAACAAGGAGCTACGCGCTCTCGCTCTCACGGCGGCCCTCGCCAACCTCGGCTCGCAGATCATCAACACCATGCTGCCGGTGCTGTTCATCCGCGAACTCGGCCTTCCGGCAAGCGCGCTGGGCCTGTTCTGGGCGGTGGGCGGCGCCGGTCTGCTCCTGGGAGCCCGCTGCGCCCGACCCGTCGCCGACCGCCTCGGCCACGGCCGCACACTCGCCGTCGCCGGCCTGTGCCTGGCCCCGGCAGGACTCCTCGTACCGCTGATCGACCGCGGTCCCGGGCTCTGGCTGGCAGGCACCGGCTATCTGCTGGCCATGTTCAAGACGGGCATGGACAACGTCCTCGGCGTCAGCCTGCGCCAGCGGATGACCTCGGACTCCCTGCTCGGCCGCATGAACGCCACCTTCCGCTTCCTCCTCACCGGCGCGCTCGCGGTCGGCTCCGCCCTGGCGGGCCTGTTCGGCGAGCTGGTCTCCGTACAGAGCACGCTCTGGACAGGCGCCGCCGTCCTCGCGGGGGCCTTTCTCCCCACCTTCCTCTCACCGGTCCGCACGCGACGCCAACTGCCACGGCCACCTGCCGAAAGCCGGCACCCCGTTTCGGGCCGATGACCCCGGCCCGCACACTGTACGTACATCCGTACGCCGTGCGCGCACTGAGCTATCCTGGGCGGCCGGCGCCACTGAGGAGTGCGCTGAGCAGTGCAGGACACCGAGGAGTGCGCATGTCGGCCGACGAGCAGCCGTTCCCGTCCGTGTGGACCCGTCCGCGCCGGCAACGGCGGGAGCAGCCGGCGCTGAGCCGCGAGCAGATCGTGTCCACGGCCCTCCAGTTGCTGGACGCCGAGGGCATCGACGCCCTGAGCATGCGCAAGCTCGGTACCCGGCTGAACGCGGGTGCCACCTCCATGTACTCGCACGTGGCCAACAAGGACGAGCTGATCGAGCTGGTCGTGGACGAGGTCTACGGCGAGATCGAGCTGCCGGACGCCGGCGACCCGGCGCGGTGGCGCGCGGCCACCACCCACTGCGCCCACAGCCTGCGCTCGGCGTTCCTGCGGCACCCCTGGATCGTCTCCGTGCTCGGCGAGGCGGGGATGGCCTACCTGGGTCCGAACATGATGCGGCTGTTCGAGAGCCTGCTCACCGTCTTCGAGGAGGCGGGCTTCTCCCTGGCGGAGGCCGACCAGGCCGTGAACACCGTTGTCTCGTTCGTCATCGGGGTGTCCACCAGCGAGGCCGCGTGGCTGACGATGCTCGCGCGCAGCGGCCGGAGCGAGCAGGAGTGGACGGAGCGGCTGTGGCCGGCCGCCGAACAGGCCGTGGCGCCGTACCCCCGCCTGCGCAGGCTGTACGCCGCACAGCGCGGCCAGGACATGGGCGGCGCCCGCGAGGACCACTTCGACGGCGGACTGGCCTGCGTCCTCGACGGCCTGGAGACCCGGCGCGCCCGCGCCTGAGCCCCCGCCAAAGGACCCCGTCAGCCGAGCCCTACGTGCGTTATACCGTTACGCCTCTCAGCGGCCCCCCGAGTCGCCCGAACTCCCGTAGGAGCCGCCCGCCAGCCGTCTCAGCCGGCGCGCCTCGTCCTCGATCCGCTGCGTGACGCTCCCCGCCCCCGTGGCGTCGTCCAGCCCGCTCGCCCGCAGCTGGGCGGCGAGGGCGTTGAAGTAGTGTGCGGCAGTGAGGAGATGACCCTCCGTATCGCCGTGCCCGCCGCCGTCGGCGCGGGGGCGAGCGGCGCCGGCGTCGTCCAGTACGCGGCCGATCTGCTGCGTGATCTCGTCCCGCGCGTCCTGGGCCATCCCGACCGCCCGGCCGACCTGGGAGAGGATGGAGTGGCAGGAGCGCGTCAGCTCCGCCAGCAGCCGGTACTCACGGCTCACCCCCGTATTGCCCGCCCCGCCGAAGCTGATGTTGCCGGACGCGATACGGTCGCCCGCCACCACCGGCTCGAAGCGGCGGAGGTCGATCGCGCTGGTGGCGCCCAACGCCTCGCGGAAGCACGGATGGACATGGAACTCCGCCTCGTGCGGCTGGGGGGCCAGCTCACCGCCGCCCGCGAACACCACGTCATTGCCGCGGCGCACCCCGAGGAAGCCCACGCTGTACAGGATGTCGATCGCGCCGGACGGGGTCAGCGCCTCGGCGTACGCGGGGAACAGCCGGTGCAGCGTCTGAGCGGCCTCCTCGAAACGGCTGCCGAGCGCGGCGCGCGACACCACGTACCCCGTGTTCTGGAAGAGCGGGAAGAGCCGTTCGAGGAACGGGTGGGCGATCAGGTACTCCTGCGCCAGGTCCTTGAGCTTCCACGCGGAGAACTGCCGGCTCGCCTGGAGGACATCGGTGTCCGTGATCCGGTCGCGGCCATGGGTCAGCCAGGCCGTCTCCTGGCAGAGGTTGAGGAACTGGATGGCGTCGCGCGGCCGGGGCAGACAGCGGCTGAAAATGAACGCCGCGGTGTCCTCTCCCCGCACGCTCTCCGGGAAGATCTCCCGCCACAGCTGCTCCGCCGACAGACCCGCGGCCCCGGTCGAGGCCCGCGCGCGGGCCATGGCGAGCTCCCGCAGGGCGTGGTCCGTCCAGACGATCCGCAGCTCGTCCCCGTGGAACTTGTCCCCCTCGCCGAACGACAGCGAGTCGTAGATGTCGGAGCGCAGGAACAGCAGACACCGCACCGCCTGTCCGTACAGCCCCGCCGCGTGCTTCGCCGCCAGCAGCAGCCCGATCACCATCGAGTTGCTCTCCGGCTCCACCGACCAGACCTGCTCCAACTGGTCGACCAGGAGCAGTAACGGCTCGTGCGCGGCGGCGCAGTCCAGCTCGGCGAAGGCGTCCGCCACCCCTCTTTCCACCACGTCCAGCTGGCGGGCGGCCCGCGCGCCCTCGGAGGGTGAGTGCGCCAGCTCCACACCGGCCTTGAACCCGAACGCCTCCAGCGACAGCGCCGTCTGCAACCCCCGTGCGCCTTGGGCCAGTCGGTCGCCGAGGCGGTCACCCGGATAGTCGGACGGCAGCTCGTCGTTCTGCTTGAGGAAACGGCGCAGCGCCTTCACCGAGTCGGCCTTCCGGCCGTGCGCGTCCGCCGCGTGCGTCACCAGATGGCGCGCGGCGTTGACGGCGAACACATACCGCCAGATCAGTGACTTGGCCGAGTCTCCCGGCAGTCCCTGGAGCTCGAAGCGGCGGATCTCGTCCCCCGCGGCGTCGTCGGGCGTGATCAGCACCTTCCCGCCGCCGTGCACCCCGTCCGCCATCAGACGCATGCAGATCGCGCTCTTGCCCGACCCCTTGCGCCCGATGATCAGCATCTTCCGGCCGGACACCGCCGCGCGTGTCGCGTTCGTCGACAGGAACCCACCGCGCAGCAACAGCCCGTCGGTGACGTCCCGCTCGGCGTCCTCCCGTCCGAAGTGGAGGTTCGCGAGTACGGACTCTCCGGCCATCCCATCCCCCTGTTCGGTCCCCCGGCGCCCACCGTTCAGCGCAAGTCATACTTCCCGCACGGCAGTTGTACCTCACCGGGCGTCGGTCCGCATCGGTGAGGAATCGTCACTTCGTTGAAATGTCACACATATCGATCACTCTGTATTTTTTGCCAGATCGGGCAACGATGCGGTGTGTCGTTTTACGAAGTCTTGGTCTTCTGTAAATGTGTGCCCGTCAGCACGTCGCCTGAACTCGTGACCGGGCGGGTTCTGGAATGAGGGAGAACCATGCGCTACGGCAATGCCTTGCGAGAAGCGGTCGAATCACCTCGTACGACACCTCTCATCGGCATCTACGACATGTACTCGGCCTCGATCGCGGCCCAGCACTACAACGGATTCTTTGTCTCCGGCTTCGGCTTCGCCGCTTCCCATTACGGGCTGCCGGACATCGGTTTCATCGCCTGGCCCGACATGGTGGCCTTCGTGGAGCGGCTCCGTCTGGCGTTTCCCCGCCATCACATGCTCGTCGACATCGACGACGGGTATGTGGACCCCGAGGTCGCGTGCCATGTCGTCCAGCGGCTGGAGCGCGCCGGGGCCTCGGGGGTGATCCTGGAGGATCAGAAGCGGCCACGGCGGTGCGGGCACGCGGACGGGAAGCTGATCCTGCCGCTGGAGGAGTATCTGGCCAAGCTCGACCTGGTCCTGAGCAGCAGGGAGGAGATGCTCGTGGTGGCGCGTACGGACGCCACGGAGGAGTCGGAGATCGTACGGCGCGCCGCCGCGCTGGCGGAGACGGACGCGGATGTCGTCCTCGTCGACGGCGTGCGGAGCGTGGAGTGGATTCGTAAGATCCGCTCGGTCGTCGGCGACAAGCCGCTGCTGTTCAACCAGATCGCGGGCGGAAAGTCGCCGCGGCTCTCCCTCTCCGAACTCTCCGACCTGGGCGTCAATCTCGCCATCTACAGCACGCCGTGCCTTTTCGCCGCGCACGGCGCGATCGACGGCGCGCTGTCCGATCTGAAAATGGCCGACGGACGGCTGCCGGACACCAGAGAGACGGGGGCGATCGGGGTCAAGGGATCAACGGAATTGCTGGAAAAGAACATCAGCAGACACCACGACAGCCGCGTATCGGTCTCGGTGTGATCGCGGGAATTTCCTCTTGTCCTCTCATTTCCTTCGGTCCGGCACCGGCCGGCACCGACTTCCGAAGAAAACACCCCTCCTGAGGGGAGTCTCCACGACGAGTGTCCTCGTCGCGGCGACGACAAGCGTCCTGTGCGGTGCCGGCATCGCACAGGCCGACGACGACGAGCCCGAGCGGTCGGGGCCCGTCGCCGGACGTAACGTCGGCCTGCTGGTGATCGACAACTCCCACGCCGACTCGTGGCTGGAGGTCGACCGGACGCTCAACATGCTGTTCAGGAGCAAGGGCACGGCGGGCAGCGACCACGACGGGGGTGGTGGCGCCATCGACGTACAGACCGGGGATGTCTCCGAACGCGGAAACGGATCCGGGAACGGAAACGGAAACGGGAACGGGTCCGGGAACGGGAACGGGAACGGCGATCAGGCCGGGCCCTGCTCGTGTTCCCGCCCGGCCTCCGGCTCCGGCCCGTCCTCCGGCTCCGGCTCCGGCTCGGGTGGTGTGATCGAGCAGATCGGGCAGATCGGGCATCCGCCGTACCAAGGCGAGAACGGTGAATGACGTGACCTCCAAGTCCTGGCTGATGTCGTGGCCGGGCCGGCTGGGAAGGGCGGTCGACCCCTATGTCGTCGCCCTTCTCGGCACGGTCGTGCTCGCGGCGCTGCTGCCCGCGAGCGGCCGGGCGGCCGTGGCCGTCGGCGGCGCCGCCGACCTCGCCATCGCGCTGCTCTTCTTCCTCTACGGCGCCCGGCTCTCCACCCGCGAGGCGGTCGACGGACTGCGGCAGTGGAAGCTCCATCTCGTGGTCGGGGCCAGTACGTTCGCGCTCTTCCCGCTGCTCGGGCTGGCCGCGGGCGGACTCGTACCGCTCCTCCTCACCGACCAGCTCTACACCGGCCTCCTCTTCCTCTGCGTCGTCCCCTCGACCGTCCAGTCGTCGATCGCGCTGACCTCCACCGCCCGGGGCAATGTCCCGGCCGCCATCTGCGCCGGTACGTACTCCAGCCTGTTCGGCATGGTCGCCACCCCGCTGCTCGCGGCCTGGCTCATCGGCTCCACCGTCAGCTTCTCGGCGCATGGGGCGGTGGCCATCGCCACCCAGCTCCTGCTTCCCTTCGTCGCCGGGCAGTTGCTGCGCCGCTGGATCGGCGGGTTCATCGGCCGCCACAAGAAGCGGATCGGCCTGCTGGACCGGTTCTCCATCCTTCTCGTCGTCTATACCGCCTTCAGCCGGGGCATGGCGGAAGGCATCTGGCAGCAGATCACTCCGGTGCGGCTGGCCGGTCTGCTGACGCTGGCCGCGCTTCTGCTGGCGCTGGCCCTCGCGGTGACCTCGTTCACCGCGCGGCGCCTGGGGTTCAGCCGGGAGGACCGGATCACCATCGTCTTCTGCGGCTCCAACAAGAGCCTGGCGACGGGGCTGCCCATGGCGGCGGTACTGTTCGGAGCCTCGGCGGGCCCGGTGATCCTTCCCCTCATGCTCTTCCACCAGGTGCAGCTGATGGTGTGCGCGGTCCTCGCGGGCCGCTGGTCCCGCCGGCCACTGGAAACCGCGTCCGAACGGACCCCCGCGCAGGCGTCCCGCGCCGTCCCCGTACGGGAGACGGCCCGCTGATCGACCGATCGCCGGCTGCTGCCCCGGGATGGGCGCCGCCACCCGGAGATTGTCATTCAATGACATCTTCATGAAGGATCTGATCCAACTGGCCCTTATTCTATCTTTAGGCCCTTTGGGTGCAATTGAACAGATAGTCCATTCCTGTGCGCGCCATGGACGTTGTTACGCACGTGGATCCACGTGAACTCTGGGAGCGGAACACTGTCCTGGCCGAAGCGTTCTGCGCCAGCGATGAGCGTGTGCGCCAGGCGCAGTCGGTGCTGGACGAGGCGCAGGCCGAGCGGAGCAGGACGCTCGCGGCCTTCTCCGTGACGGTCGGGAACGACGGCGCGGTGGCCGACCTGATGGGGCTGAACGAACGGGAAGTGCGGGTGGCGCGGCGCACGGTGGGCAGGGAGGACGCCCGCTCCGTCGCCGAGGAACTCCTGATCCGCGGAGCGCAGCCACCACCGCCACCGCTCACACCGCAGGCCCCGCAGGGGCCACCACAGACACCGCCGGCCCAGCCCTCGCAGACCCCCACGACGCAGGCGCCGATGCACGATCCGGGCGTCGACACCTTCTCGGTGTCGGAGGTCCAGCTGCCGCAGCCCCGGGGCGAGATGCCCCCGCAGCCGGACTCGATGCCGCAGGACGCGCAGACGGTCGCCGCGCCCACGGTCTTCCACACCCCCGCCGTGGAGGAGACCGTGATCTGGTCGGCGAGCATGGACTCCGTCCTGCTGTGGAGCTGGAAGTCCGGCCTCGACCTCCAGACGGTCGCCGCCGAACTGGGCCTGGACCTGCGGGCGCTGCTGCTCCGCGTACAGACCCTGGCCAACGACGGGCTGCTCACGCCCCGTACCCCGCCCTCCGACAGTGGTCAGTCCGGCCGTCATCGCCGGCACGAGGACCCGTACGCGGCGCTCATCAGCCCGGCGACCACGCCGTTCCCCGTCTACCACTAAGGGGCGGGGCCTGCTCGGCGGTCGGCGCGGCCGAAGCGCTCAGCGGTGTTCCCGGGCGCCGTCCAGCCGGCGCGGCAGGTCGCGTGGGTTGCCGTCGGAGACATCGGCGGGGAGGAAGTCGGCCGGGACGTCCTGGTAGCAGACCGGGCGCAGGAAGCGGCGGACGGACAGGGTGCCGACCGAGGTCGTGCGTACGTCCGAGGTGGCGGGGTACGGACCGCCGTGCACCATGGCGTGGCTGACCTCGACCGCCGTGGGCCAGCCGTCGTACAGGACGCGGCCCGCCCTGGTCTCCAGCAGCGGCAGCAGGGCGGCGGCGGTGTCCCGGTCTCCCGTGCCGTGGTGGACCGTGGCGGTCAGCTGGCCCCGCAAGGCGCGGGCCACCTCGGTGAGTTGAGCCGTATCACGGCAGGTCACCACGGTCGCGGCGGCGCCGAACGGCTGGTCCTGGAGCTCCGGCCGGCCCAGGAACGTCTCGGCCGGGACCGTGAACAGCCGGGGCGCGCAGGTGTTGGCGCCCTCACCCGGCTGTCCGGCGGCGATCTCCCGTACGTCCTCGACCGCCGCCAGCGCCGCCGCGGCGCGCTCGTACGCGTCATGGAAGGCGCGGGTCTGCACCGTCCGCGCGATCTGCGCGGACACCGCGCGGCCGGCCGCCGCCAGGAACTCCGCCAGCTCGGGTCCGTTGACGGCGGCCAGCAGCCCCGGCCGGGTACGGAACTGCCCGGCGCCCGCCGTGAGCGCGCCGATGAACCCCTCGACCAGCGCGGCGGACCGGTCGCGGAGGGCGCCGGGCAGCAGGAAGACCGGGTTGACGCTGCTCATCTCCGCGTACACCGGGACCGGTTCGGGGCGGGCGGCGGCCGTACGCATCAGCGCCTCGCCGCCCGCCCGCGATCCGGTGAAGCCGACCGCCCGGATCCGGGGGTCGGCGACCAGGGCCCGGCCCAGTTCCGCGCCGGAGCCGAAGAGCAGCGAGAACACGCCTGCCGGCAGCTCGCTCTCGCGTACGGCGGCGGCCACGGCCGAGCCGACCAGTTCCGAGGTGCCCAGATGGGCGCTGTGCGCCTTGAGCACGACGGGGCAGCCGGCGGCGAGCGCGGCGGTGCTGTCGCCGCCCGCCACCGAGAAGCCGAGCGGGAAGTCGCTCGCGCCGAACACCGCCACCGGCCCGATGCCGATATGACGCTCCCGCAGATCGGGCCGCGGCTCGGGGACGCGGTCCGGCAGGGGCCGGTCGATCCGTACCTCCGCCCAGGCGCCGTACCGCACCTCGGCGGCGAGAAGCCGCAACTGCCCCGTCGTACGGTCCCGTTCGCCGGTGACCCGGACGGCGGGGAGGCCGCTCTCCGCGACGGCCCGGACGATCAGCTCCTCGCCGAGCGCCTCGATACGGTCCGCGATCCGCTCCAGGAAGGTCGCCCGCCGCTCGGGGGAGGTGGCGCGGAAGCCGGGGGCGGCCTGCTCGGCCAGTTCGCAGGCGCGGGCGACGTCCTCGGCGGTGCCGGAGCCGTAACCGGGCTCCAGCGGGGTGTCCGTACGGGGATCGATCGAGGCGACCGCCGGGCCTCGGCCGGTCCGCCGCTCGGCGCCGAGAAACATCGCTCCTGTCAGGGGCATGGTGCGCTTCCTCGCCTCTCTGGGCTTCGTCGGGCTCGTCGGACGTCCTGTGGCGTCGGTCGCGGGGCGACAGGGGCCGACGGGGATCAGCCGCCCCCGGGCTTCTTCCCGGGCTTCTTGCCGCGGCCAGGCCGCCACCGCTTCGGCGACTCCGCCGGGCTGAGGTGCGCCACCAGGTCCGCCAGCTCCACGCACGCCTGCTCGATCTTCAGCCGTACGTTCCGCTGCTCAGTGACGATCGACGCCAGCAGCAGCGAGGTCAGCGCGACGGACCCGTTGAGGGCCTGGAGCGCGATCATCCGCTGGATGAGAGTGTGGTGGGCGAAGGCCCCGACGAGGTCGGTCGCCTCCGAGATCGCCAGTACGGAGACGAACAGCGCGTACGGCGCGCTCCCCGCGAGCTGGAAGCGCAGCGCGGCCCAGATGAGCACCGGGAAGACGAGGAAGAGCAAGGAGAGGGCGCTCATGGTGGCCAGCGGCGTCACTACGACGGCGACGATCAGCAGGGCCAGCGCCTCCGGCCAGCGGCGGAAGTCCGCTGCCCGGGGCCACCGGGCCCCACGCAGCATCAGCAGCATGGGGGTGACCACGAGCACCCCCATGGCGTCGCCCGCCCACCACGCCGACCAGGCCGGCCAGAACCCTTCCCCCCGCAGCTTGCCACCGATCACCAGCATGGCCGTGCCCAGGGTCGCGCTGATCAGCATCCCCGCCAGCGCCCCCAGGAACACCAGGGCGACCCCGTCCCGCAGCCGGTCCAGCTCCGTACGGAAGCCCACGTGCCGGAGCATCAGACAGGCGCAGACCGGCGCGAGGGTGCTCGCGGCGATGATCCCGATGTCGAAGAGGTGGATGGGGCCGAGCGTCACGATGGTGAAGAGGGCACCGAGCGAGATCCCCGGCCACACCCCGAGGCCCAGGAAGAGCAGGCCGGCCAGCGCGATCCCCGAGGACGGCCAGAGAGGCGTCACGACCGCGCCCCCGATCACCAGCTGCTTCAGCAGGCCGAGCTGTGCGGCCCCGTAGTAGGCGACGGCGACGCCGAGAATCCGCGGAACGGCCAGGGACAGACGTCGGACTTCCTCGGTACGGACCACATCAGCCATCAGACAACGCCCGCCGCCCGGGTACGCCGTGACACGCACTGCCGGAGGGCTCGCGTCACCCCGGACCGTAGGCGCCGACGGGACCTTCCGGTACGGAGTCATGGCAGAGGACGAGCACGGCGGCGTCGTCCGAGTGACCGGTCAGCTCGGCCACCTTCAGCACTTCGGCGGCCAGCGCGCCGGGGTCCGCACCGTCACGGGCGGCCTCGCCGGCCAGGACCGCCGCACTCGCCAGTGCGGCCACCCGCCCGAGACCGTCCTCGACAGCAAACGCGGGGCCTTCCACCACACCGTCTGTGACCAGAACGAACGCCCCGGTGTCCGTGAGCCGGCGGCGGATCACCGGGTACGTCTCCCCCGGCAGGATGCCCAGCGGCAGCCCGCCCGGGTCCTCGGCGACCCCCGAGCTGCCGTCCGCCGCGGCCCACACCGAGGCCACATGGCCGGCGCGGGCGCTCTCCAGCACGCGCGTGACCGGGTCGAAGCGGAGGAACGTACAGGTCGCGAAGAGGGTGGAGTCCACCGACAGCATCAGATCGTTGGCCCGGCTCAGCACCTGCCCGGGGTCGCCGGCCGCCGCCGCGACCGCCCGCAGACCGATCCGTACCTGCCCCATGATCACGGCCGCCTCGACATCGTGGCCCTGGACATCACCGACACAGAACGCGAGCGCGCCGTCGGGCAGCAGGAAACCGTCGTACCAGTCGCCGCCGATATCCAGACCGTCCCGCGCGGGCGCGTATCTGGCGGCGGTCCGCAGTCCGGGTACGGCGGGCAGGAAGGGCGGGAGCATCGCGCGCTGGAGGGCCTCCGCCAGCTCCACCCGGGCGTGCTGCAGCTCCACCCGCCGCCGCGCCTGGGCGGTGAGCCGGCCGAGAGTGGTCAGCAGGTCGTCGGCGCTCGCCGACCGGCTGGGACGACGCCGGGTCATGCACCGCTCCGAGGTACGTCCGTTGGTGGACCGCTGTGAGTTGTTCCTCGCAACGGAGTACAGAGGGGCCTCTCGCTCAAGCCTCATCTTCATCATATTTCCGCCACGCGGCTTCCGCCGGATGAGCGGGGAGTTCCCAGCGTATGCACGACGCACGAAACGTGCACCATGAACATGTGCCGTCCCTGGGAGGTATGTCCCGGGAGGCAGGACGCGCGGCCGACGCGGCCTGATGAGAGGCCCGGCTCTCGGGCCGGACTACCGCGGGCCGTCTGCGCCGCCGACCTCGTTCGCGGCTCCGCCCGCGCCCAGGAGGGTGGTGGGGGTCGCGGCCGAGGCGGGTTCCAGGGCGGGCAGGGCGCGGCGGGCCCGGCGGGCCGCGGCGGGCGGGAGGGCCGCGCGGACAAGCTGGGCCGCGCGGAGCCAGGGCTGGGCGTAAACGTGGCGGGCGCGGCGTTCGATGCCGGTGGTGAGGCGGTCCACGGCCGGCGCCAGCGGGTAGGTGCGGTTGGCGGGCCAGCGCATACGGGAGCGCAGCTCGCGGAGCGTGGAGTCCTGCTCGGCGCTCCGGACCATGTCGGTGTCGGTCCAGGTGAGATAGCCGACGCCGATCTCCACCCCGTGGTGCGCCACCTCGGTGCGCAGGGTGTGCGCGAAGGACTCCACCCCGGCCTTCGAGGCGCAGTAGGCCGTCATCATCGGCGCGGGGGCGAGGGCCGCCAGCGAGGCGATCTGGAGGTAGTAGCCGCGGGAGTCCAGCAGTGCGGGGAGGAAGGCGCGGGCGGTGTTGGCGCTGCCGATCAGGTTGACCTCGATGACGCGGCGCCACGCGTCGGGCTCGGAGTGACGGAAGAGTCCGCCCGCCGCGACCCCGGCGTTGGCGACGACGACGTCGACCGTACCGAAGCGCTCCTCGACGAGCCGTGCCGTACGCAGCATGGCCGCCGCGTCGGTGACATCCGCGTGCCAGTGCTCCGCCTCGCCCGTCAATGACTCGGTGACACGGGCGAGTTCGGACTTCTCCAGGCCGACGAGCGCCAGCCGGGCGCCCCGCTCGGAGAGGGACCGGGCGAGCTGTTCGCCGACGCCGCGCGCGGCGCCGGTGATGACGGCGGTACGTCCTCGGAGCGGCGGGTGCCTGCTCATGGTGGGGCCTCCGGGGTGAGAGTGAGGGGAGGCCGCCCCCCGGCGCGTGGCTGGAGGACGGCATTCCGTGCGCCGGCGCATTGTGTGCACCGGCGCATCGCGCGCACTGTCGCGGTACGAGGGCGCGCTGACGCGGTCCGTACGGCGGTGAGCACGGTGGTACGTACGACGGCGTGTGGCGGTACGTACGACGGCGTGCGGGACGGCGTGCGGCGGCGCGGGTCAGGCGCGTTGCAGCGCCAGTACCGCGTTGTGCCCGCCGAAGCCGAACGAGTGGCTGACCGCGCGGTCGATCCGCTGGCGCAGCGGCTGCTTGGTCACGCAGTCGATGTCGAACTCGACGGCCGGCGCGTCCAGGTTGGCGATGGGCGGTACGACGCCGTGCTGGAGCGTCAGCACGGTCAGGCCCGCCTCGATCGCGCCCGCCGCCCCCATACAGTGCCCCAGCACGCCCTTGGGCGCCGTGACCGGCGGACGGTGCGGATAGACCCGGCTGATCAGCGCCGCCTCGGTCGCGTCGTTGAGCGGCGTCGAGGTGCCGTGCGCGTTGACATGCTCGACATCACCGGACTGCCAGCCCGCGTCGCGCAGCGCCACCTCCACCGCGCGCTGGGCGACGGCGCCCGAGGGGTGCGGGCTCGTCGGGTGGTGCGCGTCGGTCGTGGCACCGGCGCCGGCCAGCAGCGCGCGTGGCCCCGCGCCGCGCGCCCGCGCGTCCTGCTCGCGCTCCAGCACCATGATCGCCGCGCCCTCCCCCAGGACCAGCCCCGCGCGGTCCGAGGCGAAGGGCCGGCACAGCAGCGCCGGGTCATCGCCTGGACCCGCCAGCGCGGCGGCGCCCGAGCGCACGAACCCGGTTATGGCGACCGGGAAGACGATGGACTCCGTCGCCCCCGCCAGGGCGATGTCGCACTGCCCGGTGGAGAGCAGGTCCCGCGCCACGGAGAGCGCCGTGACCCCCGAGGAACACGCCGTGCACGGCGCCATACTGGGTCCGGTGGCCCGCATCTTGATGGCGATCTCGGCCGCCGGCATGTTGGGGATCGTGAGCAGGATGCCGGACGGGGAGGTCGCCTCGGGCCCGCGTCGGTCAAGCGCGACGGACTGCTCCGTCAGGCTGGCGGACCCCCCGCTGCTGGTCCCGACCACGACGGCGACCCGGGTGCCGTCCCAGCTCGCCGGGTCGAGTCCGGCGTCGGCGACCGCCTCGCGCGCGGCGAGCAGCGCGAACTTCACGTACCGGCCCATCCGGAAGGCCGTACGCCCGCCGATCGCGGCGTCGAGATCGATGCCCTCGACCGTACAGGCGAAGTCGACCGCGCAGCCGCTCAGTTCGGGCACCCGGTGGGCCGGGGAGACCCCCTCGCACACGCCGTGCCAGGTGGAATCGGTGTCGTTCCCGGCCGGGGTGATCATCCCCAGGCCGGTGATGGCGATGGCGGGTCCGGTCATCGGCCGACGCCCACCGGGGCCTCGTTCGTCTCGCTGACGCCGCTCGCCGTGCTCACCGCGTGAGTCGTGCCCGCCACGTGAACCGTGTGCACCGCGCGAAGCGTGTGCCCCGCGTGCGCCGCGTGCCCCGCGTGCGCGGTGCGCGCCGTGCGCGCCGTCCGCGCCCCGTCGAGGAACGCGGTGATCTCCGCCAGCGTGGCGCCCTTGAGCAGCGAGTCCGAGTCGGCGTCGATCCCCAGCGTCTCCTTGATGATGACGGCGAACTCGGCGACGGCGAGGGAGTCCATCTCCAGGCTGTCCATCGTGGCCTCGGGGATGATTTCCGCGGCGGGCACCTTGAACGTCGCTGTCAGCACCTCGGTGATCTTCGGGTGGATCTCGCTCATGGGATGTCCTTTCAGGGGTTGGGTCGGTTGAAGGGGTCGGTGGTTTCAAGCGGGTGCGACGGGTACGGCGAGTACGGCGTGCCACGCGCCCTCCGCGTCGTCGTAGGCGTCCACGTAACCGGCCCCGGAGATGGGCCAGTCGGCGAACATCTCCTCCGGCAGCGCGAAGGACTCGACGAGGGCGGGGGCATGGCCGGCCAGCCGCGAGATGAGCTGTTCGACGGCCTCGGGCAGTTCGTCGAGATGACGGGGGGCCAGTCGGCCACCGGCCAGCAGATCGCCGCTGTTGCGGTCGATCCACTGGAGCGCGAAGAGCCGGTGCAGCGAACGCAGCAGGTCATGGGCACAGGTCGTCGACGTGTCGGAACCGGACGAGGGCGACGAGGGCGACGAGGGCGACGAGCCGGGCTCCAGTCCTGCCACCGCCACCGCGTACGCCTCGGACGCGCGCCGGTACGCGTACGCCTCCACGGCGCGCAGCGCGGCCCCGGACGCCGCGTTCCACCGCGCCAGCGAGTCGCCGTGCGGCACCTGGCTCATCCGGCGGCGGGCCCGCGCCAGCCATACGGCCTCGACGGCGACGAGGAGACCGTCCAGGAACAGCGGGTCGGTCAGCTCGCGGCGCGAGGGACCGTACGATCCGTCCCCCGGCTCCGGACCCGAAACCGCAACCGGCTCCCTACCTGGTCCCTGCCCCTGACCCTGCTCCGGACCCGGCCCCGGCCCCGGGGCCAGGGCTGCCGAGAACAGCATCTCGGCCGCCGCCTTCGCGTAGATCGCGACATTGTCGCCCTCGGCCGTGATGACGCCTTCGATACCCGCCAGCAGCTCGGTCATGCCGTTGTTCTCCAACAGCGCCTGCGCACCGCACCGTTCCCGCGACTCCACGATGACCTCACGCGCCCGCCAGCTGATCCAGCCCTTGGCGACGGCCACCAGCCGCTCGGCCTCGGCCGTACCCGCTTCCGTACGCGACTCCCAGGCGTCCAGCGCCGTACGGTGCAGCAACGTCATCCCGAAGACCATGGCCAGGGCTCCGACCAGCGGGCCGTGATGGCTGCGGTGCGCGAACACCGGTACCCGCTCCCCTCCCCTCGAACCGGAGATCCGCCGGTGCCCGCCGTACCGCACGGCGAGCGCCAGCGTGACCCGCGCCGAACCGACCGCGCACGCGCTCATCGAGAGCTTGCCCGCCGTGACCCGCCCGATCGAGGTCAGGAAACGCCGTCGGCGGTTGCTCTGCTCGCTCCGGAACACACCGTCCTCGCCGATCC
This sequence comes from Streptomyces scopuliridis RB72, assembly GCF_000718095.1. Taxonomy (GTDB): domain Bacteria; phylum Actinomycetota; class Actinomycetes; order Streptomycetales; family Streptomycetaceae; genus Streptomyces; species Streptomyces scopuliridis. Next base: position 133,015 of record NZ_JOEI01000003.1, on the reverse strand, counting down.
GCCCCTGCGCACCGCCCAGCAGCGCGTCGCGCCCCACGAAGACCCGGTCGAACGAGGTCAGACAGTGGTCCACCGGGCTGCCCAGCCGCGCGGGCAGCCTGCGCACCCGAACGCCGGGAAGCGCCCCGACGGCATCGGTCAGCGGCGTCAGAAACAGAAAAACGCCCTGATCGGCACCGTCCACCAGCAACCGGGCCGCCACCACACCGGACTTGGGGCCGCCCACCGGGCTGGTGTTGGGCATGAACTTCTGCGCCCCGGCATGCGGCGTGCACAGGACGAAGCCGTCCCGCTCCCGGTCGTAGGCCGCCGTCGTCTCCACCGCGACCGCGTCGTTTCCATGCGCCACCTCCGTGCAGAGGAAGGTGCCGACCCGGCGCAGCGCGAAGAAGTCGGCCAGTTCCGCCGCATCCGCCGCATCCGCCGCATCCGCCGCATCCGCCGCATCCGCCGAGCCCACCGCATCCCGCGCCGTGCCGCGCGCCACTTCCTTCTCGCCCTCCGCGTGGTCGAGGAGACTGCCGAGGAACAGGTTGTAGTGAATGCCCGCGACCGTCGTGAAGGCCGGATCGACCGGGCCCAGCCACTCATGCAGCGCGGCGAGCCCGCGCGGGTCGGCCACCAGCTCCGCCGGGCTGTCGAGCGTGTCGTTGACGGTGCGCAGCCGCTCGTACGCCATCGCCAGCCGCTCCCCGGACGAGGCACCGGGCCGGCGGCGGAACGGCGCCGCGGCGGCGAGCCGACGCCACGGCGCGTGCTCCCGGTCGAAGTTCTCCCCGAAGAGCACGCGCGTCAGCGGATCCACCGTCGGGTCCGTTGAGCCCGCCTGATTCACCGAGTTCACGACAACGGCGTTGATATTTATACTCACGCCGGTATAACGATCAATCAATGGCGAAGAAACGACTCTCCCACCCGCAGAACCATGGGACATTCGTACGATCAGCTCCCTGATGTGACCTGTCGTCAGGCCTGCCGAAACGCCAGCGCCACGTTGTGCCCGCCGAACCCGAATGAGTGGCTGACCGCCGTCTCCACCCACTGCCGCCGGGGTTCCTTCGTCACACAGTCGAGGTCGAACTCGACAGCGGGCGCGTCCACGTTGGCGATCGGCGGAATCACGCCATGTTCGAGGGTGAGCACCGTCGCCACCGCCTCGATCGCCCCCGCCGCCGCCAGCGTGTGCCCCACCACCCCCTTCGGCGCCGTGACCGACGGCCGGTGCGGGTAGACCCGGTCGATCAGTGTCGCCTCCATCGCGTCGTTGAGCGGCGTCGACGTGCCGTGCGCGTTGACATGCGCGACGTCGTACGGGCTCCACCCCGCGTCCCGGAGCGCCGCCTCCACCGCCATCTGGGCCCACCGGCCGTCCGGCGCGGGCGCCGTCGGGTGGTGCGCGTCCGTACTGGCGCCCGCGCCGGCCAGCAGCGCGCGCGGCACCCGGCCCCGGGCCCGTGCGTCGGCCTCCCGTTCCAGGACGAGCATGGCGGCGCCCTCGCCGATCACGAACCCGTCCCGGTCCGACGCGAACGGCCGCGACGCCCCGCCCGGATCGCCGGTACGCGTCGACAGCGCGCCCATCCGCGCGAAGGCCGTCACCACCAGCGGGGTCAGTACGGACTCGGCGCCCCCGGCCACCACCACATCGCACTGACCGCTCGTCAGCAGATCCCTGGCCACGGCGATCGCGGTGGCCCCCGAGGCACAGGCGGTCGCCGGGGCCAGGCTCGGCCCCCGGGCCTTGAGCGCGATGGCGACCTCTCCCGCCGCCGCGTTGGGGATCATCATCGGCACGAGTACGGGGGAGACCGCCTGTGGGCCGTCCGCCTGGAGCTTCAGCGCGTTGTCGACGAGTACGGAGACGCCCCCGACGCCCACGCCGAGCACCACGCCCACCCGGCCGCCGTCCCAGCTCACAGGGTCGAGTCCGGCGTCCGCCACGGCCTGCCTGGCCGCGATCAGCGCAAGCTTCACGAACCGCGCCATCCGCCAGACCGACCGACCGCCGATCACCGCGTCGAGATCGATGCCCTCGACCGCACAGGCGAAGTCGACCGGCATTCCGGCCAGTTCCGGGCGCTGCCCGGCCACCGACCGCCCCGCGCACAGCCCCTCCCAGAAGGACCGTTCATCATGACCGGCGGGGGTCACCACCCCGAGCCCGGTCACCGCGACCGTCCCGCTCTCCTGTCCGCCCATCTGCGCGTTCCCCTGCCTGTTCCCCTGCCTGTTCCCCTGCTCGCGCCCCCGTTCAGCCGTCGGCGTCATGATCCGTTCCTTCCGTCGAGGGCCGTGGCCCGTGCGTTCTCGGGCCGTACGGCCTCGGACGTGGTCGTCGCGGGCGTTTCCGTCGCGGGCGTTTCCGTCGCGGGCGCAGTCGTCGCCGGCCAGCGCAGCGCCACCGTTCCCCAGGTGAGGCCGCCGCCGAAGGCGGTCAGCAGCATGCGGTCGCCCGCGCGGAAACGTCCCCGCGCGTCCGCGTCCGCCAGGGCGAGAGGGATGGAGGCCGCGCCGGTATTGCCCACCCGGTCGAGATGGGTGACACAGCTCCGGGCGCCGATCCCCACCCGTTCGGCGACGGCCCGCAGGATCCGGGCGTTGGCCTGGTGCGGTACGAAATGGTCGACGTCGGCGGCGTCCCAGCCCACCGTGCGCAGCAGCGAGCGGCACGAACCGGTCATCCGCTCGACCGCGTGCTGATAGACCGCCCGCCCCCGCATCCGGAAGTACTCGTCGCCCTCGGCGGACGGTTCCGCCACCGACCTCGACCGCGCCCCGCCGCCCACCACGGTGATCAGGTCATATCCCGTGCCGTCACTGCCCAGATCGAAGGCGAGCAGTTCGCCCGGATCCCCGGCCCTGCCCGCACCGATCAGCGCCGCGCCGGCGCCGTCGCCGAACACCACGCCCGACGAGCGGTCCCGGGGGTCCAGCCAGGTCGAGTACACATCGGCGCCCACCAGGAGCACCCGTTCATAGAGCCCCGACACCACCAGTCCATGGCAGACGGCGAGACCGTAGACAAAGCCGCTGCACACCGCGCCGATATCGAACGCGGGTACCGTCCCCAACCCCAGCCGCGCCGCCAGCGCCGGCGCGGTCCCCGGACAGAGATGGTCCGGCGTCGCCGTGGCCAGCACCACGGCGTCCACCTGCCCCGCAGGGGCGGACCCCACTGACCCCACCGACCCCGCCCGCCCCGGACCCGCCCCCGGCGAAGCCGCCTCCCCGACCAGCAGCCTCGCCGCCTCGTACGCGAGGTCCCCCGTGGACATCCCCGGAGCCGCCCGATGGCGGCCGGCGATGCCCGTGCGCCTACGGATCCAGGCGTCATCCACCTCCCACTCAGCGGGCAACGCTCCATTGGGGACCGGCTCCCCCGGGACCCATCCGGCGACGCCCTCAAGCACCGCCGTCCGTGACTCCACCCCCTCCCGGTTGCTCTCCGCGCGCCCCCTCGCGCGCGGGCCTCGCGCCTCCATGCGCCCGTACAGTGCGTTTCCGCTCGCCACCCACGGCCCCCATCCGGTAAACGATCACATCGACCGGATGACAAACGGGCGCGCCCGTAGGCGAGTTACTGCGCCATTTGGGGCAAAGATCGAGCCGGTTCCCACCCAGGTAGGTGAATCCGTGCCGCAGAGGTGCCGAGCCCGCTCGGAACGGGTGGCCGCCAGCGGGGGATACCGGCCCGGTCCTCCAGCAGCTCGGCCTCCTTGTACCGCTTACAGCCGTGGTGCCAGCTGAGAATCCCGGCCAGCCAGTTCTCCAGCTCCTTCACATAGCCGTCGAGCACCCGGCGCGCGTCCGCGTCGAGGTTGAAGTCGTCATAGAGCGTGGGCAGTTCGTGGGCGACGACATGCTGGAACTGGCTCATCCGCGAGTTCATCAGGTCGTCGATGATGGCGAGGGCGGTCGGGTAGTCGCAGTTGAAGAAGTTCTGCACGACGAGCACACCGTTGTGCACCTCGCCCTCGAACTCGACCTCCTTCTGGTACGAGAAGACGTCGTTCATCAGCGCCGCGTAGTCCTGAGCCGCGTTCTCCAGGGACTTCATCGGGCCGGAGCGGTAGATCTCGGGCGGCACCACCTGGCCGTGGCTCAGCCGGGACAGACTCATCGTCATGTCCGAGCCGAAGGTCTGCCGGCGCATCTCGATGTAGTCGACGGGGTCGGGGATACGGTTCTGCGCCTGATTGGCCAGCTCCCACAGCCAGCTGTCGGTCATGTCCACGACCGACTTACGGAAAACGCGGCGCGCGTCCGGGTCCAGCGGGCCCGCCGTACGGACCCACAGATCGGCCAGCCCCCGTTCCAGCCCGGTCGCGGGCACCGGCGTCTCGAAGCTCTCGACCGGCATGAACAGCGCCAGCCGGTCATTGCACGCCTTCGCGCCCGCCACATCGCGCGCGGCGCCGTAGACCACCGGGTAGTAGTCGTCGCCGTACGTCCCCCACGTCAGCCAGTCCGAGGTGAGATCGAGCCCCTCCGCCGTGGCGTCCGGATGGATACCGGCCGCGCAGAGCGGCAGATCGATACGGCGCAGCCGCCGCTCGTCCCAGACGTCCGAGCCGGGGATACCCGGCTGCGCCTCCAGGATCCCCATGCGGTGGGCCCACTCGACGGTGTGCTCCCGCGAGTGGTCCAGATGCGGGCTCAGCGACAGCCCGAACGGCATCCGGAACTCGGGCAGTACGGCGGGGCCGACCCGCTGGAACGGGATATGGCTGTGGCTGCGCACCCGCGCCGGCGCACCCGCGCCGATCGTCTTCGCGACATCGGCCGCGGCCGTACCGAGACCGACCGGCACCATCGAGAACGACGCGCCCGCCCCGCCACCGGTCCCCTGGGCGGCCTCGCCACCCGAGCCGGAACCGGCGCCGTTCATATACCGGCTGGAGCGCATATGCCACTCATGGCCGCCCGACTGCCAGTCCTGGAGCCCCTTCACATAGGCGAGGGTGTCGGCGCACGACTGCGGATCCAGCCCCTTCGCGGCGAAGAGCGGCCCCAGTTCGGTCAGCGCGGTGTTCTCGAACTGCTGGATGCGGGAGGTGAGCAGATCGTTGACCGCGTCCGCCGCCTCCTGTGTCGTACAGCCGAGGAAGGTCTCCAGGACGAGCACGCCATTGCTCAGCTCGCCCTCCTCCTCGATCTCCCGCTGGTACGAGAACAGGTCGTTGCGCAGATGGACACCGTCCGAGAACGTGTCCTTGAGAACCCGCAGCGGGCGTGAGTCGGCGATCTGCGCGGGCACTTCGGCGCTCGCCGCGTACTCGATGAGCCCCGCGGACCAGGGCGCTCCGCCGACCTTGCGGCGCATCTCGATGTACTCGACGGGATTCGCGACCCGGCGCGCGTTGATGTTCGCGAGCTCCCAGTCGGACTCGTTGAGGAGATTCTCCGTGGACTCCGCGAACCGCTGCCGCCACGCCATGGACATGCTCGGGACCGTACGCGCCCAGAGGTCCGCCAGCCCCGCCTCGACCGGATTCGTCGGCTCCGGGAATCCGGCGGCGAGATCCATCGGCATGAAGGCGGCCAGCCGTTCGAGATACGCCTTGCCGCCCTCGCGGTCCTGGGGCCGCTTGTAGACCTCCAGGAAGTGGTCGTCGAAGAAGAACACCCACACATACCAGTCCGTGACCAGCGACAACGCCGGACCGTCGCAGTCCGGATGCGTGTACGAGCAGAGCAGCGCGTAGTCATGGGAATCGAGGTCGTGCTCCTCCCAGACACCCGACCCCTCCAGCATGCCCATGTCCCTGGCCCACTGCTTGGAGTGCGCCCTGGCCTCCTCCAGGTGCGGATTGAGTCGGGCCGGATAAGCCATATAGAAATCCGGCAATTCAAACGGCTGTGTCACGGGCGAGCGGCCTTTCCCGACGGTTCCGGTGGTTTTCCCTCCGTCGTGATCTACCCCTCGCCCGACTCCGCCATCCGGACCACAAATTAGTCATATGAACACACAGCAAGCGCGTGGCGTACGCGCCCCACGGCACGGCCCGGGTGATCATCGCTGAATGAGCACCACAATCCGCCTCGCACAACAGCCCGAGGCCGATGAGCTGCTCGGCCGCAGTCCGCTGGCCGCGCTCGTCGGCATGCTGCTTGACCAACAGGTCCCGATGGAATGGGCGTTCTCCGGCCCCTACACCATCGCCGTACGCATGGGACACGACGACCTCGACGCCCGCGAGATCGCCGCGTACGACCCTGAGGCGTTCGTCGCGCTGCTCACGGACAAGCCCGCCGTGCACCGCTATCCGGGGTCGATGGCCAGACGGATCCAGCAGCTCTGCCAGTACCTCGTCGAGCACTACGACGGCGATCCCACCGCGATCTGGCGTGACGTCGCCACCGGCGCGGAGGTACGGGACCGGCTCAACGCGCTGCCCGGCTTCGGCACGCAGAAGTCCCAGATCTTCCTGGCGCTGCTGGGCAAGCAGTACGAGGTGCAGCCCAAGGGCTGGCGCGAGGCCGCGGGCGCCTATGGGGACGTGGGGTCGTACCGCTCGGCGGCGGACATCACCGGACCCGAATCGCTGGCCAAGGTACGGGCGTTCAAGCAGGAGACGAAGCGCGCGGCGAAGGCGGCGCGAGCGCCGAGGACCGACTGACCGCCGCCCGATCCGCGGCTGATCCGCGGCTGATCCACCGATACGCACCGTGAGCTGTGACACAGCTGTTCCCAGGGAGCGCGGCGCTGGCTAGCTTTCCCTCACATTTGTTCGCACCGGAAGGATCCCAGCCCCTGTGAACGCAACGTCCCGCAGACTCCTGGCAGTCGCCGCCACCACCGCGCTCGCCGCCCCGCTTCTCCTGTCCGCCTCGCCCGCCACCGCGCGCTCCCACGACCCGGCCAAGGACGCCGCCAAGGACGCGGCGAAGCTCTCCCGGAAGCTGGTGCGCGAGGCATCGGCCGGCGACGCGTACCGGCACTTGGAGAAGTTCCAGGCCATCGCGGACTCCGCCAGCGGCAACAGGGCGGCGGGCACGCTCGGCCACGACGCCTCCGCCGCGTATGTGTACAGCCAGCTGAAGAAGGCCGGTTACCAGGTCTCGTACGACACGTTCGACATCACCTATATCGAGACGCTCGCCGAGAAGCTCACGGTCACCGCGCCGACGCCGCGCGACGTCGAGATCGTGGCCATGTCGTACACGACGTCCACCAAGGAGGGCGGGATCGCGGCCGACCTCGCCGCCGTCCCGGTCGACGCGACCACCGGATGCGAGCCCGCCGACTACGCCGCCGGCGCCTTCACCGGCAAGATCGCGCTGATCCAGCGCGGCGGCTGCGACTTCGCGACGAAGCAGAAGGAAGCGGCGGCGGCCGGTGCGGTGGCCGCGGTCATCTACAACAACACCGCGGGCTCGCTCAACGGAACGCTCGGCGGCCCGGACGCCGGGAAGATCCCCACGGGCGGCATCACGCAGGCCGAGGGCCAGGCACTCGCCGCCGAGGCCGCCAAGGGCGCGGTGAAGGTCTCCCTGGACATCCGCCAGCTCCAGGAGGAGCGCACCACCCGCAATGTGGTCGCCGAGACCAAGGGCGGCAGGGCGGACCGGACGGTGATGCTCGGCTCCCATCTGGACTCCGTCACCGAGGGCCCCGGCATCAACGACAACGGCTCCGGTTCCGCCGGGCTGTTGGAGGTCGCCCTCAAGCTCGCCAAGACGCATGAGAAGCCGGCGAACAAGGTGCGCTTCGCCTGGTGGTCGGCGGAGGAACTGGGCCTGCTCGGCGCCGAGGCGTACGTCAACGGCCTCACCGCCGCACAGCGCGCGGACATCGCCCTCTACCTCAACTTCGACATGATCGCCTCGCCGAACTTCGCCCAGTTCGTGTACGACGGCGACGACTCGGACGGTGCGGGCGCGGGCCCCGGCCCCGAGGGCTCCGCCCAGCTGGAGAAGGGCATCACCGACTTCCTCGACAGCAGGAACGTTCCGCACGAGGGCACGGACTTCGACGGCCGCTCCGACTACGGGCCCTTCATCGACGCGGGCATCCCGTCCGGCGGCACCTTCACGGGCGCCGAGGGCATCAAGTCCGAGGCCCAGGCCCTGAAGTACGGCGGCGAGGCCGGTATCGCGTACGACAAGTGCTACCACTCGGCCTGCGACGACCTCTCGAACATCAATATGAAGGCGTTCGGCATTAACATCGGTGTGATCGCCAACGCGGTGGGCACCTACGCCCACGATCTGAGTTCGCTGACCAAGCCGGCGGCGAAGGCCGAAGCGGCGCGGATCCCGCTCAAGGGCGGCAAGACCGGCACTGTTTCGCACTCCCGCGGCCACACGCCCACCGCGTAGCGGGGAGACCCGACGGCGCAGCGCACCCCATTGCGTTCAGGCGGTGGGGTGCGCGGCAGTTCTGGCGCCGGAAACGAAAGTGGAGAAAACAGCTCTGCTGAACACAAGGACCGGGCCTTCGGTATTCTTGCTGTCACGGACGGGGATAATGCCCGGGATACCGGTGCCTATTTCCACGCAGTTTCCGCTGTTGTCGCCGCTGTAACTGCTCTTTACCCACGTTGTCGCTCTGAAATCGCGATTCATCATGGTGCCCGTACCCTTCCATCGCGTCATGGAGCAACGCGGCAGACTCGGAGGCGGACAGCGCATCCGCCCTCAGAACAGCATAGGTCTGTGCATGACGGCCGGTAACTTCCGGATCGTCGCTGAAGTGCCCGCGGTCAAGCGATTCCGAGTACACCCAGACATGGCCATCCGAGAGGGTGATCAGGGACATGGACGTATTGGGACGCCAAATACCCGGGAGACCCGCGGGGGCGACTTGAACACGGATGTTCGGCTGCTTTCCCACGCGCAGCAGATGTGCGCACTGATCCCGCATGACGGCCGCGCTTCCGACGGTGTTCCTGATGCAGCTCTCATCCAGGACCATGAGCAGAAGCGGCCCCTCGGGGGAGAGAAACCTGTGTTGTCTGCTGAGCCGCGCGCGCACGCGTCTCTCCAGCTCGTCCCCGCCGGCCCGGCGCGAGAGCAGCGCGCGGGCGTAGTCCTCGGTCTGCAGCAGCCCCGGCATCATCTGGGTCTGGTACTCACGGAGCGCCGTCGCCTCGGCGTCCATGGCGGCACGGCGCTTGAACCAGTCCGGATGGTCCACCTCCGGATACCAGTCGATCTTGTGCCAGAGCTTCTGCAGGATGCCGCCGGTACGCAGCACGATGTCGCACGTCTCAGCGAATTTCTCGTCAGGAACACGTGTTCCCGCTTCCACACGGGCAACGTAGGAGCGATCGCAGGGGACTTCGCCAGCCAGTGCTATTTGCGTAACACCTATGGACTCACGGCAGTGCTTGAGAACTTCGCCGAACACATCGGCCGTGCTGGCGCCTTTCTCCCCGCCCCCTGCGTTGCGTCGGCCCATGGCCGCTCCCCTCATGTCATGTGACAGATCTCGACTGGAACGCGTGCAACGTTGTGCGCCCGCCCCGCGCAACGCAACCCTTGTCCTGTGCAACGTAGTTGCATCGCCCCGAGGACGACAATGCGCGAGGAATCGAACTCAATGACACACCGTCCCCCTGAATTGGAGGCCGTGGTCCTCGGCACGACTATGCCCCGGCGGCGCCGGGCGGAACAACTACCCGCCGAAGCAGGTGAATTGCACGAGCCGGTCTATTTTCAGGGATCCCCTGGAGGGCACCAGAACGCGGCGCACGGAAAGGTGACGTGATGCCCAGGGCGACCTTGACCACCGTGCTGCTTTCAAAGACGGACTGCTGGTACTGCGAATCCTGCTGGATAAACAGCGTGGAGGCGGCACGCACCACCCAGGACGGCTGTATGGACCTGCTGTGCCTCAGATGCGCCGAGGCGAATTTCCCGAGGCGCGTGGATATCTTTCCTCCGTTCGGAATCTTCGGGCTCTCGAACCGGAAGACCGGAATGAGCAACGGAAAGCACGCGAAACCTGGCGGCCCCAAGTTACCCCCCGATCCGGGCCCGCATCCGCCGCCGAACCCGCGCCCGCAGTCCCCACCGGGCACCCCGCCCGTCTGACGGGGCCCAGGGACGGGTGGCCGGGGTGAGCCGTGCGCGCCTCACCGGACCCCTTTCGAGCGAATCAGCGGCACGCTCCGGCCGCCGACGGCCGCGTTCCTGGGGGCGCGGGCACCGGAGGGGTTGGTTCCACTCACGCTTCGCTCCCCCTTTGCCACCGAATGCGACCTTTGCACTCGGGCGCCATGGCTGCGCCCGGAGCCGCTCGCCCGGTAGGCTTTCCGTGTGATCTTCAAGCGCATCGGTAACGGGCGGCCGTATCCCGACCACGGCCGGGAAAGCACCCGGCAGTGGGCGGATGTCGCGCCGCGCCCGGTCCGCCTCGATCAGCTCGTGACCACGAAGGGTCAACTCGACCTGGAGACGCTGCTCGCCGAGGACTCGACCTTCTACGGGGACCTGTTCGCCCACGTCGTGAAGTGGCAGGGCGATCTCTATCTGGAGGACGGTCTGCACCGCGCCGTCCGCGCCGCGCTCCAGCAGCGCCAGGTGCTGCACGCGCGCGTGCTGGAGCTCGATCTGGGCTGATCCGGTCCGTATGGACAGGGTCTACGGCGAGGTCCGCGGCGGGCCGGCCCTTCGGGCACTGAGCCTTTCGGGGCCTATCGTCACCCGGACCGCGCAACCAGTTGATCATTTAGTAGGAAACACCTGCAGCGCGCACTACGCTGCGGCCATGAGCATGCTGACTCCCCCCGGCATGGGCGGAAAGTACCGCATTACGGGTTCCAAGTACCCGCGCATGCGCCGCCCCCGTCATCGTCGCAGGATCGTGCTCGCGGCCGTCGCCTCCGTCGTTGCCCTCGGCCTGGCCGGCTGGGGAACGCTGCAGCTCATCGACGTCTTCACGGGGGGCGGCACGAAAAGCGCCGCCGCCGCCCGGAAGTCCGGCTGCGAGCACTCGTCCGCGCCCGTCAAGGCGCTCCCCAAGCCCGGCCAGATCACGGTCAACGTCTATAACGCGACCCCGCGAGGCGGACTCGCCAAGACCACCGCCGACGAGCTGAAGAAACGTGGCTTCGTCATCGGCAAGGTGGGCAACGCCCCCGCCGCGTACGACAAGAAGGTCCCGGGCGCCGGGATACTGGTCGGCGGGGCGAAGCCCGAGGACGGGTTCTTCACCGTCCTCGGCGCCCAACTGAAGGGGGCCACGTCGAAGACCGACACCCGTAAGACACCGGATGTCGATCTGATCCTCGGCGCGGCCTTCAAGGAGCTGACCGAACAGAAGGACGCCGACCTGGCCCTGGCCACCGTGTCGAGCCCCGCGTCGGATCCCGCCTGCGGGGATCTGGGGGCGACCCCGAAGCACTGACCGCCGTACCTTCTTGTGGGCCCCGGTTCGCCTGCCGCGCGAACCGGGGCCCAAGGAATGTCCTACTCGGCCGTCCCGTACATACGGTCGCCCGCGTCGCCGAGACCCGGCACGATGTAGCCGTTCTCGTTGAGGCGCTCATCGACCGCCGCCGTGACGACCGTCACCGGCGTGCCCGCGAGCTCGCGCTCCATCACCTCGACGCCCTCGGGCGCCGCGAGCAGGACGACCGCGGTCACATCGTCCGCGCCGCGCTTGATCAGCTCGCGGATCGCCGCGACCAGCGTGCCGCCGGTCGCCAGCATGGGGTCGAGCACATACACCTGGCGCCCCGAGAGGTCCTCGGGCATACGGTTCGCGTACGTGGACGCCTGAAGGGTCTCCTCGTCGCGGATCATCCCGAGGAAGCCCACCTCCGCGGTCGGCAGCAGCCGCACCATGCCGTCCAGCATGCCGAGGCCGGCCCGGAGGATCGGGACCACCAGCGGGCGCGGATACGAGAGCTTCACGCCCGTCGTGCCCGTCACCGGTGTCTGGATGTCGACCTGTTCCGTCCGAACGTCCCGGGTGGCCTCGTACGCCAGCAGGGTGACCAGTTCGTCGGCGAGGCGCCGGAAGGTCGGGGAGTCGGTGCGCCGATCGCGCAGCGTGGTGAGTTTGTGCGCCACCAGCGGGTGGTCGACGACATGAATCCGCATGGCGACACAGTAACCGGGGGCCAAGGCTGTACGCGCTGCCACCGCCCGGCTGGCATCAACCCCGGTCAGCGAGGGAAGGTGTGAGAAGGCCCCGGTACGACCCCGGAGCCGAGTGAGCAGCCTGAGGTGGTGACGCTTCCATGCCGGACGAGGACCGGGAAGGCCGGGATCAGCGCGCCGAGGCGGAGGCCCGGGCGGACAGTCAGGACGACGCGCAGGAGAGCGAGGCGGAGCGCCGTCGGCGGCGCGCGCAGTTCCTGCGGGAGCTGAACGAGGCCAAGGCGCTGCGCGAGCGCGTGAAACCGCGGCAGGCCCGCGCGGCGCGGATGCGTCAGCAGATGCGGATGCGTACGTTCCGGTGGTGACCGGCCGATAGCCGCGCCCGGCGCGCGACGTACGTCACGTCCGTCCCGCATGCTCATGGAAGGCATCCGGCGCCCGGGGCCGAACAGGGGCCTAATAAAATGGCCCGACGACGCAACGGTGGAAGACCTCTCGCGAAGCGTTCGTTTCTGCCACGATTCCGAGTGGGCGGGGCAGACCAGCGCACCGCCGGATCGTCACACCTCTGACCAGTGGGAGAGTCACGGTGTACTTCGCCGCACTGCTCGCGCGCACCGAAGACGGGTGGGAAGCGAGCGACACAGAGCTCGACGATGTGGAGACCTTGTCGGACCTGACCGACTTGGCCCGCGAAGCCTCGGTGGACGAGGACACGGTGCTCGTGTTTATCGAGCAGGAGGATGCCTGGTTCGGCATCCTCCGCGTGGAGGGCGAGGAAGACCCTCGCATCTACGTCTCCGACGCGGCCGCGGCCGCACGCTCCTCGTACGGGGAGATCCTCATTGATGAACTGCTCGGCAGGGACGACGACGACCCGGCCGACGACTTGGACACGCTGGACCTCGACGGTACGGAGGACGGCGAACCGGACGAGAACGACGAGGAGGAAGAGGACATTCCCGTGAAGAACGGGGAGACCGTGCCCGCGGGAGCCGTCGGCGACCGCGAGATTCTCACCGACCTCGGCCTGTCCGAGGCCGATCTGCTGGCGCTGGATTCCGACGCGATGGCCGAGATCGCGGAGGCTCTGGGAGCCGCCGAGGTGCTGGAGACCGTCCGATAGTGATCCGGCACGACCCCGCGCCCGATCCGGTACGCGCACCGTGGCGGGCGGCCATGCGCCTTGCCCTGGAGGAGGCGGCACGGGCTGCCCTGTCCGGTGATGTACCGGTCGGCGCCGTCGTGCTGTCCCCGGACGGCACGGTGCTCGCCACGGGCCACAACGAACGCGAGGCCACGGGCGACCCGACGGCACATGCGGAGATCCTGGCGATCCGCAGGGCCGCCGGGAAGCTCGGAGCCTGGCGGCTCACGGAGTGCACGCTGGTCGTGACCCTGGAGCCGTGCACGATGTGCGCGGGCGCGATCGTCCAGTCCCGGCTGGACCGCGTGGTGTTCGGCGCGCTCGACGAGAAGGCGGGGGCGGCCGGCTCGCTCTGGGATGTCGTACGGGACCGGCGGCTCAACCACCGGCCCGAGGTAATCCACGGGGTGCTCGCGGAGGAGTGCTCCGAGCTGCTGACGTCGTTCTTCCGGGATCGCTGACCGGTCGTCCGGCAGCCGCTGACCAGCCATCCGGCGGCTTTCGGGCCGCTCTCGGGATATCGATTTCGGAGCACGGCACACCTTGGGCTAAGCTCTCTCTCGGTAGCGTGTCCGAGCGGCCGAAGGAGCTCGCCTCGAAAGCGAGTGTGGGGAAACTCACCGAGGGTTCAAATCCCTCCGCTACCGCTCTTGGAAGGGCCCCGGCGCAGTGCGCCGGGGCCCTTCCGGCATGTATGGGCCAGGAAGTCCGGCGTCCGGGACCGGAGCGGTGCGGGAGAACGACCGCTGGGCACAGGCGTTCATACGGTTAGACTCACGCGCGACCGCACTGGGGAGACAGGGGAGGAAGCGGCGGATGGGGCAAGCGAGAAAGATCGTGCTGTACGCGGTCGCCGTTTTCGTGCTGTACACGATCATCACGTCGCCTGCCCGGGCCGCCGATCTTGTCCAGGTAGGGTTCGAGGGCATTTCGAGCGCCGCCCAAGGTGTCGGCGAGTTCATGTCCGAGCTCATCAACTGACCGACATTCAGCCACGGACCGGTCCGCGCTCCCTCCCTCTCTCCTCCGCGTCCTCCAAGGAGTGCCCGTGATCCGCCACCTGGTCCTCTTCAAGCTCAATGAGGGTGTCTCGCGCGACGAGCCGCGCGTCGTCGCGGGGGCGGAGGCCTTCAAGGAGCTCGGCGGGCAGGTGCCCGAGGTGGAGTTCTGGGAGTGCGCCTGGAACATCACCGACCGCCCGATCGCCTATGACTTCGCCATCAACTCGGCCGTCTCCGACCGCGATGCGCTCCAGCGCTATCTGGACCATCCGGCGCACCAGGCGGGCGTCGCGCAGTGGCGTGAATTCGCCACCCGGGTGATCGCCGACTACGAGTTCTGAGCCGTCCGCCTCCTCGCCCCGCACCCATTCGGTGTGGGGCTTTTGAGGTTTATTGCTCCATTTTGCCGTCAACACGGTTTTTTCAGGTGCTTGCACACAGTGGACATGTCTTGTGATGCTATGACCGCTTTTGACGGATGAGTTGACGTAGTCGACCGCAAAGGGGTGGCGTCACCGTGCCGGCCAGTACTACGCCTCAACTGCTGCCCCAGATCGAGACCGAGCCCCGCCCCACGTCGCAGAGCCGGGGCGCGGACACCAGGGCACTGACCCAGGTCCTCTTCGCCGAACTGAAGGAGCTTGAGCCGGGCAGCGAGGAACACACCCGCGTACGCGGAGCGCTCATCGAGGCGAATCTGCCGCTGGTGCGGTACGCGGCGGCCCGGTTCCGCAGCCGCAACGAGCCCATGGAGGATGTCGTCCAGGTCGGCACGATCGGTCTGATCAACGCCATCGACAGGTTCGACCCGGACCGCGGGGTGCAGTTCCCCACGTTCGCGATGCCGACCGTCGTCGGCGAGATCAAACGCTACTTTCGGGACAATGTGCGGACGGTCCATGTCCCGCGTCGGCTGCACGAGCTGTGGGTACAGGTCACCGGCGCGACCGAGGACCTGACGACGGCGCACGGCCGTTCCCCCACGACCGCCGAGATCGCCGAGCGGCTGAAGATCTCCGAGGACGAGGTACTGGCCTGTATCGAGGCGGGGCGCTCGTACCACGCGACCTCACTGGAGGCCGCCCAGGAGGGCGACGGGCTGCCGGGCCTGCTGGACAGGCTCGGTTACGAGGACCCGGCGCTGGCCGGGGTCGAGCACCGCGATCTGGTGCGGCATCTGCTCGTACAACTGCCCGAGAGGGAGCAGCGGATCCTGATGCTGCGCTATTACAACAACCTGACGCAGTCACAGATCAGTCAGGAATTGGGGGTTTCCCAGATGCATGTGTCAAGGCTTCTGGCCAGAAGTTTTGCCCGGCTGCGATCCGCAAATCGGATCGAGTCGTAACTCTCAGGGGTAGACCCGCTTCGACTCCTCTTCGCGGTCCGAAAAGCCCCACACCCCCTCTTTCCAGGGCGGATTCAGCGCTTACTTGTCGACATGTCACTACAGCGTGTTGCCGACATGTGACATTCTGCTGGAACCGCGTTTGCCGCAGTCCCGGCGCCGGTATTCAGGTGGAGGCTGCGTTCCACCGACGGGAGCGGCCGACGCGACCGTCCGCGACCTCAAGGGGGTGGCATGTCCGTAGAACAGGGCAGCTCGAAGGTGCTCACGCTCACAAAGAGCGCTCCCGCGCCCGATGCTCTCGACCACGTGGTCCAGCCGCGTGTGTCCCAGCCGGAAGCCATCGACACCCGCACTCTGTCCCGCTCCCTGTTCCTGCGGCTCGCCGTGCTGGATCAGGACAGCCCGGAGCGCACCTACGTACGTGACACCCTCATCGAGCTGAATCTGCCGCTGGTGCGGTACGCGGCGGCCCGGTTCCGCAGCCGTAACGAGCCGATGGAGGACATCGTCCAGGTCGGCACGATCGGCCTGATCAAGGCGATCGACCGGTTCGACTGCGAACGCGGCGTGGAATTCCCGACGTTCGCGATGCCGACCGTCGTCGGCGAGATCAAACGGTTCTTCCGGGACACTTCCTGGTCGGTGCGGGTGCCGCGCCGGCTCCAGGAGCTGCGTCTCGCGCTGACGAAGGCCAGCGACGAGCTGGCGCAGAAGCTGGACCGCTCGCCGACCGTCCCCGAACTCGCCGCCGTACTGGGCGTGTCGGAGGAGGACGTGGTCGACGGCCTCGCGGTCGGCAACGCGTACACCGCGTCCTCGCTGGACTCGCCCTCTCCGGAGGACGACGGCGGGGAGGGCTCGCTCGCGGACCGGCTCGGCTACGAGGACATGGCGCTGGAGGGCGTCGAGTACCGCGAGTCGCTCAAGCCGCTCCTGGCCAAACTGCCGCCCCGCGAGCGGCAGATCATCATGCTCCGGTTCTTCGCGAACATGACCCAGTCGCAGATCGGCGAAGAGGTGGGCATCTCCCAGATGCATGTCTCGCGGCTGCTGACCCGTACGCTCGCGCAGCTGCGGGAAGGGCTGATCTCGGACTGAGGCCCGCGGACCCCGCCCCTCGCCCGTTCTCGGGCGATGTCGCGGGCGGGGTTCGGAAACGACCGGACCGGGTCAGGCGAAGGCCAGCCAGGCCACCACGGCCAGGACCACGACGGCCGCGACAACGCCGACGATCACTCCGGCCTTCGGCCCGCTCTGCTGAGGCGGCGCCTGCCGGCGCTGCGGCTCGCCGTCGTCGACGAACGCACGGAACATCTGGGTGCTGCCCGCGGGGTCGGGATTGCCCTCGGGGCCCTGCGGGGCATGGGGATTGTGTGCCATACGCCAGGACCCTAGCGAACGCGCGGACCCCGTCCAACGCCGGGCCCGACGCTGACTGATATGGCGCTGCCCGCCGACTGATACGCCCCCCTTTGCCAGGTCGACCGCTCCCCTTGCCGGGCCGATCGCTCCCCTTGCCGGGCCGACCGGTGCTCCCTTTGCCAGGACGGACAGCCCCCGCGCCGGGCATTGACCTCGGCCATGCGAAGCCTTTTGGGTTCCTTTACTCCACTCAGCCCGTTTTCGTTTGCCTGCAGCAACCAACGGCTTCTATGGTTCTATGGTTGCTCTAAGCAACAAGATGTCGGGAGGGCCCATGGCCGCAGCACAGAGTCAGTACGCGGAACTGGCCCGACAGCTCAGTGCCATCGGCGCCGTCAAACGAGGGCTGGCGCGCATCCTGCCCGCCGAGTGCCCGGCCGGCACGGCCGCCGTACTGACCCTGCTCGACCGCCACGGCGAGATGCGGATGAGCCGCCTCGCCGAGCTGCTCGCCGTCGACATGTCGGTGACCAGCAGACATGTCGCCCATGCCGCCGAGCGCGGCTGGATCGAGCGGTCCCCGGACCCCGCGGACAAGCGCTCACGCATCCTGCGGCTCACGCCGGCGGGCGCGGAGCTGATCGACGAGCTCGCCCGGCGGACGACCGAGATGTTCGCGCGCACGCTCGACGACTGGACCGACGACGAGGTCGGGCAGCTGGTGACGATGCTGGAGCGGCTGCGCAGCAGCTTCGGCGACTGCCGGGACTGGCGTTACCACGATTCGTACACCCGTACACCCATGCGGCAAGAAACGTAAGACAAGGAATTCAATGGCTACGACCACACCAGCGGGTGTGCGGGGCGGCCACGCCAAGCGCGGAGGCGGCGCCCCCGCCTCCGCGAGCGGTGCGCCGATGACACACCGTCAGATCATGGAGGCGCTCTCCGGGCTGCTTCTGGGCATGTTCGTCGCGATCCTGTCGTCGACGATCGTCTCGAACGCCCTGCCGGAGATCATCTCCGACCTCGGCGGCGGACAGAGCGCCTACACCTGGGTGGTGACCGCGTCGCTGCTGGCGATGACGGCGACCACCCCGCTGTGGGGCAAGCTCTCCGACCTCTTCAGCAAGAAGCTCCTGGTTCAGATATCCCTGGTCATCTATGTCTCGGGCTCGATCGTGGCCGGCCTCTCGCAGAGCGCCGGGATGCTGATCGCCTGCCGGGTGGTCCAGGGCATCGGCGTCGGCGGTCTCTCCGCCCTCGCCCAGATCGTGATGGCCGCGATGATCGCGCCGCGCGAGCGGGGCCGGTACAGCGGCTACCTCGGCGCGACCTTCGCCGTCGCCACCGTCGGCGGCCCGCTGCTCGGCGGTGTCATCACCGACACCTCGTGGCTGGGCTGGCGCTGGTGCTTCTACGTGGGCGTCCCGTTCGCCTTCATCGCGCTGGTCGTGCTCCAGAAGACCCTGAAGCTCCCGGTCGTCAAGCGCGAAGGGGTCAAGGTCGACTGGTTCGGAGCCTTCTTCATCAGCGCGGCCGTCTCGCTGCTGCTGGTCTGGGTCACCTTCGCGGGCAACAAGTACGACTGGATCTCGTGGCAGTCGTACGCGATGGTCGGCGGATCGGTGCTGCTCGGCGCCGCGTTCATCCTCGTCGAGTCGAAGGCGCGCGAGCCGATCATCCCACTGCGGCTCTTCCGTAACCGCACGATCACGCTGGCCTCGCTGGCCTCGCTCTTCGTCGGTATCGCGATGTTCGCCGGCACGGTGTTCTTCAGCCAGTACTTCCAGCTGGCCCGCGACAAGTCGCCGACGATGTCCGGTGTCATGACGATCCCGATGATCGGTGGCCTGTTCGTCTCCTCCACCGTCTCGGGCATGATCATCACCAAGACGGGACGCTGGAAGATCTGGCTGGTCAGCGGTGGTGTGCTGGTGACGGCAGGGCTCGGGCTGCTGGGCACCCTGCGGTACGACACCCCGTACTGGCACATGGCGATCTATATGGCCCTGATGGGTCTCGGCGTCGGCATGATGATGCAGAACCTGGTCCTGTGCACACAGAACCAGGTCTCCCCGGAGGACCTCGGCGCCGCCAGTTCCACCGTCACCTTCTTCCGCTCGCTGGGCGGTGCGGTCGGTGTCTCGGCGCTGGGCGCGGTGCTCGGCAACCGGGTCACGCACTACGTCAAGGAGGGTCTGGCCGACCTGGGCCCGCAGGGCGCGGCCCTCGGCCACGGCGGCACCGGTGGCGGCGGCATCCCGAACCTGGACACGCTGCCCGCCCCGATGCGGCAGGTCATGGAGGTGGCGTACGGCCATGGCGTCGGCGATGTCTTCCTCTACTCGGCACCGGCCGCGCTGGTCGCGCTGCTGCTGACGCTGTTCATCAAGGAGGTCGCGCTGAAGTCGCGGGCCGGCGGTGAGACGGCGGAGGTCGCGGCCCCCGCCGCGCCGATCGCGACGACCGCCGCGATACCCGCGCTGTCCGAAACGACGCCGTCCCTGGCGGCGGCGCCCGTGGCGGCGGTGTCCGGAACGGCAGCGGCTTCTGGAGGGACCATGACAGCCGGCTCGGCTGAAACGTCGTTCGCGGCACCCGCGCCGGGCACCGCCGTACAGGGTGTGGTGCTCGGTTCCGAGGGCACGCCGGTGCCCCGCGCCGCCATCACCCTGATCTCCCTGGCCGGACGGCAGCTGGCCCGCTCGGTCGCCCAGTCCGACGGCGGCTATGTCCTGGACGCGCCGGGCGCCGGCTCGTACGTACTGATCGCCTCCGCCGACGGCTTCCAGCCGCAGGCGTCCACGGTGGTCGTCGGGGACGGACCGCTCTCGTACGACATCCTGCTCTCCGGTACGAGCGGCCTCACCGGGGCCGTGCGCGCCGCGGACGGCGGGTACCCGATCGAGGGCGCGATGGTGATCGTGACCGATGTGCGCGGCGATGTGCTGGCCACCGGGAAGTCGTCCGAGCAGGGCGAGTTCGGCTTCAGTGAGCTGGTCCCCGGTTATGTGACCGTCGCGGTGAACGCCGCCGGCTACCGTCCGCTGGCCCTGCCGGTGGAGATAGGCGGCCAGGGCGTCACCCGTGTCGAGGCGGTCCTCCTCTCCGGCGCCCTGGTCCAGGGCACGGTCAGGGCCGGCGCGGCCCGCCGCCCGGCGCACGACGCCCGGGTGACGCTGGTCGACGCGGCCGGGAACGTGGTCGCGACGGCGACGACCGGGGAGGACGGGGCGTACGCCTTCGCCGACCTGGACTCGGGTGAGTACACGGTCATCGCGACCGGCTACCCGCCGGTGGCGGGCTCGCTGACGGTCACCGGCCGCGGGGTCGACGGCCACGACATCGAACTCGCCCACCCCGGCGAGTAGGTCCCGGACAGGGCCTAGTCGAAACCCCCGGACCGCGTGGCGCTTGTAGCGGGCGCCGCGTCGGTCCGGTGCGGAAACGGGCTCCGGTGGCGGGGGGCGGCAGGCAGGGGACGGCCTGCCGCCCCCGGCCGGGGCCCGGCTCCTTGTGAGACCGAGGGACCGAGGGAGAGAGAAACGGGATGGGACTTCGCGGACAGGTACGGACGCGGGACGGCTGGGCCGTGCAGCACGCGGTCGTGACCATGACCGATATGAGCGGTACGCAGGTGCTGCGGGAGGGGGCCGACGAGAACGGCGCGGTACGGACCGACGCGGCGCTGGCGCCGGGCCCGTACACCGTGGTCGTGACGGCCGTCGGTTACGCGCCCGTCGCCTCCACAGCGCTGGTCACGGCGAGCGGGCGCGCCGAGGTCGGCACGGTGGTCCTGGCCAGGCAGGGCGGGGTCGAACTGCCGCCGCCGGGCGCCTGGAGCCTGGATCCGGCGCACTCGGCGGTGAGCGCGGTGGCCCAGCATCTGGGGATCTCCAGCGTGCGCGGGCGGTTCACGGAGTTCGGGGGACGGATCGAGATCTCGGAGGGCGCAGGAGCCCCGGGTGGCGCGGGGAGCGCAGGGGGCTCGGGAAGCGCGGGAGGGGCGTACGGAGTTGAGGCGTCGCGCGTCGACGCGGTGATCAGCGCGGCGAGCATCGACACCGGCAACGCGCTGCGGGACAAGCACCTCAAGTCGCCCGACTTCCTGGACGTGGAGCGCTTCCCGGAGATCACGTACAGCAGTACGGGGCTGACCCCGGCGGGCCCGGACCGCTGGACGGTGCACGGAGTGCTGTCGCTGCACGGCGTCGTACGCGAAGTGGACCTGGACCTGAGCTATCTGGGCACCGGACCCGACCCGTGGGGCGGGGTACGGGCGGCCTTCCGCGCGACCACGGAGCTGCGCCGGGAGGACTTCGCCATGAACTACAACCAGGTGGTGCAGGCGGGGATCTCGGCGATCGGGACGACGCTGCGGGTGGAGCTGGACATCCAGGCGGTGCAGGGCGAGTCCCTGCCGGGCGTGTGATCGCACGGGCAGAGTGTGGTTGCGGGGGCAGAGTGTGCTTGCAGGGGCAGAGTGTGCTTGCAGGGGCAGAGTGTGGTTGCGGGGGCGGGGTGTGATCTCGGGGCGGGATGTGATCGCTGGGGCAGGGTGTACCTGAGGCGAGGGGTGTGGTTCCCGGCGGGCGGGCTCCGAGGTCGTAGGCTGCGCGGCATGGCACCGAATATCGCAACGAATACGGCCGTTGACCTCGCCGGGCTGCTGGAGTTCGTACGCCCCAGGCACCGCGCGATCCTGCTGACCACCCGTTCCGACGGCCGGCCGCAGGGCTCCCCGCTCTCCTGCGGCGTCGACGACTCGGGCCGGATCGTCGTCTCCACGTACCCGGAGCGCGCCAAGACGCGGAACGCCAAGCGGGACGAGCGGGTGAGCGTGATCGTCCTGTCGGACGACTGGAACGGTCCGTGGGTCCAGGTCGACGGTACGGCCGAGGTGATCGACTCGCCGGAGTCGGTGGAGCCGCTGGTCGAGTACTACCGGAACATCGCGGGCGAGCATCCTGACTGGGACGAGTACCGGGAGGCGATGGTGAAGCAGGGGAAGTCCATCATCCGGATCACCCCGGAGCGCTGGAGTCCGCTGGCCACCGGCGGCTTCCCGGCCCGTCTCGTCTCGTAGGAGAGGGCCGGCCGTCACGTAGGCCCCGTCCCCGGATTCAGTCCTGGGCCCCGTCCCCGCTCGGGTCGCGGGGCCCGTCCTCCGCCCCGGCGCGGGGCCCGGCGGAGGCCCGGTCGCGCTCCCGCATCGTCTCGATGCCCGCGATGAGGAGCTCGATCGCGACCGTGAAGTCGCGTTGGCGCATCTCCGCCACCGTATCGCCGCCACGCGCCTCCATCAGTTCGTCCGCGTCCCCGAACGACTCCTGGAACCGCGGCTGTTCACTGATGGCGCCCATCGCCTGCCGGAAGTACTCGTCCTGGGTCAGCCCGGCGTCGGCACAGCGCTGGACGAAGTGGCCCTCGATCGTGCCGAATCCGTACACGAACTGGAAGACCGCCGCCAGCCCGCCCATCCGGCTGTGCGGCGCCAGGCCCGTCCGGGCCATGACGGCCTGCACAGCCGCCGAGAAGACCATCGAGTGCGGGCCGATGTTCAGATATCTGCCGATGAGCGGCGAGACCCAGTGGTGCCTGACCAGCACCTCCCGGTAGCTGGTGGTCAGTTCGCGCAACTGGTCGCGCCAGTCGGCGTCCTCGTCCGTCATATCGGGGACCCGGACCTCGCCGAAGACGGAGTCCAGGGCGAGTTCCAGGAGGTCGTCCTTGGTGTCGACGTACCAGTAGAGGGACATGGCGGTCACCCCGAGCTCCGCGGCCAGCCGCCGCATGGAGAACTTCGCCGGGCCCTCCGTGTCGAGCAGCCGTACCGAGACCGCCGTGATGCGGTCGCGGTCCAGGCCGGCGGGATGGTCCGAGTTCTCGCTTCTGCGGCCGCGGCCCGCGGGCTTTCCCTCCAGCCAAACGCTGGTACGGGTCGGCCGCTTGGCGCGATCGGCTTCCGGCACCATGGGTGAGCCTCCTCGTTCCCGCCGGCCGGGCTTCGGCCGGACTCCACTTCCCTGCCCGGCTCAGGCCCCCGGCCGGCTCAGGCCCCCGGCCGTCCGTCTCCGGGACCGGGGCGACGACCGGGGCGACGACCAGGTGATCCGATGAGCCGGAGCATCCGATGAGCCGGAGCCCGGACGCCTGCCGCTCTTCCGATGCTATGCCGCCCCTGACACAGAGTCGGACGGGGAGCCCGACGACGAGGCCGGCGTGGGGTTCGCGCGCTCGGCCCTGCGCAGCAGCAGCGCGGCCAGCAGACCGCCCGCCAGCACGGCCACGGCCCCGACCAGCTGGCTCGTCTCCAGGCTCGACGCGAACGCGTCGGAGATGCTCAGCCGCTCCGCCTCCCCGTCCGCCGCCGCGAGTGCGGCGGGCAGCGAGGCGGCCCCCACCGCCGCCGGGACGAGCGCGGCGAAACGGGAGTTGAGCACGGCTCCCAGGACGGCGACGCCGAGACCGTTGCCGAACTCGGCCAGCGTGCCGTTGATGCCCGCGCCGACCCCGGCCTTCTCCGGCGGGATCGCGCTCATGATGGCGTTCGCCATGGCCGGCATGGAGAAGGCGACACCCGCGCCCATCACGATCAGGCCGAGCAGCATCCCGCCGTAACCATGGGCTCCGAGCACCGCGATCGCGGCGAGCCCGGCGGACACCAGGACCATGCCGAGCGCGATGGTGCCCGGCGTGCCGAGCTTCCGTACGGCCAGCGCGCCGACGCCCGCGAGGTTCAGGACGATGACGCTGACCGCGAGCGGAGCCGTACGCAGACCGGCGTCCAACGGCCCGTAGCCCAGAACGAACTGGAGATGCTGGGTCAGCAGGAAGAGCGAGCCGGTCATCCCGAAGGCGACCAGCACAGCCCCCGCCACCGCCCCGACGAAGCGCTGGTCGCGGAAGAAGTGCATGTCCAGCATCGGATACGGGACGCGCAGCTCCCAGAACACGAACAGGCCGAGAACGACCAGGCCGACGGAGGCCGAGAGCAGCACCTGACCGGAGAGCCAGCCGTGGTCGGGCCCGGAGATGATCGCGTACACGACGGCGGTCATGCCGATGGTGGAGAGCAGCGCGCCGAGCAGATCGGGGCGGTCGCCCTCCTTGCTCTTCGACTCCGGTACGAGCGCGGTGACCGCGATCACTCCGAGCACCGCGACGGGGATGTTGATCAGGAAGATCGCGCCCCACCAGAAGTGGTCGAGCATGGCTCCGCCGATCAGCGGACCGGCGGCGAAGCCGAGGGAGTTGACGGTCGACCAGATGCCGATCGCCTTGACGCGCTCGGTGTTGTCGAACAGTTGGACTACGACGGCGAGGGTCGTGGTGATCAGCAGCGCGCCCCCGACGCCCATTCCGGCGCGGGCGGCGATCAACTGGGTGCTGGACTGGGCGAGTCCGGCGGCCAGTGAACCGATCCCGAACAGTACGAGGCCCACGATCAGCAGCTTCTTGCGGCCGTACCGGTCGGCGGCGTTGCCCGCGGTGAGCAGCAGGCCCGACTGGACGAGGGAGTAGGCGTTGATCATCCACTGGATGTCGGCGGTGGAGGCGTGCAGTTCGCGGGTGAGGGACGGGATCGCGACGCTGAGGACGGTGTTGTCGAGCAGCACGGTGAGCTGGGCGAGACAGATGACACCGAGGATCAGCCAGCGCTGCGGGTGACGTGCGGGGGCGGTGTGGTGCTCGGCGGCTGTCGCCGTCATGGAGAACTCCTTGTACGGTGTACGGGAACCGTCGCCGTACACCGTACAAGAGTCTCCCTTACGCCGTATAGCGTTTTTTCCCCGCCAGCCGGGCCCTCCCGTCGGCCGGGCCCCTGTCGGGTCAGACCTTCTGGGTCAGACTTTCTGCGTCAGGCCTCCTGGGTCAGGCCTCCTGGGTCAGGTCGTAGAGGGTCGCGCCGTCGACGGTGACCTTCTTGAAGGTGGACTCCACCCATGTGGAGATCCCGGAGTTGGAACCGCCGAAGCCGCCACCTCCCCGGCCGCCACCGCCACCCTCGCCGCCCCCGCCGTCGCTGCCCTCGCCGCTCGACAGGAAGTAGTGGATCTTCCCGTCCGCGACGTACTGCTTGAACTGGTCGAGGGTCGGGGACGGGTCGCTGCCGTTGAAACCGCCGATCGCCATGACGGGCTTCTCGGTGGCGAGTTGATAGCTGGCCGCGTTCTGGGAGCCGATGGTCGCGGCGACCCAGGTGTAGTCGGAGGCGTCCTTCTTGAGCGCGGCCTCGGCCTCGGAGCTGACGGTCTGGCCGTTGAGGAGGCCGCCCATGGCGCCTCCGCCGCCCATACCGCCCCTGCCGGCCTGGCCGCCCTGGGGCAGCGCGCCGTTCGGCGGCAGCTGGCGCCGACCGCCGGCGGCCGGGGTCTGTCCCTGCCCCTGCGCCTGGCCCTGGCCCTGCCTCTGGCCCTGGCCCTGGCCCTGGCCTTGTCCCTGAGCCTGGCCTTGTCCCTGAGCCTGGCCTTGTCCCTGAGCCTGGCCCGCTGCCTGCTGACCGGGAGGCATCATCCCTGCCTCAGCTGCGCCACCGGCGCCGCGGGGCCCACCGCCGCCGCCGAATCCACCGCCACCCCGGGCGACGGCCGGTCCCGCCGTGATGATCGAGCCCCGGTACGCGGTGTTGACCGTGGTCAGCGTGTACGCGAGCGGCCCGGCGAGCGAGGCCGCGACCGCGAGACCCGCCGCCGCGAGCGCGAGCGGCCGGCCGAGCCTGCTCACGGCGAGCAGCCCGACCGCGGCCAGCAGACCGCCGATCAGCACCGCCCAGCGCAGCCACGGCACATAGTCCGGGGTCCGGCCGAGCAGGACATACGCCCACACCGCCGTCCCCGCCGCGGTGATCGCCAGCGCCACCGACGCCAGGATCCCGGCGCGCTCCTCCCAGAGCACGGCGACGCCCATGCCGATGACGGCCGCGATGTACGGCGCCAGTGCCACGGTGTAGTACTCGTGGAAGATGCCGGCCATGAAGCTGAAGACCGCGAGGGTCACCAGCAGCGAGCCGCCCCACACCAGGAACGCCGCGCGGGCCGTGTCCGTACGCGCGCTACGCCGGGTCACCACGAGTCCGACGACGAGCAGCAGCAGAGCGGCCGGGAGCAGCCAGGAGATCTGGCCGCCGATGGACTCGCTGAACATCCGGCCGATTCCGGTCGCGCCGCCGCGACCGCCCCCGCCGCCACCTCCGCCGACGCTGCCGGTCTCCTCGCCGTTGATCCGGCCGAGGCCGTTGTAGCCGAAGGTCAGTTCAAGGAAGGAGTTGGTCTGGGAGCCGCCGACGTACGGACGTGAGGACGCGGGCCACAGCTCCACGATCGCGACCCACCAGCCGCCGGAGACCACGATCGCGAGACCGGCGAGCGCGAGCTGGCCGAGCCGGCGCCGTACGGACGTGGGCGCGCACACCGCGTACACCAGCGCCAGCGCCGGCAGGATCAGAAACCCCTGGAGCGTCTTGGTCAGGAAGGCGAAACCGATCGCGATCCCCGCCCACACCAGCCACTTGGTCCGTCCGGCCTCCAGCGCGCGCAGTACGCAGTAGACGGCCGTGGTCATGAGCAGCGCGAGCAGCGCGTCCGGGTTGTTGAAGCGGAACATCATCACGGCGACGGGCGTGAGCGCCAGCACCACGGCCGCGGTCAGTCCGGCGACGGCGCTGAAGCGGCGGCGTACGGCGGCGTACAGCACCGCTACCGTGCCGAGCCCCATCAGCACCTCGGGCACCAGGATCTGCCACGAGCCGAGCCCGAAGAGCCGTACGGACAGGGCCATCGGCCAGAGCGCGGCCGGGGGCTTGTCGACGGTGATGGAGTTGCCCGCGTCGGAGGAGCCGAAGAAGAACGCCTTCCAGCTCTCGCTGCCCGCCTGGACGGCCGCGGAGTAGAAGGAGTTGGCGTAACCGGAATCGCTCAGATTCCACAACTGGAGCACTCCGGCGACCAGCAGGATGGCGAGCAGGGCCGGGCGTACCCAACTGGCGTCTTCGGCCCTGCCCCGCCAGAAGCGGACGGCGCGGCCTGCGGCGCGATGGCCTTGATGGTGCGCCGTCGCCGGAGGCCCGTCGGGCTGAAGGGTCATGGTCATCGTGCGGTCCTTGAGTCGAGGTCGGCGGTGTCGGAAGAAGCGGAGGCGGGAACGGGAACGGTGGCTGTGGCGGAGGAGACGGGAGTGGAGACCGGAGTGGAGGCCGTAGCCGAGGCCGTAGCCGAGGCCGGAGCGATGTCGCGGGCCGGGAGGTCGTCCGTACGGCGCTCGGGGAAGACCCAGGCGCGCAGGAGCAGGAAGCGCAGCACCGTCGCGGCGAGGTTGGCGGCGATCAGCACGGCCAGCTCCGTGGAGTGGGAGGGGGTGCCCGTGGCCGCGTCCAAGGCCGCCAGTGAACCGCTGGTCAGGGCCAGTCCGATGGCGAAGACGACCAGGCCCTGGGCCTGGTGACGTACGGCGCGTTCCCGGCCCCGTACCCCGAAGGTGAGCCTCCGGTTGGCGGCGGTGTTGGCGACCGCGGAGACCAGCAGGGCGGCCGCGTTGGCGAGTTGTGGACCCGCCATTGCACGGAAGACGGAGTAGAGCAGAAGATAGAAGAGCGTGGACAGGGCGCCCACGACGCAGAAGCCGACCAGTTGCCGGGCGAGTCCGCCGGGCACCCCACCGATCCGGCGGTCTCTCGGGTCATCCCCGAATGGCCTGGCCAGCCGGTCCAGAGGCAGCGCGCCCACCGCAAGTGCCCGCCCCACCCGCCAGACGCCCTTGAGATCCTCGGTCGCGGTCTTGACGATATGGACCGTGCTGTCGGGGTCGTCGATCCAGTCCACCGGGACTTCATGGATCCGCAGTCCGGCGCGTTCGGCGAGCACGAGCATCTCCGTGTCGAAGAACCACCCAGTGTCCTCGACCATCGGCAGCAGCCGCTGGGCGACGTCACGCCGTATGGCCTTGAACCCACACTGCGCGTCGCTGAAGCGCGCGGAGAGAGAGGACTTGAGGATGAGGTTGTAGGCGCGCGAGATGAACTCGCGCTTGGGGCCGCGTACGACCCGTGACGAACGGGACAGCCGTGACCCGATCGCCAGATCCGAGTGGCCCGAGATCAGCGGCGCCACGAGCGGGAGGAGAGCGTTGAGATCCGTGGACAGGTCCACGTCCATATAGGCGAGGACGGGTGCGTCGGAGTGCGACCACACGGTACGGAGCGCCCTGCCGCGGCCCTTCTGCTCCAGGCGGTACGCGCGTACCTCCGGGATCTCCGTGTCGAGCCGGGCCGCGACCTGCGGGGTCCGGTCGGTGCTGGCGTTGTCGGCGATGGTGATGCGAAAGCTGTACGGGAAGGTGCGGGCGAGGTGTTCGTGCAGGCGCCGCACACATGGTTCGAGGTCCTGCTCCTCGTTGTAGACGGGGATCGTCACGTCAAGTACGGGGGCATCGGTCACCTCGACCGGGAGATGCTCCCGGGCCGGGAGTGTGCCCCATGAAGTGTCGGTTCGCATGGGTCGACATTCGCGAGGCGCGCTGTCACGGCAGTGTGGTGAGGCTGTGCCCTGTCTGTGAGTCACGGCCGGGTCCCCACGGGCGCGGCTGGGGCTGATGTTGCCCGTGTGAGCGGTGAGTCTGCCCCTGGGCGGGCGGGCCGGGGAGACGTACGGAGAACACGGTCCGGCCGGGAACGCTCTGGACGGTGACGGTCCCGCCGTGCGCGGTGACGACCGCTTGGACGATCGCCAGGCCGAGGCCGGTGGAGCCGGCCGCGCGGGAGCGTGACGCGTCACCGCGTGCGAAGCGTTCGAAGACATGCGGCAGCAGCTCGGGCGGGATGCCGGGGCCGTCGTCCTGCACTTCGAGGACGACGGAGGATCCGCCGCCCGAGAACGCACCACCGTCCGACAATCCACCACCGTCCGGGAATCCCTCGACCGGGACTCCCTCGACCGGGACTCCCTCGACCGGGACTCCCTCGACCGAGGACCAGACGCCCGACGACCACACATCCCACGGTCCACCGCCCCAGTACCCGCCATCGCTTCTGCGGACGCGTGCGGTGACGGTGGTGCCGGGCGGGGTGTGCGTACGGGCGTTGGCGAGGAGGTTGACGAGCACTTGATGGAGGCGGGAGGCGTCGCCGTACACCGTGGCGGAGGGCTCGTCCGGCTCGGGCAGTTCAAGGCGCCAGTGGTGGTCCTGTCCGGCGGCATGGGCATCGCTCACCGCATCCACGACCAGAGGAGAGAGATCAGTGCTCTCGTACGAGAGCGGGCGTCCGGCGTCGAGCCGCGCCAGCAGCAGCAGATCCTCGACCAGGCCGGTCATCCGTTCCGCCTCGGCCTCGATACGTCCGAGCGCGCGCCGGGTGTCGGGGCCGGTCTCCTCGCGCCCGCGCCGGGTCAGTTCGGCGTATCCCCGGATCGAGGCGAGCGGCGTACGGAGCTCATGGCCGGCGTCGGCGACGAACTGCCGTACCCGCGTCTCGCTCTCCTGCCGGGCCGCGAGCGCGGACCCGACATGCCCCAGCATCCGGTTGAGCGCCGCACCGACCTGTCCGACCTCGGTGCGTGGATCGGCCTCGGCGGCGGGGACCCGTACGAGCGGGGCCACCTCACCGCTGTGCAGCGGCAGTTCGGAGACCCGGGTGGCGGTGGTGGCCACGCGCCTGAGAGGTCGCAGCGCGACGCCGACGAGCGCACTGCCCGCGATACCGGCGGCGATCAGCCCGGCGACGGTGACACAGACCTCCACGAGCACAAGGGTGTTGAGACTCTCCTGCACTTGAGCGGCCGGTATCCCCACGAGATAGGCGCCGTTGACGCCGACGACGTACTGGACCCGGTAGTCGACGCCCTCGGGCAGCGTGACGGTGTGTGCCGCGCTGTCCCGCGGGACGGCCGCTATGGCCGCCTTCTGCGCTTCGCTGAGCGGCGTTTCCGCGATCGGCGGCCAGGTGTTCTCGTTCTTCTGCAGGGAGCTCATCAGCCCCCGGCCGACCGAGCCGCCGGCCGTCAGCTCGACACCGACCGTACCCACAGGCGCGCCGCCGCCCGTGACGATCTTCAGTGGGTCCTTGACCTCGGGGAGGTTGCCGGGCGGCCGGTCGCCGTCGCCCGTACCTTTCCCCGTACCGCTTCCCGCGCCGCTTCCCGCGCCGCTTCCCGCGCCGCTTCCCGACCCGTCCCCCACGCCGTTCTCGCCGTTGTCGACCGCCTTTCCCGGCGGCGGTCCCGCGGCCCGCTTGGCGATGGCCTGCACCTGCGTGTCCAACTGGTCGTACAGATACGAGCGGTACGCGATCGTCGTGACCGCCCCGATCACCGTCCCGACGATCGCGATCAGCGTCACGGCCGACACGACGAGCCGGGTCCGCAAGGACCAGCGCCGCTTCGTCACCCCTCGCCTGCGTCCTTTCATCGCGGGGCGTCGCCCGGCTCACCAGGCTTGATCAGATAGCCGGCCCCGCGCCGGGTGTGGATCATCGGCGGGCGCCCCGCGTCGATCTTCCGCCGCAGATAGGAGATATACAGCTCGACGACATTGGCCTGGCCGCCGAAGTCGTACGACCACACCCGGTCCAGGATCTGCGCCTTGCTCAGCACCCGGCGCGGATTACGCATCAGATAGCGCAGCAGCTCGAACTCGGTCGCGGTCAGATGGATGGACTGCCCGTCGCGGGTGACGTCATGGCTGTCCTCGTCGAGCGTCAGATCCCCGACGACGAGCAGCGACTCACTGCGCACGGCCGCCGCGCCCGACCGCCGGATCAGCCCACGCAGCCGCGCCACGACCTCCTCCAGGCTGAACGGCTTGGTGACATAGTCGTCGCCGCCCGCGGTCAGCCCGGCGATCCGGTCCTCCACGGAGTCCTTCGCGGTGAGGAACAGCACGGGCACCTGCGGCAGCTCGCGACGCAGCCGGCCCAGGACCGCCAGCCCGTCCATGTCGGGCAGCATCACGTCCAGTACGACCGCGTCGGGCCGGAAGTCCCGCGCCGACCGCATGGCGCCGGCGCCGTCACCGGCGCTGCGCACCTCCCAGCCCTCGTACCGCAGGGCCATGGACAGCAGCTCGGTGAGCGAGGTCTCGTCGTCGACGACAAGCACGCGGACGGGGCTCCCGTCCGGCCTGAGCATTTCGGTGCGCCCCCGGGGCGAGGTGATGGTCATGCTGTTCACCCTGGGGACGGCCTCTGAGATTGACCTTTTCGCTTCCTGTGAAATCCCTGAGAAACGGCTGCGGGTCAATACACCCGGGGCCTACACGCCGCGGTCCAGATCCCCCGGGCCTTCCCCCTGGGCGTCGGCGATCCCGAAGAGCCGGGCCCCGTTCTCGTAACAGACCGCCCGCAGCCACGCGTCCCCCAGCCCCAGCCGCTCCAGGACCTCCAGCTGATGGACGTACGGATAGGGGATGTTCGGGAAGTCCGTCCCCAGCAGGATGCGGTCCCCCAGATCCGCCAGCCGCGCCCTCGCCTCCGCGGGGAACGGCGCGAGGCTCTCGCTGAAGTCCGTGAACGCCATGGTCGTGTCGAGCCTGACCTCCGCGTACCGCTCGGCGAGGTCCAGGAAGTCCACGTACTCCGGCATCCCGAGGTGCGCGACGATCAGCCGCAGCCGGGGGTGGCGCGCCAGCAGCCGTCCCACCGGCTCGGGCCCGGTGTACTTGCCGGGCGCGGGGCCGGAGCCGCAGTGCATCACCACCGGGACGGCGGCCTCGGCGAGCAGCCCCCAGACCCGGTCGAGCCGCTCGTCGTTCGGGTCGTACGCGCCCACCTGGAGATGCGACTTGAAGATCCGGGCGCCGCCGGCTCCCGCGCCGTCGGCTCCAGCACTGCCCTCTCCCGCGCCGCCGGCTCCCGCGCCGCCCTCGACGGCCTCACGTACGTACGCCTCGACGCCGTCCTCCGGGAAGAGCGTGGCCGTCCGCAGACAGTCCGGCGTACGCGCCGCGAACCCGGCGGCCCAGCCGTTCAGCCACTGCGCCATCCCCGGCTTGTGCGGGTAGAGCATCGAGGTGTACGCCCGCACGCCGAACGCGCGCAGCAGAGCGACGCGTTCGTCCTCCTCCTGCCGGTAGGAGATGGGCCACTCCCGCCCTATGAGCGGCCCGGCGGCGTCGAAGTACGCCCAGACCTTCCTGAGGACCCGCTCCGGCATGAAGTGCGTATGTACGTCGATGAGGCCCGGGAGCCCTGTCCGCTCCCGGAACCGCCGTACGGCCTCTACTTCACCCGCGTGACCGCTCATACCGGCCCACCGTCCCTTCAGAAGAGCCCGTCCTGCACCCCGTCGCTGTGCACGTCCCTGACCGGTACGGTGACCGCGCCTTCACCCCCGCCGCCGCCCGCCATCGCGGTCAACTCCCACCCGCTCATCAGCCGGGTGTCCAGGACCAGCATCCCGCCGTCCGCGGTGGCGAGATGGAGATCGGGCCCGGCGGCCGCCACCAGCCGCCCCGCGACGCACCCGCCGTCCACCAGCTCCACCACCACGCCGGTGGCCGGCTCCAGTCCGTCCAGACCGAAGGCCCCGGCATGGTCGGCCGCCGCGAACTCCAGTCGCTCCAGCGACCCCGGCCATCCTTCCAGCGCCACCGCCCGTACGTACAGCCGCTCGATCTCGGCCACCCGCTCCGCCGGCACCGGCAGCGCGGCCCGTACGGCCCGCTTCCGCGCGTACGGGATACGGTCCGGCACGCCCAGCGCCCTGCGCAGCAGCTCCTCGGTCCGCCGCGCGGCCATCAGCGGCCCGCGCCCGAGCCAGCTGAACGCGACCGCCCCCTGCTCCAGAAGGCGCGCGGGCCCACGCTCCTCGGCGGTGATCCCGACCTTCACCATCCCGGGCCCGAACCAGGCGAGATAGACGCGGTACGTCCGCGGATCATCGGCGATGGTGTCGGCGGCCACGGAATGCGCCCGGTCCAGCCGCGCGCACTCGCCGCACTGCCCACCGGTACCGCGCCCGCCGATCACCGCCCCGAGCGGACACCCATTCCCCCGCGCCCCGACGCACATCCGCGCCCCAACGGCACGAAACCCCAGGTCACGCCCGTACTCCAGCACGCTCTCCCGCCGCGCGCCGCCCGCGTCCCGCCGCCACCCGAGCACGGGCGCCCCCTCGCTCCAGCGAAGCCCCCGGCACGTCCACCCCATACCGCTCCCTCAGGAATCACCCACGCCACCGCCACCACTGGCAGGATGACAGCCACGGGCGACATGGTCGGGACGAGGCGCGGGGAGCTGTCGGCTGGACCGTCGACCCGCACGTCTACGACCCCGACCCGCACCCGAACGCGGTCGCCTGGTTCAAGACCTCGGCCCCGGCCGCGGAACTGATCAAGCGCGTGGACGGCTATCCGGAGCTCCTCGCGGCCCACGGCGTCGAATGCCACGTGATCGGCTCGACGCACCGGGTCGTTCGAACTCTGCGGTCCCACGAAGGAATCCTCCGTGGACACCGACCGATTCGCCTGTGTCCCGGCCAAGTCCCCGGACAGGACCGCGGGCTGACGAACGAGTACCCGATCCGAGGCCGCCCCGCCCGTGCGGCAGGAGTCCCCGTAGCCGTCTAAAGCCGTTTCAGGTTCCGGTCCAGGATCACCCGGAGCCGGTCCACGTCCGCGGGGTCCTGGGCGCCCCGCTTGGGCAGTACCCCGACTCCGGCCGCGCGTTCGCCGCCCAGCAGCACGAAGAGCACCGGCGTCTCCAGATACTCCCGGAACACCGTCCATTCCATGGTGAAGGACACCCGCTCGCCGGTGCTGACCGCACCGCGTTCGTCGGCCGCCATGTGGCACTGCCCGTACGGCTCCACGACACTGAACATCCGGCGGGCCATGACGCGCAGCCCTCGTACGGTGCCCCAGGACGCGATTGCCACGGAGAGCACCAGCGAGATGATCCAGACGGTCAGCGTGGCATCGCGGAGGGCCGAGAAGACGAACACGGCGATCGCCGCCATCAGCGGCGCCATGAGCGCCTGGGCCCGGCCCGCCGGTGACCGGCGGGCTCGCGCACGGAGCGCTTCCTCGAAGTCCGCGGCCGTCGGCCGGTAGACGAACTCCACGGCCGTACCGCGGTCCGTGTCCTGATGTGAGGAATCCCCGCCCCTGGTGTCCACGAGCGGGGATCCTAGCCAGGGAGTGTCAGGCAGATCAGGGCCGCCGTGCCAAGATCCACCGGACACCCCCGTGCCCTGGCCGGCATCGGGGCCCAAGGGCGACTCTGTCGGTCAGCAGGACGCGGGCGGGATGCTCTGCTCGTACTGGAAGACGTTGCGGGGGTCGTACTGTGCCTTGACCTTGCGCAGCCGGTCGAAGTTGGATTCCCAGTAGGCGGTTTCCCAGTCCTGCATGCCGATGTTCGGAACGTTGACGTAGGCGCCGTTCACGTAGGGCCGCAGTGCCTGGCTGAACTCGGCGATCCAGGTCTGGGCCTGCGTGGTCAGCTCGTCGCCGCTGCCCGGTTCTCCACGGGTCCCCCAGCCGACACCCGGCTCAGAGTAGAAGAGCGCATCACGATGAGGGAACGCCGTGCCACCGCGGGGGCTCTTCCTGACCGCTCCGCCGAAGGCCTGGGTGAAGAAGTTGGTGTCGTCCGTCGGCGCGTCCCGCATGAACGAGGCGATCACGCTGATCGCCTTCCTCGGGAACGGCTTGTCGGTGAACTGCGAGAAGAACTTCCAGTTCGCGGGCTCGTTCTCGGTCGGAATCTGGAATCCCGCGTATACGTCGCCCCAGTTGCCGACCTGCACCGAGACATTGGGACGACCGACCGACAGGATCGGGGCCAGCAGCTTCTTCGCCTCCGCAGGCGTTCCTTCCGCGAGGACCGCGAAAAGCAGGATCTGGTTTCTGTGAACTTCGAGCTGGGTGCCGAGGCGGTCGTCGGCGACCGGCGCCGTACGCTGCCACGTATCGAAGACCCCGTGCAGGTCCCCGAGGCCGTCCCACGTCGCTTGCACATAGGTGACGCTCTTCAGCGGAGCCACTTTATAGGTAAGTGACGTGGCGATCCCGAAGTTGCCGTTGCCCGCCCCGCGGAGCGCCCAGAGCAGGTCCGAATGGTTCTTCAGATCCGCCCTGATGACCTTGGCGCAGTCGGCGCCTTCCGCAACGACGATCTCGGCGCCGATCAGGCTGTCGCAGGCCATTCCGAGGTAACGGGTGAGGAAGCCGAAACCGCCGCCGAGCGTCGCACCGGCCAGGCCTACGCTGCCCTCCGTTCCGGTCGTCACCGCGAAGTTCTTCTTCGCGAGCGTGGTCACCGCTTCCAACTGGTTGAGCCCGGCGCCGACCGTCGCGGTGCGAGCGGCGGTGTCGATGTGGGCCGACTTCAGCTCGCTGACGTCGATCACGATGCCGTTGTCCACGTTCGACCAGCCCTCAAGGCTGTGGCCGCCGCTCCGCACCCGCAGCGCGACGTCGTGTTGCCGCGCCCACGTGAGGGCGTTGACCACGTCCTGGGTGTTCTGTGCGTAGACGATGACCAGCGGATAGTGGACGAAGAGCTCGTCCCAGCCGAGGCTCGCACTCGCGTAGTTGGGGTCGTTGGGACGGACGATGCGGCCGGTGAGTTGCGCCGGCTCGCACGTCGCACCGTCGGCCCCTCGGGTCGCGGCGCTCGCGCCCGGGGCTTCTGCGGCCGCAATGCCCGGGAGAACGACCGCACCAGCGCCGGCGGCTGCCGTCGCCTTGAGCATTCCGCGACGAGAAAAGTCCTGCATGCTTCGTATCCTCTCGACCGGGATACGCCAGCATTCGACTGAGGCACATCTCTTCCGTCGGCTGGCGCGTTCGATCCTTTGTGGACAATCTCTGGGGCCCGCAGATTAACAAGAGAGATCGTGATGGTGTCACCCGACACGCCAATTGAGGAAAATGCCTACTTGCCTCGGGCATCGCCTTGCGAAGGACCCCAGCGATGCTCGCTGGCGTAGCTGACGACGAGACGTCCGTCGCGTTTCCGAATAAAATTCACCCAACTGAACGACGAAAAGAAAATTACACTTATTCTCGCGCGCCCTGACGAATGAACCCACTGCGAAAAGATCCACGTTATCGCGGGATGATCTTCCCGATCCCGATCCACAGAAGAAGTAACGCTTCTTCCGAATTTACGCGGCGAGGAAGTCCCGATCACCCAGTCTCGCAAGCCATGGATCGATCCAGCTCACGCCACACCCGAGGGCACTTTCCTCGGATAGAGACTGAATAGTGAATTTACATAGATCAACCATATGCGCCGCATCGTCGCGCACTTTTTCGGCCGGAGACCTCGGCGTGAGTCCGGGAACGGCGATCAGCGGGTTCCCTCCGGCAAACGCTGGTGGTCTGACCCTCGTTCCGGGCGTCTACACCGCCTCGTCGACGCTCGGGCTCACCGGCACCCTCACCCTTGACGCCCAGGGCGACCCCAACGCTGTCCGGGTGTTCCAGGTCGGTTCGGGTCTGACCACGGCGTCCGCCAGCCGGGTGCTCCTGATCAACGGCGCTTCGCCGTGCGATGTGTACCGGCAGATCGGCAACTCGGCCACGCTGGGCACCGGCACCACGTTCGTGGGCACCATCATGGCCCTGACCTCCATCACGGTGACCACGAACGCGAGCATCGACGGCCGGGCGCTGGCCCGTAATGGTTCGGTGTCGCTGGACACCAACAGGATTACCCGCCCGCAGTCGGCAGGTCACCGCGTGGGTCTATCCGTTGTTCGAGCAGAACTGGCGGTTGTTCGCACCGGAACCCGAGTCAATCAACCGGCAGATCTCGGCGAGAACCGCGCACCTCACTGCGGACGGCACCGTGCGGGTGAGCACATGGTTCGATCTGAGCGCAGTTGATGATTCAGCGGTCGAGCACAACGTTTTCCCAAGCCATACGACACAGAACATGCTGCGCCGGGCCTGGACCTCTTACACCGAATTGCACGGCAGCGATGACGAGCCGCGTTCGGAGCGCGCCGTAATGATCCAGAAGTATCTGCGCAATATCGCGGCGGACCGTGTCGCCGCCCATCGCCGTGGTGCCTTCGAGTCCATTCAACTTCGCGTCACCAGTCTGCCCATTGCCCCGCCCGCCACAGCGAATGGCGGCCGCCCGGAGGCCAGGACCGCACCGGCGCCGAGCGACATCCGTGTCCTCCCCTGGTGGAAGGTGACCCCCGATGGGAACTGAACAGGAGCCGGTCGCGGCATCCGTACCCCGTCCCCGCTCCCGCCCACGAGGGCGCACGGAAGGCTCGCGGCTTCTCCACCGGGCCGGTGGTGCTCTCTCGGCCACACTGACCGAGCGGCCCGTGTCCCTGTACGCCGCGGCGGTGCTGCGCATCGGGTACGGCCTGCTCTACCTCGTCTTCCTGCTGCGCGAGTTCCCCCACCGCGACGAGATCTGGGGGCCGGGTTCCGCGTGGACGCCCACGCTGGCGAAGCAGTTGCTCGACCAGACGGAATGGGCGAGCATCCTGACACTGTCCGACAGCAGGGCGTACTTCGAGGTCTGCTACGCGCTGGCCGTCGTGACGTCCGCACTCTTCATGCTGGGCTGGCGGACCAGAGCCGTGTCCGTGCTGTTCGCGGTGGTGGTGTCCTCGTTCCACGCCAGGTCGATCTTCATGACGGACGGAGGAGACAACCTCATCCTCCTCATGACCGTCTACCTCGTCCTCACCGCGTGCGGCCGACGCTGGTCCCTCGACGCCCGCAGGGCCCGGCTCCGAGCCTCCCGGGACAGAGCGCCGAAGCGGCCGGCCGACTCACGCGGAACCGGACGTACGGGTCAACTCGGCAATGCGCGAAAGACGTTGGTCACTGTCCTGCACAACTGCGGCATGTTCGTCATCGCCGCCCAGATCTGCATCCTCTACGGCTCCGCCGGCCTGTACAAGGTGCAGGGAGCCGTCTGGGGCAACGGCACGGCTCTCCACTACGTGCTGAACCTCGATCTGTTCCGGCCCTGGCCCGCGCTGTCCCTCATGGCGGACGGCCACGTGATGCTGATCGCCATCGTCGGCTACCTGACCGTTCTGTTGCAGGTCGCCTTCCCGTTCGTCCTGTTCGGCCGGCTCAAGTACCCCGTCCTGACAATGCTGCTGGGCATGCACATCGGCATCGCGGTACTCATGGGGCTACCGCTCTTCTCCGGCGCGATGATCATCGCGGATGCCGCGTTCCTCCCGGACCGCTTCTACCAGTCCCTGGGGCAGCTGTGGCGGCGCACTCCTCGGCCGGCAGAGACCACCGAGCCGGGCTCATCAGGTGAAGGCACCGCGATCGTCCCGCCGCAGCCCGGCCCTGCCGTCGTACAGAGGACAGGCTGATTGTTGGCTATCACTGGCGCCTGTCCGTCCGCCCCGCTCGCTGACCGCGTCCTCCCTGAGCTTCACAGGCCCCTCGCAGTAAACCGGCCGCGCGCACTCTCGTTGATCAGGACGTGTCGAAATCCAACCCGGCCTCTGAGCCCTGGGTGAGGGCCGGCACGGCCGCGGTGTAACCGGGCCAACTCTGCGAGCACGCCAAACGCCGGAGGCCCATCGATCTCTCGATGGGCCTCCGGCCTGCTGTGCACTCGGCAGGATTCGAACCTGCAACCTTCTGATCCGTAGTCAGATGCTCTATCCGTTAAGCTACGAGTGCTTGGCGTTCCGGGTTTTTCTTCCCGGTCGGCGTTGCGGGAACAACATTACATGACCTGTGGCGCCAGGTGAAATCCATTAGCCGGACCACCGCTGACCTGCGAAAACGCCTCAGAATCGACCCCAGAACCGCGCGTCGGCGTCCGGGCGGACGATCATTCGTGGGGGCGGTCACTCGTACGGACCATCGCTGCCGGAACGGCCGAAGCCCCGGCCGTGGGGCCGGGGCTTCGGTGATCAACACGCGGAGGCGGAGGGATTTGAACCCTCGATGGGCTTTAAGACCCAAACCGCATTAGCAGTGCGGCGCCATAGACCGGACTAGGCGACGCCTCCAGCACACCCGCGCGGGCGCGGATGGTGCGTGCAGATGATGACACAGCCAGGTGGGGTGTCACCAATCGCTTCTCACGGTACTAGGCGGGTGGCCCACAGAGCAAAGCGCTTCCGGGTGCGCAACGCCGGGGCTTGACGCGCGTTAGAGAGGGCGGGGCGCCGGCCCCGGATCCGTCACCCGTCACCCGTCACCCGTCACCCGTCACCCGTCACCCGTCACCCGTCACCCGTCACCCGTCACCCGTCAGGAGCTTCCATGCTGCGTCGCCTCGTCCTCACCGCCGCCGCCTCCGTCGCCGCGTCCGCCGCCCTGCTGGGCGCCGTCGCGCCCGCCGCCTCCGCGGACGCCTCGGCCCGCGCCGACACGGGCGCCTTCACCGAGTCCGCCGGCGGCACGCTCACGCGGCTCGCGCCCGTACCGCTGCCGCCGGCCGAAGACGCTCCGGACGAGTTCACGGTCACCGTCGCGGACTCCGGGCTCCGGGGCGCCGACGGCACGTACCGGCTGAAGTGCCGGCCCGCCGGGGGAACGCATCAGCAGGCGCGGGCCGCG
Source organism: Streptomyces scopuliridis RB72 (assembly GCF_000718095.1). Taxonomy (GTDB): domain Bacteria; phylum Actinomycetota; class Actinomycetes; order Streptomycetales; family Streptomycetaceae; genus Streptomyces; species Streptomyces scopuliridis. The sequence goes on along the minus strand of NZ_JOEI01000003.1, from coordinate 93,597 downwards.
TGCGACCGGCTGGCGCAGCTGGCGAGCGAGAAGAAGGATCCGTTCGCGCCGGTGGCGAAGGGCACGCAGTGCACGATGCTGTACGGCGGTGACGCCACGGCCCGCATCACCGGCACCTGGCAGGGGCACGCCGTCGACGCCACGTTCAACCGGAAGAACGGGTGCGAGATCGCCCGCTGGCAGACGCTGGAGCCGGTGCTGCCGAGCACGCGGGCGTAGGGCCCGCACGGTCCGTACGTACGCACGTGGCCCCACGCACGCACGTGGCCCCACGCACGCACGTGGCGCCACATACCCACGCAGCTCCGGCCGGACCGCGTGTCGGCTCGTACGGGCGCCTGCCCCGGCCCGGTCGGAGCAGGCGCGCCCAGTCGGGCAGTACACCCCACAATGAGGCAATTGCGAGGTGCGGAAAGCCCCGTGAAAGGCCACTGGCACAGGCCATTCGCACACAACCCCTGCGAGAGCTCCCGCTCATCCGCCGTCGCGGCCGGCTCCCCAGCCTTTAGACTCCCTTCCGTGACAGGCCGGAACCCGAGGGGCAAGATGGGTGCCGCGGTCCGCAAGGTGCAGTGGTTCAGGGAGGAAGCGTCGTCGTGAGCAGCAGGCCATCGCGAGGCGCTGCTCGCCTCGCGGCGATACTCGACGCACTCCCCGACGGCTTGGTGCTCGTCAACGCCAACGGCACGGTCGTCAACGCCAACACCATCGCGCTGGAGATGTTCGAGACCCCCGGCACCGCGCTGGTCGGCCGCGGGCTGCTCGATCTGCTGCCCGAGTTCGACTCCAAGCTGATCCCCGGTTCGATGCGCCGCCCGGAAGCGGCCGACGCGCGCGGCCGTACGAAGCCGACGCGGATGATCGCACGGCGTACGGACGGCGGTGAGTTCCCGGCCGAGGTGACCAGCGCGAGCCTGGAGGACGGCCGGGACGCGTACAACGACTCGCACAGCTACACCGGCGACGAACTGCTGATGCTGGTCGTACGCGATCTCTCCGGCACGATGGACACCGAAGCCGAGCTGGCACGCTCGCAGCGGCAGACCGAGATGATCCTGCGGGCGGCCTCGGAAGGTGTCGTCGGTACGGACACCGACGGCCGCGTCGTCCTCGTCAACCCCGCCGCCGCGCAGATCCTCGGCTTCCGCGCCAGCGATCTCGGCGGCCACCAGCTGCACCCGCTGATCCTGCACTCGCGCGCGGACGGCGAGCCCTTCCCGTACGAGGACTCACCGCTCGCGGACACGCTCAGGTCGGGCCGCAAGCACCGGGTGCGCGGGCAGGTGCTGTGGGCGAAGAGCGGCAAGCAGGTGCCGGTCGATCTGACGACCGCGCCCGTACGGGACGGCGATCAGCTCGTCGGCGCCGTGATGACCTTCACCGACCGGCGTCCGTACGACGAACTCACCGAGCAGCACGCCGCCGAGCTGGCCGCCGCGGAGGAACGGCACACCGCGGAGCTGACGGAGACCACGGAGCGCCTCACCACCGAGCTGTCGGACACGACCGCGCGCCTCCGCGCCGAGCTGGCGGAGACCACCGAGCGGCTGAGCGCCGAGCTGGACGAGGCGGCAGAACGGCACGCGGCGGAGCTCGCGGACCGCAGCGACCGGTACGCGGCCGAGATCGAGGAGCTGACGGAGCGGTACGGCGAGACGTCCGACCGGCACTCCCAGCTGACCGCCGTGCTCGGCGAATCGCTGCGCGGGCCGCTGGTCGAGCTGCGCGGCGAACTGACCACGCTCGCCGCCGACCCGGCCGGACAGCTCTGGCCCGAGGCCAACCAGATCCTGCACCATCTGGCCGCCGGTTACTCGCGGATGACGACGCTCGTCGACAACGTCCTCGGGTATCAGCGGCTCGACGCGGGTACGGAACAGCTGATCAAGACGAACACCCTGCTCGACGGGGTCGTGGCGGCCGGAGTGGAGGGCGCGGTCGAGCTGATCGGGCCCGGCCGGGCGCAGTTCGCGGTGCACGCCCCGCCGATCGAGGCCGAGGTGGACCCGGGCCGGCTGGCGACGGCGCTCGCGCATCTGGTCGCCGATGTGGCCGGGGTCGACTCGACGGGCCGGGCCAGGCTGGTGCCGGGCGGCGGATACGTGGACTCGACGATCGTGGTGGCCGCGGCGCAGCGCGGCGATGTCGTACGGATCGAGGTGCGCGGGCCGTTCGCCGGGGGCGATCCGGTGCATGAGCCGATCGTCCGCGGGATCGTACGGGCGCACGGCGGGGTGCTCCAGACGCACGAGATGCCGGGTATGGGCGGCAGCGCGTATGTGCTGGAGCTGCCGCTGGGCGAGGGCGCGGGCACGGTCAAGCCGCCCGCCGGGATGCCGGGGTCCGCACAGCCCGCCCTGCCGGCGCAGGTAGCCGGGACGGGAGCGGGAGCGGGGACTTCGGGCGGCGGCAGGCGACGCGCGCGGCGGGCGTCCACGGACGCGTTCCTGGCGTCCGCGACGGAGACGGAGGACGCCGGGGAACCTACGGGACGGCGCAGGGCGCGCGCGGCGGAGCCGGGGGCTGAAGCCGGGGTCGCGGCCGGCACGGCTGGGGCCGGGGCTGCTCTGGCTGGGACGGCTGGGGCCGGGGCCGGGACGGAGGGCGCCGGTCTCGGGGGCCCGGGAGTCCGGCAGGATCTGATCCCCGCGCAGGACTCCGGCGGGGGCAGTGGCACGGGCCGTCGGCGTGGCCGTCCGAGCCCCGCTGACGACGCTGCTGCGGCTGCCGGCGGGCCGGGCGCCGCTGGACCTGGTGCCGGCGGGCCGGGCGCCGCTGGACCTGGTGTCGGCGGGCCGGGTGTCGCCGGGCCCAACCCGGGGTCCGCTGTCGCGCTGCCGGCAGCCCCGCCCTCCGAAGGGTCGGTCGTGACCGCCGCCGAGGGCGCGCATCCGACCGGACGGGCGGCGCTGGGCCAGGCCGTCCCGCCGCAGGGTGTCCCCACGGAGGCCGCCGGGACGGGGCGCCGGGCTCGGCACGGAGGCCAGGGCGGACCAGGTGGCCAGGGCGGACAGGGCGGACAGGGCGGACAGGCTCAGCGGGCGCTTCCCGCGCTTCCGGCCGGTCCTATGGCGCCCGCCGCCCCCGTATCCGCACCCGTACCGCCGCCCGCTCCGGCCGGCGTCGCCGTACCCGCCTCGCCCGGCGCTCCTGCCGCGCCGACCGCCGCCGTTCCAGGACCGGCACCGGCACCCATGCCGATGCCTTCCGCTCAGCCGACACCACCGGCCGGGCGCCGTGCCCGGCGCGCGCTCGCCCCCGCGCAGGAGCGGCACATCCCCGTGCCCGCCGAGCCGGAGGGCGCGCGCAGCCCGTTCGCACTCCCGCCCGCCGAGGCCGACCGCACGCCCGCGCCAGGGCCTGGTCAGGGCCCCGCCGCCCCACCCGCGCCGGGCGGCTCCCTGCCGAGCCGCCATGACGCCGTACGGACGAACCCGGACGACGACCACACCCCGCCGCAGCCGCACCCGCTGCCGTCCCGGCGCAGGGAGGCGTTCGCCGAGACCGAGGACGCCCCGAATCCGAACGCCTGGGGAAGCCCCGACCGGACCCCGCCCGGCCGGTCCGCCGCCGGCCACGATTACGGCCATGGCGTGGACCCCGCGTCCGGCCCGGCATCCGGTACCGGACCGGCGTCCAACGGCCAGGGGATGCCCACGACTTCGGGCTTCGGCACGATGGCCCCGCCCCCGGGCTGGCCCGACGACCCCGCCACGGGCAACGCGACCGGCAGCACGCAGGTCCCGCCGGCCGCCCGTATCGCCCCGGCACCCGGGGCCGTACCTGAGGACGCTCCCGCCCAGCCGCCGTCCTCGTCCGCCGCCGTCGCCGCCGTACCGAGTCCCCGGCGCGGTGCTCATCAGCCGCTCCCGCCCGCGCAGCCCCTGCCCGAAGAGGCGCCGGTCTCGCCGGACTCCACACAGGGGCGGGCCTACAGCGTGCGCACCCTCGGCCAGGGTGTCCCCTTCGCGCAGCAGCTCCCCCACCACCAGAACCAGCCCCAGGCCCAGGCTCCGGGCCAGGCCCCGAACCAGCCTCAGTCCCTCGGCTCCGGCCGCCGCCGCAAGCTCGGCACCCCGCCCGACGGCACCGAACGCCCCGACCTGACCGCCCCGGGCCCCGGCTCCGGCGCGCACCCCGCCGGCGGCGCGTCGCAGGGCGGCTCGCGCCTGCCCCACGCCCATCCCGAGGGACGTTCGTACGCGATAGGAGCGCCCGACGAGGGCGCCGAGGGCCCCGAGCCGCTGGACGGCCCCGGCGGCGCGGTCGAGGTGGCCAACCGCCCGCAGCCGCGGCCCGTCGACGACGAACTCCCCCCGGAGCCGCTCGACAACCCCCGCCGGCTGCTGGTCTGGCCCGCGCCGGACGTCTCCACCCAGCAGGCGCTGAGCGACCGCGGCTACCGCCCGGTGGTCGTGCACTCCCGCGAGGAGGTCGACGCGCAGATCGCCGCGTTCCCGGCGGCGCTGTTCGTCGACCCGCTGACCGGACCGATCACCCGTACCGCGCTCCAGTCACTGCGCCAGGCCGCGGTCGCCGCCGAGGTCCCCGTCCTGGTGACGGCGGGTCTCGGGCAGGCGACCCGCGAAGCGGCGTACGGCGCCGATCCGGCCGTACTCCTCAAGGCCCTGGCCCCGCGCGACAGCGAACAGCACCCCTCGCGCGTCCTGCTGATCGAGGAGAACGAGGAGATCGCGCTCGCCCTGACGGAGACGCTGGAGCGGCGCGGCATGCAGGTCGCGCGCGCGGCCACCGACAACGAAGCGGTCAACCTCGCGAGCCAGATGCGGCCCAACCTGGTGGTCATGGACCTGATGCAGGTACGCCGCCGACGCGCCGGGATCATCGACTGGCTGCGGGCGAACGGCCAGTTGAACCGTACGCCGCTGGTGATCTACACCTCGGCGGGAATCGACCGGACGGAACTGCCGCGGCTCGCCTCCGGGGAGACGGTGCTGTTCCTGGCCGAGCGCTCCACCAGCGACGAGGTGCAGTCCAGGATCGTGGACCTGCTCGCGAAGATCGGGACGAACTAGTGCCCCTCCCGGCAAGCTTTGCCCCGTCACGCCGCCCATCACGCACGCTCCTTCGGGGCAAACATTGCCGGTCGCGGCACTGGACGGGTGGGTGTCGGGGCGGTGCGGTGCGGGTCGCCGCCGCCCCGTACCGCACGACCCCGCACCGACCACAGCTCCCCGGCCAGGCCCTGTCCGGTCCTAGAGCCGAGTGACGTCCAGCTCCCCGTCCGCGTACTGCTTGCGGATCACCTTCTTGTCGAACTTCCCGACGCTCGTCTTCGGCACCGCTGACACCACCGTCCACCGCTCCGGCAGCTGCCACTTCGCGATCGTCCCGGCGAGGAACTCCCTCAGCGACGCGTAGTCGGCCGTCGCCCCGTCCTTGAGGACGACCGTCGCGAGCGGCCGCTCGCCCCACTTGTCGTCCGGTACGGCCACGACCGCGGCCTCCGCCACCTCCGGGTGGGCCATCAGCGCGTTCTCCAGCTCGACGCTGGAGATCCACTCGCCGCCGGACTTGATGACGTCCTTGGCGCGGTCGGTGAGCGTGAGATAGCCGTCCGGGCTGATGGTCCCCACATCGCCGGTCCTGAGCCAGCCGTCCTCGCTGAACTTGTCAGCGGGCTTGATCGGCTCACCGCCCGCGCCCCCGTAGTACGCCCCGGCGATCCAGGGACCTCGTACCTCCAGCTCGCCGGCCGACTCACCGTCCCAGGGCAGGACGTCGCCACGGGGCCCGGCCAGCCGGGCCTCGACACCGGCCGGGAAGCGGCCCTGGGTGATGCGGTACGGCCACTCCTCCTCGGCGGTGAGCCCGGCGGGCGGGTTGGACATCGTGCCGAGCGGCGAGGTCTCCGTCATGCCCCAGGCGTGGCAGAGCCGTACCCCGAGCTTGTCGTACGCCTCCATCAGCGCGGGCGGACAGGCCGCGCCGCCGATGGTGACGCGGGCCATCGAGGTCAGATCGCGCGGGCGGACGGTGACCTCGGCCAGCAGCCCCTGCCAGATGGTGGGGACCGCGGCGGCGTGCGTGGGCTTCTCTCGCTCGATCATCTCGGCGAGCGGGGCGGCCTGGAGGAAACGGTCGGGCATCAGCATGCTGACGCCGGCCATGAAGGTGGCGTGCGGCAGGCCCCAGGCGTTCACATGAAACTGCGGGACGACGACCAGCGTGGTGTCCATGTCCGTCAGTCCCATCGACTCGGACATGTTGACCTGCATGGAGTGCAGATAGATGGAGCGGTGGGAGTAGACGACGCCCTTGGGGTCACCGGTGGTGCCGGAGGTGTAGCACATGGCCGCGGCGGACCGCTCGTCCAGCTCGGGCCAGTCGAACGTGGTGGGGCGGCCGGCGATCAGCTCGTCGTAGTCGTGCACGCGTACGGTCGCCCCGTCGAGCAGCGCGCGGTCGCCGGGACCGGAGACGATGACGTGCTCGACGGTCGGCAGCTGCGGGAGGAGCGGGGCGAGCAGCGGCAGCAGCGACCCGTTCGCGAGGATCACGCGGTCGGCCGCGTGCCGGACGATCCAGATCAGCTGCTCGGCCGGGAGCCGGAGGTTGAGGGTGTGGAGGACCGCGCCCATCGAGGGGATCGCGAGATACGCCTCGACATGCTCGGCGTTGTTCCACATGAGGGTGGCGACACGTTCGTCGTCGACGACTCCGAGTTCGTCACGCAGGGCATTCGCGAGCCGCGTCGCGCGCCCGCCGACCTCGGCGAAGCTGCGGCGCTGTGGCTCGCTCTCGCCGGTCCAGGTCGTGACCTGTGACTTTCCATGGATGGTCATCCCGTGGTGCAGGATGCGGGTCACAGTCAGCGGTACGTCCTGCATGGTGCTCAGCACGGCGTCCTCCCGGTGGGCGCTTGCGCTACGTGGCAGTTAACGGTTGCGGAGATTCTGCGCACGTACCGCGCGGTATGTCACTACCCGGGAGTAGAAAGCACGGCCGGAAGGCAAACTCTTCGGCCTACCGGGATCCGACCGGAATCACGGGGGTTGTTGTCGCAAGCCCCGCGGGCCCCGCAGCCCCCGCAAGCCCCGTGGGCCCCGCAATCAGGCACACGCCGCAATCAGCGGACGGGCGAGAGTTCCGGGTCCTCGCGGAGCTTTCCGAGCGCGCGGGACACCGCGCTCTTGACCGTGCCGACCGAGACACCGAGCACCTCGGCGGTCTGGGCCTCGCTGAGATCCTCGTAATAACGCAGGACCACCATGGCCCGCTGGCGGTCGGGAAGCCGCATCACCGCACGCCACATCGCGTCGTGCAGCACCTGCTGCTCGGCCGGATCGGGCTCCGGCTGACCGGCGGGCTCGGGAAGCTCCTCGCAGGCGAACTCGTCGACCTTGCGCTTGCGCCACTGCGAGGTCCGGGTGTTCAGCAGGGCGCGGCGGACGTAACCGTCCAGCGCCCGATGGTCCTCGATCCGGTCCCAGGCGACATACGTCTTGGTGAGGGCCGTCTGCAGCAGGTCCTCCGCGTCGCACGGATTGGAGGTGAGCGAGCGCGCCGTACGCAGCAGCACGGGCCCCCGCGCCCGTACGTACGAGGAGAACGACGCGAAGGGCGGGTACGGCGAGAAGCCCGCGGGGCCGGTGTGAGCACTGTGGCTCGCGGGGCCGGTGCGGGCACTGTGGCTCGCGTGGGCGCTGTGCGCGGCCGGCGGGTGACTCGGGTACGACGAGTGCGCGGCCGGCTTGGCGGCTTGAGAGGCGCTCGTGCAGACAGGCGTGGTCATGGCTCCACGCTAGGAGCGAGGCCCACCCCGGGGGATCGGCCCCAGGTCCCGAAGCGGTCTCCGCCTCAGGGTGTAGTGAGGGTGCTGGCTCCACCTCCTGTAGGTGGAGGAGCGGTCGGGGAGGCCGTCAGGGTCACCCACGGGGAAGTACGGATCCGCCACCGTACGAGAGCATCGGTCACGCGAAGACCGTCGCTTACGCAAGGGCATCGGTCGCGCAGGGGCGTCGGCGGTCGCGCGGGGGTCATCGGCCGCGCGGGGGTCATAGGCCGCGCACCCTCGTCAGCGTCGCGGAGACACCGGAGAGACGTCGGCGAGACGCGGGCGAGACGTCGGTGAACGCGGAGAACGCGGAGAACGCCCTGCGCGACGGCACCGGAGTACCGCCGCGCAGAACGCACCTCACCCCTCAGTCACGCCCCCCGTCGGGCCGTACTTCACCACCAGAGGTTGTTGAAGGTCACCGCGACGTTCTCGTTGGACTGGTCGATCGTCGTGAAGCCCGAGCCGATCACATTCGCGGTGTTGTTCTGATTGGACGCCCCTTCGCCGGTCGCTACCTGCTGCGTCGTCGTCGAGTTGCCGAGGTTGTTTCCGCCCACCCCACTGCCGCTGATCGTGGCCACGGTCGCGTTCGATCCAGCACCGGAGAAGGCGCCGTTGTCGGCGTGAGCGACCCCGGTGAAGAGCGCGGCGGCGAGGGGCAGCGCGGCGACAGCGGCGAAGGCACGGGCGGTACGGAAGCTTGCCATGACATTTCCTCCAGGAACCAGAAGTACGGCTTGTTCCGAGGCAGTTGGCCGACTGTCTCGGTCGTGGTGACGACGTCGCGACCTCAGAATTGCCCACCGAATCCCCGGCGAACCACCCCGGAGCCCCTGATTCCCTCGCAAGCGTGAGGACATGTCGATAAACCCCTAATGCGCCCCCAAAGCCCCGACCTGCCCTCGCCCGGACGTTGCGATCCGAACCGCGAGCCCTTCCATCGCAAGGGAAGAAGCGTTTCGGCGCCTCCTCACCCTCCCGCCTCGAACCACCCCCCTTCCCTTCTTCGAACGCTTGTACGAACATAGACCCATGGCCATCACCGCCCGGCACACCGCCACCCTGGCCCTCGCGCACGCGCTGTCCGCCGCCGAGCGTGGGCTCCCCGTCTTCCCGCTGTCCTCCACCAAGCTCCCCGCGCTGCGCTCACCGCACAGGGGCGAGCCCGAGCCGGTTCTCTGCCGAGGCGAGTGCGGGCGTCCCGGCCACGGCGTGCACGACGCCACCACCGATCTCACCGGCGTACGCTCCCTGTTCGCCGCCGCGCCCTGGGCGACCGGCTACGGCATCGCCTGTGGCAGGCCGCCGCACCACCTCATCGGCATAGACCTGGACGTCACCTCGGAACCGGCCGCGGAACCGGCGCCTGACTCAGCCCCGGACTCAACTTTCGACGCACCCCCCGACTCGGTGGCAGCGCTCCAGCAGCTGGCTCTCCAGCATCTGTTCACGCTCCCGGAGACCGTGGTGGTCCTCACCCCCAGCGGTGGCCGTCACATCTGGCTGACGGGCCCGCCGAACGTCGTCGTACCGAACTCCGCGGGCCGGCTCGCCCCCGGCATCGACGTACGCGGCGCGGGCGGCTATCTCGTAGGCCCCGGCTCGGTCACGGCGCGCGGCGCCTACCGGCCGGCCCCCGGTACGGCCGGCCTGGCGCCCGCGCCCTGCCCTCGCGCCCTTCTGCGCCTGCTCACACCCCCTGCGCCCCCTACGCGTGCTCCGCACCACCGGCACCGCTCCGGCGCAGCCCAGGAACAGCCCGCGCGCGGCCACGGCCTGGTGCAGTTCGTACGCGCGGCACACGCGGGCCAGCGCAACACCCGGCTGTTCTGGGCCGCCTGCCGCGCGTACGAACACGGCTTCGGCGAGACGCTGACGGAACCCCTCGTCGACGCCGCCGTACACACCGGCCTGACCGAACACGAAGCCCGCGCGACCATCGCCTCGGCCGCCCGCCTCACCGCGGGCCCCTGAGGACCAGGTCCTGTCCGGACGGACAGGACTTAGCCGCGGCTCTTGAACTCGGCCGTACCCAGGGTGGTGAACCAGCCGCGCATCTTGTCCACGTCATCGGTAGCCGCGAGGGAGAGCAGAAGCAAGATGCGGGCCTTCTGCGGGCTGAGGTCGGCCGCGCCGATGAGCCGGCCGTCCGCCGTGTCGTCGTAGACGGCCCCGTTGCCCGTACGAGTCGTGGAGGCGAACACCGTGCCGTTCTTGGCCGCTTCGGTACGCGCCTTGCTCATGGCCGGAGAGATACCGCCCGCGCCCGTTCCCGCGGTCACCACGCCGTCCGCTCCGGAGTCCGCGAACGCCTTGATGGCCTCGCCGCCCGCGTCCTGATAGCTGTAGGCGATCTCCACCTTCGGCAGGCTCTTCCCCTTGCCCACGATCTTGTCGAGGTCGAACGGCGTCTTCCAGCTCGCCTTGCCGCACTTGTCGACCCGCGCGGGCGCCCGGTTGATCCGGACGCGGTCCTGGTCCACCACGCCCAAGGCGCCGCTGGCACCGCTGTTGAACGTATCCATGCGCAGCGCGTCCGTCTTGCGGACCTCACGAGCGGCCTGGATCTCGTCGTTGAGCATGATGACGCTGCCGAAGCAGGTCGTCTTACGGCCGGCGGCGAGCTGGATGGCGTTGTACAGGTTCGCCGGACCGTCGGTGCCGATGACGGTCCACGGGCGCATCGCTCCGGTGAGGATCACCGGCTTGTCGCTGCGTACGGTCAGGTCGAGCCAGTACGCGAACTCTTCCATCGTGTCCGTACCGGTGGTGACGACCGCGGCGTCGTTCGAGCGCAGCGCGTTGTCGACCGTCTGGGTCAGCCTGCGGTAGTCAGCTATGGAGTAGCCGCTCGAACCCTGGTTGCCGAACTGCACGGTGGAGACGTCCGCGATCCCGTCCACCTCGGGCTTGAGGTCACCCACCAGCTCGGAAATGGGGAGTTTGCCCGCCTGATAGTCCTGGAAGTCCACCCGGCTCTTACTCACCCCGGCGATCGTCCCGCCGGTGCCGATGACCGCGACCTTGGGCCGTTTGACCGGCGCCTTGCTGTGCTCGGCGGCGGCGGCCGTACCTGCTGTCAGGGCCATCACGGCCGTCAGCAGGACGGTTCGACGCAGAATTCCTCGCATACCGCACCCCTTCTCCGGGATCGACAGGACTGGCTGGGCTGCCGGGATCGCCGGGAGTGCCGGGAATGCTTGATGGGATGGATCAATCAGGGTCCGGGAGAAAAGGTGACCGAGTCGCATTTCGCGCCACGACCCGCCCCGTAAATTCGGCGTTTCCCGATGCTGACGCCAGGAGACCGCTCAACAGCCGTAGCCGGGACCGCGACTGGCGCCCTTCACTCGGACTCGGCGATCAGTTCCTCGACTTCACGCGCGGTCCATCGGCCGGCCGCACCCGGGCACGCCGCGAGATAGCGCGCGACGGTGTCCACATCCCAGGCGCCCGCCTCAAGCAGACCAGAGCCCAGGACCCTGACGTAGGACGCCGAAGGCTTGTTCCACTCCAACTCGTCCACGCTCCACGGAGCGGTGAAGGTAAGCACCGGGACCCCGTCCAACGCCCCCGGACAAACGAGCGCCTCGTACCGCCCACCCCCGAGCACCGCCCGCCCCTCGCTCAGCGCTTCCGTGAGGTCGAGGTCAACCCCCGGCTCCCGGTACATCTCCTGCGCCGCGATATCCGAGAACTGCCCCACCGAGACAAGGTGCGCCCTCGCCAACACCCTTCCCCTGACGCCGGGATCGTAGAACGCTCTCCCGCCACCCCAGACGGGCGACTCGGTGGCGAAATACATAACGCCGTCGAGCTCCACAGGCACGGACACCCTCGGCAGCCGCGTGTCCCTGCACCCGGGATACGCCCTGGCGGCACCCGGCGGCCGTCCGCCGACGATGTAGTACGAGAGCCGCTCAAGGCACGTATTGGAACCGTACGACGTGTACCAGACCTGACCCGGCGGAGCGCTGCCGCTCTCTCGCCGCTGAATGACGCGGGGGCTGATCACTGATCCACCGATCGCTAGTCACGGCGCCACGGCCGCTTCAACGCAACGGACACCCATCCTCGCCGAAACCAGCACCCACCGCCGCAGCCCAACACGGAAGGGGCGCCCCTCACCGAGGAGCGCCCCTTCTGACCAGCGCCTACGCTGACCTGCTGCGGTGGGTGTGGGATTTGAACCCACGGTGACATCGCTGCCACGACGGTTTTCAAGACCTTTTGCCGGGCGGCTGATCGGCGGCTTCCGCCGCAGCTCAGAGGGGCGATAGCGCAGCGCCGGAGCCATCGTCATTTTCACCGTGCCCCCTGCGTGCCCCCTACGCATGACAAGCAGGTCCAGCAGGTTCTCCGCGCCCCAACCGAAACCGTCCAGCTGATCGGCTCTGTCCAACCGATGATGCGGTCGGTAGCTTCCTGATGTGCCAAGAACGAGCGTGGGTAACGAGACGGACAGCCTATTGTGCGTATGGGTTGAGCCGTGGGGAACGGATCATTGGATGCGCCCTGGCGAGGTGTTCACCGTTGTGACCGAGGCGGAGGCTGAGGAAGCGCCGTTCAACGTCGTGGTTCATGACCAAGGCATCAGCGTGTGGGTGAATGCCGGCTTCAGCGCCGAGGTCATCGACCAGGAAGGGCGCACGGCGGCCTGTGGTCACCAGCGTCCCGACGGTTTCGACGCGGACTCGCGCTGGCTCACGGCTTGGGAAAAGGGCCGCACGACAGAGCTGGAGACCAAAGAGAAGTAGGGGCGCCTCTTCACGAGACACCCCTACAAACCCGTCGACGTTCAGACAGAAGTGGATCCGTCATCGTCCTCGGGCCCTCTGTCTGTCCGCTTGTGATCGTGCCCGTTGAGCCAGAAGTCCGACGCTTCCGCTACTTGCTCATCCCGACCGGCGACCGGCCGGGCGTAGTGCCGAGTGGTAACGCTCGCGTTCGAGTGCCCGAGCCGGTGCGCGGCGGTCATCACGCCGTACCGGTCGGCGACCCACGTCCCATGCGAGGCCCGGAGGTCGTGCGGCGTGACGTCAGTGAGCCCGGCAGTCGCCACGGCGGGATCGAAGTACGCCTTGCGCCACTGGTTGTAGCGCAGAGGCTTGCCGCCAGGCGTGACGAAGAGGAGGGCGTCCTCCCCACCCGACAGCGTCTCCAGGTGCCGGCCGATCCGCGCCGCGAGTGACGGCCCGATCCGCAGAACCCGCTTCTGATGGGACTTGGGAGTGTCGAAGACGAGGGTGCCGTTCGCTTCGGCCAGGTTCTCGTCGACGAGGACCAGGCCGCCGGACACGTCGATGTCCGCTCGCCGCAACGCGAACGCCTCCCCGACCCGCAGACCCGCGTAGGCGAGCAAGGAGATCAGCAGGTCATGCGGTTTCGTCGCGCTCCGCACGATCCGTGAGGCTTCCATCGGGGTGAGGATATGCGGCTCGGTCTGCGGCATGCGCGGCAGCTTCACGCCCCTGCACGGGGTCTGCCCGATCATCTCGTTGTCGACGGCCGCCCGCATGATCTGCGAGAGCACCCGGTAGGCCTGCCTGATCCGCGATGCGCTGAGACCACGGGTCTTCATCGCACCGACCCATTCGACGATGGTGATCGGCCGGAGGCTGGAAAGCTCACGGTCACCGAGCGCCGGAACGATCAGCGAGTTGATCAGGGATCGGTACGACGCCTGTGTCTTGTGCTTGAGCTGCGGGGAGACCGCGGTGAGCCATCGTGCCGACCAATCGCGGACGGTGGTCCGTCCCTCGGCGGGGTCGAGCCAGCGTCCCTCCTCCATCTCGATACGCTTCCGTGCCAGCCAGCGATCGGCGTCCGTCGTTGTCGCGAACGTCTGATCAGCGGCACGCAGCACGCCGTCAGGCCCCGGATACCGAGCCTGGAACCGGCCGGACGGCAGCTTCCGGATCCGACCGAAGGCGCGTCGGGACTTACGCTTCGCGGCCATCAGGCAGCCCTCCGGTACAGGTACGCCGAGGCGGGCCGCAGGACGATCGGCGCCACCGTGTGGGCACTGACGTACTCCTCCACGGCACTCTCGGGGATGCGGACGTGTCGGCCGACCTTGACGAACGTGATGCGGCGTTCCTCGATGAGCCGGCGAGGGAAGCGGAGACCGGTGCCGAGGCGTTCGGCGACCTGATTCACGGTGAGCAGTCGGTCCGCCACGGTCACCACTCCCCCTCGTTGGCAGTGCGCTCCTTCAGTACGTCGCGGGCGGTCTCGCGGTTGGTCTGGAGGTCACGGGCGATGGTGGCGGCCAGAGCTCCTTCGCCGGGGGTGTGCCCGTGGCCGACGTACTGCCAGTCCGTCAGGGTGTCCGGTTCACGGTCGGCCAGGCCGAGGACGGTCGCTTCCTGTGAAGCGCGGTAGTTGGCGCGTTCCTGGCGGAGGGCGCCGAGGGTGGTCGAGTAGGTGCGGGACTTGGACGAGAAGTGGCCGCGAAAGCCGAGCATGTGCGCCCAGGCCCAGAGGCGCCGATCCGGATAGAGGCTGTCGAGCTCACGGCATGCGGTGATGAGCCGACGGGTGTGATCGGGAACGCGGTGGCGGTCGAGTTCGGCGAGCTCGCCGATGCGGCAGTCCAGGGTGCCGGTGTTCTCGGCGGCTTTGGTGGCGTACTTGGCCACGTACGAGGCAACAGCCTGTTCGGTGACATCTGAACCGTCGCCGAAGGCCTTGACCGGGCGGACGTCGAGCTGTCGGCCCCACCGGAAGGTCCGGGCCGACTGTTCACCGGCAGCCGGGACAGAGACCGACGTGTACGAGTGCGCGGCTGCGGCGCGTATAGCGTCGGTGAGGAGATCAACCGTGGCCCACGCGGGCGGCGGCGTACGAGGTCCCTCGGGGCCGTCGAGACGTACGACGGCGTGGAAGTGGAGGGCTCCACGCTTCTGGAATTCGGCGACCTTGCCGAAGGAGACGCGGAGATGGTCGCCCAGCTCACGGCGTGGGATTCCTGCGTGGATGGCGAGTTCGCGGCGGAGTCGGGTGGTGAAACGCTGCCAGAGCTCCCCGGCATGGTTGTTGAAGAGCACGGCGCCCGCGTAGTCGTAGGTCTCCGGATCAAGGGCGGAGCCCAGGTCTCCGGAGTCCGAGGCGTGCGCCGTACCGCACCGGCAGTTGCCCCGGTCGGGGCGGTTGTGGACAGGGCCGAACGAGGGTGCGGTGAGGGTGGCGAAGACGCGCGGGTGGTCGCGGACGGCGGCGGTGATGTCGCGGCGGTCGTCTCCGGCGAGGCCGGCACGGATCAGGTGGTAGGTGTCGCCCGCGTAGGTCCAGGCGCAGGAGGGGCAGCGGGAGGCACGGCGGTTGCCGCAGGCGATGCGGAGGCGCCCGCCCGGCTCGTACGCGGTCGAGTAGCGGTGCAGGGTCTCGCCGGTGGTCTTGTCCTTGTGGGTTACCCAGCCGCTCAGATGGACGGGGTCGGCACAGCCGCCGGTGCGGCGGATCTGGTCCTCCCAGCGGGTGTAGTCGGAGGCCGAGGCCACCCGGAGGACGTCCCCGAGGACGGTCGGGTCGAGCTGTGGGGCGGGCATGGGCCGCTTCTGTTTCGAGGGTGAGGGCCGGTGGGCCATGCTGGGGGTTCCTTCCGGTTGATCGATCGGTGGGCACGGCTCCCGGGCGGCGGATGCTTGGCGGTATCGAGGCCGCCCGGGGGCCGGTCAGCGGCGTTTGGCGTCGGACGCGATCAGGGAGCGCAGGACGACCGCGCAGACGGCGACCGATGCGCTGGTGACGGCGACCGCCAGGAGCAGCGAGACCAGGACGGTGCCGACGACCAGGACGACGGCAGTCCCGGCACCGACGAGCGCGACCGCGGTGCCGGGGGTGAGCTGTACGACCGGACGGGACGGCTCAGGGGCGGCGGCGGTTGCCGGGGCAGGCGTGCCCGGCGTGATGGTGGTCGGCTGGACGACGGCGGGCGGGGTGACCAGGCCCGAGGGCTGCGGCATGGTCGGGATCTTGGGCTGGAACATGGGTGGTTCTCCTCTCCCGGGCGCGGGCTACTTGACGGCGGTGTCGATGACGGAGGCGAAGAGGCTGTCGGCGAGGAGGTAGCCGCCGAGGAGGAGCACGCAGATCAGCCACGCCGGCGGGCGGAAGAGCTTGATGCCGAGGTAGCCGACGACCAGCAGGGCGATCCAGAGGGGGACGTCCATGGACGCTGTCTCCTAACGGACGGTGCAGCGGTGGGTACGGGCGGCGAGTTGGGCGGCGGTCCGGCTGGAGTAGTCGGCGGACCAGCCGCAGCGGTCGGCAGTGCAGACGGCGGCGTGGACGGTGCGGCCGGTGCGGTCGCGGTGAGTGCCGATCTGCACGGGGCCGATACGCATCACGGAGTGGAAGGTGTCGCGGGCGGGCATGCCGGTCAGCCCCTGTCGGTCGTCGGGTCGGTGTACTGGGCGCGGATGCTGCGGGCGGTGGCCGGGTCGTCGACCCGTCGTGCGGCTTCCTCGGCGAGCAGGTGGGCGAGGAAGGGGCTTCCGGCTGCGGCCATCTCACGCGCTCCATCGAGGTAGTCGGCCAGGGTCAGGTCGGCGGGATCGTGGGTCATCTCAGTTCTCCTTTGCGGTCAGCTGAGGCGGGCGGCGATGGCGTCGGCGAGGTGGGGCGGAACGCCGAGGCGGGAGCGGAGGGTGTCGGTGTCGATCGGTGATCCGGTGCGGGTGCGGTACTCGTCGGCGACCTTGCGGGCGTGGTCGATCAGCACGGCGGGAACGGGCGGATCCGGGGACGGGGCCGGGGGCGAGGACAGGGCCTTTGTCGCAGGGGGCTCATCGGCCTGGGATGGGATCGGGGCGGCGTCAGGCACACGCGTCGGCCCGGCGTCCTTCGTCTCCGTGACGGCGGCTGGCGGAGCTGGCTCTGGCTTCCCCGACGAGTGGGCGAGGAGAGTGCCACCGAGGAAGGCGAGTGCGGGCCATCCGGCGATGCCGAGTCGGAGCGGGGCCGGCGGGTCGGCCAGGTCGAGGAACCCGGCGGTGGCGACGTTGGCACCGAGCGACGCGAACAGGGCGATCAGGAACCAGCACCAGGCCAACCGAGACGGACCCTCGCTGCGCAGCCGACGCCAGGCGGCGACGAGGAGCAGGTCGACGCTGACCGGGTAGGCCCATGCCTTCCAGCCGTCCTGTCCGGCCGCGGCGGCGAGGTCGTGCAGGTGGGCGAAGGACAGAGCTCCGGCGATGACCGCCTGGATCAACACCGCGTCGATCCGGAGACCGTGCCGGGCGCCCATCAGGAGTCCTCAGCGGGGTCGGAGTCTTCCGGGAACGTGCCCGGCGGCGGCTCGGGCAGCGACACGGCGAGGGACGGGCTGACGACGTCCACGAAGTCGAGGTCGGCGCCGGCCATGTCGGCGTACAGAGCGAGTTGACCGAGCAGAAGCACGGTCCGGGCGAAGTCCTCGCAGTCGGGGCACATGGCGGTTCTCCCTTCTCTTGGCATGGCAGTGGTAGGGACTCGGCGCGAAGACGGTCACGCCTACCGGGTGGGGGGAGAGATCAGGCGGTGGCCGGAGAGGCCTTCGCCGATGGCACAAGCTCGGTGGCGGTGCCGGTGGTGGGCCGGAAAGAGGCCAGCTCTAAAAGGTCCGGGGTCCTGTCGGCGTACCGGTTGCAGAGGTTCACGGCCTGGCGGAGCGAGGTGTGCGGAGCGCGGATGCGGTGCCAGCCGCCGGACGCGTCTCCCGCGATGGCGAGGCCTCGCAGTTCGGCGGGAATCTGGATGGCGGCGAGGACCGCGTCCGGGGCGATGTCGCCGAAGGCCATGTTGGCGGACGTCTCGTCGTTGAGACGGTGGGCGGTGCGGCCGGTGAGTTGGGCGCGGAGCATGGTGATGCCCTTGCCGAGTTCGGAGCCGAAGCGCTGTCCGCAGATTTCGAGGTAGATACCGGCGGCGCGGCCGAGCTGTGCGAGGCGGACCAGGGCGGTGATGATGCGGTCCCGCCGCCTTTCCTCCTCCTTCGTTGCGTATAGAGCGAGTTCGGCCACCTCGTCGACCAAAACGACGACCGGGGTCGGGCGGAGCTCATCAGGCAGGTCCCAGATGTCGGCGGCGATCTCCGCGTCCGGCACATCGACGGTGATGCGCTGCTGGGTACGGATGAGGCGGTAGACGTCAGCCATCCGCACCACGAGTGCATCGAGGAGTTCAGCAGCGGTGTCCGGGCTGTCGGCCAGCGCTGAGAACCGGCGCGCCAGCGGGAAGAGTTCGACCCCTTGCTTGCAGTCGATGCCGACGAGGGCAACGTCCAGAGGAGCAAGGCCGGCGACCAGGTTGCGTTGGTAGACCGACTTGCCGGACTCCGTGGCGCCGAGGGTGAGGGCGTGAGGTATCGCGCGGTAGTCGCGGTAGTGCACCGACCCGTCCTCCCGAAGGGCGACCGGTACTCGCATCGCCCGGGTCTCCGTCTCAGCGGGCATCTGCACCCGCTTGAGCACGTCGTATCCGGTCATCCGCACCTCGACGACACCGGACCGCACCTCACGCGAGGTCACGCCGAACATCGAGAACGAGTGCCGAAGCCGATCCGAGGCCGCGGCGATGTCGAAGACGTCCTGCCCGGGACGGAGCTTGAGTCGGAGGACCAGGCCGGTGCGAGTCGGCCGCAGCCGCCGGATACGCGGTGGGCGGGGCTCAGGTATCGGCCGGTTGGTGGCCCGAGCCAGAGATAACCGCCACCGCGCCGGCGGAACGGTCAACCCGCACGCGTCCATGACCGAGCGGTACCGGACCAAGACCCGCAGCGCGGCCAGAGTGACCCCGAAGGCCAGCCAGTACCAGGCGGGCCGCCGCCACCGCAGGAGACCCGCAGCGGCGACGACCAGCACCAGAGCGACCGTGAAGGCGGTCATGATCAGGCCGCCTTCGACCCTGCGGCGGCGACGTCGGCGAGCGAGGTGACCGCGACCGCGCGGAACGCGATGCCGTGCCGCCGCTGACCGTTGAAGTCGTTCTCCCACGGGCGTGCGATCAGGCCGGTGAGCGCGACCGGCGTACCCATGGACAGCTCACCGGTGATCCCAGGCTCCGGAACGGTGACGGACAGGATCTCCACCTCCTCGTTCGCCGCGAACATCACGTCCACGGTCATGAGCTGAGCACCGGTCTCCATGTCGGTGGCGATCTCACCGGTGCGGCGGTCACGGACCTTGACCTGCGGAGTCTTGGCGACCATCACGACAGCGCTGGAGGTGTCGACGGGAATCTGACGCACAGCGGATCACTCCTCTATAGATGCTGAACTCCGTCACTCATGTATATGAGTGACATGAAGAAGAGTGCCCGACTCCTGTACATGAGTCAACCCGCCGCGAAGAAGAACTCGCGACGGGTTGCGGGAAGTTGAGCGGACGTCAGTCGTCGGCAGGGATCCGATACTCGAAAACGAACTGGTCAGCGGCCATGAGCGTGTCGCACACCTCGACCACCCGACCCGCGGTCGTGCGGGCCTCCCGGATCAGGTGAACCACGGGCGCGCCAGGGCTGAGTGCCAGTTCCGACGCCTCCGACTTCGAGGCCGGGCGCGCTTGCAGCGTCTCGACGAACTCCGCGAACTCATGCCCGTGGTCTTCGAGTCGGGCATAGATGCCACCGCCCCCGGGGTTCTCGGCGAACAGCTCGGGGATCTCCTTCACCACGTCCCAGGGCAGGTACGACGAGGCGGTTTCCACCGGCGTGCCGTTACGGAAGTAGAGGCGCCGGCGGGCCAATACCTGTGTACCGGTGGGAACCCCCAGACGCTCGGCGGCATCCTCGGGCGCGTCCATGGGGCCGATGTAGAGGACGCTGACTTTCGCGGTGGCGCCGGACTGTGCGGACTCCGCGAGGTAGGCCGCCTGGCCACCTTGCCGGAGCGAGCGCCGGAAGCGATCGGAGGAGCGGTGCCGTACGGGGGGCCGGTTCTTCACGATCGAGCCCTTGCCATGCCTGGTCTCGACGAGCCCACTCGCTCGTACCTCGACCATGGCCTTACGGATCGTCCCGCCGGAGACGCCGTAGCGGTCCACCAGCTCGGATTCGCTCGGCACCATGTCGCCGGCCTTGAGAACCCCCGCCCGGATCTGCTGCACGAGGTCATCAGCGATCTGCACATACCGAGGACCGGAACCGGCCCCTCCCGCCGCAGTTCCCATAGTCCTTCCCTGCCTCCTATGCTCCTCTACATGAGTCAACCACAGGAAGCGGCACCCACTCCCCTGCACTCCGTGTCCGTCGCCGGAGTAGTGGTGCGCGAGGACGGCCGCCTCCTGGCGATCCGCCGAGCCGACAACGGCACCTGGGAGCTCCCCGGCGGCATCCTCGAACTCAACGAGACACCCGAGGCCGGCGTTGCCCGCGAGGTCTGGGAAGAGACAGGCATCCACGTCGAGGTGGACCAGCTCACCGGCGTCTACAAGAACACGACCCGAGGCATCGTCGCTCTGGTCTTCCGCTGCAAGCCCTCCGGCGGCACGGAGCGCACATCAAGCGAGTCGACCGCCGTCTCCTGGCTCACACCCGACGAGGTCAGCGAGCGCATGGCCGAGGTCTACGCTGTTCGCCTCCTGGACGCCCTGGACGACAACGGCCCTCACGTGCGGAGCCACGACGGCAAGCAGCTCATCCCAACGGGATAAGACTTTCTCTACTTCATCAAGGCCCGCGCACGGCGCGGGCGCGCGCCGCCTCAGCGGCGCGGCCTGCCTCCTGTCTTCGCCCCGGCTGGCCGCGCCCGGCGGCGCGCTCGGCGGCTGCGGGCATGAAGTGGGAGACACCCTCTGTGGCTGGGGCGGTTGGCTCCACGGCTTTAGCCACCTCCCCGGTTCGGGTCCCGCGTCGAGCAGGACCAGGGGGCCACTCGTTCAAATTCCGGGCAGGATCACAGCCTGCCCGAGTTGCCGGCCAGCGTACGGCCCCCTGATCCTGCTCGACCCCAAACCGGGCAGGACACCGGCCAAACCCGCTCCACCAACCTTCTCTGCAAGCGTGTCGAGCACATGAGCGCACCAAAGCACGGGTTGTCTCGTATCAATCCGTACAAGCGGCTTCACAACGGGTAATCTTCGAGGCTAAGCTTGGCAACCCTTTATGTTGTTGTTCGCACTCACCCGGGGGCCCGCATGGCCGACTATTCTGCCAATGAATCCATGCTCGGCTACCTATATCAGGCGAGATATGCACTGCACGCCGCCCTGAGTCGAATCCAGTCTGGATCAAGCGCAAATGTTCGAATTGAACAATTGGACGATGTCAGCTTCGACACTCCCGGGACTCCGACGGAACTGCTGCAACTGAAATACCACACGGATCCGACCACCACGATCCCTAACGCCTCGGCTGACATCTGGAAAACTCTCAGGGTTTGGCTAGACCAAGCACCCGGGCATTCCTTCTCGCATGAAAATCCCGTGTCTCGCTATCTGATCACAACGGGAAGGGCCGCAAAAGGATCAGCCGCGCACTTTTTGCGTGACCGTGGCCGAGATCTGAATGAGGCAACAAAGATACTAACAAATACTGCAGAGACTTCCCAGAACGACAAGCAGCAAGACGTTTACAGCATGTTCCTCAAGTTGAAACCGGAGGAGAGAACCGCCTTGGTTTCAACATTTATTGTGGTTGATAACGAACCTCTGCTGGAGGACCTGGAAGCTGAACTACAACAGAAGCTGTACTTCGCAGCCTCCGAGGACAAGCGACCAGCTTTTCTTCGTCGACTAGAAGGCTGGTGGTTCCAACGATGCGTTCAACATCTTAAGGATAAAACCGCCCCGCCGATTACGGTCGCCGAAATCCAGGAAGAGCTTGAACTAATAAGGGAAGAGTTTAGGCGCGACAATCTTCCCATCAATCCGGAGATTTTTGATATCGTCGAGGAAGAGGGTGCGGAAAGCGATTTCGTTCGCCAGCTCAACCTAATTAATGTCACCGGACCACGGCTAGCCGGAGCTGTTTCCTGCTACATTCGAGCTTTTGCGCAGCGATCAGAATGGGTCCGAGATGACCTACTGACGCCGGGGGAACTCTCTCGCTACGAGGACCGGCTGAAGGAGGCTTGGCGAGTGCGATTCTGGGAATCGCGAGAGGAAATTGGAGAATCCGCCGCCGAAGCAGAAAAGATCAAAGTCGCACGGGTGCTATATAAGTGGGTTGAACAAGAAGCTGACATCAGAATCCGCGATATGTGCCGCGAGGCATTTGTGATGCAGGGCACCTATCATGGCCTCGCCGACCACCGAGAGGTCGGATGGCATCCGGACTTCGAAGTGAGGTTGGCAACCTTACTTGAGAGTGAGTCTGCATGACCCAGTGGCTTCAGCAGTTCACCAGCCAGGAAGAATCAGCTCTTTTCAATCCTGCCTTCCTTGCCGCTGTCATCCGCAAGTCTGCTGAATATTACCAAACCGAGGCAAATGAGCCAATGCCAATTTCTTTGGCATTTTTGGTAGTTCCCGCAGCTATGAGTAAACAGATTCGCGACACGTTCCCCCTCACCAAAGCAACATCGCTTGTAGTCTGGGTTGAAGCCCACGAAAGAGAGCGTTTGATCTTGCAAACGAACACCCCTGCTCTGGCGCCGGCTGTGAGAAAGGGGCTGATCCTGGGCGCGCAGGCTAATCTATTCACATTGCGAGACGCAAAAATTACCGCGACGTCGGCGCGAAGTATCAAAAATTTGGTATCACTGTCACAAGGCTCCGCTGAGGTGAAACACATCCTCAAAGTAGCCGAGCGTCTAGGGAAAAGCTTCGCCAGATCCGGTGACGTAGCTTCTATCTTTTCGACCTGGGGAGTCAGCGCAGGATGATGCAGATCCGTGAAATTGTGCTCTATTCCTGGACCGGGAAACAACGACGCCTTCCCCTAAAGCTAAATTCTGTCAACATCATCACCGGAGATTCCGCGACCGGAAAAACTGCCCTTACGGACATCATTGACTACTGCCTCGGTAGCGGAACTTGCGAGGTCCCTCGGGGAAAAATCACTGAGACCGTGTCATGGTACGCGCTCCATCTTCAAGTGAATGACTCCGAAGTTTTTGTAGCAAGGCAGGCGCCCGAAGAGAAGGCGCAATCATCACAGCGAGTTTTCATTAAGCAAGGATCGACAGTAAGCATCCCCAGCTATGCGGACCTTGGGCAAACCACAAATGTCGACGGCCTCATTAGCCTTCTGTCGCGACTGCTTGAATTCCCGGATACCGGAAACTCCGAGCTGCAAGGAATCCCCAACTACGCTGTAACCTTGCGTCACGCGGCATTCTTCCTTTATCAGCAGCAGGACGAAATCATCAGCCGGCAGCGACTTTTCCACCGCCAAGGCGAATCCTTCGTCTCAAACTCCATACGCGAGACGCTCCCGTTCTTTCTAGGCGCCATTACTGCGGAGGACGTGCGGGTTGCGCGTCGAATCAGTCGACTAAAGAAGCGTGTGAGGGAAACTTCTAAGGAAGTAGCTGACCTTGAGGCAGCGGCTGACCGCGGCGGCATGCGAGCCCAGCAGCTTCTGGCCGAGGCGGCAAACGCAGGTTTGACCACACTAATCTCTTCGGATGACGGTTCTTTGACCGTCGATGCGCTGGCTGAATTGCGAACCATTCTGGCCCTCCGGCAAAGCACAAGCGCCAGATCCGGAGATCTTGACGGTGCGCAACTCGGCAATTCCAACAGGGCACGTCAAGCTCTACTTGAGGAACGCGACCGAATCCGCAGCAGGTCGAAACGAGCTCAGAGCTCCCTTGAGTCAATCGCTACAGTGCTAAGTGATAGAAGAAACTTCGAGAGGGAGGCTAGCGAGCAACGGGCTAGGGTTTCCTTTGTACAGCTAATCCCCGACACTGATAATGACGGGTGCCCACTATGCGGATCCCAAGTAGAGGGGCACCGGGAGGAGGTCGCGGGGCTTCGTGAGCATTTTATCTCACTGAATAACATGCCTCGGTCTGTTTCGTCTGAATCGCCTAGGCTTAAGGACCTTGCGGAGACCCTCAAGCGAGAGATCGATGAGTGCCAGCAGGCAATCAGAAACAACTCCGCGCAACTCGAATCAATAGAGCGGACGAGCGAACGCGAACGAAATCTCGCCCTGCAGGAAAGTGTCCAGGCCACCGTAATTGGTCGCATCGACTTCTACCTTGAGGGTGTTGGAGGAGACGAGCGTCTTCGACTACTCAGGCAAGAACTTGAGTCTCTGAAGATTCAGCTTGAAGCGGCTGAGAGTGAAGTCGACTCTGACGTCATCCGCGATAGAACGCACTCAATCGTTTCGCGACTGAACCAGCGGATGACCAATTGGTCCAGCCGACTCCCAATCGAGCATTCGACAGATCCCATGAGGCTCGACATTAAGAAGCTGCAGATCGTGCTGGATACTCCGACTGGGCCGCTAGCAATGCCTCAAATTGGCAGTGGGCAAAGCTGGGTCGCCTATCACTTACTGGTACACATGGCGCTCCATGAATGGTTCGCTAAACACAGCAGGCCAGTTCCTGGATTTGTGTTTTTTGACCAGCCTTCACAGGTCGGATTCCCAGCAGATTCTGAGTACAGAGACAATGATGCAATATCAGGCGATAGACATACGATCGCCGATACATTCCGCTTTATTATTGACGCTGCAGGTCGAGCTGAAAAACCCTACCAAATCATCATCGCCGAACATGCCGACTTCGACGAGCAATGGTTTCAAGACTGCGTTCGAGAAAAATGGAGAAATGGCATTGCGCTAATTCCTCAAGATTGGTGATGAGTTCTAGGCGCACCAGCCCATGGCAGAGCTAAGTGCCCAGTTTCTCCGGGACGAAGCAGTCCTCATGCCGTCCAAGGTTGACGGAAGTCAGCCGGCAAAGCCAGAGGCCCATGGCACCTGATCTAGTCAGAGCCATGGGCCTGCGGGGCCGTAGATCAATAGGCGGACTCACGCGGATCGCTCGTTGCCCGGAGGTGACCGCGGCTCGTTGCGATGCGGAAGACGTCCCGCAGAGCCCCGGTCAACTCGTTGACCAGGCACCGCATCTCGTCAAGGGACGTGTCCTTGTCGTCGAGAGCCTCTGAGACTTCTTCCAACAGTTCGCTTGCCGTGCCGAGTTGCGACGCTTCGATGCTGTCCGCGAGGCGGGACATGTAGCCGTCCGGGTCGTCAGTGCTCAGGTAGCAGGGCTTGTCCCCCGGGCCCGACCATGGGAGGAGCCGAAGTTCGTTCGGGGTCGTCATCCTTGGGTTGGCCTCTCGTTGAGCACGTGGTGGGCGGTGAAGACGGCGTCAACTCGGCCTCCCGGAAAGGCCAGGAGCGCGGCTTCTACGACGCGGCCGTTGGTGTCGGTGGCGATGCGCGTGATCGCGAGAACGGCCATGCTGTTCCCGATCCGGAGGGCCGACGCTTCGTCTGGGGTGGGAGAGCGGGCGGAGACCGTCTCTCGGATGGTGGCCGGCGACGGGCCCAGGACGGCGAATCTGGTGACCCCTTCCCGGCACGCGGAGTCGTCGTTGAGGACTCCGGCCGGGGCCAGGTCGCGCGGGATGTAGATGCGGGCCAGGCCGTGCGGCGCCCCTTGTTCAAGGCTGAGGCAGGTGTACTCCGTGAGAGGGCTGCCCATTGGCACCTTCAGCAACGTCGTCAGGTGCACGGAGGCCGGAACCGTGGTGCTGCGAACCGTGATGCGCAACGTTGGCTCAGCGGCGGTCCAGGGGTCTAGCGTGCCCCAGCCGCCGACGTACATGATCTTGCGGCGGGGGTGACGGACGTAGTTGCCCTTGCCGTGGATCTTCTCGACGAGTCCTTCGGCCTGGAGCACGGCGAGAGCGCGTCGCAGGGTCACCGTGCTGACCCTGTAGCGGGCGGCCAGGCCGGCTTCGGACGGGAGGCGTTCGCCTGGCTTGATGCTGCCCGTCGTGATCTGGTGGCGTAGGTCGTCGGCGATGTCGTGATGGCGTCGGGGCACGGATCCAGTCACCGCCTTCTCAGCAGTCGCAGGGCGATGAGCCGGGTACGGGCGTGTATGGCCAGCAGTTCGCCCGACTCGAAGACCAGTTGCTTGGCCCCCTGGGGAAGCTGGAAGAGGTCGCTCACTCGGCAGGCCTGACCGCCGAGTTCGATGATGTCGCCGCGCTGCACGGTGGCAGCAGTGACCTCGATGGAAGAGACCAGTGCACCGCCGGGGGCTGGGACCCTCATGCCATCACCGTCCCGGGTACGGACGGGTCCGGGGTCGAATGGCACGGGCAGATGCACACCTCGTAGATCACCGGCACGTCGTCCGTCGTCGCAGGCGGAGACGGCTCGATGCAGGAGTGGTGCGTCCCGATCCAGCAGGCGATCGAGCGGTAGGGGACAGAAGTCGTACCCGTCGGGTCCGGTTGTCGGCGGGGAGGCATCAGTGGGCCCCCGCGAGGGCCGACCAGGCATCGGCCAGCAGGTGCGGGGCGACGAGTACCGTACGCGTCCGTGCACGCTGCTCTTCCCACGCCAGCAGGTACGGACGGACAAGCGCGACGTCCTCTCCCCTCAGCGGGTAACGGTGGACCGTGCCGACCGGAGCCCGCCCCAGGGCAACGGTCGAAGCGTCAGTGAGCGCGGGGCAGGTGAGGGGGGCCAGCGGCCGGGAGGGCGTTAAGGGGCGGCGGTGCCTACCGTTGGGGAAGCACCGCGCTCTGGTGCGCGAGATGACTCGGCGGATACGGTTGAGCATGCTGTTCAGCTCCTATCGCTGATAGCCCGGTCCCCCGACGTCGCCTGTCGTGGGGACCGATTTACGTACGACCGCCCATAAGGTGCGGCCGTTCAAGCTGGTGGCCACGAGCCCGAATCGATCGGCATCGGCCACCGCGTCCAGGACCTCCCGCCATGAGTCGGCGGAGAGCGTGTCCGGGACTTCTGCCTCGACCGTCGTGAACCGGGTGTGCTCCTCCACGCGCGGGCGGAGGCCAGCGGCAGACAAGCGGGCGGCGATAGCCGCCGCGGTCACTCCCGAAGCGGACACAGCGCACCCCCCGTTGCCAGCGATCACTTTCAGTGAAGCTAGTTAACTAGATTAGAGCTAGTGGACTAGATTTTCCATATGTCTGAGCAACCGCCGTACCTCCGCATCGCCGACGAACTCCGGCAGCGCATCGCGGAGCACGTCTGGGAACCGGGCGACCGTCTCCCATCCCGCGCCCAGATCGGCCAGGAGTGCGGCGTGGGCGAGAACGTGGTGCGCAGGGCACAGGAATTGCTGATCTCCCAAGGCGTGCTGGAAGGCCGGGCCGGATCGGGGACCTACGTCGCCGAGCCCCGGGAGCGCGTGAGGGTCGTCCGGTCGTCGGCACGTGAGCAGCCCAGTGGATCCCCGTTCCGACAGGACATGAAGGCCCTTCGCCGACAGGGCGACTGGGAGAGCCGGACCGACGCGAAGGTGCCGGCCCCGGCGGAGATCGCGACGCGGCTCGGGATCGCCGAGGGCGAGCTGTGCGTACGTACGACGTACGAGTTCCTTGCGGACGGGAAGCCGGTGCAGTTGTCGACGAGTTGGGAGCCGTACGCCGTCACTGGCGGAACCCTCGTCGTTCTCCCCGAGGGAGGGCCCCACGCGGGGGCCGGGGTCGTGAACCGCATGGCCGAGATCGGAGTCACCATCAGCCACGCAGTGGAGCAGCCCGAACCAAGGCACGCGACCGCCGAGGAAGCATCGCTACTCGGTATCCAGAAAGCCGCGCTCGTGACGCACATCCGGCGGTCGTACTACAGCGAAGACGGCCGACCCGTGGAGACAGCGGACATCGTGGTGCCCGCAGCGCACTGCGAGATCGTCTACGAGATCCCGATCAACCGCTGACGAGCTGCCCAGGCAGCTCCAAAGCCGTGGCCCAGCCGTGCCCCCTGCGTGCCCCTTCCGTGCCCGACAGAGCGGGAAACCGGGGGGAACAGCGGTGCCCGGCAGGGAGTAGGTATGGCAGAGGCCCCCGACCATACTTACTGGTCGGGGGCCTCTCGCCTGCGGTGGGTGTGGGATTTGAACCCACGGTGACATCGCTGCCACGACGGTTTTCAAGACCGTTCCCTTAGGCCGCTCGGGCAACCCACCTCGGCCCCGCCCACCAGCGACGGAGCGGCTACAGCCTACCGGCCCCGGCCGGTCGCGGGGGCCGTTGGTCCGTCCCTGGTCCGTGGGCTCCGGAAACGGGCCGCACACGGGACCAAGACCAGGTTGCCACGGGCACCCGCCGCACCCGCCGAGGAACGCCGCGCACTGGCGTCAGGGGGGCAGCATCGTCGCGGTGAGCGGAGGCAAGCAGGAGGTCCCGCTCGGGATGGTTCTCGCCGGTGACCTTCTCCTGCACTCCGAGGTCCGACCGAGCGGCCTCATGAAACTCGTTGATCGCCCGGAAGGCGACACGGTCCCGCTCCCGCCACTCCTCCAAGGTGCCCGCGGTCTTTCCGGTCGCCTGCCAGTCGATCGCGCGAACCGCGGCGTGCAGCCCGTGAGCCGCCTCAACGACCTCGTCACCA
Source organism: Streptomyces scopuliridis RB72 (assembly GCF_000718095.1). Classification (GTDB taxonomy): domain Bacteria; phylum Actinomycetota; class Actinomycetes; order Streptomycetales; family Streptomycetaceae; genus Streptomyces; species Streptomyces scopuliridis. Next base: position 65,312 of record NZ_JOEI01000003.1, on the reverse strand, counting down.
CCGAGCAGCATGATCTGCTCGAACGACCGCCCCCGCTGCCGCTCGGCCTCCGACAGCTCCGCGATGACGCGATGAAGGTGGAATGAGCTGTCGTCTGGTCCATGCGGCAGCTCGGCGGATACAGTCGAACACGCTGATCAGCTCCCTATAGCTGATGAGTGCGCCCCCGGACGGCGTCGTCTGTCACGGGGGCATTTCTGCGGATGGCGGCCCATGCGAGGCGACCGCCCGCGCTGCTGACGTCCAGCCCGAACCGATCGGCTGCTTCCAGCACCGCTAAGAGCTCCTGCCAGGACCCGGCCGAGACCGAGTCCGCGACCTCCATCTCGATGCGCGTGTGATCGTCGTGATCCGTCACACGCGGGCTGAACCCGGCAGCGGAGAGGCGCGTGGCCAGCTGGTCAGCCCGTCCTTGGGGTAAGGACACGATCACATCCGGCACGCTGATCGTGCTGCCCCAAGGGCGGACCGCACGCCGGCGCGGGGGTTGTCGACCGCATGGCGGAGATCGGCATCACCGTCAGCCACGTCGTGGAACAGCCGGAGCCCGGACAGGCCAACGCCGACGAAGCGACGCTCCTCGGCGTACAGCGCGGCGCACTCGTCACACGCATCCGTCGGACGTACTACAGCGACGACTCCCGCCCGGTGGAGACCGCGGACATCGTCATCCCTGCCGCTACCTGCGAAATCGTCTACGAGGTGCCGGTCTCGAACTGACCAACTAGGGCCTGTCCTGCCGATCACGTGAGCCTAATGACGGGTCAAGCGGGCCAGGGAGATGTTGCTGGTGGCCTCAGTGCTGGATCAGACCGCTGACCGGGACGGGAGCGACGTGGCCGGTTGCCGGAAGGGTCCGCACCAGGGCGAGGCCGATGTCGACCAGCGATGACCGGCGCAGGCCGGCGACGTCGGGGATCGGAGTCCAGACGGACTCGGCGGTATCTCCGTTCGGCTCAGGCCGGAGTTGGCCGCCGGTGATGCGGACCCGGTAGAAGATGCCGACATTCTGGTGATCCGGTCCGCCGGGGATGGTGCGTTCGGCGGCGGGGATCACCCTTGAGTCCACGCCCAGCAGGCGTTCCACCACCGCGTCGCAGCCGGTCTCCTCGGCAACCTCCCGGGTCACCGCGTCGAACGGATCCTCCCCGTGCTCGACCCTGCCGCCCGGAAGAGTCCAGCTGCTTGAGACGTGATGGGCGAGCAGCACCCGCCCGTCCTCGATGCACACGGCATACGCCGCCAGCCGGAAACTCATGCCCGTACCTCCCATCGGACGCTATCCCAACGTCCAAGATCCGCACATCGCTAGAGGGGGGCCGCGTAGCCGCCTCTGCGGCCTGGCCCTTCCCTGATGTGCCCTGTAGTGCTGGATCCGTGCCCCTGGGCGGGCACGGCTGCTGGGGGACTGCTGGACCCCCGCTCTGCGCCTACCGCTAGAGTGCGATGCTTGTTCGATTCGCCGGAGGGCGGAGGGGGAGGGGTCGTGGGCGTACAACTGAGAGACGTCGCCGGGGAGTTGGCGGGGGTGTTGTGGCGGGAACACACCGTGTACCGGGAGCGGTCCGGCGGTGTGGTCATCCGGGGCGAACATGTACGGCGGTGGATCAGCCTCGCCCCGACGGGCGGCCGGGACGAGGTCCTCGTACGCGCGGGGCGCATCCTGGACGGCGGCACCACCGCTCCGGCACGTTCGGAGGCCGTGGTGCCCCTCTCCGCCGGTACAGGCGTGCTCGCCGCGACCTGCCGCCGCCTGCTCGCCGAGGCAGCGGCCGACGTGGCGCCGGTCGCGCCGGGACGTGCAGCGCCCGGGCGGTCGAAGCGGTCCGGGAAGGCAACGCGGCCCAAAGGCAGTGGGAAACACACCAGTTTCGGTTCATGGGTGATCCTCGCCTGCGTCGCCGGTGTGATCGCCCTGTACGTCTACAGCACCGCGATGCGCGGCTAGTCAGTACTAGAGGACACGTCAGGCATGCGGCGCCTGCTTACCCGCATCGCCGCAGGTCGCAGGTCGCAACCAGATGTGCCCCTGTAGTACCAGCTCCTATTGGACCCGTCCCCTTCCCATCTCAACAGGCCGACAGGTCAATACAGTTCGGTGCCGGCCGAGGCGTGGTGCCCACCGACAAAATTGTGTGGTCGCGGCCTCTAGCGGCCCGTAGCGCGCGAGCAGCCCAGCGTCGACAAGCCCGCGCTCACCATCGGCATCACGCCCCAGCCCGCCGTCCTCCAAGACCTGGCCGGCGCCCCCGGCGCCCGTGACCGAGGACTGCTCGCCCGCTTCCTGTACGCGCTGCCCGCTTCGAACCTCGGCTACCGCAAGACCCGCACCACCCCCGTACCCGAGACCGTCGCCCAGCGGTACCACGCCCGCCTGTCCACCCTGTTGCACAGCACACCTTCTACGCACTCCCCGAACGGGTCACGGTGAACCGCTCCGGGTCTGATGGAGGGTCGATTCCCTGAGCGGATCGAGTCATGGCACGTCCGTCCCCCTACCCTCCCGAGCTTCGTGAGCGTGCGGTGCGCATGGTCGCGGAGATCCGCCCGAACTACCCGACCGAGTGGGCCGCGATGAAGGCGGTCGCCGCGAAGCTGGGCATCGGAGCGGCGGAGCTCGACCGGCCGTCGAAGCGCTCGTAGCATTCATCGACGAGTTCAAAGCGGACAACTATGGTTTCTACGGGGTCCACAAAGTCTGGCGGCAGCCGCACCGTGAGGGCATCGAAGCAGCCCGCTGCACGGTCGCCCGGCTGATGCGCGACCTGGGCCTGGAGGGTGCCCGCCGCGGCAGGAAGATCCGCACCACGATCCGCGACAGCGGGGCAGTACACCTCTTTCGCGTTCACCGCACACCTCCTCAAGGCCGGCATCGACGCCTCGATCGGCACCGTCAGACCCCGTCGGCCCTGGCACGGCCTTGCCGAGGTCGATCTCGGGGCCATTGATGGGACCACCACCTGGGTGCCACGGGCACCCGCCGTACCCGCCGTACCCGCCGTACCCGCCGAGGTACGCCCCGCACTGGCATCAGGAAGAGGCAGCGTCGTCGCGGCGAGCGGAGGGAAGCAGGAGGTCCCGCTCGGGATGGTTCTCGCCGGTGACCTTCTCCTGCACTCCGAGGTCCGACCGAGCGGCCTCATGGAACTCGTTGATCTCCCGGAAAGCAGCGCGGTTCCGGTCCCGCCACTCAGCTCTCGGCGCGTGGGTGGCCCCGTGGCCGGGCGCAGTCTTTCCGAGTCTGTTGGTGGCTCGCTGTGTGTCGTTCGGGGCCGTTCACCTGAGAAAACCGCCTGAACGACCGCGGACGCGGCCGGACACCGCGGTCACGGCATTTTCCACAGCCGTGCCGTGCCGCCGTAGGTCATCGTTGCCAAAAACTGGCCGTCCGGCCTGAAGACAACGCTTTTTACGTTATCTGCGTTCTCTTGGTCGCTGATCAGGCTGGTGCGTCGTTTGTGGTCGGCCATGTCCCACAGCCACACCTCGTCACCCATGACAACAGCGAGTGTTTTGCCGTCCGGGCTGAACGCCACGGTACGGAGCTGGGCGTCGGTCTCGTCGACGAGGGAGCCTTCCTGACGGCCGCTGGCCACGTTCAACAGCGTCACCGTGTAATCCTCGTCAGTGGTGGCCAGTGTCTTGCCGTCCGGGCTGAATGCCACGCCCCAGATTTGCTTGGAGTCGTAGAGAGTCTTGCGCGCTTTGCGGCCGGACACGTCCCACAACCGCACTGAGTAACCCTCGCTGGGGACAGGGGGAAAGAAGTTGTACCCCGCGGAGGCCAGCGTCCGGCCGTCCGGACTGAACGCCACATGGTCGATCGACGCCTCGTCGTCCAGAACGGCGACTTCTCCGATCTGCTCTTTGCCGCTGTCGGCATCCCACAGCCGTACCCCGTCGCCGCCTCCCGTGGCGAGCAGCTTGCCGTCCGGACTGAACGCCACACTCTCGATGGTTTTGGTGCGGTCGCCGTGGGTCAGGCCGACCTGCCGGCGCTTGGCCACGTCCCACAGTCCGACCACGCCGCTGCCCGTGCCGACGGCGAGCAGCTTGCCGTTGGGGCTGAAAGCGAGAGAGGGGGTCCCGAGCACGGCTTTGCCGGATTTATCGCGCTGGGTGAAGGTGGCGCGTAGCTTGCGGTCGGCCACATCCCGGAGCTCCACCCTGCCGCCCCCGCCGGCGGCGATGGTCTTGCCGTCCGGGCTGAACGCCACCGCCACGCCGTTACCCGGGTGGAGAACCTCGGTGATGGTGGCCACGGGCTTGATCGAGGACGGCGTATCACGGTCGGCCGAGTGCTCGGGAAGAAGGACGGCAACCAACATGACGACGAGGACGAGGATCCCGACTCCGCCCAGCAGTACGGGTAGTGACGGGGCGGGTGTGGTGTGGGGGTCTGGGCTCGGGGGATACGGCCGAGTGTCGGAGCCCGACGGAGCCACAGGACCGCCGGGGGCGGCGCCCCCTCCTTGTTCCTGCCTTGTCGCAGGCGATGCCGGTGTGGTGACGGCGTCGTGAAGGCCCGGTGCGGGGCTGACGACGGTCCTGGTCCCGGGGCTGACGACGGTCCTGGTCCTCGGCAGGCAGAGCTGGATGACCTCGGCAGGGGTGGGCCGCCGCCGCGGATCTTTCTCCAGGCAGCCGGCGGCGATGGTCCGCACGGGTTCGGGGCAGTCGTCGAGGTCGGGAGCCTGTTCCAGGATGCGGTAGGTCACGCCGTGGTGGCTGCCAACGCCGAAGGCGGGCCTTCCGGTGACGGCGAAGCAGGCGACGACTCCGAGGGCGAAGACATCGACTGCTTCGGTGACGGTCTGCCCCCTGATGTATTCGGGCGCCATGTACGCGGGCGTCCCTGTGAGCATCCCGGTGCCGGTCACCGACGTGACGTCTGCGGCCCGGGCGATGCCGAAGTCGATGACCTTGGGTCCCTCGGCGGTGAGGAGGATGTTGGAGGGTTTGAGGTCACGGTGGATCACGTCAGCGGCGTGGATGGACTGCAAGGCTTCGGCCACCCGGGCGATCAATCCCACCGCCGCGTCGACCGGCAACGGCCCGTATTCGGCCACCGCGTCCTGCAAGGACGGCCCGGGGACGTAGGCCGTGGCCAGCCAGGGCTCGTCAGCCCGTAGGTCCGCATCGACCACCGGCACGGTGTAGAGGCCCTGGACCCGCCGGGCCGCGGCCACCTCGTGCTCGAAGCGCGTGCGGAAAGCCCTGTCGCCCGCGTATTCACGGTGGACGACCTTGACCGCCACCGCGCTGCCGGCCGGAGTACGCCCCAGGTAGACGCGGCCCATCCCGCCCGCGCCCAGTACCGCCTCCAGCCGATACGGACCGGCCTCGGCGGGATCACCGGGCCCGAGTGGGCGATGCGACGGAGGGGTTGTCGGCCACCCCGGTCGCTCCCCTCTGACGGGCGGAACTGCGGGCGGAACATAGCCCGGTTGGGACATGCCGGCTGTCACCCCTCGCTGGTCTGCCACGCACGTAGCGTCCTCCACCGTTTCACGCAGCGGTGGACCGCAGCGGTTCCCCACCATGACCCGGCTACCCGGCTACCCGGCTACCCGGCCACCCCATCCAGGCCCGAGACGCTCCGAGCGAGCGATAGCGTAAACGAACCCGCCGCGCCCGAACAGACCTGCACATCGCGGAATGTCCCGGTACCCCGTTCCAGTGACATGCGCTTTCCGCAGGTCAGAGCCTGTTTCATCATTCCAGCGTCCCGTTCCGGCGGTGGGTGGTTGCGGCCTGGACCGTGCACCCCGAAAGCTGTGACCAGACAGCGGGACCGGCCCGGGAAGCACGCATCGCTCAGCGAACGCGTCCTTCACCGTCGCCACGCTTCCGTCTCCCCCCGAGCCCCACCGCACCGCCGGTACGCCGTCCGGCGCGGGCAAAAGGCTCGATCCAACCGACACGGGAAGAAGAACCATGCGTAAGCACCGCATCCGCACGACCACTCTGGCCGCCGCCGTCCTCGTCGCCGCCCTGTCACTGACCGCATGCCAGGGCGAGGACTCGAATGCGGGTGCCGCGCAGAATGCGTCCTCCTCCACTTCGGCTTCCGCCGGCACCGGCGCGACCGTCACATCGGGCTCGTCCGCGGAAAACACCAGCACGGACACCTCCCAGGGCTCCGGTACGGCGAGCGAGGGAAGCACGAACAACGGAAGCGCAAGCACAGGAAGCACCAGCACCAGCACCAGCGGCAGCACCAGCGGCAGCAAGGAAAGCGGCGGCGGCTCGTCCGGCAGCGGCGACAAGAGCGGCTACGGGCAGGTCTGTGGCGCCAACGACATTTCCTGGAGCACCAAGTCCGAGACCCAGGCCGGTGGTTACATCCTGGTCATCGCGAAGGCCAACCCCGGCATCACCTGTGTTCTGCCCGCCGCACTCCCGACGGTGGCCTTCGGATCCGACGGCACACAGGCCGGACCGGCTGAGCAGGCCGTCGGCGAGCAGATCACGCTGAGCGGGTCAACCACCGCCTACGCGGGAGTGAACCCGAAGACCACCAATCAGAACGGTGGCAAGGAACTGGACAGCATCATCGTGGGCATCGGCGACAACGACCCGAACCCGGTCTCCCTGCCGGTCGGCACGATCACCGTCGAAGACCCGATCGTCACCAACTGGCACACCTCCGCGGCGGACGCCGTTCCCTTCAGCTCCTGAACGGACCGGTTACTGACGGACGGACGCCTGAGCCGCCTCCTGAGCCGCCTCAACGACCTCGCCGCCACCGAGCAACATGATCTCATCGACTGCCGACGGGGCCCTTGTCCTCGGCGATCAGGTGCGCGGACAGCATCTTGTGTCGTGGTTCGGGCGGGGGTGGCGTGGTTCGTCGGTTCGCGTAACGGGACGGCGCGCGTTCGTAACGTCGTTCTTATGTGGTCGAAGCCCGTCTCCCTGAGAGTGATCTCCGCGGAAGGTTCATTCCGCATGACAGAAGATCCCGTGGGAGATGTCTCGTGCCGATACGACGCGCAGGCGCGTTGCTCCGTACCTCGCTGTTTACTCAGGTCGCCGTCGCGCTGCTGCTCGGGGTGCTGGTCGGGAAGGTGTGGCCGGACGGCGGAGCTGCCGTGCAGTGGGTCAGTGACGGGTTCATTCGCCTGATCAAGACGATGATCGCGCCCCTGGTCTTCTGCGTCGTGGTCACCGGTATCGCCAAAGCGGGGGACATGCGGGCGTTCGGGCGGATCGGGGTGAAGGCGCTGGTCTGGTTCGAGGTCGCCAGTACGCTCGCTCTCGTCCTCGGGCTCGTCGCGGCCAATCTGGCGTCGCCGGGGGCCGGGATGAACGTCGATCCCGCCACCTTGAACCCCGACGCCATCGACGCCAAGACCGGCGGGGGCGAGTTGGCGTCGACCTCCGAGTTCGTTCTGGAGTCCCTGCCCACCAGCTTCGTCGGCGCGTTCGCCGAGAACTCCATCCTGCAGGTGCTGGTCCTGGCCTGTCTGACCGGCGCCGCGCTGCTCCATCTCGGGCCCAAGGTGCCTGCCATCCTGCCCGCCGTCGCGCAGGTGGAGACCGTCGTCTTCACCCTCGTGGGATACGTCATGCGGCTGGCGCCGCTGGCCGTCTTCGGCGCCTCGGCGAGCCTGATCGGGCAGTACGGGCTGAAGGTCATCACGACGTACGGAAAGCTGATCGCGGTCTGCTACCTGGTCGGGCTGCTGTTCCTCGGACTGCTCGCGGTCGCGCTGCGGCTGCTCACCGGGGTCAGCCTCTGGCACTTCGTCCGCTACACCCGCGCCGAACTGCTGCTCGCGCTCGGCACCGCCTCCAGCGAGAGCGTGATGCCGCGCATGATGGACAAGCTGCGCAAGGCGGGCTGCCGGGACGACGCGGTGGGGCTCGTGCTGCCCACCGGCTACTCCTTCAATCTCGACGGCGCGTCCATCTATCTCTCCGTCGGCACGCTGTTCGTCGCGCAGGCGGTCGGCGTGGACCTGAGCCTGGGGCAGCAAGTCACGGTCGTACTGGTGCTGATGCTCACCAGCAAGGGGATGGCGGGCGTGCCGGGCTCCGCCTTCCTCGCCCTGTCCGCCACCGCCTCGTCGTTGGGGGTCATCCCGGCGGGCGCGGTCGCGCTGCTGCTCGGGGCGGACCGGATCATGGACTCGATGCGGGTCGTGGTCAATCTGCTCGGCAACTGCGTGGCGGTGTTCGTGGTTTCGCGCTGGGACGGTGCCTTCGACCTGCCACTCGCCCGCCGCGTTCTGACCCCCGGGACCCCTGAGACCTCCGGGACCCCTGAGACGTCAGGGACCCCCTGGACCGCCAAGTCGGCCGAGTCAGCCGAGTCAGCCGAGTCAGCCGAATCGGCCGAATCGGTGACGGATGAGTCCGTGACCGCCGAGTCTGCCGGCAGTAGCCCTGACCAGGCCCCCGCCAAGACGCAGGCCGGCGGTTGAGCGTGTGCCACGCCCTACCGCCGGCCTCCGGACACGAGCCCGCTCGTCAGCTCTCGCCCTCGCGCTCGCCCAGGGTGACCTGGGTCGTGGACTCCTTGCCGTCGCGCTTGTAGGTCAGGGTGACCTTGTCGCCGGGCTTGTGGGTCCAGATCTGGCCGATGAGGGTGGGGCCGCTGTCGATCGGGGTGCCGTTGAACTTGGTGATCACGTCCCCGGCCTTCAGACCCGCCTTGGCGGCCGGGCCGTTCGCGACGACGGCCGGGGTGCCGCCCTCGCCCTGAGCCGAGATCGTGGCGCCTTCGCCGCCCTCGGCCATCGTGACCGTGGCGCCGATCACGGGGTAGACCGGCTTGCCCGTCTTGATGAGCTGATCTGCCACGTTCTTCGCCTGGTTGATCGGGATCGCGAAGCCCAGCCCGATAGAGCCCGCCTGGGACTGCCCCATGCCGCCGCTGCCCGCCGACTGGATGGCCGAGTTGATACCGATGACCGCGCCCCGCGAATCCAGCAGCGGGCCGCCCGAGTTGCCGGGGTTGATGGAGGCGTCGGTCTGGAGGGCGCTCATGTACGAGTTGCTGGAACCGGAGCCGTCACCCGACGCGACCGGGCGGTTCTTGGCGCTGATGATGCCCGTGGTGACCGTGTTGGAGAGACCGAACGGGGCACCGATCGCGATCGTCGAGTCCCCGACGGCGACATGCTCCGAGTTGGCGAGCGGGAGCGGGGTCAGACCGGAGGGCGCCTCCTTCAGCTTCACCACCGCCACGTCGTAGCCCTCGGCCCGGCCGACGACCTCGGCGTTGTACTTCTTGCCGTTGGAGAAGGTCGCCGTGAGGTCACCTCCGTTCGCCGCGGAGGCCACCACGTGGTTGTTGGTGAGGATGTGGCCCTCCTTGTCGTAGACGAAGCCGGTGCCCGTACCGCCCTCGCCGTTACCGCCCTGCGCCTCGATGGTGACCACGCTCGGCAGCGACTTGGCGGCCACCGAGGCGACCGTACCGGCGTCCCGCTTGACCTCCTTCGGGGCGTCCGCCGCGGAGACCGTCGTCGAAGCGATCGAGCCCTCGTCGTTGCTCTCGGCCGCCCAGTAGCCGATCCCGCCGCCCACACCGCCCGCGATCAGCGCGGCCACGAGCACGGCCGTGATCAGCCCGCTCTGGCGCTTGCGCGGCGGCCGCGGCTCGTGTCCCGGCACCGGCGCGCCCCAGGCGGGACCGCCGTTGTCCGCTCCGCCGTACGACGCACCGCCGTGCGACGCTCCGCCGTACGAGGGGAACTCGGGCGGCGGCGGGGGCCAGCCCGCGTCGGCCGCACGCGGCGGCGCGGCGGCGTGCTCCGGCGCGGAACCGGACTGCGACGGCGACGGCGGCTGAGGCTGCGAAGGCGACTGCGGCTGCGGCTGCGGCTGCGGCTGCGACGGGTGCTGGGGGGCGGACTCGGGGAAATGTCCCGCCTGGTCGGCCGTCGGCGGCGCCGGCTCACCCGGGCCCGGCTCGTGCGCAGCCGGCTCAGGCGCGGCCCCTCGCGGAGCGGACGCGGGTGTGCCCTCGGGAGAGGCATCCGGCACGGGAGGTACGGACGGGGCGGCGGGGACCGCGTTGCCCTCGTTCTCAGTGCTCACAGCTCTTTCTCCTCGGTTCCACGTCGTCTTCGGCAAGAGTCCGCTGTGCAAGTGTCTGCGGTCAGCTTTTCCCACAGCACGTCAGGCCACTGTAAGCAGGACCTGTGCGTCTGCCCGTCATCCTTTATTCCGGACAAAAAGAACGCACCTGGACCGACCGGCCGTGAGACACCAACCGTTCACTCGCCTACCCCCTCACGATGACACCATGACGCGGTGACTCAAGCACGCCAGCACAGCATCCAGGTCGTCGCCCACCGCGGAGCCTCGGAGGACGCCCCCGAGCACACCCTGGCCGCGTACACGAAAGCCATCGAGGACGGCGCCGACGCACTTGAGTGCGATGTACGGCTCACCGCCGACGGCCATCTCGTCTGCGTCCACGACCGCCGGGTGAACCGCACCTCCAACGGCCGCGGCGCCGTGTCCGCCCTGGAACTCGCCGATCTCGCGACCCTCGACTTCGGCTCCTGGAAGGACAGCGAGGAGAGCCCGGACTGGCGGGACCCGGAGTTCACCTCCGTACTGACGCTGGAGCGCCTGCTCGAACTGGTCGCGGACGCCGACCGCCCCATCCAGCTGGCCATCGAGACCAAGCACCCCACCCGGTGGGCCGGGCAGGTGGAGGAGCGGCTGCTGCAGTTGCTGAAGCGGTTCGGACTGGACGACCCCACGCGCGGCGGCCGGGCCCCGGGTGCACCCACGCGGGGCGGCCGCGTCCTGGGCGGCCTGCCGCCGGGCGAGTCCTTCCGGGGCCGGTCCGCGCCGGGCGGACCCGTTCCCGGCGAGTCGGCCGTACGGATCATGAGCTTCTCGGCGCGCTCGCTGCACCGGATCGCCTCCGCCGCGCCCCAGTTGCCGACCGTCTATCTGATGCAGTTCGTCTCACCCCGGCTGCGCGACGGACGGCTTCCCGCCGGGGCCAGGATCGCGGGACCCGGGATGCGGATCGTCCGTAACCACCCCGGATATATCGCCCGACTGCACAGGGCGGGCCACCGTGTCCATGTCTGGACGGTGAATGAGCCGGAAGATGTCGATCTCTGCGTCCGCCTCGGAGTGGAGGCGATCATCACCAACCGCCCCAAACAGGTTCTGTCCCAGCTGGGCCGTCTTGCCTGACATCTCCCGACTTCTTCCCGGCTCCGACTGACGGACAGTGACGAAGAGTGCACCGGCGCGTTCGTTCCGTGTTCGAATGTCACGAGTGCGTCAATGGCCTTCCCTTGGCCGGTTTCCAGTCCAGGCCATTGGGGCATCCACACCGTGGCGTGGGGCAAAGGAGGTCTCGGGGGTGGCGTTTGTGGTGGCACAGGAAGTGCCCACGTCGTCGTGCATGGCCGTGCCCCATGGCCCTGCGGGCGTGGGTGAAGCGCGACACCGGATGCGTGAGCAGTTGAGGCGCAGCGGGATGTCGGACTCGGTGGTGGACGACGCCGTACTGATCCTTTCCGAACTCCTCAGCAATGCCTGCCGGCACGGCAGACCGCTGGGGCGTGCGGAGATCGGTGACGGCGACATACGTGCCGCCTGGCGCGTCGACAAGGCGGGCCGGCTGACCGTCGAGGTGACGGACGGCGGTGGTCCTACGCGGCCCATCCCCGCCACCCCCTCGGTCACGGCGCGCGGCGGGCGCGGGCTCAACATCATCACGGCCCTCGCCCAGGAGTGGGGGGTACGGGACAGCGCCTCCGGAGAAGTCACGGTGTGGGTCATCGTTACGGAAGGGCACCGCCGCGACAATTTCGCTACGCGCGTCACATCCCCTCGCTCGGGGCTGGAGAGGCGCGAGGGCCTGGAGGAACTGGACGGGCTGGACGCGTTGGAGGGCCTGGACGGACTGGACGGGCTGGGTCTCGCGGACGTCCTGGAGGACAGGGACTGACGCGGACTGACGGAGACTGACGGGGACTGACGGAGGACTGACGGAGGACTGGCTGACGAAGGACTGACGGAGGGGCTGACGGGAGGACCGGGGAGACCGGCCTGTTCAACCTCTTGGTCTCACCGCCGCGCCGCGCCTCCGCCTCGTCAACTCTCCGCCTCGTCAACTCTCCGCCTCGTCAACTCTCCGCCTCGTCAACCCTTCGCCGCGCCGACCCGCCGTCTCGCCCATTCGCGCGACCGCATCGCGCCCCCGGCAATCCCCGTACGGCTAGGCTCGCGCCGACACCGCATCGCCGCTACCGGGAGAAAGCCACACCATGGCCAAGAAGCGCCCCCAGACGAAGGCCGCGAAGGCTCAGCTCAAGGACGGACCGATTCCGGTGGTGGGGGCCCGTGAGCCCTGCCCGTGCGGTTCGGGCCGTCGCTACAAGGCCTGTCACGGCCGGGCCGCCGCACATGCCGTGACCGAGCTGGTCCAGCGCCCCTTCGAGGGCCTCGCCGGTGAGTGCGACTGGGTCGCGCTTCGCGAGCTGGTGCCCGCCGCGACCGCCGAGCTGACCCTGAAGGACGGACTGCCCGAGGGAGTTCCGTCCGTGACGCTCGCGACGGTCCTGCCGATGGCCTGGCCGGCGCTGCGCCGCGACGACGGCTCCGTACTGCTCGCGCTCCAGAACGACACCTCGTCCGGTGATCTGAGCCGCGATCTCGCCGACACGCTCCGGCGTGCGCTGACAGCGGAGCCCGGCAACCCGGTAGCCGCCCAGCGCGTACCCGCCGACGGCCCGCGCCTCCAGGACCTGCTCGACCCCGACGCCGCCTTCACGCCGGTCGTCCACTCCGGATTCGAGTTCTGGGTGCCGGACGCGCAGAACGCCTCGGCGGAGGTGACCGCCTCCCTGGAGCGCGCCAACGCCGCCGCCATCCCCACCGCGCTGCTCTCGGGTACGGACGCCGCGTACTGGTGCGAGACACCGGAGAAGAACCACCTCCGCTGGGTCATGCCGTACCCCGAGGAGAAGCTGCTCGACGCGCTCACCCGGCTGCACGCCGCGGGCACATCCAGCCTTGGTGAGGGCACCCGGCTGGTCGGCTCCTTCCGGGCGCATGGGCTCACGGTGCCGGTGTGGGACCTGCCGAGCGCGATGGGCGCGGAGGAGTGCGAGAAGCCCGCGGCGGAGTTCGCCGAGCGGCTCACGGCGGCGCTCGCCGTCGACGCGCCGCTGACCGGGGACGAACGCCGGGCGCGCGGCGGGCTCACCAACCGCCAGGTGACGCTGAGCTGACAGTCCCAACGGAGTGTGACGCGTTCCACTGAAGTCGGTGACACCTGTCACAACTTCCTCTACCGGCAGGTAATTCATTGTCCGAATACACCGGATCGAATTTGCTAACCGCCGATCTCTTGTTACCGTTCTAGAAGCCCGGTCGCTGGTGCATCCCCCGTCGCCAGCGACCGGGCGTCTGCGTTCTCGGACGCCCCCGGCGTGTCAACCATCCGCCGGGGCCGGGGAGTTGCTCCCCGACCTCAGCAGCAGCGGCTCGATCTCCGCACCGTTCCCCTCAATCTCCCCACCGTTCCCACTGCTCCTGCCGTTCGCACTGTTCGCGGGCGCGGAGAACTCCGCCACCGCCATGTACGCGCTGTGTTCGCCCCGGGACGGCTCGCGCGGTGTCTCACAGATCGCCGGTTCGTCACCGGCCCGGATCGGGCAGCGGGTCTGTACGGTCCGTCCGTACGGCCCCATCAGGCTCAGTACGGCGAGCAGTTCGCCGCCCGTCTCATTGCGGTAGTACGTACGCGCCCACGTATCAGGCCTGTCGCGCGCCGCGGTCAGGACGCAGGTCTGCGCCTCGATTCCCTCGGGGGAGGCGACTTCGGGTCCGCATCGCTCGGTCGTACGCGCCACGGCGCCCGTACCACGCGTACCGGCAGTCACAGCGTTCCCAGCGCTCCCAGCTGTCCCGGACCCCTTAATTCCGGACACAGACGAAAGTCCCGTCTTCGCATCCGCAAGGAGCCCGGCCGCGCCGATTGTCGCTCCCGCGTCGGACTGTGGACCGTCCGCGGGGCCGGCGGAGGCGGCGAGCGGCAGCAGTGCGGTGAACACCACAACGGCCGCGAGCCCGATCATGCGGAGATTCATGGTGGGGCCCACCTGTCACTGCCGGGGAATTGCTGACGGTGGGCCGAAGATATCGACGGAATGAGGCGCCCACGGACCCCGCGCGCCCAATTCCCCCGCAACTCGGCCCTACTCGCACCCGTACGAGTGACAGAGCGTGAACGCGCCCCGGTCCGGATCAGACCGGACCGGGGCGCGGAAAACCGTCGCCAACACCGGCCGACAAGCACCGGGCAGTCGACGGCCAGCCCTCAGTAGGCGAGCCTGCTGCCGCCGTCCGGCGCGCTCGTGCTCGCCTCGACGAGCGCGTCCACGACCGCCTCCACATCCGGCAGCCAGGGCGCCGCAGAACCCTCCAGAGGCGCCCGCTCCCAGCGCACCTGTCCGCCGGCCGCCTCGGACGGCGGCAGCACCAGATAGCCGCCCTCGCCGTGGAACCGCAGCGAACTGGGCACCCAGTCCTTGTTGTAGAGCAGCTCACCGAGTTGTTCGAGGCTGTACGGGGCCACCAGCAGCGACCAGCGGGTCGGGGTCGCGACAACCGGCCCCAGCCGCATGCCCATCCGGTCCAGCTCCACCAGCGCACGCGCGCCGGCGACGGCGGGCAGGCTCACCGCGCACGGGGCGCTGCCGCCGGTGGCCAGCACGATCGGGGCCGTGGGGCGGTTGCCCCACCACCAGCGCACCATTCGCTCGTCGGTGGTCGCGGCGAGCAGCCCCGGATCGAAGGGGTGCGCGCCGGGCACGACGCATTCGAGGTCGGGGCAGGCGCAGCCCTGGCCGCGCGTCCCGCGTCCGCCGGCCGACTTGAGTCCGGCACCCGGCAGTACGGGCCATCTCCACGCGGTGGCGCAGGTGAGCGCCGCGTCGAGCTGGGCGGCCCTCCCTTTGCGCCGGAACCGGAGCCTGCGTCGCCTTCCGAGGATCTCGCGCATGAGCGCTCGTTCCTTTCCGTTGAACGCCGAGGTCCACATGACACTGACACCATGTGTGTGCATCACTTCACCGTGCGTACATTTCGACGCGTGGCCGCCCCTTGCCCGAGGCATGGACAGACCTTCTCGGTCCGGGGTGCGTCGCACCGTCCCTGAACCGAACTCGGACTGTCTTCATTAAACGCGTGGCGAGGGGTGGCGTGCGCATGGCGCTTACTGTCCCGCTGCCGTACCGCTGTGCTCTTCCCGCCACTCCGGGGGATGGGTGCGGGCTACGGCGGTTAAGACGCCCAAGCCCGTCGGCAGGTTCCGAGGCGGTCCCAACTGCCCCTGTCCGTCACCGTTTACGTACCCATCACGTTCGGAATGACGCTCCACCCGGGTCGTACTCGAACTCAGCCCTGAAGGACTCCCAGTTGAGCGCCCTCAGTCGACCGCAAAACCACATCACCAGGGTCATTTTTTGGCCAAGTTCACCGTCTCACAGACACCCATCGTTCCTCCAGGACAATGCTGGACATCACATCAGCTGTACGTGTAGATGTGGATCTATTGATAGCTGCGCAGAATGACATGGGGGTTTGCAATGCTATTGAGTGAAATGCACCGTCTCGGAAGGCGGCTGCTATGAGCGCTCCGCACATGCCGAAAGTGGCTGGAATCGACTCCACGGTCCCTGCCCCCACGCAGACTGCCTCGCCCCTCGACGCCCTTCCGGCCGCGCCGGGCGCACTGATCCAGGACCGGCTGGCGGGCTGGGTCTCCGATCTCACCACCCTCCATGAGCTCACCGAACGCCTGGCCAGGACCCGTTCCCTGGACGGCGCGCTCCATGAACTGCTGCGCGCCGGCGCCGCCCTGGTCGGCGCACGGCGGGGTCTGGTCCTGTTCGAACCGGCCGACGGTCTGGGGCCCGTCTCCACCCTCGGGCTCGGACTCAGCCACGCCGATCTCGGCCATCTGGAGACCGTGCCGCGCCGGGCCACCTCGTACGGCAGACTCCTCGACGGCCCCGACGGACCGGCCGAAGCGGTGGCTGTCCCCGATCTGCTCGCCGATACGGATGCGGGTACGGAAACAGGTACGGGTACGGCCACAGGTACGGGTACGGGTACAGGCACAGGTACTGCTACGGGCAGGTGTACGGAGACGGACCCGCGCCAGCGCGAGGTGGCGGCGCGGCTCGGCCTGGGCGCCAGTTACGCCGTACCGCTGCTGGCCGGTGACGCCGGGAGCGATCCCCGTACGGCACCTCCGGGCGAGCCCCCTCAGCCCGCAAAGCTCGGTGCCGCCGTCTGGTTGTACGACAAACCCGGCGAGCCGACGGAACGGCAGCGCCATCTGATCGGCCTCTACGTCCGTTACGCCGGCGAACACCTCGCCCGTCTGCTGGAGCTGGAACGGGCCCGCGCGCACGTGACCGCCCTTACCCACGAGCTGCTGCCCGGCCGGCTGCCCCGGATGCCGGGCGTACAACTCGCCGCGCGCCACCGCACCGCGGCGGGCGACGGAGGCGACTGGTACGACGCGCTGCCGCTCCCCGAAGGCGCCCTCAGCCTCGCCGTCGGCTCGGTCAGCGGCTCCGGGCCCGGTGCGATGGCAGCGATGGGACGGCTGCGCGCCGCCTTGCGGGCGTACGCCGTGATGGAGGGTGAGGACCCCATCGCCGTACTGTCCGATCTGGAACTGCTGCTGCGGCTGACCGAGCCCGCGCGTACGGCCACCGCGCTCTTCGCGTACGCCGAACCCGCCCGGCGCACGCTCGTACTGGCCGGAGCGGGACACGCGCCCCCGCTGGTCGTCGGGGACCGGCGCACCGAGTTCGTCGAGACGTCGCTCTCCGCGCCGCTCGGGATGCTGTCCTGCTGGCAGGCGCCGAGCGTGGAGCTGGTGGTCGCGCCCGGAGAAACGGTGCTGCTCTATACGGACGGACTGCTGCGCCGTACGGGCGAGCCCATGGACCGGGCCTTCGCCCGGCTGCACACGGCGGCCGCGAGTGTCCCCGCGACCGCCAGGGACGATCCTGGAGCGGTCGCCGACCACGTACTGCGGGCCCTGCTGCCGCCCGGATCGGGGCCCGCCGGATCGGGGACGGCCGGATCGAGGACGGCCGGCTTCGCGGAACCGGCCGAGGACTTCGTACTCCTCGCCGCCCGCTTTGAGTGATCATGACGGATTCCTCACAGAGAACCGAGGCCCTTCCGCCCTCGCACATACGATGGAAAGGATGGTCCAGATCCGTAGTCGTATGAGGAGTAGACGTGGCTGAGGAGCTCACACCGGAGACCCCGGAGCCGGAGACCCCTGAAGCAGAAGAAGCAGCCATCAAGCCGAGGAAGAACGGTCTGTACCCGGGCGTGTCCGATGAGCTCGCAGAGAACATGAAGTCAGGCTGGGCCGACACCGAGCTGCACGGCCTGGAGCCGATCCCGCAGGCGTCCGAGACCGCCGCCCGCCGCGCCGCGCTCTCCGCGCGCTTCCCCGGCGAGCGTCTGGTGATCCCCGCGGGCAACCTCAAGACCCGCTCCAACGACACCGAATACGCCTTCCGCGCCTCCACCGAGTACACATACCTCACCGGCGACCAGACGCAGGACGGCGTCCTCGTACTGGAGCCGAAGGCCGGCCAGGACGGGCACGACGCGACCGTCTATCTGCTACCGCGCTCCAACCGCGAGAACGGCGAGTTCTGGCTCCACGGCCAGGGCGAGCTGTGGGTCGGCCGCCGCCACTCGCTCACCGAGGCCGAGCAGCTGCTCGGCATCCCCGCCAAGGACGTACGCGAACTGCCCGCCGCCCTCAAGGACGCCACGGGCCCCGTCCGTAACGTCCGGGGACACGACGCCGGCATCGAGGCCGCTCTGACCGACAAGGTCACCGCAGAGCGCGACGAGGAGCTGCGTGTCCACCTCTCCGAGGCACGCGCCGTGAAGGACGCGTTTGAGATCGGTGAGCTGCAGAAGGCCGTGGACTCCACCGTCCGGGGCTTCGAGGACGTCGTGAAGATCCTCGACAAGGCCGAGGCCACCAGCGAGCGCTATATCGAGGGCACGTTCTTCCTGCGCGCCCGCGTCGAGGGCAACGACATCGGCTACGGCTCGATCTGCGCGGCGGGACCGCACGCCACCACCCTCCACTGGGTACGCAACGACGGTGACGTACGCTCCGGCGATCTGCTGCTGCTCGACGCCGGTGTGGAGACCCACACCCTCTACACCGCGGACGTCACGCGCACGCTGCCGATCAACGGCCGCTACAGCGAGCTCCAGCGGAAGATCTACGACGCGGTGTACGAGTCCCAGGAGGCCGGCATCGCGGCGGTCCAGCCGGGCGCGAAGTACCGCGACTTCCACGACGCCTCGCAGCGGGTCCTCGCCGAGAAGCTCGTCGAGTGGGGGCTGCTGGAGGGGCCGGTCGAGAAGGTCCTGGAGCTGGGCCTCCAGCGCCGCTGGACCCTGCACGGCACCGGCCACATGCTCGGTCTGGACGTCCACGACTGCGCGGCCGCGCGCCGGGAGGCGTACGCGGACGGGACGCTGGAGCCGGGGATGTGCCTCACCGTGGAGCCGGGGCTCTACTTCCAGGCCGACGATCTGACCGTGCCCGAGGAGTACCGCGGCATCGGCGTCCGGATCGAGGACGACATCCTCGTCACGGAGGACGGGAACCGGAATCTGTCGGCCGCACTGCCGCGCCGGGCCGACGAGGTCGAGGCCTGGATGGCGGCGCTCAAGCAGGCCTGAGGCCGGTGCTGGTGCCCTGAGGCCGGTCCCTGGGCCCGGGGCTGATGGAGGGCGTCTTGGCTCTGAGCTCACATGGCTCTGAGCAGGGCGCCCTCGCGCCATTTCAGGATCTTGTCGAAGCTGACCACCGCGCCGTGCCCCGGCCGGTTGCCGAACTGCACATGATCGGCGAGCTGCTCGATCAGCCCCAGACCCCTGCCGCTCTCGGCCGTGAGCGCGGGCGCGGGGGCCGTACGCTGCACCACCCGCCGGGCGGGAAAGCCGGGGCCCGAGTCGGCCACTTCGATACGGCATCTCTCCCCGTCGAGATACGCGGTCACCCGGTACGCCCCGGGGGGCTCGCCGGACCCTTCGTCCCCGCCGTGCTCAACGGCGTTCGCACAGGCTTCGCTGAGCGCGACCGACAGGTCGAAGGAGATGTCCGGGTCGACACCCGCGGTGTCCATGGCGCCGAGCAGAAGGCGGCGGGCGAGCGGAACGCTCGCGGCTTCGCGCCGCAAGTGGAGAGACCACCAGATGCTCATGCTCCAGCCTCCAGGCTGCGGCTCGACATACCGGCGCTCGACATATCGAGGCTCGACATACCGATACGTATTGCCCCGCGCCTCCGGTCGTAAGCACGAGGTTGACGTGATAACCCTCATTCGGCGGACGCGTCCGCGGCACACCGCGGTGTATGGAACCCGAGCGCCCAGGTGTGCGGGACAGGGATGGAATGGGGACGGGGATGGGGCTGGGGTGGGGCAGGGATGGGGCAGAGTTCGGGCAGAGGGTGACCTTCCGGACCTGCCCTACGGCGCCCGGGGCCGCAGTGCGATGATGACCCGGCCATGTCCAGACCCGTCCGTACGTACGCCGGAGCCGCTCCGCGGCTGCTGAGGGCCGCGGTGTTCACCGCGGTCTGCGTCGTGCTGTCGGCGACGGGACATGTACTGGCCGCCTGTGCGCCGGTCCCCTGGTGGACCCTGCTCCTCGGCTTCCTGGGAGTGTTCGCCGTCGCCGCCCCGCTCGCCGGACGCGCGCGCTCGACCGGCTCCATCGTCATCGCCCTGATGGGTGGTCAGCTCGGACTGCACAGCCTGTTCGGCATCGGCCAGCAGCATCTCAAGGTGCCGGTGGGCACGGACGACGCGCTGATCAGAATGGCCGCGAAGCTGGTCTGCGGACCGGGCCCCGCGTCGCTCAGCGCGGTCGACGCACAGCGGATCGTCGCCAACGCGGGGATCAGCCCGGTGGGTTCGACGACCGGCACCCATCAGCACATGGCGTCCGCGTTCGGCCCCGCCGCCTCGACCGCCGCGTCGGCCACCGGCGCCGGCGAGGGGCTGCTGCCCTCCCTCCCCATGGTGCTCGGGCATCTGCTCGCCGCCCTCGCGACGGGCTGGCTGCTGCGCCGCGGGGATCTCGCGCTTCTCCGGCTCACCCAACTGTCCACACAGGGCATCGGTGAAGTCACCGACAGTGCGGTGCTGCGTGCCCTGCGCGCCGCTCTCGCCCTCGTACGGGCCCTGCGCGCCGGGCTGCCCGGCGTACCCGCGCCGCGGCCACGCGCCCGCCGGCACGGCTCGTACCGCACTCCCCCGCCACCGGCCGGTGAGGCACTCCAGCACACGGTGATCAGACGCGGCCCTCCGGCCGTATTCGCTCTCGCAGCCTGACGCGACACCCCTCCGCGCTTCCGCGCGCCGATGGACATCGGACACGGACCGGGGTGAGGTCGCGCTGCCGTCGCGCACCGCCGCCGCGGCATCCCCGTCCGATCACCTCTCTGTCTTCCTTTCTTTCGCACCGTGGAGTGTTCTGTGTTCCCAGGAAAGAACGTCACCCGCGTCTCCGTCGCCGGCGGTATCGCCGCGACCGCCCTTCTGCTGATGGCCGGCACCGCCTCCGCGCATGTGAGCGTGCAGCCGCAGGGCGAGGCCGCCAAGGGCGGTTACGCGACGATCAACTTCAAGGTCCCCAACGAGCGCGACAACGCCTCCACCACCAAGGTCGAGGTGAACTTCCCGGCCGACCACCCGCTGGCGTCCGTGATGCCGCAGCCCGTGCCGGGCTGGAAGATCGACGTCGCCAAGACCAAGCTCGCCAAGCCGCTGGAGATGCACGGCAACACCATCACCGAGGCCGTGTCGAAGGTCACCTGGACCGCGGACGGCGGCAAGATCGGTCCCGGCCAGTTCCAGCAGTTCCCCCTCTCCGTCGGACAACTCCCCGAGGACGCCGACCAACTGGTGTTCAAGACGATCCAGACGTACGACAACAAGGAGGTCGTCCGCTGGATCGAGGAGCCCAAGGAGGGCGGGGCGGAGCCCCTGAGCCCCGCGCCCGTGCTGAAGCTCACGGCGGCCGCCGGGGACGAGCACGGCGCCTCGGCCGGGAAGGACACCGCCGGGACCGACGCGAAGGCCGAGCCGGCCTCCGCCGACACCAGCGACACCACCGCCCGTGCCCTCGGCCTCATCGGCATCCTCGTCGGTATCGCCGGGGTGACCTTCGCCGTGCTGGCCGGCCGGCGCCGTACGACCTGACGCTCCCCCTCACGCGCTACGGCCCCGCACACCACGGCACTAGGCACCACGTACCCGAGGCGCCCGCGACACGCGAGGCCGGGAAACACATCCCCCGGCCCACGTGTCCGGTGCCCGTACTCCCACGACCAGGAAATACCTCCATGCGTACGAAAACAGTGACCTCCCGCAAGAAGACAGTGGCTTCCGCCGCCGCCCTCGTCGCAGCCCTGGCACTCACCCTGACCGCCTGCGGCGGTGGCAGCGACGACTCCACGAAGCCCATCGCCGATGTCTCCGCCCAGCCGAAGACCCAAGCCGCGACCGTGCTCGACACGCCGTTCAAGAAGCCGAATCTCGTCCTGAAGGACACCAAGGGGGAGTCGTACGACTTCCGCGAGGCGACCAAGGGCAAGCCGACGCTCATCTACTTCGGCTACACCAACTGCCCTGACGTCTGCCCGACGACCATCAGCAATATCGCCATCGCCCGTAAATCGCTGCCCAAGGCCGACCAGGACAAGCTCCAGGTCGTCTTCGTCACCACGGACCCGGAGCGGGACACCTCCGCCGAACTCGGCAAGTGGCTGGCCAGCGCGGGCGATCCGTCGTTCGTCGGGCTCACCGGCGACTTCCCCACCATCCAGGCGGGCGCGCGTCAGCTGGGCATCGGCATCGACGCGCCCAAGAAGGAGAAGGACGGCACCGTCGTCTCGATGCACGGCGCGCAGGTCATCGCGTTCTCACCGAAGACCGACGGCGGATATGTCCTCTATGGCGAGGACGCCTCCTCGGACGACTACGCCAAGGACCTGCCGAAGCTCATCAAGGGTGAGACCCCGTGAACCGCCGTGCTCCTCTCGCTCTCGCCGCCGGCCTGACCGCCGCGCTGGCGCTGGCGGGCTGCTCCTCGGCATCATCCGCTTCCTCCTCTTCGTCCGACTCATCCGCCAACCCTTCGGCCAACGCACCTCAGTTGAAGGTCAGCGGGGGCTATATGCCGCGCCCCGTCGGCGATCTCGCGGCGGGCTTCCTCGTCGTCACCAACAGCGGTGGCGCCGCCGACAAGCTCACGTCGGTCACCAGCGACATCTCCGACGACATCACGATCCACAGCACCGAGAACCAGAAAATGCGGAAGGTGAAGTCCTTCGACATCCCGGCCGACGGCGAACTGAACCTCGCGCGTGGTGGCAACCACATCATGTTCATGGGTCTCAAACAGCAGCCGGAGCAGGGCCAGAAGGTCGGCATTGAACTGCACTTCGAGAAGGCCGACCCCATCAAGGTCGAACTTCCCGTGAAGGAGATCAACTACAACCCGGCCCAGCGATGAGGGACTGACACACCATGACAGCCACCGCCCCGCGCTTCGGATCCGCACCGCTGGTGCGGCTACTGCTCGTTGCCACGGTGCTTCTCGGCACCGTCTTCACCGTGCTCTCCGGCACGGCGTCGGCGCATGCCGCACTGACCGGGAGCACCCCCGAGGACGGGGCGGTGGTCGCCACCGCTCCCAAGGACATCAGCCTCACCTTCTCCGAACAGGTCGCCATGGGCGACAACTCGATCCGTGTGCTCGATCCGGGCAACAAGCGCGCCGACACCGGGAAGATCCGCGACCTGAGCAGCGGCGGCACCGTCACCTATGGCATCGACCTCCGCGCGGGGCTGCCCGACGGCACCTACACCGTGGCCTGGCGGGCGGTCTCCGCCGACAGCCACCCCATCTCCGGCGCCTTCACCTTCTCCATCGGAGCGCCTTCGAAGACCACGGCCGCCGTGCCCGCCGAGGAAGCCGGCGGGGGACTCGTCGGCGTCCTCTACGACATCGCGCGCTACATCTCGTACGCCGGTTTCATCCTCCTCGTCGGCGGCGCGGCCTTCGTCCTCGGCTGCTGGCCACGCGGCGCGTCCGTCCGTCCCCTGCAACGGCTCGTCGTGCAGGGCTGGCTCACCCTCACCGCCGCCACGCTCGTCCTGCTGCTCCTGCGCAGCCCGTACACCGGCTCGGGCAAGCTGGGCGACGCCTTCGACCTCGGCGGACTCCAGGACGTCCTGGCCACCAAGACCGGAGCGGCGCTCGTCTCCCGGCTGCTGCTGCTCGGCGCCGCCGCCCTGTTCGTCGCCGTCCTCTTCGGCGCGTACGCCAAGCGCGGGACGCCCCGGGACGAGGAGGAGAGCGAGGAGAACAGCAAGGAGAGGAAGGACCTCACCTTCGGACTCGCCGTGGGCGGCACGGTCGTCGCGGCCGGGATCGCCGGGACATGGGCGCTCGCCGAGCACGCCTCGACCGGGATCCAGACCGGTCTCGCCATGCCGGTGGACGTCCTGCATCTGCTGGCGGTGGCGACCTGGCTCGGCGGGCTCACCGCGCTGCTCGTCGCCCTCTACCGGGCACCCTCCCTTGAGAACGCGGCGGTGCGGCGCTTCTCGCGCATCGCCTTCATCAGCGTTGTGGTACTCGCCGCGACCGGGCTCTACCAGTCCTGGCGTCAGGTCGGATCGTGGTCGGCGCTCTGGGGCACGTCATATGGACAGCTCCTTCTGGTCAAGGTCGGGCTCGTCGCTGTGCTGGTCGGGCTCGCTTGGTTCTCCCGGCGATGGACGGGACGGCTCGGGCAGCGGGCGGAGGCCGGGGCAGAAAACGAGGCGAAGGCCGAGGCCGAGGCCGCGACGGGATCGGAGACTGGGAGTGGGACCGAGACCGCCGCGGCGACGACCGTCGTTGGTGACAGTGAGAGAGCTACCCAGCTCGCACGGCAGAAAGCGGCACTGGCGACTGCTCGCCAGAAGCGGATCCGCGACGCCGATCCGGGACGAATCGGACTGCGCCGTTCCGTACTGGCCGAAGCCGGAGTCGCCGTGCTGCTCCTCGCCATCACGACCGTACTGACCTCCACCGAGCCGGGCCGCACCGCCGAGCAGGAAGCCGGCGCGACCGGCGGCACGGCCGCCACCGCGCCCGTGTCAGAGGGCCCCGTCGCCCTCACGCTGCCCTTCGACACCGGCGGCGAGAACGGCAAGGGCACCGCACGGCTCACCCTCGACCCCGGCCGCTCCGGCGCCAACGCGATGCACATCTACGTCGACGGCCCGGACGGACAGCCGCTGGACGTGCCCGAGGTGAAGGCCGCCTTCACCCTCACGGCCCAGCAGATCGGTCCGCTGCCCATCACCCCCGAGCACGTCGCGCCCGGACACTGGAGCGCGGACGCCGTGCAGATCCCGATGCCGGGCGACTGGCAGCTCCAGCTGACCATTCGTACCTCCGACATCGACCAGACGACCGTCGACAAGAACGTGAAGATCGGCTGACCCATCGTGAGCGAGACGACCCGGCAGGACCACGACAACCGCAGCGGCCAGGACGACGGAACCGGCCACGCCCCGCTCGCCGGTATCTCCAGGCGGCGGCTGCTCGGCACCGCGGGCGCCGCCGGCGCCACCGGGCTCGCGCTCGGAGCGGCGGGCGGAGCCGGCGCGTACGCGGCGAGCCGCCCCGCGCCCGCGACCGCGCTGACCAGCGTCGGTACGGACTCCGTCCCCTTCCACGGCGCGCACCAGCCCGGCATCACCACCCCCCTGCACGCCCGTGGCCATCTGATCGCCTTCGACCTGGCCCCGGGCGCGGGACGGAAGGAAGCCGCCGCACTACTGCGCCGCTGGTCGGCCACGGCACGGACGCTGATGGCCGGTGAACCGGCCGGGGGCGGCCCGGCAGCAGGGGCAGGAACGGACGGCGGCCACGACACCGGCATCGCCCTGGACGCGGGGCCTTCCTCCCTCACCGTGACCTTCGGATTCGGCCGCACCTTCTTCGACCGTACGGACCTCACCGCCCGGCGCCCGGCCGCCCTGGATCCGCTGCCCGCCTTCTCCTCCGACCATCTCGACGCCGGACGCAGCAACGGCGATCTCTGGATCCAGATCGGCTCCAACGACGCGCTCGTCGCCTTCCACGCGCTGCGGGCGCTCCAGAAGGACACGGGCGCGGCGGCCCGGGTGCGCTGGCAGATGAACGGCTTCAACCGCACTCCCGGCGCCACCCCCCACGCCATGACCAGCCGGAACCTGATGGGCCAGATAGACGGCACCGGCAACCCCAAGCCATCGGAGCCGGACTTCGACCGGCGGATCTTCGTCCCTGCGACCCCGGCGGCCGGCACCCCGTCCTGGATGGCGGGCGGCTCCTACGCGGTCGTACGGCGCATCCGCATGCTCCTGGACGACTGGGAGAAGCTCTCGCTCACCAGGCAGGAGCAGGTCATCGGCCGGCGCAAGTCCGACGGCGCCCCGCTCACGGGCGGTACGGAGACGACCGATCCGGATCTGGACCGGATCGGACCGGACGGCAAGCCCGTCATCCCCAGCAACGCGCACGCCCGGATCTCGACGCCGGAGGCCAACGGCGGGGCCGCGATGCTGCGCCGTCCTTTCTCGTTCCACGACGGAATCGGGCCGGACGGGACACCGGACGCGGGGCTGCTCTTCGTCTGCTGGCAGGCCGATCCGCTCAGGGGGTTCGTACCGGTGCAGCGCAAGCTCGACCGGGGGGACGCGCTCTCGGCGTTCATCCGGCATGAGGCGAGCGGTCTCTTCGCGGTGCCCGGGGGCGCGCGGGAGGGGGAGTACGTGGGTCAGCGGCTCCTGGAGTCCTGAGCCCGCACGCCCCCCACCTCGGGGTTTACGAGGCCGGATCCATGAGTCCCGTCGGCCCATTAGGGTGACCATTATGTCGGCCACGCGCTACACGTATCTCGGCCCCGAGGGCACCTTCACGGAAGCGGCCCTCCGCACGCTCCCGGAATCCGCCACGCGGGAACTCGTCCCCATGGTGTCCGTACCGGCGGCCCTCGATGCCGTACGGAACGGGGAGGCCGCGGCCGCACTGGTTCCGATCGAGAACTCGGTGGAGGGCGGGGTCACCGCGACCCTCGACGAACTCGCCTCCGGCGAGCCGCTGATGATCTACCGCGAGGTGCTGCTGCCGATCGCCTTCGCCCTGCTCGTACGGCCGGGGACGGCGCTGTCGGATGTGAAGACGGTGACCGGTCACCCCGTCGCCCAGCCGCAGGTACGCAACTGGCTGCGGGGCCATCTGCCGGAGGCGCTCTGGGAATCGGCCGCGTCGAACGCGGACGGGGCGCGGCTGGTGCAGGAGGGCAGGTTCGACGCGGCCTTCGCGGGTGAGTTCGCGGCGGCGACGTACGGTCTTGAGCCCCTGGTCACCGAGATCCATGACGCGGAGAACGCGGAGACGCGCTTCGTCCTGGTGGGCCGGCCCGCGCGCCCGGCGGCGCCGACGGGTGCGGACAAGACGTCGGTGGTCATCTGGCTGGGCGACGACCACCCGGGCGCGCTGCTCGAACTGCTCCAGGAGTTCGCGGTGCGCGGGGTCAACCTGATGCTGATCCAGTCGCGTCCGACGGGCGCGGGAATCGGTAATTACTGCTTCGCGGTGGACGCCGAGGGCCATATCTCGGACCGGCGGGTGGGTGAGGCGCTGATGGGGCTGAAGCGGATCTGTCCCAAGGTGCGGTTCCTCGGCTCGTACCCGCGGGCGGGGATGTCCCCGGCCGATGTGCGGCCGCTGCGGCCCGGGACCTCGGATACGGCGTTCATCGAGGCGTCGGACTGGCTGGCTCGCAGCCAGGACGGACGCGCCTGAGGCCCTGCCCTGCCTGCGGAGCCCGGTCCGGCCCTGTCCGGCCCCGTCCGGCCTCCAGGAGCCTGTGGATGTACCGCAGAGTTATCCACAGGCTCACCCCCACCCTGGGGACAAGTCGACAACACGGACCCGCACAGTCGACAAATCACCCCTGTCACCCCCGGACCGTCCACAGGGCGCCAAGAGCCTCCGCGTCACCTCAATTCCCGTGATCAACTCGTTAGAGCGAGCAATTCCCACCCGAATGAGTGCGTAAAGCGGGTTTGAGAAGAGAATTCCCCGGACCGGCCCTGGCTTTCAAGACGGCCACTCCAGCGATCCACAGATCTCCCACACAGCCTGTGGATAACCCTGGAACCCTGTGCATTTCTGTGGACAACGCACGCCCGCGACCGGCTCAAGTCCCGTGCCCCACAAGGGAAGTGAGTCAAGGTGGCGACGTCGGAATGCCTCGTTCCGGGGAATTGCGGCCCCTTTATTGACGAACACCGGGCAACCGGTGAAGGTTTTCCCGACAGGTTTACCAATTCCGGCAATTAGGACAAAGGGGCGCGCCTGTCGATATCGAGTGGGGCGGTGTCAGTGCGCACCGGTAGCCTGGTGGGGTGATTGACCTTCGCCTGCTCCGTGAGGACCCCGACCGTGTTCGCGCCTCCCAGCGCGCCCGTGGAGAGGACGTCGCGCTTGTCGACGCCCTGCTCTCCGCCGACGAGCGGCGCCGGTCGTCCGGCCTGCGCTTCGATGAG
This sequence comes from Streptomyces scopuliridis RB72, assembly GCF_000718095.1. Classification (GTDB taxonomy): domain Bacteria; phylum Actinomycetota; class Actinomycetes; order Streptomycetales; family Streptomycetaceae; genus Streptomyces; species Streptomyces scopuliridis. Next base: position 37,650 of record NZ_JOEI01000003.1, on the reverse strand, counting down.
CTGCGTTCCGAGCAGAAGTCGCTCGGCAAGCTGATCCCCAAGGCGTCCCCGGAGGAGAAGGCGGAGCTGCTCAGGAAGGCGGAGCAGCTGAAGGCGGATGTCAAGGCCGCCGACGCCGAGCAGCACGAAGCCGACGAGGACGCCAAGCGGCTGCTCCTCCAGATCGGCAACATCATCCACCCCGACGTCCCGGTGGGCGGCGAGGAGGACTTCGTCGTCCTGGAGACGCACGGCACGATCCGTGACTTCGCGGCGGAGGGCTTCGAGCCCAAGGACCACCTGGAGCTCGGCGAGGCGCTGGGCGCCATCGACGTCGAGCGGGGCGCCAAGGTGTCCGGCTCGCGCTTCTACTATCTGACGGGTGTCGGCGCGCTGCTGGAGCTCGCCCTGGTCAACGCCGCGATCGCGCAGGCCACCGAGGCCGGTTTCATCCCGATGCTCACGCCCGCGCTGGTCCGCCCGCGCGCCATGGAGGGCACGGGCTTCCTCGGCCAGGCCGCCGAGAACGTGTACCACCTGGAGAAGGACGACTACTACCTGGTCGGTACGTCAGAGGTGCCGCTCGCCGCGTACCACATGGACGAGATCATCGAGGCGGACAAGCTGCCCCTCCGGTACGCGGGCTTCTCGCCGTGCTTCCGCCGCGAGGCCGGGACGTACGGCAAGGACACCCGGGGCATCTTCCGGGTCCACCAGTTCGACAAGGTCGAGATGTTCTCGTACGTCGACCCGGCCGAGGCGCAGTCCGAGCACCAGCGGCTGCTGGACTGGGAGAAGCAGTGGCTGACCGGCCTCGGGCTGCCCTTCCAGGTGATCGATGTGGCAACGGGTGATCTGGGCGCCTCGGCCTCGCGCAAGTTCGACTGCGAGGCGTGGATCCCGACTCAGGGCAAGTACCGCGAGCTGACCTCGGCGTCCAACTGCGACGGCTTCCAGGCGCGCCGGCTCTCCGTCCGGATGCGGGACGGCAAGCAGGTCAAGCCGCTGGCGACGCTGAACGGCACGCTGTGCGCCGTCCCGCGCACGATCGTGGCGCTTCTGGAGAACCACCAGCAGCCGGACGGCTCGGTATGGGTGCCCGAGGTGCTCCGCCCGTATCTGGGCGGCCGTGAGGCACTGGAACCGATCGCCAAGTGAGCACGGACCCCTCGGCGGCGCCCGCGCCGGCGTCCTCGCCGTCTGCCGCGCCGTCTTCCGCGCTCTCTTCGGGGCCGTCGTTCCCGTACAGGCTGGTCGCGACCGATCTGGACGGCACGCTGCTGCGTGAGGACGGCACGGTCTCCGGGCGTACGCGTGAAGCGCTCGCCGCCGTCAGCGCGGCGGGCGCCGCGCACATCATCGTCACCGGACGTGCCGTGCCATGGACCCGGCACATACTGGACGACCTCGGATACGAGGGTCTCGCGGTGTGCGGCCAGGGTGCGCAGGTCTATCACGCCGGTGAGCACAGACTGCTGACGTCGCTGACGCTGGACCGCCAGTTGGCCGGGCTGGCGCTGGCCAAGATCGAGGGAGAGGTCGGCCCGCTCGCGCTGGCCGTGAGCCGGGACGGACTCGACGGCGATGTGCTGGTCGGCCCCGGCTACCGGCTGCAGGAAGGCCCGCTGCCGACCGTGCTGGTCGACGACCCGGCGGAGCTGTGGTCGGCGCCGCTCAACAAGGTCTACATCCAGCATCCTGAGCTGGATGACGACGCGCTGGCGCAGGCCGCGCGGGCGACGGTCGGCAGTCTGGTGGACGTGGTCATGGCGGGCGCCGGGGTCGTGGAGATCCTTCCGCTGGGCCTGACCAAGGCCACCGGACTCTCGCTGGCGGCGCGCCGGCTGGGCGTCAAGGCGGCGGACACGATCGCCTTCGGCGACATGCCGAACGACATCCCGATGTTCGGCTGGGCGCGGCACGGCGTGGCGATGGCCAACGCGCACGAGGAGCTGAAGGCCGTGGCGGACGAGATCACGGCGTCGAACGAGGACGACGGCATCGCGCTGGTGCTGGAGAAACTGCTGGGCGAGAGCCGGGCCTGATTCGGCGGAGGATGCGCGGATCGAACGCGCGCGGGCTTACACCCGACTGCGGCTTAGCAAGCCGTTGCCTTACCACTCGGCCAATCCTCCGGGGAGGGGCGGCCCGCGCGGATGCGCGCTCGAAGCGGCCGCCCCTGGGCAGCGCGCCGGCGGCAGCGCGGAGTGGTGATGTCCACTCCGGTGCCTACGCGGTGCTGCCCCGCTGGGAACTCGACGGACTCGGCCTCCCGGTCATCGCCGCGTTCCGCTCCCGGTCTCTGTGCGTACTGACACAACTACTCTGACCGGCAGGGCGGTTCGGCGCCACCGAATTTCCGCGGCGCGGCCCGCGCCCGCCCTTGGGATGTCCTTGGGATGTCCTTTGGACGGACGCGGACCGGCCGAAGAGGATCAGCGGCGCTTACGCCCGCGACGCAGATCCCTCAGCTGATGGACGACGTCGTCCACCCTGGCGTCCACGCGGTGGATGTCCGCGGACATCTCGCACAGCCGGTTACTGATGGCGGCGACAACCCGGTTGGTGGCGTCGAGCCGCCGGTCCAGGCTGTCGAGCCGGTACGACATCCGGTTCAGAACCGGCCCCAGCTCCCGCAGCGCGACCCCGACCCCGCCGAGGCATGCCTCGACGTCGGTGACCCGCCGGTCGAGGTCGGCGTAGCCCTTCCGCAGATCGTCCTCGGCATCGAGGAGATACGTACGGACGCACCGCGCGATGTCACTGTCGCGAAGAAGCATCGCGATGTTGAGGACGGCGCGACGGGTGTAGAGCGTGAGCTGCGTGACCGCCTGTGGATAACTTTCCCCCTTGTCCGCGTTACATAGTGACACCATGTCACTATGAAATCGTCGCAGGTCAGAGCCTCGCAGCACGCGCATCCCATTCTCTGCGAGTTCCGCTCGGTGCCGTGCGGTCACCTGTCTGATGACGCCTGTGGATACTTCGAAGTACCGGGACAGGTCCTCTGTGCGGAGGTGAATCCCGTCCGGGAGCATGACCAGAGCCTTGATCTTGTCGAGGACGTCGACGCGTCCCAGATGCTCGACGCGCAGGGTGCGCGATTCGAGCAGAGCACCTTCAGGTGGCATGAAAATGCCTTCCCCTTGTAGAACCGATGATGGTCGGCCCTGTCCCCGGGCTTCAGGGGCGGAGGTCGGCTCACGGTGGCTACTCACTCAATGACCGGTGCGGCTTTCGATCCGGCACCGGTAATCCCCAGTTTCACAAAGGCTCGACGCTACGAATCCCAGTTGCCTCCACGCACCCCGAACAACGAGCCGATAAGCGTACAGTTACGCCGCAACCCCTACCCATCGGGCAGGGGTTGCGGCGTAAAGGGGGCGTACGTCGGACGACGGGGCAAGCGGGAGCCTTCGGCTCACTCCTCGCCCGCGAGTGTCAACGTCCGCAGTTTCTGGCCCGCGTACCAGGTCGCGACCACCGAGACACCCACCAACAGGACCACCGCCAGCGGCAGTCCGACGTCAGAGGTGATCGTCGTACCGTCGCCGATCTTCTGGGCGAGCGCCAGGGACCACTGCTGGACGCTGAGCGTGCGCGCGCCCGCTACCAGGCTGCCGAAGAGGGTCTCCCAGACCAGCGCGTAGACGAGTCCTATGACCACCGCGTGCCGGCTGACCGTGCCGAGCAGCAGGAACAGCGCGCTGTAGGCGATCGAGGCGACAAGCGCCGCCACCGTATAGGCGATGGCGATCTGCTGGCCGTTGCCGTTCAGGATGTATCCGGCGATGAAGGTGGGGATCGCGGAGAACGCCATGGTCACGGCGATCGCCACGATCAGCTTGGTGAAGATGATCGTCGACCGTTTCACCGGCTTGGACAGCAGATAGACGATCGAGCCGTCGTCGATTTCGGGCCCGATCGCGCCCGTCCCCGCGATGACGCCGATCAGCGGCACCATCGTGGCCAGGGCGAAGCCGCCCAGTACGTCCGACGCGACCTGGTCGTCCACTCCGTTGAACCCGCGGACGGCCGCCGCGATGACGATCAGCAGAGCGGGCAGTACGAAAAGAATCGCGGCCCGGCGCCTGCCGAGCAGGGCCCGGTAGGTGAGCCGGGCGACTGTGGGGTTGTACATGACGTCACAGCTCCTTTCAGGCCGCTCAGGCCGCTACGAGGTAGGAGAAGACCGATTCGAGGGACTCGTCCGAGGGCGAGACCGCGAGCAGCCGGATGGAGTGCTCACGGGCGACCCGCGGCAGCAGTTCGGTGAAGCGGCCGAAGTCGACCGCCTGGATGCGCAGGGCGCCCTCGGCGATGTCGACCTCGATACCGGCCGTCGACGGGTCGGCGATCAGCGCGGCGGCGAGCGCGCGGTCGTCGCTGGACCGTACGAGATAGCGGTGCGGCCGGTCGGTCATGAGGCGGCGGATCTTGCGGAAGTCACCGGAGGCGGCATGGCGGCCGGCCACGATCACCTCGATGTGCGAGGCGAGTTGCTCGACCTCCTCCAGAATATGGGAGGAGAACAGGACTGTCCGGCCCGTGGCGCCCATACGCCGCAGCAGATCCATCAGCTGCATCCGCTGGCGCGGGTCCATCCCGTTGAACGGCTCGTCCAGGAGCAGCACCGACGGGTCGTGCACCAGCGCGGACGCCATCTTCACACGCTGGCGCATGCCCTTGCTGTACGTCGCGATCTTGCGGTCCTGCGCGTACTCCATCTCGACCGTGGCGAGCGCCGCGCGGGCCGCCTTCGCGCCCAGTCCATGCAGTTCGGCGTTTGCCACGACGAAGTCGAGACCGGTGAGGAAGTCGTACATCGACTCCCGCTCCGGCACGATGCCGATCTGCCGGTAGACGGACTCGTTGCGCCAGATCTGCTCCCCGTCGAGCGTGACGGTGCCCGTGGAAGGGGCGAGGAAGCCCGCCATCATATTGATGAGGGTGGACTTGCCCGCGCCGTTGGGGCCGAGCAGGCCGGTGACGCCGGGGCCGACCGTCATCGTGACGTCGTTGACGGCCACCACATTGCCGAACCAGCGCGAGGTGTGCTCGATATTGATGGTGGTCACAGCCCGACCTTCCGGTAACGGCGCATGAGAACGGCGTACGAGCCGAGGACGAGCGCGAGGACGACCAGCAGATAGATCACGCCCACGCCGGCCGAGGGGCCCGCCTCGCCCGGGAAGGAGGAGGTGGCGCCCAGGAAGGCGGTCTGTACGCCGTCGATGAGCGTGACCGGCGAGAAGAGTCCGAGCCACTTGACGGCGCCGAGCGCGTCCGTCTGCCAGGCGATCGCCTGGACGGTGGAGACCGCGCCGTAGGAGATGGTCAGGGCGGCGATGACCGCGGCGACACCGAAGCCGCGGCGCGGGGTGAGCGCGGCCATCACGAGGCCGATCCCGCCGAAGAGGAGCGAGAGCAGCGCCACCGAGGCCAGCCCCTGGCCGAACCCCTTGGTCTGGTCGACGAAGTCCATCTTGGCCAGCAGCGAGCCCACATAGAGGATGACGAGCGGCGCCGCGGTCAGCACGAAGAGCGCGGAGGCCATCGCTCCGTACTTCGCGAGGACGTAGTCGATCCGCTCGATCGGGCGGGAGAAGTACAGCGGTACGGTCTTGAAGCGCAGATCCCGCGAGACGGACTGCGGGGCCTGGGCGGCGAGATAGAGGCCGATGACGGCCTGGGTGAAGATCGCGTAGCGCGTGTAGTCGAGCGGCAGCGCCTTGAGGTTGGTCGAGATGGCGACCGCGACGATGATCGCCGCGGGCAGGCACATCACCGCGAAGAGGATCATCGGCAGGACCTTGGACTTGGCCGAGCGGCCGAGTCCGTACGCGCCGCGCAGGGACTGCGAGTAGAGGGAGCGTCGGGCGTACGCGCGGCCGAGCCGCGGCCCGTCGTAGTTGCGGTACCCGATGTTGTGGATCCGGGTGGCTCCGGCGCCTGTTCCGGTACCGGTCTCGGTCTCAGTGCTCATCGCCGGCGCCTCCCTTCTGCAGTGCGTGCTCCGCCTCGTCGGCGCCCTGGTCCGGCGGGGCGGTTTCGGCGGACGGTTGCGGGCGGAAGACCTCCGCGATGTGGTGGCGGCGCTGTTCCATCCGTACGAGCCCCAGGCCGAGCCCGGCGACGGTGTCGCGGACGACGTCGTACGTCTCCTCGCCCTTGGCCTCGATCAGCAGGATGTGGCCCGCGCCGGGCAGCCCTTCCTCCATGCCCGCGTGGAGGGTGAGTCCGGCGGCGGTGAGGGCCTCGCGCAGGGACCGCGTGCCGTCGGGGTGCGCGTCCGTGTCGGTGACCTCGACCGCGAGGGTGGTGGTGGTCTGGGTGAAGTCGCTGGTGGAACTGGAGCGCAGAAGCGTTCCGCCGTCGATGACGACGACATGGTCACAGGTGCGTTCGAGCTCGCCCAGGAGGTGCGAGGTGACCAGTACGGAGATACCGAAATCGGTATAGACGCGCCGGATCAGGCCCAGCATCTCGTCGCGGCCGACCGGGTCGAGACCGTTGGTCGGCTCGTCGAGGAGGACCAGTTGGGGGTCGTGGACCAGCGCCTGCGCGAGCTTGACGCGCTGCTTCATGCCCGTCGAGTAGCCGCCGATGGGGCGGTAGCGCTCCTCGTACAGGCCGACATGGCGCAGCGTGTCGGCGGTCCGCTCGCGGGCCGCGGTCGGCGGAAGTCCGGACATGCGCGCCATGTGGACGACGAACTCGGTGGCCGAGACGTCCGGCGGCAGGCAGTCGTGCTCGGGCATGTATCCGACGCGCTCGCGGATGGCGCCGCCGCTGGTGGCGACATCGAGCCCGAGCACCGTGGCCCGGCCTTCCGTGGCGGGGGACAGACCCAGCAGGATCTTGATCATGGTGGACTTGCCGGCTCCATTGGCACCCACCAGACCGGTCACACCCGGTCCGATGTCCAAGGAGAGCCGGTCAAGCGCGGTCACCCGGGGGAACCGCTTGCTCAGGCTTTCTGTCGCGATCACAGTCACGGTTCGACGGTAGTGGCGCGGGTCGCGGTGAGCGTCAGACCAGGCGGCTGTATCCATGTCAGCCTCCAGATGTAGGGAACCCGTAGGGACCCTGGCCACCGGCAGGTTATCCACAGGAACGCCCCGCCCCTTGACGTCGCCGCCAACCATTGTCACATTCATCAGTGTCACGTTACGAACACGTACCGCACACGGAACGGGGTGGGGACGGGTGGGAGGCGACGCAGTGACGGACGCGCGGACCGCGGAGCTGCGGGGGTTCAAGGAGGTGCAGCGCCTGGCGTACGCGTGCGCGGAGGCGGTCGCCGCGCGGCTGCGGCCGGGGGTGACCGAGCGCGAGGCGGCGCGCATGCAGCGCGAGTGGCTCCGGGCCCGTGGTGTGCGCGACTGGTTCCATCTGCCCTTCGCGTGGTTCGGGGACCGTACGGCGTTCGCGGGCTTCCGGATACCGCTCCAGTTCTTTCCCACCGGCCGGCGGCTGGAAGCGGGCATGCCGTTCATCCTCGATCTGGCGCCGGTCCACCGCGGCTTCACGGCCGATGTGGGCTACTCGGGCTGTCTGGGGCCGAACCGGCTGCACGGCAAACTGCTCGCCGACCTTGAGGCGCACCGCGAGCTGATCCTGCGGGAGGTGCGCGAGCGGCGCTCGCTGCGGGAGATCTACGAGGACGTGGACCGGCTGATGGTGCGGCAGGGATACGCCAACCGGCATCGCGCGTATCCCTTCGGTGTCATCGCCCACAAGATCGACCGGGTGAAGGAGCGCCGCTGGTCGCCCCATGTGTTCGGCTTCGGCACCCAGTCGCTCAAGGGGCTGGCGGGCGACGCCCTGCATGGCCACCGGGACGGCTGGTCGCCGCTGTGGAGCCCGTACAGATTCTCCGATCACCCGCCGAAGCCGGGGTTGTGGGCGGTCGAACCCCACCTCGGATTCCGTGGTACCGGCGCGAAGTTCGAGGAGATCCTGGTGGTCACCGACTCCCGGGACCCGGAGCAGAGCGCGTTCTGGCTGGATGACGATCTGCCGCATGTGCGGCGCTGGGCGGAGGCCGTATGAGCAACGGAGCGGGCGGGGCCGGCGGTACGGACACGGGCCTGGCGGGCGCGCGGGAGCGCTGGGTGCGTACGGGCGGGATCGAGCTGTGCGTCGCCGAGCTGGGCGATCCGGCGCGGCCGACCGTCCTGCTGGTGCACGGCTATCCGGACAGCAAGGAGGTCTGGTCCCAGGTCGCGGGTCGGCTCGCGGACCGTTTCCATGTGGTGCTGTACGACGTACGGGGCCACGGCAGATCGACGGCGCCGGTCCCGCTGCGCGGGGGCTTCACGCTGGAGAAGCTGACGGACGACTTCCTGGCGGTCGCCGACGCGGTGAGCCCGGACCGGCCGGTCCATCTGGTCGGCCACGACTGGGGCTCCGTGCAGTCCTGGGAGTTCGTCACGGTCGCGCGGACCGAGGGCCGGATCGCCTCCTTCACCTCGATGTCGGGACCCTCCCTCGATCATCTGGGGCACTGGATCAAGCAGCGGGCGGCCCGGCCCACTCCGCGCCGGGCGGGCCAACTCCTCGGGCAGGGCGCCAAGTCCTGGTACATCTATCTGCTGCATACGCCCGTGCTGCCGGAGCTGGCCTGGCGCGGACCGCTCGGCAAGCGGTGGCCGAAGATCCTCCAGCGGATCGAGAAGATCCCCGGCGGTACGTACCCGACGTCCTCGCTGCCGCAGGACGCGGCGCACGGCGCGTGGCTCTACCGGGACAACGTCCGCGCCCGGCTGCGCAGACCACGCACCGACGCCTACGCGCACGCCCCGGTGCAGCTGATCACGCCCACCGGCGACGCCTTCCTGTCGGAACGGCTCTACGACGATCTGGAGCAGTGGGCTCCGCACCTCGTACGGCGCACGCTGCCCGCCAAGCACTGGGTGCCGCGCACCCGCCCGGACCAACTGGCTTCCTGGATCGGCGACTTCGTCATGGCCCACGAGGACGGCGGGCTTCCGGACCGCGGCGCGGCGCCGAGCGGGCCGTACGCGGAGCGCTTCGGCGGACAGCTGGTGCTCGTCACCGGCGCGGCCGGCGGCATCGGCCGGGCCACCGCCTTCGCGTTCGCCGAGGCGGGCGCGCGGATCGTCGCGGTCGACCGGGACGCGGAGGGGGCGGCCAGAACCGCGGAGCTGGCCCGGCTGATCGGCGCCCCGGACGCCTGGGCCGAGCCGGCCGACGTCGGCGACGGGCAGGCGATGGAGAGGCTCGCCGAGAAGGTCGCCACGGAGTACGGCATCGTCGATGTGCTGGTCAACAACGCGGGGATCGGGCTGTCGGGAGCGTTCCTCGACACCACCGCCGAGGACTGGAAGAAGGTCCTGGACGTCAATCTCTGGGGCGTCATCCATGGCTGCCGGCTCTTCGGCAAGCAGATGGCCGAGCGCGGCCAGGGCGGTCATATCGTCAACATCGCTTCCGCCGCGGCGTATCAGCCCTCGAAAGCGCTGCCCGCGTACAGCACGTCCAAGGCGGCGGTGCTGATGCTCAGCGAGTGCCTCCGGGCCGAACTGGCCGGGCAGGGCATCGGGGTCTCCGCGATCTGCCCCGGCTTCGTCAATACCAACATCACCTCCACGGCGCACTTCACGGGGGTCTCCGTCGAGGAGGAGGAGCGCCGCAGGAAGAAGACGTCCCGGCTGTACGGTCTGCGCAACTACCCGCCCGAGAAGGTCGCCGACGCCGTACTGCGCGCCGTCGTACGCAACCAGGCCGTGGTGCCGGTCACTCCGGAGGCGCGCGGTGCCCGGCTGCTGTCCCGGTTCGCGCCAGGCGCGCTGCGCGCGCTCGCACGGGTGGAGCCGCCGCTGTGAACGCCGAAAGGGACGAGCGGCACCCCATCGTGCCGCGCCGGGTCTCGTTCGACTGGCGTGAGACCCCTCTGCACTGGATACCGGACGAGCCCACCGCCACGCATGTCGTCAATGTGCTGCATCTGCTGCTGCCCGCGGGCGAGCGGTGGTTCGTGAAGGTCTTCAAGGAGGGCCTTCCGCTGGTCACCGACGCGCGGCTGCTCCAGGACGTCAAGGGCTTCATGGGACAGGAGGCCACGCACAGCGTGCAGCACTCCTATGTGCTGAACCACCTGGCGGAGCAGCGGCTGGACACCGACGCGTACACCCGGCATGTGGACTTCCTCTTCGAGCGGCTGCTCGGCGAGGAGCCGCCCTGGGGGATACCCTTCCCGGCCGGGAAATGGCTCCTCTACCGGCTGGCGTTCATCGCGGCGATCGAGCAGTTCACGGCGGTCCTCGGCGACTGGGTGCTGCGCGCGGAGGGACTGGACCGCGCGGGCGCCGACGAGGTCATGCTCGATCTGCTGCGCTGGCACGGCGCGGAGGAGATCGAGCACCGGGCGGTGGCGTTCGACATGTACCAGCACTGCGGCGGCTCCGATCCGGCGCGGTACGCCCGGCGGATAGTGACGATGTGTGTCACCGCGCCCGTACTGCTGTGGCTGTGGGCCTGGGGCGCCGCGTATCTGATCCGGCACGACCCCCAGCTCGCGGGCCGGTCGCGCTACTCACTGCGTGAGCACAACAGGGCGGTCGACAAGGGTCTGCTGCCCACCTGGAGGGAGCTCGGCTCGGCGATACCCCGCTACTTCCGGCGCTCGTACCATCCCTCCCAGGAGGGCTCGCTGCGCAAGGCCGTCGACTATCTCGCGACCTCGCCGGCGGCGCGTGCGGCGGCGGGCGCGGTGGGCCGCGCGGCCCTGGGACGAAGGGGGTAAGTATGTCCGGGTCCGTTCCGGAGTCCGCGCCCGGCGCCGAGTACCGGATCGAGGGGCTCGCGCAGGCGAGCGGCGCCACGGTCCGTACGATCCGCGCCTACCAGGACCGGGGGCTGCTGCCCAGGCCGGAGCGGCGCGGCCGGGCCAATGTGTACGACGGCACCCATCTCGCCCGGCTGCGGCAGATCGCCGATCTGCTGGACCGTGGCTACACCCTGGCCTCCATCAAGGAGTTGCTGGAGGCCTGGGACACCGGGCGCGGGCTGGGCGGGGTGCTCGGGCTGGTCGCCGAGGTGCGCGGACCATGGACCGACGAGGAGGCGGCCAGAATCTCGCGCGCGGAGCTGGACGAACGGTTCGGCGGCGCACGCAACGACGCGGCCATCGAGGAGGCCCTGGAGCTGGGCGTGCTGGAGCGTATCCCGGGCCGGGACGACGCCTTCCTCGTCCCCAGTCCTCAGGAGCTGGCCGTGGCGGCGGAGTTGCACGCGGCGGGGGTTCCGCTGCCCGCAATCTCCGGGCATCTGCGGGAGCTTCGCGGCCAGGTCGAGCACATCGCCTCCCGTTTCCTGGAGTTCACCACCGAGCATGTCTTCGCCCGCTATCTCGGCCACCGGCCGCCGACGGACGCGGACGCGGCAGCGGCCGCCGCGCTGGTGCGCCGGATGCGACCACTGGCGCAGCAGTCGGTCGATGCCGAACTGGCCCGTGCGATGAGGCTGTTCGCCACCCGCCACCTTGAGCGGCATCTGGCGGTGGGCGCCCCGCCCTCGGACCAGTCGGGGACCCCGTCCGTGCCACTGCCCGCCGACACGATCCGGGCTGTGGAAAACCTGGTTGGCCGCGAGCGGGTGGCGGCCTTTGTCGCCGCGGCCACCGAACGCGAGGTCCAGGCAAGGACCTTGGACGACCTCACCTCAACCCACAGACAAAGCAGTCAAATTAACCAAATAGGGTAAATCGCCAGCCAGTTGTCCACAGATTCACCAAATAGCCTGTGGATAAACCGAGTTGACTGTGGATCAAACCTACGGACCGTCAGCATTTTGAAATGGGTGGCGCGGGAGAACACCACCGGTCACGCTGTTGCGATGACCGGAGTATCCGACGAACGTCGCATGGTGAAGGTGTCGAAGTACCTCGCCAAACACCTGCGCCACCAGCCCGAGCGGATCGGCATCACCCTCGACGCGAACGGCTGGGTGCCGGTCGACGAGCTGATGACCGCCGCCGCCGCGCACGGCTTCCGGCTGAGCCGTGCCGAACTCGACCATGTGGTCGCCGTCAACGACAAGCGGCGCTTCACCATCGACGGCGACCGGATCCGCGCCAACCAGGGCCACACCGTCACCGTCGATCTGGAGCTGGCCCCGGCACAACCGCCCGCGTACCTCTACCACGGCACGGTCGCCCGCAACCTGGACGCGATCCGGGCCGAGGGGCTGCGTCCCATGGACCGCCACCACGTCCATCTCTCGCCCGACCGCGAGACCGCGACGCGGGTGGGTGCGCGACGCGGCAGGCCCGTCGTCCTGCCGGTGGACGCGGGAGCGATGCACCGCGACGGGCTGGTGTTCCACGTCAGCGCCAATGGCGTCTGGCTCACCGACTCCGTACCGCCGCGGTATCTGCGCTTCCCCGGCTGACGGCCGGCGGCTGACCACCCACCGACCGCTGACCCGGCCTCGGACGAAACCCCGCCGAACCCCCGGACGAGCGCTACCGCCGGAGCTGGGCCGGCGCCTCGGTGGCGATCCGTTCGTAAACCCGCTGGTCGGCGGCGAATTCCGAGTCCGGGATGGGGGCGTGCACCGCGATCTCGGTGATGCCCAGCTCGAAGTGCCTGCCCGCGAAGTCCACGAACGCGTCGAGTGACTCCATCGGGCCGTCGCGGTCCGGGGTGAAGCCGGTGAGCAGGATCTTCTCCACCTCGGACACTTCCCGCCCGATCTCCGCGCAGGCCTTGCCCAGCCGGTCGATCTGCCCGCTGATGGCGGCACGCGACTGCTCCGGCGTACCCGTCTCGAACAGCTTCGGATCCCCCGTCGTCACCCATGCCTGACCGTGCCGGGCGGCGAGCTTCAGCCCTCGCGGCCCGGTGGCCGCCACCGCGAAGGGCAGCCGGGGCCGCTGCACACACCCGGGGATGTCGCGCGCCTCGACCGCCGAGTAGTGCGTCCCGTCGTACGTGACGGAGTCCTCGGTCAGCAGCCGGTCCAGCAGCGGCACGAACTCGGCGAAGCGGTCTGCCCGCTCCTTCGGCGTCCATGGCTCCTGCCCCAGCACCGCGGCGTCGAAGCCGGTGCCGCCCGCTCCGATCCCGAGGGTGATCCGGCCGTCCGAGACATCGTCCAGCGAGATCAGGTCCTTGGCGAGCGTCACCGGATGCCTGAAGTTCGGCGAGGTGACGAGGGTGCCCAGCCGGAGCCGCTCGGTGACTGCGGCAGCGGCGGTGAGCGCCGGCACCGCCCCGAACCAAGGCCCGTCGCGGAAGGTACGCCAGGACAGATGATCGTAGGTGTACGCGGTATGGAAACCGAGCCGCTCGGCTCGCAGCCATTCGTCACGGCCTCCGTCGTGCCAGCGGCGGACGGGCAGGATCACGGTACTCAGACGCATGCCCCTGACGATACGGGTGCGTCCACAGGGCACGTCGAGCCGGTCTCCGAGCGCACGCCGGACCACAGGCGGCGCACGTCCGGCCGGGCACGGAGCCGTGAGCGGACACCCGGGCCCACTCAGATGTGCGCCCCTCCGCACGCCCGTGCGTATCCGTACGGGAGAATGGACGCGTGACCTCGCCCCATGGACCCGCGCCCGCGCCCGACGACTCCCCGCTTCCCGCCAGACCCCGGCTGATCGCCACCGATCTCGACGGCACCCTGCTGCACGACGACAAGTACGTCTCGGACCGTACGATCGCCGCGCTCGCCGCCGCCGAGCAGGCCGGTATCGAGGTCTTCTTCGTCACCGGCCGCCCGGCCCGCTGGATGGATGTCGTCAGCGAGCATGTGCACGGCCACGGCATGGCGATCTGCGCCAACGGCGCCGCGGTCGTCGATCTGCACGCCGGCGGAAAGCTGTTGCAGGTCCGCCCCCTGGAGCGCGACACCGCCCTGGCCGTCGTCCAGGCACTGCGCGACGCCGCGCCCGGTACGACCTTCGCCGTCGAACTGACCACCGGCATCCATTACGAGCCGGCGTATCCGCCGTTCCACCAGGATCCGGGCGCGACCATCGCCGCCGCGGAAAAGCTCCTCCAGGTCCAGGTCCAGGTCCAGGGACAGATCCAGGGACAGGCACAAGACCAGGACCAGGAGGCGGAGGACGACTCCGCCGCGCCCGTGGTGAAGCTGCTCGCCCACCACCCCGACCTGACACCCGACGGCTTCCTCACCGTGGCCCGTACGGCGGTGGGCGACCGCGCCACCATCACCCGCTCCAGCCCGAGCGCGCTCCTTGAGGTCAGCGGCCCGGGGGTCAGCAAGGCCAGCACGCTCGCGCTCTGCTGCGCCCAGCGGGGCATCTCGTCCGACGAGGTCGTCGCCTTCGGCGACATGCCGAACGATCTGGAGATGCTGACCTGGGCAGGGACGTCGTACGCGATGGCCAACGCCCACCCGGACGTACTGGCCGCCGCCTCCGGACGTACGGTCACCAACAACGAGGACGGCGTCGCGATCGTCATCGAGCAGCTCGTGGCCCGCCGCCGGGCAGACGGGCACTGAGCGGAAGAGCACCAAGCCCACGAGGAAGAGCGGCGGTAGACACGGCTTCCTACAGCGGGACCTCCCACACCACCGTCGTACCCCGCCCGTCCTCCCCGATTCCCTGCTCGCACCTGCTCGATCCGCCCAGCGACTCCGCCCGTCGCTTGAGGTTGCGCAGCCCGCTGCGGCGCCCGCCCTCCGGAATGCCCACCCCGTCATCGGCGACCGACAGCCGGACCGCGTGCCTGCCGTCGGGCAGCCGGACCGTGGAGTCGACAACGACTTCGATACGGGTGGCGTGCGCGTGCCGGAAGGCATTGGAAAGCGCCTCCCGGAGCGCTGCGATCAGGTTCTTCCCGGCGAGTTCGCCGATGGAGTCGACCGGGCCGACGAAGCGATGGGCGGGCCGGAAGCCCAGGGGTACGGCCGCCATATTGATCTCTCGCAGCACCCGGGTACACATCCCCGGCGGCGCCTCGGCCGGACCCTGCTGGAGCGCGAAGATGGCCGTACGGATCTCCTGAATCGTCACGTCCAGTTCCGCGACCGCCTTGTCGATGCCGTGGTGCACCTCGGGCGCCACCTCTCCGCGCTGGGCCCGCTCCAGCGTCATCCCGGTGGCGAACAGCCGCTGGATGACCAGATCGTGGAGGTCACGGGCGATCCGGTCGCGGTCCTCCAGTACGGCCAGCCGCTCCCGGTCCCGCTGCGCCTCGGCCATCATCAGGGCCAGCGCCGCCTGCGAGGCGAACTGCCTGGCCAGTGTGCGTTCCCGCTGGCTGAACGGGCGCGCGCCCCGCGCGCGCGGCATCACCAGCGCACCGAGCACCCGTCCGTCGGTACGCAGCGGCAGCAGCATGACGGGGCCGAACTCGGAGGCCAGCCTGGTCACCAGGCGCGGATCGGTGGCGGCGTCGTCCACGAAGACGGATTCGCCGGCCAGCAGCGCCGCGGCGGCGGGGGCCTCGGCCGGAACGAGGGAGCCCACTCGCATGACCGGATGGTCGGCGGAGACGGCCACGGCCTCCAGGCCGCCGCTCCGCGCGCGCAGCATCACCGCGCCCATGGCCGAATCGGAGAGTCTGCGGGCCTGTTCGGCGACGACGGAGAGCGCGTCGTCGGCGTCGCCGCCGGAGAGGAGGGCGGTGGTGATGGCGACCGAGCCGTCGATCCACCGTTCGCGCTGCCGGGCCGCCTCGTACAGCCGGGCGTTGCCGATGGCCACCCCTGCCTCGGTGGCGAGCACCCGCAACAGACGCAGATCGCTGTCGTTGAACTCGCCGCCGCCCGCCTTCTCCGCCAGATAGAAGTTGCCGATCGTCCTGTCCCTGACGCGGATCGGGACACCGAGGAAGGTCCGCATCGGCGGATGCCCCGGCGGGAATCCGGCGGCGCGTGGATCGGTCGTCAGATCGGTGAGCCGGATCGGGTCGGGGGCCCGGATCAGCGCGCCGAGCAGACCGCTCCGCCCGTCCGGTCTGCGCCCGATCCGCCGGGCCACCTCCTCGTCGGTCCCGTAGGTCACGAAGTCGGAGAGTCCCTCGCCCTCCTCGTCGAGCACGCCGATCGCCGCGTACCGGGCGCCGGCGAGTTCGGCCGCGGTCTCACAGATCCGGTCGAGCGTGGAGTGCTGCCCGAGACCGCTGCCGACCGAACACATCGCCTCCAGCAGCTGCGGCACGCGCGCGGCGGTCTCGGCGGACAGGCCCTCAAGGCTGGTTGCCGCGCGGGTGGCGGCTTCGAGGGGGTCCTTGGATTCGGGCACGTCCATGCCCCTGAGCCTAATAAGTCCTATTTGCCAGGGAAAGTCGACTTCTGGGCTTCCAGCAGGTCTCCGGCGCGTTCCCGCTCCAGCATCCGGCGCAGCGGCCCCTCGTCGGCGGCCAGTTCGGCGTAGGAGCCGCGCTGTACGGGGCGACCACCGTCGAGGACGATCACCTCGTCAACCGTGTCCAGGCCCTGCAAACGGTGGGTGATGAGCAGCGTCGTCCGCCCCTCGGTCGCCGCCAGCAGATCGGTGGTCAGCGCGTCGGCCGTCGCCAGGTCCAGATGTTCGGCGGGCTCGTCCAGCACCAGCACGGGGAAGTCGGCGAGAAGTGCGCGGGCCAGCGCCAGCCGCTGCCGCTGGCCGCCGGAGATCCGCGCGCCGTGCTCGCCGACGAGGGTGTCGAGTCCGGCGGGCAGGGCGTCGACCCAGTCGAGCAGCCGGGCCCGGCGCAGGGCGTCACGCAGTTCGTCCTCGGTCGCGTCCGTGCGGGCGAGCCTCAGGTTCTCCCGCACGGAGCTGTCGAAGAGGTGCGCGTCCTGCGCGCACAGGCCGATGAAGCGCCGGACGGTGTCCCCGTCGAGCGTGGCCGTGTCCGTACCGCCGAGCCGGCAGCCGCCCTCGCGCGCGTCCAGGAAGCGCAGCAGTACCTGAGCCAGCGTCGTCTTGCCCGAACCGGACGGCCCGACGACGGCGACCCGCTTCCCGGCGGTCAGGGTCAGATCGAAGCCGCTGAGCGCGTCCCGCCGCTGCCCCGGGTACCGCGCGGACAGCCCGCGCACCTCCAGCGGGAACGGCGATACGGGAGCGGCGGCCGGCCGCTCGGGCTCCCGTACGGGTACGGGCGCGTCCAGCACCTCGCACACCCGCTCGGCGCTGCGCCGCGAGCGCTGCCGGTACTGCACGGCGAGCGGCAGCCCCGTGACCGCCTCGAACGCGGCGAGCGGGGTCAGGATGACCACGGCCAGTTCGACGCCCACGAGCCGTCCGTCCGCCAGGGCCCCGACCCCCACGTACGCGGCCGCGGCGACGGTCAGTCCGCAGACCAGGGCGGAGAGCCCGCCGCCGAGCGCGTTGGCGCTCGCACCGCGGGAGGCGATGGCCGTCAGCGTCCCGTCGGCCTCCCGCGTTCGCCGCGTCCGGCGCGTCAGCGCGCCCGCGACGGTCAACTCGGCGATGCCGCCGAGCAGATCGGCGACATGGGTGGCCAGCTGTCCCCGGGCCGGGGCGAGTTGCCGCTCGGCCCGGCGGGCGCAGGCACCGCTCAGGAGCGGTACGCCCACACCGGCGACGAGCAGCCCCGAGGCCAGTACGGCGCCCGCTTCGGGCAGCAGCCACGCGGTGAATCCGACCGCGCCCACCCCGACGAGCAGCGCGGAGCCGACCGGGAGCAGCCACCGCAGCCAGTAGTCCTGGAGTTCGTCCACATCTGCGACCAGCCGGGACAGCAGATCGCCGCGCCTGGTCTCGCGCAGCCCGGCGGGCGCGATGCGCTCCAGCCGCCGATATACGGAGACCCTGAGGTCGGCGAGCATCCTGAGCACCGCGTCGTGCGACACGATCCGCTCGGCGTACCGGAAGACGGCCCGCCCGATGCCGAAGGCGCGGGTCGCCGTCACCGCGACCATGAGATAGAGAACGGGCGGCTGCTCGGAGGCGCGCGAGATGAGCCAGCCGGACACCGCCATGAGCCCGACGGCGGAGCCGAGCGCGCAGCTCCCGAGGACCAGCGCGAGTACGAAGCGGCCACGGAGCGCACCGGCGGCGGCCCGCATCCGCGCGAGCGGAGTCCGGGCCGCGGCGCTCCCGCCGTCCCCGCGTCCTCCGCCGTTTCCGCTGACTCCGTCGTTTCCGCTGCCTCCGCCGTCCGTCGCGTGTCCGCTGTCCGCCGAGCCGAAGGTGGCGGGCACGACGCGTTCTTCGCCGGACTGAGGCAGCGCGGGGAGGTCGCCGAGTCCGAGCCCGGGCCCGGACTCCTCGATCGCCGACCCCACCGAGGCCATGGAAGCCAAAGCCGTCAGAGGCTGCGCCACGGGCGCCGGCAGCTCCGGCCGCGCGGATCCCGCCGTACGTTCGAGGGGCCGCGCCCGCTCCGCGAGAGTCACCACCCGGTCCGCCACCGCGAGCAGTGCGGGCCGGTGGACGACCAGCAGCACCGTACGGCCCACCGCCAGCCGTCGCACGGCCTCGACGATGCCCGCCTCCGTCTCGCCGTCGAGCGCCGCCGTGGGCTCGTCGAGCAGCAGCAGCGGCCGGTCGGCGAGGAAGGCGCGGGCCAGCGCGAGCCGTTGCCGCTGGCCCGCCGAGAGCCCTGCCCCGTCCTCACCGAGCGCGGTGTCCGGGCCGTCCGGGAGCGCCGCCACGAAGTCGTGCGCCCCCGCGTCCCGCAGCGCGTCCCGTACGGCCGCGTCGTCCGCGTCCGGCCGGGCCAGCCGTACGTTCTCCGCGATCGTCCCGGCGAAGAGGTACGGCCGCTGCGGCACCCACGCGATCCGTTCGCGCCAGCGCTCCAGGTCGAGGGAGGCCAGATCACGGCCGTCCACCCGCACCCGGCCCTCGTCGGGTGCGGCGAAGCCGAGGAGCACATTGAGCAGGGTGGTCTTGCCGATACCGCTGGGGCCGACCAGAGCGACGGTCTCCCCCGGCTCGACCGTCAGCGTGGCCGCGTCCAACGAGGGCTCCGTACGCCCCTGATGGCGGACCGTCACCCCGTCCAGCTCCAGCCGCAGCGCGCCCGGCACCTCTCCCGTACCGCCGGCCGGAGGCTCGGTCTCCAGGACCGTGAAGATCTCCTCGGCCGCCGACAGTCCCTCGGCCGCCGCGTGATACTGCGCTCCCACCTGCCGGATCGGCAGATAGGCCTCGGGGGCGAGGACCAGCACCACCAACCCGGTGTACAGATCGAGTTCGCCGTGGACGAGCCGCATCCCGATGGTGACGGCGACCAGCGCCACCGACAGCGTCGCGAGCAGCTCCAGCGCGAACGACGACAGGATGGCGATCCGCAGCGTACGCAGGGTGGCCTGCCGGTACTCCGAGGTGATCGTACGGATCGACTCGGCCTGGGCCTTGGCCCGGCCGAAGACCTTGAGGGTCGGCAGCCCGGCGACCACATCCAGGAAATGGCCCGACAGCCGGGACAGCAGCCGCCACTGACGGTCCATCCGGGCCTGTGTGGCCCAGCCGATGAGCACCATGAACAGCGGAATCAGCGGCAGGGTCACCACGATGATGGCCGCCGAGACCCAGTCCTCCGTGACGATCCGGGCCAGGACCGCCACCGGCACCACCACGGCGAGCCCCAGCTGCGGCAGATACCGCGCGAAGTAGTCGTCCAGCGCGTCGACCCCGCGGGTGGCGAGCGCGACCAGCGAACCGATGCGCTGCCCGCTCAGCCACCCCGGGCCCAGCTCGGCGGCCCGCTCCAGCAGCCGTCCGCGCAGTTCCGACTTGACCGCGGCGCTCGCCCGGTGGGCGGCCAGCTCGGTCAGCCAGGAGACCAGACCGCGCCCGGCGGCGACCGCCACCAGCAGCAGCAGAGGAGTACGCAGGTCGGAGCCGTCGAACCCGCGCTGGAACGCGCCGACGACCACCTCGGCGATGAGCATCGCCTGAGCGATGACCAGCCCCGCGCCGGCCACCCCGAGGACGACCACGGCCACCAGGAAGAAGCGGGTGGCCCGGGCATACCGGAGCAGACGGGGGTCGATTGGTTTCACGTGAAACACCTACTCCTACTGCTCTGCCGCTACTGCCTTGCCCGCGCCCGACGCCGAGTGACCCGACGCGGTGTGGTCCGGTGCCGCACGATCCGGCGCCGGCGCCGTGGCTACTCCGCGATGTGCTGCGTACCGATCCGCTTGCGGAACACCCAGTACGTCCAGCCCTGGTAGAGCAGCACGACCGGGGTCGCGATCCCCGCGCACCACGTCATGATCTTCAGCGTGTACGGGGTCGACGAGGCGTTCGTCACCGTGAGGCTCCACGCCTCGTTCAGCGAGGATGGCATGACGTTCGGGAAGAGCGTCAGGAAGAGCATCGCGACCGCGGCCACGATCGTCACGCCGGAGAGCGCGAACGACCACCCCTCACGCCCCGCCGCGATGGCCCCGATGGCGGCGACCAGCGCCGCCACGGCGACGACCATCGCGACCAGGCTCTTGCCGTCCCCGTTGTCCGCCTGGGTCCAGATCAGGAAGCCGAGCGCCAGTACGGCGGTGACCGCTCCCAGACCGAGAGCCAGCTTCCTCGCCCTGACCCGTATGTCCCCCACCGTCTTCAGCGCGGCGAACACCGTGCCGTGGAAGGTGAAGAGGGCCAGGGTCACCAGCCCGCCGAGGATCGCGTACGGGTTGAGCAGATCACCGAGGGTGCCGACGTACTCCTTCTGCGCGTCGATCTTCACGCCGCGCACGATGTTGCCGAAGGCGACACCCCACAGCACCGCGGGGATCAGGGAGGTCCAGAAGATCGCGTTCTCCCAGTTGCGCTGCCAGTTCTCCTCTGGCCGCTTGGCCCGGTACTCGAAGGCGACACCGCGCACGATCAGACAGACCAGGATGAGCAGCAGCGGCAGATAGAAGCCCGAGAAGAGCGTGGCGTACCAGTCGGGAAAGGCAGCGAAGGTGGCCCCTCCGGCGCTCAGCAGCCACACCTCGTTGCCGTCCCAGACGGGCCCGATGGTGTTGATGAGGACCCGTCGTTCCTTGCGGTTCCGGGCCAGCAGCTTGGTCAGGATCCCGATGCCGAAGTCGAATCCCTCAAGGAAGAAGTAGCCGGTCCAGAGGACGGCGATCAGGACGAACCAGACGTCGTGGAGTTCCATTGCTCCTCAACTCCTCAGTACGAGAAGGCCATCGGCCGGTCGGCGTCCGTGTGGTCGCCGCCGATCTTGGTGGGCGGGTTGAGGTCGGCTTCCGTGAGCTCCGGCGGCCCGGCCTTGACGTACTTGACCATCAGCTTGACCTCGATGACCGCGAGGACCGCGTACAGCAGGGTGAAGACGATCATCGATGTGAGCACCTCGGCCTGGGAGACGCCGGGGGAGACGGCGTCGGCGGTGCGCAGCACTCCGTACACCACCCATGGCTGGCGTCCTGTCTCGGTGAAGATCCAGCCCCAGGAGTTGGCGATCAGCGGGAAGAGCAGCGTCCAGAGCGCGGTGATCCAGTACCACTTGGCGAATCTCGGACTGAGCGCCTTGTTCCGGAAGAGCACCAGATTCGGCACTTCGTCCTCGCCGGTTCGCAAGGCGGGTGGCAGCAGGAACTTCTTGCGCGTCAGCCAGAGCCCGACCATACCGATGGCCAGGGACGCCATGCCGAAGCCGATCATCCAGCGGAATCCCCAGTAGGCGACGGGGATATTGGGCTTGTAGTCGCCGGGGCCGAACTTCTCCTGCTCGGCCTTGTTGATGTCGTTGATGCCGGGGACATGCGAGCTGAAGTCGTTGTTGGCGAGGAAGGAGAGCATCCCGGGGATCTCGATGGCGACATCGTTGTGCCCCTTGTCGACGTCCCCGTACGCGAACACGGAGAACGGCGCGGGCGCCTCGCCCTCCCAGAGCGCCTCGGCCGCGGCCATCTTCATCGGCTGCTGCTTGAACATGACCTTGCCGAGGGTGTCGCCGCTGACCGCGGTGAGCAGTCCGGCCACCATGACGGTGATCAGGCCGAGGCGCAGCGAGGTCCGCATCACCGGGATATGGCGCTTGCGGGCCAGATGGAAGGCCGCGATCCCGACCATGAAGGCGCCGCCGACGAGGAAGGCCGCCGTGATGGTGTGGAAGAACTGCGTGAGCGCCGTGTCCTGGGTGAGCACCGCCCAGAAGTCGGTGAGCTCGGCCCGTCCGGCTTCCTTGTTGATCCGGTAGCCGATCGGGTGCTGCATCCAGGAGTTGGCCGCCAGGATGAAGTACGCGGAGAGGATCGTGCCGATCGAGACCATCCACATACAGGCCAGATGGATCTTCTTCGGCAGCTTGTCCCAGCCGAAGATCCACAGCCCGATGAAGGTGGACTCGAAGAAGAAGGCGATCAGCGCCTCGAAGGCGAGCGGGGCCCCGAAGATGTCTCCGACGAACCGCGAGTAGTCGGACCAGTTCATCCCGAACTGGAACTCCTGCACGATGCCGGTGACGACACCCATCGCGATATTGATCAGAAAGAGCTTGCCCCAGAACTTCGTGGCCTTGAGGTACTTCGGGTTTTCCGTGCGCACCCACGCCGTCTGCAAGCCCGCGGTGAGCGCGGCGAGCGAGATCGTCAGGGGGACGAAGAGGAAGTGGTAGACGGTGGTGATGCCGAACTGCCATCGCGCCAGGGTCTCCGGCGCCAGAGCGAGGTCCACGTCATCTCTCCTTACATCACATCGCCGTGGTCACAGCGGCGGCCTGCCCCATTTGCCCTGGGCGTAACGCCAGGAACCGGGACACGCTTGTGAACGCGTTCACATTCACAAGCATTATGTCGCACAGCCTTCCGGATCTTCGCGTGGGGGGTCCCCTCCACGGTGAGACCCACGGGACGCGTGCGGAGAGGCCCCTGGAGACGCCGAAGGGCGGCCTCGAAGAGACCGCCCCACGCTCCAAAAATCCGGCTCCGGCCGGACTACATCTCCTTGCGGAACGCCTCGGCCGTCCGCAGGAAGAGATCATTGGCCTCGTTCTCGCCGACCGTGACCCGTACACCCTCGCCCGCGAACGGCCGTACGACCACGCCGGCCGCCTCACAGGCCGCGGCGAAGTCCAGCGTGCGGGCGCCCAGCCGCAGCCATACGAAATTGGCCTGCGTCTCGGGCACGGTCCAGCCCTGTCCGACCAGCCCCCGGTAGACCCGCTCCCGCTCGGCGACCAGCGAACCGACCCGCCCCAGCAGCTCGTCCTCGGCGCGCAGCGAGGCGACCGCCGCCTCCTGTGCGATCTGGCTCACACCGAACGGGACCGCGGTCTTCCGCAGCGCGGCGGCGACCGGCTCATGGGCGACCGCGAAGCCGACCCGCAGGCCGGCCAGCCCGTACGCCTTGGAGAAGGTACGCAGTACGGCCACATTCGGCCGGTCCCGGTAGATGTCGATCCCGTCCGGCACCCCACCGCCCTCGCCCTCGGCGGGCCGGATGAACTCGCGGTACGCCTCGTCGAGCACCACCAGCACATCACCCGGCACCCGGTCCAGGAAACGTTCCAGCTCGGCCCTGCGCACCACCGTGCCGGTCGGATTGTTCGGGTTGCAGACGAAGATCAGCCGCGTCTTGTCCGTGATCGCCTCGGCCATCGCGTCCAGATCGTGCACCTCGCCCGCGGTCAGCGGCACCTTGACCGAGGTGGCGCCCGAGATCTGCGTGATGATCGGGTACGCCTCGAAGGAGCGCCAGGCGTAGATGACCTCGTCACCGGCGCTCGCGGTGGCCTGAAGCAGCTGCTGGGCGACGCCCACCGAACCGGTGCCGGTGGCCAGATGCGAGACGGGCACCCCGAAACGGTCGGCCAGCTCGTTCATCAGGCCGGTGCACGCCATGTCCGGGTAGCGGTTGAAGACACCCGCGGCCGAGATCGCCTGCTCCATGACCCCGGGAAGCGGCGGATAGGGGTTCTCGTTGGAGGACAGCTTGTACGCGACGGGTCCGCCGGCCGCGGCGGGCTTGCCCGGCTTGTACGTGGGGATGCCGTCCAGCTCGGCACGCAGCTTGGGGCTCGTCTCGCTCACCGCAGGTCCTCCTCGGCCGTTCACGGGTCCTTACATCTTCAATACTGCTCACCTTATGAGGATTCGCGGCCCCTGCGAATGGCGGGCACCGGGAAAGCCCGCAGGAGTGGGGCGCGCTCGCCTTCCCGCCGCGCGCCGGTGGCCTGCGCCGTGGCGCGCATCCCCCGTAGAGGTGAGTTGAGACCTCTTCGAAACATGGACCCTTCGACAGGTCCATGCCGCTCCTTGCATGGCAGACCAATGCGAAACCCACCAACCTCCTTGACTTCCAAGCTCGTTGGCTATTTTTGATCATGCAGAAACGTGCCTGCTGCCGGGTGCATATGCGACCGGCCCCACCGCCCCTCAGCGCCCTACTATCGGCTCGCCATGACAGCAGCAGGGAAACACCAGGTGAGCCGGACGGACACAACCCGCCGGGGAAGCCGGCAAAGTCGGGCGGGCATCCGGGACGTAGCCGCCGCAGCCGGTGTCTCCATCACGACTGTCTCGGACGCGCTCAACGGCAAGGGACGGTTACCCGACGCCACCAGACGCCATGTCCGAGAAGTCGCAGAGCGCCTCGGCTACCGGCCTTCCGCCGCGGCCCGAACCCTCCGTACCGGCAAGTCAGGACTTATCGGCCTGACCGTGACCACATACGGGGATGAACCTTTCACCTTCACCGAGTTCGCCTACTTCGCCGAGATGGCCAGGGCCGCGACCTCCGCCGCGCTCGCCCGCGGCTACGCCCTCGTCATCCTCCCCGCCACCTCCCGCCATGACGTCTGGTCGAACGTCGCCCTCGACGGCACCGTCGTCATCGACCCCTCCGACCACGATCCGGTCGTCACCGAACTCGTCCGCCAGGGCCTTCCCGTCGTCTCCGACGGCCGGCCCGCGGGCACCCTCCCCGTCACCGCCTGGGTCGACAACGACCACGAGGCGGCCGTCCTCGAACTGCTCGACCATCTCGCCGCGGCCGGGGCACGCAGGATCGGCCTGCTCACCGGCACCACCACGGACACCTACACCCGGCTCTCCACCACCGCCTATCTGCACTGGTGCGAGCGCGTCGGCCAGGACCCGGTCTACGAGTCCTACCCCGCCCACGACCCGTGCGCCGGGGCCGTCGCCGCCGACCGGCTGCTGGCCCGCCCCGACCGCCCCGACGCCGTCTACGGGCTCTTCGACCCCAACGGCACCGACCTGCTCGCCGCCGCCCGGCGGTACGGGCTGCGCGTCCCCGAGGATCTGCTGCTGGTCTGCTGCAGCGAGTCCACGGTGTACGCCGCGACCGAACCGCCCATCACCACGCTCTCGCTCAAGCCACGCCGTATCGGCACCGCCGTCATCCAGCTCCTCATCGACGCCATCGAGGGAATCGACACCGGCCGGCCGGTCGAGCAGGTGATACCGACCGAACTGATCATCCGGACCTCCTCCCAACGGCGGCCGCCGCGCACCACGGTCAGCGCGCCCAGGTCCCCCGCGGGCGACTGACCGAAGGCCGAGGCGATGGACAGTACGGTCCCCGGGCCCGTGGAGCGGTCCCGAAGACCTGTCGGGCGGCCCGTCGAGCCGCCGTACGGTCCCGACGACTCGCCGAACGGCCCCGGGAATCCACCGGACTGTGCCGGAGACTCGCCGCCGAAGAGGCCGGAAGAAGGACCAGACCTTCTCGCATTTCGGGCGATCGGCGTGAAAACAGCCGTGGAACCCGAGGTCCCGCCGAATTCTCCCCCCTGGTGCGTCACAGAGCGGGAGCGGCGTTCCTATGATGGGCGCACGACACCACGGACCTCGTCCTACCTGCGATGGGCTCACCCCCATCCAGTCCGGCGGGCCCGAGAGGTGTACGGCGGCGCGACGGTGGTGGAGGGGTCGATGACACAGGGGGCCGGCGAGGGACCCGTGGTGCGGACGGCGACGTTGCGCGACTTCCGCGTACCGCCGTACGCGCAGGTTCCCGTGCAGTCCGGAGAGCCCGGACCGTCAGGCCCCCCGGCCGACGGCCCGTCAGGGCATCCCGGCAACGCGTTCCCGGACCACGAACCGCCCGAGGGCTACACCCCCACCGAACGCGACCTCCCGGTGATCAACCGGGGGGACACCGTCCAGGTGCGGGTCGACCCCGTGGAGCCGTCCACACCCGACGGCCGCGGCCCGCTCTACGTCGTCGGCGATGTCCACGGCTATCTCGACGAACTCCTCGCCGCGCTGGCCGCGCAGGACCTCATCGACGCCGACGGCCACTGGGCGGCGGACAACGCCCGGCTCTGGTTCCTCGGCGACTTCACCGACCGCGGCCCCGACGGCATCGGAGTCATCGACCTCGTCATGCGGCTCTCCGCCGAGGCGGCGGCGGCCGGCGGCTACTGCAAGGCCCTGATGGGCAATCACGAACTGCTGCTCATCGGCGCCAGGCGATTCGGCGACACGCCCGTCAACTCAGGTGCGGGCACCGCCACTTTCCAGGCCGCCTGGCTGCTCAACGGCGGCCAGCGGACCGATATGGAGCGCCTCCAGGATGTCCATCTGCAATGGATGTCCCGGCTCGACGCGGTCGTCGAGGAGGACGAGCATCTGCTGATGCACTCCGACACGACGGCCTATCTCGACTATGGCTCCACCATTGAGGACGTCAACGACACCGTCCATCAGATCCTCACCCGCAATGACGCCGACGAATGCTGGGATTTGTTCCGCAAACTCACCAAACGCTTCGCGTTCCGTGACGACGGCGGGCCGCAGGCCGTACGCGAACTGCTCTCCCAGTACGGCGGACAGCGCGTCGTCCACGGACACAGCCCCATTCCCTATCTGCTCGGCGAAGTCGGTACAGAAGACGCTTCGGACGACGAAGGCGACACAGGCCCGGTAGTGGAAGGGCCGCACGTATATGCCGATGGACTTGCCATCGCCATGGACGGCGGCGTCACCATGGCGGGAAAGCTGCTGGTCGTACAGCTTCCGCTGGATAACTGAATCAATGTGTGACAGGTGATTTCCCGAAACCCCCTGTCACGCCCCGCCACAACAGCTCTACCATCGCCTTATCCGTAGCAGGCTCTCCTCCGTTTCCGCCAACTGCCCGTCCCACACGGGCGAACCGGCCCTACGGAGCATCGGGGGATGCACATGAACAGCGCTCCACATCTGCTGAGCGAGGATCGCGCGGATTTCGAGCGGATCCTCGACGAGGCACTGCGCCAGGCACACGACGACGCGGAACTCTCCGCGGCCGGACAGCGGCTCAACAGCGAGCAGCTGCGCACGATGGCCCTGAGCGCCACGGCGCTGATCACCTCGTCCGCCGCCGCCGAGTACGAGCACTTCGCGAAGATCCGCGAGGAATTCCGCTCACCGGCGCCCTCCTCCTCGTCGGTCCATGACGCCGCCTCGCCCGCGTCGGGGAGCGAGACTCCGGACGCGGGGGCGGGGCTCGCGGCCGTCATCACCGTGCTGGCCCCGGTCCTCGGCGGCACCGCGGCGGTCATCTTCCTGCTTGTCGGCTACCTCCTCAAAGCGCTCAGCCCGCCGCCCGCCTTCGCCCGCAGCTTGGTCGCGGTCGGGTGGTTCTTCACCGCCGTCACCGTCGTCGGCATCCTGGTCGCCGCGATAGGCCTGCTCGTCACGGCACTGCGCAACACCGCGACCCAGCTTCCCGCCGAGGAACCGTGGGGCGGCGAGCTGCCCGACGAGGTGGCCCGCGCGCGGGAAGCCTGGCGCCAGGCCCTGCTGGAGCGCGGCATCCTGCCTTTCCTGCGGGCCGCGCTGGCCGCCCCGAGCGCCGGCACTCCGGCCGCACCGCCCGCACCGCGCCCTGCGCAGCCGGTGAAGCACCTGCCCAAGATCGGCTACAGCCGCCCCGACTTCTCCAGCCCGGACGAGGGCTCGACCGCCGGCCAGCGCCCGACGTTCAGCAGCCCGGACTTCTCCAGCCCCGACTTCGGCGGCCCGGAACACCGGCCGGAGTAGCCCCCGGCCGGTGCGCGGTCCCACCGCGGAAGCGCCTCGCGACGGGCGCCCCGGCGACGGATGCTTACTCAGTCCGCGAGCGGCAGATACACGCGGTTGCCCGCCGCGGCGAACTCCTTGGACTTCTCCGCCATGCCCGCCTCGATCTCGGCGGACTCCATCCCGGCCGACTCCATCTCGCCGCCGTGCCGGCGCCTGATGTCCTGCGAGATCTTCATCGAGCAGAACTTGGGGCCGCACATCGAGCAGAAATGCGCCGTCTTCGCCGGTTCGGCCGGCAGGGTCTCGTCATGGAACTCCCGGGCCGTGTCCGGGTCGAGGGCCAGATTGAACTGGTCCTCCCACCGGAACTCGAACCGGGCATCGGACAGCGCGTCGTCCCACTCCTGCGCCCCCGGATGCCCCTTGGCGAGATCCGCCGCATGGGCCGCGATCTTGTACGTGATGACACCGGTCTTCACATCATCGCGATCCGGCAGGCCGAGGTGCTCCTTGGGAGTGACGTAGCAGAGCATCGCCGTGCCCCACCACGCGATCATCGCCGCGCCGATGCCGGAGGTGATGTGGTCGTACGCCGGGGCCACATCGGTCGTCAGCGGGCCGAGCGTGTAGAACGGCGCCTCCTCGCAGATCTCCTGCTGAAGGTCGATGTTCTCCTTGATCTTGTGCATCGGGACATGCCCCGGGCCCTCGATCATCGTCTGTACGCCCAGCCGCTTCGCGGTCGAGTTGAGCTCGCCCAGCGTGCGCAACTCGGCGAACTGCGCCTCGTCGTTGGCGTCCGCGATGGACCCGGG
Organism: Streptomyces scopuliridis RB72; assembly: GCF_000718095.1. Lineage (GTDB taxonomy): Bacteria > Actinomycetota > Actinomycetes > Streptomycetales > Streptomycetaceae > Streptomyces > Streptomyces scopuliridis. Next base: position 8,965 of record NZ_JOEI01000003.1, on the reverse strand, counting down.
CCGCAGACCGTCACCCAGGGAGTACGTCACGTCGTAGGCCGCGAGGATCTCGCACAGCTCCTCGAAGTTCTCGTACAGGAACGACTCCTTGTGGTGCGCGAGACACCAGGCGGCCATGATCGAACCGCCGCGCGAGACGATGCCCGTCTTGCGACGGGCCGTCAGCGGCACGTACCGCAGCAGCACTCCGGCATGCACCGTCATGTAGTCGACGCCCTGCTCGGCCTGCTCGATGACCGTGTCCTTGTAGATGTCCCAGGTCAGCTCCTCGGCCTTGCCATCCACCTTTTCGAGCGCCTGGTACAGCGGGACGGTGCCGATGGGGACGGGGGAGTTGCGCAGCACCCACTCCCGGGTGGTGTGGATATTGCGGCCCGTGGAGAGGTCCATGACCGTGTCCGCGCCCCAGTGGGTCGCCCAGGTCATCTTCTCCACCTCCTCCTCGATGGAGGAAGTGACGGCGGAATTGCCGATGTTGGCGTTGACCTTCACCAGGAACCGCTTGCCGATGATCATCGGCTCGATCTCCGGGTGATTGACATTGGCCGGCAGGACGGCCCGCCCGGCGGCGATCTCCTCGCGGACGACCTCCGGGGACACGTTCTCGCGGATCGCGACGTACTCCATCTCCGGGGTGATGTCACCGCGACGGGCATACGCGAGCTGGGTCACCGGCTGCCCGTTCCGGCTCCGCCGGGGCTGGCGCGGCCGGCCGGGGAAGACCGCGTCGAGGCCCCGCAGATCGGTCGATCCGCTCCGGAGCAGCCCCCCGCGCGGTGAGGTGTGCTTGAGCCCGTCGTCCTCGGGACGGACCGGCCGGCCCGCGTACTCCTCGGTGTCACCGCGACCGATGATCCAGTTCTCGCGCAGCGGTGCGAGACCACGGCGTACGTCGGTTTCGACGCCGGGATCGGTGTACGGACCCGACGTGTCGTACAGCGTCACGTCCTTGCCGTTGGTGAGATGCACCTGGCGGACCGGCACCTGGAGGTCCGGGCGCGAACCCTGGACATATCCCTTGTGCCAGCCGATGGACTTTCCGGTCTCGCTCGGATTCCCCGAGTCGGAGGCAGACGGATGTGCGTCCTGAACGGTCATGAGACCTACTCCCTACGCCGGCATTACCCGGTAACAGGTTCAGCGGTCGGCGCAGCGCAGGTGTCCGGGGGAATGACCCCGGGACCACACAGTCAGCGCCCTCTCAGCCCGGTGCTCCGAGCTCCCGCGTGTGCAAAGGTTGCCTCCACGCTAGCGTCATATCCGGCGTGCTGAACAGAGGGCCCCTTCCTTCTTGCGATGATCGGTCGGTGACCCCTCCCCAGCAGACTCACGAAGCGCACGGCCACTCGCACAGCCACGGGCCCGCCGCTCCGGTCTCCCAGCACCTCCGCAAGGTCATCGCGGCGGTCCTGATCCCGTTCGCGGCCGCCGTGGCCGTCGGCCTCGCCGTGCTCTGGCCGGGCGGCACCCCGGCACACGAGCGCACCGGTGTGGGCTTCGACCGGCAGACAGAACAGGGCCAGGTCGTACGGATCGAGCGGGTCGACTGCAAGGACGTCAACGCCTCCCAGCTGCCGTCGACCGGCGACACCACACAGCCCCAGGGGCGCGAGGCGGAGCAGGCGGAGACCGGGGAGTGCAAGAAGGCCACGGTCGAGGTCACGACCGGCAAGGAGAAGGGACGGACCTTCGTCGAGGTCGTCCAGCCGGACGCGCCGCGGCAGTTTCACGTGAAACAGGGTGTCGTGGTGGCATACGCACCCGATGCGCCCCGGGATCTCCAGTACTCCGTGACGGACGTGGACCGTAAGTTCCCGCTGACGCTGCTGGCCGGGATCTTCGCGCTCGCGGTGGTCGTGGTGGGGCGGATGCGCGGTGTCATGGCGCTGGTCGCGCTCATCGCCTCGTTCGCCATTCTGACGCTCTTCATCCTGCCCGCGATTCTGCAGGGATCGAACCCTCTGATCGTGGCGGTCGTCGGAGCCAGCGCGATCATGCTGATCGCCCTCTATCTCTGCCACGGTCTGACGGCGCGTACCTCGGTCGCGGTCCTGGGCACGCTGATCTCGCTGCTGCTGATCGGACTGCTGGGGTCGGTCTTCATCGGCTGGGCGAGTCTGAGCGGCAACACCGACGACAACACCGGTCTGATCCACGGCCTGTATCCCGAGATCGATATGAGCGGTCTGCTGCTGGCGGGCGTGATCATCGGTTCGCTCGGCGTGCTGGACGATGTGACGGTGACCCAGACCTCGGCGGTCTGGGAGCTGCGTCAGGCGGATCCGACCATGGGGCCACGTGCCCTCTACCGGGCGGCGATCCGGATCGGCCGGGACCATATCGCCTCGGTGGTCAATACGCTCGTCCTCGCCTACGCGGGCGCCGCGCTGCCGCTTCTGCTGCTCTTCTCGATCGCGCAGTCGAGCATGGGAACGGTCGCGAACAGCGAGCTGGTGGCGGAGGAGATCGTCCGGACCCTGGTGGGCTCGATCGGTCTGGTCGCCTCCGTGCCGGTCACGACGGCGCTCGCGGCGCTGGTGGTCTCCGCCGACCGGCAGGCCCCGGAGACGCCCGCCGCGGCACCGTACCCGGCACCCGTGGGCCCGGGCCCCGGCCCGGCTTCAGCGCCTGGGCCGGAATCCGCGCCGACCCCCTCGCTGCCCGCACAGAACGCGCTGGCCCGCAAGCTCGGTGGCAGGGGACGCCGGCGCAAGAAGTGACGGCGCGGAGCCGGGTGGCCGGTCAGCCGGCGTTCTCCTCGGCGAGGATGCGGCCGAGCGCCTCCTCCAGATTGCCCTCGAAGTCACTGAGCGTGCGCTCCTGACCAAGCGGAACCAACCGGTCCGTACGGTCGAGGAAGGCCACCAGCGGCGCCGCGCTGACCCGGAACAGCGCGTGGTCGTCGCCGACCTGGAGCCGCATATGGACGTCGGAGAGGTCCTCCGGCGTGGTCGGCGCGATATGCACATCGCCGTCCCCACTGGGCGTATTGATTCCGTCGAGCAGCAACTCGCGGCCGAAAGTCCAGGTCACAGGGGCATCGCCGGGCAGATGGAAGGTCATCCGCACGGCATAGGGATCCCTCACCTCGTAGTGGAGTTCCACCGGGATTCGGAACGAGAGCTCCTCGGAGACGAGGAAGCTCATCAGGACCTCGGCCTGGACCGACTCGCGCATCGTGTACTCCGGAGTAGATGAAGCAGTGGCTGGGAATGATCCCGTGGACCCTCTTGACGCAATCGTCCTGTAAGCGCTAGCAGATCACAAGGAGTAATTTTTCAGATACTGATAGAGAAGGCGAGGGAGCTCGCCAGCGACGCCATCTCTATGCGTAACCGTTCGATCGCCGGGAGCAGTCGTTCCTGTTGATGGAGTGGTACGGAAATGGCCACGGCGCCCGCGGTGGCTCCGGCCTCGATCGGTACGGCCGCGGAGACGGTGCCGAGCCGGTATTCCTGTCGCTCCACCACCGGCTCGGCCGGCCCCAGTGAGCCGAGGCGCTCCAGCAGCGTCCCGCGGTCCGGCACGGAGTAGGGCGTGAGCGGGCGGACGGGATAGCGGTCGAGGTGATCGTGGCGGGATTCCGCGTCGAGCCGGCTGAGCAGACACTGCCCGAGCGCGTGGGCGTGCCCCGTCTCGCGGATGTCCGCCCCGTCGGCGACCGCCGGGGCCGCGGGGCTGTCCGCCACGGAGACGAGATCGATCTCACCGTCGTCGTAGACCGCGAAGTACACCGGGACGCCGGTCGCGTCGTGCCACCGGACGAGCGACTCGGTGATCTTGCTGCGACGATTCTGCGGGCCGTCGCCGTGTGCCAGCCGCTGTACGGCGTCGCCGAGTACGAAGACGCCCTTCTCGCGGCGGAGATAGCCCTCGTGCGCCAGCGTGCGCAGCAGATGGTAGGCGGTGGGAAGCGGGAGTCCGGCCTCGCGTGCGAGCTGCTTCGCGGGAGCCCCGTCCGGATGAGAGCCCGCCGACTCCAGCAGTCGCAGCGCTCGCTGTACCGAACCGATCAGAGTTGGGGCTGCGGTACGTGTAGCTGTGGCCAAAGGTCACCCCCAGGCGTGCTGACGGGCGAGAGCCCGCCCGCGGGGGCCGCCCCCGCGCGCCCGCCGCACCCCTGAGGGAACCGAGGAACCGAAGGAACCTTGAGGCGGACCCGAGGAACCTTGAGGTCCCGCCCAGAAAAGTCGCACAACCCAATGGTCAGAGCGATCGTGGATGGTGTTTTCCCAGGGCGCGGCAGTGGTTTGCCACTCTAGGGGCAGCCCGGGGCGAGGGATGGTTTCCCCTTCACCTTTCCCCCGCGCGGGCTAACGGCCGTTCGAGCCGCGCCCGCTGCGCGGGCCCCTTACCAGTCGCCGCGCGACGAGGAGGACGAGGAAGACATGAACTTCCGTACGACATAAACCAGTCCACCGACCAGAGCCACCAGGATCAGCACCTTGAAGAGCAGGCCGACCACGATCGAGATGACCGCCGTGATCAGTCCGCCGAACACGACGAGGACGATCACGGGAACCGCGATCCACTTCACCCACCAGGGCAGTCCTGTGAGTACGTCCCGAACCGCCATCGTCCTTACCTCGCTTCGCCGAGAGCCCGAGTATCCGTCCTACTCCTTCGATGCTAGAGGTGCGGAAGCGCTCGCGGAGGCCCCGCGGCCCCCGATCTCCCCTGATCCGACCCTGAGGCGGACCTGAGGGTCGGGAGGCGGACGGGGGCGGTGGGGCGGGGACGAGGGGAGGGACAGGGGGCGGAGGGGCGGCGGTCAGCCCTCGGGCGGGGAGAACACGACCATCACCCGCAGATCCTCGGTGATGTGATGGAACTTGTGCGCGGTTCCGGCCGGCACGTACACCACGCTTCCGCGGCTGACCTGCGTGGTCTCCATCCCGACGGTGAGCGAGGCGCGGCCGCTCACGACGAAGTACACCTCGTCCTGCCGGTGCGGCTGCTGCGGGTCACTCGCTCCGGCGTCCAGCGCGTACAGGCCCACAGACATGTTGCGTTCCCGCACAAACTGCAGATATGCCCCGTCGTTGGCGGCACGTTCCGCCTCCAGCTCATCCAGTCGGAATGCCTTCATGCCACGATCAGACACATGAAGAATTTCCTAGTCAAGACGATCGCCAACGCGGGCGCCCTGGCAGTCGCGATCTGGCTCATCCAGAACATCACCCTGACCGGCGACAGCACCGGCAAGAAGGTCCTGACGCTGGTGCTCGTCGCACTGCTCTTCGGCCTGGTCAACTTCATAGTCAAGCCGGTGGTGCAGCTGCTGACACTGCCGCTGTTCATCCTGACACTCGGGCTGATCACGCTGGTGATCAACGCCCTGATGCTGCTGCTGACCTCGTGGTTCGCGGACAAGCTCGACCTGAGCTTCCATGTCGACGGCTTCTGGACGGCCGTGCTCGGCGGCCTGGTCATCTCGATCGTGTCGTGGGCGCTGAACGTCGTGCTCCCCGACGGCAAGGACTGAGCGGCCCCATGACCTCTCCGTATCGCGTCTGCTTCGTCTGCACCGGCAATATCTGCCGCTCACCCATCGCCGAGTCCGTCTTCCGCGCACGGCTGACGGAAGCCGGCCTCGACGGCCTGGTCGAGGCGGACAGCGCGGGCACCGACGGCTGGCACGAAGGCGACAGCGCCGACCCTCGCGCCGTCGCCGTACTCGACGCGCACGGCTACGACAGCGACCACACCGCGCGGCGGTTCCACGCCTCGTGGTTCCCACGGCTCGACCTGGTGATCGCACTGGACGAAGGGCATCTGCGCGAGCTACGGCGCCTCGCACCGACACCCGCGGACGCGGCGAAGGTGCACCTGCTGCGCTCCTACGACCACTCCCTCGCTCTCTCCCCCGACGTCCCGGACGAACCGTCCGGCGGTCTCGGCGTGCCCGATCCGTACTACGGAGGGAACGCCGACTTCGAGGAATGCCTGGAGATGGCGGAAGCGGCGAGCGAAGGTCTGCTCGCCACCGTACGGAACGCGATCGGGAAGGCCGCATGAACAACCCAGGAGACGGCATGAACATCGGGGACGGCACCCGAGCGGTACGGGCCGGGCTGCCCGACCCCGTGAAGTACGAACCGACCCTGCCAGGACCGGTTTTCGCCGCCCACTACCACCTGCCGGGCGAGCCGACAGGACCGTACACCTACGGCCGGGACGAGAACCCGACCTGGACCCACCTGGAACGCGCCATCAGCGAGCTGGAGGCACCCGGGGAGCCGGTCGAGACCGTCGTCTTCGCCTCCGGGATGGCCGCGATCTCGGCGGTGGCCTTCTCCCAGCTGCGGGCCGGTGACGCGATGGTCCTGCCGGACGACGGCTATCAGGCCCTGCCGCTGCTGCGGGAACGTCTGGAGGCGTACGGCGTGACGGTACGGACCGCGCCGACCGCCGCCGATGCCCAGCTGCGCGTCCTGGAGGGGGCGCGGCTGCTCTGGATCGAGACACCGTCCAACCCCGGCCTGGACGTCTGCGACATCCGGCGGCTGGTGAAGGAAGCGCACGCCGCGGGCGCGCTGGTCGCCGTCGACAACACCCTCGCCACGCCGCTCGGCCAGCGGCCGCTGGAACTGGGCGCAGACTTCTCGGTGGCCAGTGACACCAAGGGCATGACCGGCCACGGCGACATCCTGCTCGGCCACGTCACCAGCGGGAATCCGGAGCTGGCGGCGGGCGTACGGCGCTGGCGCAAGGTCGTCGGGGCGATTCCCGGGCCGATGGAGGCCTGGCTCGCGCACCGCTCACTGGCCACGCTCCAGCTGCGCGTCGACCGGCAGTGCGCCGGCGCGCTGATACTGGCGCGGGCGCTGGAGGCACGCGCCGACGTCGACGGGCTGCGCTACCCCGGTCTGCCCGGCGACCCCTCGTACCGCATCGCCTCCCAGCAGATGCGGCGCTTCGGCTCCGTGGTGTCGTTCGTGCTCCCCGACCGGGAGTGGGCCGAGCGCTTCCTGGACGGACTGCGGCTGGTCGACGACGCGACGAGTTTCGGCGGCGTACGGTCCACGGCGGAACGGCGCGGACGGTGGGGCGGCGACGCCGTACCGGAGGGCTTCATCCGGTTCTCCGTCGGGGCCGAGGATCCCGAAGACCTGGTCGCGGACGTGCTGCGGGCCCTGGACGAGGCGGCTTCCTGACGGGTACGTGACGCCGCTCCACCCATCCCTCCGGGTCCTCCGGGTCCTCCGGGTCCTCCGGGCGGACGGTCCGAGCCTCCCCCCTCATGGCTCGGACCGTCCCAGGTTCCACGCGCGGAGAACCATTTGCCCAAGGCTAGTTGACTCTGCGTCAGTGTCCAATCACAGTAGCGACAGCGACCTATCGACTTATTTATAGTTGACTGTCCGGAGTTGCCGCGGGGGCCGAGGCTCAAGACGGGAGAGCGGGAACATGGACCTGGCCCTGCTGCGTACCTTCGTCACCGTGCACCGCGCGGGCTCCTTCACCCGCGCCGCAGCGCTGCTCGGCCTCTCCCAGCCCGCGGTGACCGGCCAGATCAGAACCCTGGAACGACAGCTCGGCCGGCCGCTCTTCCTGCGCCAGGCCCGCGGCGTGACCCCCACCACGATCGGCGACGAACTCGCCCAGCGGGCCGCGCCCCATCTCGACGCGCTCGTCGAGATCGCCGAGACCGGACTCGACGAGGAATCCGGCATAAGGACGCTCCACCTGGCCGGACCACCGGAGTTCACCTCCCTGCGCGCTCTGCCAGCGCTCACCCCGCTCACCACCCAGGGCCTCGCCCTGCGCACCTCCTTCTTCGGCAGCCCCGAAGAGACCCTGGAGGGCCTGGCCGCCGGACACCACGATCTGGCCATCACCACGGCCCGGCCACGCGGCGGACTGCTCACCTCGACTCCGCTCTGCGACGAGGAACACGTACTGATCGCCGCACCCCGCTGGGCCGCCCGGCTCGGCCATGACGTGCTGCGCGAGGGGCAGGTGGTGCTGGAGCAGCTGCCGGTGGTGGAGGTGCACGAGTCCCTCCCGCTCGTCTCCCGCTACTGGGCGACCGTCTTCGAGTCCCAGCCGGCCGCCGCAGGAACCGTCATCGCCCCCGACCTGCGAGCCGTCCTCGAATGCACGGCGGCGGGTGCAGGACTGGCCGTACTGCCCCGCTACCTCTGCGAAGGGGCGCTGAAACGCGGAGAAGTGGTCGCGCTGCTCGACCCGCCCGTACCCCCGCTGCGCACCTACTTCCTGGTCGTACGCACCGGCACGCTCACCCTGCCCCCGGTCGCGCGGGCGCACGAATGGCTGCTGCGCGCCGCGGAGGAGTGGTGAGGGAAGAACCGGCGGGAGTTTCAGAAGGGGAATCCCGGGCGAACCTCTTCCCATGACCGAAAGGCCCGTGGTCAAGCGCACCGCACGCGCCATCCTGCTCGACGGCGACGAACTGATCCTGATCAAACGCACCAAGCCGGGAGTCGATCCCTACTGGCTCACCCCCGGCGGCGGGGTGGAGCCGACGGACACCACCGTCGTCGACGCACTCCACCGCGAAGTACACGAAGAGCTCGGCGCCAAGATCATGGATGTGGTGCCCTGCTTCGTCGACACCGTGGAACACATCGCCGACGGCGGCGTGACCGGCGTCAAGGTGCAGCACTTCTTCGTCTGCCGGCTGGCGTCGATGGACCCCTCGCTACGGCACGGCCCCGAGATCGAGGAGCCCTACGGGGAGTACGAGATCGTGCGGGTGCCCTTCAGCCGCGTCGGGATCGCCGCCGTCCACCTCGTACCGCTGTCGCTACGGCACTACCTGGACGGCAATATCGAGGGCGTACGCGCGATGCACGCCCCCGACCTGGGCTGAGACCACCGGCCCGGCCACGCCGGTTTGGGCCCTAGTAGTGCTTGGTCAGGTTGGTGTTGCTGTGGGTATGTCGCGGTGGCAGGTGGGGCAGGCGCCGGTCCAGGTTGCGAGGAGGGTCTGTAGTTCGCG
>NZ_JOEI01000002.1 GCF_000718095.1 Streptomyces scopuliridis RB72 | reverse complement strand
CGCGGCGGGCGCACGCTCGCCGCGTTGTCGGAGTCGCCCGAGTACGGCCGGGCCATCCACAACGCCGATCCTCCGCCTTGCGATCGCCGCTCGGCATCCGAAGGAGAATCAAGGCGCCGAGACGAAGAGAGCGCAGCGAACGTAGTGCACCAGACGCCGCGGTCTGATCCGCGAAGATCGGCCGGACCGTACCTAGGCGGATGCTACTCGGTGCCCGCCGGTGCTGCGAGTGGCGTGCGCCACTGCCCGGCGTCGCGGCTGAGCAGAGTGGGAGGCGTTGGCGGCCCTACGGTCACCTGACGGGCAGCCAAATGTCAGTGCCCGCAGGTTTACTGGACACATGACCACCGCACAGCAACTCGCCGTCATCGAGCTGCTGCGTGTCCGCGCCTTCCCCGCGGAGCGCGGCCCCACCGAGCTGGGCAGAAGCGGTCCCGGCTACCACCTCGCCGAGCTGTTCCAGGGGGACGGCACGGCGGATGCCGGTCAGCACGGCGCGGAGCACACCGCGCTGACCGGCATTCTCACCGCCCGCTTCGGTGAGCCGCACTACATCAGTCTCTGGAGCGTGCGGACACGCCTCGGCGCGGGGGAGGAGATACCGGACCCCTGGCGCGAGTTGAGCGACGGCTTCGACTACCTCCACCTGTGGCGGTGGGAGGGCCGCTGGCTCGCGCTGGGCGCGGCGGGGGAGGCGGGGGCGGACGGTGAGGCGGGGCCGGACGGTGAGGCCGGGGAGCGGCCGTTCCGTATCGTCGTGGCCGTCACCGAGACGGATCCGCCGTAGATGACCGTGCCGTACGGACGGTCAGCCGCCTGCTTTCGTCAACGGGCCGGACGACAGGGCCCGTTCCTGCCGGGCCCGGATCTCGGCCGGATCGGTGCTGTCGACAGGAGTGTTCAGGTCACGGTCGAGGGTCTCCGGCGCCATGCGGGTGGTGATCAGACTGACCGTCGTGACCAGCATCATGTACACGGCGACGGGTATCCAGGAGCCGGAGAACGCGGTGACCAGCGCGGTACAGATCAGCGGTGCGACCCCGCCGCCGATCACGGAGGAGAACTCCCGGCCCAGGGTGACCCCGGCGTAGCGGTAGCGGTTGCCGAACAGCTCCGGGAAGTAGCTCATCTGTACGCCGACCGCGCCCTGACAGGCCAGGATGAAGCCGACGACGATCGCCACCGTGATCGCGATCTTCGATCCGGAGTTGAGCGCGACGAAGGTGGGGGCGGGGAGCAGGACGAGCGCGCTGAGGATCAGGGTGTACACCGGCCTGCGTCCGAGCCGGTCCGAGAGCGTGCCGAAGCCGATCGCCGCGATACCGCCGCAGATCGCGCCCAGCAGCAGCACTTCCGGTACGAAATCCTTGTCGACGCCCACGGTCGTCACCAGATAGGAGGCCATGAAGACCTGGTACGTGTAGGACTGCGTGCTGATCCCGAAGTTCATGAAGAGGACCAGCAGCATCGGCCGCCGGCCGTGCGCGAAGACCTCCTTCACCGGCGACGCGGGCCGCTCGGCCTGCTTCTTGAGGTCCTGGAAGACCGGGCTCTCGTTGAGCTTGCGCCGGATCACCATCGCGACCACGGTCACCACGAGACTGCTGCAGAAGACCAGCCGCCAGCCCCAGCTCATCAGGGCGTCGTCGGAGAGCCGTTGGGCCAGTATCCAGGCCACCGCCCCGAGCGCCGTGCCCAGCGCCGCGCCCGCCATGACAAGCGAGGACAGCCTCCCTCGCCGTCCTCTGGCGGCCGTCTCGGTGAGGAGGGTGGCGCCTCCCGACTGCTCCGCGCCGGCGCCGAAGCCCTGGCCCATCCGGCAGATCAGCAGCAGGATCGGGGCGAGCAGCCCCACCTGCCCGTACGTCGGCAGCAGACCGATGGCGAGCGTGGAGCCGCCCATCAGCAGCAGCGTGGCGACCAGCACCCACTTGCGGCCGAGGCGGTCCCCGTAGCGGGAGAAGAAGAGCCCGCCGAGCGGCCGGGCCGCGAAGCCCACCGCGTACGTACTGAAGCTGGCGAGGATGCCGACCGAGGCCGAGACATTGGGAAAGAACAGATCGCTGAAGATGAGCGCCGAGGCGGTTCCGTAGATGACGAAGTCGTACTGTTCGAGCGCGGTGCCGATCAGACCGGCCCAGGCGGCGCGGCGTACGGCGCCCGGGTCGGCGGCCGGTTCCCCGGACGGGGTCTCGGCGGGTGGGGACAGAGGTGCGGTGGCTGGGGTGGTGTTGCTGTCCATGATCCATGCCTCCTTGAACGGATCGGTTTTCAGAGCGGTGCGGGGACTTCCGGAGCGGTGCGGTTCCAGAGCGGTGCGGGGAGTTCCGGAGCGGTGCGGGGAGGGGGGTGAGGAGCGGTACGGGGACGGTCAGACGGGCGCGTCGCCTGGGCGGACGACGACCTTGAGATGAGCCGGGTCGGCCCCCGGCGCCCGCAGCGCGTCGGCCGCCAGATCCAGCGGGAACCGACCGGTGAGCACACCCGCGAGATCGACCCGCCCTTCGGCGGCCAGCGCGATCGCCGTGGGGAAGGCGTGCGCGGAGCGGAACGCGGTGGACAGCTCGATCTCCCAGCGCTGGAGATGCGCGAGCGGCAGCCCGTCGACGCTCGGCGGCGCCTGGCCCACCACGATCGCCCGGCCGGCGGGGCGCAGTGTCCTGAGCCCCTGCCAGAGCGCCGCCGGATGGGCCGAGCACTCCAGCAGCCGGTCGATCCCGGTGAGATCCGGGGCCTGCCCGGCCGTGTTGATCACGGCGCTCGCCCCCAGGGCGAGAGCTTGGGCCAGTCGTGCGTCATTGACATCGGTGACGATCACTTCCGTCGCCCCCGCGGCCCGCGCCACCTGCATGACGAGCACACCGATCGGGCCGGCTCCGGTGACCAGTACGCGGTCGCCGAACTCGACTCCGGCCCGCTGCACCGCCCATACGGCGACGGCCAGCGGCTCGATCAGCGCGCCGGCCTCCAGGGGGATCGCGTCGGGGAGGGGATGGACGGCGCGGCCGGCGGCGACGATGTGCTCGGCGAACGTGCCGTCGGTCGGGGGCGAGCCGAAGCAGGTGCCGACCGGGCAGAGGTTGTAGCGCCCGGAGCGGCAGGTCGGGCAGGTGCCACAGCCGACGGCGGGCTCCACCGCGACGCGGGTGCCGACCGCCAGCGGTACGGCGGAGCCCTTCGCGGTGATGACCCCGGCGGCCTCGTGGCCGAGCACGGTCGGCTGCCGCAGCACGTTCTGGCCGTTGCGGCCCTGGGCGAAGTAATGCATGTCCGAGCCGCAGACACCGACGGCGTCGACCGTGACGAGCACATCGTCGGGGCCGAGGGGCCGCAGCGCGCGGTCTTCGATACGCAGGTCACCCGGGCCGTACAGAACAGCGGCGCGGGCCGATTCGGGAGCGGGCACTTTCTCACGTCCTTGTGAGGGGGATCGGGGAGGAGTTGAAGAGACGAGGAGACTTGGAGGGAGGCGGGGGCAAGGGGACGGGGGCAGGGAAGGGTCAGCGGACGGGCCGCGGTTCGGCCTCGGCGGCGCGGGTGGCATCCGCCGCGGCGGCGGCCGGCCCGTAACGGACGAGAACGTCGAGGAGTTCGGCGACCCGGCCGGCGAAGTCGGGGTACTCCGTCAGACCGTCGCCGAGCAGTCCGCTCTCCAGGACGGCTTCGACGAACGCGGTCCGGGATCCCGAGGGGGCGCGGTCCGCGATCCCGGTCAGTGCGGCGCGGGCCGGATCCACCATGGCGGCGGCGTGCGGACCCGGCGAGAAGCCGGACGGCGGCGCCACACAGCACAGATAGGCGGCGACGGTCAGCGCCAGATGATGGGGCATCCGCCCCGCGCGCAGATGCAGCAGCGCGGGCTCGGGCACCCGCTGGCGCAGCTTCACCGAACCGTCCGAGCCGACCTGCTGGGTGCGATGGCCCAGAGCCGTGTTGGCCCAGCGCTCGAAGAGCTGCCCGACGTACGCGTCCAGTTCGATATCGGCGGGCACGGCGAGACTCGGCAGATAGTCGCCGAACAGGACCCCGCGCGCCGCCTCGGCGATGAACGGCCTGCCGATCGAGTCCGGGATGGTCCCGCGCCCGTCCAGCGCGCCCAGGTAGGCGATCAGCGAATGGGTGCCGTTGAGCAGCCGGAGCTTGAGCAGCTCGTACGGCTCGACGTCGTCGGTGAACAGCGCGCCGCCGTGCTCCCAGCGCGGACGCCCCGCGGCGAACCGGTCCTCCATCACCCACATGCTGAACGGCTCGGCCGGCACCGGTACGTCGTCCCGTACCCCGAGCCGCGCGGCGACCGCGTCGCGGTAGACATCGGTGGTGGCGGGCACGATCCGGTCGACCATCGAGTTGGGGAACGCCACCGCGTTCTCCAGCCACGGCGTCAGATCGTCGCGCTCGGCGGTCGGCAGGGCCTCGGTGAACTCGCGGACCAGCCGCCGCGTCTGGTCGCCGTTGCCCACCAGGTTGTCGCAGCTGAGCACGGTCACGGGCGCGGCATTCGCCCGCCGGCGGCGCTGGAGCCCGCGGACGATCTGCCCGATGGTGGTACGCGGCGGACCGTCACCCGCCAGGTCCGCCCGTACCGCGGGTGCGTCGAGGTCCAGGCCGTGCGTGCGCGGCGAGTAGGTGTAGCCGTGTTCGGTGACCGTCATCGTGATGAGGGCCGTACCGGGCGCCGCGAGGGCGTCGAGCACATCCTCGGGCTGCTCAGCCGCCACCAGCGCGCCGGTGTGCACGGCGGGGACGGTGACATGGGTGCGCCCGGGCGAGATCTCCACGACCGCGTAGCGCATCTCCTGCTCACGCATCGCCCGCGCCACGCTCACCGAGCGCCCGGCCACACCGAGAATGCCCCACGGGCCATCGGTGTGGGCCAGCGCGGCGGCCGTGTGCACGGCCTGGTGGGCGCGGTGGAAGTTGCCGAGACCGAGATGCACGATGCCGGTCTCGGCGGGCGGACGCCGGCGCCCCGCCGTCCGCGCGGGCACGGTCGCGGCACCGAGCCGGGGAAGAACCGTCATCGCCGTCACCAGTCCGTCATCGAGCCGTCGCGACGGCGCGCGACCGGCAGATAGGCGGGCTCGTACGGATACCGGGCGGCCAGCGCCTCGTCGACCTCGATCCCGAGACCGGGCTGGTCACCGGGGTGCAGATATCCGTCGGCATAGGTCCACGCGTGCCGGAACACCTCATGGACGACCGGTTCGTAGCCCATGTACTCCTGGATGGCGAAGTTCGGGGTCGAGAGCCCGACATGCAGCGACGCGCCCAGCGCCACCGGCGACACATCCGAGGGGCCGTGCGGACCGAGCGCGATCTGCCAGATCTCGGCCAGCGCCGCGATCCGCCGCAGATGACTGATCCCGCCCGCGTGCGTCACACACGTCCGTACGTAGTCGATCAGCTGCTCGGTGATCAGGGACTGGCACTCCCAGACGGTGTTGAACACCTCGCCGATCGCCAGCGGCACGGTGGTGTGCTGCCGTACATGCCGCAGGACCTGCTGGTTCTCCGCCGGAGTGACATCCTCCAGCCAGAAGAGGTCCACCGCCTCCAGCGCGCCGCCGAGCCGTGCGGCCTGGCCCGGTGTGAGCCGGTGGTGCACATCGTGCAACAGCTTCAGCTCCGGCCCCACATGGTCGCGGGCCGCCGCGAGCACCTTCGGCGCGTGCCGGAGATACGACTCGGTGTCCCAGACCTCCTCCACGGGCGCGGCGCCCCGCCCGGCCGGCTCGTACCCCGGACCGCCCTTGGTGACGCCGTACACCATGTCGTGGCCGGGCACGCCGCTCTGTGCGCGTACCGCGAGGAAACCCCGCTCGCGCTGGGCGTCGATCGAGTCCAGCAGCTGGGGGATGTCCCAGCCGGTGGCATGGGTGTACGTCAGGATCCGGTCGCGTACCGCGCCGCCGAGCAACTGGTAGACGGGCTGGCCGGTCGCCTTCCCCTTGATGTCCCACAGCGCGAGGTCCACCGCGCCGATGGAGGTCATCGTCACGGGACCGCGCCGCCAGTAGACCCCGCGGTACAGGTACTGCCAGGTGTCCTCGATCCTCGCCGGGTCCCGGCCTATGAGGAGCGGCGCGACGTGGTCGCGCAGATACGAGGCGACGGCCAGCTCGCGGCCGTTGAGCGTGGCATCGCCCCAGCCGGTCAGCCCCTGGGCCGTGGTGATCTTGAGCGTGACGAAATTACGGCCCGGACTGGTGACGAGGACATCGGCGGCGACGATCGTGTCGGTCGTGCTCATCGGGCCACCACCACGACATCGCGCAGCTCTTCGCCCGCGGCCAGCCGCCCGATGTTGGCGGCGATATCGGCGGCCCGGCGCGCGAAGGTCTCGCGGGTGAGGCCCGAGGAGTGGGGAGTCATCAGTACGTTGTCCAGCTTCTCGAAGGGGTGGTGGCCGGGGGCGCCGGTGTGCCCGCCGGGCGGATACCGGTACCAGACGTCGAGCGCGGCGGCGCCGATGGCGCGTTCGCTCAGCGCCCGGTAGAGGGCGTCCTCGTCCACGACAGGTCCGCGGCCGACATTGATCAGCACCGCGTCCGGACGCATCCGGGACAGTTCGGCCGCGCCGATCAGCCCCGCCGTCGCCTCGGTCAGCGGCGCCGACACCACCACGATGTCGGAGGTCTCCAGCAGCGTCCCGAGATCGTCGACCGTGCCCGACCAGGCCAGCCGCCGGGCCGCCGCGTCGACATCACCGCGCCGGGTGACGGCCACGCCCCGCGCGCCGAACGCCCGGAACAACTCCCAGCAGCGCGCGCCGATATGACCGAAGCCGACGAAACCGACCGTCGCCGTGGCGAGGCTGTCCACCCAGGGGGAGCGCGGGTCGTACGCGGGGGAGTCCCACTCCCCGTGACGCAGCGCGCGGTGCTGACGCAGAAAGCCGCGGCGCAGCAGGATGGCGGACGAGAGGACGTACTCGGCCATCGAGTCCTCGTGGTGGAACGTATGGGCGACGACGGTGCCCGGCGCCAGCGAGCCGATGTCGATCTTCTCCGTGCCGGCGCCCGCGGCGTGGACCAGCCGGAGGCGCGGGGCGACGGCGGCCATCCGGGCGGAGCACACCGCCGATACGAGGACATCCGCGTCCGCGAGGGCCGCCTCGACCGCGCCGGCGTCCCCGGCATCCGGCCAGTTGACGGCCACGCCGGCGGGGAGAGCGGCCTCGAACTCCGCCCGCAGGGGCACGAGATTGGAGTCGGCGACCACGACGGTCCGTATGCTGGCGGCCGTTGCGGTCTTGCCGGTCTTGCCGGCCTTGTCAGCGGTCATGACGCGTCCTCCCACGCCCGGTCCACGGCGGCTTCCTGCCGGGAGGAGTGCGACGCGGCCGGTCCGCTCGACCCGCGCACGATGAGCTGGGTCGGCAGCCGGAGCATGCGCGGGGTCTGCCGCTCGCCCGCGATGATCTGTCCCAGCAGGTCCAGGCTGAGCGCACCGGCCTTGGCCATCGGCACCGCGATGCTCGTCAGGGACGGTTGTGACACCTCCGCGAACGGGATGTCGTCGACCCCTATGACACTGAGGTCCTCCGGGACGGCCAGCCCCAGCGCGCGGGCACCGGCGATCACACCGAACGCCATCAGATCGTTGTGCGTGATCACCGCGGAGGCGCCGGAGGCCATCACACTCGCCGCCGCGGCGGTCCCGCCCGCCACCGTCTCGGCCTGCCACCCCAGCAACTCCAGCCCGAGCCCGGCCCGTTCGGTCTCGGCCCGGATCAACTCGACGCGGTGCGCGTTGGACCAGGAGCGCTGCATGCCCTGCACATAGGCGATCCGCCGATGCCCGAGCGCGGCCAGATACTCGACGGCCTGCCGCATCCCGTGCGCGGCGTCGGCGATCACGCAGTCCGCGCCGGTCGTCTCGCGATTGACCAGGACGACGGGCGTGCGGCCACAGATGTCGAGGATCTCCTCCGCCTCCAGCCGGGGCGAACACACGATCAACCCGTCCGCGCGGTCCCGCATATGCGCGATCACCTCGCGCTCGCGGTCGGGGCTCAGATCGGTGTCGGCGAGCACGACGGTCTGCCTGCGATGCCACCCCTCACCCTGGGCGGCCTTCACGAAGGCCCCGAACACGGGGTTGGCGATATCGGGCACGACAACGGCCACGGTGGCGGTCTCGCCCTCGGCGGGCGGCTCCGCGAGGCGTGCGACGGATGGCTCGTATCCCAGCTCTTGCGCAACGGCAAGCACCTTGCGCAAGGTCTGGGGTCCGAGCCGGTCCGGGTCGCTGAAGGCGCGGGATGCGGTGGAAAGCGCGACGTTGGCGCGCTTGGCTACGTCGGTGAGGGTGGGGGCCATGGGGACTCCGCTACTGGTTCGACGGAGTGAGGTGGGTGAACGACATGTTGCATGGTCGTCACCGTTGCGCAAACTTGTCAAGGGTTGCCGAGAATTCGGCAAGGTTGCCGTGCGGTGGGGGGTGTTGTGGTGCGGTGCGCCTCCCGGCGGGGGGTCGTTGCGCGGGGTGCGTTGTGGTGGCGGGTGCCGGGGCCTCCGGCGGTCCCGGCAACCCGCCGCCCGGCTGGGGGTCGGGGGCGGGTGCGGCCCGGCGGCCGCGAGTCAGGTGGTGGAAGCGGGGCCCGGCGGCAGGTGGACCGTCATGATCAGGTGGCAGGTTTCGGTGCCCGCGCCGCGGTAGGTATGCGCGGCGTCGCCGTCGAACGTGGCGGTCTGTCCGGCTTCGACGGTGTGCTCGGTGCCGTCGACGACCAGGGTCATCCGGCCGGAGGTGACGCTGACGGTTTCCACGACTCCTGCCTGGTGGGGGTGGCTTGGGTATTCCTCGTCCGGCTCCAGCCGCCAGCGCCAGACCTCGACAGGGGCCGGGCCCGAGGTCGTCAGCATGAGCCGGGCCTCGCTGCCCTGTTTCCCGGTCCACAGCGGCGCGATGGCGTCGGCGGCCACGACGCGGACGCGGCCTTCGGCCGGTCCCTGCATCAGGGCGGACACCGAGATGCCGAGGGTGTCGGCCAGCCGGACCAGGGTGGCGAAGTTGGGGTTGCCCTGGGCTTTCTCCAGTCCCACCAGGGCGCCCTTGCTCACCTGGGCGCGTCTGCTGAGTTCGTCCAGGGACAGGCCGGCGCGCGTGCGGGCCGCCTTGACGTTGTGCGCCACCGCTCGCAGGGCTGCGGCCGTCTCGGTCATCTGATCTCCCATCCTTACCACTGGAATGCACCGTGCGGTCGGTTGGTTGACATCGACCGGTCGATCCGTTGTACGGTTTGGTCGTTCCAGTGAATAGTAAGGGATGCACCGTGATCGCTCTGCTGCTGGCCCTTGGCAGCTCACTCGCCTACGGATGCGCCGATTTCCTCGGAGGGCTTGGCGCCCGGAAAGCCCATGTGCTGCGTACCGTCATGATCGCTGCCCCGGCCAGCCTCGCCGTCGAACTGCTGCTGTGGCCGTTCCTCGGCGCCTCGTTCAGTGCCGGTGCTCTCGGCTGGGGTGCCGCATCGGGGGTCGCCTCGGCCGCCGCGTTCGCCCTGCTCTACCGCACCCTGGCGGTCGGTCCGATGAACGCGCTGTCGCCGGTGACCGCGCTGGTGTCCGCCGCGCTGCCCGTCGGGGTGGGCCTGCTGCAGGGCGAGCGCCTGGCCGCCGTCGGACTCATCGGCCTGCCGCTCGCGCTGGTGGCGGTCGTGCTGGTCAGCGCCGGACACGGCGCCGGCTCGGCGCGTCCCTCCCGGACGGCGCTGCTGCTGGCCTTGGGCGCGGGCGCGGCCATCGCCCTTCAGCTCGTTCTCCTGCACCAGACGCCCTCCGACAGCGGGGTGGCTCCCCTGATCATCGGCCGGGCCGTCTCCTCTGCTGTCACCCTGGCCGCAGCCGGGCTGATGCACCGCAAGCTGGGCCCGGAGCGGCCCGCGTACGCGATGTCGGCGGCCGCGGGTGTGCTGGACTCCGTGGCGAACCTGCTGTTCCTCCTCGCCGCCCGCAGCGGGGACCTCGCCGTCGTCGCCGTGATCACTGCCCTCTACCCGGCCGGCACGGTCCTGCTCGCCCGCGGCGTGCTCGCCGAACGTATCCACCGCGGCCAACTCGTCGGCCTGGGCGCCGCCGCCGTCGCCGTCAGCCTCCTCGCCCTCAGCTGAGCAGCCCACCACACAAGGAGACCAGCATGTTCATCCAGCCCTGGGACGCCACCCTCGGCGAAGCCGAATGGCAGACCTGGATCGCCGACGGCCACGACTTCGGACAGTTGAGCGTCAATGGCCTGCCCGGCCACCCGCCCACCGTCGTCCCCACCCACTTCACTTGCGACGACCGCCACCTTCTCATCCACCTCGCCCGGCCCAACCCGGTCTGGAAGGCGATCGAGCACGACCAGAACGTCGTCTTCACCGTCATCGGCGACTACGCCTTTATTCCCGGCCCCTGGCGCGCCAAGGCCGACACTCCGCCCACCGACGGCGTGCCCACCAGCTACTACGCGGCGGTGCAGTTCGCCTGCCGTGCCGGCATCGTCGATGAGCCCGAGGCCAAGGCCGAGCTGCTGCGCCGCCAGCTCGCCCACTTCCAGCCCGACGGCGACCACGCGCCGGTCGCCGTCGACCAGCCGCCCTACGGTCGGATGCTGTCCGGAATCCGCGGCCTGCGCCTGGAAGTCACCGAGGTACGGGCCAAGTTCAAGTACGACGACCACAAGCCCGTCGAGCACCGCACCTCCGTCGCCGACCGCCTCACTGAGCGTGGCCAGGGCCTGGACGTGCCCACCGCGCGCCAGCAGCTCCGCCGCCTGGACCGCATCGGCCCCTGGAAGCCCTGACCCCCACCCCCGCACGTACACAGAAAACGGAAACCCCGCTCATGCCCGCCTTCCGCATCGCCCCCGCCGTCGCAGACGCCTTCCCCGACACCCTCATCGCCCTGGTCACCGCCACCGGCCTGCGCGGCCGCGAACCCTGGCCCGACACTGCCGCCGCCCTGGAGGACTTGGAGCAGCGGCTCGCCGACGGCATCTGGCAGCCGGCCGACGAGACCGATCCCCGTATCGAGGCGTGGCACAGCGCCTACCGCTCCTTCGGCACCAACCCCCGCCGCATCCGCCCCAGCGTCGACGCGCTCGGCCGCCGCCTGGCCAAGAAGGGGGCCCTGCCGCGCATCAACCCGGCCGTCGACTCCTACAACGCCGTCTCCGTCCATCACGGCCTGCCCGCCGGCGCCTTCGACGTGGACCACGTCACCGGCGACGTCGACATCCGCCACGCGGACGGCACCGAATCCTTCACCCCGCTCGGCGAACCCGACACCGTCGAAACCCCCAAGCCCGGCGAAATCATCTACGCGGACACCACCGGCGTCCTGACCCGCCACTGGAACCACCGCGACGCCCACCGCACCCGCGTCACCGAGGACTCCACCCACATCGCCCTCGTCCTCGAAACCCTCCACGCAGACCGCGACGGGGACCTCCTCAAGGCCGCGGCACACGAGTTGCAGGGCCTGCTCGCCCTGCATGCCGAACAGACCGCCGTGCACTACCTCAGCCCGGCACAACCCCAGGCCACCGTCTGAGTCGTCCGCCAGACCGACCGCATCGCGTCCGGGAGCTCGGTCGTGCCCTGGCCTCCAGGGAAGAGAGCTCGGCCCCGCTCGGCCGGTGAACCCTCCGGGCCGAGGTGGCTTGTGCGGGCGGTGAAGGGGGGCGCGCAGGGGTCGTGTCCGGGACACTGAAGCGTGATTTGTGGCGCGCGACCGCCCGTCTTCCGACTGTGGCCCGTTAGGCGCCGTAAATCATGCCGTCCCGGGCGCGAGCCCCGGAGCGCACCCCGGCGACAACCCGCACTCGGAGTCCGGCCCGAGCCAAAGACCACCCGTACCGAACAACCCGCACTCGGAATCCGGCCCCAGCCAGAGACGACCCGCGCCATACAACCCGCTTCACGCGGAGGTCACAGGATCGAGCCCGGCGTATAGCCCGCGGCCTCCGGGTGGCGCTTCACGATCTCCTCGACGCGGGACACCACCGTCGCGATCTGGTCCTCCGCCGCGCCCGTGAAGGACAGCTTGTCCGCCATCAGCGCGTCCAGCGCGGCGCGGTCGAGCGGCATGCGGTCGTCCGCGGCCAGCCGGTCGAGGAGTTCGTTGCGCTCGGCGCCCTGTTCGCGCATCGCGAGGGCCGAGGCCACGGCGTGCTCCTTGATGACCTCGTGCGCCGCCTCGCGGCCCACACCGGCCCGTACCGCGCCCATCAGCACCTTGGTCGTGGCCAGGAACGGCAGATAGCGGTCCAGTTCGCGCGCCACGACCGCCGGGAACGCGCCGAACTCGTCGAGGACCGTCAGGAAGGTCTCCAGCAGCCCGTCGAAGGCGAAGAACGCGTCGGGCAGCGCCACCCGGCGGACCACCGAGCAGGAGACATCGCCCTCGTTCCACTGGTCGCCCGCCAGCTCGCCGGTCATCGACGCGTAGCCGCGCAGGATCACCATGAGGCCGTTGACCCGCTCGCAGGAGCGCGTGTTCATCTTGTGGGGCATCGCGGACGAGCCGACCTGGCCGGGCTTGAAGCCCTCGGTGACCAGTTCGTGCCCGGCCATCAGCCGGATCGTCTTGGCGACCGAGGACGGCGCCGCCGCCAGCTGCACCAGCGCGGTCACCACGTCGTAGTCGAGCGAGCGGGGATACACCTGGCCGACCGAGGTGAAGGCCTGGGCGAAGCCCAGGTGGCCGGCGATACGGCGTTCCAGCTCGGCCAGTTTCGCGGTGTCCCCGCCGAGCAGGTCGAGCATGTCCTGCGCGGTGCCGACCGGGCCCTTGATCCCGCGCAGCGGGTAGCGGCCGAGGAGGTCGTCCAGACGCCCGTACGCGACGAGCAGTTCGTCCGCGGCGGTCGCGAAGCGCTTGCCGAGCGTCGTGGCCTGCGCGGCGACGTTGTGCGAGCGGCCGGCCATGACCAGCTCCCCGTACTCGCCGGCGAGCTTGCCGAGGCGGGCCAGCACCGCCACCGTGCGGTCCCGCATCAGCTCCAGGGACAGCCGGATCTGGAGCTGTTCGACGTTCTCCGTCAGATCGCGGGAGGTCATTCCCTTGTGCACCTGCTCATGGCCGGCGAGCGCGTTGAACTCCTCGATCCGCGCCTTCACATCGTGCCGGGTGACCTTCTCGCGCTCGGCGATCGACGCCAGATCGACCTGGTCGAGGACGCGCTCGTAGTCGGCCGGCGCGGACTCCGGCACCTCGATCCCGAGGTCCCGCTGGGCCCGCAGCACGGCGAGCCACAGCTGACGCTCCAGCCTCACCTTCTGCTCGGGGGACCACAGCACGGCCAGCTCGGTCGAGGCGTAGCGGCCGGCAAGGACATTGGGGATACGAGGCTTGGCAGTCACGTGAAGGGATTCTATAGGCGCTTTGTGCAGGCCAGCGCCGCGGGCGTTTTTGTGGCTTGCTACGAGAGCCCCCGCGGGCCGGCGTCGGGCGCCGGTGTGCCGTCGGGCCCCGGTATCTCGTACGGCAGCAGCTCCGGCCGCTTCGCGGGCCGGCCGTCCCCCGAGGAGCGTCCCGTGACCCGGCGCATGATCCACGGCCCGAGATGCTGCCGGGCGAACCGGATGTCGCTCGTCCGCCGCGCGGGCCACCCCACGGGCACGGCCGGCGGCAGCTCCGCGCGCCAGTCGTCCTCGGCGTCCAGCCCCAGCGTCTGCCAGACGGCCTCCGCGACCCGGCGGTGGCCCTCGCCGGTGAGATGCAGCCGGTCCGCGTCCCACAGCCGTTGATCACCGAGCACCGGAGCCCCGTACAGATCGACGACGAGCGCGCCATGGCGCGCGGCCAGCTCGTCCACGAGGGAGAACAGCTCCTCCATCCTCGGCCGGAACCTCTCCATCACCGGGCCGTCGCGACCGGGGCTGCGCATCAGCACCAGCTGTCCGCAGGCCGGGGCGAGCCGTTCCACCGCCTCGGCGAGCAGCCCGCGCACCCGCCCCATGTCGACCTTCGGCCGCAGGGTGTCGTTGAGTCCGCCGACCAGCGTCACCAGGTCCGGTTTCATCGCGGCGGCGACGTCCACCTGTTCGTTGACGATCTGGCCGATGAGCTTTCCGCGTACGGCGAGATTCGCGTACCGGAACCCGGGGGTACGGGCCGCGAGCCGCGCGGCGAGCAGATCCGCCCAGCCGCGGTACGAGCCGTCGGGGAGGAGGTCGGACATGCCCTCGGTGAAGGAGTCACCGACCGCGACGAAACTGGTGTAGTTGGCATTCATCTCCATGGCGGAGTGATCGTACCGCTCGGTATGGACCGCGCCTTCCGAGGGTCCCCGGCGGGCCTACGCGTGCCTGCCGACCAGCTCGCGCAGTACGTCCTCCATCGTCACCAGCCCTTCGAGCCTGCCCTCGTCGTCCTCGACCGCGGCCAGATGCGTACGGCTGCGGCGCATCGCCGTCAGTACGTCGTCCATCGGCGTCGTGGCCCGTACCCGCGCGATCGTCCGCATCTCCTGGACGGGGAACGGTCCGTCGCGCGGTACGGCGTCCAGCGCGTCCTTCACATGGAGGTAGCCCAGGATCCGCCGCGAGGTGTCCACCACCGGGAAGCGCGAGAATCCGGTCTCCGCCGCCAGGCGCTCCAGGCCCTCCGGGGTGATCCCGAGCCGCGCGGTGACCACCCCCTCCAGCGGCATCACCACATCGCGCACCGGCC
This sequence comes from Streptomyces scopuliridis RB72, assembly GCF_000718095.1. Lineage (GTDB taxonomy): Bacteria > Actinomycetota > Actinomycetes > Streptomycetales > Streptomycetaceae > Streptomyces > Streptomyces scopuliridis. The sequence continues at coordinate 448,592 of NZ_JOEI01000002.1, read as the reverse complement.
GGCGCCCCAGCTCCAGCGCGTCGTGCAGCCGCTCGGCCGCGCGGTCGTCCAGGAGCCCCGCGTGGCCGGCGTCCGTGACCAGCCGGGCCAGCTCGTCGTCGGAGAAGGTGGCGGTCACCTCGTCCCGCGTCTGCACCCGGAGCAGTCTCAGCAGCGCGTTGGCGAAGGCGTTGACCGTGAAGATCACCGGGCGCAGCGCCCGCGCCAGCGCGACCAGCGGCGGGCCGAGCAGCAGCGCCGCCCGCGCGGGACCGGCCAGCGCGACGTTCTTCGGCACCATCTCGCCGAGCAGCATGTGCAGATACGTGGCCACGGTGAGCGCGATCACGAACGAGATCGGATGCACCAGACCGTGCGGCACGCCCACCGCGTTGAAGACCGGCTCCAGCAGATGCGCGATGGCGGGCTCGGCGACGATACCGAGCACCAGCGTGCACAGCGTGATGCCCAGCTGCGCCGCCGCCAGCAGCGCCGACACATGCTCCAGGCCCCAGATGACGCGGCGCGCCCGCCGGTTGCCTGCCTCCGCCTCCGGCTCGATCTGGCTGCGGCGTGCGGAGATCAGGGCGAATTCGGACGCGACGAAGAAGGCGTTGACGACCAGCGTCAGCAGACCGATGAACAACTGGAGCGCGGTGATCATCGCTCCTCCTCACCGTTGTCCCCGGCCGCCGGGAGGGGCGCGCGCAGCAGCAGCCGGGCCGCGCGCCGGCCCGTGGCGTCCACGACCTCCAGCTCCCAGCCGTCCAGTTCGAGCCGGTCGCCCTCGGCGGGGATACGGCCCAGCTGCGTGGCGACCAGACCGGCGAGCGTCTCGTACGGCCCCTCCGGCATCCGCAGCCCCACGGCCCTCAGCTGGTCGGCCCGCGCCGCGCCGTCCGCCGACCAGAGCCCATGGCCCTCCGCGTCCTCGCCCAGCAGCGCCAGACCGGGGGTCTCCTGCGGATCGTGCTCGTCGCGCACCTCGCCGACGACCTCCTCGACGATGTCCTCCAGCGTCACGACGCCCGCCGTCCCGCCGTACTCGTCGATGACGACGGCCATCGTGGCGCCGCCCGACAGCCGGTCGAGCAGCTGGTCCACCGTCAGGCTCTCCGGCACCAGCAGCGGTTCGCGCAGCAGACCGGCCACCGGCTGCCGGGGCCGCCCCTCGGCGGGGATCGCCAGGACGTCCTTGATATGGACGGTTCCGACGACGGTGTCGAGGCTGCCCCGGTAGACGGGAAATCGAGATAGCCCGGTGGCGCGGCTGGCGTTGGCGACATCCTCCGCCGTGGCGCGTATGTCGAGGGCCATCACCTGCACCCGGGGGGTCATCACGTTCTCGGCGGTCAGCGCGGACAGGCTGAGCGTCCGTACGAACAGCTCGGCGGTATCCGCCTCCAGCGCGCCCTCCTTCGCGGAGTGCCGTGCCAGGGCGGCCAGTTCCTGCGGGCCGCGGGCGGAGGCCAGCTCCTCGGTGGGCTCAAGACCGAAGCCGCGCACGATCCGGTTCGCGGTGCTGTTGAGATGGCCGATGAACGGACGGAACGTCGCGGTGAAGTACCGCTGCGGGGTGGCCACCACCTTGGCGACGGCCAGCGGCGACGAGATCGCCCAGTTCTTCGGGACCAGCTCGCCGACGACCATCAGGACGAGGGTCGACAGGGCCGTGCCGATCACCAGCGCCACCGAGGAGGCGACGGAGGGGGACAGCCCCACGGCCTCGACCGGTCCGCGGATCAGCTTCGCGATGGACCGCTCGGAGAGCATGCCCACGACCAGATTCGTGACGGTGATCCCGAGCTGCGCGCCGGAGAGCTGGAACGTGAGGCTCCGTACGGCCTTCAGTGCCCCCGCGGCGCCCCGCTCCCCGCGCTCGGCGGCCCGTTGCAGCTCTCCGCGCTCGACGGTGGTGAGGGAGAATTCCGCCGCCACGAAGGCTCCGCAGGCGAGCGAGAGCAGCACCGCCACGACGAGCAGAAGCACCTCGGTCATCGATTACACCTCCGTCCCATGATCGGTCAGGGAGGGGAGGACCGCGCGACATCGGCCGTCCCGCGTGCTGCCGATGGATCAGCCGTCCCCCAGCGGCTTCACCCAGCGGGTCCACTGTGGCTGAGGGCCGTAGCCGGACGCCCGCCAGGCGTGGTGCGCCAGTTCGTTGCCGTCCAGCACCATCGCGTCGCCGCGCCGCCCGCCCAGCCGTACGAAGCGCTCCTCCGCCGCGGTCAGCAGCGCCGTGCCGATGCCCAGGCGCCGCTGGTCCGGATGGACCGCGAGCCGGTAGAGATGACAGCGCCAGCCGTCGAAGCCCGCGATCACCGTGCCCGCGATCGCGCCGTCGCGCTCCGCGAGGATCAGGGACTCGGGGTCGCGGGCCACGAGCCGCTCGATGCCGTCGCGGTCGTCCGTGATGCTGGTGCCCTCCGCGGCGTCCTTCCAGAAGGCCAGCACCGCGTCGAGGTCGGCCGGCGTCGCGGCCCGTATCCGGAAATCGTTCATACCGGCGATCCCATCACTGTTCGGACAGGCAGGTCGAACGGTTTCCGCCCTGTGGTCAGCTGCCGCTCAGCTCCTCGATCACCGGCCCGAACGCCTCCATGAACGGGGCGAGGACACAGAGATAGCTGAAGCCGAACCGTTCCCGCAGTCCCCGTAGCTGGTCGGCGATCTGCCGTACGGTGCCGACCGCGATCAGCGGCAGATCCAGCAGCTCGTCCTCGGTCAGCTCCGGCGCGATCGGGGTCAGCTCCCGGACCGCCGCCCTGCGGTCCGGGGTGACGGCGACGTACTGGAGCAGCAGATTCAGCTCGGCGGGGACCGCTCGCCCGGCCGCGAAGCCCCGGTACGCGTCGACGCGCTCGGCCAGCTCCCGCGCGGCGAGCGCGCGCAGCCCCCCTTCCTTGGTGGCCCGGCCCCCGGCGAACGCGGCGATCTCCGCGTGCTCGGCCGCCAGCCGCAGCACCCGGTCGCCGTTCCCGCCGATCAGCAGGGGCGGCCGGGGCAGCTGTACGGGCCGGGGCAGCTCCACCTCGTCACCGAGCAGCCGGTCCAGCTCCGTGACCGTACGGATCAGATGACCCACCCGTTCGCCGGGCGGAAGGAACTCCAGACCGGCCCGCTCATGCTCCTCCCGCACATAGCCGGCGCCGAGCCCGACCTCCAGACGCCCGCCGGTCAGCGCGTCCGTGGTCGCGATCTCCCGGGCGAGCAGCGCGGGGTTCCAGAAGGCGGCGTTGAGGACGAAGGTGCCGAGCCGGGGCCGCTCGGTCGCCGCCGCGGCGGCCACCAGCGCCGGGAAGGGCGCCACCATCCCCAGATGGTCCGGCACGAGGATCACGTCATAGCCGAGGGCCTCCGCCCGTACGCACCGCGCGCGCCAGGCTTCGCCGATATCGGGCGTCGTCATGTTCACACCGAATCGAAAAGGGCGTGTCATGCCGCCGACCCTAGGCGCCCCGCCGTACGTCGGGTAGGGCGCGTGCCTGCCGTGTTGCCGTTGCTAGCACCCGCGCGCTAGCTTTGGCGTATGGCCAAGACGCAGCTGAACGTACGTGTGGACGAGACCACCGCGGAGGCCGCGCGTCTGCGGGCCTCCGAGCGGGGGATGAGCGTGAACCGCTATATCGAAGAGCTGGTCAAACGGGACGCGGGCGAGGCCGGACGTACGTTCGTGGAGTCCGCCGCCGACTTCATGAAGCAGTACGAATCGGTCTTCACCGAGGAGTTCGGCGCGGAGCGCGCGGGCGCGCGTTGACGCTTCGGATCGAGCTCGCCTGGCTCCTCATGGTCGCGGAGCACCACACACCCGGGGATCCACAGGTCACCGACTGGGGCGCGCTGGTCGCCGCCGTCAGCCGCCATGAGGCGGAGATATTCGGCACCCCCGTGTACGGCGACCCGCACGCACGGGCCGCCGCCCTGCTGCAGTTACTGCTCCACGTCCCGGCCCTGGAACGCTCCAACGCGCTGTTCGCCTCCGCCGTGGCCTACGGCTATCTGGTGGCGAGCGGGCTGCGGGTCGCGACCTCGCCCGAGCGCGTCCGGGACCTGGCGAAACTGGTCAAGGACGGCACGGCCGACATCGATGCCATCGCCGCGGAACTGCGCGACTGGAGCCTCTGAGACCCGCCGGACCCCCTATGGAGTTCCGGTGGCTCCCGGCGCGTCCGCTTCCCGTGCGAACGTCCGCGCGTCCCACCGTCCGTCCAGCCGGGGTGCCAGCCAGGACACCGCGCGCTCCCGGAACTCCGCGGGAGTCAGCGCACCCGCGCCCTCCGGGACCGCGCCCAGCAGCGGCGCGCCCGCCGACTCCGGCAGATCCCCCAGATTGCAGCGCGCCGCGAGGTCGGGCACGGCCGGCCAGCGGCCGATCACGACCCCTTCGAGCGTCAGTGACCTCGCCCGCAGCGCCTCCGCGGTCAGCGCGGTCATATTGAGCGTGCCGAGCCCGGCGGGGGCCACCACCAGCACCGGAGCCCCCAGCAGCCGGGCCGCGTCCGCGAGCGTCGCGCCCGTCCCGTCGAACCGTACGAGCAGTCCGCCCGCGCCCTCGACCAGCACCAGATCGTGCTCGGCCGCCAGCTTCTCGGCCGCGTCGGCGATCTCCTCCGGCCCCACCGGCGCCGCGCCGGCCCGCCGCGCCGCGGTCGCCGGGGCCAACGGGTCGGGGTACCGCGCCAGTTCGACGGCCGTGACCGGTCCCGCCAGTCGCGCCACCTCGGCCGCGTCACCTGTCTCACCCGGCCCTAGACCGGTCTGTGCGGGCTTGAGCACCGCGACCGTACGCCCACGCGCCAGCGCGACCGCGGCCACCGCCGCCGTGACGACGGTCTTGCCGATCTCCGTCCCGGTTCCCGTCACGATCATCACCGGCATGCTTCAGCCCTCTCCCGCCGCCGCCGTCACCGCGCGGCAGATCCGTTCGACATCCCGGTCATCCGTGACATACGGCGGCATGGTGTACACGAGATCGCGGAACGGCCGCAGCCATACGCCCTCCCGTACCGCCGCCCTCGTCGCGGCCTCCATGTCCACGGCGTGGTCCAGCTGGACGACGCCGATGGCGCCCAGCACCCGTACCTCCCGTACGCCGGGAAGGGACGCGGCCGGCGCGAGCCCCTCGCGCAGGCCCGCCTCGATCCGCTTGACCTCCCGCGCCCAGTCCTGGTCGAGCAGCAGCTCGATCGAGGCGCGGGCGACCGAGGCAGCCAGCGGATTGCCCATGAACGTCGGTCCGTGCGCCAGCACCGGCACCTCGCCCCGCGAGATGCCCTCGGCCACGCGTGACGTGCACAGCGTCGCCGCCATCGTGAGATACCCGCCGGTCAACGCCTTGCCGATACACATCACATCGGGCGAGATGCCGCCCTGCTCGGCGGCGAAGAGCGTCCCCGTCCGTCCGAACCCCGTCGCGATCTCGTCCAGGATCAGCAGCACATCGTGCGCGTCGCACGCCTCCCGCAGCACCCGCAGATACGCGGGGGAGTGGAAGCGCATCCCGCCCGCGCCCTGTACCACCGGCTCGACGATGACCGCGGCCAGTTCGTCCGCGTGGCGGGCGATGAGCGCGCGCAGACCGTCGGCGTACGGCTCCTCGTACCCGACGGGCGGCGCGTCCGCGAAGATCTGCCGGGGCAGCACCCCCGACCAGAGGTCATGCATCCCGCCGTCGGGGTCGCACACGGACATCGGCTGCCAGGTGTCGCCGTGGTAGCCGCCGCGCCAGGTCAGCAGCCGTTGCTTCGCCGGACGGCCCACCGAACGCCAGTACTGGAGACACATCTTCACCGCGACCTCGACCGACACCGAGCCCGAGTCGGCGAGGAACACATGGCGCAGCGGCTCCGGAGTGATCTCGACGAGGAGCGCCGCGAGCCGCACGGCCGGCTCATGGGTGAGCCCGCCGAACATCACATGGCTCATCCGGTCCAGCTGGCCGTGCGCCGCCGCGTTGAGCACGGGGTGGTTGTAGCCATGGATCGCCGACCACCAGGACGACATGCCGTCGACCAACTCGCGCTGTCCCTGGGCGGGTTCCGCGAGCCGCAGCCGTACCCCGGACGCGGACTCCACGACCAGCGGTTCGGCACGGCCGGGCATGGGGCCGTACGGATGCCAGACATGGGCCCGGTCCAGGGCCAGCAGTTCGCCGGGGGCCGTGTCAGGCATTGGGCGCCAGGTCGGTACCGGCGCCGCGGCGGCGTACCGCCACCAGGTCCGTACGGGGCGCCCCGGTGTTCGTGACCGGTTCCGCCGGAGCGGACTGCCCGGAATCGCCCGATCCGCACGGACCGCATCCCTCGCGACGGTGCTCGGGCAGCGTGGTCGTGTCCGCGCCCTCCACCTCGAAGCCCGCGTCCGCGATCATCTCCAGGTCCGCCCGGCCCTCCTGGCCCTCGCTGGTGAGATAGTCCCCGAGGAAGATCGAGTTGACCAGATGGAGCGCGAGGGGCTGCATCGAGCGCAGATGCACCTCGCGCCCGCCCGACAGCCTGACCTCCACATCGGGGCAGACGAACCGCGTCATGGCCAGAATGCGCAGACAGTGCTGCGGGGTGAGGTTCCACTCCTTGGCGAGCGGCGTCCCCTCGAACGGGATCAGGAAGTTGACCGGCACCGAGTCGGGGTCCAGCTCGCGCAGCGAGAAGACGACATCGACCAGATCCGCGTCGCTCTCCCCCATGCCCGCGATCAGCCCCGAACACGCGGACAGCCCGGCGGTCTGCGCCCGTCGCACCGTGTCCACCCGGTCGGCGAAGGTGTGGGTGGTGGTGATGTCGCCGTACGTGCCCTCGGACGTATTGAGGTTGTGGTTGTACGCGTCGGCGCCCGCGGCCCGCAGCCGCTCCGCCTGGCCGTCCGAGAGCAGCCCGAGACAGGCACAGATCTCGACGTCCTCGTTCTGCTCCTTGATCGCCTCGATGGTCTGCGAGACCCGGTCGACATCGCGGTCCGTCGGACCCCGGCCGCTCGCGACCAGACAGACCCGCTTCGCCCCGCCCGCCACTCCGGCGGCCGCCGCCTTCGACGCCTCGTCGGGCTTCAGCCAGGTGTACTTGAGGATCTCGGCCTTGGAGCCGAGCCGCTGCGAACAGTACGAGCAGTCCTCGGGGCACAGCCCGGACTTCAGATTGACCAGATAGTTGAGCTTCACCCGCCGCCCGAACCACTGACGGCGCACCTTCCCGGCCGCGGCCACCACTTCGAGCAGATCGTCGTCGGAGGTCGCCAGTACGGCGAGCGCTTCTTCGCGGGTCGGCAGCTCGCGCCGCAGGCCCTTCTCCACCAGCGTGTTCAGCAGGTCCATGGTGCTGATCCTTGCCCATCGAGGACGTCCGGGAAAAGGAGGAACCCCACAACACCGTCGGAACGACGTGTGTGTATGACCACACCCTGACCCGGTCGCGACCCGGCTAAGGTCTGTGCGCTGCCTACAAAAGGACCGGACCATGGAGCGCGACCCCTTCGACTGGACCGACGACGAGGCCCGCCGCCGTGAACGGTCGGGGCTGGTCCGTACGCTCCGGCCGCGCCCGGCTGAATCCGGGCTGCTGGACCTGGCGAGCAACGACTATCTGGGGCTCACCCGCCACCCCGCGGTGACCGGCGCGGCGGCGGAGGCGGCGCGCCGCTGGGGCGCGGGCGCCACCGGCTCCCGGCTGGTCACCGGCAGCACCGAGCTGCACGCCGATCTGGAACGTGAACTGGCCGCGTTCTGCGGCTTCGAGGCCGCGCTCGTCCTCTCCTCCGGCTACGCGGCCAATCTGGCCGCCCTCACCGCGCTCACGGCCCGCGACTCGCTGCTGCTGTCCGACGCGGGCAATCACGCCTCGATCGTGGACGGCTGCCGGCTCTCGCGCGCCGAGACCGTGGTCGTACCGCACGCCGAGCCCGAGGCCGTACGCAAGACACTCGACGCGCACGCCGGGCGGCGGGCGCTCATGGTGAGCGACGCGGTGTTCTCGGTGGACGGCGACGCGGCCCCGCTCGGGGAACTGGCCGAGGTCTGCCGTACCCGCGGCGCGGCCCTCCTCGTCGACGACGCGCACGGACTGGGCGTGCTCGGCGCGGGGGGCCGGGGCACGCCGGACGCGGCGGGCATCGCCGGGGCGTCCGGTGTGGTGGCCACCGTCACGCTCTCCAAGTCCCTGGGCAGCCAGGGCGGCGCGATACTCGGCCCGGCACGGGTCATCGGCCATCTGGTCAACGCGGCCCGTACGTTCATCTTCGACACGGGACTGGCGCCGGCGGCCGTCGGCGGCGCGCTGGAGAGTCTGCGGCTGCTGCGCCGGGAGCCCGCCAGAGCGGACCGGGCGCGCGAAGTGGCCCGTACGCTGCACCGGCTGCTGACCGGGGCGGGCCTGACGGCCGTACGACCGGACGCCGCCGTGGTCTCCGTACGAGCACCGTCACCCGAGGCGGCCGTGCGCTGGGCCGCGGAGTGCCGTGCGGCGGGACTGCTCGTGGGGTGCTTCCGTCCGCCGTCGGTGCCCGACGGCGTCTCCAGGATCCGGCTCACCGCCCGTGCCGATCTGACGGATCAGCAGATCGGCACGGCGGTGGACACGATCGTCTCGCTCGCGCCCGGGGACGCGAGCTGAGCGGTCAGCGGGCCGGCGCCTCGTCACGCAGCGCGGAGACGAAGGAGGTCCAGGCGTCCCCCGAGAAGAACAGATGGGGTCGGGTCACTTCCTTGGAGTCACGTACGGCCAGTCCGCCCGCGTCATTGGGGGCGCACTCCACGCAGTTGTTCGCGCCGGTGCTGTAGCTGCTGCGATGCCATGCGGATGGCCATGTCAGGTGGGGGGTCATGATGCTCCCTAGGCGCCGTCACCGATCCCGGCGATGAGATCCAATGAATCCTCGGTCGAGAGGGCATGCGCCTGCATTGTGCCGAACGCCGCGCAGTACGCCTCAAGGTCTTCTTTCCGCTCCAGATAGAGGCTATTCGTCAAATGGTCGAGAACGACCAAATCCAGATCAGTAATGTGCGGAAACGAGAAGATAACGAAAGGACCGGTGAGTCCCACATAGCCGCCCCCCGTGAACGGCAGCACCTGAAGACAGATGTGCGGAAGACGGGCCAGCTCCGACAGCTGTAGCAGCTGCTCCCGCATCACGCCCGGCCCGCCCACCTGACGGCGCAGCACGGCCTCGTCCAGCACGGCGTGCAGCTTCAGGGGTATGCCGGCGCGCAGCACCTCCTGGCGGGCGAGCCGCACCTCGACCAGGGAGTCGACCGTCGCGGAGGGCATCCCGCCGAGCGCCGCACGGGTTACGGCGCGGGCGTACGCGGGGGTCTGGAGCAGCCCCGGGACCACGGAAGTCTCCAGCGTGCGCGCGGTACGGGCCTGGGACTCCAGGCTGATGAAGTCCCGGTACTGTGGCGGGATCACGCCGCCGTACGCCATCCACCACCCCTGGCCGTTGCTGGTGGTCCCGGCCAAGGCGCCCAGCAGCAGCCGCAGTTGCGGATCGCTGACGCCGAGCGCGTCGAGCAGCCCGGCCAGATCCTCGTCCTTCACCCCGCTGACGCCCGTCTCGATCCGGCTGACCTTCGACTGATGCCAGCCGAGCAGCCGCGCGGTCTGGCCGCTCGTCAGCCCCGCGCTCTGCCGCAGCTTGCGCAATTCCTCACCGAGCCTGCGCCGGCGCACCTCTGGAATATGCCGCATGAATGATTGCCTCCCCGCCCTGTGTTCGTCGCGCCCTTGGGCGCCGCGGCGGAGAAGATATCTTTTCGGCGCCCAAATACGGTCTCGCGTTGCAGAGTTCACCGCTTTGAGCGACAGATATATGCAGATCTCGGTGGATCGGCCCTGGGAACGGCACGATCAGTGGCAGGCTGGCGCGAAGCACGGTCCGAGGCCGTCCGCGCAGTCATCCGCTCTGTGCCGGAGCCAGGCCCGGCGGGAAAGGGACGGCGTCGCCATGGCAGACCACCAGGAAGCATCCATCACCCTGCCGAGCGATCCCGCCTCGGTCACCGCGGCGCGAAGATACGTCGTGGACCTGCTGGCCGAGTGGGGGCTGCCGGCGCGGGAGGACATGGCCGAGACGGTACGGCTGATCGTCTCGGAACTGGCCACGAACGCGGTGCAGCACACCTTCGGCCAGTCGCCCACGTTCACCGTGGAGATCAGGCTCGAACGCGACGAGCAACTGCGCGTCGGAGTCACCGACAGCCATCCGCGCTGGCCGCAACGGCTGCCCGCGGCCGTGCAGCAGGACAACGGCCGCGGCATGGTGATCGTCCGCTCGCTCACCGCCGAGCAGGGGGGACAGGTCACGGTCACCCCGACCGCGGAGGGTGGCAAGACGGTCTGGATCGTCCTGCCGTGGACGGTCCCGGTCTCCAGCTGACCGGGGGCCGTCCTGGGGCTGTCCCCGCCGGGGCGTGGACAGCCCCTTCGACGCGTCGTCAGCGTCCTTACGTCCGGGGGGCTGTGGCTCGGGGAGGGCCGGTGCGGGCGGCCGGGGTCAGTTCACCCGGCCGTACAAGACGCTCGGGGACCAGATCCGCTCCAGCCGTACCAGCGCCCCGGTCTTCGGCGAGTGCCAGATCTTTCCCCTGCCGGCGTAGATCCCGACGTGGTAGACGTAGCCGCCCCAGTGGAAGAACACCAGGTCCCCCTTGCGCCGTTGGGAGGGCGCGATATGTCGGGACGAGTTGTACTGCTGCTGGGCCGTGCGGGGGAGCTTCTTGCCGACCTTCTTGTACGAGTAGAGCGTCAGCCCCGAGCAGTCGAAGCGATGGGGCCCCGTGGCTCCCCACCGGTACGGCGAGCCCTCCTTCGAGGCGGCGATCTTGAGGGCCTTGACCGCGCGCGTGGCGGCCTCGGCCTCGGACGTGGCGCCGGGCACGAGCATCGTGCCGCCGAGCGCGGCGAGTGTGAGGACCGAAACCGCACCGGTCCTGGACAACAGAGACGGGACATTCGTCTGCGCGGTCATGCGCAACCCTTCGTCAGCCGCCTGTGAAGGATGACCTGTCGGGTTCGGGCTGGCGAAGTTGCCCGGCCGCTCTCACGGCTTCACCCCGAGGGACGACCACACCGGGCGTCGTCCCGTACTGCCTGGGTCCTCCACTCCTGCCGATCCACTCCTGTCGACCTGCATCCGGTGCGGCGGCAGGACTCGGCGTCCGCCCGGACCGCCCCGCCGCGGTGGCGGGGGCTTGTCGTCCCAGGGATCTTGACGCAGGAACAGGTGGATATCCGAGACGAAACGACCATATGTGAAGTTCGTCACGACTGATCCGAAAGTGTGGCGAAGGGGTGTGTCGCGCCGAGGGCGTGACCCCTGATGAGGGCCGTACCTGCAAGGGAGTTCGGGGGTGCTTCGCGGATCAGGTCGCTCCGCGCAACTTGACCCCCCGTACTCGTCCAGTCGGTTCATACGCCGAACGTGCGAGTCGTTCCCGTATGGGCGGCGTCCATACGGGAACGGCTCGCCGTGTCGGCGCAGGCGTTCACCGCGCGTCGAAGAGGTCGCGTGACGCGTTGAGGGACGTCTTGCGGTTCTGTACGACGTGATCGAGCAGCCCGTACGCCCGGGCGGCCGGCGCGTCGAAGATCGTGTCCCGCTCGATGTCCTCGGTGATCCGCTCCGTGCTCTGCCCGGTGTGCCGCGCCAGCATGGATGTGAGCAGGGACCGCAGCCGGAGCATCTCCTGCGCGTGGATCGCCAGATCGGACATCTGCCCCTGGACCGGCTCCTCGATGGCGGGCTGCTGGAGGACGAGCCGCGCTCCGGGCAGAGCCATCCGCTTCCCCGGCGCCCCGGCGGCCAGCAGTACGGCGGCGGTCGAGGCCGCCTGTCCGAGGCAGATGGTCTCCACGTCGCAGGTGACGATCTGCATCGTGTCGTAGATCGCGGACATGGCGCTGATCGAGCCGCCCGGGGAGTTGATGTAGAGCGAGATGTCCCGGTCGGGCGCGGCGTATTCGAGGTGGATGAACTGCGCGATCACATCGTTGGCCGCGGTGTCGTCGACCGGGGTGCCGAGGAAGATGATCCGCTCTTCGAGGAGCTTGGAGTACGGGTCGAGGGTGCGGGTCCCGTTGGTCGTCCGCTCGGTGAACTCGGGCAGGACGTAGCGGGCTGAAGGACGGTTCATGGCGTGCCTCTCCTCGTACGAGGGTCTCCGTAGGTCTCTGTGAAAATGTACAGGACGTACAGAACGTCAGGCACGGGTATGCGCGGAGATCCGGACGGAACACGGGCCCTCGCCGGTGGCGGCGGGGCGCCGCACCTCGGTTCATGGCGTGTCGCCCTTTTAAGCTGGGGGCATGGCCTACGAGATTCCGGTGACGCAAGCCCGGGCAGAGCTCGCCGATCTGATCAACCGCGTGGTCTACGGCGGTGAGCGCGTGGTGGTGACCCGGCACGGGAAGCCGCTGGTCGCGCTGGTCTCCGCCGCTGACCTGGAACGGCTTGAGAGCGAGCCCGACGCGGCCGAGGAGCAGGTGATCAGCTCGGTCTCGGCCATCCGGCCCGTACCGTCCGCCCCCGGTGAGCGGCGGCGGTTCGGGATCGCGGCCGAGCACCGGCCGGACCGCCACGGCCCGGAGGGCGGTGACCGGCCGCCGGGCCCCGGCAGGTGACGCCGCCGGCTGTGCCGCCGACTCCGTATACGACTTGTGAGGCGACCCGTGCCGGTCCGCGCGGCCGATGTCGCCAGGACCGCGATCGCGGCGGCTCGGGGTGCGTGCCCCGATGTCCAGGGGCCGGCAAAAGATCAGTTAACGCGTTGGAAAAACTTCCGCCCTAACGTGCAATGCCTGGCTGTGACCACCCCGATCACAGTTCAACGGAATGTTGAAGTTGGCTAGGGTTCGGCTGCGCCCGGCCGTCACCGGGCCGGAGACGATGAGGTGGAAGCGTGCAATTGACCCCGCACGAGCAGGAGCGTCTGCTCATCCATGTGGCCGCGGATGTCGCGGCCAGGCGCAGGGAACGCGGACTGCGGCTCAACCATCCCGAGGCGGTCGCCCTGATCACCTCGCACATTCTCGAAGGCGCCAGGGACGGCCGTACCGTCGCCGAGCTCATGGCCTCGGGACGCACGGTGCTCGGCCGGGACGATGTCATGGAAGGCATCCCCGAGATGATCCACGACGTCCAGGTGGAGGCCACCTTCCCGGACGGTACGAAGCTTGTCACCGTCCATGACCCGATCGTCTGACGGGGGAGCGCCGCCGATGATTCCCGGAGAGATCCTCTACGCCGACGGGCCGATCGTCCTCAACGAGGGCCGCGAGGTCACCGCGCTCACCGTTCTCAACACCGCCGACCGGCCGGTCCAGGTCGGCTCCCACTACCACTTCGCCGAGGCCAACCCGGGTCTGGAGTTCGACCGGGCCGCCGCGCGCGGCAAGCGGCTGCATATCGCCGCCGGTACCGCCGTGCGCTTCGAACCCGGCATTCCCGTCGATGTCGTACTCGTACCCCTCACCGGTCTGCGCGTCGTACCGGGCCTGCGGGGAGAGACCGGAGGTCCCCTCGATGACTGAGCTGTCCCGCGCCGGATACGCCGATCTGTTCGGCCCCACGACCGGCGACCGGATTCGTCTCGCCGACACCGATCTGCTCGTCGAGATCGAGGAGGACCGCTCCGGCGGGCCGGGACTCGCCGGGGACGAGGCGGTGTTCGGCGGTGGCAAGGTGATCCGCGAGTCGATGGGCCAGTCCCGTACGACCCGGGCCGAGGGCGCGCCCGACACCGTGATCACCGGCGCGCTGATCATCGACCACTGGGGCATCGTCAAGGCCGACATCGGGGTACGGGACGGCCGGATCACCGGAATCGGCAAGGCCGGCAACCCCGACACCATGGACGGCGTCCACTCCGAGCTGGTCATCGGGCCCGAGACCGAAGTCATCTCCGGCAACGGGAAGATCGTCACCGCCGGCGCGATCGACGCGCATGTCCACTTCATCTCGCCGACGATCGTCGACCAGGCGCTGGCGAGCGGAATCACCACTCTCGTGGGCGGCGGCACCGGACCGGCCGAGGGCACCAAAGCCACCACCGTCACCCCCGGGGCCTGGCATCTCGCGCGGATGTTCGAGGCGCTGGAGACGTTCCCCGTCAATATCGGGCTGCTCGGCAAGGGCAACACGATGTCCCAGGACTCGATGCGTGCCCAACTGCGCGGCGGAGCACTGGGGTTCAAGATCCATGAGGACTGGGGCGCCACCCCCGCCGTCATCGACGCCTGTCTGCGCGTGTGCGAGGAGTCCGGCGCTCAACTCGCCATCCACACCGATACGTTGAACGAGGCGGGCTTCGTCGGCGACACCCTCGCCGCCATCGCGGGCCGCACCATCCACGCGTACCACACGGAGGGCGCGGGCGGCGGGCACGCCCCCGACATCATCACCGTGGTCAGCGAGCCGTACGTACTGCCGAGCTCCACCAACCCGACCCGGCCGCACACCGTCAACACCATCGAGGAACACCTCGACATGCTGATGGTCTGCCACCACCTCAACCCGGCCGTGCCCGAGGATCTCGCCTTCGCGGAGTCCCGTATCCGGCCCTCCACCATCGCGGCCGAGGATATCCTGCACGACCTCGGGGCCATCTCGATCATCTCCTCCGACTCCCAGGCCATGGGACGCGTCGGTGAGGTGATCATGCGCACCTGGCAGACCGCGCATGTGATGAAGAAGCGCCGCGGCGCACTGCCGGGCGACGGCCGCGCCGACAACCACCGCGCCCGCCGCTATGTCGCCAAATACACCATCAACCCGGCGGTCGCCCAGGGGCTCGACCGGGAGATCGGCTCCGTCGAGACCGGCAAACTCGCCGATCTGGTGCTCTGGGACCCGGCCTTCTTCGGCGTCAAGCCACAACTCGTCCTCAAGGGCGGGCAGATCGCGTACGCGCAGATGGGCGACGCCAACGCCTCCATCCCGACCCCTCAACCGGTGCTGCCGAGGCCGATGTTCGGCGCGCTGGGCCGCGCGGCGGCGGCGGGCTCGGTCAACTTCGTCGCGGAGGCGGCGATCGAGGACGGGCTGCCCGAACGCCTCGGCCTGGCGAAGAGGTTCGCGCCGATCGGCAACACCCGGGGGGTCACCAAGGCGGACATGCGGGAGAACGACGCACTGCCGCGCGTCGAGGTCGACGCCGACAGCTTCACGGTGACCATCGACGGCGAGCCGGTGGAGCCCGCGCCCGCCGCCGAACTCCCGCTGGCCCAGCGTTACTTCCTGTTCTGATGAACCGCGCCGCACTGCTCGTGCTCGCCGACGGCCGGTTCCCCGCCGGTGGTCACGCCCACTCGGGCGGGGCCGAACCGGCCGTCAGGGCGGGGCGGATCCACGACGCCCGGAGCCTGGCCGCGTTCTGCCGGGGCCGGCTGCACACCACCGGACTGACCGCGGCGGCCCTCGCCGCCGCGGCGGCCGGGGGCCTCGACCCGCTGGAACTCGACGAGGCCGCCGATGCCCGTACCCCCTCACCCGCGCTCCGGGCGACCGCGCGCAAGCTCGGCCGGCAGCTGATGCGCGCCGCCCGCGCCACCTGGCCCAGCGGCGAACTCGACGCGCTCGCCGCCGCCCGGCCGCGCGGCGCGCACCAGCCGGTCGTCCTCGGCCTCACCGCCCGCTCCGCCGGGCTCGCCCCCGAGGACGCCGCGTACTGCGCGGGGTACGAGACGGTCAGCGGCCCCGCGACCGCGGCCGTACGGCTGCTCAGTCTCGACCCCTTCGAGGCCACCGCCGTCCTCGCCCGCCTCGCGCCCGAACTCGACCGGGTCGCCGGGCGGGCCGCGGAGCTGGCGGGGCGGGCGGCGCGGGAGGGTCTGGACGCGCTGCCCGCCGCCTCGGCGCCGCTGCTCGACATCACCGCGGAGGCGCACGCGGGGTGGCCGGTGCGGCTGTTCGCCTCGTAACCGCCCCAACGCCTCGCGTCCTCTTCCCGTACGCCCCGACAGGAGCCGCACCATGCATCTCGACCACAGCCACTCGGGCCCGGCCGCCGTCAGCGCCGACGCCCTGCGCCCCGACGGCAGGCGGCGCGCTCTCCGTATCGGCCTCGGCGGACCCGTCGGCTCGGGCAAGACGGCGACCGTCGCCGCGCTCTGCCGCACCCTGCGCGACCGGCTGTCACTCGCCGTCGTCACCAACGACATCTACACCCGCGAGGACGCCGAGTTCCTGCTCCGGCACGCGGTGCTGCCCCCCGAGCGCATCCAGGCGGTCGAGACCGGCGCCTGCCCGCACACCGCGATCCGTGACGACATCTCCGCCAACCTGGAAGCCGTCGAGGATCTGGAGGACGCCGTCGGACCGCTCGACCTGATCCTCGTCGAGTCCGGCGGCGACAATCTCACCGCGACCTTCTCCAAGGGCCTCGTGGACGCCCAGATCTTCGTCATCGACGTGGCGGGCGGCGACGACATCCCGCGCAAGGGCGGGCCCGGGGTCACCACCGCCGATCTGCTCGTGATCAACAAGACGGACCTCGCGCCGTACGTCGGCTCCGACCTCGGCCGGATGGCCCGCGACGCCAAGGAGCAGCGCGGTGAACTGCCCGTCGCCTTCACCTCGTTGACGGGCGAGGACGGGGTGCGGCCGGTCACGGACTGGGTGCTGGCGCGGCTCGCCGCCTGGACCGCATGAGCGTCCACGCCACCGCACGTATCGTCGCCACCCCCGCCGGACTGCCCGTACTGACCGGTGAGGGACCGCTGGCACTGCGCCGCACCCGTGCCACCGGGGCAGGCGCCCGGGTCACCGTCGTCGGCGCGATGAGCGCACCGCTCAGCGGCGACCGGCTCGCGATCGAGGCCGACGTACGGGACGGCGCGCGGCTCACCGTGGACGCGGCTGCGGCGACCGTCGCCCTGCCCGGACGCCCAGGCCCTGTCCCGGCCGAACCGGCCCACTACGATGTGCGGCTGACCGTGGGGGAGGGCGCGGAGCTGCACTGGCTTCCGGAGCAGCTCATCTCGGCGTACGGCAGCGATCTGCGGATGCGTACCCGCGTCGAACTCGCCGCCACCGCCCGGCTGGTGCTGCGCGACGAGCAGATCCTCGGCCGGCACGGCGAAGGGCCCGGCACGCTGCTGACCCGGCTCACCGTCCACCGCGCCGGACGCCCGCTGCTCGACCAGGAACTCGCCCACGGACCCGGCGCGGCCGGCGGCTGGGACGGCGGAGCGGTCCTCTGCGGCTACCGGGCCGTCGGTCAACTCCTGCTCGTGGGGCAGGAGTTCGAGGAGAAGCCGGTGGAACCGAGGCTGCTGGGCGACACCGCCGTCCTCACCCCGCTCGCCGGACCCGGGGCGCTCGTCACGGCGGTCGCCCCGGACGCCCTGCGGCTGCGGCGGGTCCTGGACGAGGTGCTGCGCGCGCATCAGACCCACGGATCCGTCTCCGCGTACCGCTGAGCGGGACAGCGCGTACCGGTTATTGGTTCGGTAAAGAAATGGCCGCGTGGCCTGTTCTCAGCCACCACACAGACGAAAGGATCCCGGGGAGTCCAATCGAACGCGTTGCCGCAGGCAGCGCATCACGGAGGGGGAGGTTCCACTTGAGACGCACCGCAGTGCTCGGCTCGGCCGGCACGCTGCTCACGGGAACGCTCATAGCGGGTGCGATAGCCGCCCCGGCGGCGACCGCCGACGGCCGCCACCAGGGTGACCCGGCGGCGTACGGCGCCACGGTCGCCGCCGAGCGCGCCGCGCAGAAGGGCATCGACTGGCAGGACTGCCCGGCCGACTGGGCACTGGAGAAGCCCATCCAGTGTGGCTGGGTGAGCGTCCCGCTCGACTACGCGAAGCCCAACGGCCGGCAGATCAAGATCGCCGTCGACCGGATCGGCAACACCGGCACCCAGCAGGAGCGCCAGGGTTCCCTGGTCTACAACCCGGGCGGTCCCGGCGGCTCCGGCATGGCGTTCCCGCGCCGGGTCGTCACCAAGAACGCGATCTGGGCCGACGCCGCGAAGGCGTACGACTTCGTCGGGTTCGACCCGCGCGGGGTGGGCCGCTCCACGCCCATCTCCTGTGTCGACCCGCAGGAGTTCGTCAAGGCGCCGAAGCTCGACCCGGTCCCCGACAGCGAGGCCGACAAGCGCGCGCAGCGCAAGCTGGCCGCGGAGTACGCGGACGGCTGCCAGGAGCGCAGCGGCTGGATGCTGCCGCACATGACGACGCCCAACACCGCACGCGACCTGGATGTCATCCGGGCCGCGCTCGGCGACAAGAAGCTCAACTACGTCGGCGTCTCCTACGGCACGTACCTCGGCGCGGTCTACGGCACGCTCTTCCCGACGCATGTGCGCCGTATGGTCGTCGACAGTGTGGTCAACCCGTCGAAGGAGAAGATCTGGTACCAGGCCAACCTGGACCAGGACGTCGCCTTCGAATCCCGCTTCCAGGACTGGATGGAGTGGGTCGCCAAGAACGACGCGTCCTTCCACATCGGGACCACCGCCGCTCAGGTCGAGAAGCAGTGGGACACCCTGCGCGCCGCCGCCAAGAAGAACCCCATCGGCGGCGTCGTGGGACCGGCCGAGCTGCTCGGCCTGTTCCAGAGCGCTCCGTACTACGACTCCAGCTGGGTGCCTGTCGCCACGGTCTGGAGCAAGTACCTCGCCGGTGACACGCAGGCGCTGATCGACGCGGCCGCCCCCGACATGTCCGACACCGTGGGCAACGCCAAGTCCGAGAACGGCAACGCGGTCTACACCGCCGTCGAGTGCGCCGACGCCAAGTGGCCGACGAGCTGGAAGCAGTGGGACCGGGACAACACCCGGCTCCACCGCGACCACCCGTTCCTCACCTGGTCCAACGCCTGGATGAACCTGCCGTGTGCCACCTGGGGCGCCAAGCAGCAGACCCCGGTGGAGGTCAAGACCGGTAAGGGGCTGCCGCCGGTGCTGATCACGCAGTCCACGCGGGACGCCGCCACGCCGTACGCGGGCGCCGTCGAGCTGCACAAGCGGTTCAAGGGATCGCGTCTGATCACCGAGCGCGACGCCGGTTCGCACGGCATCACCAATGTGCTGAACCCGTGCATCAACGACCGGGTGAAGTCCTACCTGCTGACGGGGGCGCTGGACAGCGCCGATGTGACGTGCGCTCCGCACGCCACGCCCAAGCCGTAGGACTCCGGGACGGGGGTGACCGGTTCGCCGGCCGCCCCCGTCCGTTCGTCTCCGGGCCGGTTGCTATCCGGCTGTCCGGTCGTGCCGCGCCAGCCAGGCGTCCTCGGCCGCGTAGTCGAAGAGCCCGTCCCGCCCGTAGTTCCGGACCATCTTGGGGAAGGCGTCCGCCCAGTCCCGGCCGCGCAGTCGCTCGGTGAGCCAGGCGACGGTCCCGGGCAGGGACTCGGCGTAGTCCGTGACCGGCCGGTACCCCAACTCCCGCTCCGCTGCGGCCATGTCGTAGATCACGGGATGCTCCAGGCTCCAGGGGGTGTCGCCGACGCCGTCCTCCGGTGCCCCGTCGATCAGTACCGTCTCGGTCTCACGGTCCAGCACCTTGTCGATCTCCGCGCCGATCTCCGCGACGGTCGGGGCCTGCGGATCACCGGCGTTGAGCACGCGAGAGCCGGGGCGCGCCGCCGCCAGTCTGATCAGCTCGGCGAGATTGGCGACATGGACCGGATGGAAGCGGCTCCGGCCGCCGTACGCCAGTACGCGCCGCCGGCGGCCGTCCAGCAGCCGTTTGACGAAGTACAGCTCACGCGGGGTGCGGCAGTACGGGCCATGGATCGCGCCCGCCCGCAACAGCGTCACCGGCGGTGCGTCGCCCGCCGCCAGCAACTCGCGCTCCAGCAGCACCTTTCGCGTGCTGTACGTCGTCTCGCCGGGCGCCACCGTCCGCTGTGTCTCGGAGATCGGCACCGGATAGCGCGGGCCGCCGTCGGGTTCGTTCTGGGTGTCGAAGCCCCGGCCCCGATCGTCCTCGTACACCGCGCCGCTGGAGATGACGACCGCCGAGCCGATCCGGCCGGCGAGCCCGGTCAGCTGGCGGGCGTGTGTCCGCCCGAACGCGGCCATGTCCACGACGACATCGCAGCCGTCGCCGATCACCGAGGCCAGCGCCGCGTCATCCTCACGGTCCAGCCGTACCGTCCGTACGTCCTCGGGCCAGTGCTCGTCCCGGCCGCCGCCGCGCGAGGCCGCGCGTACCTCCCAGCCGTCCTCGGCGAGCGCCCGCACAGCGACCCGCCCCGTCTGTCCTGTCGCACCGATCACCACTACGTTTCCCCTGGTCATACGGGGGACGCTAGAGGTACGGGAACCCCGCGCCCAGGGGAGTTCGCCGGTGGCGAATCTGCTCTCAGCGACGCAGCCGCGGGAACTTCCCGGCCGGCTCGGCCTTCGCCTGCTCCGCCTTCACCTCGGCCGCGTAACGGTCGACGTACTCCTGCCCGGAGAGCCCGAGGATCGCGTACATGATCTCGTCGGTGACCGCGCGGACCGCCGCCTTCTCGTTCTCCAGACCCGCGTAGCGCGCGAACTCCAGCGGCTCGCCGAACCGGATCGTCACCCGCTTGATCCTCGGGACGACCTGCCCCGGCGGCTGGATCTCGAAGGTGCCGACCATGGCGCAGGGCACCACCGGCACCTGCGCCCTGATCGCCATCACGGCGACCCCGACCTTGCCCTTGTAGAGCCGGCCGTCGTGCGAGCGGGTGCCCTCCGGATAGATCCCCAGCAACTCGTCCTTGGCCAGCACCCCGAGCCCTTCCCGGATCGCCGCCCGCCCGGCCTCCTTCCCCGACCGGTCCACCGGGATCTGCCCGGCACCGCGGAAGAAGAACGCCGTCAGCCGCCCTTTCAGCCCCGGGCCGGTGAAGTACTCGGCCTTGGCGAGAAAGGTGATGCGCCGCTTGAGGATGGCCGGCATCAGGAAGTGATCGGAGAACGACAGATGGTTGCCCGCGATGATCGCGGCGCCATCGGCGGGTATGTGCTCAAGGCCCTCGATCCGGGGCCGGAACAGCAGCCGCAGCAGGGGCCCCAGCAGCACATATTTGAGGACGTAATAGAACACGGAGAGCGCTCCTCACTGGCCCGGCCGGCCACAGAACGGCGTTGTCCCAGGTCAACAGGGTGCCCGGCGGTGGCAAGTGTATGTGCGGGTGAGGTCCCCCGTAACCGTCTCGGGGCAGAGCGGGGCAGGGCCATGCTGAACCCACGGCGGCCGCGTGCGGCCGGGATGCGGCCGTAGGGTCCGTTTGGTTTGATCGGTGGTGGGGCCCGCCGGTGGCGGGGCCCACTCGCCGTGCCTACGGGTTCCCCGATGCCACAGAGGCGCCGCTCTCCGTGAGAGGTGAGCTGTTTCAGGAGGCCGCATGGGAATGTCGGATACGTACACGCTGGTCTTCGCGTACCCGGACGCGCCCGACAGGGCTCCGGAGGACGAGGACGTCGTGGTGGTGCACCGTACGGACCGGCTGGGGCCGGGCGGGCACGCGTTGTACGCGGACGAGACCGGCATCGTCCTTGCGGAGATCAGCGACCAGGACGAGGTACGGATGGTCGCCAGTGGCGGACACCAGGATCTCAAGGTGTCGGTCCGGGCGCACCCGGCCTGAGCCGCGGGCTTCCCGACGGGGCAGGAGCTTCGGGGCAGGAGCTGAGGAGGAGGTGCGGCCGCCATGGTGATGCGGTGGGACGCGTTCCTGGCCGCGGTCCAGGAGCGTGGTGAGTACTCCACGCCGCAGGAAGCCGAACGGGCGGTCCGTGTCGTGCTGGCGCTGCTGGGCGCCCATGTGGTCGGGGCCGAGAGGGCCGAACTGGCCGCCCGGCTGCCGGAATCCTGCGCCCTGGTGCTCCTCGACCCGCTCCCGGCCGCCGAGCCGCTCACCCCGGAGCGGTTCGTCCGGGCCACCGCAGCGTGGATCGAGGGAGCGAACGAGGAGACCGCGAAGTGGGACGTGGGCGCCGTTCTGAGCGTCGTGGCCGACTCCGCCGGCGAGGAACTGATGCGCCGGGTCCTCCTCCAGCTCCCGCCCGGGTACGACCTCCTCTTCGGCCGGTCGCAGCCGACCTGAGCGCACCGACCCCGGAGCCCGTCCGCTCAGGATGCCGAAACGCGTGGATGCCGTTTCACTGATGAAGCGGCTTGATCGATCGCTGGATCGAACGATTCGCCGGACAGTGGTGGGCCCCGTGCCCCCCGTCCGGGCTGGTGGCTCTCCCGTCGTATGACATCCCGGGATTCGGAACCTCACCCCCGAAGTCCCGCCGTGCGCCGCGATGAAGGAAAGACGTCATGAGATTGCTCGACTCCGCGCGTGGACTGCCGTCAGGAGGGGCGGGCCGGCGCCTGCACTCCGTCTTCGAGGCCGCCTGTGACCGTACCCCGTCGGCCACGGCACTTGAGTGGGCGGACCACGCACTGACCTACGCCGAACTCGACGCGCGCGCCAACCAGCTCGCGCACTTCCTCCATGGTCTCGGGATAGGCCGGGGGGCCCGGGTCGCGATCCTGATACCGCGGTCGGTGGAGGTGTATGTGTCCCTGCTCGGGGTGGGGAAGGCCGGAGCGGTGTTCGTGCCGATCGATCCGGCGTCCCCTCCGGACCGGCTCGCCTTCATCATGGAGGACGCCGCCGTGGATCTGGTGCTGACCACGTCCGCTCTCGCGCCGGCTGTGGACGGTCTCGCCTGCCGGGTGGTCGAGCTGGACTCGTACGGCCGCGAACTCGCCGTCGTACCCACCACCCGGCCGCTCCCGCACGAGCCCGGCCCCGAGGACGGTCGCCCCGCCGCGTACATTATGTACACCTCCGGGTCGAGCGGCAGGCCCAAGGGGGTGAAGGTCGCCCAGTCGAGCATCTGCAACTTCCTCGATGTCGTGCCCAAGGTCTACGACGTGCGGCCGGAGGACCGGGTGTACCAGGGCATGACGATCTCCTTCGACTTCTCCATCGAGGAGATCTGGCCGACCTGGTCGGTCGGCGCCACGGTCGTCGCGGGCCCGGACGGCTCCGGTCATCTCGGCGCGGAACTCGGCGAGTTCCTGCACAGCCGGCGGATCACGATGCTCTACTGCGTGCCGACGCTGCTGGAGACGATCCCGGCGGAGCTGCCGTACATCCGCAGCATCGTCGTCGGCGGTGAGGCCTGCCCCGGACAGCTGGTCGAGCGCTGGAGCAGGCCGGGGCGGCGCATGCTCAACACGTACGGCCCGACCGAGGCCACCGTCACGGCGACCTGGGCGGAACTGACGCCGGGCAGGGCGGTGACGATCGGAAGACCGCTGCCGACCTATTCGGTGGTGCTGCTCGACGAACAACTCCGGCCCGTGGCCGACGGCGAGACCGGTGAGATCTGTATCGGGGGCCCCGGCGTCGCCGACGGCTACGTCGGGCGGCCGGAGCTGACCGCCGACCGGTTCATCGAGCACCCGCTGGCCCCCCGGGGCAGCCGGCTCTACCGCACCGGGGACCTCGGCCGGATAACCCGGGACGGCGAGGTCGAGTTCCTGGGCCGGGCCGACGACGAGGTGAAGATCCGGGGATACCGGGTGGATCTCGGCGAGATCGACAGCGTCCTGCTGGAGGATCCCGGCGTGGCCGAGGCGGTCACCGCCCTGACGCCCCCTCCGGACCGCGCCGGTGGCGGGGGAAGCAGTGAACTGTGCGCCTACGTGGTGCGCGCACCAGGCCGCGAGGAAGAGGAAGACACCCTGATCACCCGGGTGCACGAAAGCCTGTGGCGCAGACTCCCCGCGTACATGGTGCCGTCCTTCCTGGACATCCTCCCCGGTCTTCCCGCCATGGCCAGCGGCAAGGTGGACCGTAAGCGGCTGCCCGCCCCCACCGGCCGGCGGCTGGTGGGCGGCGGCCGGCTGGTCGCGGCCGAAGGCGCGCTGGAGACGCGGGTACGGGACGCCTGGGCGGAGGTCCTCGGGATCGGGCCCGAGGCGCTGTCGGCCGAGGCGGATTTCTTCACCGACCTCGGGGGCCACTCGCTGCTTGCGGCCCGGGTCGTATCGGTGTTGCGCGGCCGGGACATCGGCGCGAACACCGCGCTGCGCGACCTCTACGCGTATCCGACCGTGCGCGGTCTCGCGGCCCGGCTGAGCGCCACGGAGAACACGACGCAGCTGTCCGCGCCACCCCGCCCCGCGCCGATCCGTCACACCAACGGCCGTATCGCGGGCGCGGGGGCGGCCCAGGCGGGTGTGATCTACCTGCTGCTGCTCGTGCTCAGCCTGCCGGTGGCGTACGTGTACAGCCGGCACGGCGGCCGGATCTCGGTCCGGACGTCGGCGCAGACGACGCTCGGTGTGTATCTCAGCTATCTGGTCGTGCGCTGGCTCGTACCGGTCGCTCTCGTGCGCCCGCTGTCGGCGGGCATCCGGCCGGGCCGCTACCCGCTGTGGGGCCCGGTCTACATACGGCTCTGGGTGGTGCATCTGCTGCTGAGCTTCGGGCCGCTGCCGGTGCTGAGCGGTTCGCCCATGATGGCAGCCTATCTACGGCTGCTCGGCGCGCGTATCGGACCGCGTACCACCATCGCCACCCACACGATCACGCTGCCCGCCCTGCTGCGCGTCGGCGGGGACACCTCGATCGGCTACGGCGTCTCCGTGAGTCCGTGGCGGGTGGCGGACGGCTGGGTGACGGTCGCCCCGATCGAGATCGGGCCGCACGCCTTCGTAGGAGCCAACGCGGTCCTCGAACCCGGCGCACGCATGGGAGCGGGGGCCGGCCTCGGCGAACAGTCCGTCATCGGACAGGACGAGGCGATTCCCGCCGGCGCGCGCGTGGCCGGATCGCCGCCGCGCCCGGTGGACGCGCTCGCCCCCGGCGTCGAGGCCATGATGCGCGCCCAGCGTCGTACGGACGGATGGCGGCCGCGCCATCTCGCCGCCGCGCTCGCCGGACTGGTGCTGCTGGAGACCGCCGCAGTGGCGATGACTGTGCCGGGGATCGCGCTGTTCTGGTGGGCGACGCTGACCTGGGGCCTCGCGGCCGGCGTCGTCGCCACGGCGCTGTCCGGTCCGGTGTTCGTGGTCACGGTCTGCTGTGTGGTCGCCGTGGGCAAGCGGCTGATCCTGCGGAGAGTGCCGGTCGGTATCCATCCGGTGCGCTCCTCGCTCGGCGTACGCAAGTGGGTGTCGGACAAGCTGCTGGAGATCAGCCTCACCTTCACCAACTCGCTGTACGCCACCCTCTGCACCGCGCCCTGGCTCAGGCTGCTCGGCGCGCGGATCGGCCGGGGCGCCGAGGTTTCCACCGTCTCGCACATCGACCCGGGCCTGCTCACCCTCCGCGACGGCAGCTTCGTCGCGGACCTGGCCAATGTCGGTGGTGCCACCTTCGCGGCAGGGCAGGTCGCGTTCGGCCCCACCGAGGTCGGGGAGCGCGCGTTCATCGGCAACTCCGCGCTCCTGCTCGCCGGAACGCGCACCGGACCAGGGTCCCTGGTCGGAGTGGGTACGGTCCCGCCGCAGGGTGACGTACCCGACGGCACCACCTGGCTGGGCTCGCCCGCGATCCGGCTGCCTGTCCGCCAGAGCAGCGGATCGTTCCCCGAGGAACTGACCTTCCGGCCGACCCGCAGGGCCGTACTCCAACGCCTGGGCATCGAGTTCTTCCGCATCACGATGCCCGCGTCGGTGCTGGCCGTGAGCGCGTACCTGTATCTGCTGGCGCTGTCCTGGCTGACCCGCCGTCCCGGCCTGCTGGTGCCCGTGCTGCTGGCGCCGGTCCTCGTGATGATCGCGAGCCTCATGGTGATCTCGTACTGCGCGGCGGTCAAGCGGGTGGTGATCGGGGTCTACCGGCCCCGGGTCGAACCGCTGTGGAGTCTGTTCGTACGCCGCACCGAGTTCGTCACCGGCCTCTTCGAGGCGGCGGCGGTGCCGGCCGGGGTGGGCTTCCTGATCGGAACGCCGTATCTGCCGGTGATCCTGCGGCGGTTCGGGGCGCGCATCGGACGAGGCACCTGGATCGGCACGACCTTCCTCACGGAGTTCGACCTCGTGGACATCGGGGACAACGCCGCGGTCGGTCTGCGCGTATCGCTGCAAACGCATCTGTTCGAGGACCGCGTCATGAAGATGTCGCTGGTCACGGTCGAGGACGGGGCGAGCGTCGGCACCCGCGCGGTCGTGCTGTACGACTCCGTCGTCGGCGAGGACGTCCAGCTCGGCGCGCTGTCGCTGCTGATGAAGGGCGAGCACCTCACACCGGGCACGAGCTGGCGCGGTATCCCCGCCGAAGGCGTTGTCGAGAGGCGCCCCGTCCCGGAAAGCGACGCCCCGGAAAGCGACGCCCCGGCCCGCGACGCCCCGGCTCCGCATGTCCGGGCTTTCGACATCCCGGCTTTCGATGCCCGGACGCGAGGCTCATGACACCCGCCGGACCGGACCGGGCCCTCGTCTACCGAGGGCCCGCCGCCAGGCCCGGCTGCCCGGAGGCCGTGGCCGTGCTGCTCGCCGCCGGCCCCTGGGGCCTGGATGTCCGCTACACCGGTCCGGACGAGGAACTGCCCCTGTCGGCAGAGTCGTTGGCCCGCGCGCGGGTGTACGCGCAGCCGGGCGGCGGGACGTTGTCGCACGGCTACCGGCAACTGGAGCGACAGCGCGGCGCCGTCCGTGCGTACGTCCGGGGCGGGGGGTGTTATCTGGGCTTCTGCCTCGGCGGCTATCTGGCCGGGGCCACCCCGGGGTTCGCTCTGCTGCCGGGCGACACCGACCAGTACAACTCCTCGGCCGGCTCAACGGTCCACGACG
This sequence comes from Streptomyces scopuliridis RB72, assembly GCF_000718095.1. GTDB lineage: Bacteria > Actinomycetota > Actinomycetes > Streptomycetales > Streptomycetaceae > Streptomyces > Streptomyces scopuliridis. Next base: position 421,887 of record NZ_JOEI01000002.1, on the reverse strand, counting down.
ACAACGACACACTGGTCGAGGTGCGATGGCGCGGCCGGCCACGCACCCTCTTCTTCCAGGACGGACCCCTCTTCCTCCTCGACAACGGCGCGGACGCCACGGTCCTGGCCACCTACCCCAATGGCACGGTCGCCGCGCTCGTCGCACCGTTCGGCGCGGGCCGCGTCGGGGTCGTGGGACCGCACCCCGAGGCCACCGAGGAGTGGTACACCGATGTCCACCTCCCGGTGCACCACACGCGCGACCTCGCTCTCGACCTGGTGAACGAGGTGATGGCGAGGCAATGACGGGAGAAGCCCGTCCTGTACTCAAGTACCGCCGCTGTAGGTCGTAAGACCGAAGACGGCGGACCTCGGGCCTGTCTTCAAAGTCCCGCCTGCCCGGCGACGCCCGGCACGACCGCAGGCCGCCGAGGCCCGCCAGATCGACCGCCGCGGCCGTGGCCGTGGCCGTGTGCAGCGTCAGCCACCAGGCCGACAGCGGTATCAGCAGCGTCAGCGCCAGGGGCCTCATGGACCCGCGCCTCGCGTTCGGTATCGCCCTCGTCGTCGCCCTGCTGCTGAGCGGCTGGTCGCGGGCCGGCGCGCGGGCGTCGGCCGGCCGCCGCGCCGTGCCGGTGCCCCGCCCCCGCTGTGGTGGGGGCGGGGTGTAGGTTCCCCTTGATCGTTAGCACTGGGCCCTGCGGAAACGCCGGAATCCGGATGTCGTGAGCACTGGCCGCGTCGGTGCATGGTGAGCAATCCGGTGCCTGGTGGTCGGCGAGGGCGGTTACTTTCCGTTGTGCCACGTGGTTTCGTCCGGGGAACGTCCACGGCTGGGGTTATGACGACGGGGCGGTGATGTGTCCCAGGAAAGCTGCGGTGGTCGCCACGAACTGGTCGGCGTCGTCGAGCCACGGGTAGTGTCCGGCGCCGGGCTGGACGACGAGTTCGGCGTTCGGGAAGAGGTCCGCGAACTCGGCCATGGTGTGGGGAGGGGCTCCGAGGTCGGCTTCACCGGCCAGGAGGAGGACCGGCGGGGTGAACTGGGCGAGTGCGGTGCGGGTGGTGTCCGGGGTGAAAGCGCCTTCGGCGCCGAAGGCAGCGACGATCTCCGGGTTCATCCGCTCGTCCCCGGCGGCCTGATGCGCCTGGGCCGCCTGGTCCCAGCGGCCGTAGGAGAACGGTGCGATGGCATTCCAGCTGTCGGCGGTGGCCTTGCCCGCCACGATCGCTTCCAGGGCCGCGAACGCCTGTGGGAACCACGGTTCGTTCCGGCGGAGTTGTGCGGTCTTCAGCCGGAGGTCTCCTGTGATCGTGAGGCCCACAGCCCTGACGCTTGGCGTGATCAGCGCGAGCTTGCTGACGTTTTCGGGGTGGCGGCTCACGTAGAGCGTGGCCAGATTGGCGCCGGCGGAGTGCGCGAGCAGATCCATCTGGGCGAGGCCAAGGTGATCGCGCAGGGCCTCGACGTCGTCGACGAGCCGGTCGCAGCGGCAGGAGGCGGTGTCCTGTGGTGTCGCGGACTGGCCGGTGCCCCGGAGGTCCAGCCTGATCAGCTGCCGGTGGGCGGAGAGGCCGCCGAGGTCGCCGAGGTAAGCGGAATCCGTCGGGCCTCCGGGGAGGCAGACCACCGGAGGGCCGTCTCCGAACACGTGATAGGCGAGCTTGGTCCCGTCGTGCGCGGAGAAGGTAGGCATGGCCGGGACATTGTCAGCGGCGTTCGGATCGGGCAACTGGGTTTCCATGACGTGCTCGTTGTGGAGTAGGTCAAGCAGTGCCTCGTGTTGGCGTGACCTGTGGGAACGCCAGAAAGGCTTGCCAGAGGGTATTCATCCGGCTCGTTGCGTCTCTGACGGGGGCGCCGCCGAGTCGGATGGTCTCCGTGCCGCGTTCTCCTGGGCTTCGAGAAGCTCGTCACCGTGCTCGATTGCCCAGCGTCCGAGCGCCATCATGGGACCCTCGACGAGGCTCTGCCCCAGGCTTGTGAGGCTGTATTCGACGCGAGGTGGCGCTTCGGCGTGTGCGTGGCGGTCGACCAGGCCGCTGGAGAGCAAACGATGCAGGGTGTCGGTCAGGACCTTGTCGCTGATGCCGCCGATCGTGGCGCGCAGCTCGCGGCGTCGACGCGGGCCCGTGCGAAGAGCCGCCAGCACAACGGGATCCCATGTGTGGGCGAAGAGATCGGTGGCCGCGCGCAGACGGCAGTCAGCGACCAACTCGTAGCAGTGGCATTCGTGATCAGTCATCTCGTCGCCCATCATCGCGTGGTCGTTGCGCACCGTTCGGTGCGTAACACCTTCCCTAATGTGACTGCCCAATCTGACTGCCACTTGAGAGGAAGCGACGATGCGCATCGGGATCCTGGGAACAGGGACGCTGGCGGCGGCCTTGGGTGAGGGCTGGTCACGCGCAGGGCACGAGGTGGCGATCGGCGGGCGGTCGCAGGTCAAGGCGGAGAAGCTTGCTGAGCGGTTGGGGCACGGAGTGCTCGCCGTCGCGCCGCGTGAGGCGGTCATCGGGCGTGATGCGGTGCTCCTCGCCGTGTCCTGGGACGGCGTCGAGGACATGCTGGGCTTGGTGGGCGCGTCCGACGGCGTGCTTGAGGGGATGCCGTTGATCGATCCCACGAACGCTGTCGCGCATGGTGTCGGCGTTCTGCTCACCGAGCACGGCGAGTCGATGGCGAGGCGGATCGCCGGACTTGCTCCGGGAGCTCATGTTGTCAAGGCATTCCATCTCTTTCCCGCTGACCAGTGGACGAGCTCTCCCGAGAGTGGCCGGTCCGGCGTGACTGTGGCGATGTGCGGCGACGATTCTGCGGCACTGCATGTCGTCGGCGAGTTGGTGCGCGATGTCGGCGGGACGCCAGCGATTCTTGGGGCGCTGGATCGCGTCCTCCAGCTGGAGGAGGTGGCGGGCTTCGTCATTGGACTGGCGTTCGAAGGCTTCGACCCCAACTCCGCAGTCCCTCGCGTCCCCTCATCGGCTGTGACGAACTGACCTGCTGTCCGCATCAGACGGGAGACCCAGTCCAGACTCTCGTGGTCCGAGAGCAGTGCGCACTGATCGCATCGTCTGGAATTGGGCATCCTCCTGCTCCTGGCGGTGTGCAGCGGTCACGCTGCGCGGTTATCGAGCAGGGAGAGGAGATGCATGGCTTCGTCGAGGAAGCGACGTCCGTCTTCCGTGATGGTGAGGGGCCGGGACCGTCGGATGTCGATGATGGTGAAGCCCGCCGTTTCCTCGATCCGCTTCAGTTGGTATTTGAGAGTGCTCCAGGTGACGCTGAGTTCGTCAGCGGCGTCCTGGAGAGTGCTGTGTCTGGAGGTCACGGTGAGGTGCCGTAGGCGCTGGACGCAGTTCTTCGTCCGGCTGACGGCGTGCATCGCGGGCGACAGCTCGGTGTCGAGTGATGCAAAAGGATTGGTGAACTGACTGGTGGGGTGTCGGGGGATGCCCCACTTGTTCACCAGCCGCATCACATCGTTCTTGCCGACGCCCAGTTCGCGCGCGATGTCGGGCGACGAGCGTCCCTTGTGGGGGTACTCCTTCTCCAGCCAGGCGCGGGAGATGGTTTTCTCAAGGTGGCCGACTGGGCGGCGTGTGCGGATCTGGATGCCCGCTTCGTCGAGTGCCTGCCGGACGGTGTTGATGCTGCATCCTGCCAGCTCGGCAATTTGGTGCTGCAACAACTTCTGCTCCTGGTAGAGCCGTTGAAGGCTTTGCGGGGCCAGGGCTCCCTGCCGCGGGGTGCGCCGACCCGGGGCAGGCGGCCGCTGCTGGCGGGGTTGCGGTGCGGTGGTGCCGAACGTCTCGATCGCGAGGAGGAGACGAGCGTCGTCCAGGCCGAGCAGGCGGCCGAGCTCGGCCGGCTCTGGTCCGTCCGCGGCATGCTGCGCGAGCTGGCTGCGTTTGATCGTCTCGGGACCAGGTGGAAGGACGGGATCCGTGATCCAGTCTGGCGGTGGATCCCAGGTCACGGGCTCGTCGATGCCGTGGGCTCTCAGATTCGCGGCTGCCTGATCGCGCAGGAGCTCATGCAGGTCGGGGTGGAGCCGATAGTGGAAAGCCAGGTGTCCGGCGGGTGTGCGTGAGGCGGCTCCGGGATCTGCGCCCAGCAGGAGTCGTGCCAGGTGCCAGTGCAGGCGCTTGATCTGGACGGGAGCCTGCATCCGCCAGCCGTGGCGTCGGCAGAGCGCCTGGTAGGCGATGTGATCGAAGTGGACGCTGTCGGGGCTGAAGAGTCTGCGGCGGCGGTCATAGTCGATCGGGACGGGGTGGCGGTCCAGGGCCTGCGCCAACGCGGGCAGGACCGTGAGCAGGGTCTCGGTCCCTGAGGATGCCACGGCCACGTCCAGTGCCCGGCGGTTGCTCTTGGGGCTGGTGTTGCCCAGGAGCGATGCCGCTTGCGGTATCCGCGCCGTTCCAGGTCACCCGGCCGTTGTCGGCGAGGTAGATGCCGGTGATGAGACGGGTGAGAGTGGACTTGCCCGAGCCGTTCACCCCGACGATCGCGACGATCTCCCCACGTCGCAGGGTGAGGGAGACACCGTCGACGGCCGGCCTGTCCTTCCCCGGGTACTGGTAGGTGACCTCTGTCAGCCGGATCTCCTCCACCGGTGCGCTCACGGCCAGTTCGCCGCGCTGGGGCGCCCGTTCGCCGGCGTCGTCGAGGAACGCCTGCATGTCGCTCAGGTAGAGGCTCGTATGGAACACCGCGGCCCCGTTCACAATGACCTGCGACAGCGCGGCCAGCGTGGTCTGCACGGCGACGACCGCGGTGGCGGCGATGGCGAGCGCGACCCGGCCCGTCACGGCCAGCCAGGCGAGGGCCGCCCAGGTGGCGACGAGGAACACTCCGCCGGTGAACGACGACACCAACGCGATGCGCAGCGTCCGTGGAGCCGCGGCGAGTGTGCGCCGGTCGACGCGTTGCGACAGGGACCGGTACCAGTACAGCAGGTAGTCGGTCATGCCGTTGGCACGGACCTCGTCGCCGTACTTGGGCGTTGTCGACCACCACCGCATCATGCCCCGTACGTTGCGGTCGGCGATGTTCGCGTAGTGGATCTCGTAGTCGACGCGGGCGGTGAGCACCGCTCCGATGCCGGCCGGGAGCACCGCGAGGAGAAGCAGCGGCAGCATCAGTACGTTCAGGACCGACAGCACACCGCCCGCCGTGACCATCCTGATCAGCGCCGACATGAAGCGTTGTGCGTCGGTGACCATCACATGGGTGCGGAGCACGCCCATCTCCGCGGCCTCCTGCCGGTCGGCGAACCCGTCCACCGCGTAGGCCGCCGCTTCGACCCGGCAGACCGCCTCCACGAGGGCGGTGTCCGTCGCGGTCGTGAGCTTGGGTGTGATCCGCCGCGACGCGTACGTGGCGAGGGCGCCGGCGGCGCGGGTGAGGGCGGCCGCCCCGGCCACGAGGAGCAGGGCCGGCAGGGCCTGGTGCAGCCGGTCCGTGATGGCGCCGCCGGCCAGGATGGGACGCATCGCCCCGGCGGTGGCGGTCAGCAGCACCGCCGCGGCCACGCCGGTGACCAACTGGCAGGCCACGAGCAGCAGTACGGCCCGGCGATCGATGTCCCAGGACATCCGGGTGATGCGGCGCAGGACCGACGGAAGCTGGGCACACAGCTTGCGGAAGGAGACTTCACCGAGTGGGTTCACGGAGTATTCCCCCGTGTAGGTGATCTCGGCGGGCGGTGGCGGCGGCGGTGTGACGGCTTGCGCGGCTCGCGTGTTCTTGGTGTCGACTGAGGTCAACTGCACTCCTTCTGCACGGTCGTTGGAGTCTGCTCAGGTTCACCGTGGTCAACGACGGGAGCGCGATATCGAACGCACGTGTTTGAGACGGGACGGATTTCGCAGGGGAGCGCGATATACGCAACGTGCGTGATGCATCCACCCTTGGGGCGTGCGGACCGGGTACGGATACGGTGATGGCCGAAACGCCGTGGCCGATAGGCATGTGACGGATGGGGCATGCGGTCAATTGGTCCAGACCTGGTTGGTCCAGACCTATTGACGGCAGGTCTGGACCACTCTACGGTTCCCCCAACTACCCGGCGTACGTTCCCAGTCCGCCGCACCGACGCGGTCGCGGGCGGGCATGGTCGGAAGGGAGCACAGCATGATCCGCCGAATATCGCGCGTGCTGGGGGTCGGCCTCGCCATGGCCTTCGTCATGCAGACGCTGGTCGCCGCGGCGGCGCCCGGCGCCGCTCCGGCCGCCGACACCTGCGCGGTCAAGTCGAAGCCCACCGGCAAGGTGCTCCAGGGCTACTGGGAGAACTGGGACGGCGCGGCGAACGGCGTACATCCGCCGCTCGGATGGATTCCGATCACGGATGCCCGTATCCGCGACCACGGTTACAACGTGATCAACGCGGCGTTCCCGGTCATCCGCTCGGACGGCACCGTCCTGTGGGAGGAGGGGATGGACGCGACAGTGAAGGTCGCGACCCCGGCCGAGATGTGCCAGGCGAAGGCGTCCGGTCTCACGACCCTGATGTCCATCGGCGGCGCGGCGGCCGGGATCGACCTCAGCTCCAGCGCCGTCGCCGACCGGTTCATCGCGACGGTGGTGCCGATCCTGAAGAAGTACAACTTCGACGGCATCGACATCGACATCGAGACCGGGCTCGTGGGCAGCGGCAACATCAACACACTGTCCGCCTCGCAGGCCAACCTCATCCGCATCATCGACGGCGTACTGGCCCAGATGCCCTCGAACTTCGGTCTGACGATGGCGCCCGAGACGGCCTATGTCACCGGGGGCAGTGTGGCGTACGGCTCGATCTGGGGCGCGTATCTGCCCATCGTGAAGAAGTACGCCGACAACGGCCGGCTCTGGTGGCTCAACATGCAGTACTACAACGGCAGCATGTACGGCTGCTCCGGCGACTCGTACTCCGCCGGTACGGTCCAGGGGTTCACCGCGCAGACGGACTGTCTCAACAGGGGGCTGGTCGTCCAGGGCACCACGATCAAGGTCCCCTATGACAAGCAGGTGCCGGGACTGCCCGCCCAACCGGGCGCCGGGGGCGGGTATATGGCGCCGAATCTGGTGTCGCAGGCCTGGCACACCTACGGCAACGGGCTGAAGGGTCTGATGACCTGGTCGCTCAACTGGGACGGGTCGAAGGGCTGGACGTTCGGCAACAACGTCAAGGCGCTGCAGGGCCGTTGAGGCCGGACGGCCCGGGGCGGGACTTGGTCAGTGGTGCGGTGGGTGTGTCCGGCGGTGCCGCCGGTACGCCCACACGGCCAGCGCGAGCACGACCACCCCGGCGATCACGGCCCCGGCGATCTGCCCCACCTGTGACTCGATCCTGGTGAACGCGGCCCCGGCGAAGTAGCCCACGGCCGTACAGCTCACGCCCCAGCACAGCCCGCCCATCGCGTTGAAGAACAGGAACCGTCGGTACGGCACGTCCGAGAGCCCCGCCAGCGCCGGCATCAGCGCGCGGAGGAACGCGATGAAGCGGGCCACGAACACCGCCGAGGCGCCCCGCACGCGAATCATCTCGCGCGCCCGCTCGACCTGGTCCTCGCGCTTGCGCAGGCTCCGGGTCGCCAGGATCCGGTCGCCGAAGTGGTGGCTCACCGCATAGCCGGTGCTGTCGCCCAGGATCGCGGCGACCACCACGACCACCGTCAGCCACCACACCGACACCTCGCCGTGGACGGCCAGCAGCCCGCCCAGTACGGCGGCGGTCTCGCCGGGCAGCACAAGGCCGAAGAAGAAGGCGTCCTCGCAGAAGACGAGCGCGCCGACCACGGCGTAGATCACGGGGCCGGAGAGACCGCCGAGCCAGTTGGTGATCGTATTCATCCGGCGCGTCCCTCCGTTCCACCGATGCCGATGCCGATGCCGATGCCGATGCTGATGCCGACGCCCGGGTCCTCATCACCGGGACGGGGGCCGGTCCGTCCGGGCGATACCGGTCTCATAGGCGATGATGACAGCGTGTACACGGTCACGGGCGCCGATCCTCGTCAGCACCCGGCTGACATAGGTCTTAATGGTCGATTCCGACAGCACCAGCAGCTCGGCGATCTCACCGTTGGTCAACCCGCGGGCCATGGCCGACAGCACCTCCCGCTCACGCCCGGTCAGGGCCGCCAGCCGGGCATCGGTCTCCGCCCGGCCCGCGCGGTCGGAGAGCGCGTGTTCGGAGGGGGCCGGGACGCGCTGGATGAAGGTGTCCAGCAGCCGGCGGGTCAGCGCCGGGGCGACCACCGCGTCACCCGCGGCGACCGCGCGGATTCCGGCGAGCAGCTCGTCGGGCAGCGCGTCCTTGAGCAGAAACCCACTGGCTCCGGCGCGCAGCGCGCCGTAGGCGTATTCGTCCAGGTCGAAGGTGGTGAGGACGAGTACGCGCGAGCGGCTCCCGGAGGCCACGATGCGACGGGTGGCCTCGACGCCGTCCATCCCCGGCATCCGGATGTCCATCAGGACCACGTCCGGCCGCAGCGCCGCCGTACGCTCGACGGCCTCGGCGCCGTGCCCGGCCTCGCCGACGACCGTGGTGCCGGGGTCGGCTTCGAGCAGCAGGCGGAAGCCGAGGCGTTGCAGCGGCTGGTCGTCGACGATGAGCACGGTGGTCATGGGGGCGGTTCCTCTGCGGAGCGGGGCGGAACGGGCGGTGGAGGGGGAGGAGGAGAGGGATGGGGAGAGGGAGAGGGAAGGGGCTGAGACCGGGGAGGCGGCGGGAGCAGCGGCAGGACTGCGTGCACCATCCAACCGCCGTCCTCGGTGGGCCCCGCCTCGGCGCTGCCGCCCGCGAGAGCCGCGCGCTCCGCGATCCCGACCAGACCCTGCCCCGTGTCGCCGCCGGGTCCGGACGCCGGTGAGCCGTCGGGACGCCCGCTGTCCCGGACGCGTATGTCGGCCTCCCGGTCGGTGACGCTCAGTACCACACGTACGGTCGTCGCCGGCCCGGCGTGCTTCAGGCTGTTGGTCAGCGCCTCCTGGACGATGCGGTACACGGCGAGCTGTACGCCCGGGGCCAGGGTGTCCGGGTCGCCGGCGCCGCGATACGTGACCTGTGGCCCGGCGGCCCGGATACGGTCCAGCAGCCCGGCGAGGTCGGTGATGCCCGGCTGGGGGTTCAGCTCGACGGCGTCGTTGATCCCGTCGGGGCGTTCGCGCAGCGCGCCCAGCGTGCGGCGCAGTTCGCTCAGCGCCTGTCGGCCGGTGCCCGCGATAAGACGCAGCACCTCGGCGCCGCGGGCCGCGTCCGGGGCGGCGGCGGCGCCGTCCGCGAGGCCGATGATGACGGCGAGGTTGTGGCCGACGATGTCGTGCATCTCGCGGGAGACTCTGGACCGCTCGGCGAAGGTGGCCAGCTGGACGCGTTGCTCACGTTCGATCTCCACCTGCGCCGCCCGGTCGGCCAGCGCGCTGAGCTGGGCCTGGCGTACCCGCACCACCAGCGCGAGCGCCACGGCGGCGGTGGCGGCGGCGCACAGCAGGAACAGACTCGACAGGGACTGCGCGGTGAGCGGCGGCACCCGGAACGCCGCCACACTGAGCGCCGCCGCAGTGCACAGCGCCGCCCACGGCAGCCTCTTGACCGAGTCGTACCGCGCCAGGGAGTAGAGCGCGACCATCAGACCGACCGCGCTGCGCAGCGGCACGCCCAGTGACCACTGGAGTACGCAGCAGAGGAGCACCGCCGCCAGCACGGCCGACGGTGCCCGGCGCCGCCAGACCAGCGGCAGGGCCTGCCCGGCCAGCGACACCAGGATCAGTGCGAGGGGTACGTGCTGCTCGGCGAGCGTCAGGGAGCTGGCGAAGGTGCCGTGCCGCCCGCCCTCCCGGTCCCCTCCCGCCGGCAGGAACAGATTGCCCAGCCCGATCGCCAGGACGGCGAGGGCGAGCAGGGAGTCGAGCAGTACGGGATGTTCGCGGCTCACCCTTCGCAGTCGGCGGGCCGTACCGGCGGCCCGGCGCACCAGTGGACTGCTCCACAACGCGTCGAGTTCGGGCGGGAAGGGCTCGCCGTGCGGAGTGCCCTTGAGCACGCGCCGCGGTGCGCTGCTCGGCCCGCCCCGCGGGGTGCCGCTGCTTCGCACGGCCTCGCCCCCTTCTCCTTCGGGCCGGTCCGTACCGCACTGCGATCACTGTAGAGCGACCGGAGGCGGCGGACCGGCACAGGTCACACGTCCGGGCGCGAGATCACGCACCCGAGCAGGTCACGCGCCTGACCCGGGTCACGCGCCTGACCCGGGTCACGCACCAGACCCGGGTCACACACCAGACCCGGGTCACGCGTCCGAGCAGGTCACGCGTCCGAGCGCGCGAGCCGCCAGGCGGCGCCGGCGAGGGCCAGCACGACCCAGCCGGCGAAGACCGCGAGCCCCGCCCCCGGGCTGAGGGCATCGCTCGCCGGGTGCAGCGCGAACATCGAGCCTCCCGCGCTGCTGGGCAGATACGGGGTGATGTTGTCCCTCAGCGTGGTGGGCAGCAGGCTGGTGAGGAGCGGCAGCAGCATCAGTGTGGTGACCAGCAGTCCGATGCCACCGGCGACCGAACGGATCAGCGCGCCCAGCGCGACCCCCAGGACGCCGACCAGTGCGAGATAGGCCCCGGCCCCCAGGAGAGCGCGCACCACGCCGGGGGAGGAGATGCCGAGCGCGATGTCCGTACCGTCCAGCATCCTCCCGCTCGCGAAGAAGGACACGAACACCGTGACACCGGCGGTGAGGAACGCCGTCCCGCCATAGCTGATGACCTTGGACCACAGCACGGGCAGCCGGGTCGGGACCGCGGCGAGTGTGGAGCGGATCGTGCCGGTGGAGTACTCCCCGGCCATGACCAGCACGCCCAGCACTCCGATGGCCAGCTGGGCGAAGTTGAGGCCGCCGAGAGCGACGGCGACCGCGTCCGCGGCCTCCGCGCCGGGGCCGCGTGCGTCGGCACCGGGCGCGTAGGTCGAGGCGAAGATCATGCCGAGCGCGATCAGCAGCGCCAAGGACAGGCTCAGGGTGATCCAGGTGGAGCGCAGCGACCAGAGCTTGGCCCATTCGGCGCGCAGGACGCGTGGGCCGGTCACCTTGTAGGCGGGCCGGCCCCGGGTGTCGGCAGCGGCGGGGGCAGGGGCAGGGGTCAGGGTGGTCATGCGGCGCTCCCGAGAGGGGTTGCGGCGAGGCTGCCGTGGTACTCGACGGCGTCGCCTGTCATTCCCATGAACGCCTCCTCCAACGAGACGGTCTGCGGGGTGAGTTCATAGAGCGGAACCCCGTGGTCGAACGCCGTCGCACCGATCTGCCGCGCGTCCAGCCCGACGACCTGGAGCTCCTCCGCGCTCTCGCCCGCGGTGATCTCCACATCGGGGCCGCGCAGCAGATCCCGCAGCCGGGCCGGGTCGGCGGTGACGACCTTCACGCTGTGACCCCCGGCGTCCTGGATGAACCGCTCGACCGTGGTGTCGGCGAGCAGCTTGCCCCGCCCCACGACCACCAGATTGGTCGCTGTCAGCGCCATCTCGCTCATCAGATGGGACGAGACGAAGACGGTGCGGCCGTCGGCGGCGAGTCCGGTGAGCAGGTTACGTATCCACAGCACGCCCTCCGGATCGAGACCGTTCACCGGCTCGTCCAGAATCACCGTCTGCGGATCCCCGAGCAGCGCGGCGGCGATGCCCAGACGCTGTCCCATCCCCAGCGAGAACGCGCCCGCCCGCTTACGGGCCACCTGACTGAGACCGGCCTGCTCGATGACCTCATCCACCCGGCGGCGCGGAATGCCGTGGGTGAGCGCGAGGGCGTTGAGATGGTGGAAGGCGGACCGTCCGGGGTGGATCGATTTGGCCTCCAGCAGCGCCCCCACCTCTTGGAGTGGCGCGCGGTGCGTGGCGTAGCGGCGGCCGTTGACCGTGACCGACCCGGCGCTCGGCTCGTCCAGTCCGACGATCATGCGCATCGTGGTGGACTTGCCCGCGCCGTTGGGGCCGAGAAAGCCCGTGACCACTCCGGGCCGGACGGTGAAGTCGAGGCCGTCGACGGCGGTCTTCTCGCCGTATCTCTTGACCAGCCGATTGATCTCGATCATTTCGCATCCCCTGATATCCGTGGCGGATCCGGCCCGCGGACTGTCCCGCCGGCGGCCATGTCTCCACAGTAGGAATGCGAAACCGCTGAACAGCAGCTACCAGCGGATGATTCTCGGCCGTGGACGGTACCGCGGTACCACGGCCGATGAGACCGAAGAATGACGACCGTGCGCAGGCCGGGCGGCGTCGATTACGTGTGATTCGGCTGCGTGCAATTCCGCATTCCGGGCGGAAGGCCGGATGAGAATTTCTCATGAATTCGGGGGAGCGTGAGATACGGCGGACAGCAGTTCGCGCGTGTACGGGTGGGCGGGCGCCGCGTACACCTCCTCGACCGTGCCCGACTCGACGATCCTGCCCCGGCGCATCACCGCGACCCGGTGTGCCACATGCCGGACCAGCGCGAGATCGTGGGAGATGAGCAACTGTCCGATTCCAAGGTCCTTCTGAAGCTCCGTCAGCAGATTCATCACACCCGCACGGACGGACGGGTCCAGCGCGGAGACCGGTTCGTCGAGCACCAGCAGCTTCGGTTCGCAGGCGAGCGCGCGGGCGATACCGACGCGCTGGCACTGGCCGCCGGACAGCTCGTGCGGCAGCCGGGAGGCCAACGGCGCGTCCAGCCCTACGAGTTCGAGCAGTTCGGCGACGCGGGCGGGTCCGGTCAGCGGGTCCCAGCGGCCCTGGACCCTCAGCGGTTCGGCGATCGCGTCGCGCACCCGGAGCCGGGGGCTGAGGGATCCGTACGGGTCCTGGAAGACCGGTTGCAGCGCGGGGCGCAGCGTACGCAACTCCGGCTCGTCCAGCGTCGTCAGCTCCCGTCCGAGGAAGCGCACCGAACCGGATTCCGGGCGGCGCAGCATCAGTACGGCCATGGCGGAACTGGTCTTGCCCGACCCGGACTCGCCGACCAGTGCGAGGGTCTCCCCGGGCTGTACGGCGAAGGACACCCGGTCCACGGCGAGTACGGGCAACGCCCGCCGCCCGTGACCTGTGTGACGTACCGTCAGTTCGCGTACGTCGAGCAGTGCCGGCGTGCCGTCGGGGGCCCGCGTACCGTCCGGGACCCCCCGGCCGTCCGGGGTCCGCTTGTCGCGCGGGTGCGGGGCGCTCATCCGGCACACTCCTCGAACAGCCCGGTCACGGGCGAGGGCAGTTCCCGCCACCGATGGCAGGACACTGTCCGGCCGTCCTCGGTGACCGGCTCGGGCAGGCTCCGGCCGCACATGTCCGTGGCGGCCGGGCAGCGCGGGGCGAAGCCGCAGCCGGGCGGCAGCGCGAAGAGCGAGGGCGGGGAGCCGCCGATCGAGGGCAGCCTTCCGCCCGGCCGGCGCAGTCGCGGCAGCGAGGCGATCAGCCCCGCGGTGTACGGGGCGCGCGGGGCCGCGAACACCTCGGCGACCGGGCCCGATTCGGCCACCCGCCCCGCGTACATCACCAGCACCCGGTCCGCGTGGCCCGCGACGACGTCCAGATCGTGGGTGACCAGGACGAGCGCGGCGCCGGTCTCCCGCCGGATGCCGGTCAGCAGCTCCAGGATCCGTGCCTGCGTGGTGGGGTCCAGCGCGGTGGTCGGCTCATCGGCGAGCACCAGCTCGGGCTCATTGATCACCGCCATCGCGATCACGGCGCGCTGCCGCATCCCGCCGGAGAACTCATGCGGATAGGCGCGGACCCGGCGCGCGGCGTCGGGGATGCCGACCCGGTCGAGTGCGGCGACCGCCAGCTCCGCCGAGGCCCGGCGGCCCACGCCGCGCACCGACCGTACGGCCAGGGCCAGTTGCTCGCCGACGGTGTGCACGGGGCTCAGCACGGACAGGGCATCCTGCGGTACGAAGGCCAGCCGGCTGCCGCGCAGCCCCCGGTACCCCGCCGTCCCCGCCCCCAGCAACTCCCGTCCCGCGAACCGCACACCGCCCCGGACCTCGGCCCCGGCGGGCAGCAGCCCCAGGACGGCCCGCGCGGTCAGGGACTTCCCCGCCCCGGACTCCCCGACGACGGCCAGCGCCTCCCCGGCCCGCACCTCGAACGAGATCCCGCGTACGGCGTGCAGCCCGTTCACGGTGACCCGCAGATCGCGTACGTCGAGCAGCGGTTCGCGTACGTCCAGCAGCGCGCCCGCCGGGTCGGGCAGCGGCTCGCGTCCGTCGCGCGGCGCGTCCGCGCACTCTTCGGTGTCCGCACTCATCGCGCGGTGCTCCTTTCCGGCCGGAGCGCACGGGCTCGTGCGCGGGCGATCGGTCCGCGCCCCGCCGCCGGAGCCGGCAGTGTCGACAAGGAGACCGCCAGCATGGCCAGCAGCAACAGCATGGCCGCGGGCGTCAGTACGGCCCAGGGCGCGCGTTCGACATAGGGGAGGGACTCGGACAGGGTCAGACCCCACTCCGGGGCGGGCGGCTGGGCGCCGAGGCCGAGGAAGCCGAGTGAGGCGAGGGCCAGGGCGATACCGGGCAGACGCAGGACCGCGTGCCGGGCGACCGGCCCGGCGACGGCGGGCAGCAGATGGTGGAGCAGGATCCAGCGGGGCGGTGAGCCGATCGCGCGCTGGGCCGTGAGGTGGCCGGCGGCGCGCGTCTCCTGCACCAGGGCGGCGGCGTGGGCCGCGAGCGCGGGCCAGGACACCAGGGCCACCGCGATCGACGCCCCCAGCGAACCGGGGCCGAGCACCGCCGCCACGAGAATGCCGGCGATCACCGGCGGCACGGCGTTCGCGGTCTCCGAGGCGCCGGACGCCAGGGCCGGCAGAAAGCCGACGATCATCGCGAGCAGATACGAGCCGAGGCACACCAGCACAGCGATGCCCACGGTCGTCGCCGCTCCGTGCCCCACCCGGGCCAGCACATCGCGGCCCAGCGCGTCCGTACCGAGCGGATGTGCCCCGCTCGGCGCCCCGAGCCGCGCGGCGGTGTCCACGTACAGGGGGTCGAGCAGCAGACCCCACCCGATGACGACCAGAAGCAGCACCGCGCACCCCACGGGCACGGCGACACGCAGCCGCGACGCCCGCGCCGGACGTCGCGCGGCCAGCGACAGGCTCGCGTCCCGCAGCCCAGGCCCGAGCATCCACCGCCGCGCCGTCTGCGCGATCAGCCCGGCCAGCAGGCCGAGGAGTACGAGGGCCAGCACCGAGCCCTGGAGCAGCGGCAGATCCTGCGACTCGGCGGCGCCCAGCGCGGTACGCCCGATGCCGGGCACCGCGAACACCGTCTCGACGGCCACCGCGCCGCCCGTCAGACCGACGGCCACCAGACCGAGCTGGGGCAGTACGGCGGGCAGGGCCCGGCGCAGGGCGGCCCGCCCGATACGGCCCGCCGTACAGCCCGAGGACCGCCACAGCTCCACCCAGCGCTCCGTGAACACCGCGGGCAGCGCGTCCTCGGCCAGCCGCCCGAGCAGCCCGCCCGCCGGAATGCCCAACGCCAGGGCGGGCAGCACCAGATGGCGTGGCTCCTGCCAGCCGTACGGCGGGAACCAGCCCAGCCACACCGACAGCGCCACCATCAGCAGGGTGGCGATCAGGAACTCGGGCAGTGCGGCGAGCGCCGCCGCGGGTGCTCCCGTACCGCCACCACCACCCTCACGCGTGTCGAGCGTCCCGCGCGCTCCGCGGATCAGCGTCCGCGCGCACAACGCGCAGGCCAGTACGAGGGCGAGGAACAGCGCCGCGCCCATCAGCGCCAGCGAGACACCGAGCCCCGACAGCACGGACGGCAGCACCTCGCTCCCGCTCACCCAGGAGCGTCCGAGGTCGCCGCGCACCGCCGCGCCGAACCAGTCGCCGAGCAGGGCCACCGGGCCGGATTCCAGGCCGAGTTGCTCCCGTACCGCGCGCAACGCCTCCTCGGTCGGCTCCTGTTCGGCGGACCGGGCCCGCAGAACGGACAGCGCCGGATCCCGGCCGGAGAGCCAGGGCAGCAGTCCGACCACGGTGACGACGGCGAGGAGCGCGGCGGCGCGCGCGAGCAGCACGCCGGTGCGTTCCTTGCGGGGAGTGGTCACTTGAAGCGGGTGTCCGAGGTGACGAGGAGCCGCTCGCGCGGGTCCTTCGCCGAGCCGGTCAGCGAGGTCGCGTCGCCCTGGATGACGCGTTCGTGCAGCATCGGGATCGCCGCGTCGGTGCGGAGTACGGCGGCCTCGGCGGCCAGCACCGCCGCGCGCCGCGCGTCCCCGGCGGGCGTGGCGGACGCCTTCCGCACGGCCTCGTCGACGCTCTTGTCGCAGAGCCGCGCGAGGTTGAAGGAGCCGTCGCAGGTGAAGTCGCTGCGCAGATACGCCACCGGGTCACCGGAGTCGAGCACGGTGGCGCGGGACAGGATGAACGCGTCGAACTTCCCCGCGAGCGCGTCCTCCTCGATGTGCGCGTACTCGCGCACCACCTGCTTCACCTTGAACCCGGCCTGCTGGAGCTGCTGTTGCAGCACGGAGGCGACCTCGGGCAGTTCGGCCCGGTCGGAGAAGGTGGCGAGGGTGATCGTGGTCCCGCCGGGGTCCGCGGCCTTCGTGCGGCCGGTCAGTTCCCGGCGCCCCTCGGCGGCCCAGGGCAGCGCGGGCCCCAGCAGCCCTCCCGCGCGGTCGGCACGTCCCTCGTACACACCCTTGACCAGTTCCGCGGGCTTGATCGCCGCGCGTGCGGCGGCCCGCAGTCCCGCGTCCTCGAAGGGCCCCGAAGCGGTGTTGAGATACAGCGTGTTGGTGCGCGGCATCGGTACTTCCGTGACCGTCTCCGGGGCGAGCAGCGACGCCTGCGAGACGGGCACGGACTCGGCGATGTCCGCCTCGCCGCTCCGGATCGCGGCGGCGCGCGCCGCGCCGTCCGGTACGAAGGAGACATCGATTCCGGCCGCGCGCGCCTTCTTCCCCCAGTAGCCGTCGTAGCGGTCGAGGGCGGCGGTCGTGGTGCCGTTCACCTTCACCAGTGCGTACGGGCCGCTGCCGGCGCCGACCGGATCGATCCGGCCGTCCTTCCCGTACGCGCTCTTCGCGAGGATCGACAACTGCGGGGAGGAGAGCCGCTGGGGGACCAGCGGATCGGTCTCGTCCGTGGTGACGACGACCTTGCCGCCCCTGGCCTCGGCCGTCAGCTCGACACCGTCGAGGATCCTCGGCTTGGGCGAGGCCGTGGCGGCCCGGCTCAGGGAGTGTGCGGCGACCTCCGCGGTGAGCTCGCTGCCGTCGTGGAAGGTCACGCCCTCCCGGACGGTGAACTCCCAGGTCCGGTCGGAGGTCCGCGTCCACCGGGTGGCGAGCCCCGGACGCGCGTCGCCCAGCGGGTCGAGGGTGACGAGGGTCTCCGCGGTGCTCCAGCGCGAGAGCTTGAACGCGTCGTCGCTGAGCGGGGAGAGCCCGGAGCGCGGCGGCTGCATCATCGCGAGCCGGATACGGCGGTCGTCGCCGGATCCCGGCTTCGCGGAGTCCTCGGAGGGGGCGAAGCAGCCGGTCAGGAGCAGTGCGGAGACGGTGACGAGACCTGCGGCGGGCAGGGGTATGCGGAGGTGCACGGGTTCTCTTCCGGGCGGAGCGGTAGCTGGGAGTGAGAAGCTAGCACATGACAATCATTGCCAATACGGTGCCATGGGTCGCCCGCCCGGACCGCGCCACGGCCGGAAGAGGCGCGCGCCGCGCCCGTCGTACCGCCGATGACCGGCGGAGGAGGGCACGGCGCGCGCTCGGCTCACCTGTAGGTGAGGTCGGAGGCGCTGTACTTGCAGTACGTGCCGTCCGCGTCGGAGCCGTTCTTGGTCGGCTCGGCGCCGGTGTTGTTCCCGATGTACTTCTGGCACGGCACGATCTTCTTGCTGCTGTCCCCGACGATGGTGATGCCGCGCAGGGTCAGTGAGTCGCCGTAGTTGGTGTTGATGCCGCCGATGACACCACCGGGGGCGGTGATCTCGGTGTTGGTCACATTGATCGTGCGCTTGTACTGACTTGAGCAGTTGCCGCAGGAGCGGACGAAGGTCTTGAAGTCCTGGCCGGCGAAGTTGGAGATGTTCAGCGTGCCGCCGCCGTTGAACTGGAAGATCTTGTCCGCGGCCTTGCGGGCGCCGCCGCCGTTGACCGTGAACGTCTTGCCGGTGCCGCGGAAGGTGGCCGCGTCCTCGCCGACATCCTCCCACCACACGTTCTGAAGTGTGCAGCTGCCGGAGCAGTGGATACCGTCGGCGGCGGGGGCGCCGATGATGACGTTCTTCAGCGTCGCACCGTCGGCGAGCTTGAAGATCGGGTCCTGGTCCTCGTTCTGGCCGCCGCTGCCCAGGTCACCGGTGCCGTAGTAGCGCTTCATACCGCCGTCCACGGAACCACTGATGGGCTTCGTAGCGCCGACCGCCTCGCTGCCGTTGGCCGACGGCCAGGTGGCGGCCGCGGCGGTGGGCAGGGTGAGTCCGGAGGTGAGTGTGGTGAGCATGAGGGCGGCGGCGCCGAGGCCGCCGGCGATCACCCGCCGTTTCCCGGTGCTCAGTCGCGTGCCGTGCTGTTGTGTCATGGTGGGGCGCTCCTTTGGTCGAGTGAACGGTGTGGACCGCGGATTCACGGGTTGTCGATTCACGGCGTGCTGATGGCCGGTCTGGGAGGCGTGGGCATCTTGTCGCCGATGAAGAAACTGGGGTGTGGCGGCTGGTTGTAGGCGGTGTTCTGCCAGGCCAGCGCCGTCCGGTACATCCGGTCGTGCAGCAGTGTGGTGATCTTCCGGTCGGTCGGATGCGGTGTGGAGTAGATGCGCAGCGCCGTGTTGTCGGTGGTGGGCCAGATGACCTCCTCGCGCCAGTCGCCGAGGATGTCGCCGGAGAGCGACGGGGTGGCCTTGGTGCCGTTGTTGGAGTGCACCCCCGAACCGGTCAGCAGCCGGGTGTCGGACGACGGGCCGTACTTGTCGATGTGGGTGCCGTCGAGCAGTTCGCGCACCGGATCGCCGTCCCACCACGACAGGAAGTTGGCCGAGGACGGCTTACGGCCCTTGGTGGCGCCGGCCTCGTCACGGATCGAACCGTCGGCCGCCGACCACATCTCCGCGCCGTCGTTGCCCGCCCAGATGTCCCCGGCCACCCCGCGGCCGTTGTCACCGCCCGGCGCGGTCTGCCACAGCACCTGGCCGGTCCTGGCGTCGGCGAAGTACGACGAGGGCTTCGACGCGTCCTCGTCCACCTTGAAGTACTCAAGGCCCGGGCGGGACGGGTCGAGATCGCCGAGGTGGGCCGCGTCGCCGTGGCCGTTGCGCGTCGTCCACAGACCGGAGCCGTTGTCGTCCACGGCCATCGAGCCGTACACGATCTCGTCCCTGCCGTCGCCGTCCACATCGCCGACCGTGAGGGCGTGGTTGCCCTGACCGTCGTAGCCCTTGCCGCTGTTGGTGGAGCTGTTGGTGTCGAACGTCCATCGGCGGGTGAGCTGACCGCCGTTGAAGTCCCAGGCGGAGATCACCGTACGGGTGTAGTAGCCCCGCGCCATGATCAGGGACGGATTGGTTCCGTCCAGATAGGCGGTCCCGGCCAGGAAGCGGTCCACGCGGTTGCCGTACGAATCGCCCCAGGAGGCGACGGAGCCGCGTGGCGGGACGTAGTCGACCGTGCTCCGCGCGGCGCCCGTCCGCCCGTCGAACACCGTCAGGAACTCGGGCCCTTCGAGCACATACCCGCTGGAATTACGGTAGTCGGCGGAGGCGTCGCCGATCGCCTTTCCCGTGCCGTCGACGGTGCCGTCGGCGGTCTTCATGGCGACCTCGGCCCGGCCGTCGCCGTCGTAGTCGAAGACCTGGAACTGCGTGTAGTGCGCGCCGGAGCGGATGTTGCGGCCCAGATCGATCCGCCACAGCCGCTGGCCCTGGAGCGTGTAGCCGTCCAGGATCGTATTGCCGGTGACCCCGGACTGGGAGTTGTCCTTGGCGTTGGTGGGCTGCCACTTCAGGACGAGATCGAGGTCGCCGTCCCCGTCGAGATCGCCGACCGAGGCGTCGTTGGCCTCGTACGTGTAGTCCGCTCCCGCCGCCGGGACGGAGATCGGTACGTCGAGATAGCCGGAGCGGAACTGGACCGCGCTGGGCGAGGCGGGCTGCTCCGCGCCGTTCACGAGCGCGCGCACCGTGTAGTCCGCGGAGTTGGGGGCGTCCTTGTGCAGATAGTTCGTGGTGGTGATCGGCTCGGTGTTGACCTTGACGGAACCCCGGTAGAGGTTGAAGGACACGTTGTCCGCGTCGGTCGCCAGCCAGCGCCAGCTGACCAGGTTGTCATTGCCCGTGTGCACACTGACCAGGCCGCGGTCGAGCCGCTCCAGCCGCGCCGCGGCCGCCACCGCCCGCTCACCGGGCTGTGCCACGCTCGGCGTCGGCGCCGTCATCAGCCCGGCGAGGACCGCGCCGGACACCGCGAGCACGCTCAGCGGCATCCCTCCGCGGAAGGGGCCCCGGGGGCGTAATGGCCGTGGCGGGGATCCCGAACGTGCTGCGTACGTGCCGGCTCTGAACCGCACGAGTCCTCCAGAGGGGTGGGGGGTGTCTGTCCCTGTGTCCCCTGGTCGCCGCCCGCGCACAAAAGGTTGCCGCCCCCGGCTCCGGCTCCCCGCCGGGAGATCCGCGTACCCGCGCCGGTACCCTGAAATAAGGGTTACGGGTGGGTATAGGCGGCCGGGAGGTGCCGAGGTGATCGATGACCTCGACCGCGGGATCATGCGGATCCTCACGCGGAACGGCCGTACGCCCTACACCGCGGTCGCCCGGGAGCTGGGCACCTCGGAGGCCACGGTGCGCCAGCGCGTCACCCGGCTCCAGGAGAGCGGGGCGCTGCGGATCGTGGCGCTGTGCAATCCGCTGACCCTCGGCCATCAGTCCGTACGGCTGATGATCAGGGTGCGCGATCTGACGCCCCGCGCCGTGGCGAAGAGCCTGGCGGATCTGCCGATGATCAACCATGTCGCGCTGTGCGCGGGCAGCCAGGACATCTTCCTGGAGGGGACCTGCCGGGACCAGGCGCAGCTCGTGCAGCTGCTGGACGACATCCGTATGCTGCCCGGCGTCTCCGAGGTGCAGGTCCTGCTGCTGCTCGAACTCTTCAAGGACTACTCGTGGAGCGGACTCGCCAGCGCGGTGGGGCAGGGCGTCACGGCGGAATGATCCGCTCTCCCGGCGCCGCGGGCAGCTCACGGAAACCCGCCCACAGATAGCTGTCCTTGATGACCTCCAGCACGGTCAGCGCCTCGGCGTGGGCGACGCCGTTGACGCGCCGTACCCGCTCGGTGAGGAGCTCGGCGAGATGCCCGAGGTCCCGGCAGCGTACGTCCGCGATCAGGTCGTACGGGCCGACGCAGGAGGCGACATAGCGCACCTCCGGCATCCGGGACAGCTCACGGGCGACCAGCGCGACGGGCATGTGGTGCACCCGGACGGCGAGGTGCACCTCCATCTCGCCGAGCTTCACCGAGTCCGTCATCCCGACGACCTGCACCACTCCCTGGCGCTGCAACCGCCCGAAACGGGCCCGTACGGACGCCTCGGACAGGCCGATCGAACGGCCGATCTCACCGAAGGACCGGCGCCCGTCGACCCGTAGCTGGTCGATGATCTGCCGGTCCAAGTCGTCGATCATCAGAACTCGGCTCCTGTCCTCCGGGCGGGTACGGGGGCGCGCCCCGTTCCCCCATCATCTCCCCGCTCACGTTGCGCGGGGATGTCCGTTCCGTCACCACGGATCACCACGGCCGGCCGGCTGCGATATTCGCGGAATCAACCACCGGTTTCCACTCGATCCGATGTCGTCCCACCTGTTCAGAGCGGTGCCCCCGGCCCGAGGCTGTTCCCCACCCGGGCACCTGACACCCGGACAAGCCGAGTACGTCCGGGAGGCCAGCGCATGACCGCACCACCCCCCGCCGGCGCGGGGGCCCGCCGAGGATTCCTCACCGCGGCCCTGCTGGCACCCGCCGGACTGACCGTGGCCGGCCTGGTACTCGTACCGCTGCTCCTGGTGGTCCGGGACAGCTTCGCGACGCCGGACCTCTACGGCGGGACCAAGGGCGGCTTCACCCTCGCGAACTACCGGAGCCTGTTCGACCCGGTCTATCTGAAGGTCTTCGGCTACAGCCTCGGCATGGCGGCCCTCAACGCGGCGGTCTGTCTGCTGCTCGGCTATGTGGTCGCGTACTACCTGGTCAGCAGAGCGCCTCAGCGCCAGATGCTGCTGCTTCTGCTGATCATCGTGCCGTTCTGGACCGATTTCCTGGTACGCACCTTCGCCTGGATCAATCTGCTGAGCCCCGGCGGCCCGGTGAACAGCCTCACGGACGCGGTCGGGCTCACCCACGGGCCCGCCCAGTGGATCCCCAGCCAGGGAGCCTCGTTCGTGGGCCTCGTCTACGCCTTCCTGCCGACGGCGGTCTTCCCGGTCTACGCGTCGCTGCGCGGGGTCGATCCGGCGCTCGGCGAGGCCGCCAGGGATCTCGGCTGCGGCTGGTGGCGGGTGCACACCAAGGTGCTGCTGCCCATCGCCAGGCCGGGGCTGCTGGCCGCCGCGCTGCTGACGTTCATCCCGACGCTCGGTGTCTTCGTCATTCCGGTGCTGCTCGGCGGTGGCAAGAACCAGCTGGTCGGCAATTTGATCGTGACGCTCTACACCGAGTTCCGTAACCAGCCGATGGGCGCCGCCGCCTCCGTCGTCCTGCTGGTCCTGATGCTGGTCTCCCTCGCGGTGTTCGGTACGGCCGCCAGGCGCCTGAGGAGGAAGACGGCATGAAGTCCGCTCTCGACACCGTCACCGCCTGGCTGGCGCGGGGCGTCATCGCCTTCCTGTACGTGCCGATCGTGGTCGTCGTCGTCCTGTCCTTCAACGACTCCGACATCACCTACAAGTGGGCCGGCTTCACCACGCGTTGGTACGGGGAGCTGGCGCGGGACACCGAACTGCTGGACGCCCTCCGGGTCAGCGCCGAGGTGGCCCTGCTGTCGGCGACGCTGGCCACCGGCTGCGGACTGCTGGCCGCCATGGGGATGGCCCGGCTGCGTCCCCGGTGGCGGGCGGTGTTCTCCGGCGGGCTCTTCCTGCCGCTGGTCATCCCCGAGATCGTGCTGGGGGTCGCGCTGCTGTCGGTCTTCGGCAGCCTGCACGCCGGCCTGGGCCTGACCACGCTGGTGCTGGGCCATCTCGTGGTGACCCTCCCGTACGCGGCGCTGATCATCCTCGGCGCGCACGGCGCCCTCGACCCCGCACTGGAGGAGGCCGCGACCGATCTCGGCTGCAACACCTGGCAGGCATTCCGCAGGGTGACACTGCCACTGCTGCGGCAGGCCCTGCTGGCCGCCTGGCTGCTCTGCTTCACCATCTCCTTCGGCAACATCGTGATGTCGACCTTCACCAACGGTGTCGGCACCACCACACTGCCGCTGCGCGTCTACTCCCTGCTCAAGGTCGGTCTCACACCCGAGATCAACGCGCTGGGCACCCTGCTCGTCCTGTTCACCTTCCTGATCATCCTGGGCGTCGGACTCCGCCAGATGCGCCGTGTGCTCCTCGGCGGCGACCGTACGCCGCAGTGACCGCCCGTAGCCCTCACACCCCTCTCACACCTCTCTCACACCCCTCGGACTCCCTCGTACGCCGAAGTCCCGTACCCCGCAGGCCCGTTCTCCGAAAGGCCCGTCATGCGCAGAAGCACCGCCTCCAGAGCCCTCCTGACGACCGCCGTCCTCACCGCCACCGCGCTGCTCGCCACCGCCTGCGGCGGCTCGGCCGGCACCGCCGCCGGTTCCTCCTCGGGCGGCGGCAAGACCCTCAACATCTACGCATGGGCCGGTGAGATCCCGGACACCGTGGTCAAGGGCTTCGAGAAGGAGACGGGCATCAAGGTCACCGTCGACACCTTCGACAGCAACGAGACGATGACCGCCAAGCTCAGCTCCGGCGCCTCCGCGTACGACCTCGTCGAGCCCAGCCAGTACACCGTCCAGCAGCTCATCGGCCAGCAGCTGATCCAGAAGCTCGACCACTCGAAGATCAAGGGCCTGTCCAACCTCGCACCCAAGTTCCGCGACCCCGGCTACGACAAGGGCAACCAGTACAGCGTCCCGTGGATCTGGGGCACCACCGGCTTCGCGTACAACGACACGTGTATCCCGTCCGCGACGAGCTGGAAGACCCTCTTCGACCCGAAGTACAAGGGCAAGCTGTACATGCTCGACAACATGCTGGCCTCCTACATCGCCGGACTCCAGGTCAGCGGCTACCGGGCGACCAGCACCGACAAGGACGAGATCGCCACCGCCACCGCCGCCCTCCAGAAGCAGAAGAAGATCCTCGCGGGCTACAACTCCACCAACTACGCTCAGTTGCTCTCCACCGGCCAGGCGTGCGCGGCCGAGGCGTGGAGCGGTACCGCCATGGCGAAGGTCGTGCAGTCCAACCCGCATGTGCACTACGTGATCCCGTCCGAGGGCGGCTCCATCTGGACCGACGGTCTGGCCGTCACCAAGAACGCCAAGAACACCACCTCCGCGTACGCGTTCATCAACTACCTGCTGCGCCCGGAGGTGGCGGCACTGGCGACCGACGACGGCTCCTCGGCCAGCACCAACCAGGCGGCCCGCAAGCACATCAAGGACACCGCGGCCCTGGAGAACCCGGCCATCTACGCCCCGGACTCGGCCATAGCGAAGTCGGACTTCCTGCTCGACCCCGGCACCGCCATGCAGTACTTCCAGCAGGGCTGGACGAAGATCAAGGCGTCCTGACATGACATCAGCTCCCGCCCCCGCCTCCGTGCCCGCTTCCGCCGCGGCCCCCGCCCCCGCCGTCCGGCTGACCGGGATCGGCAAGGCGTTCGGCCCGGCGTACGCCGTCAAGGACGTCACCCTGGACATCCGGCAGAACGAGTTCTTCTCGATCCTCGGCCCCTCCGGCTGCGGCAAGACCACCCTGATGCGGATGATCACCGGCTTCGAGACGCCCAGCGAGGGCACCGTCGAGCTGGGCGGCGTCCACGCCACCGGCGTCCCGCCGCACAAGCGGGACCTCAATATGCTCTTCCAGAGCTACGCCCTCTTCCCGCATCTGAGCGTGTACGACAACGTCGCCTTCGAACTGAAGGTCCGCAAACACCCCCGGTCCGCCATCCCCGGCGCCGTGCGTGATGCCCTGGCGCTGGTACGTCTCGACGGTTACGGCGACCGCGCCGTCGCCGGGCTGTCGGGCGGCCAGAAGCAGCGCGTGGCGATCGCCAGGGCGCTGATCGGACGACCCTCGCTGCTGCTGCTCGACGAACCGCTCGGCGCGCTCGACCAGAAGCTGCGCGCCGAGATGCAGTTGGAGCTGAAGAAGCTGCAACGCGAGGTCGGGGTCACATTCGTGACGGTCACTCACGATCAGGAGGAGGCCCTGACGATGTCCGACCGCATCGCGGTGATGGACGGCGGACGGGTGCTCCAGGTGGACACCCCCGAGGCGATCTACGAGCGTCCCGCCACCCGCTTCGTCGCCGACTTCATCGGCACGTCCACCTTCCTCACCGGCCGGCTCGGTACGGACGGGCTGGCCGTGGCCGGCCTGGGCACCGTCCCGGTCCCCGGGCACGCGCTGCCCGACGGGGCACAGGCCCATCTCGCCGTACGGCCCGAGAACGTGACGGTCGCCCGCACCGCGGACACACTGCCGCCCGGCGGGGTGGCCCTTCCCGCGACCCTCCAGCAGACCGTGTATCTGGGCAACGCCACCCGCTACCACCTCACCCTGGCCGACGGCAGCGAGCTGCTGGCCGAGGCGGGCGGCGCCGGCCGCGCCGAACTGCCCGTCGGTGAGCAGGTGTGGGCCGGCTGGGACCCGGAGCGCTCGCGGGTGCTGGCCGAATGAACACCTCCTTGAGCGGCCCGTCGAGCAGCCCGTCGAACGGCCCGCTCCGCGCGCGGAAGTCCACCCCCACGTACCAGCACAGCAAGGAGATACGGCCGTGAAGGTCGCCGTAGCCCAGTTCGCCCCGACCGCCGACGCCGTCGGCAATCTCGCGGTCATCGAGGAGATGGTCCGCGAGGCCGCGGCGGCGGGTGCCGAACTCGCCGTATTCCCCGAGGAGTCCATGATTCCCTCGGAGGCCGTGGCGTCCCTGCGGGAAGCCGCCGCCGCGCACTGGCCGCGTTTCCTGGACACACTGGCCGGCCTCGCCGCCGCCCACGGGGTCGCCATCATCGCCGGCGGCTACGAGGACAGCGGTGAGTCTCTGCCGTACAACACCCTTGTCGCCCTGGACTCCGGCGGCCAACCGCTGGGCAGCTACCGGAAGATGCACCTCTACGACGCCTTCGACTACAAGGAGTCCCGGGAGGTCCAGCGCGGCGATGCCGGGCCCTGCGTCATCCGCATCGGCGCGTTCAATGTCGGTCTGGTCAACTGCTACGACCTGCGCTTCCCCGAATTCACCAGGTCCCTGGTGGAGATGGGGGCCGATCTGCTGTCGGTCTCGGCGGCCTGGGTCCGGGGCCCGCTGAAGGAGGACCACTGGACGACACTGCTGCGCGGCCGGGCCATCGAGAACACCTGCTGGGTCGTGGCCTCCTCGCTCACCACCCCCGACTGCATCGGGATGAGCATGGCCGTCGACCCGCTCGGCGTGGTCAGGGCCGCGCTCGGCGAGGAGCGCAGGGCGCTGTTCGTGGTCGACATCGACAAGGACCGGATCGACACCGCCCGCACCGTGCTCCCCGTCCTGCGCAACCGCCGCATCATCATCGGACCGAGGTGAATCCGCCGTGCCCGTCACCCTGCACGACTTCCCCGCCCCCGTGGACCCCGCACTCCTCGAACGGCTGGCGCGGCTCGACTTCCCCACCCTGGGCCACTACTTGGAGGAGGGCTTCTGCGATCCGCGACTGCACCGCGTCGCCGGCGAGCGCAAGCTGATCGGCCGCGCGGTCACCGTACGGATCACCGCCACCGACTCCACACTGCTGCACCACGCCGCCGGGCTCGTGGGGCCCGGCGATGTGGTGGTGATCGACTGCGGTGGCGACCGCAGACACGCGCCGCTCGGCGAGGTGGTCGCCAACGCGCTGGCCGCGCGCGGCGCGGTGGGCGCGGTGGTGGACGGGGTCTGTACGGACATCGACGCGCTGCGGGCGGTCGGCCTGCCCGTTTACGCGTACGGCCTGTCGATGCTCACCACCAAGCTGCACGGCATCGCCGACGGCGCGCTGAACACCCCCGTCACCTGCGGCGGAGTCTCCGTGCGCGCCGGTGATCTCGTCCTCGGGGACGGCAACGGACTGCTCGTCGCCCCCGCCGGGCGGCTGGCCGCCGTACTGGACGAGGCGCTCGCCGACGACGCGGAGGAGCCGGAGCTGATCGCGGACCTGTGGAGGGGCAGACCGCTCGGTGCGCTGACCGGCGCGACGGAGGTGGTCGAGAGGCTGTCGGCCCACTGACGCACCCCGCGCCCCCCACACACCACCCATCGAGCACCGCACCCCCCTTCGAAAGGACCACCGTGTTCCTGAAAGCCGCCGTCAACGGTGGACGCAGCACGTCCGAGCACCCCGGCGTCCCGATCACGGCCGCGGAGATAGCCGCCGACACCGCGGCGGTCGTCGCCGCCGGAGCCGATGTGGTCCATCTCCACGTCAGGGACGAGCGGGGCGGCCAGACCATCCGCCCCGACGCCCTCGCCGAGGTCCTGCGCGAGGTGCGCGCGGCGGCCCCGGGCGCGGTGCTCGGCACGACCACCGGGCTGTGGACCTGCTCCTCGCCCGACGAGCGGTTCGCCCTGGTCAAGGCGTGGGAGGTGCTGCCGGACTTCGCCTCGGTCGCCTTCAGCGAGGAGGGCGCCGCCGAAACGGCCGCTCTGGTGGTGGCGCGGGGTATGCGCCTGGAGAGCGCGGTATGGAGCATGGCCGATGTCCCGGCGCTGCTGGCCTCCCCGACGCTCCACCGGAACGAACGGATCCTGATCGAGCCGATGGACCCGGACCCGGACACGGCGGTGGCCCACGCCAGGGCCATGGCCGCCGCCGTCCGGGCCGCGGGTGTCGGCTGCCCGCTGCTCTACCACGGCGAGGACGCCACGGTCTGGCCGGTGCTCCGCGCCGCCCTGGCCGACGGCCACCAGATCCGGATCGGATTCGAGGACGGTACGGCCCTCCCCGACGGCACCACGGCCCCCGACAACCGCGCGCTGGTGCTGGCCGCCCTCCGTGCCGGCCATGCTCCCGGGACCCCCTCCGGAGTACTGTGAAGAGATCGAGGGTATGTCGCCGTCGGCCGCTCTGCCGGGGGCGTCCTCGATGATGGACGAGGTCGGAGGCGCGGCCCTCCAGGAGCGTGATCGCCATGATCGCGACTGATCCGGTGACCGTACGGACGCGGGCCCACGGAGACCGTGGAGCGACGATCCCGTCCGCCGGGGGCCCGGCGCGCCGCCACGAGGGAGACGGGTGGAGCAACGACGTATGTCCGTGGCAGATGACTCCGCGCAGAGCCCTGTCGGCGCGATCGGCAGGGTTACCGTACCGATCCCGGCCGATGGTCCCGGCGAGGTGCTGGTGTCCGTACGGGGCGGATCCGAGGCCTACGCGGCCTGGGCGGACCACCCGATCGGCAGAAACCTCCGGGTGATCGTCGTCGAGTCGATCTCGGCGCGTTCGGTGATCGTGGAGCCCTTTCCGTCCTGAACCCCTTCCTGAACACAGAGAAGCAGGCAGTTCGACAGGAGTTCCCCATGCTGTTCTGGCATGTTCCCGCGCCCAACGAGGCGATGCTCATATCCGGTTCCAAACGCCAGGCACAGGACACACAGTTCCGGATCGTCACCGGGCACGGCAGTTTCGTCATGCCCATCAAACAGAAGGCCCGCATGCTGTCACTCGCGCTGCGGGAGGCGGAGATCGTCGAGGACTGTGTGACCCAGCAGGGCATCCGGCTCAGGGTCCGCGCGGTATCCGTGTTCAAGGTCGGCGACGACGCCGTGTCGATCGCCAACGCGGCCCGGCGCTTCCTGACGGAACAGGAACACATGGAAGAGCTGGTCGGCCGGATCTTCGCAGGCCACCTGCGCTCCATCGTCGGCGGACTGACCGTGGAGCAGATCATCCGCGAGCGCGACCGGGTGGCCCAGGAGGTCAAGCAGGGCAGCCACAGCGAGATGGAGAAGCTCGGCATCGTCGTGGACGCCCTCCAGATCCAGGAGATCGAGGACACGACCGGCTACATCAACAACCTGGCGGCCCCGCACGCCGCCGCCGTCGCGAGCCAGGCGCGTATCGCCCAGGCCAAGGCGGACCAGGAAGCCTCCGAACGCGAGCAGCAGGCCGCCGCGCTCAAGGCCGAGTACGAACGGGACACCGCGATCAAGCGGGCCGGCTTCCTCGCCGAGACGGAGCAGGTCAAGGCGCGCGCCGCGCAGGCGGGACCGCTGGCCGAGGCCAGGTCCTCGCAGGACACCATCGAGCAGCAGACGGCCCTGGCGGAGCGTCAGGCGCGACTGGCCGCGCAGCGGCTGGAGGCCGAGGTCCGGCGTCCGGCGGACGCCGAGGCGTACCGGCAGCGGACGCTCGCGGAAGCGGCGCGTGACCGGGCGAAGTTCGAGGCGGACGGCAACGCGTACAGCGAGCGCGCGCTCGCCCAGGCCCAGGCCGACGCGAACACCGCCCGCGCGGCCTCCCTGAAGGACGGCAACCAGGAACTCATCGCGGCCAACCGCATCGTGGAGAACCTGCCGGCGCTGGCCGACGCGGCTTCCCGGGGCATGTCGGGAGCGAACCTCACCGTCCTGAACGGCACCGACGGCGTCAACGACATGGCGGCGGGTCTGGTGGGCCAGGGCATGGCCATCCTGAACTCGCTCAAGGGCTCCACGGACGGAGCCAAGGAGGCGGCGGGCGCGACCCCCAGCGTGAACCGGAAGCCCGCGCTCCGAGTCACCGAATCCCGTCCAGTACTGGGGAGACCCTCCGCCTTGCGATCGCCGCTCGGCATCCGAAGGAGGAATCAAGGCGCCGAGACGAAGAGAGCGCAGCGAACGTAGTGCGCCAGACGCCGCGGCCTGATCCGCGAAGATCGACCGGACAGGACCTAGGCGTCGGACGCGTCCTCGGCGAGGCGCTTGATCGCCGAGAGCCGGGAGTCCCAGTCCGCGGCGACCCGGTCCATCCACCGGGCGGTGACACTGAGCCGCGCCGGGCGCACCACGTACCGCGCCTCGCGGCCCGCCCGGTGCGCGGCGACCAGACCGGCCCGGTCGAGGACCGCGAGGTGTTTGACGATCGCCTGGCGGCTGACCGGCAGTTCCCCGGCCAGTACCGTGGCGGTCGCCTCGCCGTGCGCGGCGAGGGCGTCGAGTATCCGGCGCCGGGTCGGATCCGCCAGCGCGGACAGGACCTCCGCCACGGTGTCCCGGTCGGCTTCTGCCGTCATGCGTCGAGTCGCTCCACGTAATCCCGGATGTTGACGACCATGTCCGTCCAGCCACCCGTGTGGCTCTCCTTCGATGCGACGTCCTTCCTGTCCTCCGGGATCACGATATCGGCGAAGCCGGTCTCGACCACACGCAGCCTGGTTCCGTCGCCCTCCGGGGTGAGCGTGAACTCCACGAGGGTCGAGTTGCCCTCCTCGGCCACCTGGCCGGGGTACGCGCTGGCCCAGCGGTACGAGAAGTAGTGCGGCGGATCGACCTTCACGATCGTCGTCGGGAACTGGCCGTACTGGCCGTGGTCCAGGTGCATGATGCCGCCCGGCCGCAGGTCGATCGGGGCGGGCTGCCCCTGGCCGAACCACTTCCCGACATGCTCCGGTTCTGTCAGCACCGCCCAGACGCGTTCCCTGGGCGCCGCGATGGTGATCTCCCGTTCGATGCGGTCATCTGATGTGGACATGAGGGGAACCTTCCGCAGATCGGAACCAACGTGCAACTCGATGGTTGCACTGCTCCCTCGATAGTGCAACCCAAGGGTTGCGCGACGTGCCTCAGTGCCCCCGCGAGGCGGCCATACCGATCGTGATCAGCGCCAGCACCACCCAGCCGAACCACAGCCAGCCGTTACTGCCGAGCGCCGCGGTGTAGCCCGTCACGACGACCAGCGCGCCGACGGTCACCACACCCATGGTCTTGGTGGATCCGGACATGTGCGTCCTCCTCCTGGCCGGGCCATGACGCCCATCGTCGCCCGGGACCAGGGGTTCGCGCTACTGCCCCCGGGCCTGGAGTGAGGCCAGATAGGCGTTGTACGCGGCGAGTTCCTTGTCACCGTCCCGGTCGGCGGCCCGGTCCGAGCGCTTCGCCTGCCGCTGCTCCGAGCGGTACCACTGGAAGACCAGCGCGATCAGGACCAGCACGGACGGGATCTCGCTGAACGCCCAGGCGATACCGCCCGCCGCGTTCTGATCGCTCAGCGCGTCGATCCCGAGCGAGGCCGGGGGGGTGCGGTACGCGTCGACCATCGGCTCGCTCGCCATCATCAGCGCGATCCCGAAGAACGCGTGGAACGGCATGCCGGCGAAGAGCTCCAGCATCCGCATCACATAACCGGGCCGGTGCGGGCCCGGGTCGACGCCCATGATCGGCCAGAAGAACACCAGGCCGACCGCGAGGAAGTGCACCATCATCGCGATGTGCCCGGTCTTGGACTCCATCAGGAAGTCGAAGAGGGGCGTGAAGTACAGCCCGTACAGGCTCGCGATGAAGAGCGGGATGGTGAAGGCGGGGTGCGTGACGATCCGTACGTAGCGGCTGTGCAGCAGGGCCAGCAGCAGCTCGCGCGGGCCCTTGCGGCCCCGCCCAGCGACCGGCAGCGCGCGCAGCGCCAGCGTGACCGGCGCGCCGAGCAGCAGCAGGATCGGCGAGACCATGCTGATGATCATGTGCTGGACCATATGCACGCTGAACATGACCATGCCGTAGTCGTTCAGCTTGGTGCACATCACCAGCGCGACGGTCAGCACACCGAGGACGAACGCGACGGTGCGGCCCACCGGCCAGCTGTCGCCCCGCCGCCGCAGCCGCAGGACGCCCCCGCCGTACAGGACCAGTGCCAGCACACAGCCGATGAGGAAGAAGAGGTCCGGGGAGAACTCCAGCGCCCGGCTCAGCGTGAACGGCGGCAGATCCATGGTCATGCCGTGCCCGCTGTGATCCATCCGTCCGCTCCCGGATTCGTATCGATTGTCCGCACCAGACTAGAACCGCCCCCGGTCGCGGCCGCGACCGGGGGCGGTTCCTCGTGGATCACCGCGGTTCCTCGCGGTTCAGAGCACGCACTCCGCCTCGGCGTACCGCTCGGCGGGCACCGTCTTGAGCGTCTCGACGGCCTCGCCCAGCGGCACCATCACGATGTCCGTGCCGCGCAGCGCCGTCAGCATCCCGAACTCGCCGCGGTGCGCGGCCTCGACGGCGTGCCAGCCGAAGCGGGTGGCCAGGACCCGGTCGTACGCCGTGGGGGTGCCACCGCGCTGGACATGGCCGA
Source organism: Streptomyces scopuliridis RB72 (assembly GCF_000718095.1). GTDB lineage: Bacteria > Actinomycetota > Actinomycetes > Streptomycetales > Streptomycetaceae > Streptomyces > Streptomyces scopuliridis. The sequence continues at coordinate 389,425 of NZ_JOEI01000002.1, read as the reverse complement.
GTATCACCGGCCTGGCCTCCTTGCCGAGCCGCTCCTCCAGTTCGATCGAGAGCTGCCGGGCCACGCCCGCGAAGCGCTCGTGGCCGTAGATGTCCTTGCCGCCCACATCGAACTCCATCGAGCCCTCGCGCGGCTTCGCGCCCTCCGCGACCACCACGATCGCGAACCGCTTGCCCGCCGAGAAGCGCTTGCCGACCAGCTCGGTCAACTCGCCGATGTCGAAGGGCCGCTCGGGTACGACGATGGCGTGGGCGCCCGCGGCCATCCCGGAGTGCAGGGCGATCCAGCCGGTGTGCCGGCCCATGACCTCGACGATCAGCACGCGCTGGTGGGACTCGGCGGTGGTCTTCAGCCGGTCCAGCGCCTCGGTGGCGACCCCGACGGCCGTGTCGAAGCCGAAGGTCACATCGGTCGAGGCGATGTCGTTGTCGATGGTCTTCGGTACGCCGACGATCGGCAGCCCGGCCTCGGAGAGCAGATGGGCGGCCTTGAGGGTGCCCTCGCCGCCGATCGGGATGATCGCGTCGATACCCAGGTCGGCCACATGCCCCCGGGCGCGCTCCACCCCGTCCCGCAGATGCGCGGGCTGCACCCGGGACGAGCCCAGGATCGTGCCGCCGCGGGCGAGGATGCCGGCGACGGCGTCCAGGTCGAGCTTGCGGTAGTCGCACTCCAGGAGGCCCTTCCAGCCGTCATGGAACCCGATCACCTCGTCGCCGTGGTCGACGACGGCGCGGTGTACGACGGACCTGATCACGGCGTTGAGGCCGGGGCAGTCGCCGCCTGAGGTGAGCACACCAATTCGCATTGCCCGCAATACCTTCGCTTCGTGGGCCGACGGCCGGACCCCATCGTCCGGCCAGGTCGCCGCCACCCTACCGGCGGGCGGTGGCGGGACCGAAACCCGGCGTCCGCCTGCTGGACAGGCCCCGCCGGCGGCCTCGTCGGTGGCTAGGGCCTGTCCGGCGGATCTTCGCGGGCCCGAAGATCCGCCGGACAGGCCCTGGGCCGGGGGCGGGGGGCCTCAGTCCTCGGAGCGGCGTCCGTCAGGCGGGCTGGGTCGCCGCGGCGACCCGCTCGGCGCGCAGCGCCTCGTACCAGCGGTCGTCGGTCGGCGGCAGCGCGTTCACATCGAGGGCCAGCTTCAGCAGCAGGTCCGCGATCTGCGGATTGCGGGCCATCACCGGACCGTGCATGTACGTACCGAAGACGGTCCCGTTGTACGCGCCCTCCGTGCCGTCGCCCGTGCCGTTGCCGCCGCCGAGCCGTACCCGCGCGAACGGCCGGGCCGTCGGACCCAGGTGCGTGATGCCCTGGTGGTTCTCGAACCCCGTCAGCTGCGGCAGGTTCAGCTGCGGATCGATGTCGGCCAGTACGTCACCGACACACCGCTCGCCCTCACCACGGGTGGAGACCACATCGAGCAGCCCGAGGCCGGCCTCGCGCTCGCCCAGATCGTTGACGAACTCGTGCCCGAGGATCTGGTAGCCGGCGCAGACCGAGAACACGATCGCGCCGTTCGAGACGGCCCGGCTGAGCCCGCCGTCGCGGCGCAGCCGCTCCGCGGCCAGCCGCTGCGGCCGGTCCTCACCGCCGCCGATCAGATAGATGTCGCCCGAGGTCGGCACCGGCTGGTCGCTGCGTACATCGACGCGGGTGACGTTCAGACGGCGCTGGTGGGCCCGGCGCTCCACCACCAGGGCGTTGCCCTGGTCCCCGTAGGTGCTCAGCAGGTCGGGGTAGATCCACACCAGGCGCAGGCTGTTGTCGCTCATTCTCGCTCGTCCTTCAGGGTTCCGAGGGGTCAGGTTTGCCGGCACCGGGTCAGTTGCCCACGCGGCGGCGCAGGTCCTGGAACGAGGTGTAGTTGGCGATCGCCTCGATCCGTCCGGGCGGCGCCATCTGCACGGCCTCGTCCGGGGTCTCACAGACCCGGAAGTCGAGACCGGCGACTTCGAGGCGTACCGCGAGGTCCAGCTTCCGGTCCCCGAGGACGAAGATCGGGTGGCCCCTCAGCCGGGTGTAGTCGACGTCCCAGAGCCAGGAGGTGTCCGTGCCGTCCGCGCCACGGGCGTTGACGGCGAGGATGACCGGGGTCGGCGGCGGATCGATGAGGGAGAAGGTCTCCAGCCAGCCCGCCGGGTTCTTCGCGAGCAGCAGCCGCAGATCGCGGCCGAGGAACGACACCACGTCGTACCGGCCTGCCACGGCCTGCACCTGGTACATCCGCTCCAGCGCCACCTGCGGCGGCACCCCGAAGGTCGCCGCGACGGCGGCGGAGGTGGCTGCGTTCGCCTTGTTCGCGCGGCCGGGCAGCTGGAGGTGGATCGGCCAGGCCGAGCCGTGCGGGTCGAGGACATGGTCGCCGTGCAGCGCCCAGCTCGGCGGCGGTCTGCGGAATCCGCACTCACCGCAGTACCAGTCGTCGCCGGGGCGCTGCATCACACCGCCGCAGGCGGGGCAGGACCAGGCGTCGTCCTTCCACTCCTGTCCCGCCGCGACCCAGACCACATTGGGTGAGGAAGAGGCGGCCCAGACGATCAGCGGGTCGTCGGCGTTGGCGATGACGACGGCCTTCGTACCGGCCAGGCCCTCGCGCCACTTCTCGGCGAGCATCCGGGTCTCCGCGGCGCGGTCGAGCTGGTCGCGGGAGAGATTGAGCAGGGCGATCGCCTTGGGCGTCGTGTCCCGTGCCACCCCGGCGAGATACTTCTCGTCGACCTCGATCACGCCGTACTTGGCGTCCGAACCACCCGCGAGGGCCGAGGTGATACCGGCCGGCATATTGGCGCCGAGCGCGTTGGAGACGACGGGCCCCGCGGCCCGCAGCGCCTCGGCGATCAGCCGCGTCGTGGTGGTCTTGCCGTTGGTCGCCGACACGAGGATGACGTCGAGATGCTGCGCCAGCCGTCCCAGCAGATCGGGGTCGAGTCTGAGCGCGACCTTCCCGCCGATCACCGATCCGCTGCCGCGGCCGGCGGCGCGCGACACCGCCGCCGCGGCCTTGCCCGCCGTCACGGCCAGCTTGGCCCGCGGCGTCAGCGGGTCCGTGTTGCCTGACATCGCCTTGATCCTCCTTGCGTCGGTCCGTGGGTCAGCCTATCGAGATCCGGCCAGGGGCCCGAACCGCGGCACCGGGCAGAAGGCGGGGGTTACCACGGACCGTACCCTGACCGTCATGCGAAACCGTCCGATCCCCGGCAGCACCGGGCGAGTACGAGCCATGCGAATGCTCGGTGATCCCGTGCTGCACACCCCCTGCGAACCCGTCACCGACTTCGGTCCCGCGCTCGCGGAACTGATCGAGGATCTCTTCGCGACGATGTACGCCGCCCGGGGGGTCGGGCTCGCCGCCAACCAGATCGGCGTACCGCTCCGGGTGTTCGTCTTCGACTGCCCGGACGACGAGGACATCCGCCATCTCGGACACCTCGTCAATCCGCGGCTGACCGAGGCGGACGGGATCGTGCTGCGCGGCCCCGAGGGCTGTCTCTCGCTGCCCGGCCTTGAGGCCGGCATGGAGCGGTACGACCACGCCGTGGCGGAGGGCGTCACACAGGACGGCGCGCCGGCGCGGATCGAGGGGTCGGGGTTCTTCGCGCGCTGTCTCCAGCACGAGAGCGACCATCTGGAGGGGCTGGTCTATCCCGACCGGCTCTCCGGATGGCGGCGTGCCAGGGCGCTGCGGGCCGCGCGCAAGGCGCCCTGGGCCACCGGCTCGTAGCGCCCGGCGCACGCGTGGCGCTTACGTGGCTCGCGGCGCGCTCCCGCGGCCCCTCAGAAGCCGGGGCCGCCCGCACGGTCGCTCACATCGGCCAGCCGCCCCCACAGCAGATCCGCCAGGCTGCGCACCAACTGCTCCCGCGAACAGGGCCGTTCCCCGAGCCACCAGTCACCCGCGCCGTGCATCATGCCGACGATGCCATGGCCCCAGACCCGGGAGAGCTGCTCGCTGTCGGGGCCGAGGTCGACCCGCTCCTCTATGACCTTGGCGAGTTCCTCGCCGAGTCGGCGCAGCAGCGGCGCGGAGTGGCGGCCGACGTCGAAGCCCTGCTCGGGCAGTTGCGCGTCCTCGGCCGGATGCATCAGGAACCGGTAGACCTGGGGGCGCGCCTCGATCGCGGCGAGGTACGTGTCGAGCGTGGTCTCGACGCGCCGGCGCCGCTCGGCGGGGGCGTCCAGCGCGGTCCGCAGCGCGTCCAGCAGCGCGTCGGTGTGGCGCTTGGCGAGCGCGCGGTAGAGCCCGCCCTTGTCGCCGAAGTGACGGTAGAGAATGGGTTTGGTGATGCCCGCCTCGGCGGCGATGGCGTTCATGGATGCTTGGGGTCCGTCCCTGAGCACCACGCGGTCCGCGGCCTCCAGGAGCTGGCGCCGCCGCGCCCGCGCCGACCGCTGCTGCTCGGCCTGCTGTGTGGTCTCCATAGGTCTGTCTCCCCGCCCCTGCGATTGCCTGACGCCCCGGCAACGTAACACCCTGCCCGCCATCGACGCTGATCAGGCCATGGCCCGTTGACATTTCCTACTTACGGGTAACAGTCTAGGGTTACCGTAGGTAACAATGGCGACGGTTCAACAGTCGCGCAGTGCTGGAGGGGACATGGCCGAGTTCACGCTCGATCTCAATGACGACCAGAAGCAGATACGCGACTGGCTCCACGGCTTCGCCGCGGATGTCATCCGCCCGGCCGCCGCGGAGTGGGACGAGCGTGAGGAGACACCTTGGCCGGTCATCCAGGAGGCCGCCAAGGTCGGCATCTACTCCCTGGACTTCTACGCCCAGCAGTTCTTCGACCCCACGGGCCTCGGTATCCCGATGGCGATGGAGGAGCTGTTCTGGGGTGACGCGGGCATCGCCCTGTCGATCGTCGGTACGGGCCTGGCGGCCGTCGGCGTCCTCGCGAACGGTACCGAGGAGCAGATCGGCACCTGGATTCCGCAGATGTACGGCGACGCGGACGAGGTGAAGGTCGCCGCCTTCTGCTCCTCCGAACCCGACGCGGGCTCCGACGTGGGCGCGATGCGCACCCGCGCGGTGTACGACGGGGCGAAGGACGAGTGGGTGCTCAACGGCACCAAGACCTGGGCGACCAACGGCGGGATCGCCAACGTCCATGTGGTGGTCGCCGTCGTCGACGGCGAGCTGGGCTCCAAGGGCCACGCCTCCTTCATCGTCCCGCCGGGCACCCCCGGCCTCTCCCAGGGCCAGAAGTTCAAGAAGCACGGCATCCGCGCCTCCCACACCGCAGAGGTGGTCCTGGAGGACGTCAGGATCCCGGGCCACTGCCTGCTCGGCGGCAAGGAGAAGCTCGACGAACGGCTGGCGCGGGCCCGGGAGCGGGCCGAGGCACCGGGCGGCGAGCGGGTGAAGAACGCGGCCATGGCCACCTTCGAGGCCTCCCGCCCGGCGGTCGGCGCGATGGCGGTGGGCACCGCGCGCGCGGCGTACGAGGTGGCCCTCGACTACGCGAAGACCCGCAGCCAGTTCGGCCGCCCGATCATCGACAACCAGGGCATAGCCTTCCAGTTGGCCGATATGCGCACCCGGATCGACGCCTCCCGGCTGCTGGTGTGGCGGGCCTCCTGGATGGCGACCACGGGCAAGCCGTTCACCTCGGCCGAGGGCTCCATGTCCAAGCTGTACGCGAGCGAGACGGCGAAGCAGGTCACCGCGCAGGCCGTACAGATCCTCGGCGGCAACGGCTTCACCCGCGAGTACCCGGTGGAGCGGATGCACCGGGACGCCGCGATCTACACGATCTTCGAAGGGACGAGCGAGATCCAGCGCCTGGTGATCGCCCGCACGCTGTCGGGGGTGCCGATCCGCTGATTCCACGCACCGCCGGGCGGGCCCGCCCTTCGTCGGGCGGGCCCGCCCGGCCGCGACGGCTCAGGCCGGCAGCTGCGCCTCGATCGCCGCGACGACCTCCGGCGCCTCCGGCTCCGTACGCGGCCGGATACGGCTGACGACCTCGCCCTTCGGGGAGATCAGGAACTTCTCGAAGTTCCACTGCACATCGCCGGCCTCGCCCTCGGAGTCGGTCGTCTTCGTCAGCTCCGTGTACAGCGGGTGCCGGGTCTCCCCGTTCACATCCGTCTTCTCCAGCAGCGGGAACGTGACCCCGTACGTCGCCGAGCAGAACGTACCGATCTCCTCCGCGGTGCCGGGCTCCTGGCCCGCGAACTGGTTGCAGGGGACGCCGAGGACCGTGAAGCCCCGGTCGCCGTACTGCTGCTGGAGCCGCTCCAGGCCCGCGTACTGCGGGGTGAGACCGCACTTGGAGGCGACGTTCACCAGCAGCACGGCCTTGCCCTCGTACGCGGCCAGGGAGGTGGGCTCACCGGTCAGGGTGTTCAGCGGAATGTCGTACAGAGTCATCAAGATCTCCTCGGTATCCGGCGTTCTCAGCTCATTGTGGACCCGCGGATGACCATCCCAGCGGGCAGGGCTGGTACAGCTGGGACCGTGCAGGAATCACAGCGCCCCTCAGAACTCCCCGACGGCCGGCTGCCCGGCACGGAACCGGACGACCCCACGCGGCGGCTGGTCAGGTGCGGGATGTGCGGCAGGCCGCTCACCGGTACGGCCTCGCGCCGTACCGGCCTCGGCCCCGCCTGTGACGCCAAACTCCATCCGCCCGCACTGGACATCAGGACCCGGCGACGCGAGGCCGATCAGGACCCGCTCCCGGGGATCTGAGCCGGGTGGCGCCCGCTATCCCTGCCCGTCGTGGCGGCGGAACAGCCCCTCCTGCACCACCGACACCAGCAGCCGGCCCTCACGGTCGTAGATACGGCCGCGGGCCAGCCCCCGGCCGCCCGTCGCGATCGGCGACTCCTGGTCGTACAGGAACCACTCGTCCGCGCGGAACGGACGGTGGAACCACATCGCGTGGTCCAGTGACGCCATGTCAAAGCCGCGCGGGCCCCACAGCGGCTCCACCGGGATGCGTACCGCGTCCAGCAGCGTCATATCGCTCGCGTACGTCAGCGCGCAGGTGTGCACCAGCGGATCGTCGCCCAGCGGGCCCACCGCGCGCATCCAGACCGCGCTGCGCGCGTCCGCGTCCTTGATTTCCTCGCGCGTCCAGCGCAGCCGCTCCACATACCGGATATCGAAAGGCTGGCGCCGGGCCATCCTCTCCAGCGGTTCCGGGAGTTGGCCCAGATGCTCGCGTACCTCCTCCGAGACCGTGGGGAGCGACTCGGGGTCCGGGAAGTCCAGCCGGGGCGGCAGCTGGTGCTCGAAGCCGCCCTCCTCGGGGTGGTGGAACGAGGCCGTCAGATTGAAGATCGTGCGGCCCTGCTGGACGGCGGTGACCCGGCGTGTGGTGAACGACCGGCCGTCCCTGACCCGTTCGACCTGATAGACGATCGGGACACCCGGGCGGCCGGGCCGCAGGAAGTACGCGTGCAGCGAGTTGACCGGGCGGTCACCGTCCGTGGTGCGGCCGGCCGCGACCAGCGCCTGGCCCGCCACCTGCCCGCCGAAGACGCGTTGCAGGGACTCCTGGGGGCTGCGCCCGCGGAAGATGTCGACCTCGATCCGCTCCAGGTCGAGCAGATCGACCAGTCTCTCGGCGGGGTTTGTCATGGCGCGGTGTTCTCCCGTTCTCGGTGCGATGGTACGAATCTCAGAGCTGACCCAGGGGCCTCAGAGCAGATCCACGGCTCTCAGAGCTGACCCACGGACGTGACACGCACCACCGCGAGACCCTCCTCGTCGGAGGCCGCGAGATCGACCTCCGCGCTGATGCCCCAGTCATGATCGCCCTTCGGGTCGGCGAAGGTCTGCCGGACCCGCCACAGGCCGTGCGCCGGGTCCTCCTCGATGGAGAGCAGCTTCGGCCCGCGGGCGTCGGGGCCGGTGCCCAGGTCCTCGTACTCGTCCCAGTACGCGTCCATCGCCTCGCCCCAGGCGTCCTCGTCCCAGCCCGACTCGGCGTCCAGCTCGCCCAGTTCGCGGACATGGTCCAGCGCGGCCAGCTCGACCCGGCGGAACATCGCGTTGCGTACGAGGACCCGGAAGGCGCGGGCGTTGGCCGTGACCGGCCTGACCTGGTCGGCCTTCTCCTGCGCCTGCTCGGCGGTCTCCACCTCGGGGTTGGCCAGCTGCTCCCACTCGTCGAGCAGACTGGAGTCGACCTGCCGGACCATCTCGCCGAGCCAGGCCGTGAGATCCTCCAGGTCCTCCGACTTGAGATCGTCCGGAATGGTGTGTTCCAGGGCCTTGTACGCGCCCGCGAGATAGCGCAGCACAATCCCCTCGGTGCGGGCCAGCTCGTAGTGGGACGTGAACTCGGTGAAGGACAGCGCCCGTTCGTACATGTCGCGGATCACGGACTTCGGCGAGACCGGGTGGTCGCCGACCCACGGATGGCTCGTGCGGTACGTGTTGTACGCGTGCACGAGCAGCTCTTCGAGCGGCTTGGGGTACGTGACCTCCTGGAGCCGCTCCATCCGCTCCTCGTACTCGATCCCGTCCGCCTTCATGGCGCCGATCGCCTCGCCGCGCGCCTTGTTCTGCTGGGCGGCGAGGATCTGCCGCGGATCGTCGAGTGTGGACTCGACGACGGAGACCATGTCCAGGGCGTACGACGGTGATTCGGGGTCCAGCAGCTCGAACGAGGCCAGCGCGAAGGTGGACAGCGGCTGGTTGAGCGCGAAGTCCTGCTGGAGATCGACGGTGAGCCGGACGATACGGCCCTCGGAGTCGGGGGTCGCCAGCTGCTCCACCACCCCGCCGTCCAGCAGCGAGCGGTAGATGGCGATGGCCCGCCGGATGTGCCGCAGCTGCTGCTTGCGCGGCTCGTGGTTGTCCTCCAGCAGATGACGCATCGCCTCGAAGGCGTTGCCCGGCCGCGCGATGACCGACAGCAGCATGGTGTGGGTGACCCGGAAGCGGGAGGTCAGCGGCTCGGGATCGGAGCCGATGAGCTTCTCGAACGTGGTGTCCGACCAGGCCACAAAGCCCTCGGGGGCCTTCTTCCGCACCACCTTGCGGCGCTTCTTCGGATCGTCGCCCGCCTTCGCGAGCGCCTTCTCGTTCTCCACGACATGCTCCGGCGCCTGCGCGACGACCAGCCCCGCCGTGTCGAACCCGGCCCGCCCCGCCCGGCCCGCGATCTGGTGGAACTCCCGGGCGCGCAGGGTGCGTACGCGATTGCCGTCGTATTTGGTGAGCGCGGTGAACAGCACTGTACGGATGGGGACGTTGACGCCGACCCCGAGCGTGTCCGTACCGCAGATGACCTTCAGCAGACCGGCCTGGGCGAGCTTCTCCACCAGCCGCCGGTACTTGGGCAGCATGCCCGCGTGGTGCACCCCGATGCCGTGGCGCACATAGCGGGAGAGATTGCGGCCGAACTTGGTGGTGAAGCGGAAGTTGCCGATGAGATCGGCGATCCGGTCCTTCTCCTCGCGCGTGCACATATTGATGCTCATCAGCGACTGCGCCCGCTCGACGGCGGCGGCCTGCGTGAAGTGCACGATATAGACCGGTGCCTGCCTGGTCTCCAGCAGTTCGGTCAGCGTCTCGGTGATCGGGGTGAGGCGGTACTCGTACGAGAGCGGCACCGGCCGGGTCGCGGACCGTACGACGGAGGTCGGCCGGCCCGTGCGACGGGTCAGGTCCTCCTCGAAGCGGGAGACATCACCGAGCGTCGCCGACATCAGGATGAACTGCGCCTGCGGCAGCTCCAGGATGGGGATCTGCCAGGCCCAGCCGCGGTCCGGCTCGGCGTAGAAGTGGAACTCGTCCATCACGACCTGGCCGATATCGGCGTGCTTGCCGTCACGCAGCGCGATGGAGGCCAGCACCTCGGCCGTACAGCAGATCACCGGGGCGTCGGCGTTCACGGAGGCGTCGCCGGTCAGCATGCCGACGTTCTCCGTGCCGAAGAGCTTGCACAGGTCGAAGAACTTCTCCGAGACCAGCGCCTTGATCGGCGCGGTGTAGAAGGTGACCTTGTCCTGCGCCAGCGCCGTGAAGTGCGCACCCGCCGCGACCAGGCTCTTTCCGGAGCCGGTGGGGGTGGACAGAATCACATTGGCCCCGGACACCACCTCGATCAGCGCCTCCTCCTGCGCCGGATAGAGCGTGATGCCCTGGCCCTCGGCCCAGGAGGAGAAAGCCTCGAAGAGGGCATCGGGGTCGGCATCCGGCGGCAGCTGATCGATAAGGGTCACGCCCCCATCTTGCCTGCCTTCCGTCCCGATCAGGGAACCGGACGGCAGGTCGAAGATCACGGACGATACGCTGGCCCGTCAACTGGGCTTCGCCACACTGGCCTTCACCACAACTGCACTGGGACGGGTACGACCATGATGGGACCGGCACACTCTCTGTCAGGGGCAGCGGCCTGGCTGGGGGTGGGTGCCGCCGCGGCCGCCGCCGGCCACACCATGCCGTGGCCCGTCCTGGTGGTCGGCGCGCTGATCACCGCGGGCGCCGCGCTCGCCCCCGACCTCGACCACAAGGCCGCGACGATCTCCCGGGCGTTCGGACCGGTGTCCAAGGCCCTCTGCGAGATCGTCGACAAGCTGTCGTTCGCCGTCTACAAGGCGACCAGGAAGCCCGGAGACCCCCGCAGGACCGGCGGCCACCGCACCCTGACCCATACCTGGCTGTGGGCGGTCCTGATCGGCGGCGGTGCCTCACTGCTGGCGATCACCGCCGGGCGCTGGGGGGTGCTCGCGATCCTCTTCGTCCATCTGGTGCTCGCGGTGGAGGGCCTGCTGTGGCGGGCCGCCCGGGTCTCCAGCGATGTCCTGGTCTGGCTGCTCGGCGCGACCAGCGCCTGGATGCTGGCGGGCATCCTGGACCAGCCGGGCAACGGCGCGGACTGGCTCTTCACCGCGCCGGGGCAGGAGTACCTCTGGCTGGGGCTGCCGATCGTCCTCGGCGCGCTGGTGCACGACATCGGGGACGCGCTGACGGTGTCGGGCTGCCCGATCCTCTGGCCCATACCGCTGGGCCGCAAGCGGTGGTACCCGATAGGCCCGCCGAAGGCGATGCGGTTCCGGGCCGGCAGCTGGGTGGAGCTGAAGGTGCTGATGCCGGTGTTCATGCTGCTGGGCGGGGTCGGCGGCGCGTCCGCCCTCAATCTGATCTGACGCGGCGGGGGCGTCCCGTACGGCTTCGTACAAGCCCGTACGGGACGCCCCCGCGCTCCGTCAGCCGTGCCAGGAGCGCCACAGCGCGGCGTACGCGCCGTCCGCGGCCACCAGCTCGTCATGGCTGCCCAGCTCGCTGATCCGGCCCTCCTCGACCACCACGATCACATCCGCGTCATGCGCGGTGTGCAGCCGGTGGGCGATCGCCACGACCGTACGGCCGTCCAGGACGCGGGCCAGCGAACGTTCCAGATGCCGGGCCGCGCGTGGGTCCAGCAGCGAGGTCGCCTCGTCCAGCACCAGCGTGTGCGGGTCCGCGAGGACCAGCCGGGCCAGCGCGATCTGCTGGGCCTGGGCCGGGGTGAGCGCCGTACCACCGGAACCGACCTCGGTGTCCAGGCCCTCGTCCAGCGCCCGCGCCCAGCCGTCCGCGTCGACCGCCGCCAGCGCCGCCCACAGCTCGGCGTCCTCCGCGCCCGTGCGCGCCAGCAGCAGATTGTCGCGCAGCGCGCCGACGAACACATGGTGCTCCTGGTTGACCAGGGCGACATGCTCCCGTACCCGCTCGGCGGGCATCTTGGAGAGTTCGGCGCTGCCCAGCGTGATCCGGCCCGTGCGCGGTCCGTAGATCCCGGCGAGCAGCCGGCCCAGCGTCGACTTCCCGGCGCCGGACGGACCGACCAGCGCGAGCCGGGTGCCCGGGCTGACATTCAGCGTCACCCGGTGCAATACGTCGACGCCCTCGCGGTAGCCGAAGTTCACGTCGTCGGCGCTGACATCCCGGCCGTCGGGGACCACCGACGCGTCGCCCGCGTCCGGCTCGATGTCCCGTACCCCCACCAGCCGGGCGATGGAGACCTGCGCGACCTGGAGCTCGTCGTACCAGCGCAGGATGATCCCGACCGGTTCCACCAGCATCTGGGCGAGCAGCGCGCCCGTCGTCAGCTGTCCGACGGTGATCCAGCCCTGGAGGACGAAGACCCCGCCGATCACCAGCACGGCCAGGAAGATCGTCGTATGCGTGAGGTTGATGACGGGGAACAGCACCGACCGCAGCCAGAGCGTGTACCTCTCCCAGGCGGTCCACTCCTTGATCCGCCGTTCCGACAGCTCCACCCGGCGCCCGCCCAGGCGGTGCGCCTCCACGGTCCGTCCCGCGTCCACCGTCTCGGCGAGCATGGCGGCGACGGCCGCGTATCCGGCGGCCTCCGAGCGGTACGCGGAGGGCGCGCGCTTGAAGTACCAGCGGCAGCCGATGACCAGCAGCGGCACCGCGAGCAGCACCGCGAGAGCCAGCGGCGGCGCGGTCACCGTCAGCGCGCCGAGCAGCAGCGCCGCCCAGACGAGGCCGATCGCGAGCTGGGGCACGGCCTCGCGCATCGCGTTCGCCAGCCGGTCGATGTCGGTGGTGATCCGGGACAGCAGATCGCCGGTGCCCGCCCGTTCCAGCACTCCGGGCGGCAGCCCGACGGATCTCACGAGGAAGTCCTCCCGCAGATCCGCGAGCATCTCCTCGCCGAGCATCGCCGCGCGCAGCCGCATCATCCGTACGAAGACGGTCTGGACGACCAGCGCGATCGCGAACAGCGCGGCCGTGCGCTCAAGATGCAGCTCGCGCGCGCCCTCGGAGAGCTTCTCGACGATGTCGCCGAGCAGATACGGGCCGACCATCGAGGCGATCACGGAGACCGTGTTGACCGAGATCAGCAGGATGAACGGTGTGCGGTGCCGGTGCAGCAGCTCGCCCACATAGGCGCGTACGGTCGCGGGCGTCCCGACGGGCAGGGTCGTCGCCGACTCCGGCGCCGCCGGGTCGTACGCCGGAGGGGCCACGCCGATCATGCTGATTCCTCGATCTCTTCCCGTGCCCGCGCTGACGCCGGCGTCATGATCTGTCTCTGTTCGGCCGCGGTCTCGCTCTGTTCGTCCTCGGTCTCGCGGGTGACGACGGCCCGGTAGCCGGGGTCGTCCCGTACCAGCTCGCGATGGAGACCGACCGCGGAGACCTGGCCCTCATGGATGAACACCACGCGGTCCGCGTGGTCCAGCAGCAGCGGCGAGGACGCGAACACCACCGTCGTACGGCCGGCCCGCAGCTCCTTCACGCTCTGCGCGATCCGCGCCTCCGTATGCGAGTCCACGGCGGAGGTCGGCTCGTCGAGCACCAGCACCTCCGGGTCGGTCACCAGCGAACGGGCCAGCGCCAGCCGCTGGCGCTGGCCGCCGGAGAGCGACCGGCCGCGCTCGGTGATCCTGGACCGCATCGGGTCGCCGCTGCCGTCCACCGACGCCTGAATGAGCGCGTCGAGGACATCGCCGCACTGCGCCGCGGCGAGCGCCTTCTCGGGATCGACCGCGCCGGAGGCCGGGATGTCCAGCAGCTCCGTGAGCGTCCCCGACAGCAGCACCGGGTCCTTGTCCTGTACGAGGACGCTGGCCCGCGCCGCGTCCAGCGGGAGATCGTCCAGCGCCACCCCGCCGAGCAGCACGGACGCGCTCTTCTCCTCGTCGGCGGCATGGCCGCCGAGGCGCTCGGCGAGCCGCCCCGCCGCGTCCGGATCCCCGCACACCACGGCGGTCAGCAGCCCGGACGGGGCGCGAAGACCGGTGGCGGGGTCGTACAGCTCCCCGGTCGGCCGGGCGTCGTCCAGCCCGCCGCGCTCGTCCTCGAACGCGGTCCGCTCCAGTGAGAGCACCCGGGCCGCGCGCTTCGCGGAGGGCCGGGAGAAGGAGTACGCCATGGCGATCTCCTCGAAGTGCCGCAGCGGGAAGAGCAGCAGCGTCACCGCGCTGTAGACGGTCACCAGCCCGCCGACCTCGATCCTGCCGTCCAGGACGAGCCGGGCCCCGTACCAGATGACCGAGATCAGCATGATGCCCGGCAGCAGGACCTGGATCGCCGAGATCAGCGACCACATACGGGCGCTGCGCACGGCGGCCTTGCGCACCTCCTGCGAGGCGGCGCGGTAGCGGCCGAGGAACAGCTCCTCGCCGCCGATGCCGCGCAGTACCCGCAGTCCGGCGACGGTGTCCGAGGCCAGTTCGGTGGCCTTGCCGGCCTTCTCGCGCTGGACGTCGGCCCGTTGGGCGGCGCGGGGGAGCAGAGGCAGTACGGCGACGGCGAGGACCGGCACGCCGACCGCGACCAGCGTCCCCAGCTCCGGCAGATACAGCACCAGCCCGATACAGATCAGCACGATCGCGATGACGGCGGCCAGGAAGCGCGAGAGCGCCTCCACGAACCAGCCGATCTTCTCGACGTCGCCGGTCGAGACGGCGACGACCTCACCGGCGGCGACCCGGCGGGTCAGCGCGGCACCGAGCTGGGCGGTCTTGCGCGCCAGCAGCTGCTGGACGCGCGCGGCGGCGGTGATCCAGTTGGTGACGGCGGTGCGGTGCAGCATGGTGTCGCCGATGGAGATGGCGGCGCCGCACAGCGCGATGAAGCCGCCGGCGAACGCGAGCCGGCCGCCGGAGCGGTCGATCACCGCCTGGACGGCGAGCCCGGCGCCCACCGAGAGCCCGGCGATGCCCGCGAAGTGCAGCAGGCCCCAGCACACGGCCTTGATCTGTCCGCCCAGCTGACTACGTCCGAGCCACAGCAGGAAGCGGGGGCCTGACCTGGCATCGGGAATCCCTGGATCGGGATACGGAAGGTCGCGAATCTGCATGATGTCCCATGACTCGTGGAGTGGCCCAAACCGTGCAAGGTTCGCCTTATTGGAGTGCCCGGGGCAATGGGTTTTCCGCGGAAAGAGCCAGAACGAGCCAGCGGGAGGGGTGCGGGGAGGGGCGCCGGGAGGGGCCGGAAGAGGGTGCGCCGGACGGGTGCGGGGGCCGTACGGTACGCGCCGTACGGCCCCCGCACTCACGGGTTCCGGATCACTCCTCGGGTCTGCCGGAGTCCACCCCCGCACGGGCGTTGCGCCACTCGCCGCGTGTGAAGTCGGGGATCTGCTGCGGGGCCCCGTTCGCCTTGAGCGACGCGTGGCTGAGCGGCACCGGCGCGGTCCAGGTCGCCGCGTCGTACACATCGAAGTCGGGCACGAGGCCGAGCCGGACACACTGCATCAGCCGGAAGACCATGATGTAGTCCATCCCGCCATGGCCACCGGGCGGATTGGCATGCTCCTTCCAGAGCCAGTGGTCCCAGTCCGCATACTTCCCGAAGTCGCCCCAGGAGTCATCCGTGTGGTCCGGCTCGATGTAGATGCGCTCGGGATAGTCCTCGAACACACCTTTGGTACCGCCGAGACTGTTGATCCTGCTGTACGGGTGTGGCGTCGACACATCGTGCTCCAGCCGGATGACCCGGCCCTTCGCCGTCCTGACCAGACTGATGGTCCGGTCGCTCTCGATGTATGTCTCCTTCCAGCTCGGGTCGCCGGGCGGCATATGGGCGGCGCGGTACTCGGCGAGCCCCAGCGCGGGCGTGCCGACGCTGGTGATCGAGACCGCGCGGTCGCCCCGGTTGATGTCCATATAGTTGGCGACCGGGCCGAAGCCGTGGTTGGGGTAGAGATCGCCGCGCAGCCGGGTGTGCCAGAGCCGGCGCCAGGGCCCCTCGTAGTAGTCGGGGTCGAACATCAGGCCGCGCAGATCGTGGTTGTAGGCGCCCGCGCCGTGCAGCAGTTCCCCGAACTTGCCCGCGTGGGCCATCCGCAGGACCCGCATCTCGTTCTTCCCGTAACAGCAGTTCTCCAGCTGCATGCAGTGCCGCCGGGTGCGTTCGGAGAGATCGACGAGCTGCCACAGCTCGTCGAGGCGCATGGCGATGGGACACTCCACCCCGACGTGCTTGCCGTTCAGCATGGCCGACTTGGCCATCTCGAAGTGGAAGTCCCAGGGCGTGGCCACATAGACGAAGTCGAGATCTCCGCGGGCGCAGAGGTTCTCGTAGTCGGCCTCGCCGTTGGTGTAGACGGCGGGCGCGGGCTGGCCCGCGCGCACCACCTTCGCGGCGGCGCTCTCGGTCTTCGCCTTCACCGGGTCGCAGAGCGCGACGACCCGGACGCCCGGGACGGCGAGGAAGAGGTCGATCATGCTGCCGCCGCGGTTGCCCAGGCCGATGATGCCGACCCGTACCGTCGTGCGGCGTTCGAACGGGACCCCGGCCATCGTGCGGCCCTTGCGCGGGGGCGCCGAGGAGTCGGTGGACGCGGCGGATTCCGCGGCTCCGGCAGCCGCGGCGGGGCCGGCCGCGGCCGCGGTGCCGCCGCCGAGCGCGGAGAGGCCGAGCCCGGCGCCCGCCACACCCGCCGTGGTCCGCAGGACCGAGCGGCGGCTCACCTCTCCTTGGGCGCTTCCCTGGGCGCTGTCCTCACTGGGGGATGTGTCTTCCGTACCGGGGTTCTCCTGTGCTGCGTCGTGCATCGACCCTCCAAGGGGGGAGTTGACGTGCGCGGCTGGTGCGTGAACCTCGGAAAGGACCTTGGCCGCCGACGCGGGCGATGCGCAAGGTGATGCGCAAGGGTCCGATTGGACTCTTGGGAACGGGCTGTTGGACTTCTTCCGCGCCGGAGTCAGCAGCGGCGCTCGGGGCCGCCGTCGACCAGCGTCGAGAGCAGCCCCCCGAGAACCTCGCGCTGCTCGGCGGCGAGCGGGGCCAGGACCTCCTCGGCGGCCGACCGGCGGGCCTCGCGCAGGGCCCGCAGCGTGGCCCGGCCGGTGTCGGTCAGCTCGATACGGACCACGCGACGGTTGGTCGGATCGGGGGCGCGGCGCACCGAGCCGCTCGCCTCCAACCCGTCGACCAGGGAGGTCACGGCCCGGGGCACCACTTCGAGACGCTGGGCCAGATCGGCCATCCGCGGCGGCTTGTCGTAATACGCGACGGTACGCAGCAGCCGGGCCTGCGCGGGAGTGATGCCGATCGGCTCCAACTGCCGCTTCTGGATGCGGTGGAGCCTGCGGGTCAGCCGCAGCAGCTGCTCCGCCAGCAGGCCGTCGGCGTCGGGGGTGCTCATGGCGGAATAATATCAGGACTATGGTCATTGTGAACATAGGTAACAGTGAGCTAGGCTCGACGAGCCTCGTGGGTACGCCCGTACCCGCGTACCTCCGCCCGAGCCCCTCAGCCATCGAAGGAGCCCATGAAACCCGAACACTCGACGTGGACACCGTCGTCCCGCCCCGGTGATCCGGGGCAGCCGGAGCCGCCCGCCCAGCTGCGGCGCATCTTCGGCCTCTTCCGTCCCTACCGCGGCCGGCTCGCGATCGTCGGGCTGCTCGTCGGCGCGTCGTCGCTGGTCACGGTCGCCTCGCCGTTCATGCTGCGCGAGATCCTCGACACCGCCATACCGCAGGGCCGTACCGGCCTGCTCAGTCTGCTCGCCCTCGGCATGATCCTCACGGCGGTCGTCAACAGCGTCTTCGGCGTGCTTCAGACGCTGATCTCGACCACGGTCGGCCAGCGCGTCATGCACGATCTGCGCACCGGCGTCTACAGCCGGCTCCAGCGCATGCCGCTCGCCTTCTTCACCAAGACCAGGACCGGTGAGGTCCAGTCCCGTATCGCCAATGACATCGGCGGCATGCAGGCGACCGTCACCTCCACCGCGACCTCCCTGGTCTCCAACCTCACGGCCGTCGTCGCCTCGGTCGTCGCGATGCTCGCCCTGGACTGGCGGCTCACCGCCGTCTCGATGGTGCTGCTGCCGGTGTTCGTCTGGATCAGCCGACGCGTCGGCCGCGAGCGCAAGAAGATCACCACGGACCGCCAGCGGCAGATGGCCACCATGGCCGCCACCGTCACCGAATCGCTCTCGGTGAGCGGCATCCTCCTGGGCCGCACGATGGGGCGTGCCGACTCGCTCACCAAGTCCTTCGCCGACGAGTCCGAGCGGCTGGTCGGCCTGGAGGTGCGCTCCAACATGGCCGGCCGGTGGCGGATGTCGACCATCGGAATCGTCATGGCCGCCATGCCCGCCCTGATCTACTGGGCCGCCGGCATCGCGCTGGGCGCCGGTGGCACGGCCGTCTCCATCGGTACGCTCGTCGCCTTCGTCTCGCTCCAGCAGGGCCTGTTCCGGCCCGCCGTGAGCCTGCTCTCCACCGGCGTGGACATGCAGACGTCGCTCGCCCTCTTCCAGCGCATCTTCGAGTACCTCGATCTGCCCATCGACATCACCGAGCCCGAGCGGCCGGTCAAGCTCGACACGATCCGCGGTGAAGTGCGGTTCGAGGACGTCGACTTCAGCTATGACGACAAGGGGCGCAGGACGCTGCGGGAGATCGGTCTGACGGTCCCGGCCGGCGGCAGCCTCGCCGTCGTCGGCCCCACGGGCTCCGGCAAGTCGACCCTGAGCTATCTCGTACCCCGGCTGTACGACGTGACCGGCGGCCGGGTCCTGATCGACGGCGTCGACGTACGCGACCTGGACTTCGACACGCTCGCGCGGGCCGTCGGCGTCGTCTCGCAGGAGACCTATCTGTTCCATGCCTCGGTGGCGGAGAATCTGCGTTTCGCCAAGCCGGAAGCCACCGACGAGGAGATCGAGACGGCCGCCAGGGCCGCCCAGATACACGACCACATCGCCTCGCTCCCCGACGGCTACGGGACGCTGGTCGGCGAGCGCGGATACCGCTTCTCCGGCGGTGAGAAGCAGCGGCTCGCGATCGCCCGCACCATCCTGCGTGACCCGCCGGTGCTGATCCTCGACGAGGCCACCAGTGCGCTGGACACCCGTACCGAACACGCGGTCCAGCAGGCCATCGACGCGCTCTCCGAGGGGCGCACCACCATCACCATCGCCCACCGGCTCTCGACCGTGCGGGACGCGGACCAGATCGTGGTCCTCGACGCGGGCGCCATCGCGGAGCGGGGCACCCATGACGAGCTGATCGAGCAGGACGGCCGCTATGCCGCCCTCGTACGCAGGGACAGCCGGCCGACGCATCAGCAGGCCGAGGCGCTGGCGTCGGTCTCCCCCTGACATGGCAGTGCCGCCGCTCCTGCGGGACGGGGAGCGACGGCACAGCGTTCGGTCAGCGGGATCGCGCACTCTCCGTGTCCGGTCCGGCCGTCGCCGGCAGGTGGCTCGCGTGCCGTTCGTATGCCGTTCGTATGGTGTTGCCGCGTCGCCCGTGTCGGCGCGCCTGAAGTGCCGGGTTCGCTGATCACTCCGGGTTAGCGTGCCCGCATGATGAACGAGCCTCCGGAGGCGAGCCCCGGGCGCAGACCCCGTCTGACCCGCCGGGGCCGTGTGGTCGTGCTGCTGACCGCGGTCCTGGTCGTGGCCGCCGCGGTGCTGGTTCCCGTACTCCTGCTGACCGGGGGCGGTGAGGGCGAGAAGCGGACGACGCTGGTCATTCCGGAGGGTCGGCGTGCCGCCGATGTCTATGTCTCCGTCGACCAGGCGCTGGGCCTGTCCCCGGGCACCACCCGCAAGGCGGCGTCCACCGCGCGGCTGCGGCTGCCCGAGGCCGCCAAGGGCAACCCCGAGGGCTTTCTCTTCCCGGCCACGTATCCGGTCGGCTCCGCGACGACCCCGGCCAATCTGCTGAGCTATATGGTCAACACCGCCAACCAGCGGTTCGGGGCGGGCCGGATCAGCGCCGGGGCGCAGCGCGCCGGGATGTCGACCTATCAGGCGGTCACCGTCGCCAGCATCGTGCAGGCGGAGGCGGATTCGGTGGCCGACATGGGGAAGGTCGCCAGAGTCGTGCACAACCGGCTCTCGCTGGGCATGCCGCTCCAGATGGATTCGACGCTGAACTACGCGCTGAACCGTTCGACCGTGGACACCAGCCACGCGGATACGAAGATCGACAGCCCGTACAACACCTATGAGCGCAAAGGGCTGCCGCCCACGCCGATCGGCAACCCGGGGGAGGAGGCGATGAACGCGGCGCTCAACCCCGCGAGCGGGGACTGGCTGTACTTCGTCACGGTGAAGCCCGGGGACACCCGCTTCAGCAACAAATACGCCGAACAGCGGCGAAACGTCGAGGAGTTCAACCGGAACCGCATGGCCGCGAACGGCTCGAACTGATCGCGTCGCCGTCCGGGCCTCGGGTCCTGGGGTGTTCCGGTCCGCGGGGTGTTCGCGGTGTCAGGCCACGGCCGGTTCGCGCTCCAGCAGCCGCTTGATCTCCCGTACGGCCGCCCGCCCGGCCCGGTTCGCGCCGATCGTCGAGGCCGAGGGCCCGTACCCCACGAGATGGACCCGTTCGTCCCGTACGGCCCGCGTCCCCTCCACCCGGATACCGCCGCCCGGCTCCCGCAGTCCGAGCGGTGACAGATGGCTGACCGCCGGCCGGAACCCGGTCGCCCAGAGGATCACATCGGCCTCCACCGTCCGGCCGTCGTCCCAGGCCACGCCGGTGGGGGTGATCCGGTCGAACATCGGCAGCCGGTCCAGCACCCCCGTCTCGCGGGCCCGCGTGATCGCCTCGGTGACCGGCAGACCGGTCACCGACACCACACTCCGCGGCGGCAGTCCCCGCCGTACCCGCTCGTCGACGAGCGCGACGGCCGCCCGTCCCTGCTCCTCGCCGAACGGGCCCTCACGGAAGACGGGCGGCCGGCGCGTCACCCAGGTGGTGTCCGCCGCCACCTCCGCGATCTCCATCAGATGCTGGGTGCCGGAGGCCCCGCCGCCCACCACGACCACCCGCAGCCCGGCGAACTTCCCGGGCCCCGGATAGTCCGCGGTGTGCAACTGCCGCCCACGGAAGGTCTCCTGGCCGGGGTAGCGCGGCCAGAAGGGCCGGTCCCAGGTCCCGGTGGCGCTGATCAGCCCCCGGGCCGACCAGTTCCCCTCGGAGGTCTCCACCAGCAGCCGCCCGCCGTCGCCCTCGCGCACCGCCCGTACGTCCACGGGCCGGTGGACCCGCAGGCCGAAGCGCCGCTCGTACGCCGTGAAGTACGCGCCGATGACCTCGGAGGAGGGCCGCGCGTCATCGCTCTCCGCGGTGGTCAGCTCCATGCCGGGGAGCGCGTGCATGCCATGGACCTTGCCGTATGTCAGCGAGGGCCAGCGGAACTGCCAGGCGCCGCCGGGCCGGGGGGCATGGTCCAGTACGACGAAGTCGCGGTCGGGTTCCAGACCCGACCGCCGCAGATGGTAGGCGCCGGACAGACCCGCCTGTCCGGCGCCGACGACCACTACATCGATGTCCCGCACCCCAAAGTCGTTCACGTTTCTACCAACAGCCTCCGGGGCGGGAATCTTCCCCTGAACCTCCAGGTCCGGACCGGGGCGCTCTGTCACCGGCCTCCGGAGAGCAGCAGCGGAGCGCCACCGGGCGCGGACGCCGGGCGGCCGTTCACCGCCGGCACGCCCAGCAGCGGCGAGGCCGGGACCTGTGCGAGGAGCCCGCGCGCGGCCAGTTGCGGGGTCACGCCCTCCCCGAACCAGTACGCCTCCTCCAGATGCGGATAGCCGGACAGGACGAAGTGCTCGATCCCCAGCTCGTGGTACTCCTCGATCCGGTCGGCCACGTCCGCGTGGCTGCCCACCAGCGCGGTGCCCGCGCCGCCCCGTACCAGCCCCACCCCCGCCCACAGATTGGGCGCGATCTCCAACCGGTCGCGGGACCCACCGTGCAGGGCGATCATCCGCTGCTGGCCCACCGACTCGCTCCTGCCCAGCGCCTGCTGGGCAGCCGCGACCGTCTCGGGGTCGAGATCGTCCAGCAGCCGGTTCGCGGTGGCCCAGGCGTCCTTGGCGGTGTCCCGCGAGATGGTGTGCATCCGGATGCCGAAGCGGACCGTACGGCCCCGCTCCTCCGCGAGACCACGGATCCAGTCGATCTTCTCCTTCACCTGGGCCGGCGGCTCGCCCCAGGTCAGATAGACATCCGTGTGCTCGGCCGCGACCGGTCCCGCCGCCGCGGACGAACCGCCGAAGAAGATCTCCGGGAGCGGATCGGGCGGCAGCGCGGTCAGCCCGCCCTCCACCTGGTAGTGCTCACCGTCGAAGTCGTACGGCCGGCCGCCCCAGACGCCCCGGATCACCGAGAGGAACTCCGCGGTCCTGGCATAGCGGCGGTCGTGGTCGAGATGGTCGCCGAAGCGGCGCTGCTCGGTCGAGTCACCACCGGTCACCACATTGAGCAGCAGCCTGCCCCGGGTGATGCGCTGGTACGTGGCCGCCATCTGCGCGGCGAGCACCGGTGAGATCAGCCCCGGGCGGAAGGCCACCAGGAACTTCAGCCGCTCGGTCTGCTGCGCGAGCGCCACCGTCGTCAGCCAGGCGTCCTCGCACCAGGTGCCCGTCGGCGTCAGCACCGCCTCGAAGCCCAGATGCTCGGCGGCCTTGGCGATCTGCGCCAGATAGTCGATGTCCGGGGCCCTGATCCCGCTCACCGGCGTGATGCGGGAGCGCTTGATGCCGCCGTCGGTGTACGCGTGCCGGTCGACGAGCGTACGTCCGTCGCCCCCGGTCGGCAGGAACCAATGCAGATGAATGCTCATCGGGAAGAGGCCTTTCCGTAGCTGCGCGCCGGCGAGGTCGACGGCGGGAGGTCCTTGTTGAAGCGGTCGTCCACGTAGTCGGCGAAGTCGAACGCGTGCGGAATGAGCTTCAGTTCGGTGAAGGTGTCGGCGATCCGCTGCTCCGAGGAGATCGCGGCCCGGTCGAGGGCCACCGGTACGCGCGTGCCGTAGGTCAGCTTCACCGCGTCCAGGGCGACTTCGTACGGCAGCCCGGTGTCCTTCGCCCAGACCTTCGCCCACTGCTCGGGATGGCCGAAGACCCAGTCCTGCGCCCGGCGCAGCCGCTCGATGAAGTCACCGATGGCCGCCGCCTTCTCCGTGTCCTTGAGCGCGGCCGGCGCGGCGACCTGGAAGTTCAGCCCATTGACGACGCCCCGGCCATCGGTCAGCACCCGTCCCTGCCCGCCGCGCAGCACCTGAGAGGTGTAAGGGTCCCAGACGGCCCAGGCGTCCACCTTGCCGGTGGTGAACGCGGCCAGGGCGTCGGCCGGCTGCAACAGTGTGACTTTGATGTCGTCGAGGGTGAGGCCGGCCTTTCTGAGCGAGGCGATCAACTGGTAGTGGGCCGAGCTGCCCTGGGCGACGGCGACGGACTTGCCCTTGAGGTCGGCGGTCTTCTTCAGCGGCGAGTCCTTCCGTACGAGAATGGCCTCGCCCCGGGAGTCGCCGTGGACCGCCGCGACGACGGTGATCTTCGACTTGGCTCCGGCGGCGAAGACCGGCGGCGTGTTGCCGACGGAACCGAGGTCCACGGCACCGGCGTTGACGGCTTCGAGCATCGGCGGCCCCGAGGTGAAGGTGGACCACTTGACCCGGTAGGGGAGGTCGTCGAGTTCACCGGCGGCACGGAGGACCGCTTCCGAACCGCCTTTCTGGTCACCGATGTTGAGGGTCAGGGAGCCCTTGCCGTCGACGGAGCCGCGCGCGCCGCCGGAGTCGTCGGCGGACGAGCTGCCGGAGCAGGCGGTGAGGAGGAGGGCGAGGGGGAGGGCCAGGGGGAGCAGGGCGGCGGGGAGGAAGCGTTTCATCAGCGGACTTTCTGTGGGGGTGCGGGGGGAAGGCGGACCTACTCGTCTAGGGCGTGTTTCGGAAGTAGCGCCTGCCAGGCGTCGCCAGGCAGGCGGGACTTCCGAAACACGCCCTAGGCCGCGGCGCCGGTGGGGACGGGCTCATCGACCCCCAACTCGGTGAGGAGCCGGGAGCGGAGGGCGGCGAAGCCGGGATCGCCGACGGCGCGAGGCCGGTCCAGCGCGACCGGCGTCTCGTACGCGATCACCCCGTCGCGCATCACCAGCGCCCGGTCCGCGAGCAGCAGCGCCTCCTCCACGTCATGGGTGACCAGCAGCACCGCGCAGCCGCGCCGCTGCCACAACTCGGCCACCAGCCGCTGCGCCTTGATCCGGGTCAGCGCGTCGAGGGCGCCGAACGGTTCGTCGAGCAGCAGCAGATCCGGTTCCCGTACGAGCGCCCTGGCCAGCGAGGCGCGCTGGGCCTCGCCGCCCGAGAGCGTCTTGGGCCAGGCCCCCGAGCGGTGGCCGAGCCCGACCTCCGCCAACGCGCCCTCGGCGATGTCCCGTTGGGGCTTGCCGTCGAGACCGAGCAGCACATTGCGCCAGACCCGCTTCCAGGGCATCAGCCGCGGCGCCTGGAACGCGACCGCGCGCCGCTTCGGTACGAGTACGGTCCCCTCGATATCGCGGTCAAGACCCGCCAGCACCCGCAGCAGCGTCGACTTGCCGCAGCCGCTGCGGCCGAGCAGCGCGGTGAACTCCCCAGGACGCAGGGTCAGATCGAGCCGGTCGATCACCGGACGCCCGTCGAAGGCCCGGGTCAGCCCCTCGACCCGTACCGCCACCGCGCCGTCGGACACCGGACCCGCGGTCGCGGGGCTCACTTGCCCTGGAATGTCGGTCGCCATTGCAGCAGCAGCCTTTCGAGAGTGCGGACGACGGCATCGGCGAGCAGGCCCAGGAAGGCGTAGACGACCAGGCAGACGACGATGACATCCGTACGGAAGAACTCCCTGGCCTGGTTCATCAGGAAGCCGATTCCGGCGTCGGCGTTGATGGACTCGCCGAAGACGAGGGCGAGCCAGGCGGTGGCGAGGGAGTACCGCAGACCGGTCATCGCACCGGGCAGCGCGCCCGGCAGGACGACATGCCGTACGAGACCCCAGCGGCCGAGCCCCAACGACTGTCCCGCCTCGATGAGTTGCTCGTCGACGCCGCGAATCCCCGCGTACACGTTGAGATAGAGATGGAAGGCCACCCCGAGCGCGATGAGCGCGATCTTCGGGGCCTCGCCGATGCCCAGCCAGATGATGAACAGCGGGATCAGCCCGACCCAGGGCACGGTACGCAGCATCTGCACGGTCGCGTCGACCAGATCCTCGCCGAGCCGGGAGAGCCCGGAGACCAGCGCGAGGGAGATCCCGATCACCCCGCCGAGCAGCAGCCCCACGGCGACCCGCTGGAGCGAGATGCCCATGGCGGCGGGCAGGGTGCCGTCACTGATCAGCTCGCCGGCGGCCGCGGCGATGGTGCCGGGGGAGGCGAGGATGTCGCGGTGCAGCACCCCGGTCGCGCTGAGCACCTGCCAGCCGGCCAGGAGCAGCAGCGGCCCGACGGTACGCCGCAGCCACCGCGGCACGGCACGGCGCCGGGAGCCGGCCGTGGGTGTCACCGGCTCCAGCGCGAGAGGTTCGTTCTTCGACAGTGTGGAGAGGTCCGGCGGGGCATGATCGATGGTCATGGCGGCTCCTCGGGCGGGGGGAGGGGGAAGGAGCGTGCGGGAAAGACGCGCCTCAGCGCCGGCGCGCGGGGATACGGCGACGGCATACGGTCAGCGGGACACGCCGACCGGGGCGACGGGAGAGACGGGGCGATGCCGGAGGGAAGAGCCCCGGGGGGAGAAGGGCGTCAGCAGCCGCGACGACACGCGGCGGAGGCCACCCGCAGCAGGTCGATGTGACCGCGCGTGGTGAGCAGAGCTGAACGCAACATGCCGCAGAACGTAGCGAGCGTTTCCGGATCCGGTCAATGGCGTCTCGGTACGCGGACGCGCGGTCCCGCGGGCCGGGCGGGAAGATGGAGGCATGCCCGACGCATTCACCACCAGAACCCTGAACGTCACCACCGGCACGCGTGAGGCGGTGGCCGATCTGACCCATGCCTGCGAGGAATTCCTCCAGGACAGCGCGGCGGGCCGGGACGGCCTGCTGAACATCTTCGTACCGCACGCGACCGCGGGCGTGGCCATCATCGAGACCGGCGCCGGCAGCGACGACGACCTGCTCGCCGCGCTCCGGACCCTCCTGCCCCCCGACAACCGCTGGCACCACCGCCACGGCACCCCCGGCCACGGCAGAGACCACGTACTCCCCGCCCTGGTGCCCCCACACGCGACGCTGCCGGTGATCGGGGGACGCCTGGAACTGGGCACGTGGCAGTCGGTCTGCCTGGTCGACACCAACAAGGACAATCCGAACCGTCAGGTCCGGCTGAGCTTCCTGGGCTGATCAGGACCGTGCCGCGGGACGGCCGAAGGGCAGAGCCGCGCGCGGAATCCAGCGTTTTTCGCGCACGGAGCGGCGCGTGGTCAGCTACTGGTCGCGCTACTACCGCTGGGAGTACCGGACGTTCGGGACGTATCCGGGGTGCGCCCTGTTGGAGGCGTTCCGAGCCGCCGCGTCGGAACAGGCGGGCGCGCGGTGGCCGCGCCGCACACCGCCCCCGGTGGCGGACGCGGACGGCGGGTCTTCCTGACTCTGTTGTCTGTGGGGATTGAGCAATCACGGAGGCGAACTCCCCGACGCCTCGACGCAGACTCACCAGGAGACCCGGTGATCCAGGAGATCACGGACTTCTCATGAAGGTGGGTGCGTAGGCGTGCTTGCTAGGCATGCGGTAGTCATCGGAGGCTCCATAGCTGGCCTCACCGCCGCTGGCACGCTGGCCAGCAGGTTCGAGAGAGTGACTGTCCTCGACCGGGATGAGCTGCCCTCCGACGCGCGGAACCGGAAGGGTGTGCCGCAGGCCCGTCACGGTCATGCCCTGCTCATCGGCGGACGTCTGGCGCTTGAGAAGGTGTTTCCGGGCCTCACCGCCGAGTTGACCGCGAGCGGCGCGGTCCCGTGGGACCCGGGGAACGACCTCATGTTCCACCAGATGGGTGCCTTCCGTATCCCGTACCCCACCGGAATGCTCGGTGTCAGTCTGACCCGTGCCTTTCTGGAGTTCTCGCTGCGACGGCGGGTGAGCGCGTTGCCCAACGCTGAACTGCGGGGCGGCGCGTCGGTCACGGGCGTCACTGGCGTCACCGGCCAGGTGACCGGTGTGGAGCTCGACAACGGCGAGGTGATCCCGGCCGATCTGGTCGTCGACGCGACAGGGCGGAGCGACCGGGGGGACCGCTGGCTTGAGCACGTGGGCTGCCCCGCACCCGAAGTCGACACCGTGAAGATCGACGTTGGCTACACCAGCCGTCTGCTGCACCGTCTCCCCGGTGACCAACTGACGGAGCAGGGCGGCCTGATCTACCTGATGGCCTCGATCTCACCGAACGACAAGCGGGCCGCGGCGGCCTTCGCCGTGGAGGGAGACCGCTGGCTCGTCACGCTGGGGGGCTGGCACCGCACCTACGCGCCCACCGATCCCGCCGGTTTCGCGGAGTTCGCCGCCGGTCTGCCCGTGTCCCACATGTCGGATCTGCTGGCCCGTTCCAAGCCGGTGGACGACGGCGACGCGGTGCGCTACACGTACCCCCATGCCCGTCGGCGCTTCTTCGAGCGGCTGAGCCAGCCACCGGCGGGCTACGTGGCGATCGGCGACGCCGTGTGCAGCTTCAATCCGCTGTACGGCCAGGGGATGACCGTGGCCATTCTGGAGGCGCTCGAACTCGGGGAGTGCCTCGACCGCGTCGGCGGGCCGACCGCCATGATGACGCGCAAGTACTTCCGGGCGGTGGGCAAACTGCTTGAGATGCCATGGCGCATCGCTACCGCGGGCGACTTCATCTTCCCGGAGACGGTGGGGCCGAAGGCGTTCGGCACCGACCTCGCCAACTGGTACGTGGGTCAGGTCACCCGCGCCAGTCACACGTCGGTGGATGTGCACCGCGTGATGCTGGAGGTACAGCAGATGCTGGCTCCGCCGTCCGCGCTCATGCGGCCGACTGTGATCGCCCGTTCGCTGCGCGCTGCCCGCAGATCGCCTGCCGTGGGCGCGGCGAGCACCCGCGTGCAGAGTGCCGTGCCGTAGCCCTGCCGGGGACGAGAGAAAACCATGTATCACCGGAAATGATGGAGGAAAAATGCCGGAACAGCCTGTCGACACGGTGAAGCGCGTTTACGCGGGCCTGACCGCTTTCGATATCGAGATGGTTCTCGGGACCTGTGACCCCGAGGTCGAGATGATCGCCCCGAAGTCGCTGCCGTGGTCGCAGGGCGACTACAAGGGGCTCGACGGAGCCGCCGCGTACTTCGCCAGTGCTCTGGGACACCTGGACCAGGCCAAGTTCGAAGTGGAACAGTACCTTCCGTCCGGTGACTGGGTCGCCGCACTCGGTTGGTGGAGCGGACGGTTCAAGGAGTCCGGGAACGAATTCAACGTGCGCTTCGTGCACTTCTGGATCATCCGTGACGAGAAGATCGTCCGCGCCGAGGGAATTTCCGACACGGTGCCGATCGCAACCGCCGGCGGGACGCTCGTACCCGCCACCGGCTGACCGGGCCATGTGGCCTTGCTGACCGGTACGACTCGATATGGGGAGAGCGTGTGAAGTTCGGTGTGTCGGCCCTCGTGACCGACGAGGGAATCGGGCCCGCGAAATTGGGCCGAGCCCTGGAAGAGCGCGGATTTGAGTCGCTGTTCGTCGGCGAGCACACCCATATTCCGGTGAAGCGGGAGACCCCGTGGCCGGGCGGTGGGGAACTCGGCCGGGATCTCTACCGCACCCTGGACCCCATCGTGTCGCTCACCGCGGCCGCGGTGGCCACGGAGCGGCTGATCGTGGGCGGCGGCGTGTTCCAGGTCACCCAGCGCGATCCCATCACGCTGGCCAAGGAGATCGCCTCGCTCGATCTGGTGTCGGGTGGCCGCGCGGCCGTCGGTGTGGGTGCCGGCTGGAACCGTGAGGAGATCCGCAATCACGGTACCGACCCGAGGACGCGCATGGCGCTGTTGCGCGAGCGCGTACTCGCCATGAAGGCCCTCTGGACCCAGGAGGAGGCGGAGTTCCATGGCGACTTCGTCTCCTTCGACCCGGTGTTCTCCTGGCCCAAGCCGGTGCAGCGTCCGCATCCGCCGGTCATGGTCGGCGGCAACCATCCCGCGGCCGTCGAGCGTGTCCTGGACTTCGGTGACGACTGGGGGCTCATCTGGCTGCCGATGATGCTGGAGGGGGAGGGCGGCCTCGGTGATCTCGTGGCGGACTTCCGACGGCGTGCGGAGGAGCGGGGCCGTGGATACATGCCGGTGACGGCGTATCAGGTGCCGCCGGACGCTCGGGTGGTCGAGTCCATCGTCGCGGCGGGCGCGGACCGGATCCTCTTCACCCTGGACACCGCTCCGGAAGCGGACACACTGCGCAGCCTCGACGCGATGTCACAGCTGATCGGATAGCGTCCGCGGCCGCCGTATCCCGTCCTTTCGCTCGGCCGACGGCGGCCCGCGGTGGAATGCGCGGAGGGCACGGGCCCTCTGGTGATCAGGTGAGCGCTGACGCCACTTGGTGACCGGGGATCCGTGCCCGTTGCCGTTCCCGGCCGCTGCCGGGTCCCATCCGGTCCCGGGGTCCCTCGCGGTGTGGTGGGCCCTCGTGGTGCGGTGGGCCCTCTTGCGCACGGACGTGTGCGGTGAGCAATGTCAGCGGTGACAGGTGTTCGAGCGATAGATACTTTGTTCTAAGTCGTGGGACGCGAGTGGAAATTGCGTCTCATTGTGCTGATTGTGGACGTAACGGAGTTCCATCGAAGGCGAACGGTTGGCTGAGCGGGACACCGCTCTTCACCCCGTGAGCCAGAGCGCTGCAAGGGGTTGTCGGGAGGCCGGCGGCCGTGTCCGACGAGGGGGAACATGCGGCTGGAACTGTTGGGGTCAGTGAGGGCTTGGTGCGACGGAGCGGAAGTCCTGCTCGGGCCACCGAAGCAGCGTGCAGTGGTCGGGGTCCTCGCGAGCCGCGTCAACGAGATCGTGGGCGTCGAGGAGATCGTGGACGCGGTGTGGGGCAGTGCTGTTCCGCAGACCGCGGTCAACGGTGTGCACACTTACGTCGCCGGTCTTCGCAGAGCACTCGAACCCGGTCGCGGACGCCGTGCGTCGGGTGGAGTGCTCACCTCCTCCGGGGGCGGCTACGCCCTGTGCCTCGACCCCGATCATGTCGACGTCGCCCTGTTCGAGCGGCACCACGCGGAGGCGCGGCGCCTGCACGGCCAGGGGCAGCTCCAGGAAGCGCTGCGGGAGTTCGACGCGGCGCTGGGCTTATGGCGGGGCGACGCCCATGCCTACGCCAATGTCCCCGGTCCGTTCGCGGAGATGGAGCGCACCCGGCTCGCGGAACTGCGCCTGACCGCCGTCGAGGAGTGGGCCGCCGACATGCTCGCCGTGGGCCGGCATGCCGAGGCCGTTCCCATGCTCTCCAACCTGGTGGCCAGGGAACCGTTGCGTGAACGTCTGCGCTGGTTCCTGATGCTGAGCCTGTACCGCAGCGGACGCCGGGCGCACGCACTGGGCGTGTACCGGGAGACCCGACGTCTGCTCAGTGAGGAACTGGGACTGGAACCGGGGACCGAACTGCAGTCCCTGCACGCCCAGATCCTCGCCGGACACCCGGACCTCGTCTCGCGGGTGACGGACATCGCGGCCATACGCGAGGGCCGTCAGACCGCTGCCCCCGTCAAGGTCGCGTCCGTCGACCCGGTACCGGCCGTGCGCCCCGCTCAACTCCCTTACAGCGCACGTGGGTTCGTCGGTCGCGCGGAGGAGCTGGCGGAGCTGGGGGCCCTCACCGCCCAGGGCGGCGGACGGCCCGAGATGCGCCCGACGCTGGTGGTCATCGAAGGAGCCCCGGGCATCGGCAAGTCGACGCTCGCGCTGCACGCGGCGCGGCAGCTCGGCGACCGTTTCCCGGACGGCCAGCTCTACGTGGACATGTACGGGGCAGCCTCGCGGCAGAGAACGCTGAGCGCCATGGACGCCCTGGCGCAGCTGTTGGGCAGTCTGGGCGTGGCGAAGTCACGTCTCCCCGACGACCTCGCGGGACGCGCGACGCTGTACCGCAGCCTGCTCCACGGCAAGCGGGTGCTGGTGGTGCTGGACGACGCCGTGAACGCGGAGCAGGTGCGACCGCTGATTCCGAGCGGTCAGGCGTGTGTGCTGGTCACCAGCCGGCGGGTGCAACGCGGACTGGTGGTGAGGGACGGTGCCTACCGCATCGCACTCAAGCCCCTGTCCTCGGCCGAGTCCGTGCGGCTGATCACCTATCTGATCGGTGCGGGGCGGGTCGAGGGGCAGTGGGAGGCCGCCGCCCGGCTCGCCGAGATGTGCGGGCGCCTGCCACTGGCCCTGCGGATCGCCGCCGAGGGCCTGGCCGAGCACCCCCGGCTGACATTGGCCGACATGGCGCAGCAGCACGCCGCTGAGGAGGGCCGCCTCGACCGTCTCGCTGTCGAGGACGATGTGGCGGCCAGTCTCCGGGCCGCGTACGCCGTGGCGTACGACGCGCTCCCCGCAGACGCGGCACGGCTCTTCCGGCTTCTCGGGCTGTACCACGGCGAGATGATCACTGCCCTCGTCGGTGCCGCACTGATGGGCGGCGACCTCGCGCACGCGGAGCAGGTGCTGGGCGTGCTCGCCGACTGCCATCTGCTGGAGGAGGCCGGCGAGGGCATGTACCGCTTCCACAATCTCCTGGGCATTTACGCGGCCGAATGCGCCGAGCAGGAGCCCGCGCACCACCGGACGGCGGCCCTGGCGCGATTGCTGGACGCCGGACAATTCGCCTCGGATTTAACGCCGTCCTCAATAGTTCCGCCTCCCGAACCGGTGTTGATCGGGGCGGCGGCGTGCAGGCGCTCTCCGTATCGCAGTATTGACGAAACCCCCACGCGCAAAGCCGAGTAGAGCAATATCGGAGGTGCGTATCGGAGCGGCCTCTGCGAAAGTTTCCACCACGGTTCGGTGCTCGTGGACAGGGGGTATGTGGCATGCGCGGTGGGGCAGCACGACGAATGGATGCCATGCACTCCGCCGACGCGGAAGCCCCGAATGGAAAGGGCGAAGAGCGCGGCGCTCCAGGGGATTCGATCGCTGTCATCGGATGGGCGTGCCGACTTCCGGGAGCGGAGGATCCAGAGGCTTTCTGGCGTCTGCTCGCCGATGGGTCGAGTGCCGTCTCCGAAATGCCGGAGGGGCGGATTCTGCCGCCCCTTTCGGTGCATGGATCCTCTCCGGACCCGGGGCGCGCAACACCCACCGGGGGGTTTCTCAAGCACGTCGACAGATTTGACGCGGATTTCTTTGGTATTTCTCCGATGGAGGCAGCCGCGACAGATCCGCAACAACGGTTGATGCTGGAGCTCGCCTGGGAGTGCGTCGAGGACGCCCGGATCTCTCCCGCCGCGCTCGAAGGCAGCGGCACGGGCGTCTTCGTGGGCGCCATGGCGGACGACTTCGCGAAACTGCGGGGCCGCCTGGGGGCGGACCGGATCACCCGGCACACCCTCGGCGGGACGCAGCGCGGTCTCCTGGCGAACCGCGTCTCCCACACCTTGGGACTGCGCGGTCCCAGCCTCGCCGTTGACACGGGCCAGTCCTCCTCCCTCGTCGCCGTCCACCTGGCGTGCGAGAGCCTGCGCAAGGGCGAGTCGGCCATGGCCCTCGCGGCAGGTGTCCACCTCATCGTCGATCCGGACAGCACCGCCAGCGTCGAGAAGTTCGGCGCTCTCTCACCGGACGGCCGCTGCTTCACCTTCGACGCGCGCGCCAACGGCTACGTCCGGGGTGAGGGCGGCGTGGTCGTCCTGCTGAAGCCGCTGTCCCGCGCGCTGGCGGACGGCGACCCGGTGCACTGTGTCATCCGGGGCAGCGCGATGAACAACGACGGCGACACCGACGGCCTGGCCGTACCGAGCGCCGAGGGCCAGGAGGCAGTGCTGCTGCGTGCCTGCGAGCACGCCGGTGTCGACCCGGACGCCGTGCAGTACGTCGAACTGCACGGCACCGGCACCGCGGTGGGCGACCCGATCGAGGCGGCGGCCCTGGGCGCCGCGTACGGCAGCACGAGGAGCCCGGGCAGGCCGCTGCTGGTGGGCTCCGCCAAGACCAACATCGGGCACCTGGAGGGCGCGGCGGGCATCGCCGGCCTGCTGAAGACAGGGCTCTGTATCGAGCACCGCCAGGTGCCCGCCAGCCTCAACTTCGAAACCGCCCATCCGCGCATCCCTCTCGACACCCTGCGCCTGAGCGTCGCGACCGGCCTCTCCTCCTGGCCGCGCGACGAGCGGCCGCTGTACGCGGGCGTCAGCTCCTTCGGCATGGGCGGCACCAACGCCCATGCCGTCCTGGCGGAGGCACCGATGTCCGGCCGCACGGACGCGGCCGACCCCCGCGACACGTCCCTGCCGGCGAGCCCCCGAGGTCCGCTGCCCTGGGTGGTCTCCGGACGCGACGCCTCGGACGTCGGCGAACAGGCCGCTCGGCTCAAGGAGTTCGTGGCGAACAATCCCGGACTGAGCCCGGTCGACACCGGTTTCTCGCTGGCCACCACCCGGACGCGTCATCCGTACCGGGCGGTCGTCGTCGCGTCGGGCGGAGACGACTTCCTCGCGGGGCTGGACGCCCTCGCGCGGGGCACGCGGTCGGCCCGTACGGTG
Source organism: Streptomyces scopuliridis RB72 (assembly GCF_000718095.1). Lineage (GTDB taxonomy): Bacteria > Actinomycetota > Actinomycetes > Streptomycetales > Streptomycetaceae > Streptomyces > Streptomyces scopuliridis. Next base: position 356,003 of record NZ_JOEI01000002.1, on the reverse strand, counting down.
CTCGGTTCGGCCGTCGGCCCGGCGGCCGGAACCGCGACGACCGCCTTCATGTTCTCGGGCCAGGGCGCGCAACGGCTCGGCGCCGGACGCGAACTGTACGAGACCTACCCGGCGTTCGCGGAAGCCTTCGACGAGATCCACGCCCACTTCGACGGGCTGCTCGACCGGCCGCTGCGGGACGTGCTGTGGGCCGCGCCCGACACCGCGGAGGCCGCCCTGCTCGACCGTACCGCCTACACACAGCCGGCGCTGTTCGCCGTGTCGGTGGCGCTGTTCCGGCTGTTCGGGCACTGGGGCGTGGTGCCCGGTCGTCTGATCGGCCACTCCATCGGCGAACTCGCCGCCGCCCACGCCGCCGGTGTGCTCTCCCTGCCCGACGCCTGCGCGCTGGTCGCCGCACGCGGGGCGCTCATGGACCGGCTGCCCGAGGGCGGCGCGATGGCGGCCGTCCAGGCGGCGGTCGACGAGGTCGAGCCGCTGCTGCGAGGGACCGGGGTCTCGATCGCCGCGGTCAACGGTCCGGGGTCGGCGGTCGTCTCCGGCGACGAGGAAGCCGTCGCCGCCGTCGTGGCGCACTGGGCCTCGCGCGGCCGCAGGACCAGCCGGCTCACGGTGAGCCACGCGTTCCACTCGGCACGGATGGAGCCGATGCTGGACGCCTTCAGGGAGGTCGCCGACACCCTGACCTTCCACGCCCCCACGATCCCGGTGATCTCGAACGTGACCGGCCGGGTGGTCGACGGCATCGACACCCCGGACCACTGGGTCCGGCAGATACGCGAGCCCGTCCGCTTCCATGACGGACTGCTGACGCTCCGCGACATGGGCTGTACCACCTATCTCGAACTCGGGCCGGACGCGGTGCTCGCCCCCTTGGCGCGTGACGCCCTCTCCGATCCGCACGGCGCGGCCTTCGTCTCCGCCCTGCGCGGCGGCAGGCCGGAACCCGCTTCCGCCGTCGCCGCGCTGGCCGTCGCGCACTCCCAAGGCTGTGACGTGGACTGGGCGGCCGTGTTCCCGGGCGGCCGACGGGTTGCGCTGCCCGGCTACGCGTTCCGGCGTCGGAGCCACTGGTCCGTCGACGGGTCGGAGCCCGGACGGTCCGGGGCCGAGCTGGAGAGGGCGGCAGAAGCCGCTCCGCCCGCTGGGGCCGTGCCGGCGCCCGCGGGCCCGGCGACCTCCCCGTCGCTCCGCACGCAGGGTGTCCAGGACCACCGCCGGCTGATGAGCCTCGTGCGGGACACGGTCGGCATGGTCCTGGGCTACGGGACCGACGACACCGTCGTCACCACGCGCAGCTTCAAGGAACTGGGCTTCGACTCGCTGAGCGCGGTGGAGTTCCGTGACCGGCTCGGCGCCGAGTTGGATACGCGTCTCTCGCCGACCCTCACGTTCGACCACCCGACCCCGGCCGCCGTCGTCGAGCATCTCCACTCCCTGCTGACGGGGACGGTTGAACTTCATAGGGCTGAGCGGCGGCTTCGTGAGGTTGAGGAGCGTGTTCATGAGCCGGTGGCGGTGGTGGGTATGGGGTGTCGTTTTCCGGGGGGTGTGGTGTCTCCGGAGGGTTTGTGGGGTGTGGTTTCTGGTGGGGTGGATGTGGTTTCTGGTTTTCCGGTTGATCGTGGTTGGGATGTGGAGGGTCTTTTTCATCCTGATCCGGATCATGTGGGGACGTCGTATGTGCGGCGTGGTGGGTTTGTTCGGGGTGTGGCGGATTTTGATGCGGGGTTTTTTGGTATTTCGCCGCGTGAGGCGGTGGCGATGGATCCTCAGCAGCGGTTGTTGTTGGAGACGTCGTGGGAGGCGGTGGAGCGGGCGCGTATTGATCCTTTGTCGTTGAGGGGGAGTAGGACGGGGGTTTTTGCTGGGGTTATTCATAGTGGGTATGGTCCGTTTTTGCATGAGGCGTCGGGTGGGGTTGAGGGTTTTTTGTTGACGGGTAATACGGTGAGTGTTGCGTCGGGTCGTATTGCGTATGTGTTGGGTTTGGAGGGGCCGGCGTTGACGGTGGATACGGCGTGTTCGTCGTCGTTGGTGGCGTTGCATTTGGCGTGTGGGGCGTTGCGTCGGGGTGAGTGTGATCTGGCGTTGGCGGCGGGTGCGACGGTGATGCCGCGTCCGGGGATGTTTGTGGAGTTCAGTCGTCAGCGTGGGTTGGCGGTGGATGGTCGGTGTAAGGCGTTTGGTGCGGGTGCTGATGGGACGGTGTGGGGTGAGGGTGCTGCGTCGTTGGTGTTGGAGCGGTTGAGTGATGCGGTGCGTTTGGGTCATCCGGTGTTGGGGGTGGTTGTGGGTTCTGCGGTGAATCAGGATGGGGCGAGTAATGGGTTGACGGCGCCGAGTGGTCGGGCGCAGGTGCGTGTGATTGAGGCGGCGTTGCGGGATGCGGGGGTTTCGGCGTCGGGGGTTGATGTGGTGGAGGGGCATGGGACGGGGACGGCGTTGGGGGATCCGATTGAGGCGGGTGCGTTGTTGGCGACGTATGGGGTGGGTCGTGAGCGTCCTTTGTTGTTGGGGTCGTTGAAGTCGAATTTTGGTCATGCGCAGGCTGCTGCGGGGTTGGCTGGTGTGATCAAGATGGTGTTGGGGATGCGGGCGGGTTTGGTGCCTGGGTCGTTGTATGCGGGTGTGTTGTCGGAGCATGTGGATTGGGGTTCGGGGAGTGTTGAGGTTCCGGGGGAGTTGGTGGAGTGGCCGGGTTCGGGTGGGCGGCGGCGTGCGGGTGTGTCGGCGTTCGGTATTAGTGGGACGAATGCGCATGTGATTTTGGAGGAGGCTCCGGAGTGTGTGGTGGGGGGTCGGGGTTCGGGGTCTGGTGGTGTGGTGCGGGTGTCCGGTGGGCCGGTGTCCGGTGGCTCGGGGTCGGGGTCGGGGTTTGGTGGGTTGGGGCCGGTGGTGTGGTGTTTGTCGGCTGTTTCGGATGTGGCGTTGCGGGCGCAGGCGGCGGGTTTGCGGGTGTTTTTGGAGGAGCGGCCGGAGGTGTTGGCGGCGGATGTGGGGTGGTCGTTGGCGACGACGCGTGCGTTGTTCGATCACCGGGCCACGGTGGTGGGGGAGGACCGGGCGGAACTCCTCACCGGACTCGAAGCACTCGCCCGGGGCGAAGCGGCCCCACAGTTGGTCCAGTCCGGCCCGGGACGCGGCAGGACAGCGTTCCTGTTCTCCGGGCAGGGTGCACAACGCCCGGGTATGGGCGCGGAGTTGTACCGCACCTACCCTGTCTTCGCCGAGGCACTGGATGAGGTCTGCGGCCATTTCGACGCGCATCTCGACCGTCCCCTGCGTGAACTGATGTTCTCTTCTCCGGGATCCGACGAGGCGGAGCTGCTCCATCGCACGGCATACGCCCAGCCCGCTTTGTTCGCCCTGGAGACCGCCCTCTACCGGCTCGTCCGGTCCCTCGGTCCCGTTCCCGACTTCCTCATCGGTCACTCGGTGGGGGAGATCAGCGCCGCGCACGCTGCCGGAGTGCTGACTCTCGCCGACGCGTGCGTTCTTGTCGCCGCCCGCGCCCGGCTCATGGAGGCCGCCCCCGATTCCGGTGGCATGGTCGCGATCGAGATCAGCGAGGCGGAGATGCGCGGCTGCCTCGGCGAGTTCGACGGCAGCGCCACCGTCGCCGCCGTGAACTCACCCCGATCCGTGGTGATCTCGGGGGAGGACATGACCGTCGAGAAGGTCGCCGCCTACTGGAAGACACGGGGGCGGCGGACCACTCGCCTGCGCGTGAGCCACGCGTTCCACTCCATGATGATGGACGGTGTCCTGGACGAGTTCCGTGCCGTGGCCGGGACCGTTGCTTTCAGCCCGCCCCGCATACCCGTCGTCTCCAACCTGACGGGCAGGCCCGCCTCCGCCGGCGAGCTGTGCTCCCCCGACTACTGGACCCGCCAGCTCCGGCACGCCGTCAGGTTCATGGACGGTGTGAACAGCCTGCTCGACGAGGGTGTGACCACCTTCCTCGAACTCGGTCCCGACGCCACCCTCACCGCGCTGGTCGAGGACTGCGTCACGGGCACCGGTCCCACCCCGACCCTGACAGCTGTGCTCCGGCGGGAGAGGCCGGAGGCACGCACGCTCGCGATGGCGCTCGCCGAGGCCCATGTCGCCAACACCGCCGTGGCTCGCCCCAGCCTCGGCCATGACGCCGCGACTGGTCTGGTCGACCTGCCCACGTACCCCTTCCAGCGCCGCCGTTACTGGCTGGAGGGCCCGGACGCGGTCCGCCGACCGGCCGGCGGACGGGGCGGATCCCTGGACCATCCGCTGCTCGGCGCGGGCATCGATCTCGCCGTCACCGGCGACCGCTGGTTCTCCCAGGAGCTCTCCGCCGATCGGCCCTGGTTCGTCCGAGAGCACCGCGTCTCGGGACGGTCCGTGCTGCCCGGCAGCGCGATGCTGGAGTGGGCACTGGCCGCCGTACGGTCCGCGACCCGTCCCGAGCCCACTGCCTGGACGCTGCGGGACGTGACCTTCAATGCGTTCCTGGCGTTCCCGGACGACGGAACCGCGCTCACCGTGCAGGCCGTGGCCGAGGCGACCGAGCGCGCCCACCGGGTGCGCTGCCTCAGCAGGCAGCCCGGGCACGAGGCCCCGTACGCATCCGACGGAGGCTGGACCGAGCACGCCACCGTGGCGAGCGCCGGCCCCGGTGAGCGGCCGCGCCCGGCCCCGGTGGACAGGCCGGGGCCGACAGCGGACATGACCGAGGAGGCCACCGGGCGTCTGTACGACGCCTTCCGGGGAATCGGCCTCGACTACGGGCCGGCCTACCGCGCGCTGCGCCGCGTCCGGCGCGACGGAGACCGGGCGCACGCGCTGATCGTCGCCGACGAAGCCGCCCGGGACCAGGACACCTACCTGCTGCACCCGGTCGTACTCGACGCCTGCTTCCAGACGGTGGTGGCATTCACCGCCGACGACGACACGCTGCGCGTACCCGCCTCCGTCGACCGGATCGATGTCTACGCGCCGCTCCCGGCCCGGGTCGAGTGCCATGCCCGCCGGCGCGCGACGACGGTCTCCGGGGAGGTGTCGCTCGACCTGGAGGTGTCCACGGAGAGCGGCGAAGTCCTGGCCACCGTGGAGGGGTTGCGCTTCCGCGCGGTGCCTCGGTCCATGCTCGGTGCCGCGACGAGCCCGTCTCCCCGCCGCTATGCGCTGACCTGGCAGCGTCGGCCCGACCGGCCGGGGACCGCGGCCGCCCCACGCGCGCGGGTCGGCACCTGGCTCGTGTGCGGAACCGACCCCGGGGCGACCGCCGACTGGTGCGACCGGCTGGCCGCGCTCGGTGTCACGGCTGTCGCCGTGGTCACCGGCGCCGCCGCACCGCGGGCGGACTCCGGAGCGTTCCATGTGGACGCTGTCTCGGACAGCGACGTGCGGCGGATGCTCGACACGGTACGCGGCGGAACGGGACAGCCTGTCGCCGGACTGATCCTCCTCGCGGAGCCCGGCGACGCCGGAGCCGACGACGTCGTCGAGGCCACCTACCGGCTGGCCCGCCGGACCACCACGCTGCTCGCCGGCTTCTTGCGGGCCTTCGCGGCCGAGCGCCCCGAGATCGTCATCTGCTCGGCGGGAGCGGCGGTGCCGGACGGCGACGCCGTTGCTGTCGGCGGCCGGGCGCCGGAACTCACACAGTCCGTCCTGACCGCCCTGACCCGGTCGGTCATCGCCGAGTACCCGGACCTGAGCTGCGTACAGATCGACCTCGCACCCGCGGAGCCGATGCCCGCCCCTGAGGAGATCCTCGACGAGGTGTCGGCACTCGGGGGTTCGGGCCATCTCGCGGTGCGCGACGGACAGTGGTACGAGGCCCGCCTGCGCGATGGGGAAGAGGGCGGAGCACCGGCCGACGAAGCGTCACGAGCCGCCGCACAGGAACCGGTGGCGGTCCGTGGCGGCGCCACCTATCTGATCACCGGCGGTCTGGGGGGCCTCGGTCTGGCCACCGCCGCCTGGCTGGCCGACAAGGGAGCGGAGTGCCTGCTGCTCGTCGGCCGTACGCTGCCCGCCGAGACGCCGCCTGAGGTGGCGGCACTGCGGGCGCGTGGAGTCCGTATCGAACTCCGGACCGCCGACGTGGCGGACACAGCTGCTGCCGAGCGCGTCCTGGCGTATGCGCACGCCGAACTGCCGCCGTTGCGCGGCGTGGTGCACGCGGCCGGCATCAACGCCGAGGGCGTCCTGGAGCGGGCCGACTGGTCACAGCTCAGCCAGGTGATGGATCCAAAGGTCAGGGGTGCCTGGAATCTGCATCGCCGCACCCAGGATCTCGAACTCGACTTCTTCGTCCTCTACTCGGCCCTGGGGGCGCTGATCGGCCTGACCGGGCAGCCGGGCTATCTGATGGCCAACACCTTCCTGGACGCGCTCGCCGGCCACCGACGGCACCAGGGGCTGCCCGCCCTGAGCGTGGGCTGGGGAACCTGGGCGGACACGGGCATGGCGGTCGACGGAGGCCTCGTGGAGCGGTTCGCCGCATCGGGCATCCACGGCATGTCGGCCGACGAGGCACTGCATGCCCTCGACCGTGTTCCCGCGGACGGTCCCGCACACGTCGCGCTGGCCGCCATCGACTGGCGGCGGTACGCGGCCGCCGGCGTCCGGCGGCTTCCGGACACGCTGCTCGGCGATGTCGTGCCGCTCGGCCCGTCGGCGGCCGCCGATGCGGGCACGGGGGCCGACAGCGGGCCCGGCCTGGCCGAACTGGTCCTCGCCCGGCCCGAGGAGGCACAGGAGGTCGCCCTCGAACGGCTGCTGGACGTGGTGGCCGTGCTCCTCGGGATGTCCGCGAAGGAGCGGGACGCGATACGCCCCACCTTCCGGTACAGGCACCTCAACGAGCTGGGCTTCGACTCACTGACCACGATCCGGCTCCGCAACCGGCTCCGCGCCGACTTCTCCGCCGACGTGTCGGCGGACTACCTCTTCGGGGGCGGTACGGCCCTGGAGATCGCCGGGCTGATCTGTCGGCAGCTGACGACCATGAGCGTGCTCGCCACCGACGACGACGTGCTGGACGACGGCGCGGAGACCGAGGTGCTGACGCTGTGACCGCCCCGGCCCCACCTCGACTGCCCTATGACTCGTCAACTGGCGGACAAGGAGAAACCGCTGTGCCTGAAAGCGGATCCCGTTCGGTCCCGGCCCTGCTCGACGATCTCGCCATGGCCGGCATCAGACTGCGGCTCGCACCGGGGGACCGGATCGAGGTGATCGCCCCCAAGGGAGGGCTCACCGGCGATCTCCGGGAGCGGATCGGCCGGCACAAGCAGGAGCTCATCGTCTGGCTCGACGGCGCCCGGACCCGCCGGGAGCAGGAGGCCGAGCTGCCCGTCGTCACACCGGACGAGAAGCACCTCTACGAGCCGTTCGCCCCGTCGGACCTTCAGATGTCGTTCATCATGGGCGGCAGGGAGGGGTTCGAGTACTACGTGCGGCCCCACCAGTACATGGAGTACGACCTCGCCGAGGCGGACCCCGGGCGCCTGGAGAAGGCGCTCAACCAGGAACTGGAGTACCAGCGGCGGAATCTGGTCGTGGTCCGGGAGGATCTGCGGCTCCAGACGGTCCGTGACCCGGGTCCCGCCCGTATCGAGGTGTTCGACGTCCGGCACCTGGATGCGGCCCGGGCACAGGCGCACATCGAACGGGTCCGCGACTCGATGAAGCGCCGCGAGCCCGTGCACGACCGCTGGCCCTGGGTGGACATGCGGGTCAGCCTGCTGCCGGACGATACCGCCAAGCTCCACTACAACAACAACAATCTCTTCAGTGACGCCCCGGCGACCCTGCGGTTCATCAGCGCCGTGCTGCGGCGCTACGAGAATCCCGGGGAGACCCCGCCCGAACTGGAGATCAGCTACCGGGACTGCGTGCTCGCCCTGGCCGAGCTGGAGGAGTCCCCGCTCGGCCGGGCGTCGAAGAAGTACTGGACCGACCGGATCGCCGACTGGCCCGCCGCACCGGAGATACCGCTCGCGGCCGGCGCCGACCCGCGACGGCGCTCCCGGCTGGAACGCCGGGAGCTGCTCTTCCCTCCCGACGTCTGGGCGTCGCTCAAGGAGAAGTCCGCCTCACGCAACCTCACCACGACCAACGTGCTGTGCGGCGTGCACGCGGAGGTCCTGGCGTTCTGGAGCGGGTCCCGCCACTTCCTGCTCAACAATATGATCACCCACCGGCTCCCACTGCACCCACAGATGAGCGAGGTGTTCGGCAACTTCGCCTCCCTGTATCCGCTGGAGATCGACTGGCGGCACGAGGAGGGCTTCCAGGACCGGGTCCGCCGTCTCCAGGCCCAGGTCCTCTCCGACGTTGAACACGTCTACTGGAGCGGCGTGAAGGTGCTCCAGGCGCTCAACCAGCACCGCCGCACACCGGGCAAGGCCGTATGCCCGTACGCCGTCGGCAGCGCGCTGTTCGTCGGAGCGGCCGAACGTCCTGTGCACAGCCTGCTCGAAACTCCGCAGACACTCATCGACTGCGAGTTCTGGGACCTGCGGGACGGCAGTCTGTGGGTCATCTGGGACGTCATCGAGGACATGTTCCCGCCGGGGCTCATCGACGCCATGCAGGAGGGCTACCGCAGTATCGTCATGCAACTCGCCGAGAGCGACGAGGCATGGCAGCAGCGGGCCTTCGACCCGCTCCCCGACGCGCAGCGCGCCCGGCACGCCGCACTCAACGCCCCGTCAGGGCCGGTGCCCCCGGGGCTGCTGCACGACTCCCTCGCCCGGCAGACGGCCCGCCGGCCCGGCCACCCCGCCGTCATCACGGCGGGCCGCACCCTTACCTACGAGGCCCTCGCGGGATGCGCCGAGCGGATCGCCCGGACGCTCCGTGAGTCCGGTGTCGCGCCCGGCGCCCTGGTCGCCGTCGCCGCGCCGCCGGGATGGGAGCAGACCGCGTCGGTGCTGGGCGTGCTGACCGCCGGCGCCGCCTATGTGCCGGTCGACCCCGGCTGGCCGCCGGACCGGCTCCGTTACGTGCTCCAGGACACCGGGGCCGCCGCCGTCCTCACCAGCCGGGCCCGGCTGGACACGCTCACCGCGCTCACGAGCGTGCCCGTGCTGGCCGTCGACGCACCGGAGGCCGGTGAGGCCGGCCCCGCCCCGGCGGGGGAGCCGCCGGAGACGACCCGGCAGCCGGGCGACCTCGCCTACGTCATCTACACGTCGGGCTCCACGGGCCGCCCCAAGGGGGCGATGCTCGACCACCGCGGGCCGCTCAACACCGTCACCGAGATCAACCGCCGCTTCGGCGTGACCTCGGACGACGTCCTGTTCGGCATCTCCTCGCTCTGGTTCGACCTGTCGGTCTACGACATCTTCGGCGCCCTGGACGCCGGCGCCGCACTCGTACTCGCCGAACCCGGCCGGCCCGACCCCGCCGCCTGGACCCGTACCGTCCGGGAGCGGGGGGTCACGGTCTGGAACTCCGTGCCCGCCCTCATGCAGCTCTTCGTCGAGGAGGCCGAGGGAGCGGGACTGCGGTTCCCCGGGCTGCGCACGGTCCTGCTGAGCGGCGACTGGATCCCCGTCGGACTTCCGGACCGGATCCGCGCGATCGCGCCCAATGCCCGGGTGATCAGCCTCGGCGGCGCCACCGAGGCGTCGATCTGGTCCATCTGCTACCCCATCGACCGGACCGACCCCGACTGGACGAGCATCCCCTACGGGAAACCGCTCGCCAACCAGAGCTGGCACGTCCTCGACGAACTCGGCCGCGACGTCCCGGACCAGGTCACGGGACAGCTCTTCATCGGCGGCGCGGGCGTCGCCCTCGGATACCTGGGCGACGCGGAGAAGACGGCGTCCGCCTTCGTGTCCCACCCGGTCACCGGCGAACGGCTGTACCGCACCGGAGACCTCGGGCGCCGTCTCCCCGGCGGGGACATCGAGTTCCTCGGCCGGATGGACTTCCAGGTGAAGATCCAGGGATTCCGCGTCGAACCCGGCGAGGTCGAGCACGCGCTGCTGGACCTCCCGGAGATCGGGCAGGCGGCTGTCGTGGCGCGAGGGACCGACTCCGGTAAGCAGCTGGCGGCCTTCGTGACCGCCAAGGAGGGCTGCCCCGCGCCGGTGCCGGCCGCGGTCCAGGCCGCGCTCGCCGAGCGGCTGGTCGGCTACATGGTGCCCAGCCATGTCGCCGTGCTCGAACGCCTACCACTGACCTCGAACGGCAAACTGGACCGCAAGGCCCTGGAGGCCCTGAGCCCGGCCGACATCGACGGCGGGCACCTCCCCGCCGAACCCAGGAACGCCACCGAGCGCACGCTGGTGGAGATCTGGCAGTCGGTTCTGGCGCGCGAGCCGATCGGGGTGCACGACGACTTCTTCGACCTGGGCGGGCAGTCCTTCACCGCGCTGCGGGTGATCGGGCAGATCGTCCGCCGGCTGGGACACCGCGTCCCGATGGGCACGTTGCTGGAGCACCCCACCGTCGCCGGACTGTCCGACTGGCTCGACACCCGGCAGAGCGACTGGACGCCGCTGGTCCAGCTGCGGTCGTCCGACGGAGACGAGGAGCCTTGGTTCTTCGTCCATCCGGCGGGCGGCAACGTGCTGTGCTACCGGTCGCTGGCCGAAGCACGAGACCGGCCGTTCTTCGCGTTCCAGGCCCCCGGCCCCGCAATCGGCCAGGAGCCGGTGGACAGCGTGCCGGAGCTGGCCGCCCTCTATGTCGCGGCGCTGACGGAGGTCCGGCCGCAGGGCCCGTACCGGCTGGGCGGTTGGTCCTCGGGCGCCGTGATCGCGGCCGAGGTGGTCCGGCTGCTGGAGGCGCGCGGCGACCGGGTCGAGCGGCTGGCGGTGATCGACTCGCCCGCGCCGGTGGCACCGCGCACGAACGCCGACGAGACGCAGCTGCTGCTCTGGTTCCTTGAGGACCTCGACATCGGCTTCGACCCGCACGCCCCCGGCGCCGCGGAACTGCCCGGGCCCGAGGGGCCCCCGGCGTCCGTCCGGCTCGGCCGCGCGCTCGATGCGCTCCGTGCGCGGGGCCCGGCCGACACCGGGCCGGACCGTGAGGAACTGGCCGACACCTTCGCGGTGTTCCGGGCCGTGGTGGAGGGCTGCGACCGCTACACCGCGTCCCCGGTCGCCGCCGACATCACGGTGCTGCGGGCCCGGGACGGCCAGGTCGGCGAGTTCGCCGGCCACCCCTTCGCGACGGCCCCCGACTGGGGCTGGTCCGCGCTGACCACCGGTGCCGTGGACAGCCTGAGCGTTCCCGGAACCCACCACACACTGCTCGTCGGCGCATCGGTGAACATCGTCGCCGACGCCCTGGACAGCACACCGCATCGCGGCCGGCGGGCCCGGTGACCGCGGCGGCGCGAGACGGAGGAGGACGATCCACGGTGACTCAGGACCTGCTCGGCACACTGCGTACGCGCGGTATCAAGCTGCGCCTGACCGACGGCCGACTGGACGTGGTGGCCCCGGCCGGTGCGCTGACCGCGCAGCTGCGGGACGAACTGCGCGAGCGGCGCGACGATCTCATCGCGATGCTCCGGGGCGTGACGGCGAGCCCGGAAGCGGGTGCCGTCGTGCCCCGGCCGGCCGACCGCCACGAACCCTTCCCGCTGACCGACATCCAGCACGCCTACTGGGTCGGCCGCGGGTCCGCGGTCGAACTCGGCGGTGTGTCCACCCACATCTACTTCGAACTCGAACGCGAGGGGTTGGACCAGGACCGGCTGGAGAGCAGCCTCCGGGCGGTCATCGCCCGCCACGACATGCTCCGTGCGGTCATCGGCCCCGACGGCACGCAGCGCGTTCTGCCGGAGGTCCCCGCGTACAGGATGCCCGTCGCCGATCTGCGCGGCCTGGTGCCGGAGAAGCAGGCGCAGGAGATCCTGCGTACCCGGGACGAGATGGACCACCAGGTCCTGCCCGCTGACCGCTGGCCGCTGTTCGACATCCGCGCCTCCCGGCTCGGGGACGATCTCCTGCGCCTGCACATCAGCCTCGACACCCTGATCCTCGACGGCTACAGCATGTATCTGCTTTTCCAGGACTGGCGCCGCTTCTACGAGGACGCCGACTGGTCGCCGGAGCCGCTGGACCTCTCCTACCGCGACCATGTGCTGGCCGAGGCGGCGGCGCAGGAGGGCGGCCGCTACCGGGCAGCGGAGAAGTACTGGCTCGACCGGCTGCCCGAGCTGCCGCCGGCGCCGGCCCTGCCGCTTGCCGTGCAGCCCAGCACGATCGGCCGGCCCGAGTTCGGCCATCGCGGCGGCCGGCTGCCGGCCGCGCGGTGGACAGCCGTCAAGGAGTTCGCCCGGCAGTTCGGGGTCACCCCGTCCGCCGTGCTCATGGCCGCCTACGCGGACGTATTGCGGACCTGGTCGAGCGAGCCCGACTTCACGCTCGACCTGACCCTGTTCAACCGCCCGCAGTCCCACCCGCGCATGGGCGAACTCATCGGCGACTTCACATCCGTCACCCTCCTCGCGCTGTCGGCGCGCCCGGATGAGGCGTTCGCCCCCCGAGTGCGGCGGCTCCAGCAGCAGCTCATGCGGGACCTGGAGCACCCCGAGTTCAGCGGTGTCCGGGTGCTGCGCGAACGGTCCCGCCGCGCGGGCGGTGGGCCCGGTGCCTCGATGCCGGTGGTCTTCACCAGCGCGCTCGTGCTGGGGACCGGTGGCGAGGACCCCTCGGAGGGGATCCGGTTCTTCGGGGACGAGATGTACGGCATCACCCAGACCCCCCAGGTATGGCTGGACCACCAGGTGACCGAGGAGCGAGGCGACCTGCTGTTCAACTGGGACGCCGTCGAGGCGCTCTTCCCCGCCGGTCTGCTGGACGACATGTTCGACGCCTACCGCGCCACCCTGGACCGGCTTGCCACGGACCCCGGCGCGTGGACGGAGCCGGCGACATCGCCCGCACTGCCCGAGTGGCAGTTGGACGAGCGCCGCGCCGCCAACGACACCGGCGCGCCGATCCCGGCCCGTACCCTCGGCGAACTCGTCGCGGCCCGGGCCCGCACCTGTCCCGACGCGACCGCGGTGATCGACGAGAACGGCGCGCACAGCTACCGCGAGGTCATGGAGGGCGCGGCCGGGCTGGCCCACCGGCTGGTTGAACTGGGCGCCACCCGGGACACGCTGATCGGTGTCGTGCTCGACAGGGGCGTGGACCAGGTCGTCGCCGTGCTCGCCGTCGCCCTGTCGGGCGCCGCGTATCTGCCGGTCAGCCCGGACTGGCCGGCCGCCCGGCGGCACCTGCTGCTGGAGCGGGGCGGGGCGCGGATCGTGGTGACGGCCCCCGGGGCGCGCGACGAGCTCGACTGGCCGGCCGGTGTCCACCTCGTCACCGCGGCGGATCCCGAGGTGACCGGCGCCGCCACCACGCCCCCGGAGGTCGATGTCCGTCCGGACGACCTGGCCTACGTCATCTTCACCTCCGGGTCGACCGGACAGCCCAAGGGCGTGATGATCGACCATCAGGCCGCGGCCAACACCCTCCAGGACATGAACGAGCGTTTCGCGGTGGGCCCGGACGACCGGGTGCTCGCCCTGTCGGCGCTGAGCTTCGACCTCTCGGTCTATGACGTGTTCGGCGCGCTCGCGGCCGGAGCGGCGGTGGTCGTGCCGGCCCGGGGCCGCGGGCACGATCCGCTGCACTGGGACGAACTGGTACGGCGCCACGGCGTGACGGTCTGGAACTCGGTCCCCGCCCTGATGCAGGCGTGGACCGAGGCCCGCGCCGCCGAGGGGCGCGACAGCGGGGGCGAGTCGAGTGTCCGGCTGGTCCTGCTGAGCGGCGACTGGATCCCCGTCACCCTTCCCACGGCTGTCCGGGCGCGGCATCCCCGGGCGGAGGTGGTGAGCCTGGGGGGTGCCACGGAGGCGTCCATCTGGTCCGTGCACCATCCGATCGGGGACGTGCCGCCGGAATGGACGCGGATCCCGTACGGCAAGCCCCTCGCCAACCAGACCCTGCACGTACTCGACAAGCACCTCCAACCGTGCCCGGTGTGGACCACGGGCGAGATCTGTATCGGCGGAGTGGGCGTGGCCCGGGGCTACTGGGGAGCGCCCGAGCTGAGCGCGGAGCGCTTCGTCGTCCATCCGCTGACCGGCGAACGGCTGTACCGCACCGGGGACCTCGGCCGCTACCTGCCGGGTGGGGACATCGACTTCCTCGGACGTGCGGACTTCCAGGTGAAGCTCAACGGATACCGCATCGAGCTCGGCGAGATCGAGGCGGTGCTGCGCTCCGCGCCGGGCGTCGCCGACGCCCTGGTGGGGGTGGAGAGCAACCCGGCGACCGGCGGACGTCAGCTCGTCGCGCATCTCGTGGCCGAGGACAGGGCGGTCCCGGCCGCCGGTACGACCGACACCGACCGCGCCGCGGGCGTCCGCGCCGCCGTCGGGGAACTGCTGCCGGGCTACATGGTTCCCCACCACTTCCTCTTCATCGACACGGTGCCGCTCAGCGCCAACGGCAAGGTCGACCGGAGTGCCCTGCCCACCCCGTGGGCCGAGCCGGAGTCCAAGGAGCAGACCGCGCCGCGCGACGAGCTGGAGAGCCGGCTGATGCGGATGTGGGCCGGCGTGCTCGAACGGGACGACTTCGGGGTCGACGACAACTTCTTCGAGTTGGGCGGAGATTCGCTGCACGCGGTACGCATCCTGACGATGATCCGCCAGGAGATCGGTCTCGAACAGGACTCGGAGGACGACCTGGGGATGCTCTTCGACTTCCCCACGATCGCGGAACTCGCCAACCGGCTCACCGGACAACCAGGGCAGTGACGACATGTCAGGAACCGATGTCAGAGGAACGGCACAAGGCACGGCGACGGTCGAAGGGCACTGGGACGAGGTGATCGTCGGAGCCGGCTCCGCGGGCGCGACCCTCGCCGGCCGGATGTCCGAGGACCCCGGTTGCCGGGTCCTGCTCCTGGAGGCCGGGCCGGACAACCAGGGCGATCCCCCCGGTTCGCCCGACAACCCCGTGCTGTCGGGGGCCAACTGGGACCACTCCGCCTACGTCCACGAGGAGGCCGAGAACGGACGGCGCTACCCGTATGTGGTGGGCAAGGCCGTCGGGGGCTCGTCCGCGGTGAACGGCGCCCTCGCGCTGCGCGGTCTGCCGGGTGACTTCGACGCCTGGGCGGCCGCGGGCAACCCCGCCTGGTCGTGGGAGAACGTGCTGCCGTACTTCGTCCGGCTGGAGTCCGACCGAGACTTCAAGGGGCCCGAGCACGGCAGTGACGGGCCCCTGCCCATCCGCAGGCAGTCCGAGGACGAGTTCGGCCCCCTGGCGGCCGGCTTCCTGCACGCCTGCCGTGACCGCGGCGTGCCGATGGTGGCCGACCTCAACGCGGCCGACCGCGCCACAGGGGCGGGGCCCATTCCGCGCAACGAGGCCGGCGGCCGACGCGTGTCGACGGCCGAGGCGTACCTCGCCCCTGCCCGGCACCGGCCCAACCTCACGGTGGCCGGTCACTGCTCGGCCGCCCGGATCATCTTCGACGGCGACAAGGCCGTCGGTGTGGAGGCAATGAGCGACGGGCGGCTCGTCCGTATCGGGGCCGACCGCGTGACGCTGTCGGCCGGGGCCATCGGCACGCCCGCGATCCTGCTGCGCTCGGGTGTCGGCCCGGCCGACGCACTGCTGCGGCTGGGCATTCGCCCGGTCGCCGATCTGCCCGGAGTGGGCGCGAACCTCATGGAGCACCCGATCGTCGCCCTGTGGGGACTTCCCGTCCCGGCCGGCTCCCGATCCGGGGAGCCCATGCACCAGGTACTGGCGCGGGTGGCGAGCACGGGCGCCGCCCCTGACCTCAATCTCACCCTGGTCAACAACGTCACCGACCTCGATGTGCCCGTGATGCGCGGGGTACTCAAGGGCCGGACCGCGTTCTCCCTGCACGCCTCGCTGCTGACGCCGCGCTCGCGCGGATCCGTCACCCTGCGGGGCGCGGAGCCGGACGCCGATCCCGTCATCGCGCTCCGGCTGGCCTCGGACCCTTGGGACGTCGAACGCCTGATGGCAGGCGCACGGATGCTCTGGGAGATGGTCAGGGGCAGCCACCTCGCGCCGCTGCTGGAGCGCGTGTTCCTCTGGACCGACCGGACGGTGGAGGACGACGCCATGCTGCGCCGTTCCGTCTCACGGTTCGTCTGCCCGTCCTGGCACCCGGCGGGGACCGCCGTGATGGGCCCGTCATCGAGCCCCGCGGCGGTCGTGGACGAGCGCTTCCGCGTGCACGCGGTGAGCGGACTGCGTGTCGTGGACGCCTCGGTGATGCCGACGATGCCGAGCGCGCCGACCAATCTCAGCTGCGTCATGCTCGGCGAGAGGGCGGCGTCGTGGAGCGCGTAGCGCCGGCGGGCGGTACTTCGCGGCGGCGCGCTCCGCGGACCGACTGGTGCGTCCGGTGGGCGGCCACCGACGACGCGCCCGTACGGCTCTTCTGCCTGCCGCACACGGGCGGCGGAGCGGCGCTCTACCGGGACTGGGCCGAGCGGCTGGCACCGTCCGTCGACGTCGTGTCCATCCGGCTGCCCGGGCGCGAGAACCGGTTCAGGGAGGCGCCGTACCGTCGTCTCGACGAGCTCGTCGAAGCGCTGGTCCGGGCCGTGGAGCCGCTGCTGGACCGGCCGCACGCCTGGTTCGGGCACAGCATGGGCGCACTGATCGGCTACGAGCTGTGCCGGAAGCTGCGCGACCTGGGACTGCGGGAGCCGGAGCGGCTGCTGGTATCCGGCCGCCGGGCCCCGCATCTGCCCTCCCGTCAGCCACAGGTCCACGACGCGCCGGTCGGCGATCTCGTGGCGCACCTGAAAGAGCTGAACGGCACTCCGGCCGAGGTGCTCCAGAGCACGGCCGCCCTGTCGGCGCTGCTGCCCATGGTGAGGGCGGACTTCGCGGTGTCCGAGACCTACCGCTGGCGCCCGGAACGTCCGCTCGACTGTCCCGTGCTCGTCCTCGGCGGTCTGGACGACGCCCTGGCGAACCCCGGCGAACTGGCGGGCTGGCGGGAGCACTCGACCGCGGGCTGCACGGTCCGGATGTTCGACGGCGGCCATTTCTATCTTCACGAGGAAGCCCAGGAGCAGGTCCTGGCGGCGCTGACCGCCGAACTGCCGACGCTGGGCGCCGCACTCACCGGGAGGCAACAGTGACCGCACACGACCTTTCCCCGACCCACAGTGTGTCCGCGCCCCCCGGAGCCGAGTTCCCGCTGACCGATCTCCAGGCGGCGTACATGGTCGGGTCGAGCCCGCTGATGGAGCTCGGCGGATTCCGGCCGAATCTCTACACCGAGATCGACATCGTGGACTTCGACTCGGAGGCGGCGCGACGGGCCGTCGATCTCCTGATCTCCCGTCACGAGCATCTGCGGACCGTCATGACCGAGGAAGGCGGCCAGCGGGTACTCGGCCCCGCCGAGGTCACGCCGTTCCGGCTGCGCGCGGTCGACCTGACCGGCCTGGCGGCACCGGAACAGGAGGCGGAGATCAGCCGGACCAGGGAGCGGATGCGGGACGAGGGTCCGGCGCCCACCGGCTGGCCGCTGTTCGAGATCGTCGCCCACCGCGTACGGCCGCACCGCACCCGACTGCATTTCGCGATGAGCCTGCTGCTCCTCGACTCGACGAGCACCCGCCGGCTCCAGGAGGAGTGGTGGCGGCTCTACCGTGATCCGACCGCCGAACTGCCGCCGCTTTCGGGCACCTTCCGTGAGTGTGTGCTGGCCCGCGCCGCGGACGCGGAATCGGATGCCCACCAGGCACAGTGGCGATACTGGGAGGCGCGGCTCGACTCGCTGCCCGACGCCCCCCGGCTGCCGCTCGCCCGGTCGGCCGGAAGTATCGAATCCGCCCGTCTGACCCGGCGCTCCTTCCTGCTGAGCCGTGAGCAGTGGCAGCGGTTCCGGGCCACCATGCGTGCGCACCGTGTGCTGCCGACGACCGGACTGCTGCACGTGTACGCGGAGGTGCTGGGGTCCTGGGCGGCCGCACCGAACTTCTGCCTCAACGTCCTGCACCAGAACTGGGTGGTCCGGCATCCCGAAGCGGCAGGCGTCGTCGGCCAGTTCAGCGCCACCCTGCCCCTGGAAGTCGACCTCCGGGAGGACGAGGACTTCTTCGTACGGGCGGCACGGCTCCAGCGCAGGCTGTGGAAGGACATGGAGCACTCCGACGTCAGCGCGATCCGGGTGACCCGCGAACTGGCGGCCCGCCGCGGCTGGACCTCGCGCGCGGCGCTGCCGTACGTCTTCAACAGCATGCTGGGCCCGGGGGAGCGGCCGGCCACCGGGAGGGGGGTCTGCAGGACGGTGACCTCCGCCCTGCGCACCCCCCAGGTGCTGATCGACCAGCAGGTCAAGGACGCCCCCGGGGGAGGTGTCGAGTGCGTGTGGGACATCGTCGGCGACGCCTTCCCGGCGGGCCTCCCCGACGCGATGTTCGACGCCTACCGGAGCATGCTGGAGTCGCTCTCCGCACCGGGCGGCGCCGAGGCCCGGCCCGCTCTCCCGGCGGCCGCCCACCGGGACCTGGTCGAGGAGCTGAACACGACGGCCGAGGCGCCTCCGGCGGGCCGGCTGGAGGACGGTTTCCTTCAGCGGTCGGCGGAACAGCCGGAGCGGCCGGCGATTCTGACGGCGCACCGCACGGTGACGTACGGGGAGCTGGAAGCGGTCTCGCGGTCCGTCGCCGTGTGGCTGCGCGACCACGGGGTCGGCCGCGGCGATGTGGTGCCCGTCGTGATGGACAAGGGCTGGGAACAGGTCGCGGCCGTCCTCGGTGTGCTGCGGGCCGGCGCCGCCTACTGCCCCGTATCGGCGACCCTGCCCGCCGAGCGCATCGATCGCCTGCTCGACGCGACGTCCGCCCGCACTGTGCTGTGCCAGTCCCACCGAATACCCGAACCGCTCCGTCCAGGAGCGCTTCCCGCACTCCGCGTCGACCTGGTGGATCCGACGGACCAGGTCCTGGATCCACCGGTGGGCGACTCCGGCGAGCTGGCCTACATCATCCACACCTCGGGCTCGACGGGTGTCCCCAAGGGCGTCATGATCGGCCATGGAGCGGCCCTGAACACGATCGCCGACATCAACCGGCGGCTGCGGCTCGTCCCGAACGACCGGGTGTTCGGCATCTCCTCGCTCAGCTTCGACCTGTCGGTCTGGGACATCTTCGGCACCCTGGCGGCCGGCGCCGCACTCGTGCTTCCGATGGCGACCGACCACCCCGATCCCGAGGGATGGGCCGAGGCGTCGCTCGCGCACGGCGCCACCGTGTGGAACTCCGTCCCGGCGCTCGCCGAGATGCTCGTCGAGGTCCTCGCTCACCGGCAGGGGGCCGATCAGCCGCCGCTACGGGCCTTTCTGCTGAGCGGCGACTGGATACCCACCTGGCTCCCGGACCGGATGCGGTCCCTGTGGAGCGACGTCCGGGTGCTGGGGCTCGGCGGCGCCACCGAGGCGTCCATCTGGTCGAACTGCTTCGAGATCGGCCGCGTCGACCCCACCTGGCGGAGCATTCCGTACGGGACCCCACTCAGCGGGCAGACCATGCGGGTACTCGACCACGCCATGGAGGTCAGGCCGCCCTGGGCCACCGGCAGGATCTATATCGGCGGTGTCGGCGTCGCCCAGGGATACGCGAAGGACCAGGAGCGCACCGCGGAGCGGTTCGTCCGGCACCCGCGCACCGGTGAACGCCTGTACTGGACGGGCGATCTGGGCCGCTACTGGCCCGACGGCACCATCGAGTTTCTCGGCCGCGAGGACCGGCAGGTCCAGCTCCAGGGATTCCGGGTGGAGCCCGGGGAGGTGGAGACCGCGGTGCGCAGCCACCCCGCGGTGGCCGAATGCGTCGTGTCCACGGCCGCGTCGCCGGACGGCCGGCCCCGGCTGGTGTGCCTGGTGGTCCCGGGCGAGGGCCTTGCCGTCGGCCCCGAGGAGATCTCCCGGCACCTGCGGGAGCGGCTCCCGTCCTACATGATCCCGGGGCAGTTCCGGATCGTGGAGCGGCTGCCGTTGACCCGCAACGGCAAGGTCGACATGGACCAGGTGGGGGCCGTGCCGGCCGAAACGGCCGCGGGCGATCCGGGAGCCGGGGGTGCGGACGACAAGGTGACGCGCCGACTGGGCGAACTGTGGGAGGAACTGCTGGGAGCCGACTCGGTCGGTCCGGACAGCGACTTCTTCGCGATGGGCGGCAACTCGCTGCTTGCGCTGCGGCTCATCAACCGGGCGCGTTCCGAGCTCGGCGCGGAGGTTCAGTTCGGGCAGATCTTCGAATCGCCGACCCCGCGGGCCTTCGCGGCGGCCGTCCGGGCCGGTGCCCGCCCGGCGGCGTGCGCGGTCAGGCTGTCCGACGGCGGGGAGAGCGGCACCGGGCCCGGGCTGATCCTCTTCCACCCGGTGGGAGGCTCGGTCACCAGCTATCTCGAACTGGCCCGTGTCTGGCCGGGGCCCGTACACGCCTTCCAGAGCCGCATGCTCGTCGACGGCGCCGAGGCGCCGGGGGCGCCGGATCTGACCACGATGGCCTCGGCGTATCGCGAGGAACTGCTGGAACTCGTGCCCGAGGGGCCCTACCTGCTCGGCGGCTGGTCGATGGGTGGCGTGCTGGCCTACGAAGTCGCGCGGCAACTGATCGCCGAGCGCCGCGAGTGCCGCGTCTTCATGATCGACAGCCTGGTCGCCGAGGGCCGGGCGCCGACGACGCGGGCCGAGGGCCATCTTGAGTTCCTGGGCGATCTGGCCGGCGGGCGCCCGCCGGCCGGGCTCGTGACCGCGGTGGGCGAGGCCGGCGAAGGGAAGTTGGCGAGTGCGGCCAGAGCGGCTGCGGTCGAGCACGGGCTCCTCCCCTCGGAGATCGATCTCGCGGGTTTCGAGCGGCTGTCGGATGCGCACGCCCACAACCTCGCGCTGTTGGGCGCCTATCGTCCCGGCTTCTGTGAGGTACCCGCTCTGCTCTTCGTCGCGCGGACGAGGCAGGGGGACCTCCAGGGGCCCGGCGCCGACTGGCGGGCGGTGTGCCCGCGGATCGAGGTCGAGATCCTGGAGGGGGATCACTATTCGATCGTGTCGGCCGGCGGACTCCGGGCCATCAGCGAACGGCTCGTCCGTTGGCTTGCCGCTACGGGGGATTAAGGGCGAAGCCGGACGGGTGTGTGTGCCGTGTCGCTGACGGCCCGGAGGGCTCTCGGGCCGGTGTCAGTACCGGCCGAGGGTTCCCCGGCGCCTGGCGACTTGCTCCAGACGGCCGAAGAGGACTACGCCGATTCCGATGAGCACAATCGGCTGGAGGATCACCCACCACAGGCCCCAGCCGGTCTCCAGACCGGTCAGCGAATGGCCGCCCACGAGGATGTCACGGATGGCCTCGATGCCCGGGGCGATCGGTACGAGGAGCCGGCTGAGGAAGGCGGTCACGTCCGGCATGTTGTCCAGCGGGACGAACGTGCCGCCCGCGATGAACCACACGGCCATCGAGAACTGCGTGATGATCTCGATGCGCTTGTACACCAGCGTCAGACCGCACAGGATCAGCGCGAGTCCGCAGGTACCCAGGACGATGGACGTGAGTGGCACCAGGATCTGTACGTCGAAGGGCATGTCGCCGCCCCTCGCCTCGATGGTGATCACGCCCACCAGGAGGACGGACAGGGCGCTCGGCAGAGCCGAAACGACGGCGGCCACCTGGCGGCCGAGGATGAGCGTCCACGAGGGCAGCGGCGTGAGGTACGTCTGTTCCAGCACGCCCGACTGCATGTCTCCGAGATAGCTCCAGAAAGCCCGGTTCACCTGCTCGTGGATGAAGGTGAGCGAGACCATGCCGAGAAGGCCCGGCAGGAGCAGTTCGTCCCGCAGCTGCCCGCGCCCCATGAACAGGACGAGCAGCAGGAAGAAGACGGGGAAGGTGATCATCTGGATCAGGACCTCGCGCCACCCCGCCCTCAGGTTCAGCAGGCCCTTGTGCACTTCGTTGCTGAAGCCGTTGAGGTAGGTGGCGGCGCCCGGGCGGTCCGCCGTGTTCGCCGGACCGGTGCGGCCGGCTGTTGGAGTGAGCGTCGTCATGGTCGGTCCCCGCTCATTTCAGTACTGGCCGAGCCGGCCGTCGCGCACGGCTCTGCGGTGGTTTCGGGAGAAGAGCCATCCTCCGAAGAGGACGAGCGCGAAGGTGTAGGCGAGCAGCCACGGCAGAGTCCCGTCGGACCAGATGTCCCCGAGCGACTTCCCGTCGAAGAGCACCTTCGTGGTCGCCTCGACCCCCAGGGTGGTCGGCAGGAACCGCGCCACCACCGCCAGCCAGTCCGGGTAGAGAGCGAGCGGCATCATCGAGCCGTTCAGCAGGATGACCAGTGACGTGAACAGCGAGTGCAGGGCGCCGACCATGGGGGAGCTGACGGCGATGGCCGCGAGTACGAAGGTGAACGCCAGGACATTGACGACGACCAGGGCGTAGGGCACCAGCGCGGCGGCCTTCAGCGGAATCGTCACGCCGGTCACGAGCATCGGCACCAGCGTGGCGACCACGGCCACCATGAGCCCCATCAGGGACGCGGTGACAAGCCGGCCCAGCATGAAGACCCAGGGAGGCGCGGGCGACATATGGCTCTGGGAGTAGGTGCCGCCCCGCTTCTCCTCGACGAGGTCCGCCACCATGACCAGGCTGCCGTAGTGCAGGAACCAGTAGCCGCTGATGGCGACGAGCGTCTCCGGGATCAGCTCCCTGCGGAGCGTGCCCTGCCCCATCACATACTGCATGCCGAGGTACAGCACCGTGCTGATGACCAGCATGATGATGTGCCCCACGGGGTGGGCCAGCTGCGACAGCAGTCCCTTGCGGACCTCCGCTCGCATCACGCTCAGACCGGTGCGAGGGGTCAGCTTCCAGTCGGTACGGGCCGGCCGGCCCGGCCGTTCGGTGGCGGCGGGCGCGACGCTAGTCATGGGCGGGCGCCTTGATGAGACCCATGAAGACGTCCTCAAGGTCCGGCTGCACCTGGGACAGCGACTGCACCACCGCGTGCTGGTCGCGTAACCGGTCGACGAGCGTGTAGACCTGCTGCGGGTCGCTCACGCGCCCCGAGATGATCGTCGTGCCCTCGACGCTCCGGGCGGTGAAGCCGGACGGAAGTGAGAGCTCCGGCAGGTTTCCCTCGACGCGCACCTCGTACTTGTCCCGCTCACGGAACTGGGCGAGCAGCTGGTCGGTCGGCAGGTCGGCGACGACCTCGCCCTTCCGGATCACGGCCACCCGGTCGCACAGCTCCTCGACCACGTTCATCTGGTGAGTGGTGAGGAGGACCGTCTTGCCGCGGTCCCGTGCCATCGTGCGGATCCACTCCATGACGGTGCGGGTCGCCTCGACGTCCAGTCCGATCGTGGGCTCGTCCAGCAGCACGATGGGCGGGTCGGCGATCAGCGCGGCGGCCACGGCGACCTTCTGCTGCATGCCGCGGGAGTAGCCGCCGACCTTCTCGTCGCGGCGCTCCCAGAGGTCGAGGCCCTTCAGGAGTTCCTCGGCGCGGTCGCGCGCATCGGCGCCGCGCATGCCCTTCAGCCGCCCGAAGTACAGCAGGTTCTGCCAGGCGGAGAGCGTCCAGTAGACGTTGCGCGAGCCCTCCAGGACCGCGCCGAACTGCTGCATCGTGGCGGAGCGCCGTCGGGTGACGTCGTAGCCGTTCAGCAGTGTCTTGCCCGACGTGGCGGCCAGCAGCCCGGCAAGGATCTTGATGGTGGTCGTCTTGCCGGCACCGTTCGGGCCCAGGAAGCCGAAGACGGTGCCGGCCGGGACCGACAGGGAGATGTTGTTGACGGACGGCGTGTCCGACGAGCCGTACGTCTTGGTGAGCCCGCTGATCTCGATCGCGGGCGTGGCCGTGACTGCTCCTGGCCGGTCGGAACCGGCTGGTGCCTGGGTTTGCGTACTCACATTCGCACCTTCATCGGGTAAACAGCGCACCGAAACGAGAACAGCATTTACTTTGCATGTGCTGTACTCTAATGTCAAGGGTGTTCTCGTGGAATGCTGTGTGCAGGTCGGACACGAAGAAGCGGGCAGGCGGATGTCATCGAACTGGCGTGAGAAGCGGCGGGCGTCCGCCGTGGCGGAGATCAAGGAAGTGGCCCGGCAGCTCCTGGTGAAGGGAGGGGTGCCGGCCGTCTCCCTGCGCGCCATCTCCCGGGAGATGGGGATGACGCCCTCGGCGCTCTACCGCTACTTCCCGAGCCTGGACGCACTGGTGGCGGGCATGCGCAGCGATCTCTTCGAGGAACTGGGCGAGGCCACCACGAAGGCGCGCGACAGTGTGCCCGGCGGCGATCCGCTGCTGCGGCTGATGGCGATGGCGCGCGCGTTCCGTGCCTGGGGGCTGGAGCACCGCGCGGAGTTCGGTCTCATGCTCGGCCCGCCTCCGTCGGGCATCGAGGGCGGTCCGGACCCGGACGAACCGGATTACGCGCCCGCGTGCGTGGGCGTCACGTTCCTCGGTGAGATCGCGGAGCTGGAGCGGCGCGGCGCCCTCCGGGTCCCGTCGGTCGAGCTCATCGAGGGCCGGCTCGCACCAGGTTTGCGGGACTACCTCGACGGCCAGGAGGGGCTCGGCCTCCCGGTGATCTTCGCCTTCCTCGCTGTCTGGGCGAGGCTCTACGGCTTCATCGCGATGGAGATCTTCGGGCACATGGCCTGGGCGGTGACCGACAGCGGCGCTCTCTTCGAGACCGAGCTGATCAACTTCGCCCAACAGCTCTCGGGCACCGACTACGAGGGCTCCTGAAGCCGGTTCCGCCGGCTTCAGGAGCCCTCGTCCACGGTCTGCCCGGACCGGACAGGCGCATCGCCGCTGAGCCTGCGGGCCCCTAACGCGCGGCGGTCTCACGTTCGACATGGGCCAGGATCTCGTCCGCCGCACGCACCGCTCCGCCGGACTCACGGATGTGCTCCTGCATGTCCTGGGTCGCCGCCCGTACGGTGTCGTCGGCCTCGATGTCCAGCACCGCGGCGCGGATCGCGCTCGCGGACGTCTCGTCCCGGCCGATCACGCGTGCGACACCGAAATCCGCGAGCTGGCGCGCCAGACCGTCTGCCGCGGCCAGCTGCGGCATCACCACCAGCGGGGTGCCCGCGTGCAGTGAGTGCATCACCGTCCCGGTTCCGCCGGAGCAGACGGTGAGCCGGGCGTGCTCCAGCACGGACTGGAACGGTACCCAGGTATGCGTCTCGACGTCGGCCGGCAGCGGTCCGATGTCGGCCGGGTCGACTCCCGGACCCACCGCGATCACCACGTGCCACGGCAGTCCCTCGAAGGCCTCGACGCACATCCGGAACAGCTCGGGCTGTTGGTTGAAACTGGTGCCCAGCGAGACCAGAGCGACCGGCTTCCCGCTCGCGGGAGGCTGCCAGGCCTCTTCCGGGTTCTCCACGCGCAGACAGGGCCCGGCGAAGACGAACTTGTCGTCGGTCTCGGCATCGATGTAGCCGAACCTGCTCGGATAGAAGACGATCTTGAGCGCCTCGGGGTCGCCCTTCAGCTGGTGGAAGGCCACCTCCGGGTCGACGCCGTTCATCGCCGCGTACCGTTGCATCTCGCTCCGGAGCTCGGCGTAGGCGGCGTCGCCGATGGCGGCCGGCGTGACGTGCTGACTGACACACCCCACCGGGAAGAGCCGTACCGCCGGGACACGCCACTTCTCCCCGAGCAGCTCGCCGATCCACCGCACGTAGCCGTCGTAGACGACGGCGTCCGGGCGGTCGTCCGCGAAGTGGGCGTCGAACAGCTGCGTGGTGGCGATCCCCTCGCGCACCCCGCTCAGCAGAACTCTGGCCAGCCAGTTGTCCGTACCCGGAGGAAAGTCCCTCTGTACGTCGATGGTGGACTCGTACGGGATGACGGTCGCGCCGGTGGAACCGACCTCCTTCGCGAACGCCGCGGTGGCCGGGTAGCTCACCCGGTGTCCCCGGCGGACCAACTCCTCGACGACCGCGAGAGTGGGCGCGAGGTGCCCTGGCGCCGGGACGTTGAAGAAGGCGATGTGGCGGCTGCTGCTGCCCACGACAAGACCTCCCTCAGACACGCCGGCCGCGGATGGAGACGAACTCGTGGCTTCGCACGACCATGGCCTTGTTGTGCATCAGGTCCTTGAGGAAGAGGTCGATGTCGGAGGCGTCGAAGCCGGCCTCGATCATGGCGTCGCGCTTCTGGCTGACGTTGTTCTCGTACAGCCGGCAGCCGTAGTCGCCACCCGTCCAGCTCTCGAAGTGCCAGCGGGTGCGCACGGAGGAGAGACCGGCGTCGAGCATGGTCCTGTGGACCTCGTGGCCCCAGCCGCCATGTGTGTGACGAGCCGTCATCACGTCGTACAGTCCGTCCAGGACACGCGTGAAGACCGCGGCGTGCTCCTCGCTGGGTGCGGACACCACCCGTGGTGTCGAGCGGACGAACTCCCCCAGCAGCAGCCAGCCCCCCGGCTTCAGCGAGCCGGCCAGACGGTGGACGAACTCCACCCGGTTCTCCAGGTGGTGGGTCAGCAGCCTGCCGTGGATGAGGTCGAACGGACCCTCCGCCGCGAGCGGTTCACCGCTGCTCAGGTCCTGGGTGTGGATCCCGATGTTCGGCCCCTGGGGGACCATGTGGGTGTCCTGGTCGATGGCTTCGACACGGCCGGTCTCGCCGGCCAGCTCGGACAGCATCCTCGTCACCGAACCGCCGCCGGCTCCGAGATCGAGGTAGTGGCCGCCCGTGCCCGGCGCTATCTCGCCGAGTTCGGCGCGGGTGAAGGGGTCGAGGAACTCCTCAAGCGGGCTCAACTGGGCGGGGACGTTGTGGAATACGTAGTCGGCGAGGTTGGTCATCGTCTTCCTCTGCTGTGGTGGAGCCGGCGGTGTCGGAACGTTGTGGTCGTCGTTGACTGTCACGGGCTGTAACTGAAGAGTTCCTTGTCCCGGTAGGTCTCCTCGCGACGCTTCATGGACTTGATCAGCGCGTCGCGGAGCCGGCCCACGAGGGGGTTGGTGGTGTGCCCCAGCCGCGCGATCAGCCGCGAGTGCTGGACGATCTTGTTGGCGCGCTGCGAGCGGATGCGTCCGTAGTGGCGCAGGGCGGCAGGCACGTCATGCTCGGTCAGGAGGCAGGCCAGGCTGGCGACGTCCTCAAGTGCCATGTTGGCGCCCTGGCCCAGGACCGGTCCGATCGGGTGCGCGGCGTCGCCGAGCAGTGCGAGCCTGCCGGTGTGCCAGCGCTTCAGGGGCGGGCAGTCGTGGACGTCGGTGACGACCATGTCCTCCAGGGCGCAGGAGGCGACTGTTTCCGGCAGGGGAGCGGACCACTCTCCCCACAGCTCCAGCAGATCGGCCTTGGCCCGCTCGACGGGCTTGGCCGGCCAGCTGTGCTCGGGGGCATTGACAGTGGCCGTCCAGAAGAGGCGCGTGTCGTCGAATGCCTCGGCGAAGAAGTGGCCGCCGGGCCCGACGAAGACGAAGCCGTCACCGTGCTGGGCCGGCCGCTTGGAGATGCCACGGATGGAGGTGAACCCGAGATAGCGCGGCGGCACCTCACCGGCGACCAGCGACCGCATGGTGGAGCGCACGCCGTCGGCCCCGACGACCAGATCGCCGGTGACGGTGCGGCCGTCGGCCAGCCGCACCGTGGCAGTGTCACCGGCGCTCGACGCCGCCATCACAGTGGCCTGGTGATGGACCGTCACCGGCGCCGGCCCCGGCCGGTGCACCGCCTCGGCCAGGATCCGGTGCAGGTCGGCCCGGAGGATGCCGATCATCGGGGCACCCCATTTCGCCGGGAAGTTGCCGACCTCGCGGCTCTTCAGGAGCTTGCCGTCCCAGGACATGATCGGCATGTCGGCGGCATGCCGGTCGCTGGACCATCCCGTGCTCCGCACGGCCTCGCCGAGCCGGGGGCTGATGCGGTCCACCGACTTGACGCCGTTGGGCGTCAGCTCGATCCCCGAGCCGGTGTTGCCGAACCCCTTCGCGCGCTCGAACACTTCCGCGGAGATCCCGCGTTCGCGCAGGGCGACAGCGAGCGCCAGTCCGCCGATCCCCCCGCCGGCGATGAGTACCTTGATCGACTTCATGTCCGAGTCCCTCCCGAGCTGGTGTCCCCGACCCTCATGGAGAGCCGGGAAGGCTGTTTTCCGCCACGGTCATCGCCACCGGGCACGAGCGCGCGTCAGGGCGGTCAATTGGGCCCGGATACCGGTCAAGAGTGTTCACCGAGGTCTTATGGCGTTCGCATTCTGTCGCGGTCGGCTTTCTCGGGAAAAGGTCGCCCCCCAAGTGTTTTGACGAGCAGTTTTGCATGACGGAACTCTTGCGAGAATATCCCAAATTGCTATTCTTTCCGATGATCCGGAGGGCTTGTGGCCGGGACATCGGCGCGGCTATCGTCACCAATTCCGGCGCGAGGCCGATTTATTCTGCAGGTATCTGCGGACCGAGGACGGATGACGGAATGATGGCAATGACCGGCATTGGCGGAACAGGGGATGCGGCGCCCTCCTGGCGTTCCCTGCACATTTCCCTCGACAAGGACGAGGCATACGCGGAGCGGCTGCTGCTCACCGTGGTCGCGCCCTGGGCGGCCGGGCGCATGGCCGATCGTGCCGTGGCGAGTTGGTTCCCGGAGCGCGCGGGTGCGCACGGGGAACAGCTGCGCGTGCACGTCCTGAACGCGGACGAGCGGACCATGGCCGAGCTCATCGAGGCGGTCCGGTCCGCCGGACCGAACGCGACCGGCTCGGCTCCGGAGATGGCCGAGCTTCCGTATGTGCCCGACGCCGCCCCGTTCGGCGGCGCCGAGGGAATCGCGGTGTGCGCGGAGCACTTCGGGGACGCCGCGCGAACCGCCGTCGAGACGATCAGGGCGACGCCGTCGCGCGAGAAGCGGCTGCGCGCGGCCGCCGCTCTGCTGCTGGCCTCCGCTCTGGCCGCCGGGCCCGATCCGCGCAAGGCCGTTCAGTGGCTGCGCGGCCACGCGTCCTCGCTGGCCGGCACGGCGGACGTCGCCGACGCGCGGACCCGCGCCGAGGAGGACCACTTCCGCAACGAGGCGGAGTGGCGGCACCGGCACGCCGCCACCCGCGCGGAGACCGCTCTGCCCACGACCACGACCGGGGCCTGGTACGGGCAGCAGTGCGCCGTGCGGACATCGCTGACACGGCTGCGGGAGGCGGGGCGGCTCGACCTGACACCCGGTGACGTGCTCCGTGCGTTCGTACGGCTGCTCTTCGACCAGCTGGGCCTCGGCGCGCATGACGAGGCGTACGTTGCCTGGCTGGTGTCCATGGACCTCGTCTCCCCGGGACCGCGCGAGCCTTTCTTCGCCGACTCCCAGACGTCCGTCGACCGCCAAATGCACGAGCACAGCAAGTACTTCGACGCCCGCCTCATGGACCAGCGCCCCGATATGGCCGGCGCGACGGCCGAGGGGCGCCAGGAACTCCCGCCCGTGCTGGCGCGCGTCGACCTTGGGCGACCGCAGGTACCTGGTCGGGACGTCCCGAGGTTCGAGGAGGTCCTCCTCGCCCGGCGCAGCGCGTACGGCTCTTACGGAGGCCCCGTCACCCTTGGCGAACTCAGTGCGCTGCTGTACTTCTCGGCGGGCGTCACGGCCCGGAAGACCATGCCAGGAACGGAAAGCTCCTACCCGGTCAGGCCGTACCCGAGCGGCGGCACACGCTACCCCCTGCGCACCCTGTTGTACTGCCACGCCGTCGACGGACTCGCGCGGGGCACCTATCTCTATGACCCGGAGGGACACGCGCTTGAGCAGCTGGGGGACAGGGACATCTGTGCCGACCTGATGCGGATGGCGCCCGCCACCGATCCGCGAGTGGCCTTCCCGCCCAAGGCCGGCGGGAATCTGCACGTCGACGACTGCCCGCTGTGGATCTTCACGGTGGCTGACCTGACGTTCCAGCGACTTCACTACGGCCTGCGCTCCTATCGTCTCGTCATGCAGGAGAGCGGCCACCTCGCACAGAACCTGGCGCTCGTCGCGACGTGGCTGGGCAAGTCCTCGGTGGGGCTCGGCGGGTTCTACGACGACACCGCGAACGAAGCACTGGCGCTGGACGGGGTCAACTCGTCAGTGGTCTACGTCCATCTCGTCGGCGTGGTGCGGCCGCCGTCCCGTTCCGCGGAGGGCACGGGTGTCCTCCCGGTGGACGCAGAGATTACTATATGAGAGCTCTAGTGTCTCCCTCTTCTCAACAAGTGGCAGGTCTCCTGGGCCGGGCGCGGGTGGGCGGGTGCTGCTGGAGGAGATGGGACGACCTGGCGGAAGAGCTGGATTCCGGCAGTGATCTTTTGTGCCGGACCGATCGGTTGTCGGGGCTTCTTCAGTCATTCCATAACCTGGGGCGACGAGATTCCGAGGCGCTCTTCGGGAAATGTCCCCGCGTAATCGCATCCGATCATGCGGGCCGGCTCCCCGCGCCGGCGAAACCGGAAGCGGAACGCCCCGAAACACCTTGGCAATCACGGACGCGGCCACCTGGTGCGGCCCCCTGTTGAGCAATTCAGGAGATGACAGGCCGAGTCCGGCCTGTGAGGGTCATCGTGCCAACGCGATGGCTATCCATTGCAAATCCTAGGGGGAGTCGAAATGAATCACCGCAGAGATTCGCTCAGACAGGGCGCACCGCGGCGTTCGGTGCTGTTCGGAATTGCCGGAGGCGCCGGCATCCTCGCGACCGACGGGCTGGGCCTCGCGGCGCGGCCGGCCGCGGCCGCGCCCGGAGCCGCCCGTCACCACTTCGACTTCGACACGGGCAACGCCCCCCTGGAGGTCTTCGGCCCCGTCTCCGGAGGGCCGGTGCGGGCCGCGATCGAGCCGAACGACGCCTCGCTCATCATCCGCTTCTCGAATCTGGTGGCGCACGCCTGGTTCGACGCCATCGCCCCGTACCATCCGACCGCGATCGGCATCCACTCGAACCTCGGCCACCGTCCTGCGAGCGAGAGGGCGACCAACAAGCACAGGAACATCGCTCTCATGTACGCCACCTACCGCATGTACGGGGCTCTGCTGCCGAAGTACTCGACCGTCTGGCGCGACGCCATGACATCGGTCGGACTGGACCCCGACGACGCCCAGGAGAACACCGAGACGCCCGTGGGGATAGGAAATCTCGCGGCACGGGGCGTGATCGCGAGTCGGATGCACGACGGAATGAATCAGCTGGGCGACCACGGCGGGCAGGAGTACAACCGGCAACCGTTCGCGGACTACACCGGATATCAGCCGGTGAACACCGCCTACGAACTGCGTGATCCGTCGCGCTGGCAACCGGCCGTCGTCACCAAGGGAAACGGGATCTTCCACGTCCAGCAGTTCGTGACGCCGCAACTGAAACTGGTCCGTCCCTACTCCTACGCGGATCCCAGCGAGTTCCGCGTCGCGAAGCCCACGGCGAGTGACCACCACAACCGAAGGGCGTACAAGCGTCAGGTCGACGGCATGCTCGCCATGTCGGCGAGCCTGACGGACGAGCAGAAGATGAAGTGCGAGATGTTCGACGACAAGTTCACGAGCCTCGGCGCCGCCGTCGGCTCCGCGTCGGACCAGGCCGATCTGGACCTGGACGGATGGGTCCACCTCCACGCGGTCGCCGATACCGCCACCTTCGACGCCAGCATCGCGGCCTGGTACAACAAGAACGTCTACGACGCGGTCCGCCCGGCCACCGCGATCCGCCATGTGTACGGAGACCAGCCGGTGACGGCGTGGGGCGGGCCGGGCAAAGGGACCGTCAGGATTCCGGCCGGCCAGTGGCGGGGCTACCTGGGCGTACCGGACCACCCGGAGTACCCTTCCGGCTCGACCTCGCTGTGCTCGGCGGAGGCGCAGGCGGTACGTCGCTTCCTCGGCACCGACGAGGTCAGGATCCGCATTCCGCGCGCCAAGGGCTCGTCCCTGGTGGAACCGGGTGTCACGCCGCCCGAGGAGACGGTGCTGAGCTGGGACTCCTGGACCGACTGGACACGCGAGTGCGGACTCAGCAGGTTCTGGGGCGGCGTCCACTTCATGCCGGCGATCGAGGTGTCCTGGGACATGGGGCGCAGGATCGGCGACCGCGCCCACGACTTCGTCCGCGCTCACATCGACGGCGAGGTGTGACGGCCGACCGGTTGTCGGCTGGTCGCACCCGAATTCACGCCAACTCCCGTACGGCGTAGGAGAAACACGCACCCACCGACGTCGCCGCCGATAGGCTGGCGATCACCCTCCTTGTCCCCCCACGCGTTGTCGACGCCGGGACTCGTAACCCGTGATCAAGACATGGAAAGCAGAGGAAACCACTGTTATGAACGTTGCCCTGTGGATCGTTGCGGGAGTTCTGGCCTTCTTGTTCGCCGCTGTCGGCCTGATGAAGATCTCCAAGCCCAAGGCCGAACTCGTGGCCGGCAACATGCCATGGGCCGGGGACTTCTCGTCCGGTGCGGTGAAGGCGATCGGAGCGGTGGAAGTGCTCGGCGCCATCGGGCTCGTGCTGCCGGCGGTGCTCGACATCGCCGTGGTTCTCGTCCCGCTCGCCGCGACCGGGCTGGCCGTCACGATGGCCGGCGCCGCGGTCGTCCACGCCCGGCGCAAGGAAAACCCCGCCATCGGTGTCAACATCGTCCTGCTGGCCCTGGCCGTGTTCGTCGTCTGGGGCCGCTTCGGGTCCCACAGCTTCTGAAACAGGGACGGGGGACTGGAGAGCGGCCGAGCCCGCTCTCCAGTCCCCCGTCATTCTGACGGGGTGTGGGAAGGGCGCCGGGTCCCCTCGCGATCAGGATGCGTGGACCGACCACTCGACCGGCAGTGCCAAGAGAATGGGCGGGTTCGCCCAGCCGAGCGGGCGCAGAGTCATCTGGACCGCCGCATCAGTCCCCGGGCCGATGGTGACGGGGCCCGCCGTGCCGGCGAGCAGGGGATGTGCCGCCGACGTGTTGCCCGGCAGGGGCCCCTGCGCCGCCGCGTGCACATACCAGTTTCCCTGCGGCACACCGGTGATGCGGAACTGGCCCGAGTGAGCGATCGTCGCGCGCGCGGCCGGAGACCGCTCCAGGATGGGGCTCTCGAATACTCCGATGTAAATGCCGGAGTCGGTTCTGTACGGGCTTCTCACGATACCCGAGATCGATCCATCGCTGTCCGGCCGCGTCTCGTCCGGCGCGAGTGAGATCCTGCGCGGGGACGGCTGTGTGTTCCCGAGGGCATTGTGTCGGTACTGCGTCGGCGAGAATCCCACGGATTCGCTGAAGCGACGCGTGAAGCTGCCCGTGCTGCTGTATCCGACCTGCGCACCTATGTCACTCACGTTGAGTGAGGTCGAGACCAGGAGGATCTTTGCCTCGTGAAGCCTTACAGCGCTCAGGAATCGGCCTGGCGTGACACCTGTGATACGCCGGAATGTCCGCAGGAAGTGGAACTTGCTCACCATCGCGGTATGGGCTAACTCATCGAGTGTGAGCGGTTCTGAATACCTTTCGCGTATCGTTTGCACTGCACATTGAATTGCGTGTTCCATCGTGCTCCCCCTGTGGAATACTTCGCTTGCGGAAAATCCGTGTAACGCGATGTGTCGCGCGTAGATTTGCGGTTCGATGTGTGGTGAATCGCAGGTGTTTCAGGGGTTGTGCCGTCTGCCGCCCAGGTGGGGATTGCCCTTCGCTGCTCGGTGTCCGGTGTGCCCCGGGCTCAATGGTGGCGGATGTCGTAGCCCAGAGGGTTGCAGACAGAACATGCATCTGTCTTCTTCGTTTTTGCGGTTCCGCAAAAAGTCACCGAACGGCGCGTCCGGTGACTGCCGGGGCGCTTTGGGATGTCTCCATCGGACAGGATCGTGGTGATCGTCCGGCGAATTGGATGATTCAACTCCGCTTATTTGGAGGCAATCATCCGATCGGAGTGGACGCCTCCGAAATGAAGCCGGCGAGTGGGTGGCCGTTCCGCGCCGAGAACGGAAAAGGGCCTCTGCCCGCGTCGGCGGAGACCCGGATCCGGATCGCCGTAACGCGGGCAGAGGCCCTGAGGAGCGGTGTGCGTCTCCGCTGCTATACCACGGCCACTATCTCGGCCGTCTCCGCGGTGGAGTCGGTCGTGAGCGCGAACGCGGGGCCGGCCTCCGGGATCGTCGGAGCGGCGGCGAGGGCCTTCTCCATGGCTGCGGCGGACTCCCAGTACCAGTGATCGACCCACGACCCATCCCCGAGCCGGCCGAGACGCGCCTCGGTGAGCCCGGGGAACGACTCCCGGACCGCGGCGATCAGCGTCGCCCGCTTGTCGATCATCGCCTGGTCGTTGGCGGGGTCGGTCCTGAAGCGCGTGATGCGGACAACCGTCATGCTAAGTCCCTCTCTAGAGTGCCTATCTCATGTGGTACTCTAGATGTACACTACGTTGAAGAGTCAAGTGTTGTGGTTGCTCAATCCTGGCGCGCGCCGTTCAACTCACGGGGGAGTCCTGATGCGGCCTGAGATCGAGAGTGTTGTCGAAGTCATACGCGACCGGTACGACGAGGATCTATCCCTCTGTGCCCTCGCGGACATGGCGCGACTGAGCTCTTTCCATATGTCGCGGATCTTCCGGCAGGAGACCGGGCTTCCGCCGACTCGTTTCCTCTCCGCGGTGAGGCAGGAGGTCGCGAAGCGAAAGCTCCTCTGCACTTCGGACCGGGTTGCCGATATATCGGTGCAGGTGGGATATTCCAGCCTGGGGAGTTTCACGACGCGATTCACGAAGAGTGTTGGTGTCCCGCCCGGCCGATTCCGTCGGCTTGCGCAGCTGGGGCAGACTGCCATCGATTTCACCGCGGGGATGATGGATGACGCGCCCTTCGCCTACGGGTCGTTCCGGGGGAGGGTTTACAGAAGTGACGGGTTGGATGATGAGCCCGTCTTCGTGGCAGCGATTCCTCCGCTGGCGCGTTACGAACGTCCTTCGCGCTGTTGTCGTACCGAGTTCGGCACCGGCGGCTGGAACATCGAATACGTTCCCGAGGGGCCCTGGCACATTCAGGCGGTATCGAGGAGATGCGGAGGCGGCAAGCGCCCCATCGTGGTCGAGAGCGCCGGACCTTTTTATGTCGCGCCGGGCTCTGTGATCACGGTGGATCTCGTTTTGAAATCTCCGTCACAAACGCGTGTTTACGATGCCGAGCGTGCCACTATCGGTGCCGCACTTCCGGAGCTCTTTGCATCCTGAAGGACTCATTCCGCCGGGTTGAGCAATCCTGGAGAAGACACATTTGACCTGCCGCCTCAACAATGGCACAACGGTGCGGTCCGCACCGCAGTTGCTGTCTTTTTGAGGAGGGCACGTGGGCGTGGTCGGCGGACACGCAGTGATTATTGGAGGCTCGATCGGGGGATTGGTCGCAGCCCGCACTCTCGCCCGCAGATTTGAATCGGTGACCGTGCTCGACCGGGACACCCTCCCCGAGGGCGCGGACAACCGGAGGGGAGTGCCCCAGAGCCCCCACGCTCACGCCCTGCTCATCAGCGGGCGCCAGAAGCTGGAGGAGTTCTTCCCCGGTCTCACCGACGAACTGATCGCAGGTGGCGCGGTGCCCTTCGATCCCGGTCGCGACCTGTTGTTCCATCAGATGGGGGCGCTGCGGACCCGGTTCACGAGCGGCCAGCTCGGCATCAGCCTCACCCGTGCCTACCTGGAACACGCGATCCGGCGACGTGTCACCGCGCTGCCCAACGTCGATATCCTCGACCGGACCGCCGTGAGTGGACTGTTCGGTGTGCCCGGCCGGGTGCTGGGGGTCGACCTGGACGACGGCCGCAGGCTCGGTGCCTCCCTCGTCGTCGACGCCACCGGGCGCAGTGCGGGCCGGACCGACCGCTGGCTGGGGCGGCTCGGGTGCCCGGCGCCGAAGACCACCACCGTCAAGATCGATGTCGGATACACCACTCGTGTGATGCACCGCGCCGGCGGCGAGTTGCACGACGACGCCCTCCTCTACCTGATGTCCGCGGTGCCGCCGGACGACAAGCGGGCCGCCGCGGTCTTCGCTGTGGAAAGGGACCGATGGATCGTCACCCTCGGCGGCTGGCACCGGGCACACGCGCCGGTGGACCCCGAGGGCTTCGCCGCGTTCGCCGACGCCCTGCCCAGCCCGCACGTGTCCGATCTGCTCGCCCGGACCAAGCCGGTCAGCGACGAGAACGCGGAGCGCTTCGTGTACCCGGCGGCGCGCCGACGGTGGTTCGAGCGTCTGAAGAAGGTCCCCGAGGGCTTCGTGGCGCTCGGTGACGCGATCTGCAGCTTCAACCCGCTGTACGGCCAGGGCATGACCGTCGCCACGCTGGAGGCGGTGGAACTCGGTCGGTGCCTGGACCGGCACGGCGCGGCCACGCCGGCCATGGCGCGCCGGTTCTACCGGGCGGCGTCGCGGGTGATCGACACACCGTGGCAGATGTCGACGACCAGTGACTTCATGTATCCCGAGACCGTCGGGGCCAAGGGCATCGGCACGGACGTCATGAACCGCTACGTGCGGCAGGTCATGCTGGCCAGCCATGTGTCGGTGCCCGCGCACCGCGTCATGCTCGACGTGCAGCATCTGCTGGCCAAGCCGGCGTCGGTCGTCCGTCCGGACAGGGTGGTCCGGTCGCTGATAGCCGCACGCCGGTCACCGGCCGGCCCCGCGGCCGGCGGCCCCGGGGCCACCGCCGCTCCCAACTCCTGAGCCGGGGCATTCCTCAGGAACGGCCCGTACGGCATGGCCGCGTGCCCGGCGGCCGGAGGCGGCAGTCATA
This sequence comes from Streptomyces scopuliridis RB72, assembly GCF_000718095.1. Taxonomy (GTDB): domain Bacteria; phylum Actinomycetota; class Actinomycetes; order Streptomycetales; family Streptomycetaceae; genus Streptomyces; species Streptomyces scopuliridis. The sequence goes on along the minus strand of NZ_JOEI01000002.1, from coordinate 319,234 downwards.
CTTGCCTGGCTTGCTGGAGTGGATGGGTGCCGACACGACGGGTCCTTCGGACGGTCCGCCCAGCGGCGCCTGAAATGCCGCAGCAGTGAGTAGGAAGTGATCGAGAATGGTGAAGGAAACCCCCGGCCGTCGGCTGAAGGCGCAGCAGACTCGCAACCGGATGCTGGCAGCCGCGATGGCACTGTTCATCGAGCACGGCTACGGCGCGACGACCATCGAGTCCATCGCCCGTGAGGCAGGCGTCGCCGTCCAGACGATCTACTTCTCGTTCGGGAGCAAGCAGCGGATCCTCAAGGAACTCATCGACGTTCACATCGCGGGCGACGAGGATCCCGTGCCGACGCTGGAACGGCCCCAGGTGGTCGAGGCGCTGGAGACGGAGGACCCGCGTCGGCAGCTGCGGCTTCAGGTGCACCTGACCCGTCTTGTCTTCGAGCGGGTCGGTCCGCTGCTCGAAGTGCTGCGCAACGCGGCGGCGACCAGCGGAGACGGGGCCGAGTTGTGGGAGGCGAACAAGCGCCAGCGACTGGTCGTCCAGCGGCGCTTCGTCGAGTCGCTGGAGAGCAAGCGGGCGCTGCGCGAGGGACTCGGCGTGGAGCGGGCCGTGGACATCTCGTACGTGCTGCTCGGTCCCGAGCTCTTCCACCTCCTGGTGTCCGAACGCGGCTGGACGCCGGAGGAGTGGGAGCAGTGGGTGTACGAGGGACACTGCCTTCACCTGATCGGTGAGCCGGTCTGATCCATCGGGGCGCGCGGCGTCCGAGTTTCGTCGGCGACGGCCGCCGCGGAGCTGTTCACGGCATCACCCCTGAATTGGTGAGCCGCCGGCGGACGTTATGAGCAATCTGGGAGACGCCACACGGCGGCGGGCTGCGCGAAAATGAGTGACCAGTGAAAGTGACGCGTCAGACCCGACCTAGTTCGAGAGTTGCTGATGACGGAATTTCTCGCCGATACGCCGTACGTTCCGGCAAGTTTCCACCAGTGGTTCGAGGCCGCTCGCAAGACCATCTACACGCAGGTGGAGCGTGTCCCGCTGGCATCCGTGCACGGGTGGGACTGCTCGCCCGACCTGCCGGCCATGACCCATCGCAGCGGTCGGTTCTTCTCAGTCGAAGGGCTCCGTACGCATCATTCTCGGGGCGCTGTCCCGTGCTGGGATCAGCCCATAATAAATCAGCCGGAAACTGGCATCCTCGGAATTCTGGTGAAGCGGGTCGACGGTGCTCTGTACTGCCTTGTTCAGGCCAAGGCGGAGCCGGGAAACATAAACGGACTTCAGCTTTCACCGACCGTGCAGGCAACGCGGAGCAATTTCAGCGGGGTGCACCGCGGGAAGCCCGTTCCCTATCTGACGTACTTTCAGAACGCCGCCCCGCACCGGGTGATCGCCGATGTGCGGCAGTCCGAACAGGCGTCGTGGTTCCTGCGCAAGCGTAATCGCAACATGATCGTCGAGGTCCGGGAGGACGTCGAGGCGGCCGACGGGTTTCACTGGCTGAAGCTCACCGAAGCGCGCGGGCTGCTGAGGATCGACGACCTGATCAGCATGGACCTGCGCAGCGTGCTGGCCTGCATGCCGTTCGGGGGAGAGCGGCACGTGACGCGGCCGACGTCGCCCTGCGGCCCCACCACGACAGGGGAGATCCTGAGCTGGATCACCGCCGCGCGTAGCCGGATCGAGGTGCGTACCGAGCAGGTGCCGCTGGCAGAGCTCGATCAGTGGCGGCGCGAACCCGCCGCCATCGTTCACGAGAGCGGCCGGTTCTTCGATGTGATCGGCGTACAGGTGAAGGCCTCCGGGCGTGAGGTCGGGGAGTGGGCACAGCCGATGATCGCCGCGCACGGGATCGGCCTCGTCGCCTTCCTCGCCGCCCGCTTCGACGGTGAACTGCACGTGCTGGTGCACCAGCGCGCGGAACCGGGTTTCGTGGACGTGGTGGAGCTGGGGCCCACCGTCCAGTGCACCCTGCGGAACTACGACCGGCTGCCGCGCGACGTGCGCCCGCTGTTCCTCGACGAGGTGCTGACGGCAGAAGCGGACCGGATCCTGTTCGACGTCACCTTGTCCGACGAGGGCGGCAGGCTCTACCACACCCGCAACCGGCATCTTCTGATCGAGACGGACGAGCGGCCGGACCATCCCGACTTCCGATGGATGACACCGGCACAGCTCTCGGGGCTGTTACGCCACAGCCACTACATCAACATGCAGGCCCGGAGTCTGCTGGCGTGCCTGCACGCGCTCTCCGCCTCGGCCGGCCCGGCCCGTGAGCCCGCGCGAGGAGCCGAGAGCGTATGACTTCGCAGGAGCGGGAGCCGGGCGAGCTGCCCGTCGTCGCCGTACTCGGAGCGTCCGGATTCGTCGGATCGGCTGTGACGGCGGCGCTCGCGCGCCTGCCCGTCCGGCTACGGGCGGTGGCCAGGCGGCCGAGTGGCGTGCCCGGCGGCGAGCCGGGCCGCACCGATGTGCGTACGGCGGACCTCACGCGCGCCGGGGAGGTGGCCGACGCCGTCGCCGGCGCGAACGCGGTGATCCACCTCGTCACACACAGCGGTGGCTGGCGGGCGGCCGAGAACGACCCCTCAAGCCGGGCGGTCAACGTCGGCATCATGGAGAACCTCTGCGAGGTCCTGCGCCGCGACCGAGGGGAATCACCTGCCCCGTTGGTCGTGTACGCGGGCGCCGCCTCCCAGATCGGACTGCCGCCCGAGCGCCCCATCGACGGCAGCGAACCGGACCACCCCGGGACCGCGTACGACCACCACAAGCTGGCCGCCGAGCGGTTGCTGAAGGAGGCCACCGCGGCCGGGGCGGTGCGGGGCGCGAGCCTGCGCCTGCCGACGGTGTTCGGGCATGTCGCGGCGCCGTACGCCGCCGACCGGGGCGTCGTGGCCTTCATGATTCGCCGCGCGCTGGCCGGCGAGCCGCTCACCCTGTGGCACGACGGTACGGTCAAGCGGGACCTGGTGCATGTCGAGGACGTGGCCCAGGCGTTCGTGGCCGCGCTCGACCATCCTGACGCGCTGGCCGGCGGCCATTGGCTGCTCGGGGCCGGCCGGGGCGATCCCCTCGGCGACGTGTGCCGTACCGTGTCCGAGCTCGTGGCGGCCCGGCTGGGGAAACCGCCGGTACCGGTGGTCTCCGTGGCGCCCCCCGAGAGCGCGCCGGCCACCGACTTCCGGAGCGTCACCATCGATTCCTCCTCGTTCCGGTCGGTCACCGGCTGGCGGCCTCGGATACCGCTGCGCGTGGCACTGGAGCGGACCGTGGCCGCCTTGGCCGAAGCCCATGCGACGTGAGGGGACAGCCGTGTACGGACCGGAGTTCGCCGAGATCTACGACTGTGTGTATTCGCTGCGCGGCAAGGACTACCCGGCCGAGAGCAAGTACGTGACCGAGCAGATCCGGGCGCGACTGCCCGGGGCCTCCTCACTGCTCGACGTCGCGTGCGGCACCGGAGGCCATCTGCGCTACTTCGACGAGCTGTTCGAGCATGTCGAAGGGGTGGAGCTCACCGAGGCGATGCTGTCCGTCGCCCGGGACCGGATGCCCGGCACACCTCTGCATCAGGGCGACATGCGCGCGTTCGACATCGGCCGGACCTTCGACGCCGTCGTCTGCATGTTCGCCGCCGTGGCGCATCAGAGCGCCGACGAACTCGCCGGCACGATGCGCTGCTTCGCGCGGCATCTGCGCCCCGGTGGCGTGGTCGCCGTCGAACCCTGGTGGTTCCCCGAGTCCTTCCTCGACGGCTACGTCGCCGCCGACGTCCTCACGCCCGACCACCGCACCATCTCGCGTGTGTCGCACACCCGGAGGGAGGGCGAGGCCTCACGCATGGAGGTGCACTACGTCGTCGCCGATGCCGAGGGGGCCCGGCACTTCACCGAGTCCTACCTTCACCAGCTGTTCCCGCGCGACCTCTACGAGCGGACCATGCGCGACGCGGGTTTCACGACCGAGTACATCGACGATGCCCAGTCCGGCCGGGGCCTGTTCCTCGGCGTGAAAGAAGGAGCGGAGCGTCCATGACAACCAGAGTCTGGGGCTATCTGGAGGAGTACGCGGCGGAGCGGAAGGAGATCCTCGACGCCGTCGACACCGTCTTCAGCTCGGGCCGGCTCGTGCTGGGCAGCAGTATGCACGGGTTCGAGCGGGAGTTCGCGACGTACCACGGGATGCCGCACTGCGTCAGCGTCGACAACGGCACCAACGCCATCAAGCTCGCGCTCCAGGCTCTCGGCGTCGGACGGGGAGACGAGGTCGTCACCGTGGCCAACACGGCTGCGCCGACGGTGGTCGCCATCGACGCCATGGGCGCCACCCCGGTCTTCGTCGACATCGATCCCGACACGTATCTCATGGACACCGCACAGGTGGAAGCGGTCCTGACCGACCGGACGCGCTGCCTGCTGCCGGTCCATCTGTACGGGCAGTGTGTGGACCTGGAGCCGCTCCGGAGCCTCGCGGCCGAACGCGGCCTGCTCCTGCTGGAGGACTGCGCCCAGGCACACGGCGCCACCCGCCACGGCAGACTGGCGGGCACCACGGGCCACGCCGCGGCCTTCTCCTTCTACCCGACCAAGGTGCTCGGGGCGTACGGCGACGGCGGAGCCACTCTCTTCCGCGACGAGGAGACCGCCCGGCGCATGCGCCGACTGCGCTACTACGGCATGGAGGAGCGCTACTACGTCGTCGAGACCCCGGGGCACAACGCCCGGCTCGACGAGGTCCAGGCGGAGATCCTGCGCAGGAAGCTTCCCCGGCTCGACGGCTACATCGCCGCGCGGCGCGCGATCGCCGAGCGCTACGCCGAAGGGCTCGCCGGCACCGGCCTGTCGCTGCCGGCCGTGGCGCCGGGCAACGACCACGTGTACTACCTGTACGTGGTGCGCCACCCGATGAGGGACGAGATCCTGCGGGCGCTCAAGGACCACGACATCGAACTCAACATCAGCTACCCGTGGCCCGTCCACACCATGACCGGGTTCAGCCATCTCGGCCGGCAGGCAGGGTCGTTGCCGGTGACCGAGTCGCTCGCCGACCAGATCTTCTCGCTGCCGATGTACCCGTCGCTGTCTCCCGCGACCCAGGACAGGGTGATCGGCGCGCTGCGCGAGGTGCTGGCGGCGCTGTAGCGCGCCGCACCGGACAGGGCCTCGTCCGCCCGCCCCCCAGTGGACCCGCTCAGGAGGAGCCATGGAAATACGTGAACTCGCGGTCGAGGGAGCAGTGGAGTTCACTCCGCGGGTCTTCCCCGACGAACGCGGTCTCTTCGTCTCGCCGTTCCAGGAGGCGGCTTTCGAAAAGGCCGTCGGGCACCGTCTCTTCCGGGCGGCGCAGACCAATCACAGCCGGTCCCGCCGCGGCGTCGTCCGCGGGGTGCACTTCACCGTGACACCTCCCGGCACCGCGAAGTACGTCTACTGCGCACGGGGTGCCGCCCTCGACATCGTCGTCGACATACGGGTCGGCTCACCGACGTACGGACAGTGGGACGCGGTCCTGCTCGACCCGGTCGACTTCCGGGCGATGTACTTCCCCGTCGGTGTCGGTCACGCTTTCGTCGCGCTGGAGGACGACACCGTCATGTCCTACATGCTCACCAGCGGCTACGTCGCCGAGAACGAACTCGCCCTCTCCGCCCTGGATCCCGCGCTCGGGCTCCCGATCCCCGCCGGCATCGAACCCGTCATGTCCGAGCGGGACATGGCCGCACCGACGCTCGCCGAGGCCCGGGCGGCCGGTCTGCTCCCCGACTACGCCACCTGCCAGGAGCCGGCCCGGTGAACGGACAGCCTCGCCGGACGGCGCGGAACGGCTCGGCCGGCCCGGCCGGACCCGGAGACAGAGACCCTCGGAGGACCGCATGTCGACCCGCAGGACTGTGAACTCGTCGGTCGGACGGCGAGGGGTGACCCCCGCCGAGCGTTCCCCGGCACCCGACATCGCGCGGGGCTTCATGCTGCTGCTCATCGCCCTGGCCCATGCGCCCATGTACGTGACGACCAGTGACCCGGGCGTGGTGACCCACCCGAAAGGGGGCGACGCACTCGACCGCGCGATCACGTTCCTCAGCCTGGACCTCGTCGACAACCGTGCCTACCCGATGTTCGCCGCCCTCTTCGGGTACGGCATGGCGATGCTCGTCATGCGCCAGCGTGCGGCCGGCACCTCGGCGCCCGCGGCGGGCCGGCTGCTGCGCCGGCGCGCGGTGTTCCTCATCCTGTTCGGCTTCGTCCACTTCGTGCTGATCTTCCCGGCCGACATTCTCGCGCCCTACGGAGTCGCGGCGCTGGCCCTCGGGTGGCTGCTCACCCGGGGTGACCGCGCGCTGGGCAGGGGCGTGGTGATCAGCGCCGCGGCGGCGACCGTTCTGGCCACTCTGCTGTCCATCGCCGTGGCCATGGAGGAGAGCGGGAGCGGCGGGGAACTTCGCGGTACCGTCTGGGCCCACGACTACGGTGAGGCGGTGGTCGAGCGGCTGTCGCAGGTGCCGTTCGCTTCGGTGCACATCCTGCTGGGCTGGCCGATCCCCACCGCCATCCTGATCGGTGCCGTGGCCGCGCGCAGGCGCTACCTCGACGACCCCGCCCGGCACCGCGCCCTGCTCAAGCGCGTGGTGCTCATCGGTGGTTTCGTGTCGGTGCTCGGCGGCGTGCCGCTGGCGCTGGTGGGCGCCGGTTCCTGGCAGGCCGGTGACCTGGCCACGGGCTCGGTGACCGCGCTGCACGTGATCACCGGCTTCGCCGGGGGCCTGGCCTATGCGGCCGCGTTCGGGCTGTTCGTGGCGCGCCTCCAGGACCGGGGCCGGACCCCGGGGCCCGTGAGCGGGGCCCTGGCCGCGGTCGGCCGCCGCTCGCTGACGTGCTACCTGCTGCAGTCCTCGCTGCTCGCGCTGGTCCTCGCACGCGTCGCCTTCGGCGTCGGCGACCGGATCCATGCCACCGGGGCGGCCGTCATCGCCGTCTGCGTCTGGCTCACGGTGCTTGCCGTGGCCGTCGCACTCGAACGTGCCGGGCTCAGGGGGCCGTTGGACGCGCTGCTGCGCCGGCTCGTCTACGGCAGGCCCGCCGACCGCGGAGCGGAACCGGCCACGCGAGGCGCGGCCCTGCCCGAGACGGAGCCGGTGGGGAAGCAGGAGCCGGCGACGAGGGCCGAGTCATGAAGGGGCTCGTCCTGGCCGGCGGCACCGGGACCAGGCTGCGGCCCTTCAGCCACACCATGCCCAAACAGCTCATCCCCATCGTCAACAAGCCGGTGCTCGTGCACATCCTGGAGGACATCCGCGCACAGGGGATCACCGAGGTGGGCATCGTGGTGGGGGGCTACGCGGGTGACATCGCCGCGAAGCTCGGCGACGGCTCCGCGCTCGGCCTGCGGATCACCTATCTCCACCAGGACGCACCCCGGGGACTGGCCCACTGTCTGGTGATCGCCCGGGAGTTCCTGGGCGATGCGGACTTCGTGATGTACCTGGGCGACAACATGCTGCCGCAGGGCATCGCGGACATCGTGGCCGACTTCCGCACAGGCGGGGCGGACGCCCAGCTCGCGGTCCAGCCGGTCGATGATCCGCGGGCCTTCGGCATGGCCGAACTGGACGACCGGCAACGGGTGACCCGGGTCGTGGAGAAGCCCGCCCACCCGGTGGGCGACCTGGCACTCATCGGCGTCTACGTCTTCTCCCCGCGGGTACACGAGGCAGTCGCGGCCATCGTGCCGAGTGGGCGTGGGGAGCTGGAGATCAGCGATGCCGTCCAGTGGCTGGTTGCCGGGGGCCACGACGTCCGTGCGTCCCGCTACACGGGCTACTGGCGGGACGTGGGAACGGTCGACGACATGCTGGAGTGCAACCGTGAGCTGTTGCGGAGCCTCGCCCCCTCCGTGGCGGGCAAGGCGGACGAGGCCAGCGAACTCATCGGCCCGGTGGAGATCGGGGCGGACAGCCGGGTGGTGAACTCGCGCATCACCGGCCCGGTGAGCATCGGCCGGGGCACCGTGATCGAAGACAGCGTCGTGGGGCCGGACACCACGATCGGCGACGACTGTGTGCTGAGCGGCGCCGGTGTGTCCTACTCGATCGTCCTCGACACCGCGACCATCAGCGGTGTCGGGGGACTGTACGGCTCCGTCATCGGCCGGGGCGCACTGGTCGCCTCCGCCGACGGCGAAGGACGACGCCACCGGCTGATGGTCGGTGACCACGCGAGCGTGCACCTGCTGACGAGCTGATGAGGCCAACCCGTGGTGGGGTATGGCTGACCGGCGCGGGTAATTCCGGTGGAACAACACAGGAGCCGGAAAGATAAAGAAGTGCCGGTCGGGGCGAACACACCCATGAACAATTTGGGTGAACGTTGAATCAGGCCGTGTCGGTGCTTCCTGTGCCCGTTCGTTTTGCGCCGATGACAGATTTTCGCAGCATGAATTCAGAATGCCGGCCCAGCCGCTCCATGCCTGTGGGATCAAATATCCAGAGATACTCCAGAAGACCTTCATGGGGCAGACGCCACACTTTGAGGAATGCCGATGCGCGCCCCGCCCAAAGCGGTGCACGTCAGTTGAAGCAAGGGGAGGATCTGTAATGTCGTCCACTCTCTTCGGGGTGCCTGAAGAATTCGACGTCATCGTCATTGGTGGCGGGCCGGCCGGCTCCACCACCGCGGGACTTCTCGCGGAGCGTGGACATCGTGTCCTCGTACTCGACCGTGAGCGGTTTCCCCGCTATCACGTCGGAGAATCACTCATCCCCGCCTTCATGCGTCCCATGAAGGAACTGGGCCTGACCGAGCGCATGGACGCCCGAGGCTTCGAACGCAAGTACGGCGGCACGCTGGTCTGGGGCAATGCGCAGGTCCCGTGGAACTTCTCGTTCATCGAGGGCACCACGCACGAATACGCGTACCACACCCGGCGCGCGGACATGGACTCCCTGATACTCGACCGGGCCCGTGAGCTGGGCGCGTTCATCATCGAGGAAGCCACCGTCAAGGAGCCCATCGAGACCGAGGGCCGCGTCACCGGTGTCCGCTTCACTCTGCGCGGCACGGACGGCATGCACGAGGCGCGGGCGAAGCTGGTCATCGACGCCTCGGGCCAGGCCCGGCTCCTCAGCCGCAAGTACGCCGACGTCACCTGGCACGAGGAGCTGCGCAACGTCGCCGTCTGGACGTACTTCGACAACTGCGAGCGGCTGCCGGGCGACGAGTACACCAACATCCTCATCGAGGGCCTGGACGAGGGCTGGTTCTGGGCCATCCCGATCGACAAGGGAACCATCAGCGTCGGCTACGTGACGCGGTCGGAGGAAGCCAACAAGGACGGCAAGTCCCTGGAGGACCTCTTCAAGGACGAGATGGCGAAGTCGACCAAACTCAAGAAGATGCTTGAGGGCGCCAACCAGTCCGCCGGCTGGCGGACCGCGCGCGACTGGTCGTACACCAGCCAGAGCTTCACCGGCAACGGCTGGGTGTGTGTCGGTGACTCCGCCGCCTTCGTCGACCCGCTGTTCTCCACCGGTGTCGCGCTGGCGACGCTGGCGGGCAGCACCCTGTCGAAGATCGTCGACAAGATCATCCAGCACCCGGAGATCGAGGAGCAGGCACTCAAGCGCTATGTCACCGCGTACCGGGGCTTCTTCGACGAGATCCGGACCTTCGTCGAGCGGTTCTACGACCGCACGAAGTACAAGGAGTTCTACCACAGCCTCGCGCAGGAGATGGTCGACCCCGACCGCGAGCGCACGCCGTCGGCGAACTTCGTCCAGCTGATCTCCGGGCTGAGCGGGAAGCACCCGATGCTCACCCTCACGATCGACGACCTCATCGACGAGGGCGCCGAGCCAGCCGCCGAGCAGAGTTGAACACCACCCACGACGAGACAGGGATGAGCGGGACGCCTAGGCCATGAGCAGTCACCAGGTGCAACTACTCTTCATCGATCTCGGGCTGATCCTCTTTCTGGCGAGAGGGCTCGGCCATTTAGCGGCCCGTGTCAACCAGCCCGCCGTGGTGGGCGAGATCGTCGCGGGTGTTGTGCTGGGGCCGACCCTGTTCAACGGGGCGATCTCCGATCTGCTGTTCCCCGACGACATCCGCCCGCTGCTCACGGGCATGGCGGATGTCGGCGTGGCCCTGTTCATGTTCGCCGTCGGTCTGGAACTGGACGGCTCCACGCTGCGCGGCAGGAGCCGGGTCACCGGAGGCGCGATCCTCGGCTCCACCGTCGCCCCGTTCCTGCTCGGCATCGGGCTCGCCTTCTACCTGCTGCGCACCCACGAGAGCCGGGACACCGCGGCGTTCGTCGTGTTCATCGGACTCTCGGTCTCGGTAACGGCGTTCCCCGTGCTGGCCAGGATTCTCACCGAGCGCGGTATCAGCAAGACCGCGGTCGGCGGGATCGCCCTGGCGACCGCCGCGTCCGTGGACGTCGTCGCCTGGACCGCTCTCGCGGCGGTCCAGGCGACGGCGGGCGGCGGTGGCGAGCACTGGCGCGTGGTGCTCGCCGTCCCGTACATCCTCGTGATGATGTACGTCGTGCGGCCCCTGCTGCGCGCCGTTTTCGTCAAGGACGGCAAGGCGGTCGCCTTCGCTCCGTGGCACCTCGCCCTCGTCCTCATCGGGGTGCTGCTGTCGGCTGCGGCGACCGAGGCGATGGGAATGCACTTCATCTTCGGTGCCTTCCTGTTCGGCACCATCATGCCCCGGGAGAAGACCCTCGCTCTGCGGACCGAGATCCACGACCGCACAGGGCAGGTCACCTCACTGCTGCTGCCCGTCTACTTCGTGGTGGCCGGCCTCAAGGTCGACCTGGGGTCCATGGGGAGCAGCGACTTCGTCGAGCTGGGCGTGATCCTGCTGGTCGCGATCGTCGGCAAGTTCGGCGGAACGTACGTCGGCGCCCGCAGCCAGGGCCTGCCGTCACGGCCGGCCGCGGCTCTCGGGGTACTGATGAACACCCGGGGACTGACCGAGCTGGTCATCCTCGGCATCGGCCTCCAACTCGGCCTGCTGGACACCGGGCTGTATTCCCTGATGGTCGTGATGGCCGTGGTCACCACGGCGATGACCGGTCCGTTGCTGTCGCGCGTCTATCGCAAGCCCGTGGAGGTCCCCCGCGCTCCGGAGTCCGCGGAGCCGGAACCCGTGACCTCTTCTTCGGCGTAGGAGGGGAGGAAAGATCATGCGGTTGGTCGGACTGGACCGCGAACTGTCCGAGCTCTCCGAGCTGCTCCGCACCTGCGTCCGCGGTGGAGGAGGCGGCGCCGCGGTGATCGGCGGTGCCATGGGCTGTGGCAAGACGGAGTTGCTCACCGCCTTGAAGAGCGAGGCGTCGAACCAGGACTTTCTGGTCCTGGACGCGGTCGGCACATGGCCGGAGCGCCGGTCTCCGGGCAGCGTGCTGAGGCAGCTGCTGCGGTCGGCCGGCGCTCCTCCGGGAGCCGTCGCGCTCCTTGACAGCCTCCACGGAACGTGCGCGGCGGTCGCGGAGGAGACGGGCGATCGGCCGTGGACGCTCGACGCGGCCCACACGGACGTCCTGCACCAGTTGTGCGCCGAGGTCGTCCGGGCCGCGGAGGACTCCCCCGTACTGCTGTGCGTCGACGACGTCCAGTTCACGGACCCGCTGTCCCTGCACTGGCTGCTCCATCTGATCCGCCGGCTGCGGCAGGCACGGGTGGTCCTGGTGCTCACCGAGTGCCCCCTGTCGCGCCCCGCCCATCCGCAACTGCACGCGGAGCTGCTCCGGCAGCCCAACTACCGTGGTCTGACGCTGGGTACGCTGTCGCCGGCCGGGGTCACGGCCCTGCTCGCCGCTCACCGGGGAGCCACTCCGGACCCGGCCTTCGCCGAGCGGTGCCATCGGGTCAGTGGCGGGAACCCACTGCTGGTCCGGGCCCTGTTGGAGGACTCCCGCCGCGCCTCCGACCCGGCCACGCCGGTGGTCGGGGACACCTACGGCGACACCCTCCTGAGCTGCCTGCACCGAGGGCGTCCGGCGCTGCTGCGGCTCACCCGAGCGCTGGCCGTGCTCGACGGCGACATCCACGCCCCCGGTCAACTCGCGCGGCTCACCGGCCTGGAGCCGTCCGCCGTCGTCCGCGGCACGCATGTTCTGGAGGCCGCCGGTCTGCTGGACGGGATCCGGCTGCGGCACCCCGTCGCCGCGCAGGCCGTGCTGGAGGGGCTGAGCGCGGCGGAGCGGAGCACCCTGCACCGCGAAGCGGCCCTGATGTGTTACGAGGAGGGCGTCGCCGCGACCCGGACCGCTCGGCACCTGCGCAACTGCGCCGGTGACGGCGGATCGTTGCCGTGGGCGGTGCCGTTGCTGCGGGAAGCCGCGGAGCGGCACCTGAACGGCAACAGGGTGGCGGAGGCCCACTCCTGTCTGGAGGCGGCGCTGCGTTTCGGGGCCGACGACGGTGAACGGGTCTGCCTGCGGGCCCTGCTGGCCTCGACCTCCTGGATGCTCAATCCGTCGATCAGCACGCCCCACCTCGGCGAGCTGGCGATTGCCCTGAGCGACGGCCGGCTGTCCACCCGGCACACACTGATGCTGGCCAAGTACCTGTTATGGCACGGCCGTTTCGACGAGGCGGTGCGTGCCGTCGCCCAGATGGACGACCGGGGTGAGCGGGCCGACCCGGAGTACGCGGCCGAGGTGCGGGCCACCTGGGAGCTGCTCTCCGTCACCTACCCGGTGGTGCTGGCTCCCGCCCGGGGAGAGCCGGTGATCGACGACCCGCGCTCGCTGAGCGCCATGGCGTTGTCGCGGGTGCTCGCGCACGGCCCCACCGAGGACGCCGTGGCCGAGGCGGAATCGGCCCTGCGCGCCATGCGGCTCGGCAGGCACACCCAGGAGTGGCTGATGTGCGCCGTCGCGGCGCTGTCGTTCGCCGACCGGCCGGACACGGCCGCCCGCTGGTGCGATCACTGGCTGGAGGAGGCACGGGCCCGCAAGGTCCCGTTGTGGATGGCGGAGTTCGCGTCGCTCAGGGCCGGTATCGCGCTGCGGCTGGGAGATCTGACAGGCGCCCGGTCACTGGCCGAGGCCGCACTCGCCCAAGTGCCCGCCGACAGCTGGGGCGTCTGCATCGGCGGCCCACTGGCCAACCTGATCCAGGCGGCGACCGACACGCGTGACTTCGCGGCCGCCGCCGAGTACGTGGCGCAGCCGGTGCCCGACGGCATGTTCTCCAGCCGGTTCGGGCTCTACTACCTGCACGCGAGGGGCTGCTTCCACCTGGAGACCGGACGCCCGTACGCCGCGCTCGACGACTTCACACAGTGCGGGGAACTCATGACGAGCTGGGGATTCGACCAGCCGACCCTGCTGCCGTGGCGCAGCAGCGCGGCGCGCGCGCATCTCGCCCTCTCGGACGTGCGGGCGGCCCGCGGACTCGCGGACGAGCAGGCCGCGCTCGCGGGCGAAGGCCTGTCCCGCGCGCGCGGCATCTCGCTGCGGGTGTGCGCCGCCACCCGCGACCCGGGCGAGCGGGCCGGGCTGCTCGAAGAGGCGGTGACGAACCTCCGCTCCTGCGGTGACCGGTTCCAGCTGTCGGGTGCGCTGGGCGAGCTGGGTCGGGCGTACGCCCTCGCCGGCCAGACCTCCCGGGCCCGCGGCGTGCTGGAGGAGTCGAAGCGCCTGGAGCGGGAGTGCGGGGCCGGTGCGCGGTCCCACGCCGGGGCGTGGAGCCTCGCGTCCGCGCCGGGTGAGACGGCGCTGGGCCGGCTGACCGGGGCGGAACGACCGGTTGTCGCCCTCGCCGCGCACGGCCGGACCAACAAGGAGATCGCCGACACGCTGACCATCACGGTGAGCACGGTCGAACAGCACCTCACGAAGGCCTTCCGGAAGCTCGGTATCCGGACGCGTAAGGAACTGCCGAGGAAGCACTTCCCGGAAGCGGCAGCGAGATGAGCAGGCACCACTGCATATCGGAGAGAGACAGGTGAGCGACTTGCCGCGCAAGGACTCGAAACACAAGCCGAGCGACCAGTACGACGTGGCGATCCTCGGCAGCGGAATGGCCGGCGGCATGCTGGGTGCGGTACTCGCCCGCAACGGCGTCAAGGTTCTGCTGCTCGACGCGGGTACCCACCCGCGATTCGCCGTCGGCGAATCCACGATTCCGTACACCTCGGGCATGACCCGGCTGATCGCCGACCGGTACCAGGTTCCCGAACTGAAGGCACTGTCCAGCTTCAAGGGGATCCGCAAGGAAGTCTCCCGCAACTGCGGGCAGAAGCAGAACTTCGGCTTCGTCTACCACCGCGAGGGCCGTCCGCAGAACCCCGCGGAGGTCAACCAGCTGGTCGTTCCCTCCGCCATCAGGACCGAGACGCACCTGTTCCGGCAGGACATCGACGCGTACCTCTTCCACCTGGCGGTGAAGTACGGCGCCGTTCCCCAGCTGGCCACCCGCATCGCGGACATCGAGATCGACCCGGACTCCGGTGCGGTGCTGCGTACCGAAGCCGGCAAGGAGTTCCGCGCGAGTTACGTCGTCGACGGCAGCGGCTTCCGCTCGCCGCTCGCGGAGAAGTTCGGCCTGCGCGAGACGCCGACCCGGGCGCGCACCCATTCACGCAGCCTGTTCACGCACATGGTGGGCGTGCGTCCGTACGATCGTTCCCCCAACGGCAGGCAGCACAAGCAGCCGAACCCGTGGCACAACGGCACGCTGCACCATGTCTTCGACGGCGGTTGGCTGTGGGTCATCCCGTTCGACAACCACGAGGACTCGCTCAACCCGCTGTGCAGCGTCGGCCTGACGCTCGACCCGCGAGTCTTCCCCAAGGGGGAGGCCACGGGGGAGCAGGAGTTCGACGACTTCCTCAAGCGGTTCCCGGAGATCGCCTGGCAGTTCGACGGGGCCAAGGCCGTACGGCCTTGGGTGTCCACCGGCCGGCTCCAGTATTCGGCCAAGCAGGTCGTGGGAGAGCGGTTCTGCCTCACCTCGCACGCGGCGGGCTTCATCGACGCCCTCTACTCGCGTGGTCTGACCAACACGATGGAACTGGTCAACGCGCTCGGCTGGCGGCTGATCGCCGCCTCACGCGACGGTGACTGGTCGCTGGAGCGGTTCTCGTACCTGGAGAACCTCCAGCAGGGACTCTTCGACTTCCACGACAACCTCGTCTACAGCTCCTTCGTGGGCTTCAGGGACTACGAACTCTGGAACGCCGTCAACCGGACCTGGATGCTCGGCACCATGCTCGGCAACGTCATGCTTGAGGACGCCTACTACCGGTACGACACCACCGGCGATACCCAGGTCTTCCTCGACCTCGAACAGAGCAAGCACCCCGGCTCGCCGTTGCCGGTGAGCGCTGGATTCAACGAGATGGGAATTCTCACCCGCGACCTCTGTGAATCTGTGGAGGAGGGGACAGTCACCCCGGGGGAGGCGGCGAAGCGAATTCTCCGGCATATCGAGCAGGCCGACTTCATCGCGCCGTCGTTCCGGCTGGGAATCGAGAGCACCCGCTGCTTCGCCATGAGTCCGGGCAAGATGGCGATGAATGCCGTGTGGTCCCGCCGGGAGGCACCGCCGGAGATCGGGCCGCGCATGATCAACGCGAGTAAGGGGCTGGTCAGGACGCGTCTGCGAGACCTCAGGTGACCCCAGATCACCTCTAGGGGTCGTCCGTGGGGAACACCCCTGAGATGTCAGGGGTGTTCCCCACTTCCGGGTTGACATAAATTCAGATGGATTGCTTCGGGATTTAGTTGCGAGACAAGAGGGCGACGAATGGACGCGAACGCAGAACGCGACCCGGCGAACCTGATTGCCATTGTTGGTATGGCTGGTAAGTTTCCGGGCGCGCCGGATGTCGAAAGCCTGTGGGATCTGATGATGGCGGGCGAGGACGGCATAGGCCCGATTCCCGCCGACCGCTGGGACAGCACGGCGCAGCTCGACCCCGAGAAGGAGATCCAGGCGGTCGGCGGCTTCCTCGACGGGGTCGACCGGTTCGACGCCGGCTTCTTCGGCATCTCGCCCCGCGAGGCCGAGGCCATCGATCCGCAGCAGCGTCTGATGCTGGAAGTGGGATGGCGTGCCATGGAGGACGCCGGTCAGCGTGCCGACGCCCTCGCCGGCACGCACACCGGCGTGTACGTGGGCGCCTCCTGGCACGACTACGAGCTTCTGCGCAAGGGACGCGAGGCCCAGCCCACCCCGCACAGCCTCGTCGGCAACGCCCTGGACGTGATCGCCGCGCGTCTCTCGTACTTCCTCAAGGTCCGCGGGCCCAGCATGACCGTGGAAACCGGCTGCTCCTCCTCGCTCGTGGCTCTGCACCTGGCCTCCCAGGCCCTGCGCCAGGGCGAGATCGACGCGGCGATCGTCGGCGGCACCAACCTCATGCTCGACCCGCATGTGACGGTCGGGCTCACCCACTTCGGCGGTCTCTCGCCGGACGGACGGTGCAAGGCGTTCGCCGCGTCGGCCAACGGGTTCGTGCGCGGCGAAGGAGTCGCCGCCCTTTATGTGAAGACACTGGAGCGCGCCCTGGCCGACGGCGACCGCATCCACGGCGTCGTCGTCAGCACGGCCGTGAACAACGACGGCGGCGGCGACAGCCTGGTGACCCCCAGCCCCCAGGGCCAGGAGGACCTGCTGCGACGCGCCTACGGCGGGGGAGTCGTACCGGAGGGCGCCCCCGCGTACATCGAGGCGCACGGTACCGGTACCGGGCGCGGTGACCCGATCGAGGCCGCGGCCATCGGGCGCGTCCTCGGCCAGGACCGTGCCGACGACCCGCTGCTCATCGGCTCGGTGAAGACCAATATCGGGCATCTGGAGGCCAGCGCGGGCCTGGCGGGCCTGATCAAGATCCTCCTCGCGCTGAAGCACCGTGTCGTGCCGCCGAGCCTGCATTCCGAGGAGCTCAACCCGGCCATCCCGTTCGAGGACATCAACCTGCGGGTGGTCCGCGAGCCCGTACCGCTGCCCGGCAGCGGCCCGCTTTACCTCGGGGTCAACTCCTTCGGCTGGGGCGGCACCAACGCCCATGTGGTCATCATGAACCCTCCCGAGACACCCGCGGACGACGCGTCGGCGCCCGTCCCGGCGACCGGACTGCCCGCCGTCTTACCGCTGTCCGCCAAGGACGTTCCCGCCCTCGGCGTGCGCGCCGCCGAACTGGCGCCCCTGGTCCCGGAGACTGCCGAGGAGGTCGTCACCCAGGCCGGCGCCCTCGCCTGGCGCCGCGACCACTTCCCGGTCCGCGCCGCCCTCGTCGCCCCTGGGGAATCCGCCCAGCTGCGTACCGGTCTGCTCGGCCTCGCCGCCGCACCGGACGCCGAGCCCGCGTCACCCGGACTGACGGTCGGCAACGCCGTAACCCGGGGCGGCACCGCGTTCGTCTTTCCCGGGCAGGGCTCCCAGTGGAGCGGCATGGGGGTCGAACTCTTCCGGGACAGCCCGCTGTTCGCCGAGGTCGTCACCCGATGCGCCGGCGTACTGCGCCCGTACACCGACTGGAACCTGCTGGACATCTTCTCCGGCGAGGCCGACGAGGAGTGGATGAGCCGTATCGACATGCTCCAGCCCACCCTCTGGGCCATGTCGCTCGGGCTCGCCGAGCTCTGGCGTGCCTCCGGGGTCGAGCCGGACGTCGTACTCGGCCACAGCCAGGGCGAGATCACCGCGGCCACCCTCGCCGGAGTCCTCTCCTACGAGGACGCCGCCCTGGTCATGGCCCGGCGCAGCGCTATCGCCCGCCGTGCCTCAGGACACGGGCGGATGCTCGCCGTGGACCTGGACCGGGACGCCGCGCTGGCCGCGCTTGAGGGGTTCGAGGACAGCGTCTCCCTCGCGGTGCACAACGGCCCCAGCTCCTGTGTGCTGTCCGGCGAGAAGGAGGCCGTACTGACCCTCAAGGAGCTGCTCGACGCCGAGGGCACCTACTGCCGGCTGGTCAATGTCGACTACGCCTCGCACAGCCCCCAGATGGACCCGCTGCGCGACGACCTGCTGGCCGCCCTGGACCCCGTCCGGCCGCGCGACGCCGAGATCGGCCTGATGTCGACCGTGCGACGGTGTCGGCTGGCCGGCCCGGAGATGGACGGTGCCTATTGGGTGGAGAACCTCAGGAACCCCGTGCAGTTCGCCGACGCGATGGGTGCCCTGCTCGATGACGGCATCACCCATGTCGTGGAGATCAGCCCGCATCCCGTCCTCGCGCCCGCCATCGAGCAGCTGGTGGCCGGACAACCCCGCGCGGCCGCCGTGCTGACCACCATGCGCCGCCATCACGGCAGCACCGCGGACGTCGCGGGGGCCCTCGCCCGCGGCTACGTCGCCGGCCTGGAGCCGTTCGGTGAACTGCCCAGGGGCTCCGGCACCGCGGTGCCCGGGTACCCCTTGCGGCAGGACCGCTACTGGACCGCCGAACGCCCGCGGGGCGCCGGGGCGGCGCGCGGCTTCGACACATCGCTCCTCCCCGCGCCCGGCGAGGCGGACGTCCGGCACGGCGCCCTGGAGCTGTCGCTCAGCAGCCCGCCCTGGCTGGAGGACCACCAGGTGCACGGCACCCCCGTGTTGCCCGGCGCCGGAATGCTCGCCATCGCCGTCAACACCGCCCGTGCCCTCCCCGGCCCCGCCGCCCGCCGTCTGGAGAAGGTCCGCTTCCGCAAGGAGGTGGCGGTGACCGAGGACATGACCAGGCTCACCGCCGAGTGGAGTGGCGGAACCGCCGGCGGCGCTTTCCGGTTGCTGTCGCTGTCCGAGGGCGGCGCCGGCTGGGAGGAGAACGCCACTGCCCGGGTCGGCCACCGGGAATTACCCCGCCCCGCCACCGCTTTCCCCGACTGGCACGCCGGTCTCGACCCGGTGGACGCCGACGGCTTCTACCGCGGCTGGGCGGCGCGCGGCCTCGAATACGGCCCCGCCTTCCGGGGCATCCGTACCTTGTACGCCGACCCGGCCGGTGAGCACGCCCTGGCCGAGGTCGTGCTGGGCGACCGGCTGCGCGCGGGCAACCGCGGGCGCGCGCTGCATCCCGCCCTGTGGGACGGGGCGCTCCAGGTGTCCCTCGCACTGTGCGACGCCTACGCACCGGGAACGGCTCTGATGCCGACGGCCGTCGACCGCATCGAGCTGCTGGACGACCCTGAGGAGCCCGTCACCCAGGTGTGGTCGCACGCCGTCCGGCGGGCGGAAGGCGTCTTCGACATCGAGGTCTTCGACACCGCTCACCGGCCGCTGCTGGTCATGGAGGGACTGGAGCTGTCGCCGCTGCCCGGCGCGGGTTCCGGAGCCGACTCCGACGCCGAGCGGCTGCACCGCGTCGAGTGGACTGATCTGACCGCCCCCCGTGACGAGGTCGCACAGACCGGCCACTGGCTCGTCTGCGGGGCGGCCGACGACACCGGCACGGCCCGGAGGCTGGCCGACGGGCTGGCCGCCGCCGGCGCCCGGGTGACGCGTACCGTCACGGACGGAGTGCCCGACGCGTCGGCGC
This sequence comes from Streptomyces scopuliridis RB72, assembly GCF_000718095.1. GTDB lineage: Bacteria > Actinomycetota > Actinomycetes > Streptomycetales > Streptomycetaceae > Streptomyces > Streptomyces scopuliridis. The sequence goes on along the minus strand of NZ_JOEI01000002.1, from coordinate 299,755 downwards.
TCCCCGGGAACGTGGTCTTCGTCGCGCCGGACGCCGATGCCGGGGACGAAGCCCAACGGCAAGGGCTCAGCCGCCTCGCCGGACTCGCCCGCGCCTGTTCGGATCTGCCCGTACCGCCGCCGCTGGCCGTGGTGACCGTAAGGGCGCAGGCGGTGGAGTCCGGCGACGCTCCCGATCCGGGAGGCGCGCTCTACTGGGGATTCACCCGTGTCCTGCGGCGCGAGCACCCGGAGTTGCTCGCCCGGCTCGTCGACGTCGACCCCGCGGACGCCGACGGCTCGGCGGAGTGGGCCGCCGAACTCCTCGGCGACGGCTCCGAGGACCAGGTGGCCCTGCGCGCCGGCCGGCGCCTCGCGGCTCGACTCACCCGTGGCGTCCCGGCCGGCGGACCTGCCGCCGCGCTGCCCGCCCGGCGTTCGGCGCGGCAGCCGTTCCGGGCCGGTGCCCGCCGGCCGGGCGCCCTGGAGCCGGTCGAGTTCCTGCCGCTCGCCCGGCGCTCGCCCGGCCCCGGCGAGATCGAGATCGAGATCGCCGCCGTCGCCATGGACCACGGGGACGCGTTCCGGGCCTTCGGGGCACAGCAGGCCGGCGCCGGCCCGCTGCCGCTGGGCTCCGGATGCGCCGGCCGTGTCGCGGCGGTCGGCCCCGATGTCACCGCCGTGGCGCCCGGTGACCGGGTGGCGGCCTGCGCGGTCGGCGTCCTCGCCAGCCACGTCACCGTACGAGCGGACCACGCCGCGCTCGTTCCGGACGGGCTCGGCGACGCGGAGGCGGCGGCGCTGCCGCTTCCGATGGCCGCCGCCTGGTACGCCCTGTCGGACCTGGGGCGGCTGGAGGCCGGGGAGACGGTGCTGATCGACCTTCCGGCCGCCGTCGCGGCCCGGGCCGCCGTCGAGCAGATCTCCCGGGTGCTGGGTGCCCGGATCATCACGACGGCCACGGGCGGCGACGCCGACGCCGGCTCCGACGTCGTCGTCGACCCCACGGACCCCGACTGGGCCGAGGCGGTGCGCGCCGCCACCGGCGGCCGCGGCGTCGACCTGGTACTCGCCTCGCCCGCCGGACAGCCCGGCGACGGAAGGCTGGACGCGCTTGCCGCCGGCGGCCGGTACATCGCGTTCGGGGGGAGTGGCAGCCGCGCCCTCGGCGCCGAGGCGTTCAGCCGGGGTGTCAGTCTCTCCACGGTCGCGCTGCCCGGCCTGCTGGAACAGCGGGGGCGCCGTTTCGCCTCCGCCCTGCGGGCGGCCTGGGAACTGGTCGTCAACGGCAAGCTGGAGTCGCTTCCCGTCCGCACACGCGCCATGGCCGAGGTGACCGACGTCCTCCGCGAGACCGTGAGCGGCGCTCCGCAGGGGCCGCGCACCGTCCTGGTCGACCCCTCCGGCGTCGAGGGTGTGACACCGCTGCCGATGCCCGGCGGCCGGTTCCGCGCCGACGGCAGCTACCTGGTGACGGGCGGCCTCGGTGCGCTGGGCCTGAGCCTGGCCGAATTCCTCGCGGCGCACGGTGCGGGATCGCTCGTCCTGCTGGGGCGCTCCGGCCCCGCCCCGGCCGCCGCCGCGCGGATCGAGGCACTGCGCGCCGCGGGCACCACGGTCCGTACCGAGCGGTGCGACGTCGCCGACGCCGACGCCGTGCGTGCCGTCCTCGCAGGAGTGCGGGACGAACTGCCGCCGCTGCGTGGGGTGGTGCACGCCGCGGGTCTGCTTGAGGACTCCACCGTGCGCAATCTGACACCGGGGCAGGCGGAACGGGTCCTGGCACCGAAGACCGCGGGTGCCCGCAACCTCGACGCCGGCACGGCGGAGGATCCCCTGGACTTCTTCGTCCTGTTCTCCTCCGCGGCGGCCCTGGTCGGCAACGCCGGGCAGGCCGCCTACGCGGCGGCCAACGCCTACCTCGACGCCTTCGCCGAGGCACGGCGTCGCCGGGGCCTGCCCGCACTCAGCGTGCAGTGGGGCCCGTTCACCGAGGTCGGCCTCGCCGCGAGCGACGACCAGCGGGGCGCGCGCCTGGAGGAGCGCGGCATGGGCGGCTTCGGCCCCGACGAGGCATGGTCCGCGCTCGTACGGATGCTGGAGCGGGACGAGCCGGTGACCGCATACGTGCCGATCCATCTGCGCCGGTGGTTCGACGCGTATCCGGACACCGCCGCGCTCGGCAGCTGGGAGCGGCTGCTCGTCGCCGCGCGCGACGGCGGCGGCGCCGCAGGCGGGGGCGGCGACTTCCTGGCGCGGCTGCTGGCCACCTCGCCCGAGGCTCGTCCGGCCGCCGCCGAGGAGGAGGTCCGCAGGCTCGCCGGACGGGTCCTGCGGCTCGACGCCGAACAGGTCTCCGGCGACGTCCCGTTCAAACAACTCGGCCTGGACTCCCTCATGGGCCTGGAACTGCGCAACCGGTTGGAGGCCTCGTTCGGGCTCAAGCTGTCGCCCACCCTCCTGTGGTCCTACGGAACATCGAGGGCGCTCGCCGACGCGCTGTGCGAGCGGCTCCCCGATCCGTCGGAGACCAGCTGACCCCGGTCCCGCGTCCGGCCCGGCCTTTCCCACGTCCTGTCGTACGACCGCGAGGAATACCACCCCATGGAAGAGACCGAAGAGACCGCTGCACCCGACGGAAGCCGGCAGACCCCACTCACCCGCGCACTCGCCACGATCCGCACCCTGCGTCAGCGCATCGAGGAGCAGGAGGACGGTCAGCCCGTCGCCGTGGTCGGCGTCGGCCTGCGGCTGCCCGGCGGCATCGACGACCTCGACGGTTACTGGGAGGCGCTGGCGGCCGGGCGCGACATGGTCCGCCCCATTCCGCAGAACCGGAAGGAACCGTTCAACGCCGAGTGGGAAAGACTCCCGCAGCGTGGCGGGTTCCTGGACGAGGTGCTCGACTTCGACGCCGCGTTCTTCGGCATCAGCCCGCGCGAGGCACGTCATCTCGACCCCCAGCAGCGGCTTCTGCTGGAGGTCGCCTGGGAGGCGATGGAGAACGCGGGCCTGCCCGCCGACCGGCTCTCCGGCACCCAGACCGGCATGTACCTCGGCATCATGTGGCAGGACTACCGGGACTGGCTCGTGGGCGAGCCGGATGCCTACTGGACGACCGGCAACGGGCACAACTTCGCGGCCGGCCGGATCGCGCACGCCCTCGGCCTCAACGGGCCGGCGATGGCCGTCGACACAGCCTGCTCGTCCTCTCTGGTTGCCGTACACCTGGCCGCACAGGCGCTGCGGCGGGGAGACTGTGACGTGGCGTTCGCCGCGGGCACGAACCTCATCCTGTCCCCCCGGTCCATGAGGCTGGTGCAGGAGACCCGCTCGCTGGCCCCCGACGGTCTCTGCAAGGCATTCGACGCCCGCGCCAACGGATTCGTCCGCGGCGAGGGGTGCGGTGTCGTGGTCCTGAAGCGCCTGGACCACGCCCTGCGCGACGGGGACCGCGTGCACGCCGTGATCCACGGCACCGCCGTCAACCAGGACGGCCGCTCGGGCGGCTTCACCGCCCCCAACGTGCTCTCCCAGGTGTCCCTCATGGAGAAGGCACTCGCCGAGTCCGGCCTGGAGCGCTCGGACATCGGCTACATCGAGGCCCACGGCACCGGGACCGCGCTCGGCGACCCCATCGAGATGGAGGCGCTGGCGACGGCGCTCGGCCGGGCGAACGACGGTGCCCCCATCGCCGTCGGAGCGGCCAAGAGCAACTTCGGTCACCTGGAGGCCGCCGCCGGCATCGCCGGACTGGTCAAGGCGATGCTGTGCCTGCGTCACCGGAAGGCCCCGCCAGTCGTCCACTTCCGGACGCTCAACCCCAGGGTCGACCTCTCCGGCACCGGGATGACCGTGCCACGGGAACTCACCGACTGGGCCCCCGGCAGCGGCCGTTACGCCGGTGTCAGCTCCTTCGGTATGAGCGGCACCAACGCGCACGTCATCCTCGGACCTCCCGAGGACACCCGCCGCGACGGCAGCCCCCACACCGGTGGCCCCGGGGTCGAGGGGTTCGAGATCTCCGCGAAGACGCCCGAGGCGCTGCGCGCCCTCGCCGGCCGGTACGCGGACCGTGTGGCGGCGCTCGGCCCCGACTCCTACGCGGCGTTCGCCTACTCGGCAGGGGCAGGACGGACCCGGCACGAGTTCCGCGCCCGCCTCACCTGCGGCGACCCCGAGTCGGCGGCCGCTGGCCTGCGGGCCCTGGCGGCCGGTGAGCCGCGTGCCGACGTGACCCTCGCCGAGGGAGCGGCCCCGGAGGCCGACCGGCTCCGGGACGCGCTGCCCCGTCACGTCATCGATCTGCCGGCCTATCCCTGGCAGCGGACGCGCCACGCACCCGAGACCCTGCCCGCCGGGTCGGTGACGCCCGCTGCTCCGGACGGCGGGGCGACGCCGGCCGATGCGGAGCACCGCCTCCTGCCGACCGCACACCGGACGGTGTGGCGGACCGCGGAACCGTCCGGTGCCGCGGCCTCCGGCTCCCTGATCTTCGCGGGCGACGACCAGGAACTCCTGGAGACGCTCGTACGCGGAGCGACTGCCCGGGGGGTGCGGGGGACCCTGCTCACTCCCGTACCCCCCGAGCGGGCCGACGGCTGGGCCACCGCGGAACTGCCCTCCGGCGCCCAGGCCTGGCAGCGGTTCTGGGAGGACCGCGAGGACCGGGAACCGGGAACCCTGCTGCTGGTCATGAAGGGCGACAGGCTGCCCGTCGGTCCGGACGCCGACGAGCCCGGCGGCCCCGGTACCGGCACGACGGACTGCTCGGTGGACCCTCTGGCCGACGGGGCGGCCCTCTGCGCCGCCGTGACGGTCGCCGTGTGCGCCGTCGCCGGCGGCGCGGGGGACCGCGGCCGTGCGTTCGTGCTCACCCGGGCCGCGGTCCGCACCTCGGACGGGGACCGCACCGTGTGCACGGGGCACGGACTCCTCCACGGGCTCGCCCCGGTGCTCGGACTGGAACTCGGCACCGCCTGGGGCGGGATCATCGATCTGCCCCTCACCCCCGAGGATGACGACACCGGCGCCCTCATCGACTTCGTGGCCGACCAGGTCGCGCCGGCGGCGCCCGGTGTCGAGGACCTGGCGGCGATACGCGACGGGCAAGTCATGGTGGCCCGGCTGACCGAGGCCGCCGGGCACACCGCCGAGCTGACCGTCCGCGAGGACGCGACGTACGTCGTCACCGGCGGGCTCGGCGCCGTCGGCAGGGAGCTCGTCGGAGACCTCGTGCGCCGCGGAGCCCGCAACCTGCTGCTCATCGGCCGCCGCCCGGAGGGCGAATTGGGCCCCGAGGCCGCGGCACTGCTGGAGAACCTCGCCCGGAGCACCGACCGCACCGTCTACCGGGGCGGCGGCTGCGACACACCGGAGGCGCTGGAACGGGCTTGCGAGGCACTGGCCGACATGCCGCCCGTACGAGGTGTGCTCCATGCCGCGGGGACACTGCGGCGGAGCCCTGTCACGGAGACGGGCGCCGAGGAATTCGCGGCGGCCCTGAGCGGCAAGGCCGCCGGCGCCTGGTGGCTCCATCTGGCGAGCTGCGCCTGGCAGCTGGACTTCTTCGTTCTCACGTCCTCGGTCTCCGCCCTCTGGGGCACCGAGGGCTGTGCCGCCTACTCGGCCGCCAACGGCGCCCTCGACACCCTCGCGGCGCACCGCAGGTCACTCGGGCTCCCCGCGGTGAGCATCGCCTACGGTCCCTGGGCGCTGGGCGGCGAGGGCATGGCCGACTCGGCACTGCGCGAGCGTTCCGCGCGTATGGGCGTCGGCACCCTCGACGCCGACACGGGCCGGGCGGCCCTGACCGGGCAGGCACCCGGCGCGGATGGCCGGCTGGTGATCTGCCCGCTGGATCTGCCCCGGCTCCGCCAGGTGATGGCGGGGCTGCGCCCGCGCGGCCTGTTCGGCCGTCACGACGCCGCGCCCGCCGCGCCGGCGGCCGGTGGGCGCTCCTTCCTCGACGGGCTGACGCCGGGCGAGCGCCCGGCCGCGGCGCGGGCCACGGTGACCCGTGTGCTCGCCGCCCAACTCGGCCACGCCGACAGCACCGCCGTGCGGGAGGACGTCGGCTTCTTCGACCTCGGCCTCGACTCGATCATGGCCGTGGACCTGACGGCGCGGCTCTCCGAGGTGTTCGGGACGACCGTTCAGGTCGCGGATGTCTTCGACCACCCCACGGTCGCCGAACTGGCCGCGTTCCTGCTGTCCAGGACCGTGGTCGGAGCCGTGAAGACGTCCGGGGAACGGCCCGCGCCTGCCGCGGGCGTCCCGGGCTCCCCGGCGCGGAGCTCCGCGACCGCGGGGAGCGGGGGCAGTGTGAGGCCGTCGGCCGAGGAGGCCCCGACCGTGGCCGGGACCACCGGTGAACCCATCGCGATCGTCGGCATGGCCGGGCGGTTCCCCGGCGCCGACTCCGTCGAGGAACTGTGGGAGCTCCTCCGCGACGGCCGTGACGGTGTCACCTCGGTGCCCGCCGGGCGCTGGGACACCTCCGCCATCCGCCCGGGCACGGTCACCACCGACCAGGGCGGTTTCCTCAGCGACATCGACCGCTTCGACGCGGGCTTCTTCTCCGTCCCGGCGCGCGAGGCCGAGAACCTCGACCCCCAGCAGAGGCTGCTGCTCGAATCCGCGTGGCACGCCATGGAGGACGGCGGCATCGACCCGTCGTCCCTGCGCAACTCCCGCACGGCGGTCTTCGTCGGCATCAGCTACGGCGATTACGCGAGGCTGCTGACCCAGGACGGCTTGGAAGGGGTTGACGCGTACTACAGCACGGGCACCGCGCTCAACGCGGCGGCCGGCCGCATCGCCTACACGCTCGGGCTGAACGGGCCCGCCGTCGCGGTGGACACGGCGTGCTCCTCCTCGCTCGTGGCCCTGCACCTGGCCGTCGGCTCTCTGAGGTCGGGCGAGAGCGACACGGTGCTGGCCGGTGGGGTGAACGTCATGCTCGACCCGGCCTCGTGGGCTGCCGTGAGCCAGGCGCACATGCTCTCGCCCGACGGCCGCTGCCGTACGTTCTCGGCCGACGCGAACGGATTCGTGCGCTCCGAGGGCTGCGGTGTCGTCGTGCTCAAACGCCTCGGCGACGCCCGGCGCGACGGCGACCGGGTGCTCGCCGTCATCCGCGGCAGCGCCGTGAACCAGGACGGTGCCTCGTCCGGGCTGACCGCCCCCAGTGGCCGCGCCCAGGAGAGCATGCTGGAGGCGGCACTGACCCGGGCCGGCGTCGCCGGCTCCGACGTCTCCTACCTGGAGGCGCACGGCACCGGCACCGCGCTCGGCGACCCGGTCGAACTCGGCGCGGCCTGGCGGGTCCTTGGCGCGGGCAGAAAGCCTGGGCGGCCGCTGCACGTGGGATCGGTGAAGAGCAATATCGGCCACTGCGAGTCGGCGGCGGGCATGGCGGCGCTCTTCAAGACGGTGCTCGCGTTGCGGCACGACGTGATCCCCGCCAACCTCCACTTCCGGGAGCCCAACCCGCACGTGGACTGGTCCGAGATGAACGTGCGCGTCGTGGACACCGCCACCGCCTGGCGGCGCGGCGACGGGCCGCGGGTCGCCGGCGTGTCCGGATTCGGCTTCACCGGCACGAACGCCCACCTGCTGATCGCCGACGCCCCGGCCGAGACCCCGGTGACCCCCCAGGTCGCCGCCCCGGCCGTGCCTGCGGCGGACGCGGAGAGCCGGCCGAAGCCGCCCTCGCGCCTCGTCCCGCTGTCCGCCCCCGACCCCGAGGGGCTGGAGCGTCTGACATCGGCCTGGGCCCGGAGGCTGGAGAACGCCACCGAGGAGGAGCTGGACTCGCTCGCCGCCACCGCCGGTGCCGGGCGCGCCCACTTCCCGTACCGCCGTGCTCTGCTCGGCGCGACTCCGGCGCAGCTCTCCGCCCAGCTGGGAAACCCGGCGGCCGCCACCCGCGCGCCGCGTGTCGCGTTCCTCTTCACCGGCCAGGGCAGCCAGTACTACGGCATGGGCCGCGAACTGTACGAGAACGAAGCGGTGTTCCGGGAGACGTTCGACACGTGCGACCGGATCCTGACGCCGCTGCTCGGTGCGTCCCTCGCGGACCTTGTGTACTACGGCGACGACCGGACCGCCGTCAACGAGACCCGGGTCACCCAGCCCGCCCTCGTCACCCTGGAAATGGCTCTGGTCAGCCTGTGGGCGTCCTGGGGTGTCCGCCCCGCCGTCGTCATGGGCCACAGCGTCGGCGAGATTTCGGCGGCCATGGCCGCCGGGGTGATGGACCTGCCCACCGGACTCGGGCTGATCGCCCACCGCGCTCGGCTCATGCAGGGCACCGAACGCGGCGCGATGCTCGCCGTCGTGGCCACCGAGGCGGACGTCAGAGGCTGGACGGCGGACACCGGACTGGACATCGCCGCGGTCAACGGCCCGGAGTCCGTCGTGGTGTCGGGCGCGCCCGACGCGGTCGACGGCCTTGCCGCGCGGCTGAAGACGCAGGGGGTGCGCGCCCGCATGCTCAGCGTGTCGCACGCCTTCCACTCCAGCCTGCTGGATCCCGCGCTGGCGGAGTTCGACGCCGTCCTCGCCCAGCTGGAGTTCCATGAGCCGGCCCTGCCCATCGTCTCCAACGTGACGGGCCGCCCCGCCGCACCCGGCGAGTACGACGCCGCATACTGGCGTCGGCACGCACGCCTGCCTGTGCGCTTCCACGACGGCGCACGCCAACTCGGCTCCCTCGGGGTCGACATCTGCCTGGAGATCGGCCCGGACCGCACGCTGGTCAACCTCGTGAAGGGCGCGGGACTCGCCGAGACCCCTGGGCTCGCCTCGTCACTGCGGAGAGGGACCGGGGATCGCGCCGCTCTGCTCGGCGCCGCGCAGCTGATGTATCTGGGCGGCCAGAACATCGACTGGGAACAGGTGACCCCGCGTCGGTCCGGTCCGCGTGACGCCGCACCGCGCTATCCCTTCGCCCGGACGCGGTACTGGACCGGGGCGGGCCGGCGTGCCGTCGCCGTAGGAACCCGGTCCGTGGCCCGGGGCCTCGCCTGGGGGGCCGAGATCCGCTCGCCCGCCCTGGGCGGCCGGGTCTGGGCCACCGAGCGCAGCACCGAATACCCGGCGCACCTCACCGACCACCGGCTCTACGGCACGGTCTCCGTGCCCGGCGCCTCCCAGACGGCCACCGTCCTCTCCGCTCTCGGCAGCGGCGGCATTCCCGTTGTGCTGGAGGATCTCCACTTCCCGCGCGCCCTGGTGCTGCGGGACGGGGAGCGTTACGAGCTCCAGATCGTGGAGGAGGCGCGGGAGCGGCAGGCCCGTGGCGTCAGTGTGCACAGCCTGCTCGACAGCGAGACGGGGCGCTGGCAGCAGCACCTGGCGGCCCGGATCGCGGACGCGGGCACCCGGCCGGACACCGGCCGGCACGCGGCGGCGCGACCCGACCCGGCGGCGTTCATGAAGAGCGCCGACAGGCATCTCTCCGGAGCGGACTTCTACGGACATCTGCGCTCGCTCGGCTACCACCTGGGGCCGTCCTTCCGGTGGATCGGTGACGCGTACATCCGTGGCGACGAGGCCCTCATCCGCTTCGTCGAACCCGCGGAGATGAACGAGTCCCCGGACGGTTACGAGATCCACCCCGGCCTGCTCGACTCGTGCCTGCAGAGCGCCGTGGCGTTCGCGGTCACCGGCGATCGGGTGACCGAAGAGGACGGGCTGGCCATTCCGTTCTCCATCGCCCGGCTGTCCTTCCCCCGCCGCCCGGTCCCCGGCCGGGAACTGTGGGGGCATGTCCGCGCGGTGCGCGAGGCCGGACCGGACGACGGCCTGCTCCAGGTGAAGTCCGCCGACCTGCACATGTTCGACGGCAGTGGTGCCACGGTGCTGGCGGTGGACGACTTCCGGTTCCGCCGCGCTCCGCGTGCCCTGCTCCAGCGTTCGCTGAGGGAGGGCGCACTCCACACGTACGACCTCACCTGGACGGCGCAGAAGCCGGCCACGGCCTCCGTGACCGGTCCGGTGAGGAGCCGTCGGATCGCCCTGCTGGGCGTCGGCACCGAGCTCGGCCGAGCGGTGCGCGAGGGCTGCGCGGCCCACGGCCACGAGGTGATTCCCGTACCGGACGGCGAGGCCGGCACGCTGAGCGCCGACCTCGTGGTGGACGCCCGGTTCGCGCCGGGCCGGGAGGGTGGCACCGGACCCGCGGACGCTCTCGCCGCGGCGCGGGAGCTGACCGGCACACTGCACGCGGTGGACCGGACCATTCCGTACGCCGTGCTGGGTGACATGAGCGACAACACCGCGGAGGGCGGCGCCGGCGCGCCGGTCCGCGAGGCCGTGTGGGGCCTGCTCACCTCCCTGGAGGCCGAGCACACCGACCGGCGGCTGCTCAGGATCGGGCTCGCCGCCGACTGGGACCCCTCGGTCCTGACGGAGGCGCTGATCCGGTCGCTCGACGAGGGTGTTCCCGAGCCGCGCCTCGCCATCGGTCCTGACGAGGTGCGGGTCGCCCGGCTGGTCCCGTACGACGCCGACCGTGAGCCGGAGCCCGACGTGTCCGCGAGCGGCGCCGCGGCCCTGATCACCGGGGGGCTCGGCGCGCTCGGTCTGAGCACTGCCGGGTTCCTCGCCCGTCGCGGTTTCACGGACATCACGCTCATGGCCCGCTCGGCACCGGACGCCACGGCCCGGGCCGTCATCGACGACCTGACCGCCCGCGGCGTCCGGATCAGTGCCGTGCGAGGAGATGTCACCGATCTCGATGCGTGCCGCGAGGCCGTGGCCCGGGCCGGACAGGAGACGCCGCTCCGTACGGTGCTGCACCTGGCGGGCGTCACCGACGACCAGGCGTTCGACCGCCTGGGCGCCGGCTCCTTCGACGCCGTCTTCGCCGCCAAGGCACACGGGGCGGCGAACCTCGCCGAGGCCCTGGCCGGCCATGAGCTGGACGCCTTCGTGCTCTTCTCGTCCGCGTCCGCCGTCCTCGGCACCGCCGGGCAGGTCAACTACGCCGCGGCCAACGGATATCTGGACGGCCTGTCCATGACGCTACGGGCGGCGGGCGTTCCCGCCACCAGCGTCAACTGGGGCCCGTGGGCACCGGAGGCCAGGGGCGGCATGGCCGCCTCCGCCGCCGTCGAACGGGCCATGGAGCGGCGGGGCCTGCGTTCACTCACCGACGAGGAGGCCGAATCGGTGATCCGGACGGTCCTGTCGGGCAGCCCCGGGGGGCGGCTCGTGGCGGTGGCCATGGACCATGAGGGGTACGCACAACAGCTCGCGGACCATCCCAGGGCCGCCCTTGTGCGGTCCCTCGTCACCCGCCAGATCCGCTCCACCGAAGCGGGGCCGACTCGTGGCCGGCTGACGGAACAGCTCACCGGGCTCGACCGTGACGACCTCGTGGACCGGCTCCGCCAGGCCGTGCGGACCGTGGCCGGTGAGGTCCTGGGGGACGAGACCGCCATCGTCGACGACCTCGGGTTCACCGAGACGGGGCTGGACTCGATCATGGTGATCGACCTGCGCACGCGGCTGTCCCACGACCTCGGCGCGGACCTGCCCGCCACGGTGGCGCTCGACCACCCCACCGTCGACCAGCTGGTGTCCTACGTCACCGAGCTCCTCTTCCCGGCGGAGCATGCCGGCCCCTCCGGCCCGCCTGCCGAGTCGGCGCAACAGACGAAAGCGGCCGTACCCACGGCACCGGCGGCATCGGCGGACTCCGGTACGCGCCTGGAGGACCTGTCGTTCGAGGAACTTCTCCAAGCCGTGCAAGCAGATGTGGTGACAGAGAAATGAGGGCGGAAACCATGGAACCCGCGCAGATCCGGCAGCTTATGGAGGATCAGCTCAAGCACTCCCGGCGGCTCCAGGCCCGCATCCAGGAGCTTGAGGACGAGCGGCACGCACCGCTGGCCGTGGCGGGCATGAGCCTGCGGCTGCCCGGGGGACTCGACACTCCAGACGCGTACTGGGACTTCCTGCGCGGAGAGGGCACGGCCGACTCGGAGATTCCCGAGGACCGGCCGGGCCTGCGTGGGGTGTACGACCCGGTCCCGGGCAAGCCCGGCCGCTCCTACGTCGACCGTGCCGGCTTCCTCGCCGACATCTCCCACTTCGACGCCGAGTTCTTCGGTATCTCGCAGCGCGAGGCCAAGCTGCTCGACCCGCAGCAGCGGATGCTTCTGGAGACCGCGTGGGAGGCCATGGAGCGGGCGGGCATCGCCGTCCGGCGCTCCGACCGGCTCGACGTCGGCGTCTATCTGGGCATGATGGCCTCGGAGTACGGCGAGCGCCTTGAGGACCGCTCCGACCTGACCCGCATCGACCCGTACTTCACGACCGGCGGGGGGCTCTGCTTCGGAGCCGGCCGCATCAGTCATGTGATGGGTTTCCGCGGGCCGGTGCTGAGTGTGGACACCGCGTGCTCCTCGTCGCTGAGCGCCCTGCACCTCGCCGTCCGGGCCCTGCGCGACGGCGAGTGCCGCTACGCCCTGGTCTGCGGGTCCAATCTGCTGCTGTCCGCCAGCCTGATGGTCTCGCTCTGCCAGACCCGTGCCGTGTCCCCGGACGGCCGGTCGAAGTCCTTCCTCGCCTCGGCCGACGGATACGGACGGGGTGAGGGAGTCGGTGCCATCGTCCTGATGCGGCTGGACGACGCCGAGAAGGAGGGGCGTCCTGTGCTCGCGACCATCCGCGGCTCGGCGGTCAATCACGACGGGGCAGCCTCCGGACTCACCGCGCCCAACGGACCCGCGCAGCAGGAGGTGTTCCGCGCCGCGCTGGCCGACGCCCGCGTCGGACCCGGTGAGCTGGGCTACGTCGAGGCGCACGGAACCGGCACCGCGCTCGGTGACCCCATCGAGGTCGGTGCGCTCGACGAGGTGGTCGGCGCGGCCGTACGCGAGCGGGGCGTGCCGCTGCCGATCGGCAGCGTCAAGGCCCGCCTGGGGCACCTGGAAGCGGCTTCCGGTATCGCCGCCGTCATCAAGACGGTGCTCATGCTCAAGCACGGTGAGATACCCGCCGCGCTGCCGGACGACGGGGCGGAACTGAACCCCCACATCCCCTGGGACCGGCTGGCCGTCACTGTGCCGCGCCGCGCGCAGCCGTGGCCGCTGCCCCGCAAGGTGGCCGGGGTCAACTCGTTCGGCATGAGCGGCACCAACGCCCATGTCGTTCTTGAGGCGTACGAGCCGGCCGGCGGCCCGCCACCCGCCGTCACCGGCCGTCCCGAACTGCTGACCCTGTCGGCCAAGGACCCGGTGGCCCTCGCGGAACTCGTGGGCGCCGTGAGCGGGTACCTCAAGAGGACGGACGAGGCCCAACTCCCTTCGCTCTGCCACACACTGCGCACCGGGCGAGCCGCCTTCGCCTACCGGGTCGCTGTCACCGGGACCACGGCCGGCGAACTCACCGAGGGACTTGACGCGGCACAGAACCGGGGTCCCGCCACCGCGCGCAGGGAATCGGCGCTCCGCGCGGCCGTGCTGCGGTTCTCCGGTGACGAGGCACGGCTGGCCGAAGGGTTCGCCGAGCTGGCGGACACCTTCCCCGCCGCGGCCGCCGGACTGGCCGTGGAGGGGCAGGGGCCGGGCGGCGCACTGGCCCGGCTCGTCGGCCGGTTCGGGATCCGCGTCCGTCCGGAGCACGACGCCGGGGCCGGCGAACCCGCGCGTCTGGAGTGGGAGACCGCCGAGGGCGAGAGTTCGGTGCCTCTCGTCGGGCACGACCGGGGCACCGCGCCCGGGTTGCTTCTCGCCGCTCTCGCCGCGCTGTTCCGGGCCGGCGCGGACCTCCGGTTCGGGGAGCTGGGCGCGGCCGGTACCCGGCTGCTCGGCGACCTGCCCACGTACCCGTTCCAGCGCAAGCGCTTCTGGATCGACGAACCACTCGTCGGCGCGGGCGGCGGCCGGCAGGACTCGGCCGTCGCCGCGCGGGGGCACCGCGCCCCCGCGCCCGCGGACCGGGAAGCCGTGCGCGCCTACCTCATGGCCGTGCTCACCGAGGCACTGCAGGCCTCCGAGGAGCCTGACGCCGACGGGTCCTTCCTGGACGCCGGCGGTGACTCCTTCCTGTCGGTCCTGTTCATCACCAAGGTCGAGGAGAACTACCGGCTGGGTCTGACGGCGGAAGAGCTGCCACTGGATCTGCCGCTCGGAGAGTTCTTCGGCCGGCTGGCCGACGACATCGCGGACCAGGCCCGTACCGCCGGCGCCGACGGACGGGAGGAGGGCGCGTGAGTCACTTCGTACGCCCCCGTAACCTGGCGGAGCCCGCGCTGCGTCTCGTGGCCTTCCACCACGCGGGCGGATCGGCTGCCTCGTACTTTCCGCTGACCCGGCACATGCCCGCCGACTGGGACGTCCTGCTGCTGGATCTGCCGGGCCGGGGCAAGCGCCACGCGCAGCCCGCCCTGGAGGACATGGACGAGATCGTGGCGGCGGCGACCGAGGACGTCCTGCCCTGGGCCGACGGGGCGCCGCTGGCCCTGTTCGGACACAGTCTCGGGGCCATCGTCGCCTTCGAGACCGCGCGGGCGCTGGAGGCCCGCCGCGCCGGACCCGGCTGGGTCGGTGTCTCGGGACGGGGGGCACCCGGTCACGAGGTGCTGACGAGGCTTCCTGACCACGGCAGTTCGGACGCGGAGCTCATGGCCCGGCTGCGGGACATGGGCGGCATGCCGGCCCAGCTCGACGCCGTACCGGAGTTCCGCGACCGCTTCCTCCGGGTCGTCCGCAGCGACCTTCGAGCCGTCGCGGAGTACCGTCCCGATGCGCACCGCCCCCCGCTGGCCGCGCCGCTGACCGCCTTCGGTGCCGTGGACGACTCCTGGGCGCCGATCGCGTCGATGGCCCCCTGGGCCCGGCAGACGCGCGGGCGGTTCACCGAACGCGTCTACTCCGGCGGCCACTTCCACTTCCTCGGCAGTTCCCGCGAGGCGTTCACCGCGGACCTCGTTGATGAGATACGGACCGCGGCCCTGCCCATGTCCACCGTTCCGTCATCTCCCGTCCACACGCCCTCGTGACACATCACCAGGAGGCCAGCACCATGGTGCCGGAAGCAGACCAGCCCGATATCCGTCCGCTCATGGCCGGGTTCCCCACCGGCGTCGCGGTGGTCACGACGCTCGCGCCCGGCGGGGAGCCGTGGGGCATGACCTGCACCTCGCTGTGCAGCGTCGCGCTCGATCCGCCGACGCTGCTGGTCTGCCTGCGTCAGGGCAGTCCGACGCTGGAGGCCGTGAAGGGCAGTGGGGCCTTCGCGGTCAACCTCCTGCACAGTCAGGCCCGTCCGACGGCAGAGCTCTTCGCCTCCGGCGCCAAGGACCGCTTCGAGAAGGTCGCGTGGCGGACGGTGGGACCGATCGGGGGCCCGCATCTGTACGAGGCGGCGCACACGATCGCGGATTGCGCGGTCGAGGACGTGCAGCCGGTCGGGGACCACGCCGTGGTCATGGGGCGGGCCGTGGCCATCACGCAGTTGCAGTTGCAGCTGCCGCTGCTGTACGGCATGCGCCGCTACGGGTCCTGGATCGACGCCGCCGAGGACAGTCACCTGCACTACGACTTCATGTCCTGAGCCGCACGACGGCCGCGCCACGGAGATTGTCCGGGACAGCGTGTAGTGCCCACCGCTACACGCTGTCCCGGACAATCCGCCGACCGCCCCAGGAGCAGAGTCCGGCCACGGCGAAGACGGCCGTCACCAGGGCCCAGCCGGCGGCGAAGCCTCCGGTCGTGTCGACCAGCAGACCGAAGGTGACCGGCCCCACCACAAATCCCGCGAAGAAACCCATGGAGACCAGGGCCGACGCGTGGCCCGTGCCGCCGAAGCCGCTGCCCTGGGTCACCGCCACCATGGAGACCGCGTTGGCCGCGGCGGCCGAGCAGCCGAGGCCCACGGCTCCGACCCACACGAGCCAGGTCGCTCCGGTGGCCGCGGGGAGCAGAGCCCCGAACACCACCGAGGCGACGGTCAGGATGAGGAGCGACCGAGGGACGTCCAGCCGGTTGCTGAGCCGGGACCACAGCACTCGGCTGGCGATGCCGGACACACCGATGGCAGCGATGAGCGCACCCGCGCTCCGTTCCCCCATGGACAGCCGCTGGTGCGCGTAGAGCGGCAGATAGGTGTTGAGGGCGGAGAGTCCGCAGCCGATGCAGAGCGAGACGGCCATCAGCCACCGGGTGGGCGGATTGGGCGCCGCGGGGAGGGCCAGACGGAGTTTCGCCGACCGTCCGGTGTCCTTGGGCAGCAGGACGGCCGCCAGCGCGGCCGCCAGCGCGACCGGGATCACGAGGGCGAGCGCGGCGCGCCAGGACATCGCCGCGGCCAGGGCGGGCAGGGTCAGACCGGCGGTGAACGCGGCGAGCGGCACCCCCGACTGCTTGACCCCAACGGCTACCGCTCGTCGCTCGGGCGGTACATGAGTGGTGATCAGCTTGTTCGTCGACGGATTGGCGAGCGACTGGGCGGCTCCGCCCAGCACCAGCGCGCCGAGCAGGAACCCGTACGTCCTGGTGGCGATCAGCAGAGCGAAGTCGGCGGCGACGAGGACCATCAGCAGGGCGAAAGCGCGCCGGCCTCCCAACAGGTCGGCCACCTGCCCCGCGTACAGCGAGAGAACGGTCGCCGTGCCGAAGGTCACCGCGGTCAGCAGTCCCAGTTGCGAGCTCGAAATCTCCAGATCCTCGATGAGGAAAGGCCCGAGCGCGCCTATCGCGTAGAGCACGAACATGGAGAGACCCATGCCGCCCGTGACGAGCACGAGGAGCGATGGCGGGACGCGTGCGGTGTGTATCGGCCCTTTTTCGGTCGGATCGGCCGTCACGCTTGCACCCCTTGTCCTCGATGTGAATATATGACAACTCTAGACGAGGACTATAGCAAGGGAGGTGTGATGCTGACTCCGAAAACGCCCGACGCCAGACGTGTGCGCGCGCAGTTGACGCGTCGGCGCATTCTCGACGCCGCGATGGAGCTCTTCTCCGAGCACGGGTACGAGGCGACGACCATCGCGTCCATCGCCCGGGAGGCCGGTGTGGCCGTGCAGACGGTCTACTTCTCGTTCGGGAACAAACAGCGGCTTCTCAAGAACCTGATCAGTCTTCATCTGCCCTGCGACGACAATGCCGGAGGCGGGGCGTCCTACGCCGGGGTGGCCGAAGCCCTCGCCGTGGACGACCCGTGTGCGCAGCTCAGGCACCTTGTGCGGGTCACCCGCGCGATCAACGAGCAGGCGGCCCCGCTCCTGGAGGTGCTGCGCAACGCGGCTGTCACCGAGGAGGACGGCGGGGACATGTGGCAGACGAACAAGGAGCAACGGCGCCTCGTGCAGCGGCAGTTCGTCCATGCTCTGGCGGACGAGGGGCTGCTTCCGGACGGGCTCGGACCCGAGCGGGCCGTCGACATCTGCTACGCGCTGCTGGGCCCGGAGCTGTACCACCTGCTCGCCTCCGAGCGGGAGTGGACGCAGGAGCAGTGGGAGGACTGGGTCTACGCGGGCCTCTGCCGGCACCTGATCAGGGGCGGTGACCGACCGGGCGGCTGACACCTCTCCAGAGGATATGCAGATCCCCTTCAGCGCGTGCGATGCAGACTGCTGGGCGGAGTGGGTCATGCGTGCGTAACGGGGGAGTGGCGACTGTGGGAAGCGACAGCGACAAACGGCCCCGGTTTCTCGTCGTGGCGGTGAGCGGGCGTGCCGCGTTCCACGGGACGATCGCTGCCGCGCTGTCGGACCTGGCCGGCCGGACCGGACCGGCGGATCCGGCGGACGCCGCCGGACCGTCCGTACGGGAACTCGTGGCCGCTGGACCTCCTGCGGCCTCCCCGGAACCGGCGCCGGACGCCTATCGCCACGCACTGGTCCGCGCCCGCAGGTTCCTGGACGGCGCGCTGCCCGACGCCGAGATCCGTCTGGTCAGCACCGAAGGCTTCGCCGACGCGGCGGACGAACTACGGCGGCTGACGGCTGATGAGCGGCGCGACGGCGACGACGTGCTGGCTCTCGTCCTGGTGGACGCGGGGTCCGCCGACGTACCGGCCGCCCCGGCGGGCGACGGCGGCGGCCTCGGCGCGGGCCTCGCCGAGCTGCGCGAGGCGTCGGCCGCGACCGTGCGGTGCGAGTTCAGTCCCTACACGGTCTTCGTCTACGACGAGGCGCCGCTGGGCCCCGCACTGCTGGCGCACCCCTACACCCGGCGGCAACTGCCCGCCCTGCCCTGGGTCCTGGCAGCCGACGTCGTCTGCGCGTTCACCGACTACGTGCAGCTCGGCTACACCGGAGCCCCTCTGCGCGGTGCCGCCGCGAGCACGCCCGCGCTGCTCTCCGACGAGCTGGCCGGTTTCCTGGACGAGCGGGCCGGTTCCGCCTGGGGCCTGCACTACTACACGGGCTCCGTGGTGTCCGGTCTGATCGCGGACCTGGAGGTGCGTGCGGCGCGCGGAGGCAACCCGGTGCTGCGCGGTCCGAGTGAACACAGCCTGGCCTGCGGGGCACTGGCCCGGTGGCAGTTGGACGCGGCACCCTTCCTGATCGTGGTCACCAGCGGGATGGCCGACGAGTTCCGCGGCACCCTGGCCAATCTCCGGGACGCGCGTGCCCGGGGATTCATCGTCTGCGCCGATTCGCCGCGGGACGCGTGGTTTCCGTTCCAGGGCACCGTGCACGGCGCGGAGGACACCAGAGAGGTACTGCGGGCCAGGGGCGTCCCGTTCCTCTATCTCGACGACCCCGAGCAGCTGACGGACCGGCTGAGCGAGGCGTTCACGGCCTACGAGGCCGGCCGCGGCCCGGTCGTGCTGCTGGCCACGCCCGAGGTGCTGCGCACCACGGCGGTCGCGGCGCGGACGGCATCCGCGCGGCACCGTGCCGGGTCCGGTGCCGCGCCGGCCTCCCGGCCCGCACGGGAAACCGGGCCCCGCGCACGGCTCACCGTCCACGAGGACGCCATCGCTCCCGTCATGGAGATCGTGAACCACGGTCCGGACAGGCTTCTGTGGCAGTGCGGCAGGCTCGGCACCGAGGAGCGCGATCTCGTCCACGACATCGCGGCCCGGGCCGGGATCGCCCTCGCCGACTCGCTCACCCGCCCCGGCTCGGTCGCCCGCTACCGGGACGGCGGAGTCGTACCGGAGTACCTCGGCACACTCGGCGTCTACGGCTACTCGGACCGTATCCACGACTTCCTGCACCACGGCGGGCGGCTCCGGCCGCGGGACGAACAGTGCCTGTTCTTCCTCAAGAGCCGGATCGCGGAGGCCGCGACGCCTTTCTCCCCCCGGGCACTCGCCCGCTCGCTGCGCATCGTGCAGGTCACGCGGGAGGAAGAGCATCTGGCGCCATTCGCCGACCACCGGCTGAGGTGCGACGGAGTGGAGTTCCTGCGCGAGCTGCACCGGCGGCTCGATGTCGCCGAACCGCTGAGGTCGCGGCGGGTCCGCGCCATCGGGGAGAGCCGGGACAGCGCCTCCGACATCGTGCACACCTTGCCCTTGGCCCCGATGAGCCCCAACTACTTCTTCGACCGCCTCGGTTCGGTCCTCGACACCCTGATCACCACCCACGGGTACACCTACACCGGCGTCTTCGACGTCGGGCGGGGCGGGCTCTCCGCCATCCGTAACCTGCCGCGCACCGGGCCGGGATTCTCCGGCTGGTACGGACGGGCCCTGATGGGCGACGCCCTCCAGGCGGTGCCCGCGGTGGCCCTGACCCGGGACGCCAACGTCCTTGCCTTCGTGGGGGACGGAGCCGCCGCCATGGTGCCCGACATCGTGCCCACGCTGGTGCAGGAGGTGACCGTCAACGGACACCGGATCGCCGGGAATCTGAGTATCTTCCGGCTCATCGACGGCGGGCACTCCGTGATCCGCACCTACCGGGAGGGCCGTCGGGGCGGCGAGGCGGGCCGCCAGACGCAGGTGCTGCACCTCTTGGAAGACGAATGGGAGCGCACCTTCGGGGAGCTGACCGTCAGCCATCGTCACCTCACCGACGTGAACCCCGGCGAACTCGTGGACCGGCTGCGCCGGCCGTCCACCGTCGACCTCTACTCCGTGCCGATGGCCCACAACAACGAGGGAGACGGGCTGAGTCTGCTGTCCTCCCTGGGCTGGCAGCGCGACCGGCTTCCCGAGCTGACCTTCGACATGGCCCGCCGGCCCGCCGCGCCGGCCCGCATTCGTCCCGGACGCTGACGTACGCCCCCGGCGCACGTGCCCGCTCACACTGAAGGAGAGCTCCGGTGAAGTTCGGCTTCCTGGCCCACGCAGTCAGCCCGGCCCACCGCAATCAGATACGCGGCCTCGATCTCTTCGGCCGGCTGCTGGACGATCACCGGGGCACCGTACGCGCCACCGGCCCTCGTCTCCACGTCCCACTGCCGATGCTCGGCTCCGTCACCTCGCTCACCGGCAGCCGGTGCGACGGCGAGATCCGCAGTCTCGCCCACACCGCGGAACAGATCCTGCGGCGTCCCACCGCCGCCCGGGAGATGGTGGCCGATGAGGTGGAGGCACTGCGGGACGCGGGTGCGGACATCGTCGGCCTCGGCGGTGCCACCTCGATCGTCGGCGACCGCGGACTCTGGACGGCGGCTCATGTGGACGTCCCCGTGACCAGCGGCAACTCCCTCACCACCTATGCCGCTCACGAGTCCCTCCTCGCCTGTGCGCGGCTCCTCGCACTGCCGGCCGAGGACACCCCGGTCGTGGTCGTCGGCTATCCCGGCTCGATCGCGCTCGCCGTCGCCCGACTGCTGCTCGCCGACGGGTTCCGGCTGGAGCTGGTGACCCGCCGCAGCCGCCGTTCCCGTTCCGCTCTGCTCAGTTATCTCGATCCGGCCGACCACGCGCGAGTGACCCTGCGCGAGCACGTCTCGGAGTGCTACGCGACCCCTCGTCTGTACGTGGCCGCGTCCTCGTCCGGTGGCGTCATCGACACCGGCCGCCTGCATCCCGGGTCCGTGGTCGTGGATGTCGCCCTGCCGCGGGACGCGCCGTCGGCGCCGACGGGCCGGGACGTGCTCGTCGTCGACGGCGGGCTCGTCAGCGCGGTCGAGGCGGTCGTGGTCGGTGACGGCGGCCTGCCGGGGCCCACTCAGCAACTCAATGGCTGCCTCGCGGAGACCATCGTGCTGGCCTTGGAGGGCCGCGCCGAGTGCTGGTCACTCGGCCGCCGGATCGATGTGGAGGGGGTGCGGCGGGTCGGCGCGCTCGCGGCGCGGCACGGCTTCCTGCCGAAGCCGCTCGCCTCCTTCGGGCGCGTCCTCGCCGACGACGACATCGCCCGGCTGGACGTTCACCACAGGCCGCGGTCCCGGCCCGCCCCGCCGCGACAGGACATCACCGCGGTGACCAGGCGGCGCTTCCGTGACCACGTCAACCCACCGATGGCGAGGCTGTTCGCCGCCCACGGCATGGACCGGGTGTTCACCCGGGCCGAGGGGTGCGTGCTTACCACCGCCGACGGGGTCGAGTATCTGGACTTCGTCGCCGGCTACGGCGCTCTTGGCCTGGGCCACAACCATCCGGACGTGGTCGCCCGGCTGCGCGACTTCCTGGACCTGGGCGCGCCCACCTTCGCCCAGTACATCTCCATGCCGGTGCAGACGGCCGAACTGGCGGAGCGGCTCAGCGCGGTGTCACCGGGCGGGCTGGAACGTGTCTTCTTCAGCAACTCCGGCACGGAAGCGGTCGAAGCCGCGTTGAAGGTCGCCCGCGCGGCCACCGGCCGCACCCGGCTGGTCCATGCCGACAACAGCTACCACGGCAAGACACTGGGCGCCCTGTCCGTCACCGGGCGGGACACGCACCGCGCCCCGTTCGCCCCCCTGGTGGGCGATGTCGTCGGTGTCCCGTACGGGGACGCCGACGCGCTCGCTGCCGTCATCGAGGGCGCCGCGGCGTTCATCGTCGAACCGGTGCAGGGCGAAGGCGGCGTCGTGCTGCCGCCACCGGGCTATCTGCTGGAAGCCCAACGTCTGTGCGCCCGGGCCGGGGCCGTCTTCGTCCTCGACGAGATCCAGACGGGTCTGGGCCGGACCGGCGCCATGTTCGCCGCCGAGCACGACGGCCTGCGGCCCGACGTCGTCTGCCTGGCGAAGTCTCTTTCCGGCGGACTCGTCCCGATCGCCGCCACCCTGGTCCGGGCCGGTCTCTGGGACGCCGCCTACGGCAGCAGCGACCGGGCCATGCTCCACTCGTCCACCTTCGGCGGCGGCAACCTCGCGGCCGCCGCGGCCCTCGCCACGCTGGACGTCCTGGAGGGGGAGAAGCTGCCCGAGCGGGCCCGCGACACCGGGACGTATCTGCGTACCTCCCTGCGCGCGGTCTGCGAACCGTACGGATTCATCCGCGAGGTGCGCGGCATCGGCCTGATGAACGCCATTGAGCTCGACGGCGACTTCTCCGGCGCCGCGGGCGCCATGGCCGACGAGATCCTCACCCGGCTGCCCGGTGACCTGCACACCCTCGTCGACTGGCTGCCCGACGACGTGCGCACGGCGATGAGCCGGGCGGGCAAGGCCCTGGAGTCCTCGCTGGGCGACTTGATGTGCCTGCGCTTCGCCGGGCAGCTCGCTCGTGATCACCGGATTCTCACGTTCGTCACGGCGAACCGCAACAGAGTGCTGCGCATCCAGCCCCCACTGTCGCTGACCACCGAACAGGCCGACCGGTTCGTCACGGCGGTCGGTGCGGTCTGCCACGACCTCGCCCTGCACGCGGACGTCATCGGCGTCCGGACGGCGGGGACCCCGACCCTCGACGAAGGATGATGACCGTGAAAACAGGAGTCACTTCTGCCGGCGCGATCCTGGAGCGGCTGACAGCCATGCTGGAGGAGAAGCTCGGCCTTCTCCCCGAAGAGATCAGCCTGGACGCCACGTTCAAGGAGGACCTGGGCCTCGACTCTCTCGACATGGTGGAACTGCTCACGATCGTGGAAGCCGAGACCGGTGCACCCGTCGAGGACGAGACGGCCCTCGCGATGACCACGATCGGCGACGTCATCGACTACCTCTCCGCACACGGGACCGGAGAGGAGGCATGAGCGGGCGGCGGGTGGTCGTGACCGGCCTCGGGCCGGTCACACCGATCGGCGTCGGCCGGCACGAGTTCTGGCAGGCCCAGCTCAAAGGGGTCAGTGGCATTCGTTCCATCACCCGGTTCGACGCGACCGGACTCCCGGTACGCATCGCCGGAGAGGTGGACCTCCCCGGCCATCTCGCCCCGGGCCGGCGCGAGGAGCTGTCCACCGACCGGTGCACCCAACTCGCGCTCGCGGCGGCCCGGCTCGCCCTGGAGGACGCCTCGCTGGACCTCTCGGAAGAGAACCGGGACCGCGTGGGCGTGGTGCTGGGGACGGGCGCGGGCGGAGCGAGCAGCTGGGAGACGAACGCCCGGCTGCTGGAGACGGCGGGACCGAACAGGATCGGGGCGCGGTCCGTGGTCATGTCGATGTCCAACAGCGCCGCCTCCCACATCGCCCTCGCGCACGGCATCACCGGCCCCAGTACTTCCGTGGGGACGGCCTGCGCGTCCGGTGGCGAGGCTTTGAGCGGCGCCCACCAGATGATCGTCTCCGGTGAGGCCGACGTGGTCCTGGCCGGTGGTACCGAAGCTCCGGTCACCCCCCTGCTGGTCTCCGGTTTCGCCAGGACGAAGGCGCTGTCCACGCTCAACGAGGAGCCCGAGCACGCCAGTCGTCCGTTCAGCGCCGACCGGGCGGGCTTCGTGCTCGCGGAGGGAGCGGCCGTGCTGGTCCTCGAATCGGAGGAGCACGCGCGTGCCCGGGGAGCCGACGTGCTCGCCACACTGAGCGGATACGGACGTTCGTCCGACGCCTATCACGTGACCAGCCCGCACCCGGAGGGGGCGGGGGCCGCGCGTGCGATGCGCGAGGCCCTGCGGTCGGCCGGCTGGTCGGCCTCCGACATCTCGTACGTCAACGCGCACGGCACGGGGACGCGGTACAACGACGCCTCGGAGGCGAGGGCGCTGCGGACCGTCCTGGGGGAGGCCGCCGGACGGACACCGGTCTCCTCGACCAAGTCGATGACCGGCCACAGCCTGGGAGCGGCCGGCGCCGTGGAGGCGGTGGTGTGCGTGGAGGCCCTTCTGCACGGACTCGTGCCACCGACCGTCAACCTGGACGTGGTGGACCCCGAACTCGGCCTCGACGTGGTCGGCGCGGAACCGAGAGAGGCTCGGCTCACCACCGCCCTCTCCAACTCGTTCGCCTTCGGAGGCCACAACGTCGTCCTCGCCTTCGGAGCCGGAGCGGCCTGACGTCCCACGCGTCGTGGCCGGCGCCCCGCCCCTCGCCAGGGCTTCGCGGTACCGGGCTCCGCCCCTTCCGCCTGCGGTTTTCCGGCCGTCCCTGGCGGCCGCACCCGGCTCGTCGTCCGAGCAACCTGGGAGAAGACGTGTGTCGGACCCCTCTGCGACACTCACCGAACCGGGGGCGGAAGCGAAGCCCTCACCGGACATGGCCAGGAATGGCTCATCTCCTCGCGAGCGGCTTCGCTGCCCGAGCGGCTACCGCATGTGCCCACCGGCCGACGGTGAGGCGGTGATTCCTGGGTGGTCCGGACTACCGCACTCTTCGGAAGGACACGACATGCACGACAAGCACATCACAGCACGTCCGGTCTGGGACCGGCTTGAGGTCTGGGACCAGTTGAAGGTCTGGGACGAGCTGAAGGTCTGGGACGAGCTGCGGGTTTGGGACGAGCTGCGGGTTTGGGACGAGCTCACCGTCTGGGACCTGATCCAGGTCTGGGACGCACACGAGGCCTGTGGCCCGGCCGAGGTGTGGGACCAGGTCACCGTCTGAAGCCCCGTGGTCGAGGTCTGATCTCACTCCGTGCGACGGACCGCCTCGGGCTCGGCGCGGGGCCCGGCACACCCGGGCCCCGCGCCGGAGACAAACGCGGCCCGGAGACAACCGAAGGGATGACCGCCGTGACGCAGATGGACGATCCGCCGGCAGCCGCTGCCGTCATGCGGCCCTTACCCGGCACCTTCGCGGTGCGGACAGGGGTGGCGGACGACTGGGACGAGTACCTCGGCGTGGGTGCCCCGGCGACGCTGAGCCGACGCTGGATCATGCTCGCCGAGGGGCGTATCCCCGGGGGCGCGCACACACTGGAGCTCTCCGGCGACGGGGTACCCTCCGTGGCACTCGTCGGCGGTCCCGTCGACCGGCCGACCGGCCATGTGCGGTTCGATCCCCACCGAGTGCTCTCCGGCGGGTCCGTCGACGAGGGCGTGGCCGAGCACGGACCGCACCCCTGGCGGGGGCTCGCACCCGAAGAGGTCTTTCCCTGCTGCCTGCTGATGTTCCCGAACTACGAGACTGCCCCGGTCGGGCCCGGCGCACACGATCCCGCCGCGGTGCGGGCGTACGTCGACGGGCTCGTCGACTGGTGCCGGCAACAGGGCATGCGCAGCATCGCGGCGCTGTTCCTGAGGCCCGACTTCCCGGAGTTCCTGGACGCCCTGCGCACGCGCGGTTTCGACGTCGTGCCGATGGTCGACCGCTGTGACATGGACGTCACCTGGCCGGACTTCGACGGATACGTGGCCGGGCTGCCGCGCAAGCGCCGCTTCGCCGTGCGCCGCGAGCTGCGGGACATCGCGCTCCGCGGAGTGGTGATCAGCGAGCGCACCGTCCGGGACCAGGAGCCGGAACTGGTCCGGCTGCGGGCGCAGATCGTGACCAAATACGGCGGGACCCCGGACGCGGAGCGTGAGGCCGGTTCGCTGCGGCACCTCCGCGAGCACTTCGGCCCGAGGAACGTCATGGTGGTGGAGGCGCGACAGGGCGACGACCTCCTGTCCTTCAGCATCCTTGTCCGCGACGGAGCGCGGTGGACGGTTCTGATGAGCGGCACCGACTACGACCGCCCGGATGCCTCGTTCACGTACTTCGCCACGATGTTCTACCGGCCTGCCGAACTGGCGCCCCGGATGGGCATCACGTCGATGGCCTACGGCCTCGGCACGCTCCAGGCGAAGAAGCTCCGTGGATGCACCGTCAACACGCTGTCCGCGGCCGCACTGTTGCTCGACTGAAGAGGAGAATTCCGTGCCGCCACAACCGGTACCACCACACGACGGCAAGGTGTTGCTCGTCGCCGACCAGGGGCTCAAGTCCGGTGACCGGATGACCTCGTCGCAGGTCGACCGCAAAGTCGAGGACTTTTACGCCGCGATCGGCGGTGAACCGTTCTTCCGGGCTCTGACCGCCCGGTTCTACGAACTCGTCGCCGAGGACGAGGTGCTCGCGCCGCTGTTCCCGGTGACCGACTGGGCGATGCACGCCGATCACCTCGCCGAGCACTTCATCAGGATGTACGGCGACAACGACCTGACCGCGGCCTGGGAACCGCGTCTGCACCAGGCGCACAGCCACTTCCTCATCGCTCGGGAGCACCGGCTGCGCTGGCTGGAGCTGATGGCCGCGGCCGGCGGCGACCTGGACGCTCCGGAGCCCGGGTTCGGTGAGTTCATGACCATCATGAAGGTGGCCAGCGGCGAGATGATGGCGGCGTCGCGGGGTGCGGCGCTCGCGCGCGGCGAACGATTCCACTGGGACGGATCGCCTCGATGACCGGTCGGCCGCCGCGTCATGTGGCGGTCGTCGGGGCGGGGGCAGCGGGGGCGTTCTTCACCCTGGAACTTTCGCGCCTGCGACCGGACATCACCATCGATCTCTACGACCGGGACAGTCGGGGACCGGGCGCCGGAATCGTCATGTCCACCGACTTCATGGATCACGTCCAGCGCGTCTTCCCGCGAGCCTTCGCGCTGCCGGCGACGGCCAGGGGCGTCTGGAACCGCACACTGACACTCTGCGGTGACGAGCGCATCTGGTCGGGTGCCTACGGCATGGTGGGACTGCGTCGCCGGACCTTCCACAGCCATGTGCGCCAACTGGCGGCGGACTCGCCGCGGGTGCGCCTGATCCGCCGGACCGTCACCTCGATACCGGAGGGGCGGGACGCGCCCGACGTGATCGTCCTCGCCGACGGGGCGGGCAGCCGGTTGCGCACCTCCCGGCGGGAGGCGTTCGGCACGACCGTCACCGCAGGGCGGACCAGGTTCCTGTGGGCCGCCGCGCCCGTCGTGCTCGAACCGTCGTTCGTCCTCAAGGACCTCGGTCCGGGGCTGCTGATCGTGCACTCCTATCCACACGCCGCCGACGAGAGCACGTTCATTGTTGAGGCGGACCCCACCACCCTCGCCGGGCACGGGCTGGACGACCGGCCGCTCCCCGAGCTGGAGAAGCGACTCGCCGCGCTCTTCACCGACGAGCTGCGCGGTGCGCCGCTGCATGCCCAGACCGCGGGCTGGCAGCCGTTCCGCACGATCGTCAACGAGCGCTGGCATGACGGGCGGTCCGTGCTCATCGGCGACGCGGCGCACACCGTGCACTTCTCCACCGGGTCCGGAACCACGCTGGCGATCGACGACGCGATGTGCCTCGCCGGTGCCCTCGCCGAGGGGACGGCGGTTCCCGAGGCCCTCGACACGTACGCGCGTACCCGGCAACCGGTGATCGGAGCGGCGCAGGCCGAGGCCCGTGAGAGTGTGGAGTGGTTCGAGACACTCTGCCGCCGCGGACGGACGAACGGGCACCGCACGGTCTTCGCGCTGCGCAGCCGGCGGCCGATGAACACCTTCGACCGGCTGCGCGACCGCGACCCGGAGTTCACGGCACAGACCGTGCACCGGCTCGCGGGCCGTCCGACCGACGCCGAGCCCCGTGACGTGCCGCTCACGGTCGGAGGGCTGATCCTGGAGAGCCGAGTCGCGGAGGCGGACGGTTCCGGGGGAAAGCCGGCCGGACTGGTCCTGCGCACGGCGGACGGTGCCGTGCGCTGCCCGGTCGGGGACGACGCAACGGCTCCGGGCGCGTTGAAGGCCGCGGGTGCGCGCGCGGTGGGGCTGCTGGTCGCGGCGGCGTCCGGTCCGGACGAGTCAACGGCCCGGGGTCCGGCCACCATTGCGGCCGAAGCCGCGGCGCGGGGCTTCGACTTCCTCGCCGTACCCTCCCAGACCGGTACGGGCCGCATCGCCCGCACCAGGCGCGCCGAGGAACTGACCTTCGCCGGAGCGCTCCCGGTGGTGCTGCTCTCGGCGGAGGACCTCTCGGCAGACGAGATCAACACGTTGATCGCGTCCGGGCGCACCGACATGGTCGCTCACCTGCCCGCCGATCCGCCGGAAGAACCGACGTGAGGGATGCGATGGCTCGTACCACACAGGCGAGCCCGACGGGGGAGAGCCTGAGTATCTCAGAAGTAATTGCTCATCAATTCGCCGGACCACTTCGGTGCACGGACCTCCCCGCGCGGCGCGAACTCCGGAAGATAGGGCTTGACGTCGAGCACCGGACTGCCGTCGAGAGCGTCGAGACCGCGGACGGAGAGGGTGAGACCGTCGACCGCGACCAGTTCGCAAACGGTGACGCCGATGTGATTCGGCCGGTTCGGTGCGCGCTGGGCGAGTATGCCCACTCGGGACCACGACGGGTTTCCGCGCGGGTGCTGCGTACCCCGGCAGACACGGTCGGTCCGATGAAAGACGAACACGACCTCGACATGAGAGTAATCCCGCAGTCCGAGCGTCGCATCCGCGTCCAATTCCTCCGGGTCGAAATCAATGCGGCATTCGACGCTTCCCCAGTTGTCCTGGACGGACTCCTGTCGCGATCCGCGGACGGTTCCGATGGGGACGAACGAATGCGGCATGGAAATCCCCTTCGGCGCAGTCATCATGGATTTATCGATCATGCCCGCGTCCTGACAGAGCGTCAATCCTCATTTCGGGCGGGAGCCTGCACATGACCGATTCCGAGCAGATTCAGCGGGGCCGTACGTCGATCTGGTCCAAGCTGCTACCGGACGCCGGGCCGGGGCGGCTCCTCGTTCTGTGCACAGCTGTGGCGAGCCTCGGCAACGGCCTGTACGTGACGGGCGGTGCCGTCTACTTCGTCCGGGTGGTGGGACTGTCCCCGGGACAGGTGGGCATCGGCCTGTCGACGGCCGGCGTGATGGCCCTCGTGCTCGGTGTTCCGGTCGGCTTCATAGCGGACCGCTTCGGGCCGCGGGGCACGACCGCCGTGCTCGCGCTGTGCAAGGCGATGATGCTGATCTCAGCGGCGTTCGTCCACTCCTTCCCCATGTACGTGGTGATGGCGGCGTTGCTGGGCACCGCCGAGCAGACCGGCCATGTGGCGCGCGGCGCACTGGTGTCGGGGGTCATGGGCAGGGAAGGGCGGGTGAAACTGTCGGCCTACATGCGATCCGTGTTCAACGGAGGTTTCGCGTTGGCCTCGTTGGCGGCCGGCTTCGTGATCGCCGTCGACTCGCCGGATGTCTACCTCGCACTCTTCTGGGGCAACGCGGCCGCGATGGTGGTCGTGTCCGGCCTGTACATGCGGTTGCCGCACGTGCCCCGGCAGCCCAAGCGGCCGCGCCTGAAGGGCGGGCCCTCGGCGGTGCGGGACGTGCCGTACATCCTGGTCGCCCAGGTGTCCGGGCTCGCCAGGATCGGTCCGACGGTGCTCGCGCTCGGCATACCGCTGTGGCTGGTGACCCACACCGACGCGCCGCGGGCGATGGCGGCGTGGCTGATGCTCGTCAACACACTGATGGTGGTGTTCCTGCAGGTGTATGTCGCCCGGGACGCCGACACGGTGCCCGGCGCGAGCCGCCTGCAACGATGGACGTTCCTGGTTCTCGCTGTCGCGTGCGCGGTCGCGGCGCTGTCCGGTGGCATCCCGGGGTGGGCCGCCGCCGCGGTGCTCGCGGTCGCCACCGTGCTCTTCACGCTCGGCGAGATCTGGGGGGAGGCGGCCCGCTGGGGCCTGCGGTACGAGTTGGCACCCGAGCATGCCCAGGGTCAGTACGGCGGGGTCTTCGCCACCGGCGACGCCCTGGCGGTGATCGCGGGCCCCGTCCTCGTGACGACCGTGCCGGACCGCCTCGGCCTCGTCGGCTGGTTGCTGCTCGCCGCCCTCTTCGTGGTCTCCCTGGCGCTCAGCGGTCCGGTCGTGCGCTGGGCCGTGCGCACCCGTGTCTCCGGGTCCGAAGAGAGCAATCTGCGAGACGCTGTGCGCACCACCACGCCGCGACAATGAGCCTTCGACCCGGCCGTTCGGATCCGGCTCACCCAGAGGAGTCAGCGATGTCCAGCAATCTGCCCGCGTTCAAGGAACTGATCGCCCAGGCGAAGCATTCGGCGATCCATCTTGAGATGCGCGACATGTACACCCCGCAAGGCGCGCTGTTCGTGGACTGGCAGGCCGGCAAGCCGATCGAGTACGACCGGCACCTCGACTGGGTCGAGCTCGTGCAGGAGACCGTGGGCCGTGGTGTCGACTGGCGGCGGCTGCGGATCGTCTCGGAGCCGGTCACGGACTTCATCCGCTACGAGTGGGAGACGACGACCATCGTCAACGTCCCGGCCGGTGAGAAGGTGCGCTGGCTGCCCCGCCGCCAGGTGTCCGATCTGCTGCTTCCGGGCAATGACTTCTGGGTGTTCGACGGCCGGCTGGTCCGCTTCACGCACTTCGCGGGCGACGGCTCGTGGGGTCCGCACGAACTGACCGAGGACCCGGCCCTGGCGAAGATGTGCACCGACGCGTTCAACGCCGTCTGGGAGCGCGGCATCGACCACGCGGACTACGAGCCGGTCCGGTCCCCCGCCGAAGAGAAGAGCTGAACCGCCCGTGGCCGAACCGTATGCCCCGATGCCCGACGACTGGCAGCGCGCGCTGGCCGTTGTCGCCCACCCCGACGACCTGGAGTACGGCCCCGCGTGTGCCGTGGCGGCCTGGACCGCCGCGGGCCGCGAGGTGGTCTATGTGATGGTGACACGCGGTCAGGCCGGCATGGACACCATGGAACCCGGAGACGCGGCACGCGTCCGGGAGCAGGAGGAGTTGCGGGCCGCTGCCCTCGTCGGTGTGGAAGTGGTCGAGTTCCTCGACCACCAGGACGGCGTCGTCGAGTACGGCCTGCCGTTGCGCCGCGACATCGCCGCCGCCATCCGGCGGCATCGTCCGGACATCCTGGTCACGCTCAACTTCCATGAGCGATGGCGGGGCGGCGACTGGAATTCGCCGGACCACCGCCATGTGGGCCGCGCCCTGCTGGACGCGGCGGGTGACGCCGGCAACCGATGGATCTTCCCCGAGCTCGCCGAAGACGGGCTGGAACCCTGGAAGGGCGTCCGGTACGCCGCTGTCGGCGGCTCACCGTTCGCCGACCACGCCGTCGATGTGACGGGTTTTCTGGACCACGGGGTGGCCGCGCTGGAGGCTCATCGGTCGTACCTCGACTATCTGGGCCCGGACCATCCCATGGCGGATGCCCGCGCGTTCCTTGAGAAGAAGGTACGGACGTTCGGTGAACGGTTCGGTGGTACCCCGGCCATAGCGTTCGAACTGATCGGGGTCTGACTCCGGCCGCTGCCGGACCGGCTTGACGTCACCCACGGCTGCACTCTATCTCTAGAGTTGAATACTGGAGATGGACTCCAGTTAAATCAGGAACCGTGGAGCGTCCATGCAGCCGATCGCCAACACCCAGCAAGCAGACGCGTGGAACGGCCACGAGGGAGCACACTGGGCCAACAACCCCGACCGCTATGACTCGTTGAACGGCGGGTTCAACGACGCACTGTTCGAGGCGGCCGCGATCGGCGAGCGCGACCGTGTGCTCGACATCGGATGCGGCACAGGCCAGACCACCCGCCTCGCTGCCCGCCGGGCCGCCTTAGGACAGGCCGTGGGGATCGACATTTCCGTGCCCATGGTGGAGCGGGCGCGGGCCATCGCCGCCGAGGAAGGCATCGCCAACGCGGTCTTCGAACAGGGCGACGCGCAGGTTCACTCGTTCCCCTCCGGCCACTACCACGCCGCTGTCAGCCGAGGCGGGGTCATGTTCTTCGCCGACCACATCGCCGCGTTCACCAATATCGGTGGCGCGTTGCGGCCCGGCGGCCGGCTCACCTTCATCTGCCCGCAACTGCCCTCCCCCGAAGCGGACTCGGCCCGGATCTTCGCGCCGGTGAACGCGCTCATCCGGCAGCCTTCTCCCGCGCAGCGGGGCATGGTGTCGCTCTCCGATCCCGCCCGCATCCACGAGGTGCTCACCACCGCGGGATTCACCGAGGTGACGGTGACCTCCGTCGAGGGGTCCGTCGACTGGGGGCGGACCGCCGACGAGGCCGTGGACTTCTACTTCGCGATGGGACCGGTCCGCTTCAACCTCGACGGCGTACACGAGGAGGTCGTCGGGGATGCCCGCGAGCGGGTGAGGGAGGCGCTCCGGCCGTACGAAACCCCGGACGGCGTCCGGCTGCGCGGCGCCGTCTGGCTGGCCACGGCCACGCGTCCCTGACCTCCACCCCGGCGTTCGCGGGTGTCGCTGACCGACGCGGTCAGCGGTGGACCGACTTCGGGAGGCGGGGCCGAGCGGTCGCCAGATGTACTTAAGAAGTTGCCCAGACCGGCACCGCGACACTGGGCGGGGCGCCTGGGGCAGGAATGACCGTTCGCCGGATCCCGGGCCTCCCTTCCGACGAAGCGAGCACGTCATTCCTGGGGGCCCTGAGTGAGCGCAGCAACCACGATCAGCGCGGGTACGCCCGCTACGACCGGGCGGAGCGGGGGCCGCACGGTCCTGACCGGAATCAGGGAGGGCGCCGCGCATTCGGGCACCCTGGACGGGCTGTTCAGCCTCGCGGCGGCCAGGCGCCCCCACGAGATCGTCGTCGCCGACGGCGGTCGCGCGCTCACCTACGAGTCGGCGGAGAGCAGCTCGGGCCGCTTGGCCTCGGCGCTTCTGCGCTACGGGGTGCAACTCGGCGACCCTGTGCTCGTTCACTGCTCGGACCACGCCCAGGCGCTGGTGGCCCAGCTGGCTGTACTCAAGCTGGGCGGAGTGTGCGTCCCGGTGCCACAGAGTGTCGACGACGCCTCCCTTGTGCGGATCGCCGGTCTGAGCGGCGCGACGCTCGTGCTGTGCAGCGGTGCGACCAAGGAGCGGTGGCCGCTTCCCGCGATAGTGCTGGACGACGAGCGGACATGGGCGAAGATCACGCACCTCCGGGTGGACGCTTCCCTGCCACGGTCGGGGCCGGCCGATGTCGCCTACCTGTTGACCGAACTCGGCGCCGACGACGGAGTGACGGGGCATCTCGTCGACCACCGGGCCTGGCTGTTCGCGCTCGGTGCCCGGCTGCGCCGGGCCGGCCGTCCCGCACGCGGTGTGACAGCGAGTCAGGAGGTCGGCGGCGCACGGGCCCTGGCCGCGGTGTGGTGGGCGGTCGCCGCGGGAAGCAGGTTTCACGGACCGCGTCCTCCGGGTGCCGGCGAGGCCGTGTCCCACCTCCGTGGTTCGGGTACCGCTGCGGTGTACGGACCGGAGGAGTACGAGGCGGTACTGACGGAATCCCGACCGGGCGCGGAAGAGCGGCTGGGCACGGTCCTGGTCACCGGTGGTCCCTTGCCGCCCGGGCTCGTGGAGCGCCATGCCGAACTGCTGCCCTTCACACGGCTGCTGGCCGAGTTCTCACCCCGCGACGGCGCCATGCCCTGGACGGCGGTCGACTGCACGGTGGGCGCCCGGAACGCGGCGGGCCGTACGGCCATGGGCGCCGCTGTGCCCCGTGTCCGCGTCACGGTCCGCGATGCGGACGGACAGGTGCTGCCCACGGGCAGCACCGGGCAGATCTGGGCCGCGGGCACGGCGCTGCCCTTCGACAGACTGTGCGACGGCTGCCACGAGCCGGCCGCCAGCCACCGGGGCTCGTTCACGGACTCCGGTTACACGGGGCGGTGGTCCGAGAGCGGTTCGCTGGAGGTCGTGGGCCGCACCCGGCCGCAGGGTACTGAGGGAGAGGAGCATGCGCGGTGGTACTGACGGAGGCTGACGGACACGAACGGTGACAACCTGAACCGTCAGGTCCGGCTGAGCTTCCTGGGCTGAGCCGGCCCGTACGGAAGAGTGCGGCGCGCCCGGTGGGATCACCGGGCGCGCCGCGCGTGCCGTGTCGCCGCTCGGGTCCTACGGGCTGATGAACTCCACCGCGTCCACGTCGAACGCGTTGTTCTGCGGGGAGGTGAAGACCAGATACAGCCTGTGGGTGCCCGCGAGGGCTTCGACCGGGACGGGCGGGGTGGATCGGTAGGTGTCCCAGCCGCCGGTGTTGGGGACGGG
The DNA here is from genome assembly GCF_000718095.1 of Streptomyces scopuliridis RB72. GTDB lineage: Bacteria > Actinomycetota > Actinomycetes > Streptomycetales > Streptomycetaceae > Streptomyces > Streptomyces scopuliridis. Next base: position 265,545 of record NZ_JOEI01000002.1, on the reverse strand, counting down.
GGTGGTGGCGAGGAGCTTGCCGTCCGGAGCGTCCGCCCGGAGTTCGATCGCGCCGACGCCGTACGGGGACGACAGCGCGTAGCTGACGCCGCTGATGCCCTCGACGCTCATCGGGTCGAAGGCGATCCAGTCGCCGTCGCTGATGTCGCCGATGCGCTTGCCGTTCTCGGCGCCGGCCTGGGAGACCACGCGCGTGCCGGACTGCGCGTCGTAGTACTCGGCCTGCTTGTGCTTGGGCTGCAGGACGGCGCGGCCGTAGCCGGTGAGCGCGGAGGCTCCCGCCGCGCCCTTGTCGGTGTACTTGGCGTTGAGTACGTAGGTGAGGTCCGCGCCTTCGGGGTGGCCGCCCAGGTCACCGGTGTCGACCGTGCCCTCGCAGCCAGGGAGATCGGTGGTCGGGTGCTCGTGGTCGTCATGGCCGAGGGCCGGGTTGACGGTGACCTTGGAGCAGTCGACCGGCCCGTCCTCCGGATCGGTGACCGTCACCTTGTAGGGGATCTTGTCCCCGAAGGTGATGAGCTTGCCGCTGACCGGGAAGTCGATGGTCACCTTGGGCGCGGTATTGCCCGCGGTGATGGGGATGTTGGCGTAGCCCGACTTGCCGGTGGAGTCGGTGACCTTGAGCTGGGCGGTGAAATCCCCCGCGGTGGTGTACGTGTGGGTGGGGGCCGCCTCGGTGGAGTCGTACGTACCGTTCCCGTCGAAGTCCCACGCGTAGGTCAGCGCGTCGCCGTCCGGGTCCGTGCTGCCCTCGCTGGAGAAGGCGACGTCGAGCGGCAGGGGCCCGTTCGTGACGGAGGCCGAGGCCTTGGCGACCGGGATGCGCTTCCCCTGGGCGTAGTCGATGCGGTACAGGCCCGAGTCGTTGTTGCCGCCGCCGAAGGCGCTGCCCCATTCGAGGACGTACAGCGAGCCGTCGGGGCCGAAGGTCATGTCCATCGGTTTGTTGAACTTCGCCGAGGACAGGAAGTCGTTGATCTTGAGGAGCTTCGCGTCCTTGTCGAACCGGATCTCCTTGACGTAGTTGCGCGACCACTCGTAGAAGAAGCCGGCTCCCTCGAAGTAGGCGGGGAACTTCGTCGTGGAGGGGTTCTTGGCGTCGTAGCGGTAGACCGGGCCGCTCATCGGGGCGGAGCCGCCCGAGCCCATCTCGGGGAACTCCTCGGAGGCGCCGTAGCCGTACCAGATCTCCGGCTGCGTCAGGTCCGGCAGGTCGGAAAGCCCGGTGTTGTTGGGCGAGGGGTTCGTCGGGTTCGCGCAGTCGAACTTGGCGCCGACCTCCTTGGTGTCCGGGTTGTACGGGGCATACGCCTGGTTGTTGCCGTGGCAGAACGGCCAGCCGAAGTTGCCCGGCTTCTTGATGACGTTGTACTCGACGAGGCCCTCCGGCCCTCTGTCGGTGGTGGGGGCGCCGCGGTCCGGACCGTAGTCGGACACATGGACGTATCCGGTCTTCTGGTCGACGGTGAAGCGGAACGGGTTGCGGAAGCCCATGGCGTAGATCTCAGGACGGGTCTTCTTGGTGCCCGGCTTGAAGAGGTTGCCCTTGGGGATGGTGTAGCCGCCGCTCTTGGTGGGCTTGATGCGCAGGATCTTGCCGCGCAGGTCGTTGGTGTTGCCCGCGGTCCGTGCGGCGTCGAGCATCTCCTTGCCCGGACGCCAGTCGATCGGCGCGTACCCCTGCCAGTTGGGGTCGAGGTTGGGCGGTACGTCGTCGCCGACACCGAGATAGAGCGTGCCGTCCGGGCCGAACTCGACGGCGCCGCCGGTGTGTCCGGGCTCCGGGAAGGTGCGGTCCCGGTAGGCGGGAACGTCGAGGAGCTTCTTCTCGCTGGCCGGGTCGAGTGTGTCGCCCTTGATGGTGAAGCGGGAGAGACGGTTGATGTCCTTCGTCGCTCCGGCGGGCGAGTGGTACAGGTAGATCCAGCCGTTTCTGCTGAAGTCCGGGTCGAGTTCCATGCCGATCAGGCCGTCCTCGCCGCCGGTGTAGACGTCGAGCTTGCCCGCGGTGACGGTGGAGTGGGCCTTGGGGTCGAAGATCTTCACCTCGCCGCTGCGCTGGACGTAGAAGACGCGCCCGTCCTTGGCGACGTCGAGCTCCATCGGGTCGGCGGTGTTGTCGTCGAGGGTGACTTTCTCGTAGCCGCTCCAGACGGTGCCGCCGCAGTCACCCGCCTCGGTGCCCGCCGCCCACTTCAGGCCGCCGATGACATGGTCCCGGAAGAACGCCTCGCTGTAGGCCGGGGTGTCGTGCCCCATCGCGGTGGCCCAGACCTTGCCGCCCTGGGTGCTGCGGCACCAGGAGATGGGGTGGTCGGCGCCCATCGCGGAGCCGCCCGGGTTGTATGTCGTCTCGTCCGCGGTGACCAGGACATGCACGTCGCCGCGGGGATTGCGGTCGAAGTTGTACCACTCCTCCGGGCGCTCCCAGCGCTCGGGCAGACCTTTGGTGGAGGGGTGGACGCGGTCGGCGACCTTGGCCGTTCCCTGGAGCACGCCGGGTGAGTGGGCCGGCATATGGACGCCGCCGTTGATGGTGTCGTCCCACCACGGGAACTGCTCCTCGACGCCCATGTCGAGAGTGTTGTGAACGGCGACGACGCCCTTGCCGCTGCGTACGTACGTCTCCATCGCGTCGCGCTGTGCCTCGGTGTCCCAGACCATGCCGGAGTTCTGCAGCATGACGATGGCGTCGAAGTCCTTCAGCTTCTCGTCGTCGAAGACGGCCGGGTCGGCAGTCTGGACGATCTCGAAGTTGTTCTCGGCCGCTTCCTCCTCGAACATCTTGATGCCCGCGGGGATGGAACCGTGGACGTAGCCAACGGCGCGGGTGAAGAGCAGGGCGCGGAAGGCGGGTTCCTCACTGGTCGCGGCGGTGGCGGCGGCGGGAATCGCGGCGAACCCGAGCAGTAACGCGCTTGCCGCGGCGACGACCGCCCTTCTTATGCCGCGAGTATGACGGCTCATAACCGGTCCTCTCTGGGGGAGTTCGGTGTGCGGGTGCGGTACCGATCAAGGGGTGTCGAGAGCCTGGCGGAGGAAGGCGAGGCCCTCGGTGGCGATCCCGTCCTGGCTGGGGGCGAGGGGGCGCCACACGGACGCGGCGACGGCGATCGCGTTGTTGTGCGCGGTGAACGACTCGATGCACAGCGCGCCCCGGTAGCCGCTCCCGTCCAGCGCGGTGAGAAACCCGGCCCAGTCGAGATGGTCGGCACCGGGCGTGCCGCGGTCGTTGGCACACACCTGTACGTGGACGATGCGGGAGCCGGCCTCGTGGACGGCGCCGGGCAGCGAGCGTTCCTCGATGTTCTGGTGGTACGTGTCGAGGGCGATCCCGATGACCGAGGTGTCGAGACCCTCCAGGGCTGTCAGGGTCTGGCCGACGGTGTTGAGCAGACCTGTCTCGTACCGGTTGAGCGGCTCGACCCCGATCCGTACCCCGGCGGCGCGCGCGTGGTCGGTCACGGGCGCGATGTTCTCCCTGAACTCCGCGTAGGCGGCGGCCCGTTCAGCGGGGGTCATGCGCCAGGTGCGCCCGACGGCCGTATACACCGGGCCCGCCACGACGGGTGCCGCCACCGCGTGGGCCGCGTCGACGCACCGCAGCAGATAGTCCTGGGTGGCCCGTACGGTACCCGGATCGGTCCGTACGAGATTCCGGTCGGGCGGCATGACCGCGATCACGGCCGCCGGGGCGAGCCCGGTCGTGTCCAGCAGCTTGGCGGTGGCCGCCGGCTCCCAGTCCCCGGCCTGCTCCAGCGGCAGTTCGACGCAGTCGAAACCCCAGCCGGCCAGCCTCGGAAGGACCTCGGCCAGGGCGCCGCCCCCGACGGGGGAGTGCCAGATCCACGGGTTGGCGCCGAGCGGGAACCGCGTCATCCCTTGCCTCCCCAGTCCTTGGGGAACCCGGGAAGATCGGCGCAGCCGCACATCGCGTAGTGCAGGGGCGGCATGCCCGGCTTGAGGTACTCGTCGAGGGTGTCCTGCGTGATGGAGGGCTGCGGGAGCTTCCACTCCTTGGGGACCTGCTGCCCCTGAAGGATCCTCAGAGCGGCGATGACCGGGGTACGCCACTGGAAGGTGGGGTACGTCGGGGCGATCGCGGTGAGCTTCTTCTCCTTCCACGCCTGGAGGAAGTCCTGCTGGTCCTCACCGGTGATGGGCGGTACGTCCTGACCCGCGTCCTCGAACGCCTCCACCGCGGCCACGGCCGTCGCACCGGAGTCCATCCACACGCCGTCGATGGAGCCGTGCCGGGTCAGCGCGTCCGTGACGACCGACTTGGTCTTGGCCGGGTCGCCATCGGTGAACTTCACGTCGACCACGTCGAGTTCACTCTTGTCGAAGGCGACCTTCGCGGCCGACCAGCGGGTCTCCAGCACATCCACTCCGGGCGAGATGCGCAGGGCGAGGATCTTGCCCTTCGGCTTGACCTTCTCGACGAGGAAGTCGGCGGCGACCGCCCCGTATCCGTAGCCTCCGACGGGGTTGATGAAGGTGACCGCGCAGTCCGTCTCCACACCGCGGTCGAAGACGATGACCGGCACCTTGGCGCAGGCCTGCTCGACGGCGGGGGTGAGTGTGGCGGTGGTGTTCGGGGAGACGATCAGCGCGTCGCAGCCCTTGCCGGTCAGCTCCTGGATGTCGGAGATCTGCTTGTCGTCCTTGCCCTGTGCGTCGAGAACGGTGAACTTGGTGATCTCCTTGTGCAGTTCGACCTCCGCCGTCATGTTCTTCAGGCCGACCTGGCGCCACGGGTTGAAGACACCGGCGTTGGAGAAACAGAGATGGACGCCGCCCGCCTTCTGCTTCTTGTACCGTGCGGCGTCGATGAGTTCGGGGCTGAGCATCTGTTCCCACGGCTTGCCCGCTGGGCCCTGGGGCTGCTCCTTCGCGAGGGCCAACTGACGGTCGTACTCGGCCTGTTCGAAGAACTCCGACTGCTTGCCGCTGCCGGAGTCGTCCGCCGAGGCCGAGGCGCTGCCGGGGGCGGCAGGCGAGTCCGGTGGTGTGTCGCTCGTACAGGACGCGAGGAGACCCGCCACGAGCAGGGCGGCGGCCGAGGTGAGGGCGCGGCCGCGGAGCGGACTTCTGCGCAGGGGGCGGATCGCGGTCATGAGGCTTGTCCTCCCGAGGGGTTCGTACGTCGGCGGCGCAGCCGGGACCAGTCGGCGGCTCCCAGGCCGACCGCGGCAATGACGATGCATCCTTGGACGGTGGACTCCAGCGCGCCGGAGACGCCCTGGAGGTTGAGCAGGGTGAACAGCGCCTGCAACGAGAAGGCGCCGGCCATGGCGGCGACCACGGAGCCCCGCCCGCCGCCGAGCACCACACCGCCGAGGACCACGGCCGTGATCGCCTCGAACTCATAGCCCCTGCCCGCCTGGGCGGAGACGCCCGAGAAGCCGCCGACAAGGACGGCGGCGATCGCCGCGGCGGCCCCGGAGAGGACGAACGCGATGATCCGGGCGCGGGCGACCCGCACCCCGGCGAGGGCCGCGGCGCGTTCGCTGTCGCCGGTGGCGACGAGCGTACGGCCGAAGTCCGAGCGCATCAGCAGGACGGCGGCGGCGCCCACGACAAGGCAGACGATCACCGCCCAGGGCAGCCAGCCGAACGCGGCGCCGCGCCCGAGCTGGCGGAAGGCGGTCGGCAGGGCGCCCTGCGGGGAGCCGCCGGTCCAGAAGAACACCGCGCCTTCGAGGATCAGCATCATCCCGAGGGTGGTGATGAACGACGGCACACGCAGCGCGGTGGTGATCAGCCCGCTGACGAGTCCGGCCACCCCGCCCGCGACCAGCAGCAAGGCGGTGACCAGCAGCCAGGGGGCGCCGGGGAACGAGCCGTACAACTCGGCGGCGACCACGACACCCGCGGTGACGATCGCCCCCACGGAGAGGTCGAACTCACCGCAGACGATGACCAGATACTGGCCGGCGGCGAGGATGACGAGAGGCGCGGCGCGCTTGACGAAGGAGAGGAAGCGGTCGGGTTCGTAGAACCCCGGATCGGTGAAAGCCAGCGCGGCGAGCAGCACGGCGAGGAGCACATAGACGGGGGCACCGGTGCCCAGCGCCCGTACGACACGCTTGCCGTGGTGGGTGACGGTTGCCGTGGTCATGCGGTCGGCCTTCCCTTCGCGGCACGGCGGGGCCTGGCGTAGACGGCGACGGCCGCGATGATGACGACACCGCGGACCACGTTCTTGAAGAACGGGTCGACCGCCAGCTGGTTGAAGACACTGTCGAGAACGGCGAGGACGAGCACACCGCCGAGCGTCCCCGCCACCCCGCCGCGACCGCCGGCCAGCGCGGTGCCGCCGAGGACCACCGCGGCGATCGATTCAAGGTCGTAGCGGGCCTCCGTACCCGCCCAGGGCGCACCCGCGCCGAGGCGCGCCGCGAGGAAGAGGGCGGCCGCGCCGACGCACAGGGAGCAGATGATGTGCGCGATGACGACGGTACGGCGGGTCCGGACGCCCGAGAGCCTGGCGGCGTGCTCGTCGCCCCCGGTCGCGTACATGTGATGGCCCAGTCGGGTACGGCGGGTGAGGAACCACACCGCGGCGGCCACCGCCGCGAGGAGGAACACCGAGACGGGGACGGGACCGACGCGGTCGTACCCGAGATGCTGGAAGGAGGCCGGCACCTTCCCGGCGGGACCGGTGTAGTTGTCCTCGATCCAGCCGCGCAGGATGAACGCCGTGCCCAGTGTCGCGATGAACGCGTTGACCTTCAGGCCGGTGACGATGAGCCCGTTGGCGAGCCCGACCGCGGCCGACAGCGCGAGGACGGCGATCACGGCCGTCACCACACCGCCGCTCGCCATGGTCTCGGCCGCGACGAGTGTGCCGAGGCTGATGAGATAGGCGACCGACAGATCCAGGGAGCCGGTGAGGATGACGGCGGACTGGCCGACGGCGACGAGTCCGAGCGCCACACTGTTCTGCAGGATCGCGACCGCGTTGGTGGTGGTGAGGAAATCCCCGCCGCGGGCGGCGACGACGATCCAGCCGAGGAGAGTGACGGTCAGCGCCGCGAGCCACACACCGACCACGGGATCGCCGAGCCGGATCCGACGGAGGCGGACACCGGCCCGCGGCGGTACGAGCCGTCCGGGTTCGGTCGCGGTCACGCGGCCTCCTCCCGTCCGCCCCGGCGGCCACTGGTGGCGAGTCGCATGATGCTCTCCTCCTCGGCGTCGGCGGGCAGTTCGCCCACGAGACGGCCCTCGGACATCACGAGGATCCGGTCGCTCATACCGATCAGCTCGGGGAGTTCCGAGGAGATGATCAGTACGGCGAGCCCTTCACGGGCGAGTTCACGTACGAGGGTGTGGATCGCGGCCTTGGCACCGACATCGACGCCGCGGGTCGGCTCGTCGAACAGCAGCACCTGGGGCCGGGCCGCGAGCCACTTGGCGATGACGACCTTCTGCTGGTTGCCGCCCGAGAGATACAGCGCCTGCTGGTCCTCACCACGCGCCTGGAGACGCACGCGTTCGAGGAGCGCCGTGATCTCCCTGCCCGTCGGCGGTCCGCCGCGCGGGGAGACGGCCCGGGTGACGAGCAGCGCGTTGTCCCGTACCGACTGGTGCAGCGCGAGCCCCTCCGTCTTGCGGTCCTCGGTGACCAGCGCGATGCCGGCGCGGATGGCCTGGCGCGGACGGCGGGGGCGCAGCGGTGTGCCGCCGACGGTCATGCGGCCCGTGGTGAAGGGGGCCGCACCGAACAGGGCGCGCGCCAGTGACGTACGCCCCGACCCCTGGAGACCGGCGACGCCCACGACCTCTCCCGCCCGAAGGGTCAGGTTCATGTCATGAATACGGGCATTGCCGCCGCCGGTGACCGTGAGCCGCTCCGCCCCGATCTCCTCCGGGCGGGCACGCGGCGGGTAATAGGCGGTCAGCTCCCGCCCGACCATGCCCCGGACCACCTCGTCGGCGGTGGTTTCGGCGGTGCGCAGTGTGGTGACGCGACGCCCGTCCTTGAGGACCGTGATGCGCCGCGAGAGGTCGAAGACCTCCGGCAGACGGTGCGAGATATAGAGAATCCCGAGGCCGCGCGCGGCGAGCCTGCGCACGAGCGCCGCGAGGAGTTCGCTCTCATGGTCGGCCAGCGGCGCGGTGGGTTCGTCCATGACGAGGACACGGACGTCGGAGGCGAGGGCCTTGGCGATCTCGACCGTCTGCTGGCGCGCCACGGACAGCTCGCGGACGAGGGTGCGCGGCGTGATGCCGGTTTCGTCGATCTCGGCGAGGAGTTCACCCGTACGGCGCTCCATGGCCTTGCGGTCCACCAGCCCGCGGCGGACCGGTTCACGGCCGAGGAAGACGTTCTCGGCGACGGTGCGGTGGGGAAGGAGCGCGAACTCCTGGTGGATGATGCCGATTCCGGCGGTCTGCGCCTGCGCCGGGTGGGTGAAGGTGTGCGCGGTGCCGTCGATCGTGATGGTGCCGGTGTCGGGGATGTGCTCGCCGGCGAGGATCTTCATCAGGGTGGACTTGCCGGCGCCGTTCTCGCCCACCAGGGCATGGACTTCACCCCGTTCGAGGTCGAGCTCCACGTCGTGGAGCACACGCACCCCCAGGAAGCTCTTGGACACGCCCTGCATCGTCAGCATCAGCCGGCTCCTCGGTCAGCGGTCTGTTGTGCAGAGTCGTGACTCGCCTTTGGCCTGTCAAGAGCCCAAGCGGTCTTGCTTTTGGGCGAGTTGACGGGAACTTGTGCCGACCGGCGAACATAGAACGCCTTGTGAGCAGCGAAAGTCGTGCCTAGGGTGACTGTCATGCCTGCGCCGTCGGATCACAGCGGTTCCGCCACCCACACGCCCGGCGAGGTGCTGGCGCTGATCAGTTCCGGAGCTGTGGCGACGCGCGCGGACATCGCGCGGATCACCGGCCTGGCCCGCTCCACGGTCTCCCAGCGGGTGGACGCGCTGATCGCGCACGGACTCGTCGACGAATCGGCCCCCGCCCCCGGCGACTCGACCGGAGGCCGCCCGCCGCGCCGGCTCCAACTGCGCACCGCGGGGCACCTGGTGGCCGGTGTGGACCTCGGCGCCTCGCACTGCGCGGTGGCGCTGACGGACATCGGTGGAGCGATGCTGGCCACGCACAAGGAGCCGCTGTCGATCGCGGACGGCCCGGAATCGGTCCTGCGCAGGGTGGAACGGGCGCTGCACGCGCTGCTGAAGGAGACGGGACAGGAGCCGCGGACGCTGCGCGCGATCGGGGTCGGGGTGCCGGGACCTGTCGAATTCTCGACCGGCCGTCCCATCGATCCGCCGATCATGCCGGGCTGGCACCAGTATCCGATCCCTGAGTTCTTCGCCTCGCGCTTCGGGGTGCGGGCGCTGGTCGACAATGATGTGAACGTGATGGCGCTGGCCGAGCAGCGCCGTGCGTTTCCGGACACCCGCTACCTCCTCTACATCAAGGTCGGTACGGGCATCGGCTGCGGCATCGTGGCCGACGGCCGGCTCCACCGCGGCGCTCAGGGCAGCGCCGGCGACATCGGACACATCCGGGTCGGGGACCAGGAGGAGTCGTGCCGGTGCGGCAACACCGGGTGTCTGGAGGCGGTGGCGGGCGGGGCGGCGCTCGCGGCGAAACTGGCCGGTATGGGGCTGGACGCGGCCTCGGGCAGCGATGTGGTGCGGCTGGTGGCCTCCGGCAACCGGGACGCCGTGGGCATGGTGCGTGAGGCGGGCCGGGCGGTCGGCGAGGTCCTGGCCGGACTGGTCAACTTCTTCAATCCGGACACGGTCGTGCTCGGCGGCGCGCTGGCCGCCGTACACGACCAACTCCTCGCAGGGGTACGGGAAGCGGTGTACCGGCGCTCGCATCCGCTGGCCACGCGTGTGCTGCGGATCGAGCCGAGCCGTACGGGCGAGAACGCCGCGGTCATCGGGGCGGGGATCCTCGCGACCGAGCACGCCATGTCGCCCTCCCAGGTGGACCGCCGACTGGCGCGGGCGATGGCCTGATCCGGCTGATTCCCCGACTGATTCAGGCGATCCGGATCCGACGCTTCCCCCGGCCGTTTCCGGCCGGGGGAAGCGTCGGAGTCCTGCTGGAGTACTGCGTGGCGGTCAGTCCAGTGGTTCGACCCACACGTTCCTGAAGCGGACCTTATTGCCGTGGTCCTGGAGCCGGATCGCGCCCGTCGCGGCCGATTCCGCGTTGCCGCTGCCGGTCGGACCGTCCACGGCGACGTTGTCGTGGACCTTGGTGCCGTTCCACACCACCGTGATCCTGGCGTCCTCGGTCTTCTTCCCCGCGGAGTCGAAACGGGCCGCGCGGAAGACGATGTCGTACGTCTGCCACGTCTCGGGTGCCGTGCCGGCGTTCCGGTTCGCGGCCACCTTGTTGTAGATCGCGCCGGCCTCGTTCGCGGCGAGCTTCTCCACACCGAACGAGTCCAGAATCTGGATCTCGTACCGCTCCTGGAGATAGACGCCGCTGTTGCCGCGGTCCTGCCCGGTGACGTCCGGCGGCAGCTTCGGCACCCGGAACTCGGCGTGGAGTCTGAAGTCCCCGAAGGACTGCTTGGTGCGGATGTCGCCACAGCACACTTCGACGGAGTTCTCGGGGGTGCGCGGCCATTCGACGCTACGCCCGTCGGTGTGCTGCCACGCGGTGGAGATGCTGCCGCCGGAGAACAGGTCGATGCGGCTGCCGGGTCTGCGTACCTCGATCATGTCGAGATTGACATGGCCGGTGTCCTCGGGCCGGTAGGTGTAGGTGAGGGTGTTGCGGCCCTTGTTCAGGGCGAACCGCTCGGTCCGGGTGGACCAGCGGTTCCAGGCGCCGGTGGAGGGGAGGCTGATCTGCCGTGTCTGCCCGCCGTTGACACCGGCGCCGATCGTTTTGGTACCGGCGAACGGGTTGGGACCGTTGGCGTAGCGCAGGCTCACGTCGTACGTGCCCTTCGCGGGCACCTCGACCTCGATGGTGGCGGTGGCGCCCTCGGTGCCGAAGCCGTCGACGAAGCCGCCGCCCGTGTAGCCGGCGTGCTCGGTGTCGATGTCCGCGCCGCCGGACAGGCGCCCGGACTCGGCGTCGTACGACGTGACGGGCGCCTCGGGGCCGGGCCGCGCGTTCAGGGTGTACCAGGCCTCGGTGGACCACAACTGCTCGCCGTCGGCCGAGGCGAACGGGCGCGGCGAGCGTACGTGCACCACCCGGTCGGTCTTCAGGCCGGGGATGGTGAGCCGGACCGTGCGGCGGTCGTCGGAGATCAGGGCGGCCGAGACGGGCAGGCGCTCCTCGTCCACCTTGGGGCCGCCGTACGCCGGTGTGGGGACGTAGCGCCACTGCTCCACGGAGTAGCCGCCGCTCGTCAGCTTGGCGGCGGTCTCCTCCGACAGCGGCTTCGTATAGGTGAGTTCGAAGCCGTCGCGGGTGGCGCGCATGGTCTTGATGTCGAAGGCGTTCGTGCCGTTCGGGGTGAGTTTCTGGAGGCCGAAGCGGAGTTTTCCTTCCTGGCCCCAGTTCCCGTCGGCGCCGAGGCCGCCCGCGTAGATCGCACCGTCCGGTCCCGTGCTGATCCGGGTGATGCCGGCCTCCAGGCCCTGCGTATGGCGGAACACCGCGCCCTGGTATTCGCCGTCCACCTTCTCCAGATCGGCGCGTTGGATTCCGCCGTAGGTGACGTCACCGAAGAGCAGCTGACCGGCGAAGGTCCCCTTCTTGACCAGCATCGGTGTGCTGGGCGAGTTCGCTATCTCGTTCTGCGGCAGCCAGAGCACCGGCTTGGTGACCGTACGGTCGTCGAACGGGCCGTCCGGGTTGGTGTAGTGGTTGAAGAACCGGTCCTGTTTCACCTGGACGAGTTTCGACGCGGGCAGCCAGCCGCCCTGGTTGTCGGTGACGAAGAGACCGCCCTCCGGGCCCCATCCGATCCCGTTCGGGGTGCGCAGACCGCCCGCCAGGTAACTGACCTTTCCTGTCGCCTTGTTGACCTTGATCGTGGTGCCGCGGTTCGCGGCCGGCTGCGGATCGGTCGTCGCGCCGCCGTAGTTGATGGCGACCGAGAGATTCAGATAGAAGTCCCCGTCCTTGTAGAGCAGTCCGAAGGCGAATTCATGGAAGTTGCCTCCGTACGGCCAGGACGCGACCTTGCGGGTCGTGTCGGTGACGTCGTCGCCATTGGTGTCGGTCAACTCGGTCAGCTGGTGTTTCTCCGAGACGTACAGCTTTCCGTCGACGTACTTGATGCCCATCGGCTCTTTGAGCCCGTCGGCGATCTTCTTGTACGTGACCTTCTCCGGTCCGGTGTCACCGGTGACATGGTCGAGGATGTACGCCTCTCCCACGGTGTTGTTGCTGCCGCCCCAGGTGGTCACGGCGAGCCTGCCGTCCGGCAGCCAGTCCATGGCGGAGACCTGCGGCTCGAAGCCGTCGGGGCGCAGGTCGGTGAGGGTGTAGCCGGGATGGACGGCGGTCAGCGGGAGGCCGTCGCCGGGGGTGTCGTAGCTGCCCTCGCACTCCTTGCGGCCGGGAGCGGTGACGCGGACGACGCCGGCGTCGGTGCTGAGCACGGAGTTCGGTACGAGGACGAAGTCGGTGGCGCCCGGCGGCTTCCACTGGAGGGTCACCTGCTGTTCGCCGCCGCGGTCGAAGTGGTCGATACGGAGCGCGTGGTAGCCGGCGGTGAGGGTGATCTCGCCGTCCTTGGGTTCGGCGCCGTGCAGTCCGTCGTGGTCGATGACCCGCTGGTCGCCGATGTGGAGACGGGAGCCGTCATCGCTGATCAGACGGAAGGCGTAGGTGCCGTCGGCGGGGACGTTGACGTTGCCGATGATCTGCGACACGAAGTTGTCCGTGAAGCCGAAGCCCTCGGTGGAGGACCAGTCGACGGTGGGGATCAGCTTGTCGACGTTGGGGGTCTGGGCCGGCTTCAGGTCGCAGAGTTTGCTGAGCGGGGACTGGATGTCGAAGACACGGAGGGTGACGCCGGGTTCCTGCGGCGGCAGTTCCGCGGGGGCCCTCGCCTCCGCGCCGACCGCGGGCGCCACGAGACCTCCGGTGATGAGGGCCGCGAGGAGAAGCCCGGCGAGGGTCCGTGATCTGCGTCGACTGGGGCGGGGGCTCTGGTACTTGTGTGGCTGCACTCGTCCTCCTGCTGGGGCACTGCGAGTGGGCGGGGCCGGGCGGCCCGCGTCCACGGAGTGGAGTTCGTACACGTACCGGCGGTGCGGCGGCGGAGTTACGCCGCGCTTCACGCGGACTTCCGCGCGAGAACGACGCCCAGGGTAGGGACAGCGCACCGCACCGTCCATACTTTGTCCTCAACAAGGAAGAACTGGCCGATAGTTGAGCAGGCGGACGTGCTCGTCATCGACGGCGCCCCAGAGGCTCAGCCCGGCGAAGACGACCGCCAGCCCCGCGGCCTCCTGGGGCGTGTGTCCCCGGCCGCGCTCCTCGCGGTAGTGGGAGATCACGAAGACGGCGTAGTCGGTGCCGACCGCGAGGCCGAGCATCGAGGCCAGGGTGCTGGTCGTCATGGACAGACCCAGGGCGCTGCCCAGGGCCATGATCGAGGCGATGCTGATCCCGACACCGACGATCGCCGTCAGCAGCGGCAGCCCGGCGGCGGCCAGGGAGCCGAAGGTGATCAGCAGCACCACGGCGGCGATGGCGACGCCGATCGCCTCCGCCGAGCCGCCGGCCGCGGGCTGGGTCGCCAGCGCGGTGCCGCCGACCTCGACGGTCAGGCCCGCGTCCCGGGCCTGCTGGATGGCGTCCTCCAGCGTCTTCTTACCGGCGTCGGTGAGGTCGTCCGCCTTCACCTTGTACGTCACGGTCGCGTACGCCGTCGAGCCGTCCTCGCTCACCGCCTTCGCGGTGAAGGGGTTCACGGCGCCGGCGACCTGGGGCCCGTGGGCCATGTCGCCCACGGCCGTGTCGATGACCGACCGGTTATCGGCGGCGGTGATCTTCTGTCCGTCCGGAGCGACGAAGACGACCTGGGCACTTGCCCCGTCGGCCCAGGCGCCGGGGAAGCGCTGTTCCATCCAGCGCAGTACGAGGGGTACGGCGTGGTGCACAGTGGGATTGGGATTGCTTAAGTCAGGCAAACAGATGGTAAAGTGGATGGATGCCCAAGTCACCGCCAGCAGTTGTCCAGGCCCCGGCCCCGGCCCCGGCCTCGGCCGATGTGATCGAGATCGAGCGCGCGCTGAGCCGTGTCGCCTATCTGTCCAGCAGGGTCCGGCAGCACGACCGCCTCATGGCCCAGGCCGGAGTGTCACTGGACCGTGCCGCCGTGGCGCTGCTGCGGCAGATCGCCGATACCGAACCTCTGCGCCCCAGCGAACTGGCGAACCGGCTGGCCGTGGAGGCGTCCCATGTCACCCGCCAGGTACAGCAGTTGGAGAAGTCGGGGTACGTGACCCGCGTCCCGGATCCGGAAGACGGCCGTGCGCAGCGTATCCAGCTCACCCCGGTCGGGCGCGAGGTGGTCGACCGTATCCGCGAGACGAGTCGCCGGGGGATGCAGGCGGCCCTGGCCGATTGGTCGCCCCAGGACCTTCAGCAGCTCGCCGCCCTGTTCCATCGGATGGTGGACGACTTCCTCGGCTACGCCGACACCGATGCCGGTATCAATACGGAGCGCCCTGCCTGACGCCATGGCCCCGGGTGCCCGGGGCCCCGGCTCTGCCGTTCGGATGTGAAGCGTGAGCCTTACGCGAAGTGGTCCTTCCATGTACGGGATGTACGGGGTGTACGGGATATGCGGGGTGAACGAGATGCGCGGGGTCGGCGAGAGGCTCGGCGTGAACGAGGCGCGCGGGGTGAGCGAGACGCTCGGCGCGAACGAGGCGCGCGGGAGCATCGGTGAGACACCGTCGGCGGTCCGTGGGGACGGGCAGCACGTCCTCATCGTCGTCGCTGATCAAGACATCTCCGAACTGCTCACGACGACTCTGGAACTGGCGGGCTATCGGGTCGCCACGGCGCGCACCGGTGCCGAAGGGCTGGCGCGGATCGCGGGTTACCGGTACGACCTGGTGGTCCTCGACGCGACGATGCCGGACCTGAAGGGCCTCGCCCGCAGTCGCGTTCCCGCCGCCGACCGCCCACCGGTCCTCTTCCTGACCGTGTGCGAGTACCTGGACAGCCTCCTTCCCGAACTGGGGCCGGGCCAGGAGGACTACGTCACCATGCCGTTCCGGATCGCCGAAGTCCTCGCCAGGGCACGGGTGTTACTGCGCGGGCGCGGTCGCGGGCGCGGGTCCGCTCCTGTGTGGCGGGGACCGTGCTACGGCGACCTCGTCCTGAACGACGCCACCTGCCAGGCGTGGCGCGGGCCGCGGGCGCTCGATCTCACCCCCGCGGAGTACCGGCTGCTGCGTCACCTGCTGGTCAACGCCGACCAGGTCCTCTCGAAGGAACAGATCTGCCGTCACGTCTGGGGCGACGGCCGAGCCGACAACGCCATCGAGAAGCTCATCTCCCGCCTCCGGCAGAAAGTTGACCAGGAGGAACCTCCACTGATCCACACGCGCAGGGGTTTCGGCTACCTGCTGGGACGCTGACCGACAGACAATTGACTGCCCGTCAGCCCTGGTCGATCCCGCGACAAGCCTGAGCGCGTAACCGTCCTCGAACGCGCTGGGGCACCGCGCACGTGGTCAGGTTTGAGCCACACACGCATCCCCGAGCAGGTCCCACGTTCCCGGACTGGGAACCCACCGCGGAGTGAGCGTCGACGAACCCGCTGTGACTGGGCGCCGACCGTCCGGCTCCAGCCGGTGTCGCGCGTCGCCGACCGGGCGTTTCGGGCCGCATCCCGCTCCCTCCCGAGGAGCCGTGCGGCCGATGGCGCCGGCGTCACCCGGCGCGCAGGCTGGGGGTATGGACACCATTGTGCTTGGAATGGTGGAGATCACCCGTGTGGTAGAGCTGCCCGCCAAAGGCCGCGCCCGCGACTACGTCTTCCCCGATGTGCCCGTCGAGCACTGGCAGGCGCACGAGAACTGGCTCGCCCCCACCTTCCTGGACCCGGCCGCCGACGAGATCCACATCATGATCCAGACCTGGCTGATCCGCAGCGAGGGCCGGACGATCCTGATCGACACCGGCATCGGCAACGACCGGGAGCGCCCGGCCATGCCGTCCTTCCACCATCTGAACACCCCCTACCTCGGAGAGCTGGCAGCAGCGGGCGTGTGCCCGCAGGACGTGGACACGGTGATCTGCACCCATATCCACGGCGACCACGTCGGCTGGAATACCCGCCTGACGGACGACGGAGAGTGGCGGCCGACCTTCCCCAACGCCCAGTACGTCATCGCGCGCGCCGACTTCGACTACTGGAATCCGGCCAACGGACACCGGACCCGCTCCGGTCCTCGGATGGCCAACGTCTTCGAGGACAGCGTCGCCCCCGTGCACCGGGCCGGACAGACCGTGCTGTGGGAGGGCGACCACTACAACATCGACGCCCAACTCCGTATCGAGCCCGCCCCCGGCCATACGCCCGGCTCCTCCGCGGTATGGCTGCGGTCGGGTACGGACCGGGCGGTGTTCGCCGGGGACCTGCTGCACAGCCCACTGCAGATCTCGGAGCCGGACGACTGCCCCAGCTTCGACGAGGACGAGCCCCGCGCACGGGACAGCCGGCGCCGGGTGCTGGGGGAGGCCGCGGACCGGGGCGCCCTGCTGTTCCCCGCGCATTTCCCCGGGCCGGGCGCGGCCGAAGTGCGACGCGTCGGCGACCGGTTCGCGGTGAAGGAGTGGGCGGCATGGCAGTGAGGGCATTCTGCGGCACCGGCATCACGGAGCGCACCGGCTGGTGAGCCTTCCCGAAGAGCCCGCGGGTACAGCTGCCCGGGTCAGGCTGTGTGGCCAACTGTGATGCTCGCAATGGCCAACTACGGCGCGCTCAGTCACATCAGCGGCGGCCGACCGGCCCATTGACTCCGCTCCGCGCGTTCCGTCACCCCGGGAGCCGCATTTCGTCGCTTCCCCGAGATTGCAATACCTCGGAGGGGTATCTTGGCCGACTCGGCCATGTATACCCCCACCCCGTATTTGCCGCAAGGGTGACATGGGGCTTTCTGATACCCCCATGGGGTATATGGTGAGTGTGGTCGGTCAGTCAGCCGGCCGGACCATCACCGGACGATCAGAGGAGAGCACCATGAACACCGCGTCAAGGATCGCCACGTACACCGCCGCGCTCGCTGCCTCCTTCGGTGCGGCGTACGGGGTCGGGACCGTGGTCACGCCGGTTTCGACGGATCCGGAGCCCGCGGCGCACGCGGAACACGGAGGTGCGCCCGACGGGGGAGGGGAGGCGCCGCGGGGTGGTCATGACGTGCCGGCGGGCGGGTTGCAGGTTTCGGAGGGCGGCTACACCCTCGACCTCAGGACGCCCCGCGTCCCCGCGGCCCGCACCACCGAACTGCGCTTCGCCATACGCGACAGCGCGGGCCGTCAGGTCACCGCGTTCCAGCGCGAGCACGACAAGGAACTGCATCTGATCCTCGCCTCCCAGGACCTGACCACCTATCGGCATCTGCACCCCACCCGGGCGGCCGACGGCACCTGGAGCACACCGGCGAACCTCCCCGCCGCCGGGGGCTACCGCCTCTTCGCGGACTTCACCCCCGCCGCCAAGGGGGCGAAGAACCTCACGCTCGGCGCCGACCTCGCCGTCGCGGGCAACTACCGGCCCGCCCCGGTTCCCGCCCCCTCCACCACCGCCACGGTCGACGGTTACACCGTCACACTCACCGGCCCCCTACGCCCGGGGACGGCAGGCGAGTTGAGCCTGAAGGTCACCAAGGCGGGCCGGCCGGTCACGGACCTCCAGCCCTACCTCGGCGCCTACGGCCACCTGGTCGCCCTGCGCTCCGGCGACCTGGCCTATCTGCACGTTCACCCCAACGGCGCGCCCGGTGACGGCGAGACCGAACCCGGTCCGGACGTGTCCTTCACCGCCACCGCGCCCAGCGCCGGCACCTACCGGCTCTTCCTCGACTTCAAGCACAACGGCACCGTGCGCACCGCCGCCTTCACCGTCACCACCGGAACGGTCACCGCCGGAACGGCCCCCGCCACAGGGGACGCCGAGGACACGGAGCCGACCGGATCGCCGGGCAAGGAAGAGGCCGACGGGCACCAGCACTGACCCCTCCGGATCGCCGGTCCGGTCAGGCTGTCGTCGGCACCCCCTCGGGTACGGCCGCGGTCAGGCGTCCCGTACGGTGCAGCCCGTACAGCGCGCCCGCGCACGCGAGTCCGAGCGCGAGCAGGCAGAGCCACGGCAGCGCGGACATTCCCGCCGCGCGCGCGGCGTCCAGGGACGCGCCGGTGAGCAGGTTTCCCAGGGTGATGCCGACTCCGCAGATGGTGTTGTAGAGCCCGTAGTGGGTGGCGACGAGGCGGTCACCGGAGAGCCGGACGATGGTGTCCATCTCGAAGGGGTACGCGATCATCGTCCCGAGGGCGAGCAGCAGTGCGGAGAGCGCGGGCGGCACGGCCGCGAACAGCCACAGGCCCACGCCGTCCCGCGGTACCGGCATCGCCGTGGCGAGGAGCAGGGGTACGAAGGCCAGACCCATCGTGACCAAGCCCCAGATGAGCGCGTGGTCCGGCTCGACGCGCGCCTTGCACCAGGCGGTCACCCTGGTCTGGCCGAGGATGGTGCTCAGCCCGGAGACGGCGAACAGCAGCGCGACGGCCGCCGTCCCGAACTCCCCGTCGCCGCCCAGCCGCCGGACTTCCAGCGGCAGCGCCAGATAGACCTGGAAGGAGAGGACGTACGAGCCGATCATGGCGGCGGAGAAGAGCAGGAAGGGCCGGTTGGAGAAGACCAGCCGCCACTGCGAGCGCAGGCCGGCCCGCGCGCCGTCCTCGCGCCTCCTCGTGTCGTCGGCGCGGCGCGCGGGCAGCGCGCGGATCTGAACGACGCTCAGGAGCGCGAAGATCCCGGCGGAGACCAGGCAGGTGATCTGGAAGTCCACACCGGTCAGCACCATTCCCACCAGCGGTCCCAGCAGGATCCCCGCCTGGTAGAAGACGTTGAACAGCGCGAACGCCTCGACCCGGCGCTCCTTGGCGTCAGCCGCCAGATACGCCCGCACGGCGGGGTTGAACAGGGCCCCGGCCAGGCCGGTGGCGGCGGAGGCGGCCAGCAGCGAGGGCAGCGAATCGACGAAGCCCAGGGTCGCGAAACCGGCGGTACGCAGCACACATCCGGCGACGATCAGGGGCTTGTAGCCGAACCGGTCCGCGAGGGAGCCGCCGACGAGGAACATGCCCTGCTGGCTGAAGTTCCGTACGCCGAGGATGAGTCCGACCAGCAGACCGGACAGGCCGAGCGTGCCGGACAGATGGGCCGCCAGGTAGGGCATCAGCATGTAGAAGCCGAGGTTGATGGTGAACTGATTCACCATCAGCAGCTGCACGCTGCGCTCGTACGAACGGACTTGGGCGAGCGTTCCCTTCATCGGCCCTCCTCGGACGAGGACGGCGCGGACGGCCCGGACGGCCCGGACGGCCCGGACGGCGCGGGGGACGAGGGCGCAGACGTGGACGTCGGCGCGGAGGACAGCGTCAGCGGGTCGAGGACCTCGGTGCACCTCGTCCAGCGCGTCACCTCCGTCTCGTCCGGGCGGCTCACGGCGTCAGGTTCCTCGGCCGGCGGAACGCCGAGCAGCCCGTTCAGGGCGCAGTACTCGTCGTCGTACACCGTCTCCAGATACCGCTGCGGCCCGTCGGGGAAGACCGCCGCGATCCGGGTGTCGGCGGGCAGCGTACGGGCCAGCCACCCCGCGACCAGCGCCACCGCGCCCACGCTCCATCCGCCGGTGGCGTAGTGCGAGGAGGCCAGCTGACGGCAGGTCCACACCGCCTCGCGCGGGGCGACCCAGTGCACTTCGCTGAAGTTCTCGTAGGCGACGTTGCGGGGGTAGATGCTGGAGCCGAGACCGCGCATCAGCCGGGTCCTGGCGGGCTGGCCGAAGATGGTGGAGCCGATGGTGTCGACACCGACGACGCGCAGCTCCGGGTAGAGCTGTCGCAGTACGCGGGAGATGCCCGCCGAGTGCCCGCCCGTGCCCACGCTGCACACCAGGACGTCGATGTGGCCCAGCTGAGAGGCGAGTTCAAGGGCGAGGGGGGTGTACGCGGTGGTGTTGTCCGGGTTGTTGTACTGGTCGGGGCACCACGATTCCGGGTGCCGGTCCAGCAGTTGGGCCACGCGGTCGCGGCGGGCCTGCTGCCAGCCGCCCTCGGGGTGCGGCTCGGCGACCATGTCGACCTCCGCCCCGTACGCGGTGAGCAGCCGGGTCATCGACGGCTCAAGTCCGGGGTCGGTGACCAGGGTGACGGGATGGCCGTACACCATTCCCGCGAGTGCGAGCCCAAGCCCGAGGGTGCCGCTGGTGGACTCCACGATCCGGCCGCCGGGGCGCAATTCGCCGCGCGCACGGGCCCGTTCGACCATGTGCAACCCGGGCCGGTCCTTGATTCCACCGGGGTTGAAGCCCTCCAGCTTCGCCCAGAAGCCACGTCCGGGCGGACCGCCGGGCGCGGACACCCGGACGACCGGGGTGTTTCCGACGAGTCCGGAGATCGTGGGGTGGGCGGAGGTGGGGTCGGTGGTGAGGTGTGACTGCATCGTTCCGCTCTCGTTCGATGAAGCGCTGAGGGGGTGGCGGTTCATCTCGCGCGCTAGTGTGACGCGGCGGGGCCAAGGGCCTCCGGTCGCGGTACCAGCACGCGGCAGCCGATGGTGATGGCTGCGGACGGAATGTCTAGACGCGCCACCGGCAGACGGCGGTGAGTGTGGATCTGCCGGAGCGCTCGGTCCGTGGCCCGCGCGCCTCCCGCACGGGGCCCGACCGGGCGCCCGGGCCCCCGGCGACGGCGGAGAGCACGACAAGAGGCGGGGCAACAGCGGCCGGAGCCGACCGCTGCGCCTCGTGGGCGGCCCGGACGACGAGGCCCGGTACACACTCCGTGTGCGCGTGCGGATGGCCAGGCGTCCCGGGCGCCGCGATGTCCGACGCGGCGATGGCGGAGACCGTAGCCGGTGTCTCCGGCGAGTGGGCGGTGTCGTCCCTCGCATGCGCCACGACGCAGAGAAGGACGGTCAGAAGCACACTGCCGATCGTGAGAAGGCGCAGTGGCAGCGGCCAGTTGAGGCTGGGAACTAAGCGTGCGTGGGGGCGAACACGCATGGCGAACGGCACGGATCCTCCGCGATAGGGCCGCCGGGTGGCAGGTCAGCGCTGTGAGTACGCCCGCGCGGGCCGAGCCCGGAGAAAACCTGTTCTCCGGTACGGCGCGTGTCATCGGGCGACGGAGCCGCCGACTCCTACACCTGAAGGACGCCGGGCCCTCTCGCTGTGACCGACGCGGGAGCGGCCGGCACGAACCGATCCGTACCCCCTGCGGCCAGAATCGGCACAGCGGCCGGTCCCCACGCTCGCGCCATGAGGCCAGAAGCCACCGGCCCCGGCGTCGACTGCGGTTGCCCCGGCACACACTCCGTGGCCGGATGCGAGGAGCCGTGTCCATCGGCATCGCCGCCGCGCGGTGCGACGACAGCCACCGCTCCCCCGGCGGGGCCGTGCGCGTCATCGACGGAACTCGCCACTGCGGAAGGGGCGTTCGCCCGGGGCGCCACATGTCCCGCGGCGCTGTCGGCACTCAACCCGTGCGTATACACGAAGCCGAACAACAGCAGGGCCAGCCACAGCATGCGCAGCGGACTCGCCGAAGGGCGGGTCCTCGCGATGCCGAACAGCGACCGGGCCGTGACCATGCGGTGATCCTAACCGCTCCGCGACGCGGCTCCCCACCTGTCCCGGAAACATCGAGGTAATCAGCCTCGTACATGGCCGGTATACACCGCAGCACAGGCAGCCCCCTCGACTGGCTCAACGCGGTGAGCTCCGGCCGGCGGCCCCGAAGACAGAACCGCCCCGGCCGACAAGCATGTCGGACGGGGCGGAACTGGCGGGCGGACAACCCCCCTGCCCGTGGGAGCCTTCGCGTCAGCCGAGGAGCGCGAGGGCCTGGGTGAAGGTGGCCGACGGGCGCATGACGGCCGCGGCCTTGGCCGGGTCGGGCTGGTAGTAGCCGCCGATGTCGGCCGGCTTGCCCTGTACCGCGATCAGCTCGTCGACGATGGTGGTCTCCTGCTCGGCCAGCGTCTTGGCGAGGGGGGCGAACGCCTCCGCCAGCTGGGCGTCGCCGGTCTGCTTCGCCAGCTCCTGGGCCCAGTAGAGCGCAAGGTAGAAGTGGCTGCCGCGGTTGTCGATGCCACCGAGCCGGCGGCTGGGCGACTTGTCCTCGTTCAGGAAGGTGGCCGTGGCGCGGTCGAGGGTGTCCGCGAGCACCTGGGCGCGCGCGTTGTCCGTCGTCTGCGCGAGGTGCTCGAAGCTGACCGCGAGCGCGAGGAACTCGCCCAGGCTGTCCCAGCGCAGGTAGTCCTCCTTGACGAGCTGCTGGACGTGCTTGGGCGCGGAGCCGCCGGCGCCGGTCTCGAACAGCCCGCCGCCGTTCATGAGCGGGACGACGGAGAGCATCTTCGCGCTCGTGCCGAGTTCGAGGATCGGGAACAGGTCGGTGAGGTAGTCGCGCAGCACATTGCCGGTGACCGAGATGGTGTCCTCGCCGCGGCGGATGCGCTCCAGGGAGAACGCGGTCGCCTCCACCGGCGACATGATCTCGATCCGCAGGCCCTCGGTGTCGTGCTCGGCGAGGTAGGTCCTGACCTTGGCGATGAGGTTCGCGTCGTGCGCGCGGCCCTCGTCGAGCCAGAACACCGCCGGGTTGCCGGTCGCGCGGGCGCGGGTGACGGCGAGCTTGACCCAGTCCCGGATGGGCAGGTCCTTGGCCTGGCACATACGCCAGATGTCGCCCGCGCTCACCACGTGCTCCAGGACGACATCGCCCGAGTCGTTCAGGACGCGCACCGTGCCGGTGGTGGGGATCTCGAAGGTCTTGTCGTGGCTGCCGTACTCCTCGGCCTTCTGCGCCATCAGACCGACGTTCGACACCGAGCCCATCGTCGACGGGTCGTACGCGCCGTGCGCACGGCAGTCGTCGATGACGACCTGGTAGATGCCGGCGTAGCTGCTGTCGGGGATGACCGCGAGGGTGTCGGCCTCCTGGCCGTCGGGCCCCCACATGTGACCGGAGGTGCGGATCATGGCCGGCATGGAGGCGTCGACGATGACATCGCTCGGTACGTGCAGGTTCGTGATGCCGCGGTCCGAGTCGACCATCGCCAGCGCGGGGCCGTCCGCGAGCTCGGCCTCGAAGGACGCCTTGATCGCCGCGCCGTCGGGCAGGGACTCCAGCCCGCCCAGGATGCCGCCGAGGCCGTCGTTGGGGGTCAGACCCGCCGCGGCGAGCGCCTCGCCGTACTCGGCGAACGTCTTCGGGAAGAACGCCCGTACGACATGGCCGAAGATGATCGGGTCGGAGACCTTCATCATCGTGGCCTTCAGGTGCACGGAGAACAGCACGTCCTCGGCCTTGGCACGGCCGATTTGGGCCTTGAGGAACTCGCGCAGCGCCGCCACCCGCATCACCGACGCGTCCACGACCTCCCCCGCGAGCACCGGCACCGACTCGCGCAGGACCGTCGTGCTGCCGTCGTCACCGGCCAGCTCGATACGGAGCGAGCCCGGCTCGGCGATGACCGCGGACTTCTCGCTGGAGCGGAAGTCGTCGGCGTCCATGTGCGCGACGTTCGTCTTCGAGTCGGCCGTCCACGCGCCCATACGGTGCGGGTGCGCCTTGGCGTAGTTCTTGACCGACGCGGGGGCGCGCCGGTCGGAGTTGCCCTCGCGCAGGACCGGGTTGACGGCGCTGCCCTTGACCTTGTCGTAGCGCGCGCGGACGTCGCGGTCCTCGTCGGTCTTCGGGTCGTCCGGGTAGTCCGGCAGCGCGTAGCCTTGCTGCTGAAGCTCGGCGATCGCGGCCTTCAGCTGCGGGATCGAGGCCGAGATGTTCGGCAGCTTGATGATGTTCGCACCGGGCGTCTTGGCCAGCTCACCCAGCTCGGCGAGCGCGTCATCGATCCGCTGGCCCTCCTCAAGACGCTCGGGGAAGCCCGCGATGATCCGTCCCGCCAGAGAGATGTCACGGCTCTCCACGGTGACCCCCGCCGTCGAGGCATACGCCTCGACCACAGGCAAGAAGGAATACGTCGCCAAGGCCGGGGCCTCGTCGGTGTGTGTGTAGATGATGGTCGAGTCAGTCACCGGGTGCTCCGCTCCACGTCTGCAACATTGCTCGACATCAAGATATCTCGTGACCGGCCCCTGTCGAGACGGGGCCCTGCACCGGAGCCACGTGGTGTGGCCCGGCGGTATGGCTCAGCCGTGCGGCTCAGAAGAACACCCCGCAGCGCAACAGCACATTCGCGTACGGCCGCGCCTCCCCGGTGCGTACGATCAGGCGCGCGCCCGCCGACAGCTCCTTCAGCTCCGTGTGCGGGACGAAACCGAGGCCGGGCAGTGCCGCCAGCAGCCGCGCCGCCTCCGGGTTCGCGTCGCGGACCTCATGGGCCGCCGTCGCGCCCTCCACGACCAGCTCCGTCAGCAGACCGTCGAGCACCTCGGCGAACCTCGGTACCCCGGCCCGGAACGCCAGATCCACCACCCGCGGGCCCGCGGGCAGGGGCATCCCCACGTCGCAGACCAGGACACCGTCGCCATGACCCAGCTCGGCCAGCGCGCCCGCGAGATGACGATTCAGGATCCCCGACTTCTTCACTCGGACACCCTCTGACCCGGAGTGGACACTGTCTGTCCCGGAGCGGTTACGTGTGGTTCCGGGGCAGGGTCCGGAGCCGCTCCGGCAAGCGACGCCACCTCGGCCGCCGTCGGGAACGACACCTGCGCCCCCTCCTTGGTCACCGCCGCGGCCCCCACCCGCGCCGCGTAGGAGGCGGCCTCGACCAAGCTCTCTCCGGCGCCGAGCCGCCAGGCCAGCGCCGCGGTGAACGCGTCGCCGGCCCCGGTCGTGTCCACGGCGCGCACGCGTACGGACGGGACGAGCGCCGTCGTACGGTCGTCCGCCACCAGCGCCCCCCGCGCACCCAGCGTGATCACCACCGAGCGCGGCCCCAGCGCGAGCAGCGCCCTCGCCCACTCCTCAGGGTCGTCGCCCACCGACGCGCCGAGCACCACCCGCGCCTCGTGCTCGTTCACGATCAGGGGGTCGCACGCCGCCAGGATCGCGGCCGGCAGGGGCACCGGGGGAGAGGGGTTCAGTACGAACCGGCTGCCCGGTGCCAGACCCGCCACCACCTCCCCGACCGTCTCCAGCGGGATCTCCAGCTGCGCCGAGATCACCCGCGACGCCCGCAGCTGAGCCGACGCGTCCCGGATGTCGGCCGGGGTCAGCCGGGCGTTGGCGCCAGGCGACACCACGATGCTGTTGTCCCCGGACGGATCGACCGTGATCAGCGCGACCCCGGTCGGCGCGCCGCCCGACAGCACCCCCGCCGTGTCGACGCCCGCCGAGCGCTGCGAGTCGAGCAGCAGCCGCCCGTGGGCGTCGTCGCCGACCCGGGCCAGCAGGGCCGTGCGGGCTCCGAGGCGGGCGGCGGCGACCGCCTGGTTCGCGCCCTTGCCGCCCGTATGGACGGACAGATCCGAGCCGAGCACGGTCTCACCGGGGCCGGGGCGCCGCTCGACACCGATCACCAGATCGGCGTTGGCCGACCCCACGACCAGCAGGTCGTAGTCGTACATCACTGTCTTCCCGTCTCTTTTCCTGGAAGCCGTTGAGTCCCCTGCAAGCCGTCGAGTGGTCAGGAGAAGTCGGCGACATTCTTCGCCGTGACCACCTTGACCGGCACCTTCACCGTCGAGGCGATCTCGTCGCCCCGCGCGGCCTTGATGGCGTTGAGCACGGCGAGCCGGCCCAGTTCCGCCGGCTGCTGGGCCACCGAGGCGTAGAGCGTGCCCGCCTCGACCGCCTTCAGGCCGTCGGGTGTGCCGTCGAAGCCGACGACCGGGATCGACGTACCCGCCTTGGAGCCCAGCGCCTTGATCGCCCCGAGCGCCATTTCGTCGTTCTCGGCGAAGACCCCGTTCACCCCGCTGTGCGCCTGGAGCAGATTGGTCATCACATCGAGCCCCTTGGTGCGGTCGAAGTCCGCGGGCTGCCGCGCGACGACCTGGATACCGGGGTACGCCTTGATGCCCTCGGCGAAGCCCTGGCCGCGCTCGCGGCTGGCCGAGGTGCCCGCCGTGCCCTGGAGGATCACGATCTGCCCCGTGCCGCCGAGCTTCTCCGCCAGCGTCTTGGCCGCCTGCCGGCCTCCCGCGACATTGTCGGAGGCGACCAGCGTGGCGATGTCCGCCTTGTTGACACCGCGGTCGGCGGCGATCACCGGGATGCCGGCCTTGTCGGCGGCCCGTACGGACGGTCCCGCCGCGTCCGAGTCGACCGGGTTGACGATCACCGACGACATGGCTCCGCTGGTGAAGTTCTGTATCTGGTTGGCCTGTTGGGACGCGTCGTTCTGCGCGTCGGTGACGGTGAGTTCGACGCCCTTGGCCTTCGCCTCGGCCTCCGCGCCCGCCTTCAGCTGGACGAAGAAGGGGTTGTTGAGGGTGGAGAGGGACAGGCCGAGCTTGGTCCCGCCGCCGGAGGAGCCGTTGTTCCAGAAGGAGACACCGCCGATGACGGCGGCCACCAGCACCGCGGCGACCGTGTACTTCACGGCTCTCGCGCCCTTACGTCCCGAGCCCCCCGGGCCTCCCGCACCGGACGCACCGGCGGGCGCGGCCGACGCCCCGGCGCGGGAGCGCGCCGTGTCGAGCAGCACCGCGAGCGCGATGACGACACCGATGACGACCTGCTGCCAGAACGCCGACACCGACAGCAGGTTGAGGCCGTTGCGCAGCACCGCCAGGATCAGCGCGCCGATGAGCGTGCCGGACGCCTTGCCGACACCGCCCGACAGGCTGGCGCCGCCGATGACGACCGCAGCGATGGCGTCGAGTTCGTACCCCTGCGCGGCCTGCGGCTGCGCCGAGGAGAGCCGGGAGGCCAGGACGATACCGGCTACCGCGGCGAACAGCCCGGACAGCGCGTAGACGGCGACCTTCTGCCGCTTCACGCGCAGCCCGGACAGCCGCGCCGCCTCCTCGTTGCCGCCGATCGCGTACATCGAGCGGCCGAGGTATGTACGGCTCAGGATCAGGGCGGTGATCAGCCCCATCGCCACCATCACGAGCACCGGCACCGGCAGCCGGCCACCGAGCGTGTCCCCGATCCGCGAGACGGAGCCGGGGAAGGCGATCGGGCTGCCCTGCGAGATCACCAGGGACAGACCGCGGCCCACCGAGAGCATCGCCAGCGTGGCGATGAACGGCGGCAGTTTGCCGTACGAGACGAGCGCCCCGTTGACGAGCCCGCACGCGATGCCGGTGCCCACGGCGAGCACGACGGCCAGCCACACCGGCACCCCCTCCGACGTCGCCGACCAGGCAAGGACGGTCGCCGAGAGCGCCGCCACCGAGCCGACCGAGAGGTCGATGCCCGCGGTGACGATGACGAACGTGACACCGAACGCGAGGATCGCGGTCACGGCCGCCTGCACACCGACATTGAGCAGGTTCTGGGTGGTCAGAAAGTCGCCCGACAGCAGCGACATCGCCACCACCAGAACGACCAGGGCGCTCAGCGCGCCGTTGTCGAGCAGGAGCCGGCGGACCGCCCGGGCGCTTCCGCCACCGCCGTCGCCACCGCTATCTGTCGTGTTCTTGAGCGTGTCAGTGGCCACGGGAGCCCTCCACCCCTTCTTCGTCTTGCTCGTCGTCCTCGCCGATCGCCGGTCCGGATGGGCGCGCGGCGCCGACGGCCAGCGCCATCACCGCGTCCTGTGTCGCTTCGTCCGCCGTGAGTTCACCGGCGATCCGGCCCTCGGCCATCACCAGCACGCGGTCGCTCATGCCCAGGACCTCCGGCAGATCGCTGGAGACCATCAGCACGGCGTGACCGGCGGCGGTGAGTTCGTTGATGAGTTCGTAGATCTCGACCTTCGCGCCCACGTCGATACCGCGCGTCGGCTCGTCGAGGATCAACACCTTGACCTCGGCCAGCAGCCATTTGCCGATGACGACCTTCTGCTGGTTGCCGCCGGACAGCGTGCGGACCCGTTGGCCGAGCCCCGCCATCCGGACGCCGAGCTGCCCGGCGATCCGGGCGGCGGCGGTGTGCTGCGCCGCGCGGTCCACCAGCCCGGCGCGGGTCGCCGAACGCAGCGTGACCAGACCGAGGTTCTCCTCCACGGACGCGTCGAGCAGCAGACCCTGGCCCTTGCGGTCCTCCGGCACGAGACCGATGCCGGCGGCCATCGCCGCGCTCACGTCATGGCGCGGCAGCGTGGCGCCCGCCACCCGTACCGAGCCCGTGTCGTAGTGGTCCGCGCCGAAGACCGCCCGTACGACCTCCGTACGGCCCGCGCCCACCAGCCCCGCGATACCGACGACTTCACCGGCGCGCACCTCGAAGCCCACATCGCGGAAGACGCCCTCCCTGGTCAGTCCGGTGACGGACAGCAGGGCGGTACCGGTCTCCGCGGCCCGGCGCGGATACTGCTGGTCGATGTCGCGGCCCACCATGAGGCGTACGAGTTCGTCCTCGGAGGCCGACGCGGGCACCTGCCCGACGCTGCGGCCGTCGCGCAGGACGGTGACGCGGTCACCGAGCGCCGCGATCTCCTCCAGATGGTGGGTGATGAAGACGACGCCCACGCCGTCCTCGCGCAGTGCGCGCACGATGCGGAAGAGCTTGTCGACCTCCTCGGAGGTCAGCACGGCAGTCGGCTCGTCCATGACCAGCACCCGGGCGTCCAGGCTGAGCGCCTTGGCGATCTCGACCATCTGGAGCCGGGCGATGCCCAGTTCACGCACTTTGGTGTGCGGCGGGGTGGTGACTCCGACACGCTCCAGCAGCTCGGCCGCGTCCGACTCCATCTTCTTGCGGTCGACCAGACCGAAGCGGCGCGGCTGGCGGCCCAGGAAGATGTTCTCGGCCACCGTCAGATCGGGGACCAGGTTGAACTCCTGGTAGATGGTGGCGATTCCCAGCCGTTCCGCGTCCTGCGCGCCATGGATACGGACCTCCTGCCCGCCGACGAGCACGCGCCCGGCGTCCGGACGGTAGGCACCGGAGAGCATCTTGATCAGGGTGCTCTTGCCGGCGCCGTTCTCGCCGAGCAGGACATGCACTTCGCCGCGGCGCAGATCGAAGTCGACGCTGTCGAGCGCGACCACGCCGGGAAAGGTCTTGCGTATCCCTTCGACACGCAGCAACTCGTCCGGGTGACTCACGGGTTGCTCCTTCACGTTCGTGCTGACGGGTTGGGTGCTGACCGGTGGGGTGTTGAGGGGTCCGGACGCCGTGGGGCCGGCGGGAACTCCGCGCCGCAGGAGCGGCGTACGACCAGCCGGGCGGGGAGTGTGACGGACGGCGGGACTCGGCCCGCGATGCGTTCGGCCAGCGCCCGTACGGCGGCCCGGCCCAGCTCGTCCGTCGGCTGCGCGATGGCCGTGATCGGCGGGTCTGTGTGTACGAACCACGGGATGTCGTCGAAGGCCGCGAGCGCGATGTCGTCCGGGACGCTCAGACCCCGGGCGCGGATCGCGTCGAGCGCGCCGAGGGCCATCAGATTGTCCGCCGCGAACACGGCGTCGGGAGGCTCGGGAAGATCGAGGAAGCGCTCGGCGGCCCGGCGTCCGCTCTCGGCCTGGAAGTCGCCCTGGCCGATATACGCGTCGGGCAGCGCGACCCCGTGCTCGCCCAGCGCCGTACGGAAGGCGTCGACGCGTTCGCTGCCGGTGGTGGTGGTCGCGGGACCCGCGATGATCGCGAGCCTGCGATGGCCGATCCGCAGCAGATGGGCGACCAGATCGCGTACGGCGGCGCGGCCGTCCGACCGTACGACGGGCACCTCGACGCCCGGGATCCACCGGTCCACGAAGACGAGCGGGGTCGCGGCGCGCACCGCGTCGAGTATCAGCGGCGAACCGCGGTCGGTGGGCGACACCAGCAGCCCGTCGATCCGGCGGTCGAGCAGCGTACGGACGTGGTGGTCCTGCAACTCGGGCCGCTCGTCGGCGTTTCCGATGATCACGCTGTAGCCGAGCGTCCGCGCCTCCTCCTCGACCGCGCGGGCCAGCGAGGTGAAGTACGGATTGAGCACATCGCTGATGACCAGGCCGAGCGTGCGGGTCTGGTCGGTGCGCAGGGACCGGGCCACGGCGTTGGGCCGGTAGCCCAGCGCGGCGACGGCGGCGAGCACCCGGGCGCGGGACGCGGGGCTGACCGACGGATGGTCGTTGAGTACCCGCGACACCGTGGCGACGGACACGCCTGCCTCGGCCGCGACATCCTTGATGCCCGCCATCGTCGGTCCACCTCCTCGTGGAATCGATTACACGGAGGATTGGAATCGATTACACGAGCAGAAGGCAAGACCTTGGGGGTACGCCGAGACCGGATCGTAATGATCGCGGGGTCGTGGCAGAGTGGAATCCCCGCCCCGGGCCTTCGGATTCTCCCCCGTCTCCGGATGCCCGGGGTTTTCCGCTGCCCGAGACCGAAGCGTGGGTCGTACGCCGCTACGCGGAGGTCTCCGGTGTGTTGTTGCCCAGATATGCCAGTACGGCCAGTACACGGCGGTGCACATTTCCGCCCTCGGGCGGCAGCCCGAGCTTGTCGAAGACACCCCGGATGTGTTTGCTGACCGCCCGTTCGGTGATGACCAGCAGCTCCGCGACGGCCCCGTTGGCGAGCCACTGCGCCATCATCTCCAGCACCTCGTGCTCACGCGGTGTCAGCGCCCGCAACGGCCGCGCGGCGGCCTTCTGGCTGAGGATCTCGGTGACCACCTCGGGGTCGAGGGCGGTCCCGCCGGTGGTGATGCGCTCCAGCGCCTCCAGGAACTGCTCCACCCGCCCTACCCGGTCCTTGAAGCAGATAGCCGATGCCGCGCGCGCCCTGGGCCAACAGCTCGGCCGCAGCGGAGGGCGGCTGCCAGGCCGAGGAAGGCCAGGTCGTTGCCCGGATGCATTCGGCCTGGCGGTGTTCTACAGGTGGGTTGCCATATTTCCGGCACATCTCTCCCGGGGCAGAATCGAATTCACGCTCTCCGTACCCACCACCCGGTCCGTTCCGCTCTTCTCGATGAAGACCACGGCCAACGGCGCGGGCATCCCCCGGGCCTGGCGGGCCGGCCCCCGGTGCTCTCGGGCAGCGGATCCGACGGGCGTCCCGTGACACTGATGTACCCCACCCGCGTCAACGCCGACATGACGGAACGGAGCTGAGGCCCCCGGGGACCGGCGGGATCAGCGGGTCCTACTCGCCGACGATCCACGCGTACGCGGCCTGCGCCGTGAACTCGCTCTGTCCGCCGGGGAAGACCAGCCCCGCCGTACCGAACGCCGGATCGAGAGGTGCGCCGGGCGCGGGGGCGTACGGGATCGCGACACATCGCATCCCGGCGACCCGCGCGGCCATCACACCGGGTGCGGCGTCCTCCAGCACCACGCAGTGGGCGGGCTCGGCTCCCAGTCGGCGCGCCGCCTCCAGGAAGACGTCCGGCGCCGGCTTGCCGCGCGCGACCTCCTCGGCCGAGACGGTCGCGGTGAAATACCCGTCGAGTCCGGTGACGGCGAGCGCCTGATCGATGGCCGCCCCGGACGAACCGGACGCCACGGCCATGGGTACGCCCTCGGTGTGCAGCCGTTCCACCAGCTTCCGCATCTGCGGGAATGCCTCCGTCGAGGCGCGCACCCGCTCCAGATAGAGCCGGTTCTTCTCGGCGAGCAGGGTGTCCACGGGCGCGTCGATCCCGTACTCCTCGCGCAGCGCCTCCAGCGTCTCGCGGGTCCCGATCCCGATGAACCGGCTGTGCTGCTCCCAGCTGAAGTCGGACACACCGTACTGGGCCAGGAGCAGGCGTCCGGCTTCGTAGTAGTTCGGTTCACTGTCGACGAGTGTTCCGTCGAGATCGAAGATGACCGCAAGCGCAGGGGAAGTGCTCATACGCCCCAGCATGCCAAGCGCTCCCTCAGCGTCGCTCACCGACGTCCCGGCCCACCGACTCGACCAGCGGCAGCAGCCGGTGCGGCACCCGTTCGCGCAGCGCCATCTCCGTACGCGTACGGACCACACCCGGCAGCTGGATCAGACGTTGGACGACATCCTCCAAATGGCCGTTGTCGCGGGCGACGACCCGGGTGAGCAGATCCCCCGCACCCGTGATCGAGAACGCCTCGACGATCTCGGGGACCGCGGCGAGCGCGTCACCGACCTCGTCCAGATGCCCCTGCGTGACCTCGATATGGACAAAGGCGAGCACCGGATGGCCAAGGGCGGCGGGGGAGAGGAACGGTCCGGTGCCGGTGATCACCCCCTCGCGCTCCAGCCGGTCGAGCCGGGCCTGGAGCGTCCCCCGGGCGATCCCGAGGATGCGCGCGTACTCCCGCACGCTGGTACGCGGCTGCTCGATGAGGAGCCGCAGGATGCGGGTGTCGAGCGCGTCCACCGCCATCGTCCGCCGGCCTCCTGCCGTCCGTGGGTACGGCCCGCGCCTGTACCAATGGCCTCATTATGTGGGACCGGCCTGAGCCATCAGCCCCGGGCCGTCCGGCGACGCGGGCGACGGCAGACTGATCCCCTCGGCCACCTCGCCGCCCCGGGCGACGCCCCTGCCGCCGTCTCCGCTGTCGGCGCTGTCGGCGCCGGGGGCGCGGTCGTCCAGTGTGATGGTGACCGTGGTGCCCGCGGCGGCGAGGGTGTCCAGACCGGCGTCGATGCGTTCGTACAGGGTGGTGGCCAGAGCCCAGTCGCCGTCACCCGCGTCCGTGGTGTGCCGGGTGGTGAACAGCGAGATCAGGACGGCGATCAGCGAGCGCCCGGACAGCGCGGCGGCGATCCGGTCCTCGCCCCGGTCGGTGATCTGCGGAGGCATCCGGAAGTGGGAGTGGCGGCCCGCCTGGCCGGTGATGAACTCCCAGGTGTCGCGGTGGCAGACCAGGGACGCCGACGACACCCGGGCGGCGCGCTTGAGCAGCTCACCGTGCTCCTCGGTCACCGGCGTCACGGCGGTCCCGGCGGTCACGGGTGTCTCCGGTGTCTCCGGTGTCTCCGGTGTCTCGGGCGGCATCTGTCGCGCGGGCTCCCGGGGCGCACGCCGAGTCTCCTCCGCGTCGTCCATACGGGAGGTCAGCGCGGTGATGTCCGCACGGACCGCCGCCAGCTCGCCGCGGGCCTCTTCGAGGTGCTCCAGCAACGGGCCGAACTCCCGGCGCAGCGCGTCCAGGAGAGACGGTGTCACCCGCCACGTCAGCCCTGGCGAGGAGCCCTCGGTCGTGATACCCCGGGGGAGTGCCGATCGCTCGTGGGGCGCCGAAGGCTCGGGTGATGGCGACTGTTCGGACAGCGCCTCAGCCTCGGGCGAGGGCTCATGTCGTGCTGATGGCTCAGGCGGCCCCGACAGCACGGTCCGGGCGTCGTCCTCCTCGCGCTGGCTGGGAACGCTGGGCACACCGGGGACACCCGGCAAGCCGGGAACGCCAGGCATCTCAGGAGTCCCAGGCGCGTCGGCCATCCCCGGCACGCCGGGTGGCGACAGCGGTCCGCCAGGCATCCCGAAGGACAGAGACGGATGACCGGCGGACCCGGGACGGAGGCCCTCGACCGCCTCCTTCAGCTGCTGCACCTCGTCCTGCAGGATCTCCACGGCGGTCTCGACGGCCTGCCCCAGCTCGTCCCTGCCGCGCGCCAGGCCCTCCCTCGTCTCCCGGAGCTCCGTACGCAGCTCACTCAGCCCCGACGCGAGGGCCTCCTGGGTGGCCCGGTGCGCCTCGTCGCCCGCCATCCGGAGCCGGTCGAACCCCTCGGCGAGGGACGCCCGCAGCTCCCTGCGCGTGTCGGTCAGCGAGTTGTGCAGCATGCTCAGCAGGGTGTGGGAGCCGTCGTCCTTGTTCCGGGCCAACACTGTTCCTCGTCTCTACGGTAAGTAGTCACCTGATCTCTGGCAGTACTCGCCCCGGGTGAAACCTCGGGGACGGCGATAACTGATGCGCGGCCACTCTTCGGAGTGGTTGTGTGGCGGATCCGGAGTGGTTGTGGGCGGCGTGGTTTCGTGCGCGGGTTCCGGTTCACGTCCACCCGTCCGGTCTGCGCTCACCGCGGGTCAGGAGCCGGCCGGCCTGATGCCGATCCTGGCCGGGATACGGGCCAACTCGGCGTCGTCCGAGACGCCCTGGAAATCGTCGCGCGGCGTGTAGGGGCGCTCCAGCCCGGCCAGCTCGTCGTCGGTCAGTTCGATGTCGAGCGAGGCGACGGCGTCATCGATGTGGGACGGCTTGCTCGCGCCCACCAGGGGTGCGACGACAACGGGGTTGTGCCGCAGCCACGCCGGCGCGATCTGCGCCCGGCTGACGCCGCGCACACCGTCACCCTCGTGACGGGCGACAAGGTGACCGTCGCCGACGTGGGCGGCAGGCATCGACAAGATCTGGCTCGACGGACGCGTCCCGGCCGCCATGGCCGAGAGCAACGCCCAGATCGGCACCCCGAAGGCGTGGGAGGCCGGCCGGACCGGCAAGGGCGCCAAGGTCGCCGTCCTGGACACCGGTGTGCACGCCGGACATTCCGATCTCACCGGCCGGCTGGCCGAGACCAAGAACTTCATCGAGGGCGGATCGGTGAAGCAGGAGATCATCCGGGCGACGGGCGTCAAGTATCCCTGCTCCAGGGCAAGTTGGCCCGGTAAGGCCCGGCTGTCGGCCGTACCGGGCCGTGCGTTGTCAAGAGGGCATCAGCCGGCCATGAAGGGGGATCAAGGGACGGTCAAGCGGGCCGGTCGCTGTCGGTCCGGGACGTACCGAGCTGGCGGATCAGCAAGGTTGTGACGGCGAACAGCGCCCCGCACCCGACAAGCGCGTAGGGCAGACCGGCCGCTCCGGCGAGCAGGGCGACCGCGGCGCCGCAGACGATTTCACCGGCATACTCCGCCTGGGCGAGAAAGGAATGCACCGTCGCCCTGACATCGTCGGTGGACTGCTGGTTCACCCAGATGGTGCCGATGGTGCGCGTCAGGGGCAGAGCGACCCCCGCCACAAGGAGAACCGCCGCGCTGCCACTCACATCCTCGGGTGCGACGGCCAGCGCGACGAGACCGACCGCCCCGGCCACGCACGCCACGGCGTAACCGCGCTGGGCGGCACGGACATCGTTCATACGCGTCTCCACCATCCGCAGCGCGAGCGCGCCGACGAGCAGCGCGGCGATACCGAGCGCGGTGAACAGGATGAGGGGCTCGGGCGGGAACCCGATGTCGAAGAGCCGCTGCGGGTGGAGCCGGGCGAAGGCGTCGGAGGCGCCGTTGACCAGGAACGTGGCCGCGAATACGAGCAGGATCGCCCTGTTGTGACGGACGAGCGCCGACCCGCGCTTCAGGATGGACCAGGAGGCCGACCACCGTCTCACGGGAGCCGGCACGAAGCGCTCCTCACGGAAGCGGAACACGACGTACAGCCCGAGCAGCAGCATGGCCGCTCCGGCCAGCACCATGGCCGTGCCACGATCCAGGAACGAGGCGAGCACGCCGAACCCGATCAGGCCGGCCGCGGCGCCGGTCAACTGGGCACGGCCGGAGCGCACCAGCACGCCGGAGATCTTCTCCGGCCGGGCCAACTCGTCCGTCACCCACGCCACATCGGCGCCGCTCGCGAAGGTCCATGACAGACCCCACAGCATCTGTGTGCCGACCACGGCCCAGAACTCGGTCACCAGCCCGGTCGCCATCATCGCCGTACCCATCAGCACATGCGAGACGACCAGAGACCACTTCCGGCTCAGGGTGTCGGCGAGCACACCGGCCGGGATCTCGCACACGAGCGCGGTGATCCCCTG
This sequence comes from Streptomyces scopuliridis RB72, assembly GCF_000718095.1. Lineage (GTDB taxonomy): Bacteria > Actinomycetota > Actinomycetes > Streptomycetales > Streptomycetaceae > Streptomyces > Streptomyces scopuliridis. Next base: position 229,620 of record NZ_JOEI01000002.1, on the reverse strand, counting down.
CGCTGTCCCGACGAACACCAGCTGGGCCGCGGTGAGTTGGGCGTCGACGACCAGATAGACGCTGGTGACCAGCCACCAGCCGTTGTGCAGTACAGCCCGCGCCCACGTCCATCGCAGAAAGACGACGACGAGGTCCTGGGCGCGCGTCACACTGTTCGGGCTGTTGCTCACTCCCGGATCATCGGGCACGCGGGGACCCGGCTCAACGCAATTAACGTGCGTGTACGGCTGGACCAACTGCGCCCCAGGGGCTGTCAGTTCGCCTTCGCGCCCGCATCGTCGATTTCCTCAAACCCGGCAGGCGCGAAAGTCACCGGGACGTACCGAAAGGGAGGCATCTCCCTGTGCCCGCGCACCCGCGCGGAGGTGGAGCGGTTCTTCGTGGGAACCGATCTCCTGGACCCCGGCCCGGCCCTCACCACCTCAGCGGGTGAGCAGGTCGCGCAGGGCCTTGGCGATGTCGGCGGGGGCTTCCTCGGCCATGAAATGGCCGTAGGCGACGGAGACATGGCGCAGATCGGCGGCCCACGCCCGCCACAGGGCCGGCGCGTCGTAACCGAGGGCGGCGCCCCAGTCCTGCTGGAGGACGGTGACCGGCATCCGCAGCCGGCCGCCGGCGTCCCGGTCCGTACGGTCGTGCTCGACGTCGACGCCGGCGGAGGCGCGGTAGTCGGCGACGATCGAGGGCACCGCGTTCCGGCAGGCGTCCAGATACGCGGCGCGGACATCGGCGGGGATCGCCCCCGGGTCGTTGGTCCAACTGTCCAGGAAGTGGCCGAAGAAGGCGTCCGCACAGGCGCTGATCATCTGTTCCGGCAGGCCCGGAGGCTGGGCCATCAGATACAGATGGAAGCCGACGGCGGCGGTGGTGCCGTGCATCACCTCCCACATGTCCAGCGTCGGCAGTACGTCGAGGCAGGCCAGGTGGGTGACCGCCGCGGGGTGGTCGAGCGCGGCGCGGAAGGCGACCAGGGCGCCCCGGTCGTGACCGGCGAGCGCGAAACGTTCATGCCCCAGCGCGCGGGCCAGGGCGACGATGTCGGCGGCCATGGTGCGCTTGGAGTAGGTGGCACCGCCGGCCTCGGCGGGTTTGTCGCTGGCGCCGTAGCCGCGCAGGTCGGGGCAGATCACGGTGTGGTCGGCCGCGAGGTCGGCGGCGACATGCCGCCACATCAGATGGGTCTGGGGGAAGCCGTGCAGCAGCACGACCGCACTGCCCGTGCCCGCGACGGCCGCGTTCAGTGACACGCCGTCGGCGACGGGAACGCGCCGGTAGTCGAAGCCGGTGATGGCAGGCGTCATGGTTGCGCCTCTTTCCGTAGCTGATCCGGATGACCAGGTTGACCAAGTTGATCCGGAGGTCCAGGTTGGCCCGGTCGGCCGGTTTGAACAGGTGTCTTCAGCCTGCCGGGCGCGAATGAGCATCGGATCAGCGCGCTATAGCGTGGCCGGGGGCGAAGCCACGCCCGACGGAAAGGTGGTCGCGGGTCGTGCGGGTCGGGTTCGGGGTGCTGGGGCCGGTCACGGCCTGGGACGGTGCCGGGGGCGCGATCGCCCTGAAAGGGCCGCGGCACCGCGCGGTACTGGCCCGGCTGATCGTCGCCCGCCGCCGCGTCGTCCCGGTCACCCGCCTGGTCGAGGATCTGTGGGCGGATCCGCCCCCGGGCGCGGTCGGGGCCGTACGCACCTTCGTGGCCGCGCTGCGCCGCGCGCTGGAGCCGGAGCGCCCGCCCCGCGCCCCGGCCGGGTTGCTGATCACGGAGGGGCCGGGGTACGCGCTGCGCGCGGAGCCGGACGCGGTCGACGCCTGGCGCTTCGAGCGGGCCGTGGCCGCCGCCGCGACGCTGCCTCCCGACGTCGCGCTCGCACGGCTGGAAGAGGCGCTGGGGTGGTGGCGCGGGCCCGCGTACGCGGAGTTCGCCGACGCGGCCTGGGCCCGCGCGGAGCGCTCCCGTCTGGCGGAGTTGCGGCTGCACGCCATCGAGCGGCGGGCCGAGGCCCGGCTGTCCCTGGGGCTGGCGGCCGAGGCGGTGCCCGATCTGGACGCGCATGTCGCCGAGCACCCTTGGCGCGAGGACGCCTGGCGGCTGCTGGCGCTCGCGCTCTACCGGGCCGGCCGCCAGGGCGACGCGCTCGCGGTGCTGCGCCGGGCACGCACGCTCCTGGTGGAGCAGCTGGGGGTGGACCCGGGCCCGGGGCTGCGCCGTCTGGAAGCGGACATCCTCGCCCATGCCGACCATCTCGACCCCTTGGCGGGGGCGAGCGGCGCGGCTGGGCAGGTGTGGGCGCGGGCAGCCGCCGCGTACGACCGTACTGTCGCCTCCGGTGCCCGGGCCCGGCTGGAGTCGACGGTGGGGCTGCTGCGCAGCCTCGCGGTGACCGGGGGTGGCGGCCTGGAGGCGGCCCGGCTGCACCGCGTGGCGGCCATCGCGGCGGCGGAGGAGCTGGGCGACGCGGCGCTGACCGCCCGGGTGATCGGCGCGTACGACGTCCCCGCGATCTGGACCCGCGCGGACGACCCGGAGCAGTCGGCGGCCGTCGTGGCCGCGGCCGAGCGCACCCTGACCGCGCTCCCTCCCGGCGGCCACGAGGCGGCGCGGGCCCGGCTGCTGGCCACGATCGCGCTGGAGTCGCGCGGCACGCCGCCCCATGCCCTTCGAGCGAGAGGCACCCCCTCGGCGCGCGGCGTCCAGGCCGCCCGGCAGGCGGAGCGGATCGCCCGCGGCCTGGACGATCCCGCACTGCTGGCGTTCGCCCTCAACGGCGTGTTCATGCAGACCTTCCACCGCGCGGGTCTGGCTTCCCGCCGGGACGGCATCGGCGCCGAACTGGTCACCCTGTCCGCCCGCCACGACCTGGTCACCTACGAGGTCCTCGGACACCTCATCCGCCTCCAGGCGCGCGGCGCGCTCGCCGACTTCCCCGGAGCCGACGGACACGCGGCCGCCGCCGACCGGCTGGCCGAGCGCCATGAACTGCCTCTCGTGGGCGTCTTCACGCAGTGGTACCGGGCGCTACGGCTCGCCGAGACCGGCCGGGCACCGGTGGCCGAGGTGGAGACGGCCTACCGGAAGGCCGCCGCGCGCCTCGACGGAGCCGGCATGCCCGGACTGGAACACGGTCTGCTGCCGCTCGCGCTGCTGTGCCTGCGGGTACGGCACGGACGCCAGGCCCCGACCGGCGAGCGCACCGACTGGGGGCCGTACGAGCCCTGGGTACGCCCCCTGGTGCTGCTGGCCCAAGGCCGCCGCGACGCGGCCGGGACGGCGCTCCGCGAGGTCCCGGACCCGCCCCACGACCTGCTGTTCGAGGCCCTGTGGTGCCTCACCGCGCGGGCGGCCGTCCTCCTCGGCGACCGGGCGACGATACGGCGCGCTCACAGCGAACTGGCCCCAGCGGCGGGAGAGTTGGCGGGAGCGGGCAGCGGCCTGCTCAGCCTCGGCCCGGTCGCGCGGTACCTCGAAGAGCTCGCCGCTACGGGATCAGCAGGACAGGAGGGACGGTAAGCCACCCTGGCCCGTTGGCCCTCCGCCCGCGCGCGGCGATCAAGGTCCACTATGCCAATGGCTCAGTAGGTCAAGGTTCACTTGAGCCACTGGGGCCAAGGATGCTGTGATGGATCCGTCAATGGCGCTGCGGATCACCGCGGCGCCTTTCTCATGCCGGAGTGAAAACGGGCGGGCTGGCAGTGCTGCTGAAGAGGATGTTCGTGTCTCCCGATCCGGGACGGCTGCGGCTGTACGGTGCCGTACGCGCCGTTCTCGGCATCGGTCTGGCGGTCCTCGTGTGCGGGGCCGCCGGTCACCCGCTCGCCGGCGTCATCACCGGTGGGCTCGCCGCGCTCCTCGCCCTCTTCACGGTCACCGACACGACGGTCCGCGGCCAGGCCGTCACCACCGCGCTGCTGCCCGCCGTCGGCTTTCCGGTGCTCGCCCTCGCGTCCGCGCTGCACGATCACCCGCTGATGCGCGACGCGGCGTTCCTCGTCGTGGCCGGTGCCGGGGTGTACGCCCGCCGCTGGGGCCCGCGCGGCCATGCCCTGGGGGTCTTCGGGTTCATGACCTTCTTCGTGGCGCAGTTCCTGCACACGGTCCCCGCGCAACTGCCCGGTCTTTACTCTGCGGTTCTGCTCGCCGTGCTCGCCTCGTCGCTCGTCCGCTTCGGCGTCTGGTGCTACGAGCGGCGGCTGCCGCCGCCCGCCGTACCCGCGCTGCCCGGCGCGGCGGGCCTGGTCCGTACGACCACCCGGCAGGCGGTTCAAGTGGCCGTCGCGGGCGCGTTGGCGCTCTGCGCGGGCCAGTTGCTCTCACAGGACCGGTGGTACTGGGCCGTCGGCGCGGCCTGGTGGATCTTTGTGAACACCGCCTCACGCGGGGAGACCCTGGTCCGCGGCTTCCGGCGGGTGGTCGGCACGGCCACCGGCTCCGCAGCCGGGCTGATCATCGCGGTACCCCTGCACGGCGCGCCGGCCCCCACCGCCGCGCTCGTGGCCCTCTGCGTCTTCGGGATCTTCTACACCGCCGCGGTCTCGTACAGCTGGATGATCTTCTTCGTGACGGTGATGGTCGGCCTGCTGTACGGACTGCTCGGCGTGCTCGATCCGGCGTTGCTCGCCCTGCGACTGGCGGAGACCGGCGTAGGGGCACTGGGCGCGACGGTGGCCGTTCTCCTCCTGCTGCCGGTGACCACACACGCTGTGACCGACGCGTGGATCCAGCAGGCGCTGCGCTGCGTCCACGGCTGCACGACCACGGCCGCCCGCCGGCTCGCCGGGGACGCTCACGCCGACCCGGGGCCGCTCGCCGCGGAACTGGAACTGCTCCTCGGCCGGGTACGGATGTCCCTCGCGCCGCTCGTCCATCCGCTGAACCCGTTGCGGGCGCGCGGGGCCCGGGCCCGCCAGGTACTCGTCCTGCTCGATGACTGCGCCCGCGAGGTACGGGGCTTCGCCGCCGTGGCCGCCGACCCCGCCGCCTCGCACGACGCCCGGCTGGCCGCCGCCTGTCGCCGGGTCGAGGCCGCCGTACGCGAGTTGGCGCCGCCGGGGGCGGAGCCGGCCCGTCCGGTGGCCGGTGCGCCGGACGCGCCGCACCACCACCCCGGGGCCGAAGTGGCGCTCGCCCATCTGCACAGCCTGGAGCGGGCGCTCGCAGACCTCTCCGCGCCCCTGCGCAGCGCGCCGCGCGGCCCTCTCGTCCCCGCCTGAGCTGCCGCAAATGGCCTGGAAACGGCCTACCGGGCCGGCTGATTGGTCCAGACCCCCTGCTACCGTCGGGGCCGAGGGGCAGCCGACGAGATCAGCCGAAGAGGGGACACACAGTGAGCGGCAGGTACGACGGGCGGGCCTTCATCGGATCGTTCACCTCCGCGGGAGGCCGCGGCATCATCGCCGTCACCGTGGACGCGGAGACCGGAGCCCTCACGGAGCGCGGAGTCACCGACGCCGTCGCCGATCCGTCCTATCTCGCGCTCGCCCCGGACGGGTCCGTGCTCTACGCGGTCTCCGAGACCGGGGAAGGCGCGGCTGCCGCGTTCAGGACACCGGCGGCGGACGCGGCGAACGGGGCGCCCCGACTGCTCGGGGAGCCCGTACCGGTCTGCGGCGCGAGCCCCACCCATCTCACCCTCACCGCCGGGCATCTGCTGACCGCCAACTACGGTTCCGGCAGCGTCACGGTGCTGCCCGTCGGCACCGACGGCGCTCCCCGGCCGGCGAGCGGAGTGACCCGGCACGAGGGCTCCGGGCCGCACTCCGACCGCCAGCGCGGGCCGCACGCGCACCAGGTGGTGACCGACCCGAGCGGCCGGTGGATCCTCACCACCGACCTCGGCACCGACTCCGTCCTGATCAGCGCCCTCGACGCCACCGCGGGCGAGCTGACGCCGCACGCCGAGACCGCGCTGCGCCCCGGCACCGGACCGCGTCATCTCGCCTTCCACTCGGCCGGCGGCCACGCCTACGTGCTCAACGAGCTGGAGCCGACGCTCACCCTCTGCCGCTGGGACGCGGAGAAGGGCCTGCTCGAACCGGTCGGCGAAGCCCCCGTCCTGCCCGACGGCGCGGACGTCGAGGGCTTCGGCTCCGAGGTGGTCGTGTCCCGCGACGGACGGTTCGTCTGGGCGGCCGTCCGTGGCCACGACAGCATCGCCGTCCTCACGCTCGACGCGACGTACGAGAAGGCCGAACTGGTCACCACCGTGGACTGCGGCGGGCGCTGGCCGCGCGATCTGGCACTGGACCCGACGGGTGGCCGCCTCTATGCCGCGAATGAGCACTCCGGCGAGGTGACCTGGTTCGACATCGATCCGGCGACGGGCATTCCGGCACGCGCGGGCTCCTTCGCGGCCCCCGCCGCCTCCTGCGTGATCTTCGGCTGACCAAGCGGGCCCTCCCTCCGCCCCGACGCCCCTCTTCGTACGGCCGAGTCCACCCGTACGAGCGGACTCGTGCTGTACGAGCGGACTCGTGCCGTACGAGCGGATGCGACCGTACGAGCGGACTCGGCCGTATCCACGCGGAAGGGCCCGCGCCGGAGCGAATCCGGGGCGGGCCCTTTTCCATGGGTACGGGCGGGCTGTGCTCCCGCCGTACTCAGGGGCGTGCGGCGCGTGGCCGGTGGGGGCGGGTCAGTGCGTCGGCGTCCCCTGCGGCTGCGCGGGGATGCCCAGCGCGGCCGTGTACTTCGACAGCACCAGCTTCCCGATCGCCGGATACGCGCCCAACGGCTCGGCGGCGGCGCACTCCGCCTCCTTGAGCGCCGCTTCGAGCAGACCCTCGGGCAGCTCGGGGCCGACCAGATACGGGGCGAGCGCGAGCTGGGTCGAACCGGCCTCGCGCAGCTCCTGGGCCACGGCCGCGACCGAGCCCTCCTCGTCGAGCGCGGCGGCCATCACCGGTACGGCGAGGCGCGCGGCCAGCAGCATTCCGGTGATCCCCGCGGCCTGCACCGCTTCCTTGCCCCCCACTGTGGCCAGGATGATCCCGTCGGCGGCCGTGGCGACCGTGAAGAGCCTGGCGCGGTCGGCGCGGGCCAGCCCGGCCTCCGACAGGCGTACGTGCAGACCTTCGGCGAGCAGCGGATGCGGACCGAGGACATCGGTCAGCTCCGCGGTGGCGCCGCTGTCCGCGACGGCCTGACCTATCCGCGTGACCAGCCCACTGTCCGGTCCCGCGAGCAGCGGTACGACGACGGCGGCCGGACCCTCGGGCTCGGCCACCTCGCGGCCCGCCGCCTTCGCCAGCTCATAGCGTTCGGTACGCAGCGCGGCGGTCCCGGCCAGGACGCTCTGCAGCGTGGGGTACTCGGAGTCGTCGCCGTCCAGGAAGCCGATGACGGCGTCGAGGCCGGGCAGCTCGGAACGGGCGATACTGATGACCTCTTCGGCCAGACCGCGGACGGCGGCCGAGGGGGTGCCGGGCACCGCGACGACAAGCGCGGGCGCACCTTCGGGAGCCGCGACCGGTTCGGGGCGGCGGTGGCGCCCCGACTGACGGGGTCGCGGCATTCGTACAGGCAGGCCGGATGCGGGCCCAGTGGGGGTGCTCATGGCGTCGAATGCTACTGGTTTTGTGGGCGCGGCTGTTCGGGGAGGGGGCAGTCGCGAACCATCTGTCCTTATTTATCCGTTAGGTGTTTTTCTGCTCATCCATCCTGTTCTGTCAGGACGTTCAGCAGGCGCGCGTCATGTGGCAGCCGGAGCGCGTCCGTGGCGAGCGCCCCCGCGATGAGCAGCGCCCCGCCGAGCGGATCGGCCGCGGCGGACACGGTCGTGGCATGCGGCAGTTGACCGGCCAGCTCGGCGCGCAGGGGTACGAGCAAGGCGTCGCCCAGTCCGAACAGCCCTCCCGTGAGGGCGACTTCGCACGCACCCGACGGTGGGCAGACCGCCGCCGCGGCCTCCGCGATATGCCGCGCGGCCGTCGAGACGATGCCCTCCGCGACCGGATCGCCGGCCGCGCAACGGGCCACCTCCGGCGCGAACGAGGCGAGTACCGCGGGCCGGTCGGTACGCGGATAGAGCAGTCCGGGCAGCTCGGGGGCGGGCCCGAAAACCGCTTCCATTCTGGACAGCAGTGCGGGCGATCCGCCGCGCCGTCCGTCGTACGCCCGCATGGCCGCTTCCAGCCCCGCCCGGCCGATCCAGGCGCCGCCGCCGCAGTCGCCCAGCAAATGACCCCAGCCGTCGGCGCGCTGCCAGCCGGTCAGGTCCGTGCCCAGCGCGATCATGCCCGTGCCGGCCGCGACGACCGCGCCGGGACGCTGGCCGAGCGCTCCCGCGTACGCGGTGACCGCGTCCGCCGCGAGCGCGAGCCGCCGGACGCCCAGGGAGCGCTCCAGCGCCGCGGGCAGTTCGGCGCGCAGTCCGTCGCCGAGCGTCGCCATCCCGGCCGCGCCGACCGCGACAGCGGACAGGGTGCCCGTATCCGCGCCCGCCCCCGCACTCGCGCCCGCCTCTGCCAGCAGGGTGTCCACCGCGGGCAGCAGCCGGCCGAGCAGCTGCCCGGCGTCGATTCCCGAGGGGCCGGTGCGTACCGGCTCGGTGGAGGCGGTCGTCGCGACCGTCGTCACGCCCGCGGTCCCGTCGGAAGCCGTGGAGCCGAGCGCGAACCGCAGCCCCGAGCCGCCCGAGTCCACCCCCAGCACCCAGCTCATCGATACACCCGGCTCATCGGCATATCCAGGGCATCGACGGCCCGGCTCACGCGGCCGTCCGTCTCATGGCAGCCGCCAGTCCACCGGCTGCGCCCCCTGGCCGATCAACAGGTCATTGGCCCGGCTGAACGGACGCGAGCCGAAGAAGCCGCGGTCCGCCGACATGGGGGAGGGGTGGGCCGATTCGACGGCCGGGTAGTCCCCGAGCATCGGCCGGCAGTTACGGGCGTCACGCCCCCACAGGATGGAGACCATGGGCTTGCCGCGCGCGACCAGCGCGCGAATGGCCTGCTCGGTCACCTCTTCCCAGCCCTTGCCGCGGTGTGCGGCGGGCTTGCGGGGCGCTGTCGTGAGCGCCCTGTTGAGCAGCAGCACCCCCTGCCGCGTCCAGGGCGTCAGATCGCCGTTGGAGGGGCGGGGCAGCCCCAGATCCGTATGCGCCTCCCGGAAGATGTTCTCCAGACTGCCGGGCAGGGGCCGCACTTCGGGTGCCACCGAGAAGCTCAGCCCCACCGCGTGCCCGGGGGTCGGATAGGGATCCTGCCCCACGATCAGGACCCGCACCTCGTCGAACGGCTGCTGAAAAGCGCGCAGCACATTCGGTCCGGCCGGCAAGTACGTGCGTCCGGCGGCGATCTCCGCGCGCAGGAAGTCGCCCATCTCGGCGATGCGCCCGGCCACGGGGCCCAGCGCATCCGCCCATCCGGGCTCGACGATTTCGTTCAACGGTCGTGCTGCCACGGGGCGCCACTCTACTGGTGCGCACGGCGCGCTTCCGCACACACCCGTCAACCCACCACCGTCGGACGGCATTTACCCGGCTCCCCAGTTACCTCGCTCACCCGGCTCACCCGGAGAGGGTGGCCGCGCGGACACAGAGCACATCCGGCAGATGCGAGGCGAGCAGCTCCCAGCTGTCCCCGTCGTCCGCGCTCGCGTACACCTCGCCGTTGCGGTTGCCGAAGTACACCCCGGCCGGATCGGAGCCGTCCGTACACATCGCGTCGCGCAGCACCGTGCCGAAGTGGTCCCCCTCGGGCAGCCCGGCCGACAGCGGCTCCCAGTCGCCGCCCGCGTTCTCCGTACGGAACACCCGGCAGCGGCGCTCGGCGGGGACGCGGTCCGCGTCGGCGGTGATCGGGAAAACGTAGGCCACATCCGCGTGGTGCGGATGGGCGGCGACCGCGAAGCCGAAGTCGGACGGCAGACCCGCGCCGATGTCGCTCCACCGGGCGCCCGCGTCATCACTGCGGAACACGCCCCAGTGGTTCTGCAGATACAGCCGGTCGGGATCGGCCGCGTCCTGCGCGATCTTGTGGACGCACTGGCCGAACTCCGGATACGGATCGGGCAGGAAGACCGCCGACACCCCCCGGTTGGACGGCGCCCAGCTCTGGCCCCCGTCCTGGGAGCGGAACACCCCGGCCGTGGACACCGCGACCGTCACCGCGTCCGGATCCCGGGGGTCGGTCACCACCGTATGCACGGCCTCACCGCCGCCGCCGGGCACCCAACGCGACCGGGTCGGGTGCTCCCACAGCGGCCGGACCAGCTCGAAGGTCTCGCCGCCGTCGTCGGAGCGGAACAGGGCGGCGGGCTCCGTACCCGCGTACACCACATCCGGTGCCGCGGGGCCGGCTGGATGCAGCTGCCAGACCCGCTCCAGAGAGGCGCCCGTGTCCTTGGGAAAGCGCACCGCCGGTCTCGTCGGCTCCGTCCAGCCGGCTCCGAGATCGTCCGAGTGGAACACGGACGGGCCCCAGTGCGCGCTGTCGCCGCCGACCAGCAGCCGCGGCACCGTCCGGCGCGTATCGATGCCGATCGAGTAGATCGCCTGCGCGTTGAACCGAGGGCCGTCGAAATCCCATCGGCCGCCGCGCTTGCGGCCGATGAAGAGCCCTTTGCGGGTGCCTACGGTGAGCAGTACGTCGGTCATGGCCGACACCTCCAGGACGCCGTTGTCTCGGGATACGGGCCAGTCTGCACCCGACCACTGACAATGACTCCCGGAGTGAACGTCCGCGCAGGTCAGACGGCCCGGTGGTACTGCTGCGGGGTGTGGACGCGCCCGCCCAGCTCACCGGCCGCGCGGCGGGCCCAGGACGGGTCGCGCAGCAGCTCCCTGCCGAGCAGTACGGCATCGGCCTCGCCGTTGGCGATGATCTTCTCGGCCTGCTCGGGTCGTGTGATCAGACCGACCGCCGCCACGGGCAGCCGGGTTTCCGCCCGGACCCGGGCCGCGAACGGCACCTGATAGCCGGGGCCGACGGGAATACGTACGTCCGCGGCGTTGCCGCCACTGGACACGTCGAGCAGATCCACTCCGTGCGCCAGCAGCTCGTCCGCGAGGCGCACCGTGTCGTCAACGGTCCAGCCACCCTCGTCGAGCCAGTCGGTGGCGGAGATCCGGAAGAAGAGGGGCAGCTCGTCGGGCCACTCGGCGCGTACGGCGTCCACGACCTCCAGCGCGAACCTCGCGCGGTTCTCGAAGGAGCCGCCATAGGCGTCCGTGCGCCGGTTGCTGTGCGGGGAGAGGAACTCCCCGATCAGATAGCCGTGCGCGCCATGCACCTCGACGATCTGGAAACCGGCCTCCCTGGCCCGCCGTGCCGCCGCCGCGAACTGTCCGACGATCTCCTTGATCTGCTCCACGGTCAGTTCGGCGGGCAGCAGATGCCCCTCCGCGAAGGGCAGCGCGCTGGGCGCCAGCGGCTCCCAGCCATGGGCCTCGGCGCCGACGGGGCCGCCACCGTTCCACGGCCGGTCGGTCGATGCTTTCCGCCCCGCATGAGCGAGCTGGATACCGGCGACGGCGCCCTGCGAGGCGAGGAAGCGGGTGATCCGGCGGAACGCCTCGACCTGCCTGTCGTTCCAGATCCCGAGGTCGGCGGGGCTGATTCGGCCCTCCGGGCTGACGGCCGTGGCCTCGACGAGGATCAGTCCCGTGCCGCCCGCGGCGCGCGCCGCGAGATGGGAGAAGTGCCAGTCGTTCGGCACACCGACGTCCGGACCCGTCTCGTCCGCGGAGTACTGGCACATGGGCGCCATCCAGACCCGGTTGGGGATGGTCAGGGACCGCAGGGTGTACGGCTCGAACAGTGCGCTCACGGCGGACTCCATTCGGAACGTGGGGGATCGGTACGTGACGGACGGGCCGCCGTCTCGGGCAAGGCCCATAGACGCTTCGTACGATACCCATCGTAGTAAGGTGAATGTCAAACTACGAGAAGTCTCGTACAATGAGATACCGCAGATGAAGCGCGACGAACGCGATGAACGCGATGAAGTGGAGCCCCGCCGTGACCGCCGCGACCAGCACACGTGAACTCGCCCACCCCTCGTGCGCGGAGATCCGTCTGGAGGGCGTGCTCCACGCGCTCTCCGACCCCCTGCGACTGCGGATCGTCCGCGAGCTGGCCGTGGTGGACGACGAGCTCTCCTGTTCGCATTTCGAGCTGCCCGTCAGTAAATCCACCACCACCCACCACTTCCGGGTGCTGCGCGAGAGCGGTGTGATCGAGCAGAACTACCGGGGGACGGCCAAGATGAGCGGACTGCGCAGGGAGGACCTGGACCGACTCTTCCCGGGTCTGCTCGACAGCGTCCTGGGCGCGGCGACCGCGCAGGCGGCCCGGCTCGGTGACAACTGATCCCTCGGTGACGGCTGATCCGGAGGCAGGTCACGGTTGATCCGATGAGCCGACAGGGTGCCGTACGGATCGGCACGTGCGCGCCATGACAATGAGGGTGGATTGCCTGATTAAGTTGTGAATGTGTCGGAACATAAATTGATTTCCGCCCAGGAACCTCATGAGCACGAGGCGTACCCATGGCCCATGTGGGAAGTGCAGGGGCACGGCACCGTCACCGGGGCCGGGGACCCCAGGGACGGCGCCGCGCGGCGCGAGATTCTGCCGCCCTGGGTCGATATCAGGCTGACCTTCGCGGACGGCGCGCGCATCGATGTGCTCGCGGTGGTACGTGACGGCCGGATCGCCATCGAGGACGCGCAGGCCGACCCGCCGCTCGCCCTGGAAGGTTTCGCCGCGCTCGCCGAGGCGATCGAGGCGCCGCTCCACAACGCCTGTCAGGTGGTCGCCGGCCCGCACCGGCCGCCCGCGCCCCAGCCCGTCGACAGCGCGGTTCCCGCCGACACCCCGGTCACCCCGCTCGCGCCGGGCTCCGTTGAGGGACCTCAACCGCTGCCCGAGGGGCCGGTGTCACTGGAGGAGACAAAACCCGAGGCCGACTCGCCGGCCGCCCACGGATCCGGACCCGCGCCGCTCGCGGCAGAAGGGCCGGCCGAGCAGCCGGCCACCGTACGGTCCGCGCAGGAGCCGGTGCCGGAGCGAGCCCCCGACCCTGTCCCGGCCGCGCCGCCGGAGCCCGAGCCGGCAGTCGCGCCGGCTGACGCGCAAGCCGCCGCTCAGTCGGCCGCACCGGAAGCCGCACGGGAGCAGGACCGATCCGGCCGGCACCGCGCCCGTCCGTCCCTCCCGCGCGGCAGCGCCGCGCGACAGGGTGTCGCCGAGATCTACCGCGCCGCCCAGCAGGCCGGCCAGGACCCGGTGCTCGCCGTGATGTCCGCCACCGGATTCAGCCGCCGCAAAGCGCTGAGACTGATCGCCGGAGCCCGCGACGAGGGACATCTGACCCCCCGTCACCACCGGCGCTGACAGCGCCGCTCGCCGTATCGGCCGGCATCCCCCGCATCCGCCGCTTCACATGCCGCGCATACGGTTCATCTCGGACGTCTGCTGTGAGATGACATCGTTCGCCATCTCTTCGACCTGGATGTTTTTGCCCTCCGACAGGGCCTCGGTAGCCATGGTGATCGCCCCCTGGTGGTGAGTGATCATCAGCTTGAGGAACAGCTCGTCGAAGGCCTTGCCCTTCGCCGCCCGCAACTGCGTCAGTTGGGCCTCGGTGGCCATCCCGGGCATCGTGCCGTGGTCATGGCCCTGGTGCTTCTTCGCCCCGCCGTTGTTCTTCAGCCAGGCTTCCATCATGCCGATCTCGGGCTTCTGCGCGTCGGCGATCCGCGAGGCGAGCCGCTTCACCTGCTCCGAGTCCGCCCGTTCCGGGACGAGTGCGGTCATGTCCAGGGCCTGCCCATGATGCACGATCATCATCTGCGCATAGGTGAAATCAGCGGAGTTGGGGGTGTTGTCCGGCGCCGCCTTCAGCGCCTCCCCGGCGGAGAGCGTCTTCGCGGGCTCGCCCGGCTTCCCGGGGGCCACCACCCCAGCGCCCTTGTCCGCGTTGGTCTTTGCGGCGTCCGCGCTGTCGTCGCCGCCCGATTCGCAGGCTCCCAGGGCGAGTACGGCGGCGGCGACGGCCGCCGCGAAGACGGACCGGCGAACACGCGGGCTCCGGTGGCGGATCAACACGGCGACCTCCTGCGGCACATGGTGTGGTGGAACATTTCCTAGCACGCTTCCGGCTACGAGTGATCAAAAACTTTCATTACGTCTCTGTTGCCATCTGTTGAGATGTACATGAGAGGGACGATACTGCCGAGGTCCGTGACCCGTTCATCTCTGAACGGGGATACAAGGGAGGACGCAGTGAGTTCGTTGCACACCACCAGCGTGCGGCGCAGACGTCTGGGCGTGGCAGCAGCCGCGGCCGGGCTCTTCGCCACTCTGCTGGCCGCCGGTCCGGCGGTCGCCACACCCGACCCCGGTGACCGTCAGGCCAAGGAGAAGATCTCCAGCAGCCAGGCCGCCGAGGTGAAGTCAGCCATTCAGAACGGCGAGATACCCGGCGTGGACGAGATCGTCCACAGCCCCAACATCAGTCATCTCGCGAATGTGCCCAAAGACCTGATCAAGGGGACCAATTCGGACCTCGCGTTCCAGGGCAAGTACGCCTTCACGGGCAACTACGACGGTTTCCGGATCTTCGACATCAGCAACCCGAAGGCCCCCAAGACCGTCGCGCAGGTGCTCTGTCCCGGATCGCAGAACGATGTCTCGGTCTCGGGTGATCTGCTCTTCCTCTCCACCGACTCCTCGCGCAGCGACAACTCGTGCAACAGCACGTCGCAGTCCGCCACGGAGAAGTCGTCCTGGGAGGGCATGAAGATCTTCGACATCAGCGACAAGCGGAACCCCAAGTACGTCGCCGCTGTTGAGACCGCGTGCGGTTCGCACACCCACACGCTGGTGCCGGAGCGCAAGGACGTCTACATCTACGTCTCCTCGTACTCGCCCAGCGTGTCCTTCCCGGACTGCCAGCCGCCGCACGACGGCATCTCCGTCATCAAGGTGCCGCGCAAGTCCCCTGAGAAGGCCGCGGTCGTGAACTTCCCGGTCCTCTTCCCCGAGGGCGGAAACCCGGGAGCGCCCACCAACCCGGGTGTCTCGGCGACCACGGGCTGCCACGACATCACGGTGCTGCCCTCCAAGGACCTGGCCGCCGGTGCCTGCATGGGTGACGGCATCCTGTTCGACATCAAGGACCCCGAGCACCCCAAGGTGATCGACCAGGTCCAGGACAATGTCAACTTCGCCTTCTGGCACTCGGCCACCTTCAACCAGGATGCCAACAAGGTCGTCTTCACCGACGAGCTGGGCGGCGGCGGCGCCGCCACCTGCAACGCCGAGATCGGTCCGAACAGGGGCGCCGACGGCATCTACGACATCGTCGGCAAGGGTGACAAGCGCAAGCTGGTCTTCCGCAGCTACTACAAGATCCCCCGCTACCAGGCGGACACCGAGAACTGCGTCGCCCACAACGGCTCGCTGATCCCGGTCAAGGGCCGCGACATCATGGTCCAGTCCTGGTACCAGGGTGGCGTCTCCGTCTGGGACTTCACCAACTCCTCGAAGCCGAAGGAGATCGCGTACTTCGAGCGCGGTCCGATCTCGGCCGAGACCATGGTCGGCGGAGGCACCTGGTCCGCCTACTACTACAACGGCCACATCTACTCGAACGACATGGTCAAGGGCTTCGATGTGCTCAGGCTCGACGACCGCCTGACCGACCCCGCGAAGCGGGTGCGGATGTCCGAGCTGAACGTGCAGACGCAGCCGGACTACTTCGACCGCTCCGGCCACTGAAGGATCATGTCCTGACTCGTTCCGCCGGGCGGGCAGCCGCCCGGCGGAACGCCGAGTTCCCAGTCCAGCCCGTAGCGCTGGAACAGCTCGGCGCGCAGCCGCGGCAGCGGCATCGGCGCGCCCGGCATCAGTACGGCGAAGACCGCGCCCATCAACAGGGCGCGCAGCAGCGGATAGTCGCTGTCCGGGTCCTGTGAGCCGTACCGCTCCACCGTCTCCCGGAGCAGCCCCGCGAGCCGCTGCTGCTCCGGGCACTGCACGAACCCCTCGGCCTGCAGGATGCCGGCCATATGGGTCCGCATCAGGACGGGACAGTCCTCGGTGAGCCCGAGAATGGCGTCGATCGCCCGTGCCAGCAGCTCCCGGCCGTCGTCGGTGGCCGGTTCGCGCTCCAGGGCCGCCTGGAGCGTGCGGTGCATCAGCCGGTGCACCGCGGACTGCAGCAGCTGCCGCTTCCCCGGGAAGTAGTACGAGACGAGCCCGCGCGCGGAACCCGCCCTGTCGGCGATATCGGCGAGCGTCGTGGCCTCGTAACCGCGTTCGGCGACCAACTCCACTGTCGCCTGCAGCAATCGCTCCCGGGACCGCCGACGGAGCTCTTCATTGACCGATGCGCTCCGCGGGGACATGCTTGACTCCTGCGTTGACTGGCTCTAAGCCAATATACTCAGTGCGTCCCGTCGCAGACCCTTCCGGGCCTGGTCAGCGGGGCTGCCGCCTGCCTTGGGCGACGCGGGGGATCGTCCAAGGCAGACGGCTTCGGCATGCCCGGACGGCGCCGCGGTGCCCGTTTCGGACCCCGGGGCCGCCCGTTTACCGCTCTGTTCACGGGTCTATCGCAACGGTCCCCGGCCCGCCAGGGCGATAACGGGCCGCAGTCCCGACGGGCGCTCCTCGACCGGCAGATGGTCCACGAAATGGACCGAGCAGCCCAGCTCCGCCGCTCCGCCGTCCGCCTCGCGGTCGTCGCCGACCATCAGTACATCGTGCGGATCCTGCCCCAGCTGCTCGCAGGCCGCCCGGAACAGCCGCACGTCGGGCTTCTGGATGCCGTGCTCGTACGAGAGCACATACGCGTCGACGAACGCGTCGAGGCCATGGGCGCGGAAGACCGGCCGCAGATCCCAGCCGATATTGCTCACCACCGCGATCCCGATGCCCTCGCGCCGCAGCGTGCCGAGCACTTCGGCGGCGTCGGTGTACGGACGCCAGGCATCCGGCGTCATATGACGGTCGTAGAGCGCGTCGTACAGGACCGGGCTGGGCAGCTCCACCTGCCGGGCGAGACCGGTGTACGCGGCGCGGTGGCGTCCGGCGCTCTCGTCGCGGGTGGCCCACAGTCCGGCCAGGTCCGGCGGCACCCGCTCCGGTGAGGAGCCACCGGGCAGCGCGCCCGCCACGGCCAGCCGCATCGCGTACCGCCGCACCTTGTCGGGGGGTACGGCGACGCCCGCCTCGTCGAGCACGGCACGCAGCCAGGAGCCCGCGGATTCGATACGGAAGAGGGTTCCGGAGAAGTCGAAGAGCACACCCTTGAAGGTCATGCGTCCGATCCTCGCCGGGTCACGGCTTCCTGGACAAGGTCACGCGCCCGTACACCGCGACCGAGAACGCGACCAGACAGCCACCCAACAGCCATCCGCCCCACACGTCCGCACTCCAGTGCACCCCCAGCCAGAGCCGGGTCAGGCCCGCCCCGGCCACCGATACGGACGCGACGACGACCGCCGTACGCCAGAGCCACCCGTCGGCCCCGTGCCGGCGTACCAGCCACAGCAGCAGCCCGCAGGTCACCGCGGCGGTCATGGCGTGACCGGACGGGAACGCCGCGAAATGCGCGGAGTCGACCGGGTCGGGCCACTGCGGGCGCTCCCGCCCGACCGCGGCCTTCGCCCCCTGGGAGACGGCGGCGCCCAGCGCCGCCGTCCCGGTCGTCCAGAGCGCGAGCAGCCGCTCACGCCGCAGCCACAGCGCGATCACGGCCACCGCGGTCAGCAGCCGCATCGTCCAGGGATCCCAGACCCAGTCGGTGAGCACCCGGTTCACCCAGGTCACGTCCGGGTCGGCCACCGCCCGGCGGTGCAACTCCTCCGCGACCCACCGGTCGAAGGAGAACAGCGGACCCCACTCCATGACAACGAGGACGGTCAGTACCCCCGAGAGGACGGCCAGCAGCGCGGCCACCCCGCCCGCCGTGGTGAGTCCGGCGAGCGGGGGACGGGCCGGGGGCGGCGGAGAGACCACAGGGGCCGAGGGCGAGCGCATGGGGTGATCCTCGCCCACACGGAGTGCGGGAGGCTATCCCAGGGCGCGAAGCGCCGGTACGAAAGCGATCAGGAGCGGTACGACCGGCACCAGCGCCGCCGCCGCGGTCAGCCGCAGCCGGCGACCCGCGGTGAGCCGGGGTACGGGCGACAGCAGCCGGTTCACCCGCTGCGGCAGTTGCGCGTCCGGGGTGGTGCCCGGCCCGAACACCCCGCGGTCCTCGTTCAGTTCGACCAGCGCGAGCGCGATCGTCAGCCGTCCGAAGCGCCGGGAGGCGACATCGTCGGCGGCCAACTCGACGAGCCGGTGCATCTCGTCGCGGAACGCCGCGAACACCGGCACCTGTGGAAATCCGTTCGCCAGCGCCCCCGAGCAGTGCAGCAGCCAGTCGTGCCTGGCGCGCGCGTGGCCCTGCTCATGGGCGAGTACGGCATCGAGCTGACGACCCTTCAGCCGACGCAACGCGGCCGTGGTGATGACCAGTTGGGGCGCGGCGCCCGGCAGCCACCACGCGCCGGGCCGCTCGCCCTCCAGGACGACGAGCGGCTCGCCGCGCGGCTCCTCGCCGGGCAGCACGGGGGAGCGTACGAGCAGTTCCTTGCGGCGCTGCCGGCGACGACGGCGGGCCCGGTGGATCTCGCGGGTGAGCATCGCGGCCGTCCAGAGGCCACCGCTGGCCAGCAGCACGGTCAGTACGGCGGTCCACGGCCCGTGCGAACCGAAGGCGTAGGCCTCCACGACCCCGCGCGGGGCGGGCGCGAAGACATGGCCGCGGACGAGCAGCCAGGAGGCGGCGGCGCTGAAGGTCATGGAGAGCGCGAAGCTCAGCAGCACGGCCGCCACGACGCACTGCCACACCCAGAGCGCCACCACGGGCTCGCGCTCCGGCCAGTCGGCGCGCGACAGGAGCCGCGGGGCGACGACGGCGGCCAGCGCACCGAGCAGCAGCAGTGCCAGGGAGACCATCATGGTCACCAGAGTATGAGCGTCGTGCTACTCAGGGGTATGTCCTTACCGGGCAAGTGACCCACGACACGTTTCGGCGCGGGTGCCGCCGATCTTCCGGGGCCACCGGAACCGGCCGTGATCGACAGGCCGGGACCAGCCAGGACCGCCCGGCGCCAGTCGGCATCAGCCGTGATCGGCCGAGCTCAGAGCGTGAGCAGCATCGCCAGCATCGCGATACCCATGGAGAGCCGGCAGACCAGGGCCAGCTCCGGCCGCTCGCCCCAGCCCGCCAGGGCCGTTCCGCGCCCGCCCTCGGGGCCCGCGGTGGCCGGGACCGGCAGCAGCCGGGCACCCGCCCACAGCACATAGCCGGCGTAGTAGACCAGCAGCACGCCGGTGATCAGCGGCGCTCCGCTCCCCGAGCCCGCCGTGTGCGCGCTGTGCGCCCCGGCCGGGGCGAGGGCCATGGCCCCGGCCATATAGACCATCGCGAGCATCCCCAGCAGATGGTGCAGCCGGTGTCCCGACCCGCCGGCCCGGAGGAGCGTGTGCAGCGCCGCGCCGGCGAACACCACCACATACCCCACCCAGACCCACCGGGGCGGTGTCAGCACGGCGGCGGGCACCGCCATGGCCGCCATCCCGAACCCCATCAGCGCCTCGCCGCCCACCGAACCGCGCTGTGCGCCCACGCTGTCGCGCAGCCGGAGCAGACAGTAGCTCCCGGCCGCCGCGCAGAGCGCGACGAGCAGCCAGCCGGACATCGCCGGTCCGTGCACCGCGCACCTCCCCCGTCCCCGTCAACGGATTCGTCCAGGGAATGCCCGGCGCCGCCGATGCGCATACGAGCGCAGAGGGACACAGGGGGAGCGCACCGGGGGTCACGGACCCGGCAGGGCACCGCCGTTCGGTTATTCGCATTTCACTGGAAACGGAAAGCGTAAAGAAAATCGGCTGACACGCCGTCGCCTTTTCCGGCCGAATTCCTGGCGCGCGCGGCCTTGTGGTGACGGTAGCGCCCGACTACCTTGCGAAGGCGTGCCCTTGGGGGCCGGGCGGGCTGCCGCCGCCTGTAAATCCCCCCACCCCCGAGGACTTTACGCGTTTCTGGCAGATATCGAGTGGGAGGCATTTCCCCATGCATATGTCACGACGGTCGGCCCTCGCGTCCGCACTGGCGGCTTCGGCCGCCATCGCCGGCGTCGGCGCAGCCCAGCAGGGTGCGTCGGCGTCCGAACCGCGACGCCGCGCACAGTCGGGCCCCACCGCGAGTCCCCCCGGTGACGTGGTCGGCAAAATCACCGTGGGCTACCAGGGCTGGTTCGCCTGTACCGGTGACGGCGCCCCCATCAATGGGTGGTGGCACTGGAGTCAGAACATGAGCCAGCCGCCGTCGCTCAGCAATACGACCATCAAGTCGTGGCCGGACATGCGGGAATACTCCCGCGGTTACCCCACCGCCTACCCGAACCTGAACAGCGGCCAGCCCGCCACGCTGTTCTCCTCGTGGGACCAGCAGACGGTCGACACGCACTTCCGCTGGATGCGGGAGAACAACTGCGACACGGCCGCGCTCCAGCGCTTCAACCCCTTCAGCCCGGAGGGCCCGACCCGGGACGCGATGGCGCAGAAGGTGCGCCAGGCGGCCGAGGCCAACGGCCGCAAGTTCTACATCATGTACGACGTCACCGGCTGGACGTCCATGCAGTCCCAGATCAAGGAGGACTGGACGTCGAAGATGAGGGCGCACACCGCGTCCAGCGCCTACGCGAAGCAGAACGGCAAGCCGGTCGTGTGCATCTGGGGCTTCGGCTTCAACGACCCGGGCCGGCCCTTCGCACCCGCGCCGTGCAAGGAGGTCGTCGAGTGGTTCAAGGCCCAGGGCTGCTATGTCATCGGCGGCGTGCCCACGCACTGGCGCAACAGCACCGACGACTCCCGGCCCGGCTTCCAGGACGTGTACCACGCGTTCCATATGATCTCGCCCTGGATGGTCGGACGGATCGGCAACGTCGCCGACACCGACCGGTTCTTCCGCGACGTCAACACCCCCGACCAGGCGGACTGCGACGCCCACGGCATCGACTACCAGCCCTGTGTGCTGCCCGGTGATCTCCAGGAACGCCACCGCGCCCACGGGGACTTCATGTGGCGGCAGTTCTACAACATGGTGCGGGTCGGCGCGCAGGGCATCTACATCTCCATGTTCGACGAGTTCAACGAGGGCAACCAGATAGCCAAGACCGCCGAGACCGGTGCGCAGGTGCCGTCCGGATCGGGTATCTGGGCGCTGGACGAGGACGGCACCTCGTGCTCGTCCGACTACTACCTGCGGCTGACCGGCGACGGCGGCCGGATGCTCAAGGGCCAGATCGGACTGACGGCCACCAGGCCCACCCAGCCCAGGATCTGACAGCACGTCATATCGAGGGCGGGCCGCCGGGACACCGGCGGCCCCTCCGTATCAGCCGGCCGGCAGATGCCGTGCCCGGCTCTCCCGCCCCCGCAGCCGAGGCGTGAACGTCGCGTGGAAGATGGTCGACGCCGCCCCCACCGCGGCGGCCTCCGCGCTCAGCACGGACGGCTCGACCACGACCCGCCGCAGCCGTCTGGCCGTCGGGAACGCGTTGACGGTACGGGCGATCTCGTCCAGATAGAAGTCGGCGACATCCTCGGTGAAGAAGGGACCGCCGAGCACGATCAGATCGATGTCCAGCAGATCGACCATGCCCAGCGCCCCTCGCCCCACCGCCCGCGCGACCTCGCGTACGGCCGCCGCCGCGGCGGGATCACCCGCGGCGGCGGCCTCGCCCACCGCCAGATACGCCGCGGTGCTCCCCGGCGTACCGCCCGGCGCGGCCGGTACGGGACGCATCCCGCCCCGTACCGCCAACTCCGGTACGGACACCGGCGGATTGCACTCCGGAAGGATCTCCGGCCGGCCGTCCTCGGCCACCCGCCCCAGTGCGATGGCGCACAACTGCCCGAACTCCCCGGCGTTGGCGCTGATCCCGCGATACAGATCGCCGTTGAGATAGAGCCCGGTGCCGACGCCCGTACCGAGATAGAGATACGCGAAGTCCCTGGCCCTGCGGTCGCGCCCGATCCACCGCTCGCCGGCCGCCGCCGCGGTGGAGTCCTTCTCCATCAGGACGAGGCATGGGAAGTGCTCCTGGAGCAGATAGAGCAGCGGCAGATCACCCCAGGCCGACATCAGCGGCGGTCCGAGGACCGTGCCCGACGCGATGTCGACCGGCCCCGGTACGGCGACGCCGATGCCGAGGAAGCCGTCCTCCCGTACCGACCCGCGCGCCTCCGCCAGCGTCTCCCGGCCCAGCGCGGCCACCCGTTCCACGAACTCCGCCGGATCGATGTCGGCGGTGACGGGCCGGGTACGGGTACGGACGATCGCGCCGTCGAGGTCGATGACGACCGCGGTGAGCACCTCCGGGTCGATATGGATACCGAGCGCGTGAGCGGCCGTCCCGCAGAGCCGCACCGGCGTACGGGGTTTGCCCGAGGTCGCGCGTCGCTGGGCGTCCTCGATGAGGATGCCCCGGTCCAGCAGCGAGCGGGCGATCCGGGAGACCGACTGCTGGGTGAGGCCCGTGCGGTGGGCTATCTCACCCCGGGTGATGGTGCCGGAGAGCCGTACCGTCTCGATGACCACACACTCGTTGAACGAACCCAGATCGATCTGGTTGACCCCGCTCCAGGGCTGATTTCCCGCCGTGCTGTCCGCGTGGTGGCCAGTGCCAGGATGGCCCGCGACGTTCTCGCGCAGCCAGCGCACCGCGGCGCACGGGGTGTCGGGCCGCGCCCCCGCGTACCGTTCCAGCTCGGCGGCCAGATCGAGATAGACACGGCGCGAGGACTCCGGATGGCTGGTGCTGTCGAGCGCGATCATGGCCCGGAGGAAGGTGCGCCAGGTCGATCGCGCGGGTATCTGATGAGGAGTCACCAGTTTGTCGTGCACGGCCTGTTGAGGTGATTCGGGCTCGTTCGCCATCTCCCAGAGCGTGATGGCGTGCAGCCCGAGGTCCGGATGGCTGCGGGCGGCCCCGGCCAGATACTCCGCCAGGCCGCCGTACGCCGGCGAGGTGTCACCGTCCGCCCCGCGCGCCATCGCCGCCGTCAGCGCGGCCTCCACGGCCCGGTCGAGTCCGGCGAGTACGTCCGTGCCGAGCACGGTTCCGGCGGCGGGCTGCCGGGGCGCGCCCTGCCGGGTGCCCGCGAGGAGCACGGCGCGCCGCGCGTCCACGTACAGGCCCATCACCCAGACCTCGGCGCTGGGCAGCGGCGGTCTGGTCGGTACGGACGGGGCGGGCGCCTCGTCGGGGGAGAGCCGCCAGCGGCGCCGGATCCCGGCGACCGTGGCGTGCGAGAGGCCCAGCTCCCGGGCGACCGCGCGTGAGGCGCCGCTGCCCCCGGGCGCCAGCAGCGTACGGGTGACGACCTCCGCCTCGTCCACGGTGGCGGGCCGGCCGGTGCGCGGCCGGTGTCCGAGGCCGTCGATGCCCGCGCTCGTCCAGCGCTGCCGCCAGGTGCCGACCGTCTGCCGGGACACCCCGAGCCGACGGGAGATCTCGGCGTCGCGCAGCCCGTCGGCGGCGAGGAGGACGACACGCGCCCGTGTCGCGAGCGGGCCGCCCTCCTCGGCCCAGCGGTGCAAGACGGCCCGGTGCTCCGGGGGCAGAGAGCCGACCGGGCCGTCGTCTTGGGGGGCCTTGGGCATCAGTGCCTCCGGGCGGCGAGGAAACGCGTGACCCACGCCTCTCCGGACTTCCTGCGGCAATACATGGGCGGCCCCTCCTGTCCAGCCGGTAACCGCCATGTAAAACCACGTGTGTTATCAAGTCAACGGCTTTGCCTCTTCCTTCTTCTTCCTGGTCGTGACGGCCCGCATCGGAATTGTCAGGTGAATTGATTGACGAATTGCGAAGCTGCCGGAAAGTAAGTGAATTGACAGGCGGGTGAATTGACGGCAGGGCGGAGCTCAGTGCCGTACCGGCTCCGGTCTGACGCAGCAGCTCTCCACCGGGAGCGCCCTGCCTTCCCGCGCCGAGTCGAGCAGCGTCAGCATGATGTCCAGGACATGGCGCGCCAGTTCGGCGGACGCCCGGTGCGGGCGGCCCCCGGCGAGCGACTCGGCCAGATCCGCGAGCCCGGTACCGCGTCCCGCTCCCACATATCCGGCCGTGACCGGCAGCGCCTCCCACTCCCCGGCGCCCCGGTGCAGTTCGACCGTTCCGTCGAACCCGTTGGGGTCGGGGACGGAGAGCGAGGCGCCGGTGCCGTGCACCTCGATACGCGGCAGCCGGGCGGCCTGGATGTCGAAGCTCATCACCAGCGTGGTGAGGGCGCCGTTGGCGTGCCGCAGTACCCCCGTGACATGGGTGTCGACCTCCACCGCGAACCGTTCACCAGCCCGCGGCCCGCTGCCGATCTCCCGTTCGGCACGCGGCCGGGATCCCGCGCCGGTGACGGTGATGACGGGGCCCAGCAGATGGACGAGCGCCGAGAGGTAGTAGGGCCCCATGTCGAGCAGCGGCCCGCCGCCCCGCCGGTAGTAGAACTCCGGGTCCGGGTGCCAGCGTTCGTGGCCGGCCGTGGTCATGAAGGCCGTCGCGGCGACCGGCGCGCCGATCAGCCCGTCGTCGACCGCCTTGCGCGCCGTCTGGACGCCCGTACCGAGCACGGTGTCGGGCGCGCAGCCGATCCGCAGCCCGCCCGCCTCGGCCGCGGCCAGCATCCGGTCCGCCTCCGCGCGCGTGGCGGCCAGCGGCTTCTCCCCGTACACATGCTTGCCCGCGGCGAGCGCGGCCAGGGCGACTTCGGCATGGACCGCCGGGATCGTCAGATTGAGTACGGCGTCCACATCGGAGCGTGCCACCAGCTTGTCGACCGATCCGACGACCGTCGCGCCGGGCACCCGGGCGGCGGCCGTCGCGGCGCGGTCCCGGTCGAGATCCGTGACGGCCGTCAGCGTGACGTCCTCCAGCCGTTCCAGTGTGTCCAGATAGGCGCCGCTGATCTTGCCCGCGCCCACCATGCCGATCCTCAGCGGCTCGCCCACAGCAGTCCCCTCTCGGTGAGCACCCGCACCTCGGGCACATCGAAGTCGTCCGGTTTATGGCCGATGGTGGAGACGAAGACCCGCCCCTCGCCCCAGGTCCTGGTCCAGACGGCCGGCATGGTCACCGGCCGCGCCCGCTCCTCGTCGGCCGCGAACTCCGTGGTCGCCAGGACATCGATCAGCGGGTCGGTGGCCAGCCAGTACTTCTCCGTATGGACCTGGAAGTCGCTCAGTCCGGCGATCACGGGATGGTCGGCGCGCTCCTTGACCAGCGTCACCCCGTGGTCGGAGAAGCCGGGCGGATGCATCAGGAACTGGCCGCCGGTGAGCAGTTGATAGCCGACATCGCCCCGGAAGGAGTCCACGATCCCGCCGTGCCAGCCGGCCAGTCCGGTGCCGGCCCGGACCGCCGCGGTGAGTCCGGCGCTCTGCTCGGAGGTGATCTCGCCCATCGTCCAGCACTGGACCACCAGATCGGTGGCGGCGAGGAGTTCGGCGTCGGTGTAGACATCGAGGGTGTCGGAGATCCGGATGTCGTAGCCGCGGTCGCGGAGGAACGGCAGGAACAACTCCGTGATCGCCAGGGGCTGGTGTCCCT
Source organism: Streptomyces scopuliridis RB72 (assembly GCF_000718095.1). GTDB lineage: Bacteria > Actinomycetota > Actinomycetes > Streptomycetales > Streptomycetaceae > Streptomyces > Streptomyces scopuliridis. The sequence continues at coordinate 204,015 of NZ_JOEI01000002.1, read as the reverse complement.
CCCAGCCGCCGCGGACCACCAGGGCCCTCCGGGCGTCGGATGTCTCGGACGTCATGGTCGTTGCACGCTCCCATCATTGCTGCGCGGCAGAGCCCGGCGAACTTCGGCATACGGATAGCCGAATAGCGTATGGCCACCCGAACGTATGAAGAGGGAGATCTATTTGTCAACGACTCTACCAAATAGTCGTCGGAACGATGTCAGTGCTGCCCGAGCCGTTTGAGCAGAGTCCGCAGCGAGTGGGCCGCCTCGGTGACCGCGAGGGCGATCTCCGCCGCTCGGGCGTCGTCCATCCGGCTCTTGGGCGCCGAGCAGCTGATCGCGTCGCCGCCGCCATGGCCGGTGCCGAGCGCGACGGCCACGCACCGGATGTCCGGTGAGTTCTCCCCGTCGTCCATCGCCCACCCCCGCAGCCGCGCCTCGGACAGCTGGCTCAGCAGCGCGTCCGGGTCGGTCACCGTGTCCGGAGTGAGCCTCTCCAGCGGCCAGTTGAGCCGCATCCTCACCTCGGCCGCGTCATAGAGGGAGAGCATCGCCTTGCCCAGCGCCGTGGCGTGCGCGGGCAGCCGGCGGCCCACCGCCGAATACATCCGCAGGGCATGCCGGGACTCACGTTTGGCCAGGTATACGACGTCCGTACCGTCGAGCCTGCCCAGATGCACCGACTCGCCCGTCTCCTCGGCCAGGGTGTCCAGCACCGGGCCCGCGAGGCTCGCGACATCGTCGCCCTCCAGATAGGCCGTACCCGTCAACAGGGCCTTGAGGCCGAGGCTGTAGCGAGTGCCCGACGGATCCAGATCCACCCAGTGGCGCGCCTCCATCGTGCGGAGGATCGCGTGCAGACTGCTCTTGGGCACGGCCATCGTGCCGGCCAGCTCGGCGAGCGAGAGCCGGGCGCCTTCCGCGCCCAGCAGTTCGAGCACCTCAAGCACCCGAGCCGCGGACTTGACCTCTTCGGGCTTGCGCCCCCGTGCTGCCGCTGCCACCGATTCCACGGAACCTCCGCTTCTCGCTCCGGCGCCCCCCGGCGAACCGGTCGGCACGAATCCCGACGTGCGTCTTGACGCTATATCACCCCCACCATAAGTTCAGACACTCCAACGCCATTCGCTCTTCTGAACGGTTGATCCTCAGGAACGCCCCGGTCTCCGCGACGCCTCGCGTAGGCTGCGGAGGTCCCAGCCGTACCCAGGACAGACCGGACAGAGGAGAGCGCGCACCATGGACGCCGCCAGCCACCCCACCGTCCCGCACCGGACCGGCGCACTCGCCTACCGGGACGCCACGGCGGCCGACACCGACGCGCTCGTCGCCCTCATAGAGTCGGCGTACCGGGGGGACAGCAGCCGTACGGGATGGACGACCGAGGCGGACATCCTGGAGGGGCAGCGCACCGACCCCCAAGGGGTGCGCGAAGTGATCGAGTCGCCCGACAGCCGGCTGCTGGCCGTCGAGCGGGACGGTGAACTGATCGCCTGCTGCCAGCTCGAACACCGCGGGGACGCCGCCTACTTCGGGATGTTCGCCGTACTGCCCGGCGCGCAGGGCTCCGGCCTCGGCAAGCAGGTCATGGCCGCGGCGGAGCGCATCGCGGGCGAGACCTGGGGCGTACGGGAGATGCATATGACCGTGATCACGGTCCGCGAGGAACTGATCGCCTGGTACGAGCGGCGCGGCTACCGCCGTACGGGAAAGCTGCACCCCTTCCCGTACGGCGACGAGCGCTTCGGTATCCCGCAGCGGGACGACCTGGAGTTCGAGCTGCTGATCAAGCCGCTCGGCTGAAGCGCCGGGCCGGGCCCCGCAGAGCTGTGCGCGTTCGCGCAGGCCCGGCGCGGGCTCAGGCCGTGAACCGGCCCGTGCGCCGGATCTCCGGGAAGTCCGTGGTCACCGCCCCCAGCTGGAACGCCCGCGCCAGCCGCAGCTGATCCTGGGTGTTCACCACCCAGCCGATGATCCCCAGCCCCTCCGCGTGCGCGCGCTCCACGACCTCCAGGGTCAGTCTCCGGATGTTCAGGGCCAGCCTGGCGGCGCCCACCGCCCTGGCCCGGTCCACCACGTCGCCGCCCCAGCGGCTGGCGATCAGTACGGTACGTACGCCCGGCACCAGCGCGGCGATCTCGGCGACCGCCTCGTCATGGAACGACGACACCTCGACCCGCTCCACGAGTCCCCGCCGGAGCATCACCTCCGCCAGCGCGCGGGCCGCGGCCCTGTCCTTGATCTCGGCCTGGAGCGGCGACCGTACGGCGTCCAGCACCTCCTCGAAGACCGGGACGCGCTCGCCCCGCCCCGCGTCCAGCTCCCGCAGCTCGGCGAGGGTCCGGTCGGCGATCGCGCCCGTTCCGTCGGTCGTACGGTCCACGTCCGTGTCGTGCATGACGGCGAGGGCGCCGTCCTTGGTCAGATGGAGGTCCAGTTCGATGGCGTCCATGCCCGCGCGCTCTGCATGCAGAAAGGAGCGCAGGGTGTTCTCCGGTTCGACACCCATCACTCCACGATGACCGATGGTCTGGAAAGTCAAGACGATCTCGCTTCCGTCGACGGCGGCTCCCGCGCGCAGCCTAATGGCCAGGCCCCTGCCTGGGACCCGGCCGCGCACCAGGGAGTCCGGAGGCCGGTTGAAGCCCGCGGCGCTACGCTGGTTACGAGTGTCTTACCCCTGGATCACGGGAAAAACGACGGTGACCATGGGGGGTCCGCAGGATAATTTGTGTCAGCCCCGCTTGTAAGGGAGAACTGAACGCCTATACGGTGTCTTGACGCCAAGTTCTCCCGTGGAGGAAGTGACATGACGGAAATTCTTGCGCAGGACGCCGCCGTACCGGGCATATCCAGCGCTGCCCGGGTGGTCGATCACCCGGCCTGGCGGGAGCTCAAGAACGCCGTCGAGGAGATCCGCCCCTGGCAGTCCAAGGACGGCTCGATCGACTTCGACGCCGAGGGCGCCCCGGCGCGCGCTCTTGTCGAGGCGACGGCCGACCGGGTGATCGCCGCGGTCGAGCGGCTCTCCCCGCTCCTCCCGCACGACTCCGCGTACCACACGGCGCTCGTCGCCGATCTGCGCAAATGGGCCGACGCCGCCTTCGACGTCCCCGACTTCCTGGACTCGCTGCTGGCCTTCCAGCCCGCCGCGGACCGGGTGGACGGCCTCCAGCATCTCGCCGTCTTCCCCATGTACACGCAGAACGGCAACCCCGACCGCAATCTCGAAGCGGTCGTGCTGCGCATGGTCTGGCCCGAGTGGCTCGCCGAGCTGGAGCGCACGCGCTACGACAACCCGCTCTTCTGCGGCATCACCTTCGAGGACTTCACCTCCGGCTACGACACCAACTCCGCGGTGTTCTTCCCGGAGACCATCGCCGTGCGCGAGGCCCCGGAGCGGTTCAGCTGGGGCGGGATCTTCTGCGACCGCGAGGCCGCCCGCTTCCGCCGGGTCATCGACGCGGCCGTCCGTACGCTCGGCGTCGAACTGCCCGGTGACATCAGCGCGATGGTCGCCGATCAGGACCGCTGCCAGCAGGCGTTCGTGCTCTGGGACATGATCCACGACCGTACGCACAGCCATGGCGACCTGCCGTTCGACCCCTTCATGATCAAGCAGCGCCAGCCGTTCTGGATGTACGGGCTGGAGGAGCTGCGCTGCGACCTCACCGCGTTCCGGGAGGCCGTACGGCTGGAGGCGGACGGGTTCGCGCAGGGCCGTGACGTCCAGTACGCCGTCCTCTTCGACCGGATGTTCCGCTTCCCGGTCACCGGCGCGCGGGTGCGCAACTACGACGGACTCGGCGGGCAGCTGCTCTTCGCCTATCTCCACCAGCACGATGTGGTGCGCTGGACGGACAACACCCTGCGTATCGACTGGGAGCGGGCCCCGCGGATCACCAATCAGCTCTGCGCGGAGATCGAGGACCTCTACCGGGCCGGGATCGACCGTCCCAAGCTGGTCCACTGGTTCGCCGCGTACGAACTGGTCTCGACGTATCTCGCCCCGCACCCCGGCTCCCGCTGGGCCAAGGGCCCCGACGCCCTCGACCTCACCCAGCCGCCTCGTAAGCTGGTCGACGATGTGCTTCCGGACGAGTTTCCGCTCAGCATGTTCTACGAGGCGCTCTCCAAGAAGCTCAAGAACGTGATCGCCTCGACCAAGGGGATCACCGCCAACGACACCGGGCGAGCGGCCGCGTGAGCCCTCGCGAGCGAGAGGCGACGGCCATGAACGGAAGCGGTGCCACGAACGGCGCACTGGACGGCGCCGTGGTCGCGGTGGCCGGAGCGGCGGGTCCGGCGGGCCGGGCCGTCCTGCTGCGGCTCGCGGAGGCCGGCGCCACGGTCGTCGGCGCGGACGCGGACGCGACCCGGCTGGCCGAGGCGGTAGACGCCGCACGGTACGCGCACGGCGGCGCCACGGTCACCGGCGACACCGTCGATCTGCTCGACCTCGCCGCCACCCGCGCGTGGGCGGACAAGACCGAGAATGAGTTCGGCCGGATCGACGGGCTGGTCCATCTCGTCGGCGGCTGGCGCGGCAGCGCCACCTTCGCCGAGACCGATCTCGCCGACTGGGACCTGCTGGAGAGGCTGCTGATCCGTACCGTCCAGCACACCTCCCTCGCCTTCCACGACGGACTGCTGCGCAGCGATCGCGGACGTTTCCTGCTGGTCAGCGCGGCGGGCGCGACCAAGCCCACCGCGGGTAACGCCGCGTACGCCGCCGCCAAGGCCGCCGCCGAGGCGTGGACGCTGGCCCTCGGCGACGCCTTCCGTAAGGCGGGGGGCGAGGCGGGCCCCCGGGCCGCGGCTGCCATTCTGGTGATCAAGGCACTGGTGCACGACGCGATGCGCGCCGCGCGCCCGAATGCGAAGTTCGCGGGCTTCACGGACGTCACGGACCTGGCCGAGGCCATCGCCGGAGTCTGGGACCGGCCCGCCCGGGAAGTGAATGGACAACGCCTGTGGCTGACCCCCGAGCCGTGAGGTCCCGTACGACGGACGCGCGCCGGCACCACGACCCCGACGTACGCGGCTTCGCGAGCGACAACTACGCGGGCGCCCACCCCGAGGTCCTGGCGGCGCTCGCCGTCGCCAACGGCGGTCATCAGATCGCCTATGGGGAGGACGACTACACCGGCCATCTCCAGCGCGTCATGCACAGCCACTTCGGCCCGACGGCGGAGGCCTTCCCGGTCTTCAACGGCACCGGCGCCAATGTGGTCGCGCTCCAGGCGCTCACCGACCGGTGGGGCGCGGTCATCTGCGCCGAGACCGCGCATATCAACGTGGACGAGGGCGGCGCCCCCGAGCGGGTCGCCGGCCTCAAGCTGCTGACCGTACCGACCCCGGACGGCAAGCTCACGCCCGAGCTGATCGACCGGCAGGCGTACGGCTGGGAGGACGAGCACCGGGCCATGCCGCAGGTCGTGTCGATCGCCCAGAACACCGAACTGGGCACGGTCTACACGCCCGACGAGATCCGCGCCATCTGCACGCACGCCCATGAGCGGGGCATGAAGGTCCATCTCGACGGGGCCCGGATATCCAATGCGGCCGCGTCGCTGGACGTCCCGATGCGGACGTTCACCAACACCGTCGGAGTGGATGTCCTCTCCTACGGCGGCACGAAGAACGGCATGCTCTTCGGCGAGGCCGTCGTCGTCCTCGACCCCGACGCGGCGCGGGCCATGAAGCATCTGCGCAAGCTCTCCATGCAGCTCGCGTCCAAGATGCGGTTCGTATCAGTGCAGTTGGAGGCGCTGCTCGCGGGCGATCTCTGGCTGCGCAACGCCCGGCACAGCAACGCGATGGCCCAGCGGCTCGTGGAAGGCGTCCGCACGGTGGACGGCGTGGAGATCCTCCACCCGGTCCAGGCCAACGCCGTCTTCGCGCGGCTGCCGCACGAGGTCAGCGTGCGCCTCCAGCGCCGGTTCCGGTTCTACTTCTGGGACGAGAAGGCCGGGGACGTCCGCTGGATGTGCTCCTTCGACACGACGGAAGACGATGTCGACGCCTTCGTGCAGGCGCTCAAGGAAGAGATGGCGCGACAGCGGTGAGTGCACAGGCATGTGACCGGCCGGAAATCCATTGGATTCCGGCCGGTCCTGTCCCTGGGGTGACGGCTGTGCGGCTCATCCGGCGGGACAGCGACGCCCCGTCCTCCCTGGCGGAGAGACGTTTCCGCGCGCTCTCGGCTCAGCCGGTCTCCGCCGTACGGGCCTCCGCCGGGGTGGGTGCCGTTCCGCCGAGGTGTGCGGGTACCCACCAGGTGTCGGCCGCGTCCCTGGGGCGTACCGGATAGGCGCGCTGCGCGGCCTCCAGCAGCTCCTGCACCCGGTCGCGCAGCCGCCGCGTGATCGCTCCCGCGTACTGGTCCGCCGCCGCCTCGATCTGCTCGCCGACGCGGATCGTCACCGGGATGTGGCTGCGCTTGAAGTTGCGCGGCCGGCCCTTGGTCCACACCCGCTGGGTGCCCCACAGCGCCATCGGGATCAGCGGAACGCCGGCCTCCTGCGCCAGCCGGGCCGCACCCGACTTGAAGCTCTTGAGCGTGAAGGACGGCGAGATGGTCGCCTCGGGGAAAACCCCGACGATCTCGCCGGAGCGCAGCGAGTCCAGCGCGTGGGAGTACGCCTGCTCGCCCTGCTTGCGGTCCACCGGGATGTGCTTCATGCCGCGCATGAGCGGGCCGGAGACCTTGTGCCGGAAGACCGACTCCTTCGCCATGAAACGCACCAGACGCTTCTGCGGGAGCGCCGCGAGCCCCGTGAAGATGAAGTCCAGATAGCTGATGTGGTTACTGACGAGCACGGCGCCACCGGTGCGCGGGATGTGCTCGGAACCCTGAGTGTCGATCTTCAGGTCCAGCGCCTTGAACATCGTGCGGGCGGCGCCGATGACCGGCCGATAGACGAGCTCTGCCATCAGGTGAGGACCCTTCTGTTCCGGGGAGGGTTCTCCCGGCGGAAGTTACGCAGCCGTAGGTTTTCGGCATTGCGCCGATGGTGCCCCATACGCGGCCCCGTGGCCAGTCCTGGTCTGTGCGTCCGGCGAGATTCTCGTCACGTCGGCGTCATATCGCCGCAGCACAGCCGTAGTGCGCCGGACCAACAGGTACATCTCGTACCCCGGGCGGCAGCCGTCCCGGGCGCGCGGGCCGCGGAATATTTCGTGGTTGTGTGAACGCTGGCGATGACGACGACGGGGCTCATGGTGGGCGGGGCGACGGGAGGCCGAAGGTGCGGGGGAACGACGGCGGGAAGCGGCTCGGCGCGGCCGAGCTGGGCGCGGAACTGGGGGAGCGGGCCACGCTCGTCCAGTTCTCCAGCGCGTTCTGCCAGCCCTGCCGGGCCACCCGGCGCACCCTCGCCGACGTGGCGGGGATGGTCGACGGCGTCTCCCACGTGGAGCTCGACGCCGAGGAACGGCTGGAGCTGGTGCGCGAGCTGGGCATCCTCAGGACCCCCACGGTGCTGGTCCTGGACGCCGGGGGCCGCATCGTACGGAGGGCGGCCGGCCGGCCCCGGAAGGCGGATGTGATCGCCGCGCTGGGCGAGGCGGTGTGACGCCGGGGTGTGACGCGGGGGCGGGGGATACGTACTTGACTGCGCCCGCCACCTATCGTCACGCTGACGAGGTGCCCCAAGAACTCCTTCTCTACGGGCGGGCCCATGTGGACCTGGCCCGCAACGCGAGCGCGCGCTGTCCGGCTGTCTGAGCAGCCACGGCCCCGTTCGTCACTCCCGAAGAAGGACAACTCCATGACGGCCACGCCCGATCTCTCCACTCCTCAACTGGCCTCTCCCGACCTGCTCCGCTCCGTGTTCCGGCAGCACGCGGCTGGTGTCGCGGTCATCACGGCCCAGGGGGAGGGCCCGGTCGGATTCACCGCCACCTCCCTCAACTCGGCAGCCGCCGAGCCCCCGTTGATCTCCTTCGGTGTCGGCACCTCCTCCTCCAGCTGGCCGGTACTCGCCGAGACCGCTCATGTCGGTGTGCACATACTCGGCGAGCACCAAAGGGATCTGGCGGCCACATTCGCCCGCAGCGGCGCCGACCGGTTCGCGCCGCCCACGTCCTGGCGGACCGGGCCCGAGGGGGTGCCGGTGCTCGACGGCGTACTGGCCTGGCTGGTCTGCCGCGTGATCGCCCGGGTCCCCGCCGGGGACCACCGGCTGGTGATCGCCCAGGCCGTGGTCGGCGACCCCGCGGGCGGCGGCCGGCCGCTCCTCTACCACCAGGGACGGTTCAACGCGCTGCGCGACTGAGAGTTCCCCGCTCCGGCTCTCCCGCCGCGTTGGCAAGCTCACAGTTCCAAGCGCTTGCTCAGTGGGAATACTCTGGGTGTACTGGCGAGTAATATTTACTCCGGTGCGCCGGTCTCCCCGACCGGAAACCGCCCGATAAGGCGCCTATGCTGCGTGCAACAAGGCAGCCCAGAAATGACGATGCAGTAGGAGAGCCGGCGTGAGCTTGAGGATCGTTGTCTGTGTGAAGTACGTGCCCGACGCCACCGGCGACCGGCACTTCGCCGAGGACCTGACCGTCGACCGGGACGACGTGGACGGTCTGCTGTCGGAGCTCGACGAGTACGCGGTCGAGCAGGCGCTGCAGATCGCCGACGGGGCGGACGACGCCGAGATCACCGTGCTGACCGTCGGCCCCGAGGACGCCAAGGACGCGCTGCGCAAGGCGCTCTCCATGGGCGCCGACAAGGCCGTCCACGTCGAGGACGACGACCTGCACGGCACGGACGTCATGGGGACGTCGCTGGTGCTGGCCAAGGCGATCGAGAAGACCGGTTACGACCTGGTCATCTGCGGTATGGCCTCCACCGACGGCACGATGGGTGTGCTGCCCGCGATCCTGGCCGAGCGGCTGGGCGTCCCGCAGGTCACGCTGCTCTCCGAGGTCGCGGTGGCGGACGGACTCGTCAAGGGCCGCCGGGACGGCGACACCGCGTCCGAGCAGCTGGAGGCGTCCCTGCCCGCCGTCGTGTCGGTGACGGACCAGTCGGGCGAGGCGCGTTACCCGTCCTTCAAGGGCATCATGGCCGCGAAGAAGAAGCCGGTGCAGTCCTGGGACCTGGAGGACCTGGAGATCGACGCGGACGAGGTCGGTCTCGAAGGCGCCTGGACCGCGGTCGACTCGGCGGCGGAGCGTCCGGCCCGTACGGCGGGCACGATCGTCAAGGACGAGGGCGAGGGCGGCAAGCAGCTTGCAGAGTTCCTCGCGGGCCAGAAGTTCATCTGAGCCCCACTCGCCGACCGTCCCCCTCATCTTTCGCAAGCAGGAGAGAAGAAGTCCCATGGCTGAAGTTCTCGTCTATGTCGACCACGTGGACGGTGCCGTCCGCAAGCCCACCCTGGAACTGCTGACGCTGGCCCGCCGGCTCGGCGAGCCCGTCGCCGTCGCGCTCGGCCCCGGCGCCGAGAACACCGCCCCCGCGCTCGCGGAGCACGGCGCGGTGAAGGTGCTCACCGCCGACGCCGCAGAGTTCGGCGACTACCTTGTCGTCCCGAAGGTCGACGCCCTCCAGGCCGCCTACGAGGCGATCTCGCCCGCTGCCGTCCTGCTCCCGTCCTCCGCCGAGGCGAAGGAGATCGCCGCGCGCCTCGCGGTCCGTATCGGCTCCGGGATCATCACCGACGCCGTCGACCTGGAAGCCGGTGACCAGGGACCGGTCGCGACGCAGTCGGTGTTCGCCGCCGCGTTCAGCACCAGGACCCGTGTCTCCAAGGGCGCCCCCGTCATCACCGTCAAGCCCAACTCGGCCCCGGTCGAGGCCGCTCCGGCCGCGGGTGCCGTCGAGGCGCTGACGGTCTCCTTCTCCGAGAAGGCCACGGGTACGAAGATCGTCTCGCGTACCCCGCGTGAGTCGACGGGGCGCCCGGAGCTGACCGAGGCCGCGATCGTGGTCTCCGGCGGCCGCGGCGTCAACGGCGCCGAGAACTTCGCGGTCATCGAGGCGCTCGCCGACTCCCTCGGCGCGGCCGTCGGCGCCTCCCGCGCCGCCGTCGACGCCGGCTGGTACCCGCACTCCAGCCAGGTCGGCCAGACCGGCAAGTCCGTCTCCCCGCAGCTGTACATCGCCTCGGGCATCTCGGGCGCCATCCAGCACCGCGCCGGCATGCAGACCTCCAAGACCATCGTGGCGATCAACAAGGACGCCGAGGCGCCGATCTTCGACCTCGTCGACTACGGCGTCGTCGGCGACCTCTTCGAAGTCGTCCCGCAGCTCACCGACGAGATCAAGGTCCGCAAGGGCTGATCCGCCGACGCTGTACGGACCCGGGGCCGCGTGGTGATCCTCACCGCGTGGCCCCGCGTCGTTGACGTGGCGCGAGCCTGCCGATTAACTTCATTCAACGGATTGTTGATTCCACAGAGCGGAAAATTGGAGGGTGTGGGAATGGGGCAGCAGGAGAAGGTGGCCACGAGTCTCCCGGACGCGGTCGGCGCGGCCGTCGGTGCCTCCCTCGCGTCGGTCGACGCGGAACTGGCCCGCCGCTACCCCGGCGACCCGGGCACCCGCCAGCCCGTCCACACCGTCTACGTACCCGGCGATGCCTTCGCCGCGGATACCATCCGCTCCTGGGGCGGCCAGGCGCTCGCCGCCCTCGACGAACACGCCCCGGACGCTGCCTCGTTGGCGCGGGTGCTCGGTCTCTCCGACGAATTGGCCGGACCGGTGTACGAGCGCGTACGGGACAAGCTGAGCCGCGAGCCCGTCGAAGACCTGCGCATCGACTTCGAGGACGGCTACGGCCCCCGCTCCGGCCACGAGGAGGACGAGGACGCCGCCCGCGCCGCCCGGCTCGTCCACGAGGCGTACGGGAACGGCACCGCCGCCCCGTACATGGGCATCCGGATGAAGTGCCTGGAAGCCGCCGTGCGCGACCGGGCGATCAGGACCCTGGACATCTTCCTGAGCGGACTGATGGAGGCGGGCGGCCTGCCCGAGGGGCTGGTTCTGACGCTCCCCAAGGTCACCTACGCCGAGCAGGTCGCCGCGATGGCGCGGCTGGCCGGGGAGTTCGAGAAGGCGCGCGGCCTGGAGCCGGGCCGGATCGGCTTCGAGATCCAGATCGAGACCAGTCAGTCGATCCTCGCCGCGGACGGCACCGCCACCGTGGCCCGGATGATCGACGCGGCCGACGGCCGGGCCACCGGGCTGCACTACGGCACCTTCGACTACAGCGCCTGCGTCGGGGTCAGCGCCGCGTACCAGTCGAGCGACCACCCGGCCGCCGACCACGCCAAGGCCGTCATGCAGGTCGCCGCCGCCGGCACGGGCGTACGGGTCTGCGACGGCTCCACGAACGTGCTGCCGGTCGGGCCCACCGCGCAGGTGCACGAGGCGTGGAAGCTGCACTACGGCCTCACCCGGCGCGCGCTCGCCCGCGCCTACTACCAGGGCTGGGACATGCACCCGGGCCATTTGCCGACCCGCTACGCCGCCGTATACGCCTTCTACCGCGAGGGTCTGGAGCCGGCCGCCGCCCGGCTGGCCGCCTATGTCGCCAAGGCGGGCGGCGATGTGATGGACGAACCCGCCACCGCCAAGGCGCTCAGCGGCTATCTGCTGCGCGGGCTCGACTGCGGCGCTCTCGACGCCGACGAGGTCACCGGTCTCACCGGTCTGGCCCGCGCCGATCTGGAGAGCTTCGCGATCCCGCGCCGCGCGGACCTGACGGTGACCGCCCTGTAGCCGGGCGGTCGTCGCCGCTCCCGAGCCCGCGGGCCGGACCGCCGACCCGCGGGCCGGTTTGCCGACCTGCGGGCTACCCCTCCGCCGGTGGCGGGATCTCTCCCGAGCCGCGGGCGATCAGCCGCGTCGGCAGCACCACCTGTGACGGCGCGTCGGCCGCCCCGTCGAGCCGGTGAAAGAGCCGCTCCGCCGCCGTACGGCCCAGGGTCGCCGCGTCCTGCGCGATGACCGTGACGCCCGGGTCCAGCAGATCGGCGAGTTCGATGTCGTCGAAACCGACGAGGGCGACCGGCCGGTCGTGCGCGGCCAGTACCCGTACCACCGTCACCGTCACGCGGTTGTTGCCCGTGAAGATCGCGGTGACGGGCTCGGGCCCCGCGAGCATGGCGACGACGGCGTCCTGTACCCGCTTCGGCGCGGTCGTGCCGAGCGAGACCCAGTCGTCGTGTATCGCGAGCCCCGCGTCCGCCATCGCCGTCCGATAGCCGCGCAGCCGTTCGCTCGCCGTGTGGATCCGGGGCTGGTCGCCGATGAAGCCGATCCTGCGATGACCGTGCGCGATCAGATGGGCGACCCCGGAGCGGGCGCCGCCGAAGCTGTCGGAGAGCACGGCGTCCGCGTCGATCCGGCCGGCCGGCCGGTCCACGAAGACCGTCGCCACCCCGGCCTTGATCTCCGGCTCCAGATAGCGGTGGTCGTGCCCGGCGGGGATCACGATCAGCCCGTCGACCCGGCGCGCGCAGAGGGCGAGCACCAATTCCTGCTCGCGGTCCGGGTCCTCGGCGCTCGATCCGTTGATCAGCAGCGCGCCATGGGCACGGGCGACCTCCTCCACGGCGCGGTTCAGCGGCCCGTAGAAGGGGTCGGCGAGGTCCTCCAGGACCAGGCCGATGCTGGCGGTACGGCCCTTGCGCAGCACCCGCGCCGAGTCGTTGCGGCGGAAGCCCAGCGCGTCGATGGACTCCTGGACCCGGCGCTCGGTGTCAGGTGTGACACCCGGCTCCCCGTTGACCACCCGGGAGACCGTCTTGAGTCCTACTCCGGCACGTGCGGCCACATCCTTCATCGTGGGCCTGTTGCCGTAACGGGGCTCGGGGCGGCGGGTGTTGTCGGCCACAGTGCGCTGTCCTGTCGTCGTTGCGTCAGTGTTTCGGCGTTCATTCGCCGGTCCTTTGCCGTGGGTTTGCCTGCCACGGCCGTGGCGTCGAGCATAGGCCCTGGACAACGTTGTCAGGGGAATGGAGACTGTTCATCGAAGCCGCTGTTCCGTCCGTCCCCGGTATACGCGGGGACACCTCATCGCCGGGAGATCCCACACCGATGCATACCGACCCCGTTGCCTCCCTCGACATCGGCGGCACCAAGATCGCCGGCGCGCTGGTGGACGGCAACGGCAGCATCCTCGTACGGGCACAACGGCCCACACCCGCGCGGGAGGACGGCGAGACGGTCATGCGCGCCGTCGAGGCGGTCCTCGCCGAGGTGTCCGCGTCCCCGCTCTGGGCGTCGGCCACGGCGATCGGTATCGGCAGCGCGGGCCCCGTGGACGCCTCGGCCGGCACGGTCAGCCCGGTCAACGTCGCGGGCTGGCGCGGCTTTCCACTGGTGGAGCGGGTACGGGCGGCTACCGGCGGGCTGCCGGTGACGCTCGTCGGCGACGGCGTCGCCATCACCGCCGCGGAACACTGGCAGGGCGCCGCCCGCGGCTATGACAACGCGCTGTGCATGGTGGTCTCCACGGGGGTCGGTGGTGGCCTTGTCCTGAACGGGAAGCTCCACCCCGGTCCCACCGGCAACGCCGGTCACATCGGCCACATCAGTGTGGACCTGGACGGCGATCTCTGCCCGTGCGGCGCCCGCGGCTGTGTGGAACGTATCGCCAGCGGCCCCAATATCGCCCGCAGGGCGCTGGAGGGCGGCTGGCGGCCGGGACCCGACGGTGACACCTCCGCCGCCGCGGTGGCCGCCGCGGCGCGGGCCGGCGATCCGGTCGCGATCGCCTCCTTCGAGCGGGCCGCCCAGGCGCTGGCCGCCGGGATCGCCGCGACCGCCACACTGGTCGAGATCCGTATCGCGGTCATCGGAGGCGGAGTGGCGAACGCGGGCGAGGTGCTCTTCGCACCGCTGCGCCGCTCGCTCCAGGACTACGCCTCGCTCTCCTTCGTCCAGGGCATCAAGATCGCCCCGGCGCTGACCGGGCGGGACGCGGGCCTCGTCGGCGCGGCGGCTGCCGCGGCGGCGCTCGGCGGACGGGACGGAACGGCAGCCGCGGTCAGCGGCTGAGCGCCGGCCCCTCGCGCCGAGGACTCAGCGAGTCGTCTGGCAGGCCATGCGCTGACTGCCCCGGAACTTCACACACAACTCGGTGTCGGTGCCCGCGTCCTCGGCCGGCCAGCTGTGGGTCAGCGCCTTGCCGGAGCGGGTGGCCGTCGCCGTATCGATGAGCTGTCCGTTCCGGTACAGGGACACCGCGCGGGAGGTGACGTGCCTCGGCGGGTTGGTCCAGATCCCGGTGACCGCGTTCCGGCCGCCCTGCCCCTCCAGCCTGATACAGATCTGCGGTCCCGAGAAGTGATGGGTGCAGGCACTGCTGTCGGCCGCCGCCGGGGTGGCGCTCAGCGACACGGCGAGGCCCGCGAGCGCGAGTGTCAGCGCGGACCGCCGGGCGCGCGGGGGCGGGGAGTTCGGAGGCGGGGCGGGCGCGGTCGTTGGTCCGGTCATGTCCGCTCTCCGGGGCTTACGCGTCACTTGGCGCCGCAGGAGCCCGAGTCGGTCGCCTGTTGCGGTACGACGACGAGGAACACGTCCGAGTCGAGATCCATCACGACCTCGGCCGGTGTGCCCTCGTCCCGCCGCGCCCGCGCGAACTCCTCCGCGGGCCAGCTGCCGCGCGGTCCTCCCGCGGGAAATTTCTCCAGCACCGTCCGGCGCATTGGTTACCCCCTTGCCCTGTGGAGCTTTCAACGAGGTTCCCCGGGGTTGTGTTACGGCCCGGCGGGGACATCGGTCCGTACAGGAGACGCCAGCGGGGCCTCGGGACGACCTCGATCCGGACACAGCTCGGACACGACCCGTCGGCCGGTGCGGGCTCCCCGGTCTGCCCGGGGGTTTCCGGGGCAGGTTGTTGCGGGCAGTCCACTGAGGGCTACGGAAGAGGGGGAACCGTGATCGTCTGGATCAACGGTGCGTTCGGAGCGGGCAAGTCCAGCACCGCACGCGAACTGGTCGACCTGATCCCGAACTGCACCTTGTACGAACCCGACCTGATCGGCGGGACGCTGGCGGAGCTTCTGCCGCAGAAGCGGCTCGCCGAGGTGACCGACTTCCAGGACCTGCCGATCTGGCGGCGTCTGGTGGTCGACACGGCGGCGGCCCTGCTGGCCGAGGTGGGCGGTGCGCTCGTCGTGCCGATGACGCTGCTGCGCCAGGAGTACCGGGACGAGATCTTCGGCGGGCTCGCCTCGCGTCGTATCCCCGTACGGCACGTGCTGCTGACAACAGATGAAACGATCCTGCGTGGACGGATCGCGGCACGTGAGGCCCGTGCGGACGACCCGGCCGGGCATGGGGTGGGCGAGCACGGCCGGCGCGGCGGCGACGCGTACATCGAGCCGTACCGCGCGGCGCTCGGCTGGCTCACCGGCGACGCCCTCGTGATCGACAACACCGGTCTCACGGCGCGCGAGACCGCCGTCTGTCTCGCCGAGGCGGTACGCACCGGCACGGCGGGCGTCTGCGAGATCGTGCAGACGCCCGAGCCGACCGCCGAGACCGTCGCTGCGGGCGTCCTGCTCTTCGACGAGCAGGACCGGGTCCTCCTCGTCGATCCCACCTACAAGCCCGGCTGGGAGTTTCCCGGCGGGGTGGTGGAGGCCGGTGAGGCGCCCGCCCGCGCCGGGATACGTGAGGTCGCCGAGGAGATAGGCATCGAACTCACCGATGTGCCCGGACTGCTGGTCGTCGACTGGGAACCACCGAGGCCGCCGGGGTACGGCGGACTGCGGCTGCTCTTCGACGGCGGTCTGCTCCCCGCCCGCCTCGCCGGACAACTGCTGCTGCCGGGGCCCGAACTGCGGGGCTGGCGCTTCGTCGGCGAGGAGGAGGCCGGGCGGCTGCTGCCGCCCGGCCGTTACGCACGGCTGCGCTGGGCCCTGCGGGCCAGGGAGCGCGGGACCGTACTCAACCTGGAGGACGGGATCCCCGTGGGCTGACGGCGCTCCCACGAGCCTCAGGTCCGCCGCGGGCCCCTGCAAGCCTTCTCAAGCTTGCTTGGACCGCGCGTAGTTGACCAGGAACAGGGCCTCGGAGACCGACAGACGCTCCAGCTCCTCAGGAGAAACGCTCTCGTTCACCGCGTGGATCCGCGCCTCCGGCTCGCTCAGCCCGATCAGCAGGATCTCCGCCCGCGGATACAGCTCGGCCAGGGTGTTGCACAGCGGAATGGAGCCGCCCATTCCCGCTGCCTGCATCTCCTGGCCGGGATACGCCACACGCATCGCGTCGGCCATCGCGGTGTACGCGGGGCTGGAGGTGTCCGCGCGGAACGGCTGGCCCTGGCCGACCTGTTCCACCGCGACCCGCGCACCCCACGGCGTGTGCTTCTCGATGTGCGAGATGAGCAGTTCGGTCGCCTCGGCGGCGTCCTGGCCCGGCGGCACCCGCAGACTGACCGTCGCCCGCGCGCTCGCCTGGATCGACGGGGTGGCGCCCACCACGGGCGGGCAGTCGATGCCCAGTACGGTGACGGCCGGGCGGGCCCAGATCCGGTCGGCGACCGTACCCTCGCCGATCAGCCCGACACCGTCGAGCACCTTGGCGTCCTTGCGGAAGTCGGCCTCGCCGTAGGGCAGTCCGTCCCAGACGGCGTCCGAGGCCAGCCCGTCCACGGTGGTGGAGCCGTCCTCGGCGCGCAGCGAGTCGAGCACCTTGATGAGGGCGGCGAGCGCGTCGGGCGCCGCTCCGCCGAACTGGCCGGAGTGCAGGTTGCCTTCGAGCGTGTCGACCGAGACCCGGACCATCGTCATGCCGCGCAGCGTGGCCGTGACCGTCGGCAGGCCCAGCTTGAAGTTGCCGGTGTCGCCGACGACGACGGCGTCCGCGGCCAGCAACTCCGGGTGGGCTTCCGCGTACCGTTCGAGACCGCCGGTGCCCTGCTCCTCCGAACCCTCCACGATCACCTTGACGTTCACCGGCACCCCGCCGTTCGCCTTGAGGGCGCGCAGGGCGAGCAGATGCATCAGGAAGCCGCCCTTGCAGTCGGCCGCCCCGCGTCCGTACCAGCGGCCGTCGCGCTCGGTCAGCTCGAAGGGCGGCGTCACCCAGGCGTCCTCGTCCAGCGGCGGCTGCACGTCGTAGTGGGCGTACAGCAGCACCGTGGGCGCGCCCGCGGGACCCGTCAGCAGGCCGTAGACGGACTGCGTGCCGTCCGGGGTGTCGAGCAGCGCGACATCCTGGAACCCCTCGGCGCGCAACGCGTCGGCGACCCAGCCGGCGGCGGCCTCGCACTCGCTCCTGGGGAACACCGCGGGATCCGCGACCGACCGGAAGGACACCAGCTCCGCGAGCTCCGTACGGGCACGGGGCATCAGCGACGCTACGGTCTCGGCGATCGGATTCGCGGTCATGGGCACGCTCCTGGTGGGTACGACGTTGTCTGAGTCGGATGTACGTCGAAGTCACTGCCGATCCTCCCACAGCGGGTTCACCGAGCCAGCGCCGTAGGATGCCGTTCGACAGCAGGGGCCACCGGTCGGATCAGGAGCAGAAGCACATCGTGAGCAGCGAGAACGCAGACGCCGGAAGCGAGCACGACGAGCCGGTGTGGGATGTCGTCGTGGTCGGCGCAGGGCCGGCGGGAGCCTCCGCGGCATACGCGGCGGCGGTCGCGGGCCGTCAGGTGCTGCTGGTGGAGAAAGCCGAGTTGCCCCGCTACAAAACCTGCGGGGGCGGGATCATCGGGCCCTCGCGCGACTCACTGCCCCCGGGCTTCGAGTTGCCGTTCCAGGACCGGGTGCACGCGGTGACCTTCTCCCTGAACGGCAAGCTCGCCCGTACCCGCCGCTCCAAGCGCATGCTCTTCGGGCTCATCAACCGCCCGGAGTTCGACGCCAGTCTGGTGGAACACGCGCAGAAGGCCGGCGCGGTGCTCCGTACCGGCGTGACCGTCTCGCGCGTCGAGCAGCACGGCCCGGCCGTGCCCGACCGCCGTACGGTCGCCGTCGTCCTCGCTGACGGCGAGACGGTGTTGGCGCGGGCCGTGGTCGGCGCGGACGGCAGTGCCAGCCGGATAGGCGCCCATGTCGGCGTGAAGCTGGACCAGGTGGACCTGGGGCTTGAGGCCGAGATTCCGGTACCGCCGACGGTCGCCGAGGACTGGGCGGGTCGGGTGCTCATCGACTGGGGCCCGCTGCCCGGGAGTTACGGGTGGGTGTTCCCGAAGGGCGACACACTCACCGTCGGGGTGATCTCGGCCCGCGGCGAGGGCGCCGCCACCAAGCGCTATCTGGAGGACTTCATCGCACGGCTCGGGCTCGCCGGGTTCGAACCGTCCGTCTCGTCCGGGCATCTGACCCGGTGCCGCAGCGAGGACTCACCGCTGTCGCGCGGCCGGGTGCTGGTGTGCGGCGACGCGGCGGGGCTGCTCGAACCGTGGACCAGGGAAGGAATTTCCTTCGCCCTGCGCTCCGGGCGGCTCGCGGGGGAGTGGGCGGTACGGATCTCGGAGTCGCACGACGCCGTGGACGCCCGGCGGCAGGCGCTGAATTACGCGTTCGCCATCAAGGCCGGGCTCGGCGTGGAGATGGGTGTCGGCCGGCGGATGCTGGCCATCTTCGAGCGCAGGCCGGGACTGCTGCATGCGGCGATCACGGGGCTGCGCCCCGCGTGGAACATGTTCGCGGACATCACCCGCGGCTCCACCACGCTGGCCGGTGTCGTACGGACCCATCCGCTGGCCCGCCGCGCGCTGGATCTGCTGGACCGCAGGCAGCCGGGCGAGACCGGGACGCCGGACAGCGGGACCCCGGAGCCGGGTGCGGCGGGAGTGACGGCCGCGCCGGAGGCGGGCGCCCGGGAGTGAGCGACGGGCCCTGAGCGGGCATCCGCCCTGGTCCGGAGTCCGTTGCTGATCAGGAATCCGTCCTGATCAGAAAGACCGGGTGGTCGGGGGCCGCCGCGATGATCTCCTCGTCGGAGGACTTCGCGGTGACCCCCTGGAAGTACTGGTTGACCTCCCAGCCCCAGCGCTCCAGATAGGCGCGCAGGATCGGGAGCTTCTCGCTGTCGGGGATCTCCGTCGCGGTGAACGCCCGGATCTTGCGGCCGACACGCAGCTCACCGGCGCCCGCGACGCGCATATTGCGTACCCACTGCGAGTGGCCGCGGGCGGAGACCAGGTACTGACTGCCCTGGTACGTGTGCGGGTTGACGGGGATGCGCTGCATCCGGCCGCTCTTCCGGCCGGGTACGGACAGCTCGGCGGAGCCGAGGAGGCTCACGCCGTGCCGGGCGAGCCGGCCGATGACGCTGTTCATCCGGACGGTGAACGGGCTGGCCTTGAGGTAGTGCGGCTTCGACACGTTCGGCTGCGACACGGGAATCTCCTGAGCGTGAGACGAGGGCGGGGAACAGCGTCGCGAGAGCACTGCTCTCGCTTGAGAGCAGTGTGCATCGAGTGGGTGCTCCAAAGCAAGAGCAGTGCTCTCTCTTCTGGGCGGTGCTCCGAAAGTAGTACACTGCCCCGAATGACGACCATCCGGGGAGCCAGGGAACGGGCCCGCACCGAAGTCACGGCGGCCATCAAGGACGAGGCGCGCGGACAGCTCGCGGCCGAGGGGGCGGCGAAGCTCTCACTGCGCGCCGTCGCCCGCGAACTGGGCATGGTCTCGTCCGCCCTCTACCGCTACTTCCCCAGCCGCGACGAGCTGCTGACCGCGCTGATCATCGACGCCTATGACGCGGTCGGCTCGGCCGCCGAACGGGCGCTCGCCACCGCCGACCCCGCCGATCCCCCCGCGCGCTGGACCGCCGTCTGTGTGGCGGTACGTGCCTGGGCCCTGACCCACCCCCATGAGTACGCGCTGATCTACGGGTCTCCCGTGCCCGGCTATCAGGCGCCCCAGCTGACGATCGAGCCCGCGTCCCGGGTCGGGCTGGCGCTGATCTCCATCGCCGCCGACGCCCATCGCGCCGACGGCATCGCGCTTCCGCCGCTCGCCGAAGAGCTGCGCCCGGAGGCCCAGCGGCTCGCGGCCCAACTCGCGCCCGGCCTTCCGCCGGAGGTGATGGCCGCGCTCATCGCGGCCTGGGCCCAGCTCTTCGGGCTGGTCTCCTTCGAGGTCTTCGGCCAGTTCAACAATCTGGTCGAGGCGCGCGACGAACTGTTCACCCACGCCGCGCGGCGCCTCGCGCACGAGGTCGGGCTGATGGACCGCCACCGTACGCCCTGACGCCCGTACGCCCCGACGCCCTGACGGGTCGGTTCGCCGAGGCGTCCCGTACTCCCCAGGGAGTACGTGTGATCACCTCGCCCGGCCGACGCCCGGAACCCGCCCGCCCGTCTAGCGTGACCGGTATGGAAGAGCAGCGCAGCCGCCGGGGCCGGTGGCGGGAAGGGCGCCGGGCCCGTGGCTGGGGCGGCGGCTGGGGCGGTGGCCCCCATTGCCGGCCCGGTGGGCCTCCCTGGGCGCGCGGCGGCGACCGCTGGTCATACGGCGGTCCACCGTGGGGACAGGACGGCCCGCCGTTCCGGCTGCCCGGGGCCCGTCGCCGCGGCCGGCTGCCCTGGCCGTCCACCCTGTGCCTGACCGTTTTCGTCCTGGTGGGGACCGCCTTCGCCGCGGCCAACCAGCCCGATCGCCAGCCCCTGGACGTCTACGCGTGGCTGCTGCTGCTCGCCGGTTCCGCGCTGCTGCTGTTCCGCAGGAAGCACCCCGTCATCGTCGTCTTCGGCGTCTCGGCGACCGTGCTCGGCTACTTCGCCGCCGGCTATCCGTACGGACCCGTCTTCATCCCCGTCGCGGCCGCCTGCTTCGCCGCGATCGTCGCGGGCCACCGGCAGGCGGCCTGGTGGGCGGTCGGCACGCTCTGGGTCGGCCATCTGCTGATCGCGCACTGGCTCTACCGCTGGCTGCCCCCGGCGCACGACCGGCCCGCGCCCTGGGGACAGGAACTGGTCATCGCGGCCTTCGTGGTGGCCCTCTGCGCGGCGGCCGAACTGGCCCGGCTAAGGCGTGAGCAGTGGGCCAGGGAGGGCGCCGAACGCGCGGCGGCCAAGAAGCGGCGGGAGAACGAGGAGCGGCTGCGGATCGCCCGTGAGCTGCACGACGTACTCGCCCACTCCATCTCGGTCATCAACGTCCAGGCGGGTGTGGGGCTCGCCCTGCTCGACTCCGACCCCGAGCAGGCCCGCACCGCCCTCACCACCATCAAGGCGGCGAGCAAGGAAGCCCTCGGCGAGGTACGGCAGGTCCTCGACACCCTCAGAACGCCCGGTGACGCCCCACGCGCCCCCGCCCCGGGCCTCGACCGGCTGCCCGAGCTGGTCGAACAGGCCGCGAGCGCCGGACTGACCGTTGACATCCGGCGGGACGGGGAGCGGATGGCGCTGCCTCCGGGCACGGATCTGGCCGCCTTCAGGATCATCCAGGAGGCGCTGACCAATGTGGTCCGCCACTCCGGGTCCCGTACGGCGGAGATCGGCCTCGGCTACGCGCCGGAGTCGCTGGAGCTGCGCATCGACGACGCGGGTCCGGCCACCGGCGGGGACGCGGGGGGCGGCGGCAATGGTCTCGTCGGCATGCGGGAGCGGGCCGCCGCGCTCGGTGGCACGATCGAGGCCGGCCCGCGTCCGGACGGCGGTTTCCGCGTACGGGCCACCCTCCCGCTGCACCCCGAGAACTGAACACCCGGGTCCGGAAACGGCCCGGACACCCAGGGCCTGAGCAGGGCCTGAACGCTCAAGGAGACACCGTGATCCGTGTACTGCTCGCCGACGACCAGTCGCTCGTACGCGCCGGCTTCCGCGCGCTGCTCGCCGCCCAGCCGGACATCGAGGTCGCGGGCGAGGCGGCGGACGGCGAGGAGGCGCTGCGCAGAGTGCGTGAACTGAGCCCCGATGTGGTGCTGATGGACATCCGGATGCCGCTTCTCGACGGGCTCGCCGCGACCCGCCGGATCACCGAGGACGGCCGGCTCGACCAGGTGAAGGTGGTCATGCTCACCACCTTCGAACTCGACGAGTACGTCTTCGAGGCGATCCGCTCCGGCGCCTCCGGGTTTCTCGTCAAGGACACCGAACCGGAGGAACTGCTGCGCGCGGTGCGGGCGGTGGTGGAGGGGGACGCGCTGCTGTCCCCCGGCGTCACGCGCCGGCTCATCGCGGAGTTCGCGTCGCGTTCCAAGGCGCCGACGGGCATCGCGGAACTGGCGGCGCTCACCGAGCGGGAGCGGGAGGTGATGGCCCTGGTCGGGATCGGGCTCTCCAACGAGGAGATCGCCCGCCGGCTGGTCGTCAGCCCGCTCACCGCCAAGACGCATGTCAGCAGGACGATGGTGAAGCTGGGCGCCCGCGACCGGGCCCAACTGGTCGTCCTCGCCTATGAGTCGGGGCTGGTACGGCCGGGCTGGCTCGGCTGATCGGCCGGATTCTCCGGCTGCTGTCCCGGGAGTTGACCGGTCGGGCCCCGTCCGGGCCGCGGGAAGTGCCACAGGACCTGGACCACCCGCGCCACGAAGGCGAGACACGCGGCGACGGCGGCGATGCGCCGCAGCGCGTCCGGCAGGTCGAAGTACCACGCCGGTCCCGCGATGACGCCGTACACCAGTGCCGCCGCGAACGCGCCCGTCAGCACGGCGTAGCCGATCTCGACCGTGTTGGCGTCCCGTTCGGCGTTACTGCGCGTGGTCCCCACGATCCGTCTCCCCATGGCCCGAGTCTGGCCTCGCCCGGGGGCCGGGGCAAGACGCCACTCCCTGGCCGGCCGGGGTCAGGCGCGGTGCGGGTGGGCCGAACCCCGCGTGTTACGCAGCAGCCGTACGAACGCCCCGAGGGCCGCCGCCTGGATCAGCACCGAGAGCACCAGCGCGGGATAGAGGAATCCGGCGGACTCCGCGACCGCGTCGCCCAGCAGCCCGCCGCCGACGAAGAACGCGAAGATGGCCGGCGCCGCGAGGAAGAACAGCCACACACCGGCGAACGAGGCGTCCTGGTGGTGTACGAAGAGGGTGTCGACCGCGACGAACACCGTCGCCGCGGCGACCAGGCCGAGATAGACCTGCGACGCGCGGTTGCCGAAGGTCAGCCGCGCGAGTCCGGTCAGCCGTCCTGAGTTCATTGCTCTCTCCCCTGAAGTGGTTGTCCCTCCAGGGTGGTTCAGCCCGAACGGATGTGCCTGAGTACGGCTACTCATCCGCCGGTCGCGCCAACTCAGGCCGGTGGGCGGACTCAGCCGGCCGCGTGGACTCCGCGGGCCGCGCGGAGTCGGCCGGCCGCGCGGAGTCCGCCGGGCCCGCCGAGTCCGCCGGGCCCGCCGAGGAGTTCCGCGCCGAGTAGCCGATCAGCGCGGCGGCGCCCGCCAGCAGGGCCACCGTGGTCAGCGCGAGGGGGAGCGTGAACCAGTCGGCGAGAAAGCCGATCGCGGGCGGCCCCAGCAGCATCCCGCCGTATCCCAGGGTGGAGGCGGCGGCGACCCCGCCGGGCCCCGCCAGCGCCCCCGCGCGGCCGATGGCCACGGGGAAGATATTGGCGAGGCCGAGACCGGCCACGGCGAAGCCGGCCAGGGCCAGCCAGGCGGTGGGCGCGAGCGCGCCGACCAGCATGCCGAGCGCGGCCGTGACACCGCCCGCGACCAGGGCGCGGGTCTGGCCGAGGCGCTCCAGCAGGGCCGTGCCGGACAGCCGTCCCGCCGTCATGGCGAGGGCGAAGAGTGAGTAACCGGCGGCCGCCAGACCGGGGGTGGCGTCCAGGTCCTGGGTGAGATGGAGCGCGCTCCAGTCGGCCATCGCGCCCTCGCCGTACGCCGTGCACAGGGCGATCACACCGAAGAGGAGGACCAGGCGCCGGGTGCGCCCGTCGAGCCGCCGCGGTGCGGCCGTCGTTCCCTCCTCCGCAAGCTCCCGCTCCGTACGCTCCGGGACGGGCGCCGGGTGCCGTAGCAGCGTGGGGCCGGTGACGGCGGTGACGAGCAGACCGACGCCGGTCAGGAGGGACAGATGGACGGTGGGGGAGAGGCCGCCCGCGACCAGCCCGCCCAGACCCGCCCCCATCATGCCGCCGAGGCTGAACGCGGCGTGGAAGCTGGAGATGACCGGGCGGCGCAAGGCGGCCACGAGATCGACGGCCGCGCTGTTCATCGCCACGTTCAGCCCGCCGTACGCGGCGCCGAACACCAGCAGTACCAGCCCGAGCGTCAGGGCCGAGTGGGTCTGCGGCGGCAGCACGATACTCAGCGAGAGCAGTACGGCGCACACCACCGTCACCGGATGACTGCCGAAGCGCCGGCAGAGCCGCCCGGTGAACACCATCGTCACGACCGCGCCCGCGGAGACACCGAGCAGCGCGAGTCCCAGATCGCTCGCCGAGGCCCCGGTCTGCTGCTTG
The DNA here is from genome assembly GCF_000718095.1 of Streptomyces scopuliridis RB72. Taxonomy (GTDB): domain Bacteria; phylum Actinomycetota; class Actinomycetes; order Streptomycetales; family Streptomycetaceae; genus Streptomyces; species Streptomyces scopuliridis. The sequence continues at coordinate 179,713 of NZ_JOEI01000002.1, read as the reverse complement.
ATGGCGGGGATACGGACCACCCAGCCGGCGAACATGAAACCGTCGAGGGCGAAGAACACGGTCAGCGCGATGCGGAGGCGGGACAGCGGGGACCGGGAGCCGGGTTCTCCGGCGCGTCCTCCCAAGAGGGCCCTCGCTACTTTGTTTAGGTGCGGCACAAAGTAACCATAGGGGCCATGTCCCGTCCTCACAAGCCGTCGGCATCCCGTCGGCCACCCCTCGGCATCCCCTCGGCATCGCGCGACGGCCCGTCGGCATCGGGCGCGGATCATGGGAGACTCGCCCCCATGAACGGCAAGGGGACGACCGCCCGGACGAGGCTGGAGAGAGGCCGCGGCGCACTCGGTCCGGCACTGGAACTGGTGCACACCGGCCGCGCGCCCACCCGCGCGGTCCTGACCGCGGAGCTCGGGGTCACGCGGGCCACGGCAGGAGCGGTCGCCGCGGAGCTGGAGGCCCTCGGTCTGATCCGGGTCGACTCACGTCCCGGCGCCGGAGCCGGTTCCCAGGGCAGGCCCTCGCACCGGCTGTCCATCGACGACAAGGGGCCCGTCGCGCTCGCCGCACAGGTCCACGCGGACGGCTTCCGGGCCGCGTTGGTCGGGCTCGGCGGCCGGATCGTCGCCACCGCGCCCGTGCGCAGTACGGTCACCGCCGATCCGGCGCAGGTCCTCGGGGAGGTCGTCGAGGCCGGGGCCGGGCTGCTGCGGACCACCGGGCTGCGCTGCGTCGGCGCGGGGCTCGCCGTACCGTCGGCCGTCGCCGAGCCGGAGGGCACGGCGCTCAACCCGCTGCATCTCGCCTGGCCCGCCGGGGCGCCGGTACGGGAGATCTTCGCCGAGCGCGTACGCGCTGCGGGCATCGAGGGCCCCGCGTTCACCGGCAACGACGTCAACCTCGCCGCGCTCGCCGAGCACCGGCACGGCGCGGGACGCGGCGCCCAGCATCTGCTCTGTGTCGCGACCGGACACCGGGGGGTCGGTGGCGCGTTGGTGCTCGACGGCAGGCTGCACACCGGCAGTGCGGGCCTCGCCCTGGAGGTCGGCCATCTCACGGTCAACCCCGAGGGCCGCCCCTGCTACTGCGGCAGCAAGGGCTGTCTCGATGTCGAGGCCGACCCGCTCGCCTTCCTCACCGCGGCCGGCCGCGCCCCCGGCCCCGAGGTCTCGCTGCTTCAGCAGGCCCGCGATCTGCTCCGTACGGAGCACGCGGATCCGGCCGTACGGAGGGCCACCGAGGAGCTGATCGACCGGCTGGGCCTCGGGCTCGCGGGGCTGGTCAATATCCTCAACCCCGACCGCATCATCCTCGGCGGACTCCACCGGGAACTGCTCGACGCCGACCCGGAACGGCTGCGCGCCGTCGTCGCCGACCGCAGCCTGTGGGGCCGCAGCGGCGGCGTACCCATCCTGCCCTGCACCCTCGACCACAACAGCCTGGTGGGCGCGGCCGAGGTGGCGTGGCAGCCGGTGCTGGACGATCCGCTCGGCGCGCTGGCCCCGTGACCGGCCGACAGGGGCGCACCATCGGGATCACGGCGCGCGGAAGCTCAGCGCGCGAGCCGGGTTCGCGACGAGGAATCGCTCCACCATCCTTTCGCCCAGGGTGACTTCGAGCCTCGGGCGCAGCCGGCGCAGCAGGTACGCCATCCCCGGGGTCTCCGGCACCGTCGTGTCCCCGCCCAGCAGCAGCCGGTCGCCGAATCCGGCGACCGCGAGCACGGCCAACTGCTCGGGCAGCCGCCAGTCCGTGGCGTGATGGGCGCGTGACGGACCGTCAAAAGCCAGATAAGCGCCGGACTCCGCCGCCATGCGCTGGATGACCTGATCCGGTGATCTGCCCAGATGGCCCAGGATCACCCGCTCGGGCGGTACCTCCAACTCCCCGCACAGCAGGTCGAGTACGTCCAGCGCGCCGGTCCCCAGTTCCAGATGGACCGCGATCGGCGCGCCCGTACGGTGATGGGCCCGCGCCGCGGCTCCCATCGTGCGGCGCGCGTGCGCATCGATCCCGTGGAACGCCCCGGCCACCTTGATCAGCCCGGCCCGTACGCCCGTCCCCGCGATCCCCTCCGTCAGTTCGGTGATGAAGAGTTCGGCCGGATCCTCGCCCGCCGACCGCAGTGTCGCCCGGTCGTAGTGCGCGGCCTGATGCAGCCCGGTGGCGGCGACCACATGCACGCGCTCCGCCCGGGACAGCGCGGCCAGCTCCGCCGGTCTGCGGCCCATTCCGTACGGCGTCCACTGCACCACGGCCCGGCCGCCGAGCGCCCGGAACTCACGCAGCCGGCCGGCCGCCGCGTCCGGATCTGCCAGCTCCTGGCCCGGCAACACGGGGCTGCGCAGGAAGAGATGGTCGTGCGCGTCGCAGATCCCGAGCTCCGCCGGGTCGACCTCGCCGAGGACCGTACGGACGGTACGGGCGGCCTGGGCCTCGGCGGCCCGGCCCCCGGCGGCCCGGCCCCCGGCGGTCCGGGCCTCGGGTGGCGTCCGGGCCGGACTCACCGCAGGTCTCCGCCGCTCAACTCCGCGCGGTGCGGCTGCGACAGACGCAGCACCTGATAGTGGTCGCCGACCGCCCGCGGGGTGTCATGCGCCCAGAGCGTGAACTGCGACAGCTCCCAGTGGCGCGGATCGAGGGCCAGCGTCGCGCACACCACCCCGTCGAGCCCGGCGAGCCGTTCGGTCTCCCGTACCGCCTCCTCGGCCAGGGCGGACAGCGCCGTTCCCTCCGGGACGGGCTGCCGGCGGCGTACCGCCGTGCGCGGCACGCTCGCGTGGGCCGGGCCTTCCAGGTGCACGAGCCCGGACCCGTGCTGGACCTCGGGCCGGCCGAAGTCACGGACGATGCCCGCGAACCCCGGCCCGAGGAGGAAGGAGTTCATGCCCGCGTGCGTGGTCCAGACATAGAACGGCGCGTACTGGTTGACGGGCGAGTCGTCACCGCGCTCCCGGATCAGATACGCCTTCAGCCCGAGCCCGGGAAAGTCGTCGAGGAGCGGCCCCTTCTCCGCCACGCGCTTGCGGATGATCCCCATGTCGTAATCGGCGGGAAGAGTGATCTCGTACTGCATGACATGCATCGGGTGCTCCCGGTCCTGACGGTATGTACGGGATGACGCCAATCGTCTTACGGGCGGGGTGAGTTGGGTACATCCCGGCCGGGCGCGAGCAGGGCCAGCAGTCCGCGCACCCCCGCGTCGAAGGCGGCGGGTGAGCCGGAGGCGCGGGCCAGGACATACCCGCCCTGTACGGTCGCGACGACCGTCGACGCGATCTCCGCCGGGTCGAGCCCGGCCGTGAACTCGCCGCGTTCCAGGCCCTCTTGGACGATTTCAGCGAGCCGGCCGCGCAGCCAGTCGAGCGTCTCGTCCACCGGGGCGCGCAGGGTCTCGTCGGCCATGATGTCCGGGTCCATGGTCAGCCGTCCGACCGGACAGCCGCGCAACACCTCGCGCTCGCGCAGCAGATACGCGGCGATCCGGTCGTACGCGGACCCGGATCCGGACCCGGAACCCCCGAGAGTGGCCTCCGCCGTTGCCCGCAACTCCTCGGTGGTACGGGCGATCGCGGCCCGCGCCAGCGCGGGCTTGCCGCTGAAGTGGTGGTACATGCTGCCCTGGCCCGCGCCCGCCCGCCGCTGTATCGCCTTGGGGCTGGTGCCGACATATCCCCGGTCCCACAGCAGCTCGCGGGTGGCCTCGATCAGGCGCTCGGTGGTGCTCATGACTCCACTGTACATACCAGTAGGTACAGCGATCGCGAGAGCGGGAAGCAGCCGCGGGACCCGTTTCTGCTCCCGGGGGCGTACGCGCACTGCCGCTGGCCGTACGACGACCCGGACCCCCTCCCGGAGCGAGTCTCGGAAGGGACACCCCGAACCCCTTTCCGGAGGAGCTGAACCGAGATGAACACCTTGGCCTTCCACGGCGGACCCGGCCCGTGGATCCTGCTGTTCCCGCTGTTCTGGGCGGCGGCCGTCCTCGGCGTGGTGACCGTCCTGCGCCGCACCGTCCGGCGCGGGCGTGGCGGCGCCGGTGGCGGTGGCGGTTTCCGCGGTCCCTGGCAGGGGGCGCGCGCCCCGCACGACGACCAGTCGCCCATCGCGCTGCTCGGCCGCCGGTTCGCCACGGGCGAGATCGACGAGGACGAGTACTGGCGCCGACTGTCCGTACTGGACGAGCAGTTCGGCCGTACGGGCAAGGGCGGCCCCGCATGACGGCCCCGCGCCGACCGGTCCCGCCGCGGCGTCGCCCCGTAGCGCCGCGCGCGTCGCGGACGCCGTGAAGGTCTACGGGCGGGGCGGTAGGCAAGTACGGGCCCTGGACGGGGTGAGCGTCGACTCACCGCCGGCCGCTTCACCGCGATCATGGGGCCTTCGGGCCTGCTGCGCCGCGAGCGCGTCGCCGTGGCCCGCGTCTTCGCCGGCGGCCCGGAGGTCGTCTTCGCCGACGAGCCGTAGACCGTTCGGGTGGTCCGGGGACCCGCGCCCGCGCCGGAACGGTGCCGGCGCTCGCGGGTCTCGGCGCCATCCTGGGCGTGCTCACGTTCGTGGTGCTCGGCCCGGTCGCCTCCTCGCTCGCCGTACGGATCCTGGGCGGGCCCCTGGAGCGGCTGCGCGGTGTCCCGGGCGGGCCGGCCAGGGGTGACGCGTTGCGTAACCCCCAGCGGACGCGGCGACCGCCACCGCGCCGATGATCGGCGTGAAACCGACCATGGACCGGACGGTGAACCGTTCCTTCGCGGGGGCCTCGCGGTGAGCGCACCGGCCTTCGGCGGCGGAGGCGGCGGCGTGAGCCCCTGGCTCGCCCCCGCCCTGGCGAAACTGCCCGCGGGTCGGCGCGGCTGGACATCCTGCGCGCCATCGCCACGGAGTGAGGCGCCCCTCCGGGGTCAGCTGATCACGGCCGACCTGGCCCAGGGGGGCCCGTACTCCCTGGTCATGGCGCCGAACTCGGCCCCGGGAAAGGGACCGTCCGTCGTCGCGCCGTACACCGGGCGCAGGGGCAGGGCGAGCGCGGCGGGCGGCGCGGGGAGGGTGAACCAGATGCTCTTTCCCGTGTCGCCCCGGGCACGAATGCCCCAGCTCTCGCTGACCGCCGCGATCAGGGCGAGACCGCGGCCGCCGGTATCGAACAGACTCGCTTCGCGGACCGTGGGGAGCCGCGGATCGTGGTCGCTGACCGAGACCGTGAGCCGTTCGAGCAGCAGCTCGATATCGACCGTGCACCGTTTGTCCGGCTGTGCGTGCCGGTGGACGTTGGTGAGCAGCTCGGTGACACCGAGCGCCGCATAGTCGATCAAAGGATCGAGATGCCAATAGCGCAATTGCGCCGAGATTATTCTGCGGACCTGTCCGATCCGCGACGGCAGGGCCTGGAGCTCCACCGTGCAGTGCCTGCTGGGCTGGCTGATCACGGCCACGACTCCCCGAAATGAGGTCCGAAGAAGACGAAGATCGGATCCGGCAACTGGTGCGCTGCTGATCCCGCCCGGCGGGGCCGAATCGCAGTGTCACCGCCGGTTAACCCTGAGTGATGTGAGATCAGAGTGAACCCAGGGGCTCGGCTTCGCAACTCGGGCAGACCGGACCGTCGTTCGCGGCAGGTTTCGGGTATATATCGGACGAATTCCGGACAGAATTCGGGTGGATCGGGACAGCTTCCGCGAGAGCTCAGGTTTTGGTGTGGCTCGCCCTGCTGACGGTGTCCATGAAGCGCCCGGCGAGCGCTGTCGCGTCTGGCCTGCGGCCGGGCTGGCCCATGGTCAGCCGGTAGCGGATCCCGTTCACGGTGGCGACCGCGCTGCCGCTGCCCGCGAACCACGGCTTGGCCGTACGCACGGCCCGCAGGGGCGCGCTGTCGATCACGCGGCCGTAGCTGGTCAGCAGGGCCAGCCTGCCGTCCTGGATCAGGACCTGGCCGGCCCTGGTGAGTGAGCGGGGCCATCGCTCGATCCGTACCCCGCGCGCGCTGAACTCCGGCTCAGCCATGGCTCTTCAGCCCCCTCCGTGCCCATTCCCTGTGCCCAGTCCCCTCAAGTCCCCTCAAGGCAGTGTGCACAAGTATGCGGGCAGGCACCAGAGCGCGTTTCCGGCAGGGGCCAGAAGTGATCGCTATGGCTACCCAAAGTCAATGTTTGCGCAGGTGATGGCGGTACCTTTGAGGGACGGGGGCCGGTTCGACGGACGAGGAACGGCGCGTATGACTGGACGAGACGGATCCGGCACGGACGGGACGACGACGCCCACGGACGGCCGGGCGACGGCGACCGCCGACGTGGACCGCAGCGATCCCGCCTACCGGGCATGGCTCAAAGAAGCCGTACGGAAGGTCCAGGCCGACGCCAACCGCTCCGCCGATACGCACCTGTTGCTCTTCCCGCTGCCCGAGCGGTGGGGAATCGATCTCTATCTGAAGGACGAGTCGACCCATCCGACCGGCAGTCTCAAGCACCGGCTCGCCCGCTCGCTCTTTCTCTACGGGCTGTGCAATGGATGGATCAGACCCGGCGCACCGGTGATCGAGGCCTCCAGCGGCTCGACGGCCGTGTCCGAGGCGTACTTCGCGAAGCTGATCGGGGTGCCGTTCATCGCCGTGATGCCGCGTACCACCAGCGCCGAGAAGTGCCGGCTCATCGAATTCCACGGAGGGCGCTGCCACTTCGTCGACGACTCCCGGAAACTGTACGAGGAGTCGGCCGAGTTGGCGGCCAGGACCGGCGGCCACTACATGGACCAGTTCACCTACGCCGAGCGCGCCACCGACTGGCGTGGCAACAACAACATCGCCGAATCGATCTACCAGCAGCTGCGGCTGGAGCGCTATCCCGTGCCCGCGTGGATCGTCGCCACGGCCGGCACCGGCGGCACCTCCGCGACCATCGGGCGCTACGTCCACTACATGCAGTACGACACCCGCATCTGCGTCCCCGACCCGGAGAACTCCTGCTTCTTCGACGGCTGGACCCGGCACGACGCCCAGGCGTGCAGCGAGCGCGGCTCCCGGATCGAGGGCATCGGCCGGCCACGGATGGAACCGAGCTTCGTGCCCGGCGCCATCGACCGGATGATGAAGGTGCCCGACGCGGCGAGCGTCGCCGCCGTGCGCGCCCTGGAGCGGGCCATCGGACGCAAGGCGGGCGGCTCCACCGGCACCGGGCTGTGGAGCGCGCTGAAGATCGTCGCGGAGATGGTCGCGGAGGGGCGCAAGGGCAGTGTGGTCACCCTGCTCTGCGATCCGGGCGACCGCTATCTCGACAAGTACTACTCGGACACCTGGCTGGCCGGACAGGGCCTGGACATCGCGCCGTACACGGAGACGCTCGACCGCTTCCTGGAGAACGGCGTCTGGCCGGACTGACAGGTCCCGGGACACGGACCCGGCCGCCGTGGCTCTCAGCCCACCGCCCGGAGGCCGCCGCCGCCGGTGAGCCGCGCCGACAGCCGTACGGAACCCTCCCGGGGCGCCCGTACCGCCAGCGTCGTCGCCGACGCGTTCGCCCGTACGCTGCCGACGGCCTCGATCCGTGTGACGTCGCGGCTGCCCGCCGCGAGCAGGAACCACTTCCCGGAGGGCGACTTCCAGCGCGTCCCCGCCAGGATGTGCTGCCCGAACCTGCCGCAGGACGCGGTGTTCCCGGCCTCGGCCACCACCGTGCCCGGCGCGGTCGGCACGGACGCGGGCCGCTGGAACTGCACCAGGATCCGGCCGGGGCCGCGCCAGGTGTCGGCCCGGGTGCAGACCCAGGCGGCCCGCCCGCCCGATTCCGGGAGCGGCTGCTCGGCGAACACCCAGTTGTTGACGGCCCGTACGCCGGAGCCGCGCAGCGTCCGCAGCGCGCAGGCGGTACGCGCCCAGCTGAGCAGCGCCGGTTCAGCGGTCGCCTCCCGGGGGCCGCGCGCGGGCGCGCCGTCGCCGGGCGGCGGGGTGTAGGTGAGATGTGCCGGGGCGGGGTCGCCGAGGTCCGTGACGAGGAACGAGTGCCGCTCCACGATCCGCTCCGAGGAGCGCAGCGCCATCACCGGCCAGGCCACGCAGTCACCGCCGGACGCCGGAGCCGGTACGGCGTCGGTCACGCCCTCGGCGGAGACATCGAGGCCGCGGGCGGGGGCGTCGGGCGCCAGCAGGTCCCGGGTGGCCGACCCGGCGATCCACGGGGCGAGCAGATAGCGGGCCCCGTCCGGGGTACGGCTGACCGCCAGCGCGGCGGCCGTTGTCAGATCCGCCTGGTCGGCACGGGCGAAGTCCAGGGACGGCGTGCCCCCGCCGGGCGCCGGCCCCTCTCGTTTCACCGTCTCCGGCGCCGGCCCCTCCCGTTTCACCGTCTCCGGCGCCGGCCCCTCCCGTTTCACCGTCTCCGGCGCCGGCCCCTCCCGTTTTACCGAATCAGGCAGCGGCCCCGACTCCGGTTCCGCGTACCGGACGATCCGCTGGCCGTCGTGGAGCAGGACCACCGCCGCCCCGTCCAGGTCGCCCGCGTACAGCAGACGCGGCGGCTGCGTGGGCGGCGCCGTCCCGGTGCCCGGGGTGGCGGAGACCCTGACGGCGGGCCCCGGGCCGCCCCAGACGCGCAGAGCGCGCTTCAGCAGCGCGGTGTCGTCCGTACGGCCGCCCCTGGCCGGCCAGACGGAGAAGTCGATCCGGGAGGTGTCGGCCCACGCGTCCTCCGGCGCGCGTTCCAGCAGGGCCGGGTCGAGAGCGCGGGCGAGCGCCGCCGTACCGGCCGGACCGTAGAGGGAGCCCTCCGCGCGGACTCCCGCGACGGATCGCTCCGGGGAGCCGTCCCCGGGCAGGGACACCGCGAGCACCGTCGCGGCCAGCGCGATCGCGACGGTCGCCCCGGCGATCCTGGACCGCTGCCTGCGCCGCAGCAGATCGGTCGGGCGGGTCTGCACCGTACAGGGGTCGAACTCCGCGGTAGCGAGCAGCTTTCCGGCCCGGCCGTCCCGATGCGCGGCGAGCCGTTCCGCCGTACGCACGGCGGCGGCCGGGTCCGCCACCCCCGCGTCCTCCAGCAGAGCGCGGACCGCCTGCTCGGACAGGCCCTCCAGCACGCGCAGGGCGAGCGCGGCGCGCGCGGGCGCGTTGACCGTGGACAGGGCCTGGTCCAGGGCGAGTTCGTCGGTGCCGTCGGCCCGGGGAAAGAGCCGCAGCCCCACGACGAGCGGCAGACCGGTCCGCGGCCGGACGGCCCGCACCCGCCACCAGGGGGTCGGCTGCTCATGGGTGAGCGCGGCCCGCAGCACCTGACCCCGTAGCCAGGCAAAGGCGGAGCCGCTCGGCGTGCGCTGTCCGGGCACCCGCGCCTTCTGGTCGCCCTTGCGCGCGCCGGGCAGCACATGCTGGACGGTGGCGTGCGCGGTGAGGACGCGTCGGTGGCGGCCCAGCGTGGGAGGGAGCGTGAGATAGGCCAGCCTGACCAGCCGCGGGTAGTGCTCGACGAGGGCGGCCTCGGCGTCATCGACGCCGGGACGCGGGCCCGTTGTGGCGTTGTCGGTCGGCTGTCGGTGGCTCGGCATGGGGACGGTGCCCTTCCGCATGTGCTGACGCGTCGTCGCTCGGCGCTGCTCGACAGGCCAAACGAGCGAAAGATGCGAAGGTCACCGTAGAGGTGATCATCTCCGGCCACCGGAGAGGCAGTTGACGCACCCTCGGCTCGCGGGACTAGCCACGCAGCAGCCGGTCGACGGCGCGGCCGAACACCGCCCGTCCCGCCCGCGCGGTCAGCGGGTCGAGGGGCCCGGGCAGCAGACCGATCCGCAGCTCCTCCTCCCAGCGCACCAGGGTCGCACCGGCCGCTTCCCGTACGTGGATCTCGGCCCAGCCCGTGATGGCCCGGCCGCGCTTCTCCAATCGGCAGTGGCCGGGGACGCCCGGTGCGGGCGGCTGCCAGCGGACGACCTCCATCGGGTCGTCGAACCCGGCGCGGCCGAGTCCGGTGCGGGCGACGAAGACGGTGCCGGTGCGGGTGGGCCCCGGGGTCAGGACGGAGACCCTCGTCAGCGGCACCTGGTCCGCGTGGGCCGGCCAGTCGGTGAGCCGGCGCCACACCTCGTCGGCGGACAGCGGTGAGGTGCGGTCGATACGGAAGGCGCTCACCCGGCGATCGTAGGCCGCACGGACCGCACGGACCGCACGGATCACCGCACGGATCGTAGAACGAGCCGCCCGAGCCGGGGGCCGGCGCGCTCAGTCGTCCCGCTGTACGGACAGGTCCGTGGACTCGCTCTCCAGCGGCTCTCCCGGCGTCTCCGACTCGCCCGCCACCACCAGCCCCGGCAGATACTCGGTGATCTCCTCACGGGCCGCGGCCGACAGCCCCGAGTCCGTCACGAGCGTGTCGACCTGATCCAGTGTCGCGAAGGAACTCAGCCCCACCGTCCCCCACTTGGTGTGGTCGGCGACGACCACCACCCGGCGCGCGGACCGTACGAAGTGCCGGTTGGTCTCCGCCTCCCCGAGGTTCGGGGTGGACAGACCGGCCTCGGCCGAGATGCCGTGTACCCCGAGGAAGAGCACATCGAAGTGGAGCGAGCGGATCGCCTGGTCCGCCACCGGGCCGACCAGCGAGTCCGACGGCGTACGGACCCCTCCGGTGAGCACCACCATGGCCGCCCCGGGCCGTGCGCCGCCCGCGCCCCCGGGGGCCCGCTGGCCCGTGTGGAACACATCCGCGACCCGCGTCGAGTTGGTCACCACCGTCAGATCCGGTACGTCCAGCAGATGGTGGGCCAGGGCGTACGTGGTCGTACCGCCGGACAGCGCGATGGAGCTGCCGGGCACCGCCATGGCCGCCGCCGCCCGCGCGATGTCCTCCTTGGCGGTCAGTTCCAGCGCCGACTTCGCCTCGAAGCCCGGTTCGTGCGTGCTGGCCTCGACCACCGGCACCGCGCCGCCGTGCACCTTCTCGATGACACCCTGGCGCGACAGCGCGTCCAGATCCCGCCGCACGGTCATGTCGGAGACGCTGAGCCGGCGCGTCAGCTCATTGACCCGGACCCCGCCGCGCCTGCGCACCTCGTCCAGGATCAGGGCACGGCGCTGCTCCGCGAGAAGATTCTGGTTGTCGCTCACCGCAGGGCCGGTCCTTCCGCGTCGTCGTGGTCGGTCGTCAGGGGCCCCATCCTCCCACGCGGTTCCGGCGCCCGCTCCGGTGGTTGGCGGACGCGGGGGGAGGGGAGGTTCAGTGAGGGCCGGGGCGGCCCGCCGGCGTAGCGAGTCATTCCGAGTCCTTTCCGAGAGCGAGCCACCGAAGTGTCCCCAGAAACACTGGATCCGGATCCGCGCAGTGACGGAGCCGCGCTCGAACTTCTGGTTCACGGCGTCGGCGGGGCCACCCCGCAGAAGGTGCTCGACGATCCGCGTACGGTCAGGATCACCGGCGACGAGACGGCCGCCGTGTACCGGCGCGCGGACGACGTGGACGCCGAGGCCCACCCCGAGCGCTACCAGGGCAGGCCGGTCCCCGAGGCGTACTGCTGGTCCAATCTCACCTCGGGCAACGGCTCGCGCGCCCTGTGGCTCCTGCTGCTCCCGTTCATGGTCGTCAATCTCGCGCACTGGATGCGGCCTGCCACGAAGGGCCTGGGCAGGTCGCAGCGGCTGTACGGCGTGCTCGTACGGCTGGTCGCCCTGACCCTCACCGTGCTGCTGACGGCCGCGGCCTGCGAGGTCGCGCTCGATCTGACGGCATGGCAGTGTGCCGGATCGGCGCGGTGTGTCGCGGACCGCTCCTGGCTCGGCTTCCTGTCGCCGGAGCGGCACGGCTGGTGGTCGCAGCCGGGGCGCCGGCTGGCCCTCGCCGCCGTGGTGCCCACGGCGCTGGTGGTGCTGTTGTGGTACCTCTCCAACCGCACCTGGAGCGCGTACGAGGCCCAGCGCCCGCCCACCGACGAGCCCGCCGCCGGCACGTCTCGCGCCGACAAGCCCGAAGCCACGCACGGGGCGCCCGGCACCGAGGGGGCCGCGGACGAGGGCCGGGCCGCGAGCGACGATCCGGTGACGGTACGGCCCGCCCTCGGCCGCCCCGGCTTCTGGTACGGACGCCGACTGGTCGCCAGGCTCCGCGCCGCCCACACCGCCGCCGGCTTCCTCACCATCGCCGCCGCGCTCACGGCCGCGGCCACCGACCACGACCGGAGCACCGACGGCGGTCCGCTCGGCCTGCTCGGACTGCTGCTCCAGGCAACGCTGGCCGGGTGCGCGGCCGTTGTGCTCTGGGTGGTGTGCAGCCGGGGCCGCAGCGAGCGCAAGCGCGACGGCTCCCTCGACCAGTTGCTGATCAGCACCCTGCCCGCCACCGCGCTCGGCGCGCTCGCCGTGGCCGTCGTGTACGCCGCCTGGTCCAGGCCCGGCTGGATCTCCACCGGCGGGCTCCCCGGCAACCTGTCCTTCCTGGTGCTGGCCCTGGCCCAGATCGCGTTGATCGTCGTGCTCGTCGTCACGGCTCATGTCCTGCACCGCCGCGCGCCGCATCCACGGATCGCGATGCGCGGCCTCGGCGGACCCGCCGTCGCGATGCTGGCCTGCGCCCTGGGCGGGGTGATGACCGGCGGCGTCGCCCAGCGCGTCGCCGACTGGCTCGACGGGGACGCCACCCCCGGCGCGGGCGAGGGCGCGATCGTGGGCCCGCCTGTGCTGCTGAGCTGGCAGGCCTCGGTCATCCCCGTACTGCTCGTACTGCTGCTGATCCCGGTCGCCGTCCTCGGCTTCCGTACGCTACGGGCCGCCCGCCGGCTGGCGCCGCTGGTGGAGCGGGAGTACGGGAAGGAGACGCCGGACCCCCTCCGTACCCGCCAGGTGGCGGGCGCGCGGGCCAGGGCCGCGCTCACCGACTACGCTCCCCGGCTCGTCGGAGTGGTCTCCGGGGCCTCCCTGCTGCTCGGCGCGGGCGCGGTCGCCGGGTCCTGGCTGAGCGGGCAGGTGCCGGGGGTGGCCGCGGAAGGCACCGACTCCTTCGTCGAGTCCGTGGCCGACACCGCGCAGTCGATCGGCTCCTGGCTGGTCGGCCTGGGCTTCCTGCTCTTCGTCACCTGGGGCCGCCGCGCCTACCGGGACGCCTCCGCCCGGCGCACCATCGGCATCCTCTGGGACGTGGGTACGTTCTGGCCGCGCGCGGCCCACCCCTTCGCGCCACCCTGCTACGCCGAACGCGCGGTCCCCGACCTCACCTGGCGGATCGTCTCCTGGACCGGTCGCACCGGCGGCCGGCTCGTCCTCTCCGGCCACTCCCAGGGCAGTGTGCTGGCCGCCGCGGCCGTCTGGCAGCTGCGGACCGCCACCCGCCACCGGGTGGCGCTGCTGACGTACGGCTCACCGCTGGAGCGGCTCTACGGCCGCTGGTTCCCCGCGTACTTCGGCGCCGAGCAACTGGGGCAGCTGAGCAAGGAGGTGCACTGCTGGCGCAATCTGTGGCGGTCCACCGACCCGATCGGCGGCCCGGTCCGGGTCCCCGAGGACGGCGACCGCCCCGAGGTGGACCGCGGGCCGCTGAAGGACCCGCTCGCCTACAGCCGTACGGTGCTCCACCCGCTGCCCGAGCCGATCCTCGGCCACTCCGACTACCAGGCGGACCCGGTATTCGCGGAGGAACGTGCCGCGCTGCTCGACCGGCTGCCGCCGGCGGCGGTGCCCGCGCAGCGGACCGAGAAGGAGGCTCAGGGGCAGCGGGCTCAGGGCAGTTCGGGCAGATCGTCCGCGTAGAGCAGGGTCAGGTCGTCCGTGCTGGTCTCCGGCAGCTGGGCGACCCGGCCCGCGTGCCGCTCCACCATCGACTCGAACGTCTGGCGCGCGGTACGGCCGTTGCCGAAGGCGGGCCCCTTGGGCAGCACCGTGAAGTACTTCAGCAGCGCCTCGGCCGTACCCTCGCCCAGCCGGTACTCCTGCTCCTCGGACTGCTGCTCCACGATCCGCAGCAGTTCCTCGGGCACGTAGTCGCTGAAGGTGATGGTCCGTGAGAACCGGGACGCGACACCGGGGTTGACCGTCAGGAACCGCTCCATCTCGGCGGTGTACCCGGCGACGATCACGACCACCGCCTCCCGGTGGTCCTCCATCAGCTTCACCAGCGTGTCGATGGCTTCCTTGCCGAAGTCCCGGCCCGAGTCCTCGGGGGAGAGGGCATAGGCCTCGTCGATGAACAGCACACCGCCCCGCGCCCGGTCGAACGCCTCCTGCGTACGGATCGCGGTCGAGCCGATGTGCTCACCGACCAGATCGACCCGGGAGACCTCGACGAGATGGCCGCGCTCCAGCACCCCGAGGGAGTGCAGGATCTCGCCGTACAGCCGGGCCACGGTCGTCTTGCCGGTGCCGGGGGAGCCGGTGAAGACGAGGTGGCGGCGGACGGACGCCGCCTTGAGGCCGGCTTCCTTGCGGCGGCGGCCGACCTCGATCATGTCGGTGAGCGCCCGGACCTCGCGCTTGACGCTGTCGAGGCCGACGAGCGAGTCGAGTTCGCCGAGGACGGCCTCGGAGGCGCGGGCGGGCTTCGTCGCCTCGGGGATGGCGTCCGAGGGCCGCGCGGTGGCGCTCTGCGCCGGGACCGCGCCGAGGAGACCGGTGGACTGGGTCGCGGTCAGCACGGCCGACGGCTCCAGGGACGGCGTCGGCGGGGTCAGCACGCCGCTCTCGTCGCTGGTGCAGTCCTCGACGGTCGGCCCGTCCTCCGCGAAGTCGTACCCGCCGCGCGCGCACCGTTCCGTACGGCACCGGGTGAGCGTCGTACGGCAGCCGTCCATCACATGGAAGCCGTAGCCGCCGCTGCCCGTCACCCGGCAGCTGTGGAACGTGCCCCGGCCCTCGGCCGAGACATAGAAGCCGGCCTCGGCGGGCGAGGTGACCGTGCACCGCTCGATGGTGGGATCGGCGCCCTTGGTGACGATGACCCCGGTCTGGACGCCGTCGATCGTGCAGGAGTTGAGCGTGCCGCCGCTGCCGTGGTCACGGAACCAGGCGCCGGTGGACGCCTCCCGGATCCGGCAGTCGTCGAGCTGCGCGGTGGCGCCGTCGCTCACGGACACCGCCGTGTTGCGTACCTGCGAGATATCGGTGTCCACCACATCGGCGCGCGAGCCGCGGTCGAGGACGAAGAGCGCGTCGGGCACGTCATGCACCCGGCAGGAGTCGAGCACGACGGTCGCGCCGTCGCTGACCCAGACGGCCGGGTAGTCGCCCGTACTGTCGTGGATCTCGCACTGGTTGGCGTCGACGCGCGTGCCCGGATCCCAGACGGAGAGCCCGTTGCGGCCGAAGCGGCGGACCGTCGAGCGGGTCAGCGTCAGCACCGAGCGGGAGCGCAGATCGACGGCGTTCTCCGGGATGTCGTGGATGTCGCAGTCGGAGAGGGTCAGTACGGCGTCGGTGTCCAGGGTTATCCCGTCCGCCGACGTGCGGTGCACGGAGGAGTCGGTGAGATGGGCCGCGGCGCGGGACGCGATCTGCACGCCGGTGCCCTTGATCTCGTACACCTCGCAGCCGACCGCCTCCAGACCGCTGCCCTCACCGGTGACGGACAGGCCCGATCCCGAGGCGTGGTGGATCCGGCAGCGCTCCAGCCGCGGATGCGCGCCGCCGCGCACGGAGATGCCGGACTGTCCCGCGGCGACGATCTCGCAGTCCTCGAACACCCCGCCCGCTCCGTCGAGTACGCCGATGCCGACGCCGGCCGGATTGTCGACGGTGCAGCGGCGGACGGTCGGGCGGGCCGCGCCGCGCACCTCCAGGCCGGCCGCGGAACGCGTCACGATCCGCAGATCCGACAGCTCCGGCGTGCCGTCCTCGACGAGCAGCGCGGGGGCCGCCGAGTCCTGTCCCTCCACATGGAGGTCCTGGACGGTGGCGGAGGCGCGTACGGTCAGCGGCACCCCGTCGGCGGGCGCGATGCGTACGGAGCCGAGCGAGCCCTCCGGGCCGCGCAGCGTGACCGCTCGCGTGACGATCAGATTCTCCCGGTAGGTGCCCGGGGCGATCGTGAGGACGTCGCCGTCACCGGCGGCCTCCAGGGCTGCGGCGAGGGAGGCGTATTCGCCTGTGCGGCGCCGCCAACGCGATGTTCCGGTGTGCGTCACCTGGACCGTGCCCTGTGCCATGGCGCTGCTGTGCCCCCACCTCGTGCGTGTGCGCGTGTTCTGCCGTCCCGGGTACCGGCCCCGGACCCCCGGCCGCGAAGGCGGACCGGGCGGCACCACCGTAGCGCGCGTGGCGGCGCGGAGTTGACGCGAACGGCTAGTACAGGGCGTGGTCTCAGCTGGCGGGAGGCATCGTTTCAGCTGCCCGCGCCGGTACGTCCCCAGTCGGGACCGGCCGCGGCCCAGGCGCGGTCGAGCCGCTGGTAGCGCCGCTGTACGAGCCGCCATATGATCAACCGCCTGGCGCACTCGACGAGTCCGACGGCCAGCACCGTCACGCCGAATCCGGCCAGAACCGCGTGAACGCGCGCGCTGGTCGCGCTCACCGGGCCCCGTACCTGCTTGTTGGTCCGCCGGTCGGTCCACATGCTGAACGTGTCGCCGGCGCGGGGTTTCCGCAGCGGGGCGGAGACCGTGCCGGTACGCGCGCTGCCGTCCGCCGCACTCCACTTGGCGGTCACGCGGGTGCGCGAGGAGTGATCCGAGAGCGACTCGGCGTCGTATGCGATGTGGCGGTGGTCCGCCGCGCGCGCGACGACCACGGCGGTCGTGCGATGCCGCTGCTCGTGCTGGACGCGCGCGGTGTTCCGCAGCGACGCGTCAAGGGCGTTGCCGCAGATCCAGCCGACGGCGGGGGTGGCGAGGGCGAACAGCAGCACCGCCGTCAGCGCGACCCACGCCTCCACGAGATCGGTGCCCCGGCGCAGGGGATTGTGCCGCCAGCGCCAGAGTCCCACGATGATGCGCACAGTCCCGCACCTCCTTCCCGTGTCCGTTTTAGCCGCGGGGAGCAGGGTTTACGCGCGAAGGACCGCAAGAGAGAGCAAGCTCACCTCGATGCCCCCTGCACGCAAAACACCGGATGCCGGGTGGTGTTCCTGTGACGCGCGGGTTTCGCGCGGGTGTCACGCCGAGGTGAACGGGCGCCCGGGAAGGCGTCATTCGAGCACGGTCACCGGATCGCCCACCCGGAGCGTGCCGGTGGACTCGGGGACGAGATTCTGCCCGAAGATCAACTGGCTGCCGAACCGGCGGTAGTGGCCGAGGGTGCGCAGCGGCTCCTTGCCGCGCTCGCCGGTGCGCTGGTCCGTGGTGGTGATGACACACCGGCCGCACGGCTTGGCCACCCGGAAGGTGACCTCACCTACGGCGATGCGCTGCCAGTCGTCCTCCTCCCAGGGACTCGCCCCGGCCACCACGAGATTCGGCCGGAACCGCTCCATGGGAAGCGGGCCCTCGTCCGGATGATCCCCTTGCGCGATCAGGGAGTTGAGGGCGTCGAGCGACGCGGTCGTGGTCACCAGCAGCGGAAACCCGTCCGCGAAACTCACCGTTTCCCCGGGCCGCGCGTAGGCCGGGTCGACCGGCCGGCGCACGGCGGGATCGTCGAGATGGACGAGCCGGACCTCCACCCCGAGGTACCTGCTCAGTGTCCGGTGCACGTCGTATCGCGTACCGTCCGCATCGTGCGCGTCAGGACCGGCGAGCACCGACTCGACCTTGGTCCCGAAGATGTCCGCCACCACGGTGTCGTCCGTCCGTGGCACGCCAATGACCAGCGGATCGATTCCCGGCGCGGACAGCCGGATCCCGCCGTCCGGCAGTGGCTCCGCGCGGGCGAGCGCCAGGCGCGGCTGCTGGCGCTGTGTGACCGCCTTCCCCGTCGTGTCGATCAGCGTCCAACGGCGGTCCCCGGCAAGTCCCCAGGGCTCCACGACCGCGCTGTCCGGCGTACAGCCGGCCATCGACTTGACCGGGTGAACCCGCAGGGCGTGCAGAACAGGATGGACTGGCTTCGGCATGAAGCCATCCTGCCAGCCGCCCGGGACGCACGGCGGATCAGTACCCCCCGTCGGTACTTCCGTGCCGTCGATGCGCCCGTGCCGTCAACGTGTCCGTGCTGTCACCACGACTCAGCTGTCAACGTCCCCGCGCTGTCAGTACCCCCGCGTCTGATAGGGCCGGTTGTACGGATCGTCGTACTGCGCGGGCTGTGCGGCGGGCACCGGACGCGGAGCCGCCGGACGCATCGCCTCGTAGCCCGTACCGGGCATGGGGCGCTGCGGCTGCGCCTGCTGCTGGGGCTGCTGGCCCGGGTAGCCCCGGGGCGGCGCCTGCTGCGGGATGTACGGCGCGGGCGCGTGCTGGAGCGGCATGGGCCCCGGCGCCTGCTGCTGCTGGTAGCCGCCCCCGTACGAGGAGTACGAGGAAGCCGACGGGGAAGGGCCCGCGGGGAGGGCGGGCAGCGCGGCGGGCAGAGCCGGCAGATAGCTGTTGCCCGTGTCGTAGGCGGAAGGCACTCGGATCGGGGCGATCTGAGGCGTGCCCCGCTCCGCGACCAGGGAGTCGTAGATAGGGGTGTCCGGGAACGACGGCGCGGTGTAGTAACCGCCGCCGTAGGTGGCGCGGGGGGAGGTCATAGAACATAAGTTAAGCCCACCATGTGCCGGTTGGGGAGTCCGATTAGGGGGTTGTTTCGGGAGCTGTGGGTGACTTCGGATCCCCAATGCGAGCGAACATGGGAAAAACGGTCGTCCGATGGTGTTCGGATCGTGTAAAGGGCAAGCTAGCGGGGGGTTACGGCGGGTCTCAGGGGGTCCGGCCGGTGTTCCAGCGATTAGGTTGGCCGCACGTAATCTTCGGACACCCCGACTCGTGATGGGGGCGAGCATGTCCATGCTTAAGGGAGCCAATCTTCCGGTACAGGCGCAGGCCGTCCGGGTCGAATTGGGATGGCGTTCAGGACCGGGGGTGCCCGACGTCGACGCGTCGGCGCTCCTGCTCGTGTCGGGAAAGGTCCGCTCGGACGCGGACTTCGTCTTCTACAACCAGCCGGCCCACGCGTCGGGGGCGGTACGCCACGAGGGCAAGAAGACCGGCGCGGACGGTGTCACGGACACGCTCGCGGTCGATCTCGGCCGGGTCGAGCCCGCCGTCGAGCGGATCGTGCTGGCGGCCTCGGCGGACGGCGGCAGTTTCGGCCGGGTGCCCGGCCTGCGGGTGAGGGTGCTGGACGCGGCGTCCGGCGCCGAGATCATGCGGTACGAGAGCCAGGACGCGACCGTCGAGACGGCGTTCCTCCTCGGTGAGCTGTACCGGCGCCAGGGGAACTGGAAGTTCCGGGCGGTGGGACAGGGGTACGGCAGCGGACTGGCGGGCCTGGCAACGGACTTCGGGATCTCGGTCGACGACGAACCGGCGCCGCGCACCGCCCCGGCGGCCCCGGCGCCCGTACGCCCGGCGCCCGTACGTTCCGAGCCCGTACGTCCCACGAGGCCGGCCGCCCCGGCTCCGCCCGATCCGGTCCCGGCTCCCACACCCGTACGGCTGAGCAAGGTGACGCTGACGAAGGACGCCCCGTCCGTCTCGCTGGCCAAGCAGGGCGGCACCTCGGGCGCGATGCGTGTGAACCTCAACTGGCAGATGCGCAAACAGTTCAGGGGCTGGGGCGCCAAACTCGGCCGGGCCGTCGCCAACCACAGCGATCTCGATCTCGACCTGTGCGCTCTCTACGAACTGTCCGACGGACGCAAAGGCGTCGTCCAGGCGCTCGGCAATGCCTTCGGCGCGCTCCACCAGCCGCCGTACATCCATCTCGACGGCGACGACAGGACCGGAGCGGTCTCCAGCGGTGAGAACCTCACCATCAACCTCGACCACAAGGACCGGCTGCGGCGCATCGTCATCTTCGTGACCATCTACGAAGGCGCGCGCAGTTTCGCGGATCTCGACGCGACGGTCACTCTCCAGCCGCAGCACGGCGCCCCGATCGACTTCGCGCTCGGGGAATGCACGGTGCCCTCGACGGTCTGCTCGCTGGCCCTGATCACCAATACCGGCTCCGACCTCGTCGTCCAGCGCGAAGCGCGCTTTCTCGTACCGGAACGCGGAGTCAGCCCGCAGCGCACCATCGATTACGCCTATGGCTGGGGCATGAACTGGACGCCCGGCAGGAAGTGACGTACGGGCAAAGGCCGCTGGAATCCTCCGCGGCGGCGACGGCGACGACGGCGACAGCAGCGGCGGGTCAGGGGTCCGGCGCGGTCTCGGGACGGGTGTACGTACGCCCCTTCCAGGCCGCGCCCCGGCCCCGGTAGTGCTGCACCGCAGAGTCGACCGTCATCAGCAGATAGAGCAGCGCGGTGAACGGCAGCAGCGGCGCCAGCCACGGCGACAGCCGGTAGTAACGCAGCATCGGGAGGTACGTCCCGGTCATCACCGCCCAGGCGGCGAACCCCAGCCACCCCGCGGCCGTGTCCTCGCCGAACACCCCGGCACAGAACGCGACGGGCGGCGCCAGATAGACCACCGCGAGGCCCGCGACCGTGAGCACGAGCAGCAGCGGGTTGTGCCGGAGCTGCGCGTAGGCGCTGCGCGAGACCATCCGCCAGAGATCGGCCAGCCGCGGATAGGGACGCACACTGTCCACCCGCTCCGCCAGCCCCAGCCAGATGCGTCCCCCGCTGTGTCTGACCGCCCGCGCCAGTGACACATCGTCGATCACCGCCTGACGGATCGACTCGGGCACCCGCGCACGCTCGGCGGCCTCCGTGCGTAGCAGTACGCAGCCGCCGGCCGCCGCTGTGGTGCGCGCGCCGGGGCTGTTGATCCAGCGGAACGGATAGAGCTGCGAGAAGAAGTACACGAACGCCGGTACGACCAGCTTCTCCCAGGCGCTCGCGACCCGGAGCCGCGCCATCTGCGAGACCAGGTCCAGTTCGTGCGTTCTGGCCGCGACGACCAGTTCCCGCAGACTGTCGGGCTCATGCGCGATATCGGCGTCCGTCAGCAGCAGATACTCGGGATCGCGGGCGCGGGCCAGCGCGATGCCGTGCCGCAGGGCCCACAGCTTTCCGGTCCAGCCGGGCTCCGGTTCACCGGGCGTGGCCACCGTCAGCGGCAGACCGCCGTACCGCGCGGACAGTTCGCGGGCCAGCCTGCCCGTACCGTCCTCGCTGCCGTCGTCGATGAGGAATATCTCCGCCCGGCCCGGATAGACCTGCGCCAGCAGGGACGGCAGGGACTCGGGCAGTACGGCCGCCTCATCCCGCGCGGGTACGACGAGAGCGACGGACGGCCACCGCTTCGGGTCGTCGTGGTCGGCGTCCTCCGGGCGGCCCCTGTGATCGCGGCCGCGGTCGTCGTACCGCGAACCCTCACCGGCCGTACCGTCCTCACGCGCGGGCAGCCGTTGGTCGGTTCGCCAGAAGAACCCCTGACCCAGCAACAGCCAGCCCCAAGCGGCCAGCGAACCCACGGCGATCCAGGCAACGGTGCTCATTCGCCGCAGTCTGCACCACATCGACCGGACCGCACATGCTGTCGACTATGGTGACTGGGTGAAGATCGCACTCATGGACTCTGGCATCGGTCTGCTGGCGGCGGCCGGTGCGGTACGCCGACTGTGCCCCGAGGCCGATCTCGTCCTCTCCTCGGACCCCGACGGAATGCCGTGGGGTCCCCGCTCCCCACGAGATGTCACCGAGCGCGCGCTGGTCGTCGCGCGGGCCGCGGCCCAACACCGCCCGGACGCGCTGATCGTCGCGTGCAACACCGCGTCCGTACACGCCCTGCTCACGCTCCGCGCCGAGCTGGAGCCGCGACTGCCGGTCATCGGTACGGTCCCGGCGATCAAGCCCGCGGCGGAGGGCGGCGGGCCCTTCGCGATCTGGGCCACCCCGGCCACCACGGGCAGCCCGTACCAGCGCGGTCTGATCCATGACTTCGCCGCGTCGGCCGAGGTCACCGAAGTGCCGTGCCCCGGACTCGCGGACGCCGTGGAGCACGCCGACGAGGCCGCCATCGACAGCGCGGTGGCCGCGGCCGCCGCGCTGACCCCCCGTGATGTAAGGGCCGTCGTCCTGGGCTGCACCCATTACGAACTGGTCGCGGAGCGTATCCGTACCGCCCTCGGGCAGCGCGGCCTGCCGGCCGTCGTCCTGCACAGCTCGGCCGACGCGGTCGCCGCACAGGCACTGCGCCGTATCGGCGCGCGGTCCGTTCCGGCAGGGCTGAACGGGAGCGTCACCGTGCTGCTCGGTGGGCGCGAGTCCGCACTGCCCGAACCCGCGTTGGCGTATGCCGAGGGACGGCTGCTCGCCGCCGTCAGTCAGGTGCACTGACGGCAGGTGCGCCGAAGAGCTGAAGACCGGACTACCGGACTCCGGAGCATGTGACGTAGCCCTCCATTCGGCGGTCATCGGACTCCCCCTTGGGTGGAATCTGAGTACGCTGCTTGCCATGAGGGAGTACTCCCGGCAGGAGGGCCAAGGCGCCGAGCCCCTGCCCGAGACCTGGACCGGGCGCGCCACCAACCGTGTGCAGTGGCTGCTCGCCGCCGCGGGCGCCGGGTGCGTCGCCCTCGGGGTGGAGCTGGCCGTGGACTCCAACTGGACGTCCGGTGTCACCGCCCTGCTGATGTCCGTCATCGGCTGTGTGGCGGCGGGCCTGCTGATCCTCTTCGGCACCCTGGCCTTCGTCCATGTGGCGGTCAGACTGGACGGCGACTGCCTGGAAGTGCGCTGCGGCCATATGGGACTGCCGCGTCGGCGTATCGAACTGGCGCATGTCGTGGACGCGGACTTCGTCCCCCGGGTCACCCCGCGCCAGTGGGGCGGCTGGGGATACCGCTGGCGTCCCGAGATGGGCACCGCCGTGGTGGTGCGCCGAGGTGAGGCGCTCCTCCTCAGGTTGGGCGACGGCCGGACGTTCACGGTGACGGTGGACGACGCCGAGTCGGCGGTGAGGATCATCCGCAGCCGGCTGCTCCTGCTTCCCAAGCCCAACGCGGCGGGGGTCTGAGCCCGTCGTTCCGTTCCGGGGCCCGAGTCGTTCCGTCGACGTACGAGCCGTTTCGCGGGATTCTGAGTCGTCTTATCCATGTCCGAAGCCCGTTCGCGGGGCCTATGCCGGACCGGCCGCCCTTCGCGCCGTCGCCAGGCCCGCGAGCAGGCTCGCGCCCGCTGTCACAGGTGTGGAGCTCAGCGCGTTGCCCGCGCTCGCCATCGCGGCCAGTGCCGTCAGGGTGGCGCCGGCCGTCAGGACCACCGGAGTGGAGCAGGGCGAGCGCCCCAGTCCGTACAGCAGCCAGCCGAAGACCGCTCCGAGCAGCAGTACGCCCACCACGCCCTGTTCCGCGGCCTGCTGGAGCGGCGCCGACTGCGGCTTGCCGTCGGTGTCCAGGGACTGCGAGACGGTCGGGCTGAGGTCGCCGAAGCGGTCCGGGCCCGCGCCCAGCACCGGATTCTCCTTCGCCAGCTCGGCCGCGTCGTGCCACAGCCCCACCCGGTACTGGGTGAGCTGCCCCTCCAGCGAGACCGAGAGCCCCTCGGGCAGCGCCCGCTCCGCCACCGCCCAGGACGTACCGACGACCAGCGCTGTCACCAGCCCGAAGCTTGCGAGGGCGAGCAGCCGGCGCCGCATTCTGGCCGCCGCCAGCGAGCAGAGCAACACCCCGAGGGCCGCGATGAACCCCACGAAGGAACCGAGCAGCGAGGCGGTGCCCGCGACCGCCAGGGCCAGCAGGCGCAGCGCCGTGCGTACGGCAGGCCGCCGGGCCGCCGCGGCCGCGCAGCAGGCAGCGCCCGCCGCCAGGACGAGCAGCGCGGCGGCCGCGCCGGTGTCGCCGGAGGGTGTGACGACGGCGACGGCCGTGCCGAACGACTCATGGCTCGAAATGAGCGCCGCCACGAGCGCGCCGACCGACACGACGGACGCGGTGGCGACCGGCACGAGCGACCCGCTGATCCGGCCGAACACATATCCCGCGGTGACGGCGAGCACCGCCAGCAGGGCGCCCTCGGGCCTGCCGTCGTGCCCCGCCGCGCTGATCAGCGGCCATACGGCGCAGCCGCCGAGGACCAGCGCGCCCAGCACGTCGGGTCCCCGGCCCCGGTCCTTCATGGGGTCGCGGACGTGTCCCCGTACAGCTTCCCGTACCGCGGAGTGTTCCCTCGGCGCAGTCATCCCGTCGACCCCCCGAACTGTGGCGGGCCCTGTCCCGGGACGGCCGGATCCGGCCAGATGGTGGTCAGGGCTGGCGCACACGGTAACCGCAATCGTGGGGATGTGTGGAGACATTGCGAAGGAACGTTACTGCGCACGGCCGGCCGACGACTCGACGGGGTCACCCGGCAATCTCCCGACCGCATCGCCCGCTATCACTCGATCGGGCTATCCGGCACGGACGGTTCCGCGGGCACTCGGACGACCGGTCGACGGGCCGCCCTACAGATCACCGCGCTCCCCGGCGCACAGCGGATCACCGTAGACTCCGCCGGGTGAGCGCCACCATGACCCCCGTAGAGCCTCCTCCGCCCGCCCCCGCGTCCAGCGGCGGGCAGCGCCTGCTGCGAAGGCTCGCCAGGCCCGGCGCCGCGGTGGTGTCCGGCGTCCTTCTCTACGTGAGCTTCCCGCCCCGCACCCTGTGGTGGCTGGTACTGCCCGGCTTCGCCCTGCTCGCCTGGAGCCTGCGCGGGCGGCGGGCGCGCGCGGGGTTCGGTCTCGGCTACCTCGCGGGCCTCGGGTTCCTGCTGCCGCTGCTGTTCTGGACGGGCGCCGAGGTCGGGCCGGGGCCCTGGCTCGCGCTCGTCGCGATCGAGGCCCTCTTCATCGGCTTCACCGGCCTCGGGATCGCGCTCGTCAGCCGGCTGCCCGTATGGCCGGTCTGGGCCGCGGCCGTCTGGATCCTCGGTGAGGCGGTCCGCGCCCGGGTGCCGTTCGGCGGATTCCCCTGGGGCAAGATCGCCTTCGGCCAGGCCGACAGCGTCTTCCTGCCCCTCGCCGCGCTCGGCGGTACGCCGGTGCTCGGCTTCGCCGTCGTGCTGTGCGGCTTCGGACTGTACGAGGCGCTGCGCCATGCCCTGGCGTACCGCCGGACCGGAACGCTGCCGCGCCGGGCCATGGCCGGCGCCGCGGCCACCGTGTTCGTCCCGCTCGTCGTGGCGCTCGCCGCCCTGCCGCTGGTCGACGACTCCGCCGAGAACGGCACCGCGACCGTCGCCGCCGTACAGGGCAATGTGCCGCGAGCCGGCCTGGAGTTCAACGCCCAGCGCCGCGCGGTCCTCGACAACCACGTACGCAGGACGCTCCAACTCGCCGCCGATGTGAAGGCCGGCAAGGTGCCCAAGCCCGACTTCGTGCTGTGGCCGGAGAACTCCTCCGACATCGACCCGTACCGCAACGCCGACGCCCGCGATGTGATCGACCAGGCCGCCAGGGCGATCGGGGTCCCGATCTCCGTCGGCGCCGTCGTCACCCCGGACACCGGACCGCTGCGCAACACCCAGATCCTGTGGGACCCGGAGCGCGGCCCGACCGACACGTACGACAAGCGGCAGATCCAGCCCTTCGGCGAGTTCCTGCCGATGCGCTCGCTGGTGAAGACGATCAGCCCCGGATACGCCGAGATGGTGCGCCGGGACTTCGGGCGCGGCACCAAGCCCGGGGTCTTCGACCTCGCGGGCACCGAGGTGGGGCTCGCGACCTGTTACGAGGCGGCCTTCGACTGGGCCGTGCGGGACACCGTGACGCACGGCGCCCAGCTGATCTCCGTACCCAGCAACAACGCCACCTTCGACCGCAGCGAGATGACGTACCAGCAGCTGGCGATGTCGCGGGTACGGGCGGTCGAGCACAGCAGGACCGTGATCGTCCCCGTCACCAGCGGTGTCAGCGCGATCATCCAGCCGGACGGGACGATCACCCAGCAGACCGGGATGTTCACCCCGGACGCGCTGGTCGCCGAGGTCCCGCTGCGCTCCTCGCTCACCCCCGCCACCCGGCTGGGCACCCTGCCAGAAGGCCTGCTGGTGGCGGTCGCGGTCGCCGGACTCGGCTGGGTGGCGTTCCGTTCCGTACGCAACCGCCGCTACACGGCGGGCGGTTAGGCCCTGTCTGACAAATCCCGCCTGGCTCGCGACGCCTGGCACGCACGCTCGCTGCGTTGTCGGGCTCGTCCACGTACGGCCGGGCCATCCACAACGACGACCCTCCGCCTTGCGATCGCACGCACCAGACGCCGCGAGCCCCGCCCTCCGGGCGGACGGCGCTATTTGTCAGACAGGGCCTAGGGTCGGAGCATGGGAACCCCTGACTTCATCCGCGAGATCCGGGCCACCGCCGGACACCAGCTTCTCCTGCTGCCGGGCGTCAGCGCGATCGTCTTCGACGACGACGGGCGTGTGCTGCTCGGGCGGCGCGTGGACACCGGGGGCTGGTCGATCATCGGCGGGATCCCGGAGCCGGGTGAGCAGCCCGCGGTCACGGCGGTGCGCGAGGTGTACGAGGAGACCGCTGTGCGGTGTGTGGTGGAGCGGGTCGTGCTCGTCCAGGCGCTGAAGCCGGTCACCTACCCCAATGGTGACGAGTGCCAGTACATGGACATCACCTTCCGCTGCCGCGCGGTCGGCGGTGAGGCGCGGGTCAATGACGACGAGTCCCTGGATGTGGGGTGGTTCCCCGTGGACGCGCTGCCGGCGCTGCAGGAGTTCGCGCTCTTCCGGATCAAGCAGGCGCTCACCGATGCACCCACATGGTTCGAACCCACCACTTCGGAGTGAAGTGTGGGCGCTGACCATATCGGTCGGTGCCGATGCCGCTCCTTAAGGTGCGGAATATGACCGCGCCCACCACACCGGTATCCGTACCGGGTCCGGGCCCCCGTACGCCGGGGTCCCGCACCGCCGACCGTCCCGTGACCGCCTCCGACGCCGTTGTCCCCGCCTCTGTCCCTCTCGATCTGGCGGGCCGTACCGCGCTGGTCACCGGCGCCGCGAGCGGCATCGGCCGGGCCTGCGCGCTGCGTCTCGCGGCGGCGGGGGCCCGGGTCAGAGCCGTGGACCGGGACGGCGAAGGGCTCGACTCGCTGGCCGCGGAGGCGGACGGGCTGCCGGGGGCGCTCGAACCGCAGGTCCTCGATCTGACCGAACTCGACGCGGCGGAGCGCGCGGCGCGGGGAACGGACATCCTGGTCAACAACGCGGGACTGCAACTGGTCCGCCCCATCGAGGACTTTCCGCCGGATGTGTTCCACACCGTGCTGACAGTCATGCTGGAGGCGCCCTTCCGGCTCATCCGAGGCGCGCTCCCGCACATGTATGGCCAGGGCTGGGGCCGGATCATCAATATCTCCTCCGTACATGGGCTGCGGGCCTCCCCTTACAAGTCGGCCTATGTGGCGGCCAAACACGGTCTCGAAGGGCTCTCCAAGACCGCTGCCCTGGAAGGCGCCTCCCACGGGGTCACCTCCAACTGCGTCAATCCCGCGTATGTGCGCACACCACTGGTCGAGAAGCAGATCGCCGACCAGGCGGAAACACATGGCATCCCCCGGGAGCGGGTCGTGGCCGATGTGCTGCTCCAGGACTCCGCGCTCAAGCGGCTCCTGGAGCCGGACGAGGTGGCCGAGGCGGTCGCTTATCTCTGCACCCCCCACGCTTCCTTCATCACGGGCACGTCGCTCGCGCTCGACGGTGGCTGGACCGCGCACTGACCGCGCACTGACGGCGTTCTGACAGCGTTCTGACCTCGGGCGGGCCTCGCAGGCGGGTCGCCGGCGCCCTGCCCGCGGGGCCTCGGTGAGTGGCCCGGACGGGGGGCCGAGTTGTCCACATCGCATCCGTTGTCCACAGGGCTGGCGCGGACGGCCGTAGGGCGGGTAATCCTGTGTCCATGTCCCACGACATGTCCCACGATCAGGCTTCCTACCTGGAGCTCCTCGCACGCGGCGCCGCGGCGGAGGCGTACGACCGCCCCGCGCTGCTGGCCCGTGCCGAGGGCGCCGGGACCGAGGCGCTCGCCGCGCTGGAGCACGCCAAGCGGCTCGCCCTGCGGGTGCGGGCCGAGCTCGCCGAGCGACGGCGCCGCGAGGCCGAGCTGTCGGCACTCTTCGAGACCGCGCACGACCTGGCGGGGCTGCGAGATCTGGACGCCGTGCTCCGCGCGATCGTCCAGCGCGCGCGTTCGCTGCTCGGTACGGAGGTCGCCTATCTCTGCCTCAACGACCCGGCCGCGGGCGACACGTATATGCGGGTCACCGAAGGCTCCGTATCGGCCCGCTTCCAGCAACTCCGCCTCGGCATGGGGGAAGGGCTCGGCGGGCTCGTCGCCCAGACCGCGCGCCCCTATGTCACCGACAGCTACTTCGACGACCCGCGCTTCCAGCACACCAGAACCATCGACTCAGGAGTCCGGGACGAGGGACTCGTCGCCATCCTCGGCGTCCCGCTGATGCTCGGCAGCCAGGTCATCGGTGTGCTCTTCGCCGCCGACCGCCACGCCCGGGTCTTCGAGCGCGAACAGATCGCCCTGCTCGGCTCGTTCGCCGCGCACGCGGCCGTCGCCATCGACACCGCGAATCTGCTGGGGGAGACACGGACGGCCCTCGCGGAGCTGGAGAAGGCCAACGAGATCATCAAGGAGCACAGCGCGGTCATCGAACGCGCCTCGGACGTGCACGACCGGCTGACCGAACTGGTGCTGCGCGGCGGAGGCGTCCATGACGTGGCGAGCGCGCTCTCCGAAGTGCTCGACGGCACGGTCGAGTTCGCGCACCCCGATTCCCCGTCCGTGACCGCGCTGGAGCTGACCGGCACCGAAGGCCGCGCCAAGCGCCACGGCGAGGTCTGGGGCGCCGCCGTATCGGCCGGCGGCGAACTGCTCGGCGCGCTCGTCCTGCGCGGGCACCCCGGCCTCGACCCCGTCGACCAACGCACCCTGGAGCGGGCGGCGATGGTCACCTCCCTGCTACTGCTCGCCCGCCGCTCCGCCGGTGAAGCCGAGCAGCGGGTACGGGGCGAGCTGCTGGACGACTTCCTCGACGCCCCGGACCGCGATCCACGCCTGCTGCGTGAACGGGCCGTGCGGCTGCGCGCGGACCTCGACGCCCCTCATGTGGTGCTGGCCGCCCGGATCGACGGCCCCGTCGCCGGCGCGGCCGGCGCCCCGGGAGCCACCGAACGGGAGACCGCCGACCGGCGCCGCCTGTGGTCCGCCGCGTCCCATCTCGCCGCGACCGGGCAGGGCCTGGCCGCCACCCGCGACGGCGGCACGGTCCTGCTGCTGCCGCTCGCCCCCGGCGACACAGCGGCCGATCTGGCGAGACGCACGGCCGGACAGCTCGGCGGCGCCCTGCGTGAGCCCGTCACCATAGGCGCGTCGACGGTCATCGAGGCGCCCGCCGCGCGTCCGGGCGCGATTGCCGAGGCGTACGCGGAAGCCCGGCGCTGCCTCGACGCCCTGCGGCTCCTCGGCCGCTCGGGCGACGGCGCGGCCGCTCAGGACCTCGGCTTCCTCGGTCTGCTGCTCGCCGACACCCGCGACATCGAGGGCTTCGTGGACCGCACCATCGGTGAGGTCGTCGCGTACGACCTGCGCCGGGGCACGGACCTCGTCCGCACCCTGGGCGCCTACTTCGCGTCCGGGATGAGCCCGGCCCGTACGAAGGACGAACTGCACGTTCATGTCAACACCGTCGCCCAGCGTCTCGAACGCGTCGCCCGGCTGCTCGGCCCCGACTGGCAGTCACCGGCGCGGGCCCTGGAGATCCAGCTGGCGCTGCGGCTGCACGCCATGTCGGAGGCCGTCGTACGGTGAACGGGGAGTTCCACCGTACGACGGCCTCCGACAACACCACTCAGACCCCGGTGGTACGGGAACCGGCGTCATCGGCCCGCCGCGGCGCGGGCACGCCCGTCCGGGCCGGCTCCGCGTCGACATCGGCGAGATCGCGGTGGCGGGTCTCCTGGGCACACGCGATGGCGACGACGGTGATCAGCGCGGCGGCGATCACATACAGGGCGATCGGCGTCGAGCTGTCGTAGTCGGCGAGCAGCGCCGTGGCGATGAGCGGCGCCGGAGCACCGGCCGCGACCGAGGAGAACTGCGCACCGATCGAGGCGCCGGAGTAGCGCATCCGGGTCGCGAACATCTCCGAGAAGAAGGCCGCCTGCGGCGCGTACATCGCACCGTGCAGCACCAGACCGACGGTGACCGCCAGGAGCAGATTCCCGAAGCTCGCGCTGTCGATCAGCGCGAAGAACGGGAACATCCAGGCGCCGACGCCGACGGCACCGATCAGATAGACGGGCCGGCGCCCGATCCGGTCCGACAGCGCGCCCCAGGCGGGGATCACCGCGAAGTGCACGGCGGAGGCGATGAGTACGGCGTTGAGGGCGGTCTGCTTGCTCAGCCCCGCCGAGGTCGTCGCGTACACCAGGATGAAGGCGGTGATCACGTAGTAGCTGATGTTCTCGGCCATCCGCGCGCCCATCGCCACCAGCACATCCCGCCAGTGGTGCCGCAGGACGGCGACGAGCGGCATCTTCTCCGTATCGTCCCCGGCGGCCGCGGCCTTCCGCTCCTCGGCCCTGGCCAGCGCCTCCTTGAAGACCGGTGATTCATCGACGGAGAGCCGGATCCACAGACCGACGATCACCAGCACCCCGGAGAGCAGGAACGGAATGCGCCACCCCCATGAGGAGAAGGCCGCGTCCGAGAGCAGCGCGGTGAGCGCCGACAGCACGCCGGTAGCGAGCAACTGCCCGGCCGGCGCGCCGGTCTGCGGCCACGAAGCCCAGAACCCACGCCGCTTGGCGTCCCCATGCTCGGACACCAGCAGCACGGCCCCGCCCCACTCACCACCGAGCGCGAACCCCTGAATCAGCCGCAACACGGTCAACAGCACCGGGGCCGCCGTACCGATGGTGGCGTGCGTGGGCATCAGCCCAATGGCGAACGTCGCCCCGCCCATCATCAGCAGACTCAGCACCAGCAGCTTCTTGCGCCCGATCCGGTCACCGTAATGCCCGAACACCAACGCGCCGAGCGGCCGAGCGGCGAAGCCGACGGCGTAGGTGAGAAAGGACAGCAGCGTCCCGACCAGCGGATCGGAGTCGGGAAAGAACAGCTTGTTGAACACCAGCGCTGCGGCGGATCCGTAGAGGAAGAAGTCGTACCACTCGATGGTCGTGCCGATGAGGCTGGCGGCGACGATGCGCTTGA
This sequence comes from Streptomyces scopuliridis RB72, assembly GCF_000718095.1. Lineage (GTDB taxonomy): Bacteria > Actinomycetota > Actinomycetes > Streptomycetales > Streptomycetaceae > Streptomyces > Streptomyces scopuliridis. The sequence goes on along the minus strand of NZ_JOEI01000002.1, from coordinate 148,585 downwards.
GTGAGCTGGGCGTTGGGGGAGCGGATGCCGAGGCAGCCATGGTCACCACTTCCGAGCGGTCTGGGGATGGTTGCTGTGTCGCCACACCGTAGGAATGCCCAGGTCAGGGGCCCATGTGGTGGGACACCATAGTTCGGACCCGAGGTGTGCGCGGGCAACCCATGTCAGGCATCCGGGGCCCGCGGCACGGGCACGATCGACAGCGGAGCGGGCGGTGTCGAGGATGCGTCATTCGGGGTGATTTGGCGCACCCATCGAGCGAGGCATCCGCCCCCCAGGCGTCGCCCGCTGGGTGAACGTGTCCGACCACGGGGATCCCGGCACGGCGGAGTCAGCCGAACAGGTGGGAACCGAGCGGGTGCTGTTGGTCGAAGCCGGGGAGGATCAGGAAGGTCGCACTGGCGGTCGTGGTGGTGAAGGGCAGCAGTGCGTCGGAGGTGTCCATGCGGCTGAGCGTGGCCGTGAAGGTCCGCAGGTCGTTCTGGAAGCTGATGAAGAGCAGGCCGGGGGCGGGCTCGTCGGTGCTGTAGGAACGCCGGAGCATGAGGCCGACGCCGACCACGGTCGGGTTCGCCCTGCGGACGTGGGCGTCCACGGGGACGAGATAGCGGCCGTCGGGCGTCTTGGCGCCGAGTTCCGGGGCCGAGGCGACGGTGCCGCCGGAGAGGGGTACGCCGCTGGCCCGGCGGCGTCCGAAGACCGCCTCCTGTTCGGCGACGGTCAGGGCGGCGAACCGTGTCAGGTCGAGTTCCATGCGCCGCAGTACAGCCAGGGTGCCGCCGGCGACCGCAGGGGGCCCGGCCAGCCACAGGTCACGTTCTTGCTCGGCGGTCGTGTGCGGGCCCACGATGCCGTCGATGAAACCGAGCAGGTTGCGCGGTGCGGTGACGCCCTCGGCGACGGACACGTTCGTACCGCGGCGTCCGGTCTGCCGCCAGCGTTCGCGGATGCGGTCGCCGGCCTGGTCCAGGAGCGCGGCGGCGACGACCGGTACGAGCAGCGCGTCGCTGGCGCAGATCTGTATCAGCAGATCACCGCCGCGTGCCCGCGAGGCGATCCGCTCGCGGGAGAACCGCGGGAGGTCGGCCGCGCCGGGCAGTGAAGCACCGGCCGGCCGCACCAGCCGCGGACCCACGCCGACGGTCACGGTCAGGTCACCCGGGGACAGGCCCAGCAGCCGCGGGTCGGACCCGGCGGTGAGGGTGCTGATGGCCTCGCCGAGTTCGGCCAGTAACGGGCCGGGCGCCACCGCGGTGCCGAGGTCGGCCACCACGGCCAGCAGGTTGCGCTGGGCCGACTGGGGAAGCGTGACGCCCGCCTGATGCCGGCCCCTCGCCGGAACCTGCGTGGGCGTGGCCGCCGCGGAAGGGGCGGGCGGGCCCGGCTGGGCGGAGTCCGATGAGCACCCGGCGATGAGACCGGCGGCCACCGTGGCGCCGGCGGCATCGAGGAACGCGCGGCGTGACGGGTGGCGATCGGCGCGGTTCATGATGTGCAGAGTGCCACACCCGCCTCGGGTCTGCCGTGCAACTTCCCTATTGCGGCGGGGAATTCGCCGCCGTGCCAGACTGGGATCATGTCTCGATCAGCTCTTCGCGTGATGGCGGCGGTACTGGGCGCACTGACGCTGGTGGCCGGTTGCAGCGGTGGCGGTGGCGGTGGCGGTGGCGGCGACGACGGATCGGGCAAGGGCCGGCGGCCGGAGGGCGCACAGGTGACGATCCGTGTGCCCGGCGACGCCCCGACGATCTCGGATGCGGTGTCCCTGGCCCAGCCCGGTGACCTGGTGCTGGTGGCTCCGGGTGTGTACCGCGAGTCGGTGAAGATCGACACGGCTCGCATCACGCTGCGGGGAGAGTCCCGGGACAAGGTGGTCATCGACGGGCAGTTGCGGCGGCCGAACGGGGTGGTCGTCACCGCGCCCGGGGTGGCCGTGGAGAACCTGACCGTGCAGAAGAACACGCAGAACGGGGTGCTGGTCACCGGTTCGGCGGCGGCGGTCGCCGGGCTGCCGGGGAGCGGCGGCTATGACACCGGCGATGAACCCGTCAGCCTCCTGAAGTCGTTCCTGGTCTCGTATGTGACCGCGACCCGTAACGGTCTGTACGGCATCTACGCGTTCTCCGCGCAGAACGGTGTCATCGAGCACTCCTACACATCGGGCGGGGCGGACTCGGGGATCTATGTCGGCCAGTGCAAGCCGTGTCGGATCGTGGTGCGGGACAACGTCTCCGAACTCAACGCGGTCGGCTACGAAGGCACCAACGCCAGCGGCGACATGTATGTGGCCGGCAACCGTCTGGTCGGCAACCGCGTCGGACTGACCACCAACTCCGACCACCAGGAGAAACTGCTCCCGCAGCGCGACGCCGTCGTCGTCGGCAACCTGATCGCGGACAACCAGCAGACGCAGACCCCCGAACAGGCCGACGGCGGCTGGGGCGTCGGTATCGGCGTCGACGGCGGCAGCGACAACCAGTTCATCCGCAACCGGATCACCGGCAACACCAACGCCGGGCTCATGATCACCGCGACCGCCGACCTGACGGCGGACCGCAACCGGATCACGGACAACACCTTCACCGCCAACGGCGTCGACGTCGGCTGGACGTTCCCCACCGCCACCCGCGGACAGGGCAACTGCCTGCAAGGGAACGCGCTTCGGAGGACCGTACCCGCAGGGCTCGCGGACACCGCGTCATGTCCGGTTCCCGCCACGTCACCCACGCCCTCCGGCAGCTGGGCCAGTCCGACGCCGCCCGCGGGCATCCCGTTCACCGACGTGGCCGCGCCAGGCCCGCAGCCGGAGTTCCCGCGTGCCACCACCACAGGCGCCACCGTCGTGCCGGAGGTTCCGGCGCTGCCGGACATCGCGGACATCGCGCTGCCGTCGGCGTCGCTGCTCGCCGCCGGTGCGCGGGTGCGGACCTCGTGAGCGGCGGCTACGGCGCCGGTGTGATTCCGGGTACCGGCTGGACGGGGACGTACGTCCGGGTGTCGAAGTCGAAGACCACCGGCTGCGACTCGGAGGCCACACTGACCTGAACCCGGTACATGGTGCCGTCCGAACCGATCCAGTAGCGCACGGTCCCTGAGGTACTGGCCTTGGTATCGGCGTCCGGCCCGTTCATGATGTCCGTCTGATGGCCGTGCACCTTGTCCCGCCCGACCCATGCGGCGCCGTTCTGCGGCAGCAGTGCGGCGTTGTCCGGCCGGTCGCTGCCGAGGCGGAGCGCGATGGACAGCGAGCTGTCCAGGGACATGCCGGATGTCCGCAGCTGACGGCTGTACCAACCGGACGCGGGCGGCGACGCCGGTGCGACTGCCGGGGGATCTGTCATGGGGTGGACAAGGACGGTGGAGGCCGTCCACTGGATCAGCCCGTCGCTGGACGTGTCGCGCCCCGTCCCGTGCACCACCCCGTAACCGGTGTGGGTGCGGTAATCGATGGATCCGGTGATCACCAGCCCGCCGGTGGCGTTCGGCACGGTGATCGTCACCGCCCGGCCTCCCGCCTGGTAGTTGAGGAACCGCGTGATCGCCAGCCGGTTCACCTCGTCCGAGGTCAACGCCCGCGGGGCGGTGGGGCCACCGCGGTTGCCGAGGAGGACGAAGGCGGTGATCGCGGCAGCCGTGATGCCGATGACGGCGGCTGCCACCCAGCGCAACCTTGGCCACCGGCGGCACCGCCCTGCCTCGCGCCCCAGGAGACCCTGCTTGATGTTGATGCTCCGCGTTCTGATGCTCCGCACGCGGCGCGACTGTAACAGGTCTCCGCCGAGGCACCCTCAAACTCTGCGTTTACCGGACATGACGTTCAGTCAACTTGTAGGCTCACCCCTGCATTTGCCGAGTTGGCATTAGCGTAGGACGAGGTAAAGGAATGCCATGCCATTACGTGGAGTGGTGCGGTTAGGGCTGTCCGGCCTCTTACTGGTGGGGGGCGGCGCAGGCACGATCTTGACCGGCGCCGGGCAGGCCAGCGCTTCGGCCTCTGACGGCACCCTGACCATCCAGGTACTGCGGGACTTCTTCGGCACCGGCGTGATCAACTCGACGATGGATGTGCCGCAGCGGGGAATGAAGGTCGATGTCGCCGACCCCGCCGGCCATCACGTCACCGGTGTCACGGATGCCACCGGAAAGGTCATCGTGCCGCCGTCGAACGAGCTGACCGGCGGCCGGTACCGGGTCGATGTCACCGTCCCGGCACCCTACAGCGACTATCTGCGGGCGGCGCCCGCCTCGACCGCGCCGAACCACTTCGACAGCTTCACCACGTTCGTGGACGTCTCGGACGGCAAGGACGACTCGGTGATCACCGGGGTCTGGGACCCGGCCGACTACACACTGCCCGATTCCCGCTATTTCGTGCCGATCCAGAGCGGCTCCGGCGGGACGGACACCCGGGCACTGGTCGCGTTCGGGACGGACGCCCGCGGTAACTGTCCCGACCAGCAGGCATGTCCGGAGGTGCTCAACACTCAGGACCAGGTGGGCACGACCTTCGGGCTGGCCTACGACAAGTACCGCGACCAGCTGTTCCAGTCGGCTTTCGCCCGGCGGTACACCGAGTACGGGCCGGACGGCGGTGACGCGATCTACACCGTGCCGACCGACGGCGGCGCCACGAAGCTGTTCGCGAAGGTGCCGGGCGCAACGAAGACCGCGCACGACACCGGCAACCTGATCAAGGACGCCGGATTCACCGACGCCCCGGGCAAGGAGAGCATCGGCGGTCTGGCCCTGTCGGAGGACGGCTCGACCCTGTACGCGGTGAACCTGCTCACCCGCAGCCTGGTCAGCTTCGACGCGACCAAGCCCACGGCCTCGGCGCCCAAGGCGACCGTGCCGATTCCCGACCCGGGCTGCGCGGCGGCCGGCGACTGGCGCCCGTACAGCGTGGCCACCCACAACAACACCCTGTACGTCGGGGGTGTGTGCAGCGCGGAGACCAGCAGGGAACGCGCGGATCTGAAGGCCGTCGTCGCCACCTATGACGCCGGGAAGTTCACCACCGTGCTGTCCCAGCCGCTGACCTTCGAGCGCGGGAGCGTGTTCACCACCAACTCCGGCCGCGACGAGGTCAATCACTGGAACCCGTGGAACAACGACCTGGCGGACTGGGACACCTTCACCGTGAGCAGCGCGATGATCAACCCGCAGCCGGCGCTGGCCAGTATGGCCTTCGCCCGCGACGGCTCGTTGATCCTCGGCTTCCGCGACCGGTTCATGGACGTCGTGAGCTGGGGCGGCCTCGACCCGAGGCCGGGCAACGACACTCCGCAGAACGGCATGTCCGGCGGCGACATCAGTATGGCCTGTGCCAAGCCCACCGGCGGGTACGAGTGGGAGGGCACCGGAGACTGCCCCGACCACGCCACGGACCCGACCGTCGACGGGGTCCAGCCCCCCGGCGTCGTCGAGTACTTCCCGGGCGACTTCTTCCCGAACGGCGGCTCCGCGACCCAGCCAGGGCCGCACCAGGAGTCCGCGCTGGGATCGGTCGCCTACATCCCGCAGCAGCAGTGGGTCGTCAGCACGCAGATGGACCCGACCGGCCAGGTCATCACCAACGGTACCGGCTACTACGACGTCGCCACCGGCCTCGGCCCCGGCAACGACCCGGCCGCCAACGCCTACCAGTTCATCGGCCCGAACCAGAACGGGTTCGGCAAGGCCGGTGGCCTCGGCGACATCGCGTACGCCGCGGCGAACGCACCGATCCAGATCGGCAACGTGGTGTGGTACGACGGCGACCACAACGGCGTCCAGGACCCCGGGCAGGTGCTGCTGCCGGATGCGACGATCAACTTGCTGGACGCCGATGGCAAGAAGGTCGCCACGACCACGACCGATGCCGCCGGCGAGTACTACTTCGGTGGTGTCGGCGCGGACTACGAGCTGACACCGGGCGCCAAGTACACCGTGCAGTTCGATGTGTGCACCGCGGACACCAGCGAGGTGCCGGGCCGGCCGGCCGCCACCGACCTGCGGTTCACCTTGCCAAGGGTCGGTGACGACCGGGTACATGACTCCAATGTGACCCCGCCGACCACCGGCCGACTGTGCAATGGGTACGCCCCGGTCACCGCACCGACCACGCCAGGAGGGGTTGATCACACGATTGACGCCGGCGTGTACATCCCGCAGGCGGCATCGCCGACACCCACGCCGCCCGCATCCACGTCCCCGACACCGACACCTGCGCCGCCGACCGGCCAGGCGCCCAACACCCCGGCACCGGCCGGCCGGCCACCGGGTTCCCTCGCGAACACCGGTACGTCCGGCCTGGGGGAGGTTCTCGCCCTCGTGGCCCTGCTGCTCGGTGCGGGTGCGACAGTCGTCCTCGTCAGCCGTAAGCGGCGCGCCAGGCACCGCTGACATCCGAAACCCCCGACGGGCCGGTGCGATGCACCGGCCCGTCGGCATGACCGGCTCGATCGCCGGCAGCAGGCAGGTATCAGCCGCCATCTGCTGTACTACCTCAACGCCCCCATTGCCGAAGGCTGCCGCCTGCGCGGCGTCCTCCCTGCCCCTGGTGCCGTACTCAAGCTCGCGCAGCAACGCCAGCAGATCCGCTTCGCTCTCGGTCCTGCCCCCATCCTGACGCGACAGCCACACGCGGACCAGGTCGGGGCACCACCACGCTCACCCTGACCCGACAACACTCATTCAAGTTCAGTAATGTGACACGAACCGGCTCATTTCATGAGGAGTTATAAGCCAGACGGGCGCCGCAGGCGAGTTCTGTGGTGCTTCCCACAGGCTCGAAGGTGCCTTCTCTGCACGGCCGGCCCCACGAGATGGGCCGGTACCCGACGGGAGAGCTGTTGGCGCTCTTCATAGTCGTCCAGCAACTCCAAGAAGTTGTTCAGCCGCGTGCCGACGCGGCGGTTGAGGCGGAGGGCGCAACGGACAGCGGAACGGAGGTGCATGGATGGGGCATTGGTCTACGCCAAACCGCTCCTGTCCCTGTATCCTCATCCGTGGCCAGCGGCACACAATCCCCCCACCCAGGTTGCGTGCTGGCGCGGGCGACGCCCACACAACTCTGCCCAGGCAGCCGGGTTCCCCCCATTCGCCGCCTCTAGGAGGGTCACGGTGAAAGTTCGCACCAGAAGCTCGGCGATCATCGGCACCATCTGCCTCATTGCTTCCCTCGCCTTAACCACGGCGTCCGCCGACGAGCCCGCCGCCCCACGTCAGGCGGCGGAGGTCACGCTCAAGAAAGTGGCCACGGCGCAGAATCCCATCGCCGGCGCCGCCGGGCCCGGTGACACGGTCTGGATAGCCGAACGCGCGGGCACCGTACGGGTCCTGGACGATCAGGGACTCGGCGAGCCCGTCCTCGACATATCCGACGAGACCACCACCGACGGCGAACGCGGCCTGCTGGGCGTCGCGTTCGACAAGGAGTTCGCGCACTTCTACATCTCGTTCACGAACCTCGAAGGCACCAGCACCGTGGACGAGTTCGCCGTGGAGGACGGAAAGATCCAGCCGGACACCCGGCGCACGGTGCTCACCCAGACGCAGCCGTACGCCAACCACAACGGCGGCGACATCAGGTTCGGCCCCGACGGCTATCTCTACATCGCGTTGGGCGACGGCGGCTCGGGCGGCGACCCGCACGGCAACGGGCAGAACCTCGACACGCTGCTCGGCAAGCTGCTGCGGATCGACCCGAGCGGCGGCGAGCCGTACGCGATCCCGCCGGACAACCCGTTCGTGGACGACCCGAACGCGAAGGGCGAGATCTGGGCGTACGGCCTGCGCAACCCGTGGCGGTTCTCCTTCGACGCGGGCACGGGCGACCTGCTGATCGGTGACGTCGGCCAGAGCGCCTGGGAGGAGATCGACTGGGCCTCGGCGGACAGCAAGGGCGGCGAGAACTACGGCTGGTCCCAGATGGAGGGCAACCACCCCTTCCGGGGCGGCACGGAACCCGCGAACCACGTGCCGCCGGTCCACGAGTACGACCGTAACGGGCTGGGCTGCTCGGTGACCGGCGGATACGTCTACCGCGGCGAGGCGATCCCGGACCTCAAGGGGCAGTACCTGTTCAGCGACTACTGCGACGGCACCGTCCGCGCTCTGCGGATGGAGAACGGCAAGGTGACCGGCGAGAGCGACCTCGGAGTCAACGGCGGCGAGGTCATCTCGTTCGTGGAGGGCGGCGACGGCGAGCTGTACGTGCTCGCCATCGGTGGCACCGTCTCCCGCATCGACCCGGCGTAACCACCAGGTCAGGCCCGGTGTTGAGAAATCAGCACCGGGCCCGACCCCCGTCGAGTCAGCTGAGCCGTGTCGTCAGTGAGGTCGCGCCCGGGGCTGGGGTCAGCAGGAGGCCCCGCTCCCCGTGCCCGGTCGGTCCTGGCGGGGCCAAGGGCTGGGGGCCTGGGAGCAGTACGTGCCAGGGGGCGGTGGCGTCCGTGGCTTCCACGGTCAGTACGTCGCCGTCGCGCCGGGTGTGGAAGACCGCGGTGGTGGAGCCGTCGGGCGCCGGGATCTCCGTGGTCACGCGGATTCCGTCGGCCGGTGCGTGGATCCGTAGGGTGACCCCGTCGGCCCAGTCGTACACGGCGCCGGCGGTGCTTCCGCCGAAGGGGACGACGGAGCCGGGGCGGGCGAACAGGGGCAGGCTGTCGAAGCCGTACGTCTCGCGGCGCCAGGCGGGGCCCCGCACCTGCTCACCGGTGAGGACGTGGGTCCAGGTGCCTTCGGGTACGTAGTACTCCACCGTGCCGTCCTCGGTGAACACGGGTGCGACCAGGAGATCGCCACCGAGCATGTACTGCCGGTCCAGGGTGTGGCACGCGGGGTCGTCCGGGAATTCCAGCACCATCGCGCGCATGACCGGGGTGCCCTGGCGGGCCGCCTGCCGGGACGCCTCGTAGAGGTAGGGCATGAGCCGGTGCTTGAGCCGGGTGAAGTCGCGGGTGACCGCGACGGCCTCCTCGTCGTATTCCCAGGGAACCCGGTAGGACTTGCTGCCGTGCAGCCTGCTGTGCGAGGAGAGCAGGCCGAATTGGGCCCAGCGCTTGAACACGGCCGGCGTCGGCGTGCCCTCGAAGCCCCCGATGTCGTGGCTCCAGAAGCCGAAGCCGGACAGCCCGAGGGACAGTCCGCCGCGCAGCGACTCGGCCATCGCGCTGAACGTGGACTCGCAGTCGCCGCCCCAGTGCACGGGAAACTGCTGCCCGCCCGTCGTGGCGGACCGGGCGAAGAGAACGGCGTCGTTCTCGCCGCGCTCCTCGGTCAGCACCTGGAAGACGGTCTCGTTGTAGAGCTGCGTGTAGTAGTTGTGCATCCGCTCCGGATCCGCGCCGTCGTGCCAGACCACATCCGTCGGAACACGTTCGCCGAAGTCCGTCTTGAAACAGTCCACGCCCTGCCGGGTGAGGGCGCGCAGCTTCCGCGTGTACCACTCCCTGGCGCCGGGGTGGGTGAAGTCCACCAGGCCCATGCCGGCCTGCCACAGGTCCCACTGCCAGACGTCACCGTTGGGCTTGCGCACCAGGAATCCCTGCTCACGGGCCTCCTCGAACAGCGGTGACTTCTGCGCGATGTACGGGTTGATCCACACCGAGATCCGCAGGTCCTGCTCCTTCAGCCTGCGCAGCATCCCGTCCGGGTCGGGAAAGACCTCGGGGTCCCAGGTGAAGTCGCACCACTGGTACTGGCGCATCCAGAAGCAGTCGAAGTGGAACACCCCGAGGGGGATGTCGCGTTCGGCCATGCCGCTGACGAACCGGTTCACCGTCTCCTCGTCGTAGGAGGTGGTGAAGGATGTCGACAGCCAGAGCCCCAGCGACCAGGCCGGGGGCAGGGCCGGCCGGCCGGTCAGCGCGGTGTAGCGGTCGAGGATCTCCTTGGGCGTCGGCCCGTAGATGATGAAGTACTCGACCGACTGGTCGCGGACGCTGAACTGCACCTGGCCGACGGACTCGGAAGCGATCTCGTAGCTGACCCGGCCCGGGTGGTTGACGAAGACGCCGTAGCCGCGGTTGGTCAGATGGAAGGGAACGTTCTTGTACGCCTGCTCACTGGCGGTGCCGCCGTCGGCCTGCCAGATGTCGACCGTCTGGCCGTTCTTGACGAACGGGGTGAAGCGCTCCCCGAGCCCGTAGACCAACTCGCCTACGTCCAGGGACAGCTGGCCCAGCGAGTAGTGCTGCCCGTCACCGGTGGTGACGAAGCCCGTGCCACGCCTGCCCGCCGAGGTCAGCAGTCGGCCGTCGGCGCTGAAGTCCAGTCGCCATGGCGCGTCGGTGTCCACCCGCAGGGACAGCGCGCCGCTGGTCAAGGCCACCACCGAGCCGTCCCGGTCGATCTTGGGGGTGTGGTCCGGGTCGGTGGTGAGGGTGAAGTGCGGGCCGTGGTCGACGCCGCCCGTGTGATGGCTGGAACGGACGCCGATCACGCCGTCGGCGGGTGACCAGCACTCGACGGTCAGCAGGGGGCTGTTGAGGGTGTGGCCCCTGCTCTCGACATGCCGGACGGGGGCGTAGAGGGTGAGGCGCTCGTTCTCGACGCGGGTCTCGGCGACCTCGGCGGCGAACGAGGCGTTCACGCCGTCGCGCATGAGCCAGTAGCCGTCGGTGAACTTCATCGGTGCTGCTCCTGCCCAGGGGTACGGGTGCGGTCGCGGTGGACGGTGATCAGGTCCCGGTACCAGCGGTAGCTGTCCTTCGGGACGCGTTCCAGGGTGTCGTAGTCGACCCGGACGATGCCGAAGCGCTTGCTGTAGCCGCGGGCCCATTCGAAGTTGTCCAGCAGCGACCAGACGTAGTAGCCGCGTACGTCCACGCCCTGGTCCATGGCGTCGGCGAGCGCCGCGAGATGGTCGCGCAGGTAGGCCACCCGGTCGGTGTCGCGCACCAGGCCGCCGGCGTCCGCCACGTCGTCCTCGGACGAGCCGTTCTCGGTGATCAGCAGCGGTGGCAGGTTCGGGTAGCGCCGGTGCAGTCCGACCAGGAGATCGGTGAAGGCGCCCGGGACGACGGGCCAGCCCATCGTGGTGCGGCGTACGTCCTCGCGCCATGACTCCTCGGCGCGGATGTCCACGGCGGTGCGGGTGGCCGGGTCCGGGTCCTTGTGGGGAACGGCGGAGATGGTGATCGGCCGGTAGTAGTTGACGCCGATGAAGTCCAACGGGGCCTGGACGAGGGCCAGATCACCGTCGCGCCGGTACGAGCCGTCCGCCAGTTCGCCCCAGGTCTCCTCCTCGTGCCGCGGGTAGCGGCCCGCCAGCAGGGGTTCCAGCCAGACGTCGTTGTGCATCGTCTCCGCGCGCCGCACCGCGGCCAGATCGGCCGCGCTGTCCGTGGCGGGCAGCAGCACATCGGGATTGAGCGTGATGCCGACGTCCGTGGCGCCCGCTTCGCGCAGCGCCCGTACGGCCAGCCCGTGGCCTACCAGCAGATGGTGGGCGGCGGCCAGCGCGCCCCGGCCCTCCCGGGCGCCGGGCGCGTGACCGCCCGAGCCGTAGCCGACGAAGGCGCTGCAGAACGGCTCGTTGAGGGTGATCCAGCGGTCCACCCGGTCGCCGAGCCGCTCGGCGGCGAGCCGGGCGTACTCGGCGAACCGCTCCGCGGTCTCGCGGACCCGCCAGCCGCCCCGGTCCTCCAGGGCCTGCGGCAGATCCCAGTGGTAGAGGGTCGCGGCGGGGGAGATACCGGCCGCCAGCAGTTCGTCCACCAGCCGGTCGTAGAAGTCGAGCCCCTCGGCATTGCCGGGGCCCGCGCCGTCCGGCTGGACACGGGGCCAGGCGATCGAGAAGCGGTAGCTGTCCACACCGAGGCCGCGGAGCAGGGCGACGTCTTCGCGGTAGCGGTGGTAGTGGTCGCAGGCGATGTCGCCGGTGGCGCCGTCGGCGACCCGGCCGGGCTCACGGCAGTAGGTGTCCCAGATGGACGGGGTACGTCCGCCCAGATCGTGTGCGCCCTCGATCTGGTAGCTCGCCGTGGCGGCTCCGAAGAGGAAACCGCTCGGGAAACGGGGGAATCCGGAGGCGTCGGGGTCGGCCGGGGCGTCGGCCATCAGGCGGTCATCAGTGGAACTCATCAGGGTGAGGTGCCTTCTTCTTTCCGGTTGGCAACGATATCGGTGGCCGAGGCCGGCTACTTGATGGAGCCGCCGGAGATGCCCGCGGCGATGTACTTCTGGGCGAGGACGAGCAGGATCGCCGCCGGTACGGCCGACAGCACGGCGGTGGCCATCACGGCGCCCCAGTCGCTGACATGGGCCCCGACGAACTGGTAGATACCGAGCGTGATCGGCTTGACGTCGTCGGTGGTGTTGAGCGTCAGGGCGAACATGAAGTCCGACCAGGCGAACAGGAACGTGAACAGGCCCGCGGTGATCAGCGCGTTACGGCTCATCGGCAGCACGATGCGTACGAAGGCCGTGAACCGGTTCGCGCCATCGACCAGCGCGGCCTCGATCACCTCACCGGGCACGGACACCATGAACGCGCGCAGCAGCACGATCGAGAACGGCAGCCCCAGCGACGCGTCGGCGAGTATCAGCCCCAGATAGGAGTTGACGAGCCCGAGTTCCGCGTACGCGCTGTACAGGGCGTTGGCGATCACGATGCCCGGCACCATCTGCGTGATCAGCGTGGTGAAGACGATGCTCCGGCCGCCCCGCAGACCGAACTGCGCGAGTCCGTACGCGGCGGGCGCGGCCAGCGCCAGACACACCACGACCGCACCGAGCGCCACGACGAGGCTGGTCAGCAGGGACTTTCCCTGGCTGCTGATGGCCGCGTCGAAGTTGGACAGGCTGACCGAGGTGGGGAACCACTCGGTGGCCGTGATGCTCGTCTCCGGCTGGAGCGCGGTGTTGACCATCCAGTACACCGGGAAGAGCAGGAAGACCAGGATGAGCAGCGCGGCGGTGGTGTTCCAGGCGCCGCGCAGCGACGAGAACCGCTTCATCGGTATCACTTCCCCGTTCCGAAGTCGGCCCGGTTGGCCCGCAGATAGAGCACGGCGAAGACCGCGCTGATGAGGATGAGCACATTGCCGACGACCGCGCCCTGGCCGAAGTCGAGCTGGAGGAAGGAGAGCTGGTACGTGACGGTGCCCAGCGTCTGGGTGGAGTCGGCGGGACCGCCCGAGGTCAGCGCCAGGATCAGGTCGAGGATCTTCACCGTGGACATGAAGCCGAGCACCAGCACCACGGTCACCACTGGTCGCAGCAGCGGCAGTGTGACACTGCGGAACGCGCGCCACGGGCTCGCGCCGTCCAGCGACGCCGCCTCGTAGAGCTGGCGCGGGATCTCCTGCAGTCCGCCGTAGAGGATCACCATGTTGAACGGGATGCCGATCCAGATGTTGACCAGGATGGCCGAGAGCAGGGCCACACTGGGGCTGCTCAGCCACGGCACCCCACCGTCGGCCGGCCCGATGGTCTGAAGCGCGCTGTTGAGGATGCCGTGGTCCTGGTCGAGCACGCGTCGCCAGACAACGGCGGACACCACCATGGGGACCAGCCAGGGCAGCAGCAGGACCGCTCGGATGACGCCCGAGAGCCGGAAGCGGCGGGAGAAGAAGACGGCCAGCGCCAGGCCGATGGTGAACTGGCCGGCCAGCGAGCCGACGGTGAACACCGCGGTGTGCCACAGAGAGTCGGCGAACAGCTCGTTGGAGAGGACGGCACGCCAGTTGTCCAGCCCGTTGAAGGGCGCCTCCCCGGTGAAGTACGTCCTCGGTGTGTACTCCTGGAAGCTCATGACGATGTTGCGCACCAGCGGGTAGCCGAAGAACAGCGTCATATAGACGAGCGCGGGCAGGACGAACAGCCAGCGCAGCAGCGAGTGGCGGCCGCGGCGTGGCCCCGTGGGGCCGGGAACGACGGTCTTCGCCGGTGCGGCGGCGGAGGAGACAGCGGTACTCATGGTGTCCTCACTTCTCCCCGGCCGATGCCTGACGCTGGGCGTTCTTCAGGGCCTGCTCCGGCCCGGTCCCGCCGGTCAATACCGACTGGAAGGCGCCGGCGAGCGCGTCGTTGACCACCGGCCAACGGGTGCCGACCTCGGCGGTGCGGGAGCGTGCCGTGGCGACCAGATCGACGAACGGGGCCAGCTCGGGGTGTTTCTCGGCGTACGACGTCGCCGCGGACGCCCTGGTGGGGACGTTGTTCACCGACTCGCCCCAAGCGAGCTGGTTCTTCTCGCTGTTGAGACAGGCGAGGATCTTCCCGGCGTTCTTCTCGCGCCCGCTGTCGTCACTCTTCGGTACGGCCATCACCGTTCCGCCGATCGGTGCGATCGCCTCCTGCCCGGCCTCGGGAACGGGGATGGTGGCGACGGCCCAGTCGACCTTGTCCTGCGCGCTGAGCACCGGCACCTGCCACGGCCCGTTGATCATCATCGCGGCACGGCCGGCCACGAACTGGTCGTTCACGTCCTGCTGATTCCAGTTGACGACCGATTTCGACACGGACCTGTCGCCGAGCAAGTCCTTCCACAGCGTCAGGGCGGCCTCGCCCTTGCCATTGTCGAGCCGCGCCTCATCACCGCCGCCCGACCAGAAGAACGGCAGGAACTGGTAGACGCCGTCGGCGTTGGGGCTGGCGCTGAAGGCCATGCCGTACGTGTTCCCCGACGTCAGCGTCTTCGCCGTCGCGCGCAACTCCGGCCAGGTGGTGGGCGGTTCGACACCCGCCTTGCGCAGCAGGTCCTTGTTGTAGAGCAGCGCCAGGGAGTTCACCGAGCGAGCCACGCCGTACTGCGTCCCGTCGTAGCTCCCCAGCGAGGTGGCGCTGTCGGAGAAACCGGAGGTGTCCAGGCCCACTTCGGCCAGCGGACGCAGCCCGCCGGTCTCCGCGAACTGGGGCAGCTCCGAGCCGTCGAGTTCCAGGATGTCGGTGAGCGAGTTCGAGGAAGCCATCCGCAGGGCTTTCGAGGCGACCGTGTCCGCGGGCACGCTGATCTGCTCGACCTTCAGCCCCAGCGGTTTCGCGCAGCGGTCGAAGAACGCCTGGTTCGCGTTGTGCTCGGCCGCGTCGGTGGCCGAGTTGAGTACGGTGACGGTGCCCGGGTCGGGGGTGGCGGCGCACCCCGTCAGACCCACTGTCACGGGGACGAGCGCGGCAGTGGCGGTCGCGATCATCCGTATGCGTCTTGGGCGTTGCATGGTGGTGGGCTCTCCGTTCACGAAGACGGCTCCGAAGGAGGGCGGATCGCGCTTCCGGTCGCCATCCGGGGGGCGATCAGCCGGTGTGGGGGTTGTTCTCCCGAGGGAACGGAGCCGTCCGTGCCCACGGCACCGACCGCGAGACGGACCACGGCGGCGGACATCTCCGTCACGGGAAGTTCGATACGGGGCAGCGGCCGGCCGCCCACGTCGTCGGGGAAGCTGCCGACGAGAACGACGGCCAGATCCTCGGGCACCCGAAGTCCGGCCGCGGCGATCTCGTCCAGCAAGTGCGGCAGCAGGATCAGGTGCTGGACCACGAGCGCGGTCGGAGCGGGCCGGGCGGCCAGTGCCTCGCGCAGCGCGCGGCCCAGCTTCTCGGGCTCACCACTGGAGGGGACGATCCGGATGTCGGCCGTGCTCTCGCGGGCCGCGAGCCGGGCACCGGCCAGACCGTGCAGCGCGTAACCGCGCCGGGCGGAGATCTCGTGCTCGGCGGACGACAGGAAGACGATGCGGCGGTGCCCGGCCGCGACCGTCTCGCGCAGGGCGAGGGCCACGGCGGCCTCCCAGTCGAGATCGACCCACGGCAGACCGGGGGCGTCCTCGCTGCGGCCGAGCAGCGCGGCGGGAAACCCCGTCTCGCGGAGGGCGGCGGCGCGCGCATCGTGCTCCTCCACGGCCATCAGCACGGCCGCGTCGGCCATTCCGCTGCCGGCCACACGGCGCATGGCGGCCACGCCGGCCAGATCGGTGATCAGCACGACGTCGTAGCCGTGGCCGCGCGCGGCGTCACTGATGTCGATGGCGAACGTACCGTCCGTGCCCCGGTACTTGCCGGGCACCCGGGGCACGGCGAGCGCCAGGACGTGGCTGCGGGCGCTGCGCAGCGTACGGGCGCTGGCACGCGGGTGGTAACCCAGCTCCTCGACAGCGGCGCGGACGGCGATCCGGGTGTCCTCGGAGATCTTCCGGGAGCCGCTCAGCACGTACGAGACCGTGCTCGGAGCGACACCCGCCCGCTGCGCTACGTCCTTGATGGTGGCCACGCCGCCCCTTCGCGACTGTCGAATCGATTCGTCGAATCGATTCGACATTGTGTACGTGGGCGTCACATTAGGGCGCACCGGAAGCCCGGGCAAGAGTCGGGAACGGACTTGTTTCGTCTCAGGGCCGTGTCAGCGAAATCTCAGGCGGGTCCAGCAGAATCATGAGCACCGAAGGGAACGGGGGAGACCCCGTCCCGAGGTGGGGAGAGGTACCCGAAGCGGCCCAACGGGGTTCCGGGGAAACCCGGACCGGGTGAAAGCCCTCGCAGGTTCGAATCCTGCCCTCTCCGCACAGCGAAGGCCCGGCGCGCCGCCCATCTCGGGCGGCGCGCCGGGCCTTCGGACGCCGGGAGGCGAGGGGCGGACGCCCCTCGCCTCCCGGCGTTCAGGCGTTCTTGCGCCAGACCAGGACCGCCGCCACGACCAGCAGCGCGATCGCCGCGATATCGATCCGCGCCACCCGCATCGTCGCGTCGTTGAGCGCCGGCGTGGTGTAGGCGAGCAGCAGGAACGAGCCCATGCTGACCCCGCCGCCGATGAGGGCGGGCACTCGCAGGGACGGGATGAACGCCGCGCAGAGCAGGGCGATTCCGACGAGTCCCAGGAGCACCGCGCGATGCCGCAGAAGCACCGTCAGATCAGCGGAGTCGGGACCGTCTATGGACACCCCGTACGCCGTCGTGATTCGGGACGGGGCCAGTGCGACGACTCCGGGCAGGAGGTTCACCGCACCCACGACGACGAACAGCGCGGTGGTGAGTCGGTCGGTCCACATATCTTTTCCGTTCAACAAGAGGAAGGGATGATCGGGGTGTTGGTTAGCATGCCCGCATGCAACCGGCGCTGCTTTCAGAAACGTGCCGTGACCAGGCCGCGTTGTGGTTGTGGCCGGGGCACGCGCTGTATGTCGGGCCGTCGCTCGAACTGGACGTCCACTCCGGGGCGGTGAGCTGTCTGGCGGTGGGTATCGACGGGGAGTTCACGGTCCGGCTGGAGCACGGCCCGGCCCATGTCGCCCGTACGGCGCTGGTGGGGGCGCGGGTGCGGCACCGGATCGTGGCCGGCGGGGGCCGGATGGCCTTCTGCTACCTGGACCCGGCGTCCGCGCGCGAGCGGGCGTGCCGCCGGCTGATGAGCGGGAGCGCCGAACTGGCCAGGGACCACGCACACGAGCGCGAACTGACGTCGCTGGCCGCCCTGTTGGAGCAGGACGTGCCGCTGCCGGCCGTACGGCAGTGGCTGGATCTCGCCGGCCCGGACGGTCTCTCCGGCAGCCGGGACCCGCGCGTACGGCAGGCGACCCGACGGCTCTCCGAGAGCTCCGGGCAGCAACTGCCGGCGACGGAACTGGCGGCGGAGGCCGGGCTGTCCGTCTCGGCGTTCCTCCGGCTGTTCCGGGCCGAGACGGGCACGACCTTCCGCCGCTACCGGATGTGGACGCGCATGGTGAGGGTGGCGACCCTGCTGGATACGTGGCCCGATCTGAGCACGGCTGCCGTCGAGTCGGGCTTCGCCAGCCCGTCCCACTTCAGCAGTGCTTTCCACGCGATGTTCGGCCTGCGGCCCAGCAGTCTGTTCTCCCCTCGGCTGACGATCAGGGCCGCCGGGCAGTCCAGCCCGGCGCCGGAGACCCGGCCTCATGGGGTGCGGCGGGCTTCCCGGTCCATGCCGCTCAGGTAGGCCCGTAGCAGTCCCCTGACCGGGCGCGCGGTGAGCGGGACCCGTGGGGCCCGGTCGCGGTGCCAGGGGTAGTCGGCGGGGCCGCGGCCCGCCGAGGGGTCTTCGACGAGCGACTCCGCGACATGTGATCCATGCGCCACCGACATGGCCAGGCCATGGCCGCAGCAGCCACCGATGTACCACACGTCCGGATGGCCGCCGACGCGACCGACCACCGGGAGGTCGTCGGTGGTCATGCCTATCTGTCCCGACCAGCGGTGGGTGACCGGGACATCGGCGAGTACGGGGTGCAGCCGGCGCAGCCGCTCCTCCAGCCAGGTCCAGGTGGCGGTGCGCAGCGCGGCGGCCCGGTCGGCACGCAGCCCCGGCAGATGGACGGCCCTGCCGCCGCCCACCACCAGGCGGTCGTCGTGGGTGAGACGGAAGTACGGCGCCAGGGACATGCTGTCGACGAGGGACGTTCCGGTGGCGCCCCCCAGCGCCGTGCGGGCCTCGGGGCCGAGCGGGGCGGTGGCGATGGCGTGCACCTGAAGGGGCAGGATCGTACCGACGGGCAGCCCGAGCGGTCCGGCCGCCGCGTTGACGGCCAGGACGGCCTTGCGGGCGCGGAGCGTGCCGCTGGGGAAGAGCAGTTCGGTGGGCGTGTCGCCACTGCCGGGACGCATCCCGCGCAGCGGGCTGTCGTCGTGGAAGCGGACCCCCTTCGCGGCGCAGGCGGCCGCCAGCGCACCGCTCAGGGCGGCCGGGTCGAGGGTGGCGGCGGAGCGGTACAGCAGCCCCGCGTGGTACGGGACATCGAGGCGCTCGCGGATGGCGGCGGCCGACAGCACGGGGACGTCCAGGCCGAGCGCCTGATACGTCCGCGCCTGCCGGGCGAGGGACGCCAGGCCGGACGCCGTACGGGTCGCCACGATCTGCTCGCCCGCGCGCAGCCCGCACGGCGCGCCCAACTCCTCGGTCAGCGCGACCACTCGCTCCACTGCGCTCACGGAGGCCAGATACATGCGCCGCGCCGTGGAAGGGCCGTAGCGGCGGGCGGCCCGGTCGATGGCCGGACCGACCTGGGGCCCGAGGAGGCCGGTGCCCCGCCCGCTGGCGCCGGCCGCCGGATGACGGGCGTCCACGACGACGACATCCAGCGAGGGATCGCGTTCGATCAGGTGGTACGCGGTGGACAGACCGGCAAGACCGGCTCCGACCACGGCGACATCGGCGGTCGGCCCGCCGGTCACCCGCGCGGAGGGCGCGCCGGTGGTGGCCCGGCCAGGGGCGTCTCCGGGGGAGGCGTCGGGTGCCCAGCAGGGCTCCTCCCGTATCGGGGCCGTCATCGCTTCCCCGCTTCCGCCAGGGTGTGGAAGCCGCGGTCGTGCCAGATCAGAGGCCGCCCGCCGGCCGTGTGCAGGGCGGCCACCCGCCCCACGACGAGGCAGTGGTCGCCGTACGCGCGTACCTCCTCGGTCCGGCAGACCGACCAGGCGAAGGTGTCCGAGAGCACCGGTACGCCGAGCACCTCCTCGAACGATTCGGCGGCGAACCGCTCGGCGGGGGTGGCGGTGGAGAACAGCCGTGCCCGGCCGCTCTGTTCCTCGTGCAGGAGGTGCACCGCGAAGTGGGAATCCGGCGTGATCGCGGCGAGGGTACGCGAGGTGTGGGACAGACAGACGAGCAGCAGCGGCGGGTCGGCCGAGAGCGAGGTGACGGTCGAGACGGTCGTCCCCACCGGCCCGTCGTCCGAGGGCGCCGTGACGACGGCGATGCCGGAGGCGAGGCCGGCGTAGAAGTCCAGGCAGAGTTGGGCGCCGGGAACGGACGTCTGATCCACTTCCGGCCCGCCGGTACGCGCACCGGCTATGACGGGCTGCATCATGGGGCTCCTTCCTGTCCGGTTGCTTGCTTCGGGGAGAGGGGAGACAGGACCTAGCGGCCGGACTCCAGAGCGTCCCGCAGCGCGACGAGGGTGGTGCGCATCGTCGCCCGGTTGCGGGTCCTGCGCCGTACGACACCGGTCACCAGCGGGGTGACGGCCGTGAGCGCCATGCCGAGCGGGCCGGAGCGGCGGTCCCGCCACTCCTCGTGGACCTCGCAGCCCTCGGGCAGCGGGGTGAAGCGGTATGTCCAGCCCGCCACCGAGATACCGAGGAAGCTCACATGGAAGGCGAAGGTGCGGCCGGGATCGGCCTCGACCACATGGCACAGCGTGGGCCACGGCAGCCACCGGGCGCGGTTGCGTCCGATGAAGCGCATGCCCGTCCTGGCCGGGCCGTTGCGTCCGATGATCCACGCGCCCCGGCACTCCGGGCTCCACTCGCCCATCCTCGCCACGTCGCTGACCGCCGCGTAGGCGGTCTCCGGCGGTACCCGGATGACGATGCTCTCGGATATCCGTGACGGGGAGTCGGACTCCGGTGGTGTCGCGGCGGTCTGGTCGGTCACTTGTGGGCGGTCCTCTCCATGCTGGCCATACCTTCGGCTTGTACGGGTTCGGGCGCGTGCGCGGTGCCCGGCGCGTGCTTGCGGCCCGGCAGCCACCAGTTCCAGCGGCTCATCAGACGCATCGACGCCGGGACGATCAGGAGCCGGATGACGGTCGCGTCGAGCGCGATGGCCAGGGCCATGCCGAGGCCGAGCTGCTGCATGGGCAGGATGCCGGTGAACGCGAAGGCCGCGAAGACCGCGACCATGAGGACGGCCGCGCCGGAGATCAGCGGCATCGTGGAGGACATGCCGCGCGCCACGCTGCCGATGTCGTCCCCGGTGGCGAGATAGTCCTCGCGGACCCTGCTGAGCAGGAAGACCTCGTAGTCCGTGCTGAGGCTGAAGAGCAGGGTGACCAGCAGTACGGGGACGAAGTTGGTGAGGTGGCCGTCCACGTCGAAGCCGAACGGCCCGCTTCCCAGACCGTCCTGGAAGACCAGGACCAGCACCCCGTAGGTGGCGCCCACGGAGAGCAGGTTCATCGCGATGGCCTTGAGCGGCAGGAACAGGGAGCGGAAGGTGAGAAGCAGCAGCAGATAGATGACGCCGAGCATGGTCGCGATGACCGGCACCAGCTTGTCCTCGATCACCTTGTTCGCGTCGACGCCCTCGGCCGTCTCCCCGCCGACGTTCACCTTCCAGCCTCCGCCGCCGGCCGTGAAACCGGCGGCCTCGGCGCGTACGGACGCGAGCAGGTCCCGCAGCGGTTCGGAGGAGGCGGTGTCGCCGCCCACCACCTCGATGAGCGCGGTCCTGCCGTCTCCCGACACGAAGTGCCCGACCGTGCCACGGGCATCGGCGGGCAGCCGGTCCAGCGATGCGAGGGCCGCGAACGGGCGGTCCCGGCCGGCCTGGCGGAGCGTACCGATCGCCGAGTCGGTCCGTACCACCCCGGGCAGTCCGGCGACGGTGTCGTGGAACCGCAGCAACTGCGCGACCTCCGCGTCGGAGCGCCGCTGGAGTGGTACGCGCGATTCGACGACCACCTGGATCGGCGCCGCGCTGCCCACCCCGAACTCGTCCCTGGCCGCGTCGTAGCCCTGGCGTACCGCCGCGTCCGCGGGCACGACCCGGGCGTCCGGGGTGAAGGTGTCCAGGCGTACGGCGGGGAGGGCGAGCGCGGTCAGCGCCGCGACGCCGGCCACCAGGAACAGCACGGGGCGGCGCATGACCGCCTGCGTCACCGTGACCCAGCCACCGCCGGACCGAGGGGTGTTGGTCATGCGGCGGCCGATCCTGCCCCACTCGATCCTGGACCCCAGCAGATGCAGCAGTACGGGCAGCAGCAGCACACTGGTCAGGACGGAGAAGGCGACCACGACCACGACGCCGAGAGCCATCGACTGGATGACGCTCAGATCCACCAGGAAGAGGGTGGACATGGCGGCCACGATCGTGATGCCGGAGGCCACGACGGTCTCGCCCGAGGTACGCAGCGTACGCGCGAGCGCGCGCTCGCTGTCCTCCCGGGAGAGCGGGCCGCCCCCGGGAGGCAGCTCACTCTTGAAACGCATGATCATGAAGAGTGAGTAGTCCACGCCCACGCCGAGACCCAGCATGGTGGCGGCGTTCTGTACGAACACCGAAAGCTCGGTCTGCCGGGCGACGAGGGCGAGCACCGCGAGGGCGAGGACCACCGACGTGACACCGACCAGCAGGGCGGCGAGCGCGGCGGCCACGCTGCGGAAGAGCAGCAGCAGGACCAGGAGGATCAGCGGCAGGGTGACCAGTTCGGCGAGGAGCAGCCCGCGTTCGCTCAGATGGTTCACCTCGCCCCACAGAGCGGCCTGGCTCACCAGGGACACCTGGAGGCCCCGCGGCTCGTACTCCCGGCTGAGCCTGTCCTGGATATCGGGCAGCAGACGGCGGGCCGTGCCGTCGTCCAACTCGGAGCCGACGCGGACCAGTGCCGTACGGTCGTCGTCACCGAGGAAGGCGCCGCGCGCCCGGTCGCCGGTGAGCGTGGTGTATCCGTAGCCGCCCGTGGCCTTGAGGCCGTCGTCCCGGAGCACGGCCTCGGCGGCGTCCCGTACCCGCGTCTCGAAGGCGGGATCGCCGGCCCGGTGCCGGGTGTCCTTGATCACGAGGGTCAGGGAGGTGGCGCCGCGCCCGTCGAACCCGTCGGTGAGCCGCTCGGCGGCGACGGCGGAGCCGGAGCCCGGCACGTACCATCCACCGCCGCTGAGCAGACCCGGCAGCGGAGCGGCCTGCCAGCCCGCGACGCCGAGCAGCAGCAGCCACAGGACGGCGAGCGGCAGCCGGTGACGGCTGGTCAGGCGGGACAGACGCGTCGGTAACCGGGACCCGCCACGCCTCGTGGACCCCGATGAGCCGTCCGGGCGCGGATCGCTCATGCGCGGATCGCGATTCCGTGTTCGCGGTCGTCCGTCAGGATCTCCATCAGCGCGCGGTTGCTCGTGGTGAGCCGCTGGCGCTTGCCGGTCGCCTTGTTGACCAACTCCAGCTCACACCTGCCGATCTTGGTGTTGAGGCAGTGCTTGATGCCACCGGGAGGGTTGTAGTAATTCAGCCCGACGAAGTCCTCGGGCGCCGCGGTGAAGCGGCCCCGGATGGCGACGGTCTCGTCGGAGCTGGTGAAGTCCCAGTAGAAATAGCCGAAGTCGGCCTTGGCCTTGAGCGCCTGACGGGGCGCGGACAGGGAGTACTCCCGGTCTTCGTGGCGGAGCACCAGGAACGTGATCTTCGGCGTCTTGACCGGGCCCACCAGCTTCGTACGGCCGGTGACGATCTCCAGGAAGCTGTCCGGGTGCTCGTCGAACCCGGCGACCTGCCCGAAGGCGTAGTGATCGGTGTGCCGGCTGCCCCAGTTGTGGTTCTGGCTGCCGGTCCAGCCGTCCACGTCGATCGTCTCGCCATCGACCGTGAGCTTGCCGCTGTAGGTCGCCAGCGGGACCCCGACCAGGCTCTTGGCCTTGGGGAAACCTCCGGTGTACATGCCGGGCGGCAGCAGGAGCAGCGGCGGTTCGGAGCCCTCGTACGTCAGATCCCAGCCGATATGGCCGTTGGTGCCGGCCGCCTCGCCCTTCAGAGCGCCCGTCTCCAGGACCCGGTCGTTCACCCGGGCGCTGAAGGAATCGGGGCTGAAGTGGCAGTCGGAGATCGGGTGTTCCTCCTTGGCCACCACATGACGGCCGGTGGTCCCGTCGAAGTAGATGGCCCACAGTTCACCGATGGCGGCATGGGGCATGCCGGCGGGACTGAAGATCGTGTACCGGATCCAGAAGGCCCGGGGCTCCGTCGGGTGGTTGCCCCGCTGGTAGAAGCTCTCGTAATGGCCGGCTTCCTGGCCCGGACGGTACTGCGTCCAGTTCAGGCGCTCCGCGTCCGCTGTGCTGGGGTCCAAGTTCATCGGGTCCGTCTTCCCATCCGATACTGGCACTGGCTGTGCTGTGCTGGTGGTGGCGCCCGGCGCCGGTGCACCACCGTTACGGAGCGCCGCGCGCTCCCGTACGGGCGTGCGCGGTCATGGACATTCCGTAGCGCGGCCGCAGAGTGATCGACGCCTGGTTGACGACGCGGTGCGCGGGCACGTGCCGGAACTCGTACCGCCGTACCAGGGCGGCGAGCAGCAGATGTGCCTCCATCAAC
The DNA here is from genome assembly GCF_000718095.1 of Streptomyces scopuliridis RB72. GTDB lineage: Bacteria > Actinomycetota > Actinomycetes > Streptomycetales > Streptomycetaceae > Streptomyces > Streptomyces scopuliridis. The sequence continues at coordinate 124,626 of NZ_JOEI01000002.1, read as the reverse complement.
GCGAAGTGCTTGCCTATGCAGAGATGTGGACCGGCTCCGAAGGGCATGTGGGCGAAGCGGTGGCGCCCCTTCTTGCCCTCGGGGGAGAAGCGGTCCGGATCGAAGCGCTCCGGCTCGGTCCAGTGCCGCTCGTGGCGGTGGATGTTGTAGAGATTGACCAGCAGCCGTGAGCCGGCCGGCACGCTGTGGCCCCCCAGCACGGTGTCCTTGAGCACCAGCCTGGGGACGATCGGTGCGGACGGATACAGCCGCAGCGCCTCCTCGAAGACCTGGAGTGCGTAGGGCATGGCCGCCAGGTCTTCCATGGTGGGCATACGGTCGCCGAGGACCTCGTCCACCTCGTCCTGCACCCGGCGCATCGCCTGGCGGTTGCCGGAGAGCAGATAGAAGGCCCAGGTGAGGGTGATCGCGGTGGTCTCGTGCCCCGCGCCGAAGGTGGTGATGACCTCGTCGCGCACCTCGCGGTCGCTCATGCCCTCGCCGGTGTCGGCGTCCCGTACGTCCAGCATCATGTCGAGCAGATCGGGCGGCCCTTCACCGCGGGAGACACCGTCGGCCGCCGCCTTGCGGCGCTCCGCGATGATCCCGTACGTCATCTCGTCGATCCCCTTCATCACCTCCTGGAAGCGGCGATTGCGCGGGGTCGGCCACTGGGTGGGCGGGCTGAAGGGGTTCTGGAGGCGGTCGAAGGCGTAGTTGATGGCGACGTCGACGGCCTCCGGGCTGATGCCGTCCCTGGTCTGCTCGACATCGGTGCTGAACATGCACCGGCTGACGATGTCGAGCGTGACCCGCATCATCTCCTCGTGCACGTCCACCACATCGCCGCTTCGGTACGTGGCGGCCATGTGGGCGACCTGATTCGCGGTCGACTCGGACATCGAGTCAAACATGCGCGCGATCGCCTGTTTGGTGTAAATGGGCTGCATCATGCGCCGGTTGCGCATCCAGCTCTCATGGTCGTCGCTGGTGAGCAGGCCCTCGCCGAGGATCAGCCGGAGCGGGTTGTCCGGGCCGAGCTTGCCGTACGTCGCGCTGTCGGTCAGGACCTCACCGGCGAGTTCGGGGCTGGAGACGCCGTGCACGACGACCGGACCGAGCCGGTAGCGGACCAGATCGCCGTGGTCGCGCCAGCCCTGGTGCATGGCGTCCAGGATGTCCTTGCGGAAGTCCAGCACACTGCCCAGCACGGGCAGCCCGCGCGCCTCGGGCGCCGAGGGGGCCGCCGCCCCGGACGGGGACGGAGCGGTGGTGGCGGTGCCGCGTGTTGCCGTCATGCGAAAGTCACTCCCCTTCACTTCCGGGCCAGGGCGCAGACCCAGCCGAACGAGCGGAGCGGCTCCGCGACGAACCGGGCGTCCCGGAAACCGGCCTTGCCCAGCATCTCCACCAGATCGGCCCCCGAGAGGATCCGCAGGCCCTCGCGCTCGGAGCGCTCGGTGAACCGCCGTCCGAGGAGACGCTGTTTCGCCGTGGGCTTCTCGGCCGCCTCCCGGCTCATCTCCAGGGTGACCGACACCTGGCCGCCGGGCTTGAGGACCCGGTACGCCTCGCTGAGCCCGCGCATCGGGTCGGGCCAGAAGTAGAACGTCTCGATGGCGCTGACCTGGTCGAAGGACGCGTCGCCGTACGGCAGCTCGCCCGCGTCGCCCTGCTTGATCTCCACCCGTCCCGCGGCGACGCCGTCGACATTGCGCCGTACGGACTGACGGACCATCTCCGCGGAGTAGTCCACGCCGGCGACGAACCCCTGAGTCGCCTGCTCCGACAGCAGTTTGACGGCCATTCCGCCGCCGCAGCCGATGTCCAGGACACGCTGGGAGCGGCGTACTTCCATGTGCTCGATCGCCCACACGGTGAGCGTACGGTGCTGCTTCGCCATCACATGGCCGATCAGCCGACCGGCGCGCCCGTTCGGCTGCTTGAAGTTGTCCTCCACCAACTCCAGCGGCCTCTTCAGCAGTTTGTCGATCATCCGGACTTCCCTTCGCGATTCGCAACGTCTCGGGTGGTGCCACGGAATGGGCCGCCGGCCCCGGAGGGCGGGCCCGGCAACTTCCGGGAATGGATATGCGGGCCACAGCGCGCACAGGGAGCGGCCCGCTGGTATCCCGTCTGCCTGACGGCCTTGGGCGCGGTCCCCTCACCCACGAGGACGGCGCCGCGGCACGGCATCGGATGGTCGGCGGAGAGGGCAGGATTCGAACCTGCGCGGGCCAGTGCCTGTCCGGCGACCCGATCCGGGTTGCCCCGGAACCCCGTTGGACCACTTCGGGTACCTCTCCCAGCCTCGGAGGCGGACCGGCCGCTGCTTCCGCTGCGCCACTGATGCTGCCGCAGCTTCCTGAGATCACGCTGAGATCTTCCTGAGACCGCTCGTCGCGCCCCGGACAGGGACAAACCGGAGGAGTGGACCGGAATCGAAGCGGGCAGCAAGGAAGGGTTCAGAGCGAGGGGAACACGATGAACGACACGACCGACCAGCGAAAGTCCCTTGTCCGGGAGGGTGCCGACCCACGATGCCTGCGGCCCGGCGAAGCCGGAAAGCTCCTCGCCGGGGCCCCATGGCGCCGCCTGGCGGTGCTGGGCGACATCGCGGTGGAGCGGGCCGCGGAACCTGTCGAGGGATACGGACCGAGGCCCTGGTACGACAGGGTCGCGACCGCCCTGGGCGCCGCCACCGAGGGCTTCGCGTATCTCAACCTCCTCGGCCGGCGGGAGCTGCGCGCCGCGCAGGTGCGCTCCGGGCAGCTCCCGGCCGCGCTCGCCTTCCGGGGCGACCTCGCGCTGGTCTGCTGCGGCACCGCGTACACACCGGACGAGACGCTCGACATGTACGGACTGACGGCGGAGCTGGTACGGATCGTCGCGCCGCTGCGTGACGCCGGGTACGACGTCGCGCTGCTCGGCTCCTACCAGTTGGCCGGCTGGCCCGGACTGCCGGCCGGCCGCCGGGAACAAGTGGCCGAACAGCAGAAACGGGTGTCCGAACAGGCCAGGGCCGTTGCCCTGCGCCATGGCACGCTCTATATCGACCTCGCGTCCCACTACTCCGACACCGAGGTGGCGGCCGTGTGGAGCCGCGACCGGGCGCGGCCGAACAGCCTCGGCCACGCGGTCGCGGCCGCCTCCGTGGTGCGTGCCCTCGGCCGCCGGACGGCCGCCGCCGTCCCCACGGCCGGGGCCGACCACGGACCGGTCAGGCCCTGGTGAACAGCAGTACGGCATTCTGACCGCCGAATCCGAAGGAGTTGCTGACGGCCACCTCGGCGCGCAGGTCGCGCCCGGCCTTGAACACCATGTCCAGTTCCAGTTCCGGATCCAGGCTCTCCAGATTGGCGGTCGGCGGGATATGGCCCTCTTGGAGGGACAGCGCCGTCACCACAGCCTCGATGGCCCCGGCGGCGGCCAGGGAGTGGCCCACCACACCCTTGACGGAGGTGACGGCGGGCCGCTCCCCGAGCACCCGGCGGATCATGCGGGCCTCGGTGGCGTCGTTGAGTACCGTCGCCGTGCCGTGCGCGTTGACATGGTCCACCTCGCCGGGGCCGACCCCGGCGTCGCGCAGCGCGGCGCGCACAGCGAGTTCCGCGCCCCCGCCGTCCGGATCGGGAGCGGTCGCGTGGAACGCGTCGGCGGAGGCGCCGTATCCGCTGACCATGGCCCGGATCGTGGCTCCGCGCGCCCTGGCGTCCTCGGCGCGTTCCAGGACGAGTACGGCCGCGCCCTCGGCCGGCACGAAGCCGTCCCGGTCGGCGTCGAAGGGACGGGAGGTGGCGGACAGATCGTCGCGCCGGTCGGCCAGCGCCCGCATCTGGCCGAAACCCGTGATCAGCGAGGGGACGAGAGGTGCCTCGGTGCCGCCGGTGATCACCACGTCGCAGGCTCCGCTGCGCAGCAGTTCGCGTGCCGTGCCCACCGCCGTGGTCCCGGAGGCGCAGGCCGTCGCCGTCACCAGGCTGGGGCCCCGGGCGCCGAACATCATGGACACGTATCCGGCGCACATATTGGGCGACAGCATGGGGACGAGCAGCGGGGAGACCTTGCGCGCGCCGCGCTCCAGCAGCACCTTGTGCTGCTTCTCCCAGGTGGCGGCGCCGCCGATGCCGTTGCCGAGGACGACACCGACCCTGGTGGCGTCCCAGGAGTCCCGGTCGAGGCCGGAGTCCGTGACCGCCTCGTGGGCGGCGACCAGCGCGAGCTGGCTGCTGCGGTCAAGACGCCACATCTGCTTGCGCTCGATGAGCCCGCTGGGGTCGAAATCGGTGACGGCGCACGCGAAGTCGGCGGGTATGCCGGCGAGCGCCGGTACGTCGGTCGCCGCCGTACCGGCCCCGGCACGGATCCGCTCCCAGCTGCGCTCCACCCCGACCCCGGCGGCGGTGACCATGCCGACTCCGGTGATCGCGGCGTCGAACGGGGCCTGTGCCGGGGCGGTCGTCGGTGAACGGCCCATCAGACGGTGGCCAACTTGCCCGAGATGAGCTCGGCGGCCTGCCCGACGGTCGACTCGGGGCCCAGGTCGCTGTCTTCGAGCGGTACGTCGAACTCCTCCTGGGCGGCGACGGAGAGCTCCACGAGGGCGAGGGAGTCGAGTTCGAGTGCGCTGAGCGTGCTGGTCGGTTCGATGCTCTCGGGGTCCAGGCCGAAGGTGCTGGTGAGCAGTTCCAGCAGGCGCTGGTAGATGTCTTCCATGAGGGGTTCCCTTCGGGAGCGTAAGCGTTCGTCGGTGTGCCGGTGCGGGGTGCCGCCGGCGGCTCAGCCGCCCTGCGGCTGCCGGGCGGCGGTGGCCACACCGGCCACACCGTCCGCCGGTCCGGGGCGCGCGGCCGGCGCGGCGTCGAACTGGTCGGTGAAGCGGGAGTAGGCGGGATGGGCCACCGGCTCGAAGTCCAGCGCGAAGGGCTTGAGGAAATTGCCGAACAGCGCGCGGTCGCCGAACAGATGGATGGGGATGACCAGCAGCGCCCACTCGGGACCCCACAGCCAGATCCACGCGAGCACCACGAGCGTCTGGGTGACCAGGCTGTGCATGACGTTGTAGAGCACGTAGTACGCCCGGTGTATCCGCTTGGACGCGCTGCGGTGGTAGGCGATCGCCCCGGGGATGTAGCCGATGAGGTCGATATAGGCGAACAACCCGATCGCGGGGAGCCATCTGACCTCGTCGAGATGGGTGAAGAAGAAGGCCGCGGCGATCACCAGACCGAGCCCGTACTCCAGCCGGATCAGCCGGTAGGTGGTCGGCGTCTCGAAGAGGTTCTTGCCGTCCATCAGTGCGATCCCGACGCGGCGACGACGGGCGCGGCCGTCACCTCGGCGACGGCGCGGGCGACCGCCTCGTCGCCGACCACCGAGGCGTTGCCCTCGAAGAGGCTGATGACGACACGGGCGATGGTCTCCTTGAAGACCCGCTCAGCGACCGGGTCGAGAATGCCCGCGAGGCTGGGGATGCCGAAGTCGAACTCGGCGCTGAAGTCGACCACGCAGTCCTTGCCGTCCGCGACGAGCCGCCACACACCGGTGAACTCGGCGAAGTCACCGTCGATCTGCTCGAAGGTGATGGTCAGGTTGTCCCGGTCGAACCGGTCGGACTCGGTCCAGCACAGGATGCCGTTGCGGAAGTAGACCTCCCAGTCGCTGACTTCCTGCGTGCCGGACTCCTGACGGGTCGTCACCGAGCGGATGACCTCGGTGAATTCGGAGTACCGGCCGAACGCGCCGACACGGTCGAACGCCACCGCCGCGTCGACGTCATGAACGCGGACCTTCACTTGCACGCTACGCATGGATTTTGTCACCTTCCGCTGTGGGTGCGTACCGGGCGCCCTGCGCGCGGCACGCGCGGTCGACCGCGTCGTAGAAGAAGTCCAGGTCGCTTCTGGTCAGCACCGCCGGCGGGGTGAAGCGCAGGACGAGATGCGAGTTGAGGGAGTGATTGGCGATGACGCCGTTCATGATCAGCTCGATCAGCAGATCGCCCGCCGGTCCCGGCTCGGCGAACTCGATCCCCAGCAGCAGACCTTGGCCCCGCACCTCACGTACGGCGTCGCCGTAGTGCGAGCGGACGATACGGTCCAGCTCCGGGAGGATCTCGGCGCCGAGCTCGCGGGAGCGGGTCACGAGGTCGTCCTCGTGCATCGCCGCGAGCGCCCCGCGTACGGCGGCCATCGCCAGCGGCGCCCCGGAGAACGTGGACGTGTGCAGATACGGGTCCCGGTCGAAGGCCCTGAACGCCTCCCGGGTGGCGACCACGGCCGACACCGGTACGACGCCCCCGCTGAGCCCCTTGCCGACGAGCAGCACATCGGGGGTGATGCCCTCCCGGTCGGCGCCCCACCAGGAGCCGAGCCGGCCCAGACCGGTCTGGATCTCGTCCAGGACGAGGAAGGCCCCGTACCGGTCGCACAGTTCCCGCACCGCGCGCAGATAGCCCGTCGGCGGGATCACCACCCCGGCCTCGCCCTGCACCGGCTCGATGAACACACACGCCTCGCCGGGAGCCGTGGCCAGCAGGGATTCGAGCGCGGCGGCGTCACCGTACGGCACATGGCTCGTCTGGGGCAGCAGTGGCCGGAACGGGTCCTGGAAGACGCTCTTGCCGGTCAGGCTGAGCGCGCCCATGGTCTTGCCGTGGTAGCCGTTCTCCATGGCGATCAGCCGGTGGTGGCCACGGGTGCGGGCCAGCTTGATGGCCGTCTCGGCCGCCTCCGCACCCGAGCCGGCGAAGTGCACCCGCTCCAGTCCTGGTGGCGCCACCGACACCAGGGCGTCGGCGGCCAGGGCGACCTGCGGTTCGAGGAAGAGACGGGTGGCGACGGGGTGGGTGGCCAGCTGCTCGGCGACATGCCGGATGACGGTGGGGTGCCGGGCGCCCATCAGGAACACACCGTATCCACCGCAGTTCAGGAAGCGTTCGCCCGTCGAGGTGGTGACCCAGGCGCCCTCGGAGGCGACCTCGATGTGCCCGCCGAACAGCTCGCCGAGGGTCGCCCGGCCCTTGCTGAGACGGGCCCGGTACAGCCTGCCCAGCTCCTCACGCCCGAGGGCGGGCGTGGTGGCGGGGACGGCCGCGGGCGCGGTCGGGGGCACGGCCGGCGGAAGAACGGATGTCGGTGTCGTCGATGGCATGGATCTCCCTCTCAATCAGGTCAGGCGCAGCGGGTGGCCTGCGACGTGGTCGAGGTACGGACCGGTGAAGCTCGACCGCGACGGCGGGTGGAACGACAGACCGTGTGCGGCACCGGCCAGATAGGCCACGTCGGTAGAGGACATGAAGGCCGTGCCGCCGAGCAGTTCGACGGCCTGGTTCAGCGCGTCGCCCAGCGCGTCCTGGGCGGCGTACCGCGCCACGAGCGTGCGGGCCAGCGCCGCGTTGCCGGTCTCGCCGTCCCTGATCATGCGGGCGGTGCCCGCCAGCAGCAGGGCGGCCGTCTCCAGCCGGGTGAGCACCCGGGCGCGGTCGGAGTCACTGCCCCGGCCGCCGTCGACGACCCGCTCGACCAGTCCGCTGACAATGCCGAGATAGCAGGCGGAGATGAGCAGTTCGAACCAGATCAGGCCGACGGTCTGGAGATCGTCCAGGTTCCCGGCGTCGCCCTCCGGCTCGGTGCGCATCAGCAGCTGCTCGTCGACGAAGACGTCCGTGAGCCGCACCTCGTCGCTCTCCGCGCCCGCGAGCGTCCGGCTTCCCCAGAACGGATGGACGCTGATCCCGTCGGTCTGACGGGGGATCAGCAGCACCGCCATCCTCGGCTCACCGCTGTCGGTCGGCAGCGCCACGCTGGCGGTGAGCAGGTCCATCGAGTGCGACAGGCTGCACGGCTTCTTGGAGCCGTTGATCACATAGCCGCCGTCCGCCTTCGACGCCGACATCATCGGCGAGAGGATGCCCCGTCCCGGCCGGCCCTCCGCGAAGCCCGAGGCGACGAGCAGCCGCTGCTCGGCTATCCCTTCGAGCAGCGCCCACTCCATGCCACTGCTCTGGATGGAGTCGGCCAGGGTGAACAGGGTCGCCACCGAGAAGTGGTGCATCGTGGTGGCGATCGCGAGGGACGGTGCCCGGGAGGCCAGGGCCTGTACCACGGCGAGGGCCTGGAGCGGATCGGCTCCCGCCCCGCCGTAGGTCTTGGGGATCACCAGACTGGGGCCGCCGGCCGTACGGAAGTGGTCGAGTGCGGGGTTCTTCGGTGCTTCCAGCTCTTCCAGCGGGGTGCCGGAGAGCTGATCGAGCAAGCCGGGCAGGAATGATTCGCACGTCTCGCGTGCGGCTTCCAACGAGCGCATGGATCCCCCTCATGTTCTGTCGTTCTGGCGTGGTTGTTTGCTGGCTTCGGGGCGCGGTCAGTGGCCGGCGGCGGCCTGGAGGGCCTTCCAGGCGCCGAACACCGCCTCGGAGGGGCGCGCGCCGGCGGCGACGCTCACGCCCTGGATATGAGAGGTGCGCAGGATCGGGTAGTTGGCCTCGCCGAACACGCCTCCGGTGAGTCCGGTACCGCCGTGGGTCGGCAGATACGGCAGGAAGCCGATGTGGGAGTCGTTCACCTTGAGCAGCCCGCCCTGGGTGATCCGGGTCACGATCCGGTCGACCACCTCGGGGTCCCGGGCCCACGCCGAGTTCCGCAACCCGTAGGCGTTGCTGTTGACGAAGTCGACGAACCGGTCCAGCAGGACGTCGTCGGGGGCGGGTTCGGCCACGATCACCGGCAGCAGCGGGAAGAACGTCTCCTCGCGGACCGCCTGGACCTCCCGGGCCTTCTCCAGACCTCGTACGACCACCACCGTGGGCTCAAGGAAGATCCCGGCCGTGTCGCGCGTTCCGTCCTCCTGGATCGCGTGTCCGCCGCACACCAGCTCCGCGCCCCGGTCGAGAGCGTCGCGCAGGCACGAGAAGAACTTCTCGTTGCGCAGCACCGGAGTGAGCAGGACGCCCTCCTCCGACGACCGGCCTGGCCTGATCCGCGCGGCCTTCTCGGCCAGCAGGGCGACCAGCTCGTCGCGGACGTCCGGGTGGACCACCACCTGGTTCGGGATCATGCACAGCTGGCCGGAGCCGTAGAAGCTCTCCGTGATGGCCTCGGCCGCCAGGTCCAGATCGGCGTCCTTCCACACCAGCACCACGTCGTTGCCGGCCAGTTCGAGGATCGGCTTCTTGCCCGCCGCGATGCAGCGCTCCTGGAAGCGCATCCCGTTCTCGCTGCTGCCGAAGTACATGATGTCGTCGACGAGCGGGCTCTCCAGCCAGGCGTCCAGCATCGGAGCCGGGTCGCCGCACACCACGCCGAGGGTGCCCGGGGGAGCCCCCAGCTCCGCCAGTACCGGCGCCACCACCTCCTGCAGTACGTACATGACGCCGAGCGGGGCGCTGCGCGGCGCCCGTACGACCAGGGAGTTGCCCGCCATGATCGCGGTCACGCCGAGCAGCGCGCTGGAGAGCGGGGCGTTCTGCGGGGGATTGAGGCAGACCACACCGTCGGGGCGGCGGCGCACCGAGATCCGCCGCTCGCCGTGCCGGTACTCCTGGAGCATCTGGCTCCGGTAGAAGCCCAGCGACTCGGGCCCGAAGACCTCCAGCGCGCCGGACACCTGCCAGCGGGCCAGAGCCAGCGGGTGCCCCTCCTGGACGAGGACTTCGGTGATCCGCTCGGCCTGCTCGGCGAGCCTGCGGTACAGCAGCGTGCCGAACTGTTCGATCCGGGTCTCCGGGGGGAACGCCGCCCAGGGCGCGGCGGCCGCGGCCGCCGCTTCGAGCGCCAGATCCGTCGTCCGGCGGTCCGCCCTCGCCACCCGGCCCACGATGGTGGCCGGCAGATTCTCGGCGGGAATGCGGCCGCTCTCCAGCTTCCGCTTCATGGTGAGCGTGGAGAACGCGTCGTCGAGCAGGGCGTCCGAGTCGACCACGTACCCCCAGGTCCCGCTCGGAACGGCCTTTCCGTCAATGAGGGAAAGGTAGGTGGGGACTTCCGGACGAGGCGCTCCGGAATCTTCTTCTTCTGACGCCGAAGGCGTCGCGATATCGCTGCTCACGCAGCCCCTCCGCTCTCCATTTCCCATCAGCCGACGGGAATGTCCGCAGTTCCAAGTGGTGGCTTCGACCTTCACAGACCGCCCTGAAAATCCCCGGAGACGGCGCTGAGACGGCGCTGAGACGGCCGTTTCAGGGAAATGGAAGAGAGTCTGAGGAGCATGTCTCCGGGCACCCGGCCCGGAAACTCGACGCCTCAGGCAACGGGAGTGAGATGACCACGCGCAGCGGAGAGGTATCCGACGAAGAAGTGCTCGGAGTGCTGGAAAAGCTTCGCAAGGACGGCGATAACCCCAGCGCCTTCCTCGCGCTCAACTCCGGTAACGCGTACTTCACCGATCCGTCGGCGGACGGAGTCGTCGCCTATCGCGAGGCGGGCTCGTATCTGATCCAGTTCGGGGGCGTCTACGCCCCGCCGGAACAGCAGGAGACGCTGCTGCGGGCCTTCCTCGCGCACGCGCGCCGGCGGCGCCGCAAGGTCGTCGCCGTACAGGTCCTCTCGTCGGACGTCGAGCTGTACGTCCGGTGCGGTTTCACGGTCAATCAGGTGGGCTCGTCGTACTCGGTGCACCTGCCCGACTTCGCCCTGCGCGGAACGCGCTTCATGAAACTCCGCAACAAGATCTCGCGGGCCCGGCGCAGTGGTCTGGAGGTGACGGAGGTCTCCTATGAGGAGTGCGCGGCGGACATAGCCGGTATCGACGGCGCCTGGCTGCGGAGCAAGGGCCGTCATGTCAAGGAGATCGAGTTCCTGGTCGGCGAGTTGGGCGGGCCCGTACAGCACGCGCGCCGGCTGATGCTCGGGCGGCTCGACGGGGTGCCCATCGCCTATATCTCGTACTCACCCGCGTACGGATCGCGTCCCGGGTGGTTGCACGACCTCAGCCGCCGGCTCCCGGACGCGCCTCCCGGGGTGATGGAGGCGATCAACCTGACCGCGCTGGAGACGTTCCGTCAGGAGGGCGCGGAGTGGCTGCACTTCGGATTCACGCCGTTCACCGGGCTGTCCGCCGAGCACGATCCGGCCGAAGCCAGCGGCGCCACCCGCAGGATCATGCGGCTGCTGGCCGACCACGGCGACAAGGTCTATCCCGCGGCCAGCCAGCTCGCCTACAAGGAGAAGTGGGGCCCCCAGCTGGTGCTTCCCGAGTATCTGGCCTTCCACGGGCGGGCGCGGCTGGGTGCCATCTGGCAGATCCTGCGGGTCACGAAATCGGTATGACCTCTTCCCCGGCCCCCGATATGGACAGGTGGGGAGACTGCCGGAGGATGGCCTGGAATTTGTCTCTCAGTCCGTGTCCGGGCTGAAGTCCCAGATGCTGCGACAGGTACTCGCGGGTGCGGTGGTAGGTGTTGAGGGCATCGGCCTGCCGTCCTGACAGGTAGAGCGCGGTGATGAGCTGTTCGCAGAAGCGCTCGTGCAGCGGGTACCTGGCGTGCAGTTGCTCCAGCCCGGGGATGACGGCCCGGGGCTGGTCCAGCCGGAGCCGGATGTCGAAGAGCCTTTCGTACGCTCCCAGTCTGACCTCTTCCAGCTGGGTGTACGCCACTTGACAGATCATTCCGTGGCCGGCGTCGATCAGCGCCGGGCCTCGCCAGAGCGATACCGCCTCGTTCAGCAGATCAACGGCGCCTTTGGGGTTGTGCGCGCTCGCCGCTTCGGCGCGGGCCACCAGTTGGAGGAGCCGGGAAGCGTCGACATCCTCTTCGGTCAGTTCCAGTACGTATCCGGTCGGCGACGTCTGGATGACATTGCGCAGAGCTGCCTTCCCCCCGTGTGCGACCAATACCCGGCGCAGCCGGGCTATATGGCCGTGCAGTGAATTCTCGGCGCTGTTCGGTGGCTCTTCGCCCCATAGCTCGTCGATGAGTTCACTCCGAGAAACGGAGCGCCCCACCGATAATGCCAGGGCCGCTAGGATCGAGCGTAGTTTCTCTCCCGGTATCCGGACCTGAACCCCGTCATCGACTACTTCCATCGGTCCCAGAAGATTGATCTGCAATTGTGGTCCATTGCCTTTCTGATGCGACGGGGGGAGCAGGCGCATGGGCCGGCTCCCCCGGGGCCGACCCTGCGTACCTAGCGATAGTGACGTCCTACTCGTAGGTAAGAGGGCGCGGCACGGCGGGTCGGATGCGTAAGCGTTGAAACTTGGCTCGTTCTCGACGTTCCATGCCAGACATCACGCCAACGCGAGGTGAGTGCGCGCCAAGTCGCGCAAATCTTTCTCTTACGACGATAGAAAAAATTCCGAAGGATCGGTCGGGCGCCGTCTGTGGCCGAATCTGATGTTCCGCTTGGGTGACGCATCCCCGAACAGGCCCTGTTCCGTTGGGCTTCGCGCCGAGGTGGCCCGGGGCTGCCCGAAATGGCCGATGTTCATTGATCCGATTTTGTTCGGATCTTTGCCATACACATGCCGTATCGAGTGTCATCGACAAGCCGTCGTTTTCCGGTCGGCATGGATCCGGTCAGGACGACGGTGACACGAGCCCCGTCTCGTAGGCCAGGATCACAAGCTGCACGCGGTCGCGGGCGTCGAGCTTGGCGAGCAGACGGGGGAGATACGTCTTGGCGGTGGCGACGCTGATACAGAGCCGCTCGGCGATCTCGGTGTTCGACAGCCCGCCGCCGACCAGGGTCAGCACTTCGCGTTCCCGGTGGGTTATGCCGCCGAGTTCCGCCCTTCGCGGTGACATGGCCGCCGGGCGGCCGGCGAACTCCTTGATGAGACGGCGGGTGACGCTCGGCGCGATCAGGGCGTCTCCGGCGGCGACGGTACGTATCGCGGCGAGGATGTCGTCCAGGGCCATGTCCTTGACGAGGAACCCGGACGCGCCGGCGCGCAGCGCCCCGTACACCTCATCGTCGTCGTCGAAGGTCGTCAGGATGATGACAGGCGCGGAGCCGGTGGCCGTGGTGATCTGCCGGGTGGCCTCGATGCCGTCCATGCCGGGCATCCGGATGTCCATCACGACGATGCCGGACGCGAGTTCCCCGGCCAGCCCGACGGCTTCGGCGCCGTTCGACGCCTCGCCCACGACCTCGATGTCCGTGGTGTCGGTGATGACCATCTGGAGCGCGGCGCGCACCAGGGGCTGGTCGTCGACGAGCAGGACACGGATGGTCGGCCGGCTCGGATCCTCGGTCATCCGGCTCCGGCCTTCGGTTCCGCTCCGGTCTTCGCTTCCGCCGCGGTCCGGGCGGCGCGCGGTACCGGCAGCCGGGCCGCGACCAGGAAGCCGCCGCCGTGCCGCGTCCCGGCGGTGAAATCGCCGTGCAGCAGAGCGACCCGCTCGCGCATGCCGACCAGGCCGTACCCGGTGTCCGTACCGGCGTTGCCGCCCCTGCCGCGGTCCGAGACCTCGATGGCGAGCGCGTCGTCGAGATGGTCGACGCGCACCCGGCAGGACGTGGCCCCCGAGTGCCCGGAGTCGCCCAAGTACGTCCAGTACGAGGGCGATCCTCCGCCTTGCGATGCACGGCACCAGACGCCGCGGGCTGATCCACGAAGATCGACCGGACAGGGCCTAGGCGGGTACGTTCCCGGTCCCGGGCCGTACGCCTCTGCTCCTGGTCGGCCTGGCGCAGCGCGCCGAGCATCCGCCGCAGACCGGACAGCGTCTCGCGCCCGGCCTTCTCGACCGTCTTCGGCGCGTTCGTCGCCGGAGCCTCGTTCGCTCTGACCCAGGCGATTCTCGACGGCCGGGGCGTGGGCGTCCCGATCGGTGACCCGGGCGCCCTGCCCGTCGTGCTCGCGTCCGCCCTCCTCGCGCCGGTGTGCGCGCTCGCCGGTCTGGCGCTCGGTGCCGTCATCCGGCACACCGCGGCCACCATGACCGCCACCGTCGCGGTCCTTGTCCTGCTGCCCCTGGTCCTGACCGACGGCCGCCACTGGTCGGCGGTACTCGATCACGCCATGCCGTACCAGGCGTGGATCCGGCTCTCGGCGGTCGACCACTCGCGGTCCCCCTTCCCGTGGACGACCTCCGGAGCGTGGACCGTCTACGCGGTGTGGGCACTGGCCGCGGCCGTACTGGCTGTCGCCGGCGTGCACCGGCGCGACCAGTAACGGCAGCGGCTGTGGGGCCTCTTCTCACTCTTGAGGCGTCGCACCGCCCAGCCGCAGCATGACCTTGCTGCTTCCGCGCGCGGCGGCGACGGCCAGCGCCTCGTCCGCCCGGTCGAGGTCGAAGCGGTGGCTGATGACGGGGGACACGTCCAGTCCGTCCCGCATCGCGATCAGCGCGTCATCGATCTCCTCGACGAAGCGGTACGAGCCGATCCAGGTGATCTCCCTCGTCACCAGGTCCCCGAGGACGGCGGGCACGGCCGAGCCCGGCAGGTTTCCGACCTGTACGAGGGTGCCGCCGCGCGCGGTCGCCCGCAGGACCGGTCCGAGCGCGGCCGGGGCTCCCGAGGCGTCGAAGGAAACCTCGATGTCCTCGGGCAGTTCGGCGCCCGCGGAGACGTCGACCGTCCGGTCCGCGCCCATGGCGCGGGCGACGGCGAGCGACGTCTCGGAGATGTCCGACGCGATCACGGCGGCGGCCCCGCGATGTTTCGCCGCCGCCACGACCAGCGCTCCGATCGGGCCCGCGCCATTGACCAGCACGGTCCTGCCCCGCAGGTCTCCGGCGCGGTGTACGGCGTGCAGGGCCACGGCGAGGGGTTCGGCGAGGGCGCCGTGCTCCGTGGTCACCCCTTCGGGCAGCGGCCGTATCTGCGCCGCACGGACCACGCGGTACTCGCTGAACCCGCCGTCGGTGTGCGGGTCGAAGGCGGCCGACCCGAAGTACCGGATACGCCGGTGGAGGTTGGTGCGGCCGGCGATCCGGTCGGGCAGCCGTTCGTCCCCGACAGGCTCCGCCGGGTGGACGGTCACCGGCTGCCCTTCCGTCAGACCGCCGACACCCGCGCCGAGTCCGGCGATCCGGCCGGCGACCTCGTGTCCGAGCACCAGCGGGTGGCTGAGCGCGGCGGTCCCGGAGGCGCCGTGCTTCCAGTACGCGACATCGGAGCCGCAGATCCCGCCCCACTCCATGGCGACGAGGACTTCTCCCGCGCCCGGCACCGGACGGGCGCGCTCGTCGATCCGCAGATCGCCCGGACCATGGACGACGACTGCCCTCATACCGCGTCCTCCAGCCGTACCAGATCGCGTCCACGGGTCTCGGGAGCGAGGAACGCGGAGACCAGGGTGATGAGCGAGTAGACGACGAGCATCGCGGCGATCGGCCACCAGCTGCCGGTGACGGCGGTGAGCGACGCGGCGATGACCGGGCCGATGGCGGTGGCGAGGATGCCGCCGATCTCCTTGGACAGGGCGAGCTGGGTGAAGCGGGTGCGGGAGCCGAAGAGTTCGGCCATCGTGACGCTCTCCAGCGAGAACAGGCCCAGGACACCGACATTGAGTCCGAGGACCATGCCGAGCATCAGCGCGGGCGTACTGCCTGAGGTGATCAGCAGCATCATCGGGAAGGCGAAGGCCATGGTCAGCAGCGTGAGCGCGACATACATCGGGCGGCGGCCGAAGCGGTCCCCGAGCAGGCCGATCAGCGGGACGGTGACAAAGCCGAGCAGCGAGCCGTAGACGATGGCGTCGGTCGGGACCGCGCGGTCGGCGTGCAGGTTCGTGGCGATGTAGCCGACCAGGAAGGTCTGGATCAGGCCCGAGTTGCCCGCCTGGCCGAACCGCAGTCCGAGGGCGAGGAAGAACGCCTTGCCCTTGCGCTGCCGGATCCCGGCCTCCAGGACGCCCGCCCGCTTCTTCTCCGGGGAGGACTCGACCTGGGCCGACGTGGTGCGGGCCGATTCGACAAGGGCCGATTCGACCTCCGTACGGGACATCGCGACGCCGTCCACGACGTCCGGCCGCTCCTCGAAGACCGGGCTCTCCTTGAGGTTCCGGCGCAGCCAGACCGCGAAGATCATGAGCGCGAAGCTCAGCAGGAACGGCAGACGCCAGCCCCACGCGAGCAACTGCTCGTCGCTGAGTACGGCGAGCAGGATCGCCCACAGCCCGGACGCGGCCAGGGTGCCGGAGTTGGTGCCGAGCGACACCAGTGAAGCGACCAGGCCCCGGCGCTTGGCGGGGGCGTACTCGGCGAGCATGACGGTGGCCCCGGCGATCTCGGCGCCGGCCCCGAAGCCCTGGATGAGCCGCAGGACCACCAGCAGGATCGGGGCGAGGATGCCGATCGTCGCGTACGTGGGCAGCGCACCGATGAGTGTGGTCGACGCGCCCATCAGCAGAATGGTCAGGAAGAGCACCTTCTTGCGCCCGATCCGGTCGCCCATCCGGCCGAAGTAGACGGCTCCGGCGAGCCGGGCGACGTACCCGACACCGTAGGTCGCCATGGCGGCGATCAGCCCGATGGCCGGGCTGACATCGGGGAAGAAGATCTTGTTGAAGACGATGGCGGCGGCCAGCGAGTAGAGCTGGAAGTCCATGAACTCCATGGCCGTACCGAGCCAGCCGGAAACGGCGGCTCTGGTGAGATCGCGTGTGGTGCGCGCGGCGGGGCCCGTGGGCTCCGTACGCGTGGTGTCCGTCATGGTTGAACTCCGTTGTTCAGGGCCGTGCTTGTAGGTGTGCCGGTGCCTTGTGCGGGCTGGTGTCTTGTGTGTGTGACGTCAGAAATCGATGTGGCCGGCGCGCAGAGCGGGGAGCCGGGCGGCGACGCCGGAGACGAGCGTGTCGTCCTCGGCCAGGTCCACCGCTCCGAGGACCTGGAGCAGCCGACGGACCGTGTCATGGCGAGTCGTCGTCCCCTGCCAGCAATCGGCGAGCGCCGCCGCGGCGGGGTCCGTCGTACCGAACAACTGGCCGCCGTCCTCGCCGGAACGGGTGGCGTTCGCCCATGCGGCCAGCGCCAGTTCGAGGACCGGGGTACGCGACCGGGCCGCGCGCAGCGCGTCGAACCACCGCTCCGGGATCTTCAACGATCCGTCGGAGCCGATCTGCTGGAGTAGATGCCGCATGGCGGGGTTGCGGAACCGCTCGACGAGATCGCCCGCGTAGGCCGCCGGATCGGGGCCGCCGGCGGGCAGGGTCGGCCCGACCTCCGAACAGAGGGCCCGTACGAGCCGTTCGCCCCAGTCGGTCGCCAGGACGCCGGCGACGGTCGTGCGTCCCGCCGCGGCGCCGAGATAGGCGAGGGCGGAGTGCGCCCCGTTGAGCAGCCGCAACTTCGTGAGCTGGTACGGCACGACATCGGGGACGAACAGCGCGCCGTCGCGTTCCCACGGCGGCCGCGGCCCGGCGAAGGAGTCCTCCAGGACCCACTGCCGGTACGGTTCGCCGACGACCGGCACGGCGTCGCGTACGCCGAGCGCGGCATGGGCCGCGTGCCGGTCCGTGTCGGTCGTCGCGGGCACGATCCGGTCGACGACCGTCGAGGGGAAGGCGACCGAGGCCGCCATCCAGTCGAGCACGGCCCGCCGGTCGGGCCAGGACGACGCCTCGACGAAGCCGCGCACGACCGTGGCGAGCGCGGCGCCGTTCGCGGCCATGTTGTCGCAAGACACGACGGTGACCGGGGCGCCTCCTGACCGCATCCGCGCGGCGAGTCCGGCGGCGATCCGCCCGACGACCGTGGTGAGGTCCCCGGTCTCCCGCGCCGCCAGATCCGCGGCGATCTCCGGTGCCCGGGTGTCCAGTTCACCGGTGCCGGGGCGGCGATGGTGCCCCTTCTCGGTGATCGTCAACGTCAGCACCGTGACCTCCGGAGAGGCGAGCAGCGCGTCGACCCGCCCCGCGTCGGGCCCCATGGCGAGCGCCTCGACGACCGACCCCACCACGCGGGTGGCGGGCCCGTCCGGGCGGCGTTCGGTCACCGAGTAGAGGCAGTCCTGCGCGCGCATCGCCGCCACCACGCGCGCCGAGCGCGGGGCGACCGCGACGATCCCCCACGGCTCGCCGGAGCGGGCCGAGGCGTGCTCGGTGTAGACGGCCTGGTGCGCCCGGTGGAACGCCCCCAGGCCGAAGTGGACGATACGGGGCCGGAGTTCGCGGGGATCGACGGCCGGGCGCAGCTCGGGCGCGATCCGGCCGAGCGAGGCACGTCCCAACAGCGCCGGCCCTGTGCCTTCTGTGTGCCCCGTTCCGTCCGGCGGGGGCGGAGTCATGTCGCTCACCAGTCATGCACCGACCCGTCGAGCCGCCGCGCCACCGGCAGATAGCGCGCCTGGTACGGGAATCGCTCCGCCGCCTTCTCGTCGTACGCGACGCCGAGGCCGGGCTCCTCCGACGGGTGCAGCATGCCGTCCGCGAAGGTCACCCCACTGCGGAAGACCTCCGCGGTCTCGTCCGCGTGCCCCATGTACTCCTGGATGCCGAAGTTTGGGACGGTGATGTCCACATGCACCGCCGCGGCGAGCGAGACCGGCGAGAGGTCCGTCGCGCCGTGCGAGCCGGTCCGTACCTGATAGAGGGCGGCCAGGTCGAAGATCCGGCGCAGGTGCGTGATCCCGCCGGCGTGGACGACGGTGGTGCGTACGTAATCGATGAGCTGCTCGGTGATCAGGTGCTGCACATCCCAGATCGAGGTCAGCACCTCGCCCACCGCGATCGGCGTCGTCGTGTGCTGACGGATGAGCCGGAACGCCTCCTGGTTCTCGGCCGGCGTCGGATCCTCCATCCAGAACAGCCTGCTGTCCTCGACGCTCTTGCCGAAGCGGGCCGCCTCGATGGGGGTGAGCCGGTGGTGTACGTCGTGGAGCAGATGGAAGCCGAAGCCGAAGCGCTCGCGCACGGCCTCCAGATACGTCGGCGCGAACCGCAGATACGCCTCGGTGTCCCAGGGCTGCTCGTCGGGCAGCGAGGTGGCGGCCGGCTCGTACACCTTGCCCTTGCGGACCCCGTAACTGCCGCCGACATCCGGTACGGCGGCCTGCGCGCGTACCGCCTTGTAGCCGAGGTCCAGGAACCGTTCGACATCGTCGAGCAGGGACGGGACGTCCGTACCGCTGGCGTGCGAGTAGACCGTGACGCCGTCGCGCGAGCGGCCGCCGAGCAGTTGGTAGACCGGCAGGCCGGCGACCTTGCCCTTGATGTCCCACAGGGCCGTGTCGACGGCGGAGATCGCGGTCATCGTCACCGGGCCGCGACGCCAGTACGCACCGCGGTACAGGTACTGCCACATGTCCTCGATACGCGCCGGGTCCTTGCCGATCAGCAGCGGAACGAGGTGGTCCCGCAGATAGCTCGCGACGGCCAGTTCGCGGCCGTTCAGTGTGGCGTCGCCGAGGCCGGTCACACCGTCCGTCGTCGTGATGCGCAGGGTGACAAACGTCCGCCCCGGGGAGGCGACGAACACCTCTACGCGTTCGATCTTGCTCACAGGTCCACTCCTTCGGACGATCCGTACGGCACCGGTCGAGTGGGGCGCCCGAGATCGCCACTGATCGGCACGACTGGTATACAAGCATCGGTCGCGAAGGGATGCAATACTTGTGTGGTACCGACTGTGCGGCGTTCGGACGGAGGGTCGGCGGCGCGCCTGAGCGGGGCCTGAGCAGGGCCTGAGCGGGGCCGGTGCCTTGGCCGATACGGCGGGTCCGGGCGCCCGGGCGGCGCTGCGCCGCAGGTCAGCGGGGGCATATCGAACGGGAGGGCGTCGGCCGTGACAGCACCCCGATACGATGAGCGCATGCCTCGATCGAACCGGCAGCGGACCAGCCGCCGCGCCGTCTACGCGACGTTGCGCCGCAAGGTTCTGACTCTTGAGTTCCCCCCGGGCGCGGCCCTGTCGGAGAACGAACTCGCCGCGTCCCTCGGCGTGAGCCGCACGCCGGTCCGGGAGAGTCTGATCCTGCTGTCCGAGGAGGGCCTCGTCCAGGTCTTCCCCCAGGTGGGGTCCTTCGTCTCACGCGTCGACCCGGCCAAAGTGGCCGACGCGCAGTTCCTCAGGGAGGCCGTGGAACTGGCCTCACTGGAAGACCTCCCCGGCCTTCCCGCCGAACTCGACCCGGAACTGGTCGACGAACTGCGGCGCAACCTGGAGGAACAGCGGCGGCCCGGTCTCGGCCTGGAGGACTTCTTCGAGCTGGACGAGGCGTTCCACCAGACCCTCCTGCGCCTGAGCGGCCACGGCAGCGCCTGGGCGACCGTGGTCTCGGCCAAGGGCCACCTCGACCGCGCGCGCCGCCTCGGTCTCTACGACACCGCCACATCCTCGGGCTTCGCCGCGCAGCACGTCGAAATCCTCGACGCGGTCCTCGCCGGCGACATCCCCCTGGCCCGCACGGCCATGCGCACCCACCTGCGGGCGGTCTTCGACGACGTCGAGCGCATCAGGGCACGCTCACCGGAACTGTTCGCGACGGACTCGGGCACGGTTCCGGTGCGGCGCAACATCGTGGTGTGGGAGTGACCGAGCCGTAGGCGGCCGCGGTGTGACCGAGCCCGCACAGGCTCGGCCGCACCGATAGGGTCGCTCGGTCCCGGCCGTCACGCCGTCCCCGGGTGACGCTCCGCTTTCGCCCGGGTGCCGTTCAGCGGCGGCGGGCCGGGGTGCCCAGTACGCGTATGTGCGGTCGGCCGTCCTCGCCCGGCTCGGTGACCGCCACCTGCACGCCGTAGACGTCGGCGATCCGGTCCTCCGTCAGGACCTGCCGGGGTGTGCCCGCGGCGATGACCCGCCCGCGCTGGAGCATCACGATCCTGTCGCAGAACATCGCGGCGAGGTTGAGGTCGTGCAGGGCCACCACACTGGTGACGGCCAGTTCGGCGACCAGGTTCAGCAGATCGAGCTGGTGCTGGATGTCCAGATGGTTGGTCGGCTCGTCGAGCAGCAGTTCGCGCGGCTCCTGCGCGAGAGCGCGGGCGATCTGAACACGCTGACGTTCTCCGCCGGACAGCGTGCTCCACAGCTGGGACGCGTGGTCACGCAGACCGGTGCGCTCCAGCGCCGCCGTCACGGCCTCCTCGTCCGCCCGCGTCGGAGGGTGCCAGGCGCGCCGGTGGGGGATACGCCCGAGGCGTACGACGTCGGCGACGCTCAGTTCGACCAGGGTGTCCGCCTGCTGCTCGACCACGGCGACGCGGCGCGCGATGTCCCTGCGTCGCAATCCGTCGAGAGGACGGCCGTCGAGCGTGACGACGCCGTGGCTCGGGGCGAGAACGCCGGCGAGCAGACGTAGCAGAGTGGACTTCCCGGAGCCGTTCGGTCCGAGCAGACCGGTCATGGCCCCGGGCAGGGGCGCGAGACTGACCCCGTCGAGGATCAGCCGGCCGTCGGCGGTGCGGGAGACGCGGTCCGTGCTGAGCGTCATCGGTGTGTCCTCCGTGTCCGGTGGAGCACGAGGACGAAGACGGGCACGCCGATCAGTGAAGTCACCACGCCCACCGGGATTTCCTGAGGCTCCAGGGCAGTGCGGGCGAGCGTGTCGATCCAGACCAGAAACACGGCCCCGCCGAGCGCGGTGACCGGCAGCAGACGACGGTGGCCGGGGCCGACCAGGGCTCGGGCCGCGTGCGGCAGCACCAGACCGACGAAGCCGATGGCGCCGGCCGCACTCACCAGCGCGGCCGTGAGCAGGGCGGTGGCGCAGAGCAGGATCAGGCGGGTACGGGACACATCGACCCCGAGCGTCGCCGCGGCGTCCTGTCCGAACGCGAAGGCGTCGAGGGTTCCGGCGTACCCCAGGCAGACCGTCAGGGTCAGCGCGAGCACGGCCAAGCACAGCCACACATCGGCCCAGCCCGCGCCGCTGAGCGAACCGAGCAGCCAGAAGAGCACCCCTCGGGTCGTCTCGGCGTCGGCGGAGGTGACCACGATGAACGAGGTGAGCGCGGAGAACAACTGCATCGCCGCGACCCCGGACAACACCACCCTGTCCGCGCTGTCGCCGAGCGTCCGGCTCAGCAGGAGCATCAGGGCGAAGGAGCAGACGGCGCCGGCGAACGCGCCCGCCGAGAGCGACAGAGCTCCACCGCCCACGCCGAGAACGACCACAACGACGGCCCCGGTCGACGCCCCTGAGGAGACGCCGAGAACGAAGGGATCGGCGAGCGGATTGCGCAGCAGGGACTGCATCACCGTGCCGCACAGGGCCAGTCCGGCTCCGCACACCGCTGCCAGCAGCGTGCGCGGCAGTCTGAGGTTCCACACGATCCCGTCCCGGATCGGCGTCAGGCCGGAGACGTCGCCCGCCAGATGCGAGGCGAGGGCGGACCAGACCTCGTCGACGCCGATGTCCGCCGGGCCGATGGTGACGGCCACGGCGACGGAGACGACAAGCGCGGCCAGGCCGGCCGCGGTCCGCAGGAGCGTCGCGGTCACTTCGCCAGGCCGTACTCGCGTACGCCGGCCGCGACCTGCTCAACTCCCTCGACCGTGCGGATCGCCGGGTTCATGGCCTGCCCGCTGAGCAGGATGTACCGCTTGTTCCGTACGGCGTCCATGGTCTTCGTGACCGGGTTGGACTCCAGGAACTCGATCTTCTTCGCGGCACTCTCGGCGGTCTCCGACTTACGGGTCAGGTCGCCGATCACCAGGACGTCGGGGTTGCGGTCGGCCACGGTCTCCCAACTGATCTGCGGCCACTCCTCGGTGGTGTCGTCGAAGACGTTCTTCGCTCCGAGTTCCCCGGTGATGATGCCGGGGGCGCCGCAGCATCCCGCCATGTACGGGGACTCGGCGTTGGCGAACCAGTACAGCAGCGTGACGTCGGACGCGTCGAGATCCTTCGTGGCCTTGTTCACGCGGGACGTGAGCTGAGCGACGAGCTTCTCCCCTCGCTCCTCGACGCTGAAGATACGGGCCAGGTCCCGTACTTCGCCGTACACCGTCTCCATCGCCAGCGGTTCGGACCGGCTGCCGTCGCCGCCGCCACTGTTGTCCTTGCCCTCACAGTCGGACGGGGAGAGGTAGGTGGGAACGCCGAGCTTCTCGAACTGCTCGCGCGTGGCCACTCCGCCCTTTCCCAGCGTGGAGGCGAAGGAGGCCGCGACGAAGTCGGGTTCGGTGCCGAGGACACGCTCGAAGGAGGGGTAGTTCTCCGCCAGCCGTTCCACTCCTTCGTCGGCCTTCTCCAGACCCTTCATCACCGGGTCGGTCCAGGTGGCGGTGCCTACCATCCTGTCGGCGAGGCCGAGGGAGAACATGATCTCGGTCGTGCCCTGGTTCAGCGACACGGCCCGCTGAGGTACCGCACCACCCGTGTCCACGGTGCGCCCGCAGTTCTCCAGGGGACGGACCCTGTCGGAGGCCCCCGAAGTGGAGCCACCGGAGGTGCCACCGCAACCGGCCAGCAGGAGCACTCCGGAAAGGAGCATGGCGATGCGGGGGGCGGGACGCGCGAAGGTCACAGTCGTTCCTCAACGTCGAGGACCCGTTCGCGGGGTCCGTTCGTACGGTCCGCCAGCAGGTCTTCGGACTTGGGATCACTCGAACGGGGCGCCTTCCCGGACCATCGCTGGCCCAGTGACTTCAATGCCCCGCCCGTCACCCTTACCGCTGCGCGTCAGTTCCGGATTCGCACCGGATTCCCCGACTCCCGTCATACACGTACGAGAGTTCGACTGGCCTCGGCAAGCTATCACGACCGACTCATCCGCCAAGAAGGCCAGCGGTTCCTTCAGGTCGTGGTGGTGCGGCGGAACAGGGCTGTCCAGAGGAAGGGTTCGCCGAAGGAGGGAGACTCGGGTGGCTCGTCGTGCATACGGCGCAGTTCGACCTCCGTCAGGTCGGAGAAGATCCAGCGCAGAGACTCCGCCGTGTACGCGAGGCCGCCATGGAGGCGGGACTGGCGGTAGAAGTCGGAGTCGGGGAGTTCGGACCCCATCCCGCCGGCCGCGAAGCAGGTGAGGGCGAAATGGCCGCCGGGCGCGAGGGCGCGGTCGAGGAGGGCGAGGTAGCTGACGCGGCGGTGCGGCGGCAGGTGGTGGAAACAGCCGGAGTCGTAGATCAGATCGTACGGTCCGCCGAGCGCGGTGTCGGCGAGGGCGAAGGCGTCACCACAGTGGAACGAGACGTTGGCCCCTGCCTCCCGAGCGCGGTCCCCGGCCCAGGCGATGGCCGCCGGAGAGAGGTCCACGGCGTCCACTTCGAAGCCCAGCGAGGCGAGGTGGAGCGCGTTCCGTCCCGGCCCGCAGCCCAGGTCGAGGGCGCGGCCCGCGGTGATCAGGCCATGGTCGAGGTAGGAGACCAGGCTCTCGTCAGGCTTCGCCACGAAGAACGGCACCGGCTTGGAGCGATCCGCGTAGAAACCGTCCCACCAGGACGCCGCGTCGGCCGTCCAGCGGTCGGCCTCCGGCGCGAACAGGCCGTCAAGGAGCTTGAGTATGTCGTCCACCGTACGGATGTTCCGGTCCATCGGAACCCCTTCCCCGAGTCGGCCCCGATCGTAGGTCCGGCAGAGACGGAACCCCTGATCAGGTGGGGTGACCCGAGGCTGTCGTGGGCTCTGTGACGGGCTCCGCCGAGGGGGGAAAGGCAATCCCTCGCGGGTGAGGTCGAATTGCCCCCCTCGCCCCCGCGGCACGCCGTTACGGGGGTGAATACGGCCGCGTCGATCCGGGTTTCTGGACGTTCTCGCGGACCGGACCGTACCCAGCGAGCAGGTGGGTGCAGTGCGCGACTGTGTCGTCGTCAGGGGTTCGGGCATCGGGGTCTCCGGAGGTGCGGGGCTTCGGCCTGCCGGACGCGGCGGATGGAATCGGCCGGCCCGTTGGTGCCGAGCAGTTCCAGTGCGCCGGGCCAGTCGGTCAGGCCGTAGGGGCTGACGATGCGGCCGGCGCCCTTGCTGAGCAGCGCGACGCTGTGCGGGTCATGAAGGGACCGGCTGCCGGTTACCGTCCCTCCGCGCATAGGGGAACGCCCGTTCGGTGAAAGTCAGTTGGGGATTTCCGGCAGGGCCGAGGGTCGGTTTATGATCTTGGTTATGACTTCGCAAACCCCCGAGAAGAGCCCGTCCCGCAAGCAGCGACTCCAGGAGAAGCAGCGGCGCCAGCTGGCGGTCGTCGACACCATCGACAAGGCCGAGGCGAAGCTGCGGAAGGCCGAAGCGGAGCTGGCCGAGGCCGTGGCGGAAGCGGTCGAGGTCTTCGGGAGCGAGCAGGGCGCCTCCGAGGAACTCGGGCTCTCGGTCGACGCGATCCGCGGCTTCCTCAGCCTCGTGGAGGGCGGCGCGAGCGGTGCCGACGAGCCTGACGGGGCCGCGGAGACCGTAGAGACCGCCCCGGCCCAGATCCCTGCGAAGGCCAAGGTGGAGGCCAAACCGGAGCCGGAACCTGTGGCGGTGTAGCCGCGGGGTCAGACGCACCCGCAGTTGCTGCCGTACAGGATGAACCAGAGGGCCAGAACCAGAACAACGGTCAGCAGCGTCGCCCCCATCCGTCGCGCCCGAAGCGGTCCGGGGTGGCGCCAGGCCGTGATCCCGGCGACGGTGCCGATCAGCAGCAAGGCGACGGCCCGGAAATGCGCTCGGCACCGTGCGGCGACACAGGGCACAGTGACGCCATGACCGCACGAGGGCTGGACGACGACGGGACGATCGCGCGCGAAGGCGCCCTGGACCGGGTGACGGCGGCATTCACGCCCGTTGTCGAGTCCGCCCGCACGCGTATCACCGAGACCTTCGACCGCGCGCGGCTGCACAGCGCGTACATCTACGGCAGCATCCCACGCGGCACGGCCACCCCCGGAGTCTCCGACCTCGACCTGCAACTCGCCCTGCACCACGAGCCCACCGAAGCCGACCACGCCGACGCCGAAGCCATCGAGGCCGCACTCGACCATGCGTTCCCCCAGATCAACGGTGTCGGCATCCTGCTGACCAGCACACGCGTTCTGCTCAGCGACCTCGAACGCCATGACGCCGGGTTCTTCGTCGCCTGCCTGTGCACCCCACTGCTCGGTCCCGACCTCGCCGAACGACTTCCCCGCTACCGCCCCACAACCCTGCTCGCCCGCGAAACCAACGGCGACCTCGACCTCGCCCTGCAACGCTGGCGCCCCCGAGCCGCCGAAACCGCCACGGACGCCGACCGCCGGACCCTCAGCCGCGTCGTCGCCCGTCGTATCGTGCGCACAGGTTTCACTCTGATCATGCCCCGCTGGGGCGGCTGGACCAGTGACCTCAACGAGTCCGCCGAACTCTTCGGCCGCTACTACCCCGAGCGCGCCGACCAGATGCGCATCGCCGCGGCCACGGGCCGCACCCCCTCGGCCGATCCGGCCGTACTCCGCACGCTCATCGACGACCTGGGCCCCTGGCTCGCCGCCGAATACACAGCCACACACGGTACGAAGACGCCGCGCCACCCCACACATCGGCCGGCGGCATCGAGCTGACCGGTTGTCGCCCAGCGCCGTGGCTGGCTGACGGCACGCCTGGAGACCGTAACCCCCGGGCGGACGACGGGTGTTGCGGGGCAGCGGCCTTGGGCAGCGAGTTTCCGAAGTACGGTGAGGCCCGGCTTCATCGCGTAGGTTCGTAGCCGTGATCATGCGTATACGTGGTGTCGTGCTGCCCGAGCGCGCGGAGCGCACCTTCTGGGTCGACGGAGAGCGGCTGCGGACTGAGCCGCCTGCCGGCGCGGCGGCGAAGCGGGTGGAGACCGTGGTGGACGGCGGATGGCTCCTGCCGGGCCTTGTCGATGTCCATACGCATCCGGGGGCCGAGAGCCCGGACGACGCTTTTGACGAGGCGCTGTTGCGACAGCACTTGTCGGAGCACCGGGACGCGGGCGTGTTGTTGGTGCGGACACCGGGAACCGCGGAGCGGATGCCTGGCTGGGTCGACACGGAAACCGCGTTGCCGCGTGTCCGATCGGCGGGGCAATGGCTGGCGACGCCCGGCCGGTTCTTCCCCGGGGCAGGGCGGGACATTGGTGAGGACGGACTGGCGGCGGCAGCCGTTGAGGAGGCCACGGCCGCATCGGGCTGGTGCAAGGTCATTGGTGACTGGCGATGGGATGAGCCCGCCGTACCTCTGGATGTGCTGACGGCGACCGTGGACGCGGTGCATGCCGTCGGCGGACGGGTCGCCGTGCACTGCCAGACCAGCGAGGGCTCGCGAAACGCCGTCCTGGCCGGAGCCGACAGCCTCGAACACGGGATGCACCTCGATCCGGAGCTGTTGGACCTGATGGCCGGGCAGGGCACCGCTTACGTACCGACCCTGTCGGCGTTCGCCGGGAGTGCCGAGGTCTGGCGGGGGCGCGAATCCAGCGCACGGCGCTCGAACTGGCTCGACGGCTGGCAGGGGATGATCGACAACGTACGACTGGCGCACGAGGCCGGCGTCACCGTCCTCGCCGGAACGGACACCTTTCCGTGCGGCACGGTCGCCTCGGAGTCCCAATGGCTGCTGCGGGCGGGGATGCCGGCTGAAGAAGCGCTCGGGGCCGCCTCATGGACAGCACGGGACTGGTTGGGGCTGCCCGGCCTGGTCGATGGAGCGCCCGCCGATCTCGTCGCGTACGACCAGGACCCTGTCGCGGAGCCGGCGGCCCTCGGGCAACCGATGCGCGTGATTCTGCGGGGCCGCATCGTGCGCTGACCTCGTGTCCGCTCACGCCGTGTCCGCTCACTGTGCGGAAGTGTCCAGGCTGTCAGTGCCCCGTACTAGGGTCGCCGGATGACTGAGCCCTCCTACCTTGCGGCGGTCCGGGAGTCGTACGACACCGTCGCCGCCGACTACCTGAAACGCGTCAAGACTCCGGCGGAGCTGGATCCGTTGTCACGCGCGATGCTGGCCGTGTTCGCCGAAGTGGCGCAGGCGGCCGACCGCGGGCCGGTCGCAGACGTGGGATGCGGCCCCGGCCTGGTGACGGCGCATCTGGCGGACCTCGGGGTGTCCGCGTTCGGCATCGACCTGTCCCCGAAGATGATCGAGCTCGCCCGGCAGGCACATCCGAGGCTGGACTTCACTGTGGGATCGATGACCGCGCTGCCGATCCGGGACGAGGAGCTCGGCGGCATCCTGGCCTACTACTCCACCCACCACACGCCCCCGGAACTGTTGCCCGTCGTGTTCGCGGAATTCCATCGCACGCTCGCGCCCGGCGGCCGGCTGATGCTGGCCGGTTACGTGGGAGACGACGAGCACCTGCGTCCGGCGCAGGCGTATGGCGGCCATCCGGTGTCCTATGAGTCCCACTTGTTGCCGGCGGATCGCATCGTCGGGCTGTTGGACCGGGCCGGACTCGTCATCACCTCGCGACTGGTGCAGGAGCCCGACAGCGGAGCCAAGAGGACGGTCGCCACCTTTCTGGCGCGAAAACCCGAACGACCGTGACCATACGGGCACAGCCGGCCTCGCCTCGGTCGGTCTCCCTGGCACACGTGCCCGCGTACTCGTTCGATAGGTTGGCTGGTCATGTGGGCATTGAACGCCGGTGGGTACCGTCGGCTGGGCGCGGTCGGCTCCGTCGCGGCCGCTGTGGGCGGCTGGGTCGCCGGTACGCTGCCGGCCCGTGACCCGTGGGGCCTCTGGGTGCCCCATGGGTCGGTGGTGACCGTGGCGGGCGAGGTCCTGGCCTACGTCGGGCTGACGCTGCTGGTCGTCGCCTGGTGGCGGTACGGCAGGACCGGGGCCTCCACGCGGGACACGCTCGTCACCCTTGCCTGGTGGGCGACCCCGCTCGCGCTGGCGCCGCCGCTGTACAGCGCCGATGTGTACAGCTACATCGCCCAGGGCGCGATGGTCCTCGAAGGACACGACGTCTACAGCGCGGGGCCGTCCGTCCTCGACCCCGCCGGGCTCGGCGGCGACGCCGCCGCGAGCGTCGGAGGGAACTGGACCGACTCTCCCGCGCCGTACGGTCCGTTCTTCCTGATCCTCGCGCGCGGCGTGACCTGGGTGACGGGCGGGACGATCGTCCCCGCCGTACTGGGGATGCGTCTCATCGCCGTGGGCGCGCTGGTGCTGATCGTGTGGGCGCTGCGGCATCTCGCGCGGGAGCGCGGCACGAGCGAGAGCGGCGCGCTGTGGCTCGGGGTGCTCAATCCGCTGTTGCTCACGCATGTGATCGGCGGCATGCACAACGACGGGCTGATGATCGGTCTCATGCTCGCGGGCGTGGTGCTCGCCCTGCGCGGCAGGTGGATCGCGGGGGGCGCGCTCGTCGGGCTCGCCATGATGGTCAAGTCCCCGGCGGCGATGGCGTTGCTGTTCATCGGCGTGTTCGTGGGCAGGGCGGCGACCGGCCCGCTCGTACGACGGGTGGCGAGGGGTGTGGCGCCCGGCCTGGTCGCGGTGGCGGTCGCCGTCGCGGCGGCGCTGCTCGGCGGCACCGGGTTCGGCTGGCTCAGGACCCAGAGCGTCGCGGGCACCATACATACCGCGCTGTCGGCCACCAGCGATCTCGGTCTCGGCCTCGGCGAACTGCTGCACCTGCTGGTCGGGACCGATCCGGGCCCGGTCAAGACCGCCGTCCAGAACCTGGGGCTGGGGGTGGCGCTCGTACTGATCGCGTGCCTGGCGTGGCGGTCGGCGCGTGGGCGCGAGGGCTCGGCCCGCGGCGCGGCCGCTGCCCGGGCCGTGGAGCCCGCCCACGCCTCGGGCACCCACGCTTCGGACACCGCCCACGCTTCGGACACCGTGCGTGCCTCGGACGGCGGGCGCGCCTTGGATCCGGTTCATGCCCTTGGCCTGGCTCTGCTGGCCCTGGTCGCCCTCTCGCCCATGGTGCAGCCCTGGTACCTGCTGTGGGGCGTGACGGTGATCGCCGCCACCGCGCCGCACGGCCGCACCGCCACGGTGCTGACCGTGCTGTCGGCAGCGCTCGTGTACGAGACCCATCCCTCCGGGGCGACCCCGTGGTACGGCTTCGTGCTGGTGGGCGTCGTGTGCGTGATCGGCACACTTCTCGTACGCCGCGACTCGAACGCACCGGGCGAGGTCCGGGTGCCGGGTGACGAGCTTGCCGTAGGCGCTCACCGCACGTAGCCACTCGCGTTCCGCGCCACCTCAGCCCCGGCTCGGCCGACGGCCCGCTGCCGAGAGGCAGGCTCGCCTGCCGATGCGGGCCTCGCAGGCGCACGCCACCGGGTCGGTGCGTGTGACGTTCTCGGCCCGGCCTCCGCTTGGTTCCGGGAGGGGGCGATCCCCCCTTTCCGGGTGCCGTCGCGGTGGCCGGAAGCAGTGGCGTGGGAGGGGAGTTGCTGTGAATCCGGGTGAGGGCGGGAGACGGTTACCGACGGCGGGGGAGATGCGGTCGGGCGTGGCCGAGTTCGTGCGGCGGGTGACCGCGAGGAATCGGCTGCCACTGGACTATTCCGTGGCGAGCCTGCGCGTGGTGGACCGCGTCGTCGACGGGTTGCGCAGCGCCACGACCGACAGCAGAAGCGTTTCGGCGGAACTGTTCTGGCTCGGCGCCTACACGGGGGAAGTACTGGTGCGGCGGGCCGGCGCGGTGTGGGTGGACTTCGACGCCGAGCAGCGGAAGCTTTTCGGTCAGCCGACGGGCGTACGGATGCCTGACGGGAGGATCTGGAACCCGATCGGCAAGGTGGCCAAGCGATTCGAGATGGGCCGGGAGGAGTCCGTACAGCGGATGTATCTGCTGCTGCACGGACGTGGGCGGGCCGCGGTCGCGTGACGCCGGGGCCGGGGCGGCCGATGGCGTCACCGGCCTGCCTGCCTCGGCCGCTACCGCTCCAGGCGGGGCGGGTGGACCGCCACCCACGTGAGGAACGCGGATCCCCGCCCCCGGGTGACCCCGCCCCCGGGTGACCCCGCCCCCGGCTGACCCCGCCCCCGCCCTCACGCGCTGTCAGCCACGCGGGCCGTCAGTCGCGCGCCGACTTGCGCTCCGTACGGTCGGCGACCGGTACGCCGAGGGGGCGCGCGAGGCCCACCACGCCCTCGTCGAGGCGTTGCAGATGGCGCAGTACGCGCGCGGTCACCGTGTCCGCCGGCGGCGCGCCGGAGGCGTCGGTCTTGAGCAGGGAGGCGATGCTCGCGCCGGACTCGACCTCGCCCTCGGCTTTCCCGTCCTTGACGCGCGCGGCGAGCACTTCGATGTTGTGGGCGATACGCCGGCCCGCCCGCCCCAGTCGCGGGTCGGCCGTGACGGTCCTGCTCTGCGGTACCAACTCGGCCGTCGCCGCCAGGGAACGGGCGTGGTAGGCGCAGGTCTCCAGCAGCGCCACCAGATAGCGGACGGTCTGCCGCCGGACGCGCAGCGGGGAGAACGGATGCGTCAACGGCTTGGTGGAGTCGCGCAGATCGTCCAGCGCGGTGTCCAAGTCCCGCGCCTTGCTCAGCAGGTCGGACGCGGGGCCGCCGCTGAGCTGCTCCACCGCCGCCGACACCACATCGCCCAGCCGGTCCAGGACCGTGCCCAGCAGTTCGTCGGTCCGGCGGTCGGTGTGCACCGGCAGCACCAGTACGGCCGCGATGATGCCGCAGGCGGCGCCGAGCGCCGTCTCCTCGATACGCAGGACCAGCACGGCGAAGCTGTACTTGTTCAGCAGCGTGTAGAGCAGTCCCAGCATCGCCGTGACGAAGAAGGACATGAGCGCGTACGACAACGGAGCCGTGAAGAACATGGCGAAGATGAAGACCAGGACGAGCGTGAACGCCAGCCAGGTGTGGTGGCCGACCAGCCCCGCCAGCACGACACCGGCGACCACCCCGAGGACCGTACCGAGCACCCTCCGGTAGCCCTTGACCAGGATCTCCCCCGTGGACGCGGTGTTGAGGAAGACCACCCAGCAGGTCAGCACCGCCCAGTACCAGCGCTGCGTGGAGAGGAACTCACCGCCGACGATGGCCAGGACCGACCCGACCGAGACCTGGAACGCGGCCCGGGTGGTGGGGCGCTGAAGACCGGTGCGGTCCTCCTCCTCGGGCTCCTCGGGACCGGTGAGGGAGACGTCCTCGGCGTCGAACTCCTCGCGTGAACGCGTGGTCGCCGGTGAGTCGCTGGACTCGTCCTGCGGCCCGTCCAGCGCGAGCCGCAGACCCAGGACGGCGCGGGCGACCTCACCGATCCCGCGGAAGACGTCCTGGACCGCGTCCGAGGCGCGCGGCAGCCGCTCCTCGTCGCGGTAGCCGAGCAGCCTGTTGCGTACGTGCGCCAGCGCCGTACCGCGGTCGTCGGCCCCCGCGCGGGCCACCAGCAGGTGCAGCGCGTTCAGGTCCCGGCGCAGCGTCCCGATCACGTCGCCGTCGGCGGCCGTCACCAGATTCCCCGTGGCCGGCACGGGCGCGTTCGGCAGATGAAGCGTGAGGGTGTCCGCGCGCTCGGCGCTGCGGGCGTTCAACAGCAGTACGCCCAGCCGCTCCGTGGCGATCTCGGCGTCCGCGACCCGGCGTTGCAGCAGCGCCGCCGTGGCCGCGTCGCGCGTGCCCTCCTCCAGCCGGCTCTGGATCA
This sequence comes from Streptomyces scopuliridis RB72, assembly GCF_000718095.1. Classification (GTDB taxonomy): domain Bacteria; phylum Actinomycetota; class Actinomycetes; order Streptomycetales; family Streptomycetaceae; genus Streptomyces; species Streptomyces scopuliridis. The sequence continues at coordinate 92,268 of NZ_JOEI01000002.1, read as the reverse complement.
TCAGAGCCGCCTCGTGCAGCCGGGCGGTGCGCCGCCGCAGCTCGTCGAGGACCTTGTCCAGCTGCTCGGGGTCGGCGTCCAGCAGCTCGATCTGACTGCTCACGACCTGCGCGAGCCGCGCCCGGAAGGCATCGCGCAGCCGTTTCAGTACGCGCTGGGGCGTCTCCGGCACGACGGCGAACCGTACGATCGCGCTGCACGCGAAAGCGACGGCCAAGGTCGCCCACAGCACGGGCAGACCGGCGGCGCGGGCGCCCACGAACAGGGCGACGAAGTAGATCTGAAAGCCGATCAGGCCCAGGGCGGTACCGCGTTCGCCGAATCTGCGGCTGTAGACGGCGGCGAAGATCAGGGCGATGAAGACCGCGTCACCCGTGATGATCCGGGTACTGAGCAGCGCTCCCAGGGAGATCGCGGCGAGCGCGACCGGCAGGCCGAGAGCGAGCGTGACCGCCTGGCCGCGTACCTGCTTCTCCTTGATCGCGAAGGTGGAGACCATCGCCGTCATGGCGCCCGCGACCAGGTACGTGACGCCGGTGCCGAACAGGGCGAGGACGAGGAGGGTGAGCGCGATCGCCGCGACCGTCCGCAGCCCTGCCATCAGCCGCAGCAGACCCGGGTCCGACGCCGCGAGGCGATCCCAGATGCCGGTTCCGGCCCGTCGTGTCCCTGCCCTCACGCTGCCGGACTCTCCTGTTCTCCCGCCGAGTTCCGGGCTGTCGTCTTCGCTGTTGTCCGCGCTTCAGCATCGCACGAGCGGCGACGCCGGACGCGGTCGGCCGGAACCCGTCGCTCCGGTGTCGCTGACGGCCCCGTCCTCAGCGGCGTCGTACGGACGGTGCCGGGACCAGCCGGACGACGGTGTTGAGCAGATGGTCGATCACGTCCCGCGAGGGCTTGTCGGTGAGGTTGGAGAGCAGCCGGGCCAGGGTCTTGAGCAGAAACGGCGAGCCCATGACGTAGCGGTTGAGGACCGGCTGGAAGCCCGACCGGCTGAAGACGAGGTCGGCGGCGGCATTGCCGAGACGGTAGTAGCGCCCCCAGCGGCGGTTCATCTCCACGGGGTAGTTGAGCAGCACATGTTCACGCCTCGGCCCTTCGGGAAGGGCCAGCGCGAGCGCGGCCCTCTCGGCCGCGACCTCGCCGGCTTCCATGGCCTGCGCGATGCCTTCGCCGTTCCAGGGGCTGATCATGCCCCCCGAGTCGCCGACCAGCAGGAGCCCGCGCGTGTACAGCGGATGACGGTTGAAGCCGAGCGGCAGGGCCGCGCTTCTGACGGGGCCTTCGGCGTTCTCCTCACGCAGCCCCCACGCCTGGGGGGTACGGGCGAGCCAATGGTCCAGCGCGGCCCGCAGATCGGCGTTCCCGTACCGCCGGTGAGGCAGCGCGCCGAGACCGACATTGACCCGGCCGTCGCCCATCGGGAAGATCCAGCCGTAGCCGGGCAGGTAGTGATCGTTCCCCGGATAGCGCAGATCGGCCCACAGCTCCAGGTACTCGTCCTGGGAGCGTTCCGGGCTGCGGTAGTAACGGCGGGCGGCCGTCGCGATCTGCCTGTTCGGGTCCCGTTGCAGGCCCATGGCGAGGGCGAGTCGGGCGGAGGCGCCGTCGGCGGCGATGACGATCGGCGCGCGGTAGACCGCGGGCTCCCCGGCTCCGGCCGCCGCCCCATCAGCCGCTCCGGCCCCTGCGGTGACACCCGTCACCCGGCCGGCGTGATCGGTCACCGGGCTCGTCACCTTCACGCCTTCGCGCAGCCGTGCTCCGGCGGCGACCGCGCGCCGGGCCAGGATGTCGTCGAAATCGTGCCGGCTGCGCGAGAGACCGAAGTCCGGATAGCTCCCCAGGCCGGGCCAGTCGATATGGACCCGGTGCTCCCCGGCCACCCATCGCATCCCGCGTGAGCGCATCCACCCCGGAGCCTTGATGTCGATGCCCATCCGGATGAGCTGGTGCACCGCCCGCGGGGTCAGTCCGTCGCCGCACACCTTTTCGCGGGGGAAGCGGGTCTTCTCCAACAGCAGGACATCGACGCCCGCCGCCGCCAGATGGTAGGCGGCGGACGAGCCCGCCGGCCCAGCCCCCACCACGATCACCTCGGCTTCGTCCATCGGGAACCCCTTCCTGGGAGAACCGGTGCCGCACCGAAGAGGGCAGCCCTGCACGTCATCATCGGTCAGGACAAGCCGATGCGGAACCTGGCCCCCTCGGCGCGGAAGCCGCGAACACCCTTCAGAAAGGCTTTTCACTCCCGTGGATGGTGCCGTGGACAACAGAAGGAGTATGTCGCCGCGTGAAGTGGCGAACCCAGCCGCCCGCCCGGAAAGTCCGGGAGTCCGGGCGGCGGTTCCGAAGCGACTGACTCCGCCCCCGTCGGACACCCCTCGGGCCTGTCCGGCGGATCTCCGCCGGTCCGCGCAGATCCGCCGGACAGGACCACTAACCCTTGAGCGGGCCGCCGTTGATGGCGACCCGCTGCCCGTAGCGGGTGAACGGGTAGTAGTCGTACGTCGCGTGGTGCTGCACGCAGCGGTTGTCCCAGAACACCAGCGTGTTGGGGCTCCACCGGACGCGGCAGCTCAGCAGCGGCCGGTTCGGCACCACGTCGAACAGCATGTCGAGCACAGCCCGGCTCTCGTCGGACGACAGCTGCGGTATCCGCCCGGTATAAGCCCTGTTGACGTAGAGGATCGGCCGGTCGGTCTCGGGGTGACGCACCACCAGCGGGTGTTCGCTCTTGGGGATCACATATCCCGGCGGCGGGGTGTGGCCCTGAAAGGCGATGAGACCGTCATGGATGGCGGTCATGCCGTCCAGGAGTTCGCGCATGGCCGGCGAGAGCATCTCGTAGGCCAGATGCATATTGGCGAACAGCGTGTCGCCTCCACTGCCCGGCTCCGGTACGCGGGTGAGGTAGAGCATCGAGCCCAGCGACGGTTCCGCGTCGGCGGTGCCGTCGGCGTGCCAGCCGTTGCCCGCCACGTTCGCCGCCTCGGCGGTGGTGCTGATCTCCAGGATGTAGGGATCGCCTTCCTCCGGCGGCGGGTTCACCGGGCGCAGCTCGCCGAAGTGACCGGCGAAGCGCTTGTGGTCCTCCTGTGTGAGGATCTGGTCGCGGAAGACCAGGACATGGTGGTCGAGGAACGCCGTCTTCACCTCGCCCAGTTGCTCCGCCGACAGCTCCTTGGAGAGGTCGACGCCCGAGACCTCGGCGCCTATGACGGGTGTGAGGGAGTCGACCTCGATCGTCCGGTACTCCCTCGGGGGGCGTGAGGTGACGCGTTCCAGGGCGTCCAGTTCGTACTGCTCCACAACGTCCTCCTGTGAGGTGGGAAAACTGGTTTGGGTCTCCGCACGCGCTAAAGCCCGCGGGCCAGCAGGTCGGCGGGTCGGCGGGGCGGGCGGGGCGGACGGCGGGTGGGGTGAGTCGGCCGGTGTCGGTGGCCGGTCGGGCAGAGGCGCCCTCCCCGGCCGAGGGGCCGGCGGCGGGACCGAGACGCAACGTCTCCACGCCGACGCGATCAGCGGTGCTCGGGCGCGTCGTACGAGGCCGCGTTGATCGCCTCGGCCACCGCCCGCACATACGGCGGCCGGACGACGCCGTAGTGCGTGGTGTCGAGCCGGTGCCAGGAGGTGGGCTCCGGGAGGTACGGCCGCCAGAGCGCCCACTGTTCCTCCGGGGAGCCGAGCGACGGCATGCCCGCCACCGGCCGCTCCGCCAGCCACAGCCGGCTCGGCGTGACGGCGAGCCGCCGCACCCGGTGCTCGGCCATGCTGAGCAGATTGGCCCGGCAGCAGTGGGCGAGCCGCTCGGCATAGGCCCGCGCGTGCTCACCGGCCGACGCGCCCCCGCTGTCGCCGAGTTCGGCCGCGAACACCGCTTCGAGCTGCGTCTCGTCGTACGCCTGGAACAGCCCTCCGGCACCTGGCGGCGGCGGGTCGAGCAGATGCAGCGCCTCCACGGGCCGTCCGGCCGCCTCCGCCTCCGCGGCCATCTCGGCCGCCACCCAGGCACCGAACGACCAGCCGGCCAGCCGTGGGCGCCAGGCCGTGTCGGGGAAGCGCGCGAGCAGCGCGGCGCGGTACCGCCGGGCCCGTTCGGCCAGGGTCCAGGCCGGCGATACGGGCCGCCGCAGCGCGGGGTCGGCGATGAGACAGACGGTCAGCCGGGGGTCGAGGGCGGACACCAGTGAGCGGTACGCCTGGATGTCACCGCCGACGGGGTGCACCAGGCAGAGCACCTCGCGTCCGGTGCCCTCCTGCCAGACCTCCAGGGCCACGTCCTCCGCCACGACCGATCCGGCCGCTGCCTCGGCGGGGGTCGCCCGGTCGAGTCGTGTCAGGATCTCGTTGAGCGAGACCCGGTGGCTGAGCCACGACAGTTCGAGTTCGACACCGAAGTGCCGTTTGACCTCGCTGATCAGATCCAGCATCGTCAGCGAATCCGCGCCCAGGTCGTAGAGCGGTACGTCCGGGTCGAGTTGGTCGACGCCCACCCATTCGGACAACCGCTCGGTGAGAAGACCCGCCGCCGTGTCCGTGGCCCGGCCGAAATCCGCGACAGATGCCGCCGATGCCGCTGGTGCCGCGTAGAACACGCGGGACTCGTCCAGATTGGTCGTCGAGACGAGGAGCTGAGGCAATTGCAGCCCGACCGCTCGCGCGAACAGCCGCTTTCCCTCGTCCACCGTCAGACCGACCGACAGATGCGCCTGATGGCGGGCGTCGGACAGGGGCGCCCGCAGCGCCATCCCGGCCTCGCGCCACACATCCCAGTTGACGCTGATCCGCGCGGTGGTCTCGGCGTCGCCCGACCGGTGGTGGGCGAAACCGTCGAGAAGAGCGTTGGCGGCGGTGTAGTCGAACTGGCCGACGCCGCCGAGCAGCGCCGACATCGACGAACAGTAGACCGCGACCGTCGGCCGGTAACGCTCGATCAACTGCTCCATCAGCAGGGCGCCTTGTACCTTGGCCGCCGTTGCCTCCCGCATCGCGGTGGCGTCACGCCGTACGAGCAGACCGCCGGCCGCCACGCCGGCCGCGTGGACCACACAGTCGAGCCGCGCCGTCCGCCGGCCGATCCGGGACATGATCTCCTCGGGCGCCGACGCGCCGAGGTCCGCCTCGATCAGCTCGACCCGGTCGGTCCAGGGCGCCAGTTCCTCCGGGAGGCGGGAGGTTCTGGCCAGCAGCAGGACCCGGCCGTCGGTCCGCTCAAGGAGCCAGGCCGCGAGGGCGGTGCCGATGCCGCCCGTGCCGCCCAGAATCAGATGGACGCCCTCCTCGGCCGGCAGCGCCACGGGGGTGACGCCGGCCGGGGACACCGGCAGCGTGATCTGCTCCCACCAGTAGCCCTGGCGCAGTGCGAGCTGTCTCGGCAGCCGGGCCCCGGGGCCGGTGTTGGGACCGGCGTCCGTCTCGTCGTCCGTATCGGCGTCCGCGTCAGCCAGCAACGCGGCCAGTCGTGGAGCCCAGTCCGCCAGATCGGCGCCGGGGAGGTCCAGCCAGTGGCCGTCCACCGGACCTTCCTGCGGTGCCACCTCGACGGCACCGGCCAGCAGGTTCAGTTCCGGCCGCAGTACGGAGCCGTCGACGGGTTTGGCGCGGTACGACAGCCACCACGGTCGCACGTCCGGTGCCCCGGGCCCGTCGGCCACCGCCCGCACCAGCGCGGCCGGCGCGTCGAGGCACGCCCGCTGGGCGTGCGCCAGCGTGCCGGAACCGACCGGGCCCTCGACAGCGAGTGGCAGCGCGTGCAGCCAGTCGATGCCGTCCCGGCCCGCTTCGGCGAGGGCGTCGAGCAACTGGCGCACCGATACGTGGTCGGACGGGTCGACCTCGAATACGTCATCGCCCCGCCGGGCGAAGGCACCGGCCGCGCTGACCCGTACGACACGGGCGTAGACCGCCTCGAAGGCGCGGACCGTTTCGGGCGGCGCCGGACGGTCCGTCAGCACCGCCAGCAGACGGGAGGTACGCGACGCGGTTGCGGGGGCGGCGCGGCGCAGCCGTACCCAGTGGGGCTGACGCAGCCAGTCGGCCTCCGGAAGCCGTCGTGGTCCCTCGCCGCCCGCCGGATCGATCGGGCTCGCCGGCCGCGTGGCGCGCGCGAAGTCGTACTCCGCCAGCTCGAAGGCGGGCGGCGGGAAGTCCCAGGGCGCCTGCGCGGGCCCGGCCGGCCAGTCGATCCGCCGTCCGGCCCGCCACGCGTCGGCCAGGTCCTGCGCCGGCCGTCCCACCGCCGCGACCGATTCCCCGGCCGGCTCTTCAGTGACGGTGACGGCGACGGTGCCGGAGGCCGGAACCGCCGTACGCAGCCACTCCACCGCGGTCGACGCGTCCGGGCAGACCGCCGCGATCCGCAGGCGCCGCGCCGGCCGGCCCGCCTGGAGATGGCGCAGCACCGTCCCGTACGCCTCGGGACGGGCCGTCAGATAGTCGGCGATCCGGGCGGCGTCCATACGCAGACCGGCCTCGCTGCTGCTCGACAGCACCAGGCAGGGTTCGGTGGCGACCGGCGCGAAAGCACCATCCGGCTCATCGGCTTCGAGGAGCACATGGGCGTTGGTGCCACCGATGCCGAAACTGCTGACCGCCGCCACCCGGTCACGCCCGGCGGGCCAGGGCCGCGCCTCGGTCGGGATGTAGAACGGCGTCGGGTCAGGGCCGATCCGGGGATTGAGGGCGTGGAAATCGGCGTGCGGCGGAATGAGGCCGTGGTGCACGGCGAGCGTGGCACGCACCAGCCCGACCACGCCGGCTGCCGCTCCCAGATGACCTATCTGGCTCTTGACCGAGGTCAGCGCGCAGCGACCGGATTCCGCCAGGTCGAACGCCTGCCGCAGCGCGCCGACCTCGACCGGGTCGCCCAGCCGGGTGCCGGTGCCATGGGCCTCGACATAGCCGAGGTCGGCCCCGCTCCGGCCGCCGCGGCGCAGGGCGGCGCGGATCACCTCACGTTGACCGGAGAGCGAGGGCGCGCTGTAACCGAGCTTGTCGGAGCCGTCGTTGTTGAGAGCCGAGCCGGTGATCAGCGAGTAGACGGTGTCGCCGTCGCGCCTGGCCAGTCTCAGGGGCTTGAGCACCACCACGCCGACACCGCTGGCGCCGATGGTGCCGCTCGCGTCGTCGCTGAAGGCCCGGCAGTGGCCGTCCACGGAGAAGATGTGCTGCGGCCGGTAGCGGTATCCGTCGGTCAGCTCCGTATCGACCAGCACCCCGCCGGCCAGCATCACGTCGGCGTCTCCCTGGCGCAGCAGCCCGGCGGCGAGGTGGACGGCGACCAGTGAACTGGCGCACGCCGCCTGGGCGGTGAAGGCGGGCCCCGTCAGGCCCAGGTGGTAGGCGGCCTTCGTCGCGAGGAAGTCCTTCTCGTGGTGCAGGGCCAGCTGGAAGCCGTCGGGCAGCTGCCCGGGGTCGGCCTCGCGCAGCATGGCCTGGAAGTAGGTGTTCTCACCGGCACCGGCGATCAGCCCGACGCGCCGGGCGGAGGGGTCGGCGATTCCGGCGTGCGCCAGCGCGTCGGCACAGCTCATCAGCAGATGGCGCTGCTGGGGGTCCATCAGCCTGGCCTCCTGCCGGCTGATGCCGAAGTGGTCCGGGTCGAACGCCAGCAGACCGTCCATCTGGCTGCGCGCGCCGATGACGCCGTCGGGGGCGTCGAAGTGCTCGATACCGCTGCCGCCCGCCTTCACCATGTCCCAGAAGGCGGACAGGTCCGGGGCGCCGGGCAGCCGTACCGCCATGCCGATGACGGCGATCGGTTCGTCGCCCGCAGCCGCCGTGGTGGCGTGGTTCGTGTCGTACCGCGGTGCCCGCCCGTCGAGGAAGCGCGCCAGCGCGCGGAGCGTGACGTGTTCGAACAGGTCGGCGACGGTGAAGCGCAGGCCCAGTTCGGCGGTGCAGCGCAAGTGGAAGCGCATCAGTCCCAGGCTCGACGCGCCGGTGTCGAAGAAGGTCTGATCGGGGCCGATGGCCGAGCCGGTCACCGCCTCGAACGCCTCTGCCAGCCGGGCCTCTTGCGGCGAGAGCGGGTTCGACGGGACGCCCGCGGGGACGGCCGCCGCGTCGGGGTCACGGCGCAGCTCCTCGCCCGGAGCGCGCAGGGCGGCGGCGCGGTCCAGCTTGCCGCTGGGGGTACGCGGCAGGGCGGTCAGCAGCCGAAAGCGGTTGATCCGTACATGGGGCGGCAGAAGGGGCGCCAGATGGGCTGTAAGAGACCGGGCGGTCAGGGTCAGGTCCGGTGTCTGCCCCGGCGTCCGGTCGCGGTGCTGGAGGCAGGCCACCAGCTCGTCGCCGTCACGTACCACCACCGCCTGGACGATCTCCGGGTGGCGCAGCAGCGCCGCCTCGACCTCTCCCAGCTCCAGCCGGTGTCCGCTCAGCTTGATCTGATCGTCGTCCCGGCCCCGGTAGTGCAGCAGGCCCTCCCGGTCGAAGCTCGCGCGGTCGCCGCTGCGGTAGAAGAGCCCGAGGCCGGGCAACTCCACGAAGCGCGTGGTGTTGAGCTCCGTATCGCCCAGATAGCAGCGGGCGGCCATCGTGCCGCCGATCAGCAGGTCACCCGTGCGGCCGGGCGGCGCGGGCTCACCCGCCCCGTCCACCACCCGCAGCACCGCGCCCGCCACCGGCCGGCCGATGGCCGGGCGGTCCGGCCAGCGCGCCGGGTCGCCTTCGAGACAGAGGGCGCTCACCACATGCGTCTCGGTCGGACCGTAGTGATTGAACAGCCGCGCGCCCGGCATGCCCGCGAACCAGCGGCGGATCGCGTCGGTGCACACCAACTGCTCGCCCGCCGTCACCACCTCCCGCAGTCGCGAGGGGTATCTGCCCAGGTGTACGGCGTGCTCGGCGAGGAGCTGGAGCGCCACGTAGGGCATGAAGACGCGCTCCACACCGGCCGATTCCAGCTGATCGAGGAGCGCGGGGGCGTCCTGCCGCCAGCCGGGCCGCACCAGATGCAGACACCCCCCGGTCCACAGGGTGCCGAAGATCTCCTGGAAGGACACGTCGAAGGAGAGCATGGAGAACTGCTGGGTGGCGGCGGGCGCCGCCAGACCGCCCGACTCCGTCTGCCACTGCAACAGATTGCACAGGGTGCGGTCCGACACCCGCACACCCTTCGGGGTGCCGGTGGAGCCCGAGGTGAACAGGGTGTAGAGCGGACGGGCACCGTCGTGCGAGGCCGGGGCCGAAGCGGGCGGAGCGGCCGGAGCGGACGGGCCGCCGGTGGTCGACAGGGTGACGACGTGCCGTACGGTGCCGCCCGGATCGACGGCGTCGAACGCCGCGTCGCCGCCGGGCGGGAGCAGCACGCAGAGCGGCTCCACCTGCTCCAGGATCCGCCGCAGCAGCGCCGGGGGGTAGGACGGGTCGAGCGGCACGATGGTCAGGTTGAGCCGGGCCAGCGCCAGGAGCGCCACCACATGCTCGACCGAGGGTTCGAGGAACAGCGCGACATGGCACGGCCGGTCGCCCTCCTCCGGCAGCGCGTGGTCCGCCCGCAGCTCGGCGGCGAGCGCCGCCGCGCGTGCGTCGAGTTCGGCGTAGCTGATGGCGCCGTCGCCGCTCATCAGGGCCGGCGCGCCGGGCGTACGCGCGACCTGCCGCGCGAAGCCGTCCGCCACCGTCGTACAGATCAGGGGCACCGGCTCGGCGCGGCCGGGCTCGGGCAGCGCGCGGCGGTACGGAGCCGCCAGCTCGGCCGGGGTCGCGCTCGCCCCGACGGCGAGCAGATCCAGAGCGCGCCCGAACAGACCGGCCATCGCCTCGACTTCGGCGGCCTCGAAGTGGTCCTCGGCGTACTCCCACAGGCAGTCGAGACCATCCGGGTGCTCGACGACGGACAGCGTCATCGGGCACTTCGCCTCGGCCGGTGCCCACCACAGCGGCCGGGAGGTGCAGTCCGGCAGCGCCAGCGCGCCGAAGTCGGTGTTCTCCAGGACGAACAGGAAGTCGAACGGCGGCGCCCCGCCGGCGCCCGTCTCGCGGTCGGCCAGTACATCGGCCAGCGCCACGTCCTGCCGGTCGAGCACCTCCCGCGCACCGGCGCCCAGGCGCAGCAACTGGCCGCGCAGCTCCTCGCGCGGCGCGACGGTCAGCGGCAGCAGGACGGTATTGGCGAACATGCCGACACTGGCCTCGAACTCCCGCACCGGCCGGTTGGCCACGGGACCGGCGACGCGCGGACGGGTCAGGCCGGTCACCCCGTACAGACTCCACGCGAAGACCCCGAGCAGCAACTGAAAGCGTGTCAGGCCCAGTTCGACGCAGAGCCGGTCAACGGCGGCGCGGCGTACGGCGTCGAGCGAGGTGTGCAGCAGCCGCGCCCGCGAGGACGGCCGGGAGCCGGCCGGTGTCAGCGATTCGTCAGGCCCGACCGTCTCGTCCAGCCCGGCGTAGTGGGCGCGCAGCCCGGCGCGCTGGGCCAGGTAGGCGGGGCCGGCGAACCACTCGGCCTGCCAGGCGGCGTAGTCGAGCGGGGTGGGCGCCCCGGATCCGGACGGGGGTACGGGACCCATCGCCTCCGGTGCGTCCTCGCCCCGGAGAGCATCGGCGTACCCGGCCGATATATCCGCCAGCAGCACACTGAGCGACCAGCCGTCGACCGCGATGTGGTGCAGGTGCAGCGACAGCAGCCCGCCACCCTCGTGGGGCAGCCAACTCGCGCGCAGCATCCGGGGTTCGGCCAGATCGAAGGGACGGCCGAAGAACCGGTCGGCGAGGGCCCGCCCGCCCATGTCCTCGCCGTCCGCCTCCCCGTCCACACCGTCCTCACGGAGTGCTTCCGGCTCGGGGTCGGTCCACGGGTCGTACGGTTCGCCCACGATCTGGCGCAGCCCCTCGGGCGTCGCCTCGAAGCCCGTACGCAGCGCCGGGTGACGCTCCACCAGTCGCCGCAACGACCTCCGCAGCGCGACCGCGTCGACCGTCCCCTCCAGCCGGAAGACCTGTCCCACGTGGTAGGCCCGGGACCCCGGCGTCCGCTGTTGCAGGAGCCACAGGCGCTGCTGTTCGCTGGTGGCCGGAGCCGTACGCGCTCCCGTGGGGGCGGCCGGCACCGGATAGGGCGAGTCACCCGTGTTCCTGTTCCTGGCCCTGTCGATCGCCTCGGCGATCCCGGCGAGGTTCCCGTCGAGGACGAGTGCCTGGGGCAGCTCGGAGCCCCAGCGCCGCCGTACCTCGAAACGCAGCCGCAGGGCCTTGAGCGAGTCGCCGCCGACGGCGATCCAGCGGTCGTCGAGGCGCGCTTCCGGCACCCCCAGGATCTCGGCGGCCAGGCCCAGCACCTCGCGCTGCCAGGCGGTGGCGGCCGGTTCGTGGCCGTGCTGACTCCGCCAGGGGCGATGGCCGGCGCGCAGCAACGCGGCTTGGTCGACCTTGCCGTTGGCGTTACGGGGGAGCGCGTCCACGACATGGATGTGGTGCGGTCGCATGTACGCCGGCAGCCCGGCCGCGAGATGGCGGTCGAACTCCTCGAAGGACAGTTCCTCGCCCAGCACCACATAGGCCAGCAGCTCGTTGGGTCCGTGCTCGCCGTCGCGGCGGACGCCTACGTACGCCTGGCGTACGGCGGGGTGTGCGACGATCCGCCGTTCCAGCTCGCCGGGTTCGATCCGGAAGCCCCGGACCTTCACCTGGCGGTCGGCGCGGCCGACGTACTCGACCAGGCCGTCGGCGTCGGCGCGTACCAGGTCGCCGGTGCGGTAGTGGAGCGTACGGCCGCCGTCGTGCCAGGGGAGCCGGACGAAGCGGCGCGCCGTCTCCTCGGGCAGAGCGCGATAGCCGGCCGCGAGACCCTCGCCGGCCAGCAGGAGTTCGGCCGTCTCACCGGGCGCGGCCGTACGCGTGGTGCCGGGGACCACCAGCAGCACGTCCGTGCCCGGCAGCGCCCGGCCGATCGGCACCCGGTCCCCGTCGAAGTCGCGGGGGATGGGGTGGCACAGCGCGAAGGTGGTCGACTCCGTCGGTCCGTAGACGTTGTGGAGTTGGGTGGCGCTCGCCGTGTTGTGGCCGTACCAGCGGCGTATCAGACGGGCGTTGAGCTGCTCACCGCCCACCAGGACCTGCCCGACCCCGGCGAAGCAGTCGGGCACGGTGTCGACCACCGCGTTGAAGAGCGCCACCGTGACGAACGCTGTGTCGATACGCTCGCGCACCAGCGCCGCCGCCAGCTCGTGCGGTGTCTGGACGGCCTCGTCGCCGAGGATCACACAGCAGCCGCCGGTCAGCAGCGGTACCCAGACCTCGAAACTCAGCGCGTCGAACGCCGGGTTGGACAGACAGGCGAAGCGCGCGCCCGCCGCCTGCCGGATGTATCCGGGCCGGGCGAGGCGCAGGATGCCGGCGTCCCGTACCTCGACTCCCTTGGGACGGCCCGTCGTTCCCGAGGTGTAGAAGAGGAAGGAGACCGGTGCGCCGGTGAACGGCGGCTCGGGCTCGGTCTGTTCACCGTCTCCCGTCGTCAGGAGCCCGGCCACCGGGAGCGGTTGTACGGAGTCCGGCAGGGCGTCCGGGGCGGCCGTCCCGTCATGGATCACCGCCACACTGGCCGAGTCCGTCAGGATATGGCGGCGGCGCTCCGGCGGGCTCTGCGCGTCGAGCGGTACGACCCGGGCGCCGAGCCGCAGGATGCCGAGCATGGCGCAGACCAGCTGCCAGGAGCGTGGCAGCGCCAGGGCCACCGCCTGGCCGGGACGGACACCGGCGCGGCGCAGCGCTTCGGCCACCGCCGCGCCCGTGGCGTCGAGTTCGGCGTAGTCGAGCCGCCGGTCGCCGTCGACCAGCGCGATGGCCCCGGGGGTGCGCAGGGCCTGCTCGTACACCCCCTGTGCCACACCGGTCGCGGGCGAGGTCGCGGGGAGGCCCGTTCCGGATCGCATCATGCCTCCCGCGCGACGGACGGACCGGCCTGCCGCTCCGCACTCGGTTGTCCGACGGCAGGCTGGAGGGCGGCCGGTTGCAGGGCGCCCGGCGGGGCGGGTTCGCCGGACATCCGGGTCAGTTCGGCCGCGATCAGTCCGGCCACCCGCGGCACCTCGGCGCTCTCCAGCATGTCCCAGTGACCGCACTCCACCGGCTCGACCAACAGGCCCCCCTCGGCACGCCGTTGCCAGAACGCGCGTACGTCCGATCCGTCCTCACCGTCCGCGGTGGCCTGGACGAGAACCAGCCGGGCCGCCGACGCCGGTGTCCGGTAGTCACGGGCGGTCATCCGGTTGTGGTTGTAGATACGGAAGTACCGGTCGATCTGGTCGTCCTCGATGCCCGGGTACATCCCGTTGAACCTGACCAGCTTCTCCCGGAACTCGGCCGCGTCCACCGGCTCGATCGCGGCGCGCTCCGCCGCGTCCTCCGTGCCGTGCGTGTCGAGCAGGACCACGCTCAGCCGGGTGTGTCCCGCCGACGCCAGCCGGCGTCCCATCTCATGGGCGATCAGACCGCCGTACGAGAGTCCGCACAGGACCAGCGACTCGTCGGGGCGTGGATCGACGAGCTTCAGATACTCCTCCGCCATGGCCTCGACGGTGGGCAGCGGTATCTCGCCGGCGTTGATACCGGGGGACTGGATGCCGTGCACACCCACCGAACCGGGCAGCGCGGCGGCCAGCGGCAGATAGCAGAAGGCGGTCCCGCCGGCCGGGTGGACACAGACCACCCGCCGCTCCCCGTCGCCCGCGCGGAACTCGATCAGGTTGTCGCCCGGCTGCCCGGGCGCCGCACCCTTCCGCAGCCGCTCGGCCAGCGCCTCGACGGTCGGGTGCAGCATGAGGTCGCGGATCGGCAGGGTCTCGCCGAACTCCTCCTGGACGGCGTGGGCCACCTTGATGGCGGAGATCGAGGTGCCGCCCAGATCGAAGAAGTTGTCGGTGACGCCGATGGCGGGATGGAGCAGCAGCCGCGTCCAGATCCGGTGCAGTGCCATCTCCACGTGATCGCGCGGAGCGGCCGTGTTGACCTGGGCGGGCAGCGCGGACCGGGAGCGCTCCAGCAGCGCCGTACGGTCCAGCTTGCCGCTCCGGTTCAGCGGCAGGCGCGGGAGTTCGACGAAGACCGAGGGGATCATGTAGTCCGGCAGCCGCTCGGAGAGCGCCGCGCGCCACGCGTACGGGGGCCGGGCCGCCGCGTCGCCCCGGCCGATGCCCGCCACCAGACGCGGTCCGCCGGGGGCGTCGCGGTCGGCGAGTACGGCCGCCTCCCGTACACCGGGCAGCTCCAGCAGCGCCGCCTCCACCTCGCCCGGTTCGATACGGAAGCCCCGCAGCTTGATCTGGTCGTCAAGGCGGCCCACGTACATGGCGTTGCCGTCCGGCAGCCAGCGGGCCAGATCGCCCGTGCGGTACATGCGCTCGCCGGGCACGAAGGGGTCGGGGACGAACCGTTCGGCCGTCAGATCCGGGCGGCCCACATAACCACGGGCCAGGCTCGCGCCCGCGAGGCAGACCTCGCCCGCCACCCCGGGCGGCACCGGCCTCAGCCGCTCGTCCAGCAGATAGAGCCGGGTGCGGGGGAGCGGCCGGCCGATCGGGCAGGGCCGGTCCAGCGGCCGTGGGTCGGTGTAGGCGGTGCTGTAGAGCGTGGCCTCGGTCGGCCCGTACCCGTAGCAGATACGCAGGCCGGGCATGGCCTGCCCCATGCGGTACAGGGCCATCTCAGGAAGGGACTCCACTCCTGTCAGCAGCTGACGCAGGGCCAGTCCCTTCAAGCGGGCCTCGGGGGCCTCGTCGATCCACTTGACATAGGACGGCGGCAGGAACGCCGTCGCGATCCGGTGTTCACGCATCCAGCCCATCAGCGCTTCCGGGTCGCCGCGCAGTTCGTCGGGGACCAGATGCAGTACGGCGCCGGTAGTGAGGGGCAGCAGGAGTTCGTGCACCGACGCGTCGAAGCCGATGCTCGACCAGGCCGACGCCGCCTCGCCGGGGGCGTCCCCGAACCGGGCCAGCCACTGGTCGAACAGGTTGGTGACGGAGTCATGGGTCACCACCACGCCCTTGGGCCGGCCGGTGGAGCCGGAGGTGTAGATGACATACGCCGGGTCCGAGGGGCGGACCGCGATCCCGGGGGCGTCGTCGCGCTGCCCCTCGGCCTCGACGGCGGTCAGGGACCGCCAGTCCGCGCGCGGTGCGTCGGGGGAGTCGCTCAGCACCAGTACGGGTACGGCGTCCTCCACCATGGCGGCGAGACGCTCGGCGGGCTGGCCCGGATCGAGCGGCAGATAGGCGGCGCCCGCCGCGAGGATGCCGAGCACACCCACCACCAGCTCCGTCGACCGCCCCGCGTGCAGACCCACCACCTGGCCGGGGCCCGCGCCCCGGCTGATCAGGGCGTGGGCCAGCCGGTTGACGCGCCGCTCCAGCGTCGCGTAGTCGAGCCGCTCGCCCGCGTGGACGAGGGCGGCGCCGGTGGGGCGGGTCCGCACCTGGGCCTCGAAGCGCTCGATCAGGCCGCCGGGCCAGGGGGCCGGGGGCGTCCCGGTCTCCTCGGCGGTGCTCCAGTCCGCCAGCAGCTCCCGGCGCTCCCGCGCGTCCATGAGAGCGACGTCCGCGACCTCCCGGCCGGGCTCCTCGGCCAGCCGCGCCAGCATCCGCGGCAGATAGCGCGCGTACCGCTCGACCGTCTCGTGGTCGAACAGGGCACGGGCGTAGTCCAGATCACCGACGATCCGGCCGTCCTCCTCCGTCAGCGCGAGCACCAGATCGAACTTGGCCGGCGCGTGCGGGATGCCGAGCGGCTCCACCTCGACATCCGGCAGATCGAGCAGGCCCCTCAGCGAGGGAACCCAGGCGAACATGGTCTGGAACAGCGGGGTGTGGGCGGCGCTGCGCGGCGGATTGACGAGTTCCACCACGCGCTCGAAGGGCAGGTCGACATGGTCCAGGGCGCCGCGGAGGGTGCTGCGCACCCGCCCCAGCATGTCGGCCCCGGTCGGCGATCCCGAAAGATCGACCCGTAGCGCGAGGGTGTTGACGAAGAAGCCCATCAGTCCGGCGACATCACCGCGCCTGCGGTTCGCCGTGGGGGCTCCGACAACGATGTCGGACTGCCCGGTCAGACGCGACAGCAGCACGGACCAGCCGGTCAGCAGAGTCGAGTAGAGCGTGGTGCCGTGCCGCTGGGCGAGAGCCTTCAGAGCCGCGGTGAGTTCCTCGTCGAGCGAGACGCGCACCCGGCCGCCGCGGTAGTCCTGCTCGGCGGGGCGCGGCCGGTCGGTGGGCAGTTCGAGCAGGGGCGGGGCGTCGGCCAGGGTCCGCGCCCAGTACGCGCTCTGCCCGGCGGGCTCGTCGCCGGCCATCCATTCCCGCTGCCAGCGGGCATAGTCGGAGTACTGCCAGGTCAGCGGTGATAGCGCGGGCTCCTCGCCACGCAGCAACGCGGTATAGAGCAGGCCCAGTTCACGCAGCATGATGTTTCTGGACCAGCCGTCGAACACGATGTGATGCACCGTGATGAGCAGCACATGGTGGTGCGCGTCCAGTACGAGCAGCCGGCCACGGGCCAGCGGGCCCCGGCTCAGATCGAACGGAGCGGTGGATTCGTCGAGTTGCCGGGCGGCGAGCCGCGCGTCGGCGTCCGGAAGCCCGGTCAGGTCCTCCACCACGAGCGTGAAACCGGTGTCCGGCGGATCGATCCGCTGGTACGCCTCGCCCGCCGCGGGGACGAAGCGGGTACGCAGCGCCTCGTGCCGGGCGACCAGCGCGTCCAGCGCGCGGACCAGCACCGCGCGGTCCAGCGGACCCCGCAGCGCGAAGGCCACCGGCTCGTTGTACGCCGCGTTGGCGCCGTCCAGCTGCGCCAGCGCCCACAGCCGCTCCTGTGCGAGCGACAGTGCCGGAGGCGTCCCGCGCTCCGGGTGCGGCGCGCCGGCGTCCTGCGCCGGTATCGCGGGCTGCCGCGTCGTGGTGGTGGTCGTGGCCGTGGTGGGGGAGGTGCGTATCGCCGACAAGACCAGCCCTTTCCCGTGGGGGAGGCTCAGTGCGGAGGTGGGATCGCGGTGGGAGCGCCGGCGCAGGGAAGGCGGCGGACGTCGTTGTCACGCGGTGCTGTGCTGCGAGCCGGTGCGGGTACGGGTACGGGTACGGGTGCCTGTGCGGGGGAGCCGAAGTGCCGATGATCGATCCCCGTACGTGCCAACCCGTACGTGCCAACCCGTACGCGTGAGCCAGTACGCGTGAGCCCGTACGTATCAACCGGTACGAATCAACCGGGACGAGTCAGCCGGCCGGGCGCGGAATCGGGGCGTCTCATCCGTCCACCCGCGCCTCTTCACTCACCAGTTTGATCAGCATGGGCCTTCAATCACTCGCATCGCTCATGTCACTGGCACACCTGTTTGGATGATGATTGGACAAGTCTTCGATCATGTCAATGGCGGCCTGAGGCACGGCTGTTCAGCGCGAGTCGGCGCCACCGACGGTTCATACGAAGCGGACGGCGAGAATGTTCAGCCCCCGCGCTGACGCCCGGACGCGTCCGGACGCCGAGTTGCCCGGGGACCCCGGTGCCAGCAGGGTGGAGACGACTGCCCGGACTCCCCGCAGGCCGAAAAGAGGGCGACACCCATGGCGAAGCAAAAGGACCTGCCGGCCCCTGAGCAGGGGCTGGTCCTGACACACTTCCTGACCGTGCGGGACGTTCATGTCTCCAGCCGCTTCTACGCGGACATCCTCGGCGGCGAGGTGGTGCTCGCGGAGAACCCGGGCATCGTGAAGATCGCCAACGGCTGGATCATCATGAACCCGGGTGGCGGACCGACCCCGGACAAGCCCGAGGTCGTCCTCACCGCGCCCGAGCCCGGCGACCCCGTGTCGTCGTTCCTCAATGTGCGGGTCGCCGATCTGGCCGCGTTCTACGAACAGGCCACCGCCAAGGGCGCGCGGTTTCTGACCGAGCCGCTCGACCGCAAGGCCGAGCTCCGCTGCTATCTGCGCGATCCCGACGGCTATCTGGTGGAGGTGGGACAGGCGACCGGCATGCTGCACGGCGTGTTCGCCGATCCCTCCCCCGCCGACGGCGGCTGAGGGACAGCCACGCGTACGCCGCGAAGGACGCCGCCGACCGGCGCCCGGACCCCCTGGAGGAGCGCGGGCGCCGGCCGGGCGGGAGAGACGGCCCGGTGGATCACCCCATCCGGCTGACCAGCTGGCCGCGGACATGCACCCGCGCCCCGTACCGCCGTGCCAGCGGCAGCACCTCGTGCACCGGGTCGACGGCGCCCAGCCCCGTGGTGCCGGTGGTCACCACCACCGTGCCGATCCGGCCCGACTTGAGCAGGCCCTCCAGGGCGTCCAGGTCGATGCGCCCGTGCGCGTCCACCGGCACCCGCTGCCCCGGCACGCCCAGCACCTCGCACATCCGCTCATGCGTGTAGTGGCACTCCGCGCTGTAGGCCACTCCACGGTCCGGGTGCGACCGGCGGGCCACATAGAGCGCTTCGAGGTTCGCCATGGTGCCGCTGGTCGTCAGATGGCCGACATGCGCGTCCAGCCCGAACATCCCGGCCAGCGCGGCGACACACTCGCGCTCCATCCCGGTCGTCGCCGGACCGCCCTCGGCCGCGTGGTTGTTGGGGTTGAACAGCATCGCCGTCAGATAGCCGACCACCGCGGCCGGATGCGGCGGCTTCACCATCTGCCCGGCGTACCGCGGATGGAAGAACGGGTAGTTGTCCGCCATCCGCTTGGCGAAGAGGCCGAACGCGTCGGCGAACGCCTCGTCGTCGATCCGGTGCGCCGTATGCGCCTCGAAGGGACCGAACCGCTCGCCCCATCGCTCAGCCACATCCACCGCGCGCGGCAGCCAGTAGCGCAGATCCACGGTCGGCCTTCCCCAGGCATAGGTCTCGGACTCGGACGTACGTAGAACTACGTATACGGTCCGGCCCGCAAGCGCCGCGCAACGCTCGTCGACCCTGTCGGCCCCCGCCCCTCCGGGGAGAGCGGCACGTAGGCTCGATCCCATGGATGAGCTCGTGCCGCTCCTGATAGTCGCCGGCGCCCTTGCCGTGATCATGGGCTTCTTCACCTGGCTGGCATCCCTGGTGCGCCGCCGCGGTCTGGCCGGCACGGCCGTCCGCGGAGCCATCGCCTCGTACGACGAGGCGTTTTACGGGACCGCTCACGAGTCCCACTACGAGATCCAGGCGCAGGCGGAACGCAAGACGCCGGTCCCGTCGCCCGACGACCCGTTCAGACTGAGCCGCGGTGCGCCCGGCCGGCCCGGGCGGCGCGGTCTGCGTCGCCCGCGCCGGGGGCACTGAAAGCCGGCGACCCGACCATTTCAGTGCGGCGGGCTCAACTCGGCCTGTGCGCCGCCTCCATGGCCGCGACCTGCGACACGAAGAACGGCCGGTACTCCTCCGACCAGGCCAGGAAATGCGTGGCAC
Source organism: Streptomyces scopuliridis RB72 (assembly GCF_000718095.1). Taxonomy (GTDB): domain Bacteria; phylum Actinomycetota; class Actinomycetes; order Streptomycetales; family Streptomycetaceae; genus Streptomyces; species Streptomyces scopuliridis. The sequence goes on along the minus strand of NZ_JOEI01000002.1, from coordinate 72,884 downwards.
GTGCCGGGCCGCCCGGCAGGGTCCGGGCCGCGTCGACCGCCTCCAGCAGCGCGTCCGTGGTCGTCTTGCGGTGGTAGCGCTCCAGCAGCCACTGGCGCCCCTCGGCGCGTACCCCGTCCTCCGGCCGCCGGACGAGCTCCAGGGCGCGGTCGGCCAGCAGGCCCGTACGCAGATCCGGTACGCGCCAGGCCGAGGGCGCCTCGAAGAGTTCCTCGCCGCCGCCCAGCGGATATCCGGTGACCAGACAGCCGCTCGCCAGCGCCTCGGCGACGGGCAGCCCGAACCCCTCTCCCTCCGGTGAGCCGAGCGCGACGAAGACCGACGTGTCGGCGAGGACCTCGGCGACCTGTTCGTGGCTCAGCCCCCGGATCGGCCGCAGTTCGACACCTTCGCAGCGCGGATCGGCGCGCAGCAGCCGTTCCAGCAGCAGCGACTCGGCGGGCCGGTTGCGCGGCATCCACGCGATGCTCGCCACCCGCCGCTCGGCGGGCCGGAACAGCTCGCCGTCGATGGGGTTCGGGATCAGCAGGGGCGTGGGCAGATACGGGTGCGCGCGGCCCAGGATGTCGACGCTCTCCCGGGAGATCGTCCAGATGCCGGGGTCGGGGGTGAAACCCGGATACCGGTCGACGGCACCGCTGGTGAGGAAGGTGAGGAAGTGCCCCTGGTTGAACACGACCTTGCGGGCGCCAGGCGCCGGGTCGTGGCCCGGCAGGACCGAGATCTCCGGGACGACCAGGAGGTCGTCCGCCGTCAGATCGATCTCCATGCCCGACAGCGTCGGTACGCCGCTGTCGTCGAACCACGCGTACCGGAAGCCGGGCGTCGGCGACCAGCGGTAGGCGTCCACCCCCGCCTCGGCGAGCAGCTTCACATGCGCCGACAGGATGCGCGCGCCACCCAGCGGGATGGGGTACTCGAAGTCGGCGTAGATCACACGTCCGTTCATGACACACCACACATTTCGACAGAAGGAACAGAAAAAAGAAGCGAGAGGGAGAAGCGCGGCCCGTGAGCGGGCCTGCCTCAGCCGAACCAGGGCGGCGCCCCGCCCATGAGCGCCGGCTGCACCGCGCCCGCCGCGAGAAAGGCCAGATACGCCGCGAACGCCGGCCCCCCGCCGGTATGCCGCGCCTCGCGGTGACCACGGAAGGCGAGGACGTTCCAGAGGACGAGCGCGAGCGGTACGGCCAGGACCGCCAGAGCGGCCGGCCGCACCTCGGCCGCGTCCGGCCCGAGGGCCACCGCGACGCGCAGCGCACAGGCGGCGAGCATCAGCGCCACGGCCGCGCCCAGGCTCCACGCGGCCCCGCGCGCCGACGAGTAGAGCTTCTCGCCGGGCAGGGCGAACCGCGCCCGTACCGTCTTGCGCGCGATCTCCCAGTGCAGATAGGCCAGTACGAAGGAGAGCACCACGAGCGCCGTCGGCAGAGCCGGCGTCCCGGCACCGCCGGACCGGGCCAACAGGGCGACGTAGCAGACCAGTCCGGTCTTGAGCTGGATGGTGACGACGATGTTTCCCCAGACGCTCTCGCGGAAGCGCTCGGAGACACTCTCCAGCAGGAGCAGGAACAGGCTGTACGCCATGATCAGCACCGCCGCCACGACCGCCGCCGCGCCCACGACCGCGCTCAGCGCCACGGCGGCCACCGCCGACCCCGCCAGATAGACCCGGACGGCCGCGACCTCCGTCTCGCCGGTCACCAGCGGACGGCCGGGGTTGAACTCCCGGTCGTAGTCCAGGTCCTTGACCTCATCGACCGCCCGCATGAAGAACAGGATCACGAACACGGCCAGCGCGCCGCACACCTGCTCGGCCACGCCCGGCCCCACCGCCGCGCCCGGCGGACGCAGCGGTACGAGCGCGCCCAGGATGCCCGCCGGCCACAGCACCACGTACGCCAGATAGCGGGGGGCGGGGAAGCGCCCGGAGAAGAACCGCCAGAACGCGCGCAGCGGATTCATCGCGGGGCCTCGTCCAGGATCACGACGCTGCCGGTGCCCCCGTCGACCTCGATCAGGCTCCCGTCGGGGATCCGCCGGGTCGCGTCGGGCACGCCGACGATCGTCGGTATGCCGAACTTCCTGCCGGTGATGGCGGTGTGCGACAGCAGGCTGCCGCGCTCGACGACGATCCCCTTCGAGGCGAGCATGAGATAGAGCCAGCCGGGGTCCGTCTCGCGGGTGATGAGGATGCTGTCGGCGGGGAAATCCCCGTCCAGGCCGGGGTTCGACAGCACGCGCGCGTATCCGCGGACCTTCCCCGGGCACGAGCCGAGCCCGCGCAGCGCGAGACCCCGTTCCGTATCGGCGGGCGAGACCTCCTCCTCCTGCGGTACGGACGTGGCCACCACATCGCCGGTGGCGAACTCGCGCAACGGCCGCAGCGCGCGGGACTTCTCCAGATCACGCCGCCTGATCGCGACCAGCCCCGCCAGATCACGGGTCGAGCCGGTCCCGTCCACGAAACCGAAGAGTTCGTCGAGGTCGAGGAAGAACACGTCCTCGGGGTCGGCCAGCACCTCGCGGCGGTGCAGCTCCACGCCCAGGGCGCGGATCACCTGCTTGCTGTAGCCGAACAGCTCGCTGCGCATGTACCGGCCCACCTCCCGGTAGTACAGGGTGGTGCGCAGCCGGTCGAACAGGCCGAGCAGGACGGCGCGCCGCAGCCGGGCGCGCGGCAGTTTGCCGTGCAGCAGCTCCTCACCGGCCAGCCGCGTGGCCCGTTCGACCTCCTCCATGTCCGCGACGGTCAGATCGCTCGCGGCGTACTGCTGGACGAGCCGGATCAGCTCCCACGGGGTGTCGCGGAGGTTGGCCTTCTCCAGCTTCAGTTCGGCGATGCCGCGGTCGCCGTACCGCTCGATGTGCCGGTGCACCTCCTCGGTGAAGTCCCGGGGGAGCTTCCCGGCCTCCAGGCGGTCCCAGATCGGCCGGGGCTGCCCGTCGAGGAACAGATCGTGGAGTCCGGCGTCGGCGCGTACCAGTTCGGCCAGCCGCACCGCGCTCAGCGCGATCTCCGCGCCCTTGAGCTGCCGGCCCCCGCACAGCAGCTGGCTGAAGAGGGTCTCCTGCTCATCGACGCCCCAGCGGTCCATGGCCAGCTCGACGGCTTTGTGGAACAGCACCATGAACTGGTAGTTGACCAGTGTGATGCCCCACAACTGGCCGGCCGTGCGCCAGGTGTGCCGGTAGTCGGCGACGAGCTTCAGCGGATGCTCGCTCGCGGTCGTACCGGTCCGCACCTCCCGCAGCAGTGCGCTCCACCGCTCCTGGAAGTCCGTGAAGTCGCGCGGCAGGGCCCGGTAGCCGCGTACCACCCGGCCCCAGCCGGTGACCAGCCGGACCGCCCGGCGCCCGCGCGCACGGAGGCCCGCGGGCTTCGCGGACTCGTGGTGGTAGAAGGTGTCGAGCTCGGCGACGAGACGTTCCCAGTCGCGCCGGACGCTGTCGAACATCGGCACGGCGGACAGCATCCTGATGAAGGAGTTGATGCTGTGGTAGATGCGGTTGTCGAGGAAGCCGAGCAGCCGGGTCATCGTCTCGTGCAGATCGTGCAGCTCGCTCTCGGGGACCCCGCTGCGGCGCAGATAGTCGTAGTTCAGCAGCCAGTAGAAGCGGCGGGCCACCGAGTACGTCATGGGGGTCGTCGTGTCCGGGAAGCTCTCTGACACATTCGCGCTGCTCCAGATGCGGTGCCGGTCGGCCTCGATGGTGACGGGGCGTGACTGCACCACATGCACGAGGCCGTCCTCGGTGATCGTCGCCTCGATGTCCTGCGGCTCACCGAAGACCTGCTCGATGTCGCGGCCGAGCGCGGCCAGCGACCGGGCCTCCTCGTCGCTCAGGACCGGGACGTCGACGCGTTCGCCCGCCACGGCGGTCTCGACGGTTCCGTGCCCGCGCTCGGCGTCGAGCGTGACCATCGTCGTCTTGCGCGCCACGACGCTCTCGACGTCCCCGGTGCGCGAGTGCACGAAGTAGTGGTCGACCGGGGCCTTTTCCTGGACGACGCCCTCGCCGATGCCCCAGCTCGCGCTGATGACCGTATCGCGCGCGTAACTGGTGGGATCGCAGGTGAACAGGACGAGGGAGCGCTCCCCGAACACCATCCGCTGGACGCCGACCGCCACCGACAGCCCGGAGAACGGCAGGCGCTGACGGTGCCGGTAGAGCAGCCCCTCCGGACTGAACGCCGACGCCCAGCACTTGAGCACCGCCTCCTTGACCCCGGACGGCGGGACGTAGAGGAAGCTGTCGCTCATGCCCGCGAACGGGTTCTGCGCAGAGTCCTCGCCCTGGCCGGGGGCGCCGATGACGGAGGCGCGCACCGCCAGCAGCGGACCGTCGGGGAAGTCGGCGGCCAGCCGCTCTTCGAGGGCCCGTTCCACCTCGGGGCCCAGTCCCGCGCCGGCGATGACGTCACGGATCCGGGCGCTGGTGGCACACACCCGCTCCCAGTCGTCCAGATCGGTCTCCCGTACCAGCGCGTCGATGGTGTCCGCGACCGGCGCCACCGCACGGTGAAAGGCCGCGCCGGTGAGGCAGAACAGTCCCGGGACCCGGACACCCCGCTCATGGAGGGTCTTCAGCCGGGCGAACTTCCAGCCGACGGCGTCGGGGGACATGGCTTCGCCGAGTGTCTCGATCATGAGGCTTCCTGTTCGGGTTCGTACGCCCGGTAGGAGCGCACCACCGTTTCCGGTGATTTCGCGGTGAGGGCGGTTCCGATCTCGCTCTCCAGGAGGCCGACATCGGCCCAGTGCGAGCGGGTGACCAGTTCGAGCCGCTCGCCGAGCCGGGACGCCCCGTGCCCGGGAAGGACGGCACACACGGCCCGCACCGGAGCGGCGGGCAGCCAGCGGACGGGCTCCGGGCCCGGCGGCGGCGCCAGCAGGTCGAACAGATCCTGGAGGGCGACGGGCCTGCGGTAGCCGACGTTCACCGCCGTACGTACGGGCGTACCGCGCGCGGCACGCTCCAGTACCCGGCGCGCGAGCTGGGCGATCACCGAGCCGTAGTCCTCGACATCGATCACGCTGAAGTGGGTCCGGTCCGCGCGCACCCGCAGGGGCAGGTGTCGAAGCCTGCGGATGCCGGGCAGGAAGGAGAGGTCGTCCCGGCCGGTGATGAACCGGGGCCGCAGCAGATACGCCGTTCCCCCGCAGCGCCGCATGCTCTCGGCCACTGCGCGCTCGGCGCCCAGCCGGGCCCGGCCCAGCTCCGTGGACGGCCGGACGGGCGCCGTCTCGGCCACCCTGATCTGCGCGCCCCTGCCGTAGACGGACATGGAGCTGCCGAGCAGCACGCCCTTCAGGGAGTCGGGGGCCGCGCCGAGCAGGGCGCGGGTGCCCGCCACATTCACGGCGTGCAGCACCTCCCGGTCGCGGCTCCGGTTCTCGTTGGCGAGATGGACCAGGACGTCCGTGCCCGGGGGCGGGAAGCCGACGGGCAGCCGCCCCGGGATCTCGCCCTGTACGTAGGTGACGAACGGGAGCCGGCGCGGCGGCGGCTGCCGCACCAGCGCGGTGACCGGCCAGGGCGACGACATCCCCGACAGGTGCCGCAGAAAGGCGCCGCCCGCATAACCGGTGGCCCCGGTCAGCGCGATCCTCGGCAGCCGGTCCGCGCCCCGCGCCTCCGTCACCACAGGAACGGCACCAGCCGTTTGCGGCCCGCCATGAAGTCGCGGTAGCCGGCGACGGTCGACATCACCTTCTCCTCGACGGAGATCCTGCGCACGACCGCGGGGACGAACAGCAGCAGCAACAGCGCGACGCTGAACGGATTGAGGAAATACGCCACCAGCCCGACATGGGCGAGGATCATCCCCGCGTACGCCGGATGCCTGAGCAGCCGGTACGGGCCGGAGGTGGCGACCCGGTGGTCGGCGTCCTTCCGTACCCGGTGCGAGTAGAACGCGCCGAGCGTACGGATCGAGACGAGCCGCAGCGCGATCCCGGCCAGCAGGAGCAGCAGCGGGCCGGCCGCCAGCAGAGGCGCTCCGTCCGGCAGCGGGCCGTAGAGGGCGGCCAGGACCGTCGCGAACCGTGACAGGCCGTAGAGGATCTCCGTGCCGTGGTCGTCCTCGGTGTCCCGCATCCGCGCCGTACGGAAGGTGATCCGCGCCTCCAGCAGGACCCAGCAGAGATAGACGCCGATCATCACGGCGGGCATCGGGAAGGCGGGGCTCGCGCTGTCCCCGGCGGCCCGGACGAGAGCGCCGGCGCCGGCCAGGAATCCGGTGACGAAGAAGAGGGCGGGGAACTTCTCGGTGATCCACTGCCTCATCGCGTAGCCTCTTCGCTGCTCTGCGCCTTGCGCATGCGTCGGTAGGCGGCCGGAGGGACGGCGCGCGCCTCCAGATGCATATGGCCGACCTGTGCCCCGCGCACCAGGACGTCGATATCGATCCCGCCACGGGCCCGCCCCTTCAACGGGCTGACGCGGCAGAGCAGTTCGGGGGCGGTGGGCCAGGTCCGGGTGTCGGAGAGCGACAGGCGGATCGCCATCAGGATGTACTGCCAGTCCGTGGGGATGTCCCACGCGGTGTGGGAAGTGGCGGTCGCGGTCTGCCGGATCGCCTCCACCAGCACCGTCGCGGGGTGCACATCCGGCCAGCGGTGGGCGGGCGGCCCGAGCATGACGGTGGTGTAGGCGTGCTCGCCGGTCCGCGTCAGCGGCCCGATCAGAACGTTGTCCTCGGACCGCTTGTGGACCAGCTCCGCGGGCGCGCGTGCCGGGCGGCTCTCCCCTCGGGGCTCCTCCTGGGGCTCCTCCGTGAAGAGTTCGCGTCGTGGGGCCGGCTCCAGCCGCAGCGAGCCCGAGCAGACGCTCGTGCCGTCCTGGCGTACGTCCACCGTGAGCGCGCGCCCGCCGGGCACGCCCTCCGCGAGATGGACGAACGCGTCGGAACTCCGCTCGCACAGACCGTTGAACGCCAGGTCGAGGGCGCGGACCCGCAGCGGCTCCGCGGCGCCCCGGCCGGTCCGCGCGGCCATGTCCTCCGCCTGACGCAGGGCGGTGTCCACGACCAGCATGCCCGGTATGTGGTCGAGGGGGTGATCGAAGAAGAAGGTATGGCTGTCGTCCGTACTGATCTTGCTGATCCGGCTACGGGCCGTGTCGCGCGCCGGGTTCACCGTATGGGTACTCATGGAGTGCTCCGGGGTGCTCGGGTGCTGGGGTGTTCGGGACAGAGACAGGAGAGGGGGGAGAGGGGGAGTGGAGTGGAGCGCGGTCACGCGGTCCAGCGCACCGGCAGCCGGCGCACCCCGCGGACGAGCATCCCCGGCAGGTACACAAGGGGCTCGGAGGTGTCGAGCCGCAGCTCGGGGCAGCGCTCCAGCAGGGCCCGGACCGCGACCCGGGCCTCCAGCCGGGCGAGCGGGGCACCCAGGCAGTAGTGGATGCCATGGCCGAAGGTGAGGTGTCCGCGCGCGGTGCGGGTGATGTCGAAGCGGTCGGCGTCCTCGAAGCGTTCGGCGTCGCGCCCGGCCGAGGCGAGCGACACGAGGACCGGATCGCCCTTCTCGAAGCGGGCGCCGCAGAAGTCCATGTCCTCGGTGGCGAACCGGTACGTCGAGTTCTCCACCGGACTGTCGTACCGCAGCGTCTCCTCGACCGCGTTGCCGGCGAGGGAGTAGTCGGACCGCAGCAGCGCGAGCTGGTCGGGATGGCGCAACAGCGCCAGCACCGTGTTGGAGATGAGCCCGACGGTGGTCTCGTGCCCGGCCGCGAGGAGCAGGAAGGCCATGCCGACGAGTTCGTCCGGGCTCAGCCTGTCCCCTTCCTCGTCGGTCGTGCGCAGGAGGGCGCTCAGCAGGTCGTCGCCCGGCTCGGCGCGCTTCTGCTCGATGAGGCCGGTGAGATAGGCGGTGACCGCCTGCACGGCCGCGACGGTCGCCTCCGGAGAGGTGGAGGCCACGATCTCGTTGGACCACACCTTGAAGGACTGCCGGTCCAGGTCCGGTACGCCCAGCAGCTCGCAGATCACCGACATGGAGAGCGGGAAGGAGAGGGCGGCGACCAGATCGGCCCGCGCGTCCGGGCCGGCGGTCATCGAGTCGAGGAGATCCGCGGTCAGTTCATGGACCCGGGGGGCCAGCGCCTCGATCCGCCGCGAGGTGAACTCGCGGGTCACCAGGGCGCGCAGGCGCGTGTGCTTGGGCGGATCGCTCTCGATCATGTTCTCGTTGATCGGCAGGGCGTCGGCCGGCCAGACCCCGGAGGAGCGCCAGTCCTTGCTGAAGCGCGCGTCGGCGAGGAGAAGGCGGCCCTCCTCATTGCGGACGACCAGCCACCAGTCCCGCTCCTGGCCGGGCAGGCGGACCCGGTGCACCGGTCCTTTCGCGCGCAACTCCGCGTACACGGGATAGGGGTTCTCGACGAAGCGCGCGCCGTACGCGGCGAGGTCGACCACGGTCTCGTCGGTCCTGGTCTCTTCTCGCGCGGCATTCACGTTCATTGCGGCGGTCCTTCCCTGGAACGTCGTCAGTTCAGGTGCGCTCCGCGGTCCATGGCCGACGAGGGGCCCGGCCAGCCGCGAAGTGATGCCATCCTGCGAGGCGAATGTGTCCGCCCCGGGCCGGGCGAGAGGTCGGGGCGGGCTCGGCTGTATGGCGACAGCTCGTCAGCCGGATGTCTGTACGGTGTCGACGGGGTGTCAGCCCGGTATCGGCTCCGCCGCCGGACCGCGCGGCAGCCGTACGACGACCACGGCGCCCCCGCCGTCCGGCGCGTTGCCGAACGTCAGCGTGGCGCCGACGACCTGCGCCTGTCCGAGCGCGATGGTCAGCCCGAGACCGTGTCCCGTACCGCGTTCACGGGCGCCCGTACGGAACCGCTGGGGGCCGTCGTCGAGCAGCCCGGCGGGGAAGCCGGGGCCGCTGTCGCGTACGGAGACCGTCGGCACGCCGGTGTCGGCGTCCATCCCCACCGTGACCGTCACCGGCGGCCGGCCGTGCCGGTACGCGTTGACGACGAGGTTGGCGACGATGCGCTCCAGCCTGCGGGGATCGGTCCACACCCGTACGTCCGCCGGGTCCGTCGCCCCGCGGACCAGCACCTCCGCCGGGACCGCGACCCGCTCCACGGTCTCTTCGAGCAGCTCCACCAGCGCGCAGTGCTGCGGGTCCGCGCGCTCCACTCCCGCGTCGAGCCGGGAGATCTCCAGAAGATCCTCCACCAGCGCGCACAGCGCGCGCACCCGGTCCCGTACGTAGCGCTCCGCCTCACCGTCCGGGAGGAGTTCGGCGGCGGTGATCAGGCCCATCAGCGGCGTACGCAGCTCATGGGCGACATCGGCCGTGAAGCGCTGCTCGCCGCGCAGCCGCGCCTGGAGCGAGGCCGCCATCGAGTCGACGGCGCCGGAGATCTCGGCTATCTCGTCGAACGGGCGGGGCCGCGCCGATATCCGGGCGTCCAGATCACCGGCCGCTATCCGCCGGGCGGTGCCCGCGGCCTTGCGCAGTCTGCGGCTCATCCCGCGGGCGACCAGAAAGACGGGCGGCATGACGACCACGGTCGTCAGCAGGCCCGCCCGCAGAATGCTCTTGTTGAACGCGTCCAGATTGCCCAGCGTGGTGCTCAACGAGAGCCGCACCGACAGGATCCGCGGGCCCGCGGGGCGCGCCGCCCACATCGCGGGGCCGTCGGGACCGTCCGCGTACTCCGTACCGTGCCGCCCCTCGCGCACCAGCGAGCGCAGCTCACGGGGCACCCCGGCCGCGTTCAGCTCGGCGCCCGTACCGCTCACCAGCCCCGTACGCGAGTACGACACGGCGGCCCGTTCGAGCGTGAGCATGGCGACCGAGCGGGATTGCTCCAACTCGAAGGCGCGCGAGGCCTGGTGGACCAGCACCACCAGGACGACAACGGCCAGACAGGTCGCCGCGGCCACCAGCCCGGCGATGCGCCACTGCAAGGACCGCGGCCGGAACCCGGAGGCAAGGGAGGACAGCCGACGCTCGGGCATCGTCAACGTCGCAGCTTGTATCCGAAGCCGCGTACGGTCTCGATCCGCTCGGCGTCGATCTTGGCGCGCAGCCGCTTCACATGCAGGTCGACCACCCGGGTGTCACCGTCCCAGGCGTGGTCCCACACCTTCCTCAGCAGCGTCCGCCGTTCCAGCACGACACCGGGCGAGGCGGCGAAGACGAGCAGCAGCCGCAGCTCCGTGGGGGTCAGCGCCACGATCTCGCCCGCGCGCCGTACCTCCATGCCGCAGGTGTCGATGGTCAGGTCGCCGAAGGCGAGGACGCCCCGGCCGTCCGCCGCCCCGGCGCGCGCCGGGGCGCCCTCCTCACGCACGGGCTCCTCACGGACAGACGTGAAGGAGGCGCGGCGCAGCAGCGACCGGATGCGCGCGACGAGCACCGCGCTCTCGCACGGCTTGACCACATAGTCGTCGGCGCCCGCCTCAAGACCCGAGATCATGTCCAGGTCGTCGCCGCGCGCCGTCACCATGAGGATCGGTGCGAGGCTGAACTCCCTGATTCTCCGGCACAGTCCGATACCGTCGAGTTCCGGCAGCATCACATCGAGCAGCAGCAGATCCGGGTGCGCGCTCCGGAAGAGTTCGAGGCCGGTGAGGCCGTCGGCCGCGGTGGAGACGGTGAAGCCGTAGCGCTGGAGCGCGATCCGGACGGTGTCGCGAATCACCGCGTCGTCCTCCACGAACAGGATGTGCGGTCCGGCGGGCTCGTCGAGGAGGGGGCGGGCGGTGGTCATGGCAGAGTCCTCGCTGTTCCGGCACGGGACGGCATGCCGTCGATGAACGTACGGGGGAGAGCGGACAGAGAGATACGGCCGGCCGCGGAGGGCGGAAGGCTCCCGGGGACGCCGTGCCGGGAGAGAACGACACTGGCAGGGGGCGAGCACGGCTCCAGTGCGGGAGAGGCCGGATCTCCGAGGACTGTCTCGTCCGGCCCCAGCGGGGCGAGGTCCGCCGGCGCCCGCAGGTCCGCGGCCGCACCCGCGTCCCGGACACCCGTGTCGGACGCGTATCCGGTCAGGGCCAGGCCCAGCACGATCGCCGCGGCGGCCGTGATGACGACAACCCAACTCCGCCCGGTCCCATGCGTCAGCGGTCGGCGACGGCCGTCTCCATAGCGACGCCGCGCCGCGCCCAAGCGTCGGAGAACGAAGTATGGGGAGCGCATTGAGCGGAGCCTAGCGGTAGGCCGATACCGGGGTCCTGCGCGCAAATAGCACGATCCGGATTAGGGAAAGGTACAGTCATCCGTCCCCGCGCCAGCCGACGGTCGGCCTTATTCGGCTGGATCCGTTCGGGTTCGCGCACATCCTCGGCCCGCCCTTCTCCGTTGACATGGTGATCAGACCCGTCGAAGGAGGCCGCTCGTGACGTTCCGTTCCAAGACTTCGGTTTCAGCCGTTCTCGCTGTCACCGCGCTGCTCGCGATGCCGCCCATGGTGGCATCGGCGCAGGGCGGCGGCTCCCCCACGGTGTGGGCGGAAGGCCGATTCCTGGCCCCGTCCCCGTACTTTCCGCCGGACGCGGTGACGTACGACAGGAAGGTGCCCGTGGGCGCGCATGTCACCGTCGTCGAGCGTACCGGCGCCAGGACCACCGGGGTCGGGCTCGCCGTGTCCGGCCTGGTCCCGAACCGTATGTACGGGGCGCATGTGCACACCAAGCCCTGTGGCCGCGCCCCGGAGGACGCGGGACCGCACTACCAGCACATCAAGGACCCGCACCAGCCCTCCACCGACCCCGCCTACGCGAACGCGGCCAATGAGGTCTGGCTGGACTTCACCACCGACGTCCTGGGCCGGGCCGTCGCCGAGTCCACGCACGACTGGGGCTTCCGGCGGGGCGAGGCGCGTTCCGTCGTGATCCACGACCACGGCACGATGACGGACCCGGGCGAGGCGGGGACCGCGGGGGCCAGGCTCGCCTGTCTTACGGTGCCCTTCGTCTGAGGCGGCCGAGAGGGCGCCACGCTGCGCGGGATGCCCCCTGAGGCTTTCCGGCCGCGTGCACAGCGCACCGGCCCGCGCGGCGGGGGGTGTTGTCACCGCGACGGCCGTGTCCGCCCGGCCGTCGACACCGCGGGCGGGACCCGTACATCTTTCGATGTAGCGGCTGTTCGTCTGCGGTCATGACGTGATCGGCCGGACGCGCCCGGACGATGAACGCATGACCGAGACCTTGCCCTCTCCGGCCACGACGCCCGGCCGGCCTGCCCGTCTTCCGCTGCTCGATGTGATGCGGGGCGTCGCGATCCTGGGCACGTTGATGACGAACGTCTGGATCTTCACGAGCCCCGGCGCGGAATGGGCCGTTCTCAGCAGCGGACAGGGCGAGTTGTCCTTCGCCTCGTTCCCGGAGGCGGCCGAGAGCACGGTGCGGCTGCTGGCCAATGGCAAGTTCCTGTCGCTGCTGACGATCCTGTTCGGTGTGGGCCTGGCCATCCAGTACAGCGCGGCGGTCCGGCGCGGCGAGCCCTGGCCTGGCCGGTACCGATGGCGGGCGCTGTTCCTGTTCGCCGAGGGGACGTTGCACTTCCTGCTCGTCTTCCTGTTACTGCTGGGCGTACGGCTCTTCCGCGCGGGCGCGTTCGGCTCCGACGCCACGGGACGCCGTATCCGCGCACGCCTCCTGGCGTGGGGCCTGGGCCTCGGACTCCCGCTCAGCGTCGCCCTGTCGCCGGCGGGCCCGGACCTCTTCTTCCTGGACCGGTATGTCGCGGGACCGAAGCCCCGGGGCGCGCCCCGGGGCTTCGCCCTGCGGTTGTCCCATGGACGGGGCCGGTCAGCGCTGAGGTACGGGGAAGGCCACCGGGCCCCGATGACCCGCCCGGTTCACCGCGCGGACGCCGAAGAAGACATTGTCCTTGGACAGGTCCACGGTATGGCTCGTCGCGCCACCCGCCCTGATCACATGCGTCCACTCCGGCTCGGTGGTCTCGCGCCACACCACCTCGTACCCGGCCAGATCGGGTTCGGTCCCCGGCTCCCACACCAGCTCGGTGGAGTTGGTCAGCGAGCTGGTGACGATCTTCACCCCGCGCGGAGCCGCCGGCGCCTGGGCGAGCGTCCACAGCACCGCGCCATTGACGCGGGCCACGCGGGCGATATAGCCGAAGTCGCAGAACTCGGGCAGATCTCCGTACTGCTGACCGTCCTCCACCCGGACGTCCTGGTGCTGATGCGCGAAGTCCTCGGCGGGCTCGGTGAACCGGGCCGCGCTGTAGCCGCGTTCGAGGAAGGGGATGTGGTCACCACCGCGCAGATAGCGGTCGCGGCGGTAGACCACCCGGACGTCCATGCCCGTGGCGTCGTTGCTCGCGACGTCCCGGACGAAGCGCGCGAGCTGGCGGGTCGCCGAGTCGTTCTCGCCACCGATCGAGCGGCGGGTGGCGGCCTCCTCCGGGGTCTCGGAGGTGGGCACGCCCTCGGCGAAGAGCCGCACGGTGTAAGGGTCGCGGCTGCCGTCGTCGGCCCGGGAACTGCCGACGATGTCATTCGTGAACATGGCCCGGACATCCGCGCCCGCCGCCTTGAACCGCTCCGCCATGTGCGCGGCCCCGTACAGCCCCTGCTCCTCACCGGCCACGGCGGCGAAGACGATGGTCGCGGCGGGCCGGCGTCTCGCCATCACACGCGCCAGCTCCATCGCCACCGCGACACCGGAGGCGTCGTCATCGGCGCCCGGCGCGTCGCTCACGGCGTCCATGACGTCGGTGGCACGCGAGTCGTAGTGGCCGGAGACGACATGGATACGGCCGGGGTCGACCGAACCACGCAGCGTCGCGACGACATTGGTGATCCGCGTCGCCACCGGGATCCGGGAGGCCGGCTCCTGCACATACGACTGGAGTTCGACGGTCATCCGGCCGCCGGAGGCCTCGGCGTACCGCTTCAGCTCGGCGTGGATCCAGTCCCGGGCGGCGCCGATCCCGCGCTCGGGATCGTCCTGTGAGGACAGTGTGTGCCGCGTCCCGAACGCGGCGAGCCGGCGTACGGTCGCCTCGATCCGGTCACGGTCGATCTCCTTGAGCAGCTCCCGCAACTCCCGGTCGGGGGACTGGGCGGTGACGGGACGGTCTCCGGCTCCCCGCCCGGTGGACGCGGCAGCGGGGGCGGCCGACGCCGTCGACGCCAGTGCGGGAACGCCCACCACGGCGGTCGCGACGGTGGCGGACAGGGCGGTCCTTCGAGGTATCCCGGCGGGGTGCTGCGACATGGCGAGTCCCTTCCACGGCTGCGTCAGTGATCCGGCGCTCCATGGTCATGGACAGGCCAACGCGGCACAAGGTCGGCAAGCGGCGATCGCGCCGTGCGACACGGCAGTTGGCGCCCTACGCCGTCGGTGGGCGGTGCACGTGGTGCAGGCCGAGCGGCGGCGCCGGCGGGAGCGGCTCGGCCGGGTCGGCGTGGTCCGCGCGGAACGCCTGGAGCAGATAGGCCACAAGACGCCGGGACGCGGCCAGGGCCGCCTCGGTCGATCCGGTGGCGATGCCGCCGTTGGCCATGAGGACCAGCGTGAGGTCCGCCTGCGCGAAATCGGAACGCAGCCGCCCGGCGTCCTTCGCCCGCCGGGTCAGCACCGCGAAACCGCGCTCCGCGCGTACGCGTTCCTCCTCGAAGGCGACCGCGTCGGGGAACGCGGAGAGGAACGCCGCGGTGAATCCCCGGTCGACGGCGTGCATGGCGCACACCTTCTCGATGACCGAGCAGAATCCGTGCCATGGATCGGGGTCGGCGAGTGCCTCGTCGACGACCGACACGCATGCGCTGAGCTGGTCGGCGAACACCTCGGTGACCAGCGCCTCCTTCGTAGGGAAGCGGCGGTAGAGCGTCGCGGCGCCGACCCCGGAGCGGCGGGCGATCTCGGACATCGGCACGTCGAGTCCGAGCGCGGCGAATGTCTCGCGGGCGGCGTCGAGGATGCGGTTGCGATTGTTCCGGGCGTCGGCGCGCAGCCCCCTCGCCGCCGCGGGGGCGCTGCTGGGAACGCGCGGTATCCGAGAGGACTCAACGGGCATGGCTCTCACTTTAGCCCAAGTGGAAGGTGTCTTTCACTTGGCGTGTTAGCGTGACAGGTAAGTGGAAGACCTCGTCCAGTTATCACTGCGCGAGCCCGACAGAGCGGATGTGGAAAACCTTGAGCGAGATGCGCGCGGCTCGGTACGACCGGTACGGACCGCCGGAGGTGCTGTACGAGGCGACGGTCCCGGTGCCCGTCGCCAAGCCGGAAGAAGCGCTGGTCCGCGTCCACGCCGCCAGCGTGAACGGGGGCGAACTCGCCATGCGCGCCGGAAAGCTGGCGCTTCTCGGCGGCCGGAATTTCCCGAAGAGCACGGGCATCGACTTCGCCGGCGAGGTCGTCACCCCGGCCTCCGGCCCGGCCGGGCCCAAGGCCGGCGACCGGGTGTGGGGGGTCATGCCGCTGCGGCGCATCGGAAGTGCCGCCGAATTCGTGGCGGTTGAGCCCCGGCGGCTGGCCCTCAGTCCCACCGGTCTCGACCTCGTGCCGGCCGCGGCGCTGCCGGGCGTCGGTACGACCGCGATCACCGCCCTGCGCGACAAGGCCCGTCTCCAGCCGGGCGAGAGGCTGCTCGTACGCGGGGCGAGCGGGGGAGTCGGCAGCGTCGCCGTCCAGCTCGGCCGGGCGCTCGGTGCCCGGGTCACCGCGCTCGCCGGTGCGAAGAACCTCGACTTCGTACGCGACCTCGGCGCCGAGGAGGCTTTCGACTACGCGACGACAGGACCGGCCGGCCTGGGCGCGTTCGATGTCGTACTGGACACCGTCGGCACCGGACTGGACCCGTACCGCCGCCTTCTCACGTCACGCGGGCGCATGGTGTCCATCTCCTTCGACCCCGGTCATGTCCTCGCCTCGGCCGCGTACCTCCTCGCGACCACCGTGTTCGGTCCGCGGCGCGTGCGGTTCTTCAGCGGCAACCCCACGCACAAGCTCCTCTCCGAGCTGACCGGTTATGTGGAGAGCGGGGCTCTGCGCCCTGTCGTGGACACGGTGTTTCCGCTCGCGGACATCGCCGGGGCGCACCGCGCGCTGGAGGTCGGCGGTGTCCGCGGCAAGCATGTCGTTCAGGTGGTGTGAACCGGGGAGCAGACGAGATCGGCCGCGGGCAGCGGCCCGCCGCGCAGATAGTCGCTGACGGCGCGGTCGGCGCAGGGGACCGGCCGCAGATCACCGAGTCCGCGCCGCGGCGCGACAACAACGTCCCCTACGAGGGAGCGCTGGCGCTGCACGCCCGGCTCACCGGCTCACGCCTGGTGACGGCCGACCTCCGCTCCCACGGAGCGTACGACGGTCACCTTCGACGCGCATCGTGTTCCTTCGGACCGGGCGGATCGTGGATCAGGCGGAAGAGCCGAGGACGACGCCAGGAGCGCGCTCAGCTCCCTGACATCCGGCCAGCCGGCCGAAGTTGACTGGTGCCAGCCCCATGGCCCCGGACGAGTAAGTCCGCCCGTCGCCGCGGGACCGTACTGGTCTTCGCTCCCGACGCCGGATACCGTCCTGGAATGCCTGACTTCGACCCCCGGTCGACCGCGTTCCTCGCCGACCCCTACCCCGCCTACGCCGAGTTGCGCGCCCGCGGCCGGGTGCACTACTACGAGCCGAGCGACCAATGGCTCGTCCCGCACCACGCGGACGTGTCGGCGCTGCTCAGGGACCGGCGGCTGGGCCGTTCCTACGGGCACCGGTTCAGCCACGAGGAGTTCGGGAAGACCGCGCCGCCCTCCGGCCATGAACCGTTCCACGAGCTGAACGACCACGGCATGCTGGAGCTGGAGCCACCGGACCACACCCGGATCCGGCGCCTGGTGTCGAAGGCGTTCACCCCGCGTACGGTCGAACAGCTCAAGCCGTACGTACGGCGGCTCGCCGCCGAGCTGGTCGAGGGGCTCGTGGAACGGGGCGGGGGCGACCTGCTGGAGTCCGTCGCGGAACCGCTGCCGGTCGCCGTCATCGCCGAGATGCTGGGCGTCCCCGAGGCGGACCGGCCGCTGCTGCGGCCGTGGTCGGCGGCGATCGTCGGCATGTACGAGCTGAACCCGTCGGAGGAGACCGCCCGCCGCGCGGTCGTCGCCTCCCAGGAGTTCTCCGCGTATCTGCGTGAACTCATCTCCGTACGGCGCGAGCGGCCGGGCGAGGACCTGATCTCGGGGCTCATCGCCGCCCACGACCACGGCGAGAAGCTGACCGAGGCCGAGATGGTCGCCACCTGCGCGCTGCTGCTGAACGCCGGGCACGAGGCGACCGTCAACGCCACCGTCAACGGGTGGTACGCGCTGTTCCGGCACCCCGGACAGCTCGCCGCCCTGCGCGCGGACCGGTCCCTGCTGCCCACCGCCGTCGAGGAGCTGATGCGCTACGACACGCCGCTCCAGCTCTTCGAGCGCTGGGTGCTCGACCCGGTCGAGATCGGCGGTACCACCGTGCCGCGCGGCGCCGAGGTCGCCCTGCTCTTCGGCTCCGCCAACCGAGACCCGGCGGTCTTCGCCGACCCGGACGGTCTGGACCTGTCCCGCCGGGACAACCCGCACATATCGTTCAGTGCGGGCATCCACTACTGCATCGGCGCGCCGCTGGCCCGGATCGAACTGGCCGCGTCCATGGCCGCGGTGCTGGAGCTGGCCCCCGGGCTGCGGCCGGCCGCCGAGCCCGTACGCAAGCCGAACTTCGTGATCCGGGGACTGGAAGGGCTGCCGGTCGCGGTCTGAGGTACGGCTTGTCGGCAGGGTCCCGCGGCGGGACTTCGGACTTACTCGTCCAGTGTCAGTGGTGGGTGGGACGCTGGCTGTCATGGACGAACTGATACGGCGGCGGGTGTACGGCGCCGACCACGACGACCCGGACCCGGGGCCCCGGCCCGGCCATGTCTACCGGGAGCTGGTCGCCGGCCCGCTGGACGGCCTGCTCCTCGATGTCACCGGCTGGACGGCCGGACAGCTGCGGGAAGGCGCCGCGCTGGCCACGGAGATCGGCGCGTACGGGCCGGGGGGCCGCGCGCTGTACGGTCCCGGCGCGGCCGACCCGCGGCTGTGGGAGTGGCAGGGCGACACCCCCTGACCCCGCCGGCGCGTCGCCGGACCGGGCGACCAGCACGCGCGCGCCGAGCGCAGGTCCGCGTGCGTGGCGGCGGTGGCGATCCATACGGGCTCGCCCGCCCGGATGACGTACTCACCCAGCCGCTGGTCCCTGAGCGGGAAGCGCGGCATGAAGTTGGCCAACGGAGGCTTCCGGAGGACGACATGGTTGACGGTCTCGCGGATCATGCCCGCCGACAGGCTCGCGCGCGCCCGGCCGTCGCCGGTGATGATCTCGACGACGGCGTTCGCGATGAGGATGCCCGCGTGGTCGGAGATCATCCCCATGAGCATGGTGAGTTCGTGGGCCAGCTCCGAGGAGGTCAGCAGAGGCTGAGGGGCCAGCATGTAAGAGGGAAAGTCCTCGCCCGGCCGGCGCCGCTTCTCCTCGGCGAGCGCGTCCATGGCGGTGTGAACTGCGCGGCCCTCAACAAGCACGTACGCGAGCCCGGTCCGGTGTGATCGCTCCCGGCCGCCCAGTCGCGATACACGGTGCTCCGGCAGGGCCTCCTTGCCAAGCCCGGCGACATCAAAGGCTTGGACAACAAATGGTCGGCGACGGCGTGCGTCCGGACCGCGCGGCGGACCGTCCCCGCCGGCCACCGGTCGCGTTCGGGGCGCGTTCCGGTTGTCTTCGGGGCGCTGCCCTCCGTACGGCCTTCCCGCACCGCAGAGTGGCGGTATCACCCCCCCCGGGCACGGGCAACGGCGTTACGGTGAAGAGTCATTGACGGAACGTCAGTGACGACCGGCAGGGAGGATCGCGATGACGGAGATCCACAGGATGGACCCGGTCGAGCGGGCGCGGCAACTCGCCGACTGGGGGATCGCGCTGTCCGACCGCTTCCTGGTGCTGGGAGACCGTACGGCCGGGGCCGATCCCCTCGCGCCCGACCGGGTACGGGAGAAGGCCGGTCAACTGGCCGTGCAGGAAGCGCGGGACGTTCTGATGGAGGCCGACCGGGAGCTGCCCCTCGACGATCCCCGTCGCCTCCGCCTGGACGTCAGGCTCGGCAGCGTACTGATGATCCGGCACGTCCGGTTCGGTGGTGAGGACGAGGAGCGGGAGATCGCGCTGACGGTGTTCCGGCGCGTCCACAACACCGCCCGGCCGGGCACCTGGGACCACGACTACGCCCAGCTGTGGCTCGGCTGGTTGCTCTTCTTCCCCGCGCTGCCCCGGCAGTTGAGACTCGGCGACCCTGTCGACTTCGAGTCGGCCCGGCGATGGATGCAGGCTCCGCCGAGCGATCCCGCGGTGCGGGCGCGGCTCACCGCCAACCTCGACGAGTCGATCGGCTATCTCCAGTACAGCAGCGTCTGCCCGCGGTGGCCGGAACCCGTCCGGGCCCCGCTGAAGCTCATGCTCGGGCTGGTGCCGGTCCTGCGCATGGCGCTCGGACAGCCCTTCGACCCGCTCTCGCTGATGAGATCGCTGCCCCTCTTCCAGCAGGGGATCGGGCTGATGCCCAAGGGTGCGGCGAACCGGACCGAGCTCCAGACCTTCGCGCACCTGGCCGCCCTGGAGGTGTCCCGCCACACCGACGGCGCCCCCGGTGAGACCGGCCCGGCGCTGGAGGCGGCGATCGACACCCTGCCCCCGGGACACCTCCTGCGGGACGCGCTGCTCGGCGAACTGGCACAGGAGTATCTGGAGCGGGCGTCGGACTCGGGTACCGACGAGGATCTGGGGGCCGCGTCCGCCGTCCTGGCCAGGGCGAGGGCGGAGATCACCACAGACAGCCCGTGGTACGACTCCGTGCTGGATCTGCTCGGCTCGCGGCAGTTCCTGGAGGCGCTGCGGCACCGCTCCCCGGAGCTGGTGGACGAGTCGGTCGTGGCCGGGGTGCGCGCGCTGCTGCGCTGGCGTCCCGAGGGCGCGCCCGCTCCCCGGGCCGTGCCGCTGAACGGCCTGTCCGAAGCGCTGGACGCCGCGGACGAGGTGCTGGAGCGTACGGCCGGGCTCGCCCCGGACGACACCCACCCCGGCATGGCCCATCTCCAGGTGGGCGGTTCGCTGATGCTCCGGGCCGTGATCTCCGGAGAGACGGAGGACAGCCGGCGCGCCCTGGCACATCTGCGGCGGGCCACCGAACTGATCCCGGCGGAGCACCCCGTCGCCCCGGCCGCACTGGCGATGCTCGGCGGCACGCTCGACTACCACTATCTGCGGCACGGCACGCGCCAGGACGCCGAGACGGGACGGATATTCCTGGACCACGCCACCGGCGCCGCGGTCGCGCACCGGCCGGTGAAGCGCCCCGCGAGGTATCAGAAGTTCGGCGAGACCTTCCGGGCCCTCGCCCTGGGGCTGCGTGCGCGTGAGGAAGGCGACGGCGCGGCCGAGGCGCTCGCCGAACTCCGTACCCTCGTCGGGAACGACGGCTCACGCCTGTGGCCCGCGTCCCTGAGCATCGCCACGGCCTTCGGCGTGCTCAGACAGGCCGTGACGAACCAGAACTGGGACGAACTGCCCGCCGCACTGGACCTCCTGGACGAGGCGGCCCTCGGCGACGACCTCGCCATCCCCTGGCTCCAGCCGGTGGCGGCGACGTTCGGCGGGCTGGCCGCCGTGGTGCGAGGGGCGGTCCGCGGGGACACCGCCGAGCTGCGGCGCGGGACGTCCCTGCTGGAAGAGCTCATGGCGGACGAGTCGCGGCTCCCCGCGGACATCCGCCTCCTGGGACACTCCGGCCTCGGCTCCGCCCGGCTGCTGCTGAACCTGCTCAACGACGATCCGGAGGTACTGGCGACGGCGCTGATCGACCTGGAACGCGCCCGGGAGCGGATGGGGCCCGATACGCCGCCCAGCGCGGCCGTGGCCGTACTGGACGGCCTCGCCGACGGATACCGGCGGCGCGGTGATCCCGCGGCGGGCGATGCCTCCGCCGCGGTCGACGCGGGTCTCGCCGTGATCCGGACCGTGGCCGCGGAGGTGATGCTCCAGCGCGGCGCCCACCACGGACTGCTCCCGGCCAGGGGCGCGGCGCGCAGGGCCGTACGCGTCGCGCACTGGAGCCTGGAGGACGGGCATCCGCGCACGGCCGTGGAGGCGCTCGAACTCGGGCGGGCGCTCGTACTGCGGGCCTCGACCACCGCGACCGACGTCCCGGACCGGCTGGTGGCGGCCGGCCGGGCGGACCTCGCCGACCGCTGGCGCGAGCACGTACTCGACAGCCCGGCGCCGGTGCTGCCTCCGGCGCCTCCCCTGGCTACTTCCGCTTCCGCGCCCGTGTCCGAGGGCGCACCGGACGCCGTCGTGACCGAGAGTCTGCGCAGTACGGTGCGGCTGCTCCTCGAACAGGGCATGCCCGGAGGGGAGATCCCCAGCGAGCTGCGGCGGGAGGCACTGGGCGTGCTCGCCGAACACGACGGCCGGCACAGCCTGCACGAAGCGCTCACCCCGGCCGCGCTCGGGAAGTCCCTCGCCGCCGTGGACGCCGACGCGCTGGTCTACCTGCTGGACGGGCCCGAGGACAGTGAGGCTCCCGGCGCCGCGCTGCTGGTGGATACGGACGGCCGCGTCGTACACGTACCCCTGCCCGGACTGGCGCAGCGGGCCTGCGGTCCGCTCCGCTCGTACATCTCCGCCCGCGCGGCGTTCTCCCGGGCCCGCGGCGCCGAGCGCGAGAGCGTCGGAACCGACTGGCGGGCGGCGCTGGAAGACCTCTGCGACTGGGCGTATCCGGCGGCCATGGGACCGGTGCTGGACGAGATCGCGACCTGGGACCGAGGCCAGGAGCGGGACCAGGACCGGGAGTGGGACAGCGGCCGGGCGCCGCATCTGGTGCTCGTGCCCTGCTCCACCCTCGGTGTGGTCACCTGGCACGCGGCCCGCACTCCGGTCCCCGGCACCGGTGACGCCGCGGGGCACCGGTATGTGATCCAGGACGCCGTCGTGTCCTACGCGGCCAGCGGCAGGCAGTTCGCGGAGGCGGCCGGACGCGACCAACTGCCGCCCGCCGAGGACCCCGTCATCGTTCTCGACCCCAGCGGCGACCTCCTGTGGCCGGTCCTGGAGGCGGAGGGCATCCGCGACGCCCACTACCCGCGGGCCCGCGTCCTGGGGGCGGAGACGGAGACGGCCGAGGAACACGCCCGACTGCCCGAGCGCGTACTCGCCTGCCTGCCCAGCAGGGGAGAGCCCGGGGCCTCCCTCCTCCATCTCGGCTGCCACGCCGACACACGAGAGGTCCCGCTCGATTCGGCCCTGCTCTTCGGCGAGACCAGGGAGAGCGAGCGTGTCGCGCGGACCGAGCTGACGCTCCCCATCTCCCGGGTGCTCGAACGGGCGGCGGGCCGCCGCCCCGGCAGTCCCGGCGGTCTGGTCGTACTCAACGCCTGCCTCAGCGACCTGAGCGAACGCGACCATGACGAGGCGCTCACGCTCGCCACCGCCTTCCTCACCGCGGGAGCGACCGGTGTCGTCGGCTCGCGCTGGAACGTGCCGGACCGGCCCGGCGGCCTGCTCATGACCGTGCTCCATCACCATCTGTCCCAGGGCGTCACCCCCGCACGCGCCCTGCGCGCCGCGCAGTTGTGGATGCTCGACCCGGAGCGCGCCCCCGTCCCCGGAATGAGCCGGCTGATGGCCGCGCAGGTGCCAGACACCGAACACCTCCACACCTACGCCTGGGCCGCGTACACCCACCAGGGACGCTGACCCCCCGACCGTCCAGCCGGAGTTGACGCCGATGAGCATGGAAGACCTGAACAGGATCGTCGCGGACCACCTGGCCGAGCTGGTCGCGCGGCTCGACGCCGACGGCCGGGCCGAAGTCGCCTCGATCCAGGCCCGGATGCGGGCCGCCAGTGACCCGAAACCGTACGCGAGGCGTCTCCTGCTCGCTCTCGCCGAGGCGCTGCCGCCCGACCACCCGGTGGCGCTGGCGATCCTGCGGCAGGCCAACTGGCGCGCTCCGGACGTACTGGACCGCGCGGCCATCGACGCCGAGGCGGCGGCCATCCTGTCCCTCGCGGGTCTCTCCTTCGAGCCCGAGGACGCCGCTACTCCCGAGGACGCCGCTACTACCGACGCCGGTACCCACACGGACGCCGGTACCCACACGGACGCCGGTACCCACACGAACTCCGGTACCCACACGAACTCCGGTACCCACACGAACTCCGGTACCCACACGAACTCCGGCACCACGGACGGCGGTAACACCGCCCCGGGACCCGCCGCGCTCATGGACCTCGTCCGGCGGCGCGTACTCGCGGCCACACCCGTGCTCAGCGACGACGAGGCACGCGCCCTGAGGCGGCATGGGGCGCCGCGCGACCTCATCCGGCTGGACAGGCCGGGCGGGGCGACGGCCTTCCCCCGCTTCCAGTTCGAGCCCTCGGGCCGCCCCCGGGAGGTGGTGGTACGGGTCAACCGGCTGCTCGGCGCCGACCGCGACCCGTGGGGCGTGACCGCCTGGTGGCTGGCCATGAACATCTGGCTGGGGGACCCGCCCGCGGAGCTGCTGGGCGCGGACCGCGACGACGACCTGGTGGCCTGCGCCGGCGCGATCCTGGGGGAGGACTGACATGACGGCGCAGGCCCTGCCGGACGTACCGGTCTTCCCCCACGCGCACACCGTCCCCGCCGGGACCGTGCTGTGGCGGGTCCATAAATCCAGCCGCGCGGTGACGGAGTTCAACCCCCGTCCCGCCGACCCCTACTTCGGCGGTTCACGCTTCGACGGCGTCAGCGAGAGCCCGTACCCGTTCCTGTACGCCGCCCCCGATCCGGCGACGGCGCTCGCGGAAGTGCTGCTGCGCGACCGGGACTTCGACATGAGGCTCGGGGTACGGGTGATCCTCGGCCATGAGGTCGCCGGGCGGACCCTGTCCGCGCTGGAGGTCACCGAGGATCTGCGGGTGGTGTCGCTGTGTTCGGCGGTGGAGCTGGCCGCGGTGTGCCAGGACGGCTGGCTCGTCGAGGCCGACGGCCCGCAGTACGCCTTCACCCGCCGCTGGGCCCGGTACTTGCGCGACCGCGCCCCATGGGGCCAGGGCCTGCGCTGGCAGGCGCGCCGCAACCGGCCCCTGGAGTCACTGATGCTCTTCGGTGACCGCCGCGCCCCCGACGCGCTGAAACCCTCGGCGACACCGGCCGTCCCGCTGGGAACGCCCGAGGGGATCGAGCACGTCAATGAACTGCTCGCACCCCTGCGGGCGGTGATCTTCCCGCCGGTCCCGCCGGTCCCGCTTCCCGTCGACGGCCCGCCGGACAGCGCCTACGCGGTCGGGTAGTCGGGCACCGGTACGGCCGAGACGACGCTGTCGATCGTCCGGTCCCGGAGCTGGACCACCAGCCGGTCGGCGGCCCGCAGCGATCCGACGAGGTCGGCGAGCGAGCACTGTGGCCGGGCGCCGTCCAGGCTCTCTTCGAGTTCGTCCATGATGCGCAAGGCGGTTTCCGCCAGCTCCACGAGCTCGGCGCGCAGGCGCGGGCCGGGGCCGCCGCACTGTTCGTCGGCGGGGAGTGACGTGACGAGCCGCTCAAGCGTCCGCGTCGACGCTATGAGCGCGTCGACCGCGGAAACGACATCCTCGGATGTTTCGTTCACAGCCGGTCCAACGAGTACGGGCGCCGCTCCGTCACGGGCCGCCGCCGGTACTGGCGCGTGCCGGTGCCGGGGTACGGACACAGCTGGACCGGATGGCGGCGCTCGCGCCGGAGCGGCCGGCCGGCGTCTTCGGCGGCCTCAGCCGCCGCGTCGGCTACGCGCCGGGCCCGCGTCCGTGGAGCGGTTACGTACGGATCCGCTGGAGGCCCGTTGCCGTCGCGTCCAGTTCGGCCAGGATGCGCTCGCGGTCCTCGTCCAGGGCCGGTACGCGATCCATCCTGGGCTCCCGGCCCGCGACGGTGACGGGTGGCAGGAGCGCGTCCAGCGGCCCCACCGGGGAGTCCACCGTGCGCCAGCGGTTCCGGGCGGCGAGCTGCGGGTGGTCCGCGAACTCCGTCACGTCCCGCAGCCGGGCATGGGCGATCCGGGCCGATTCGAGGCGCCGCTCGGCCTCGACGGCGCTCAGCGCGGCGAAGCGCTCCTCGATCCGGGTCCGCAGCGCGTCGCGGTTCTCCACCCGCAGGGAGTTCCGGGCGAAGCGCGGGTCGGTGGCGAGCTGGGGCGCGTCCAGGACCCGCGCGCAGAAGTCCTCCCACTCGCGCTCGTTCTGGACGCCGAGGAAGACACGTACCCCGTCGCGGGTCGCGTACGGGCCGTAGGGGGCGATGGCGGCGTGCTCGGCGCCCGAACGCGGCGGCTGGGCGCCGCCGTAGCGGGTGAAGTAGCCGGGGTAACCCATCCACTCCCCGAGCGCCTCCAGCATCGACACCTCGAAGGCGCTTCCCCGGCCGGTGCGTTCGCGTTCGTACAGCGCCGTGAGGATGCCGCTGTACGCGTACATCGCGGCGGCGATGTCGGCGACCGGGATACCGACCTTGGCCGGCGCCTCCGGCGTACCCGTCAGTGACATCGCCCCGGACTCACACTGCACCAGCAGGTCGTACGCCTTCTGGTCGGTATAGGGGCCGCCGGTGCCGTAGCCGGAGATGGCGCACACGACGAGCCGGGGGTTGGCACCGGTGAGGGTCGCGGCGTCCAGGCCAAGCCGCCCGGCCGCGCCCGGGGCGAGATTCTGTACGAACACATCGGCGCGGTCGACGAGCCGCCGGAGCACCGCGGCGTCCTCGGGCCGCTTCAGATCGAGGGCGATGGATTCCTTGCTGCGGTTGAGCCAGACGAAGTGGCTGGACATGCCCCGGACCGTCTCGTCGTAGCCACGCGCGAAGTCGCCGGTCCCCGGCCGCTCCACCTTGATGACGCGGGCGCCCAGGTCGGCGAGCTGACGGGTGGCGAACGGGGCCGCGACCGCCTGCTCGACAGAGATCACGGTGATGCCGTCCAGTGGGAGCACGGGAGGTCCTTTCGAACGGGGCCGGGCGGGTTCCGCCCGGCCGGGCCCGCCCCGGAGGCGGGGGAGGTCATACGATCGTCCTCCCCGTGACCGTACCCCGCCCCGACGATCACCCGACGGCCATGGCCGTCACACCGGCCTGTCGGGCTCCGGCAGCTCCATCGCCATCAGCGGCGCGTACTGCCGGCCCGCGTAGCGGTCGGAGTCGCGCGGACTGCCCTGGACCGTGGACCTCGGCAGCGACACCTTGACACAGTCAACGGCTGGACAGCGCGGAGTTCGGCGCGGAGGACCGCTACCTCCAGCACCGCCGCCTCGTACAGGCGCTGCGCGCCCACGACAGGGCGGCGGCCGAAGAGCTGGCACAGCACCATGTGGCGACGGCTCTGGCCGGCCTGCGCGCGGGGCGGGACTGAGCGGCCCTGAAAGGCTGTCAGGACGCCATGCCTCAGTCGCAGGAAGGCCGGTACGCGAGGTGCGGAAAGAGGCCCTCCCACTGGGGCTTGTCGACGCTCAACGGGTGCGTACGGCACAGCTCCTCATAGATGCGGTCGGTGTCCAGGCCGAGGAGATAGGTCTGGTCGCCGTGGTCCAGGATCTTGTTCTCCGGCACCACAGCCATGAGCGGCTGCTCGTCGGGGAAGAGTTCGACCTGCCGCGCCGTCGCGAGGGTGGCGAGGCTCGGCGTGCGCCACTGTCCGTCGGTTCCTATGCCCCAGATCCGGTACGGCGAGCTGGTCACCGCCCGGTCGCCGTCCGGGCTCAGATCCACTGACTCGATCGGTCTGTCGAACCGCAGGGTGCGTGTCCGTTCGGGCCGCCGGGGGTTCTTCACATCCCAGAACTGGGCCGTTCCGTCGCTGAGCACGGTCATCAAGGCGTCCTCGCCGACCGGGTAGTAGCCGCCGGCGGCGGCGGGCAGTCCACTGAGTTTCTGCGGCCGGTCGATATCCGTCAGGTCCCACAGCGATACCTCCTCCGCCGCGTTCTCGGTGATGAGCAGGCGTGACGCGTGGAGATACGCCGCGCTCGTCACCAGAGCGCCGTCCTTGATGCGCGCGGCCTTGCGGGGGTGCGCGGGGTCCTTGACGTCCCAGAGCCGCAGATGGGTCGAGTCCTCCACCGTCGCCATGGCGTCCGGACCCGTGAACCAGACTCCGCCGGAGTTGAAGGCCACTGGCGCCTCGACCACCGCACGCCGTACCGGAGCTCGTACGTCCGACACATCCCACAGCTCTATGCGACGGGCCTTCGCCTCCCCGATCGCCAGCAGCCGGCCGTCCGGGCTCACGCCGGTGACCACGTCCTCGGCCGTGAAGGGGATGTCCTTGCCATGCTTCGGACCGGCGCCCGAACCGAACTCCCACAGCCGGAAGACATGGTCCTTGGTGTTCTCCGTCCACCGGTGCCCCACCAGCACGTCCTGCCGCCTGCCGGGGAGGAAGTATCTGGCCTCCCACGGCTCGGGCACGGTGAACACGCGGCGGGGCCTGGACCTCTCGCTGACGTCCCACACATGCGACGTGCTGTTGTAATCCACATCGCTGGTCCTGGTGAGCAGCAGACCGCCGTCCTCGCTGATCGCGCTGGTCCCGGGGTCCGGGAACGCCGGGACCCCGTCGACCGCTGGGGCCGCCGGCCGCTCGGGCCAGAGCCGTACCGCGCCCCGCACATCGCCGGAGGCGATCAGTGTGCCGTCCGGGCTGTACGCCACGGCCTGGACCGGTTCCGCCGCGCTCAGGGCGCTCAGACCATTGCCGCTGTACAGCGAGGATTCCGGCTCGCCGATCCGCCGCAGACGCAGTTCGCCCGAACTGTCCGCCGCGGCGAGCATCGTGCCGTCCCGGCGGAAGCTGAGCGACGGCATACGGTCGCCGACCCCCCAGCTGTCCCCGAAGGAGTCCGCGGCGACCGGCCTGAGCCGCCGGCCCCCCTCCACCGCCCACCAGGCCAGCTTGCCCTGGCCGCCGGTGGCGGCCACCAGCGCGCGTCGCGGATGGAAGGCGATCGCCATCACCGAGTCGGTGGTGCCGGTCGAGAGCCGCACGGGCCGGCCGGGATCGCGTACGTCCCACAGTTTCACCTGGGCCGGAGTGGCGCTCTCCGCCCCGCTCCGGCCGTTCCCGGTGACCAGCAGCCGCCCGTCATTGCTGAAGGAGAGCGATATCAGCTCGACCGCCGCCACGGTCCGCTCCGCGCGCAGTTCGGGGCGGGCGGGTGCGGTGACGTCCCACAGCCGGAGCCGGCCCTTCTCACTGCCGCTCGCCAGCGTCCGGCCGTCCGGGCTGAAGGCCAGTGTGAACGCGATCCCCTCGGGTGTCCCGCGCTCGGCGAGCCGCCGCGGCTTCCGGGGGTCGGCGATGTCCCATACGGTCAGCCGTTTCCTCGTCTGCACGGCGAGGAGCCGCGACCGGGGATGGAACGCGATGACGGCCGCGTCGTCGAGGTCCAGCGCCGCCGCCTTGCGTGGCGCCGCCGGGCGGGCGATGTCCCACAGCTGCACCCGTCCGCCCCGATGGCCGGTGCCCAGCACTTTGCTGTCGGAGCTGAACGCCACATTGAGAACGGGCTCGTCGACGCCCCCTTTGAGGTCGGCCGGAGCCAGGGACATGTAGGAGGCGTAGAGGCTGGAGCGCGTCTCCGGGATCTCCGCGGTGCGGTACGCGGCCAGGCTCAGCCGGAACGCCGTCTGCGGATCGCGCTCCCGCATGATGTCGGCCTGCGTGGCCAGCTGTCCGGCGATCAGCACCGTTTCCCGCTCCGCCGTCTCCTGCTGCGACCGGCGGGCCATGACCGCCAGCGTGCTCGCCAGCAGGGCCAGCGCCAGGACGACCGCCACGCCCGTGGTCAGCAGGTTCCTCTTCCGCCGTTCCGCCCGGCCGCTGGCGCCGAGGAAGTCCCGCTCCACCGGCCGCATGGGCAGGGTGTGACCGTCGTCCTCCGTCAGGGAGCGGGCCGCCGCCAGATGCTCGCCCGCGTACAGACCGCTCGGGGGCCGTCCGGTCTCGGCCCAGGCGTCGGCCGCCTCGCCCAGTCGGCGGCGTACCAGCAGCCCGTCGAGATCCGTGTTGATCCAGTCCCGTAATCGCGGCCAGCCGTAGAGCAGCGAGTCGTGACAGAGCTGCGCCTCTCCGTCGTCCACGACCACGAGCCGCGCGTCCGTGAGCAGACCGAGCAGAGCCGTGCCCGTCCCCAACTCGTCCGTGCGGACCCGGCGCCGTACGGCCTTTCCCTGGCCGTCCACCAACCGCACCATGCGCAGGCACAGTTCACGCAGCTCACGGCGGCCCCCGGCGTCGAGTGAGCCATGGATCCGCTCGGCGACTCGCGCCACGGACGAGCCGATGCCTCCCGTCGCCTGGTACCCGCCGAAGGTCAGCAGCGAGCCGCGTCGGCCCGCCCAGGTCTCCTGGAGGGCGTGGGCCAGGAACGGAAGCGCGATGGCGTCACCGGCACCGCCCCGCGCCTCGTGCAGTTCACGCAGCAGCAGGTCGGACAGGCCGTCCTCCAGCCGCAGCCCCGCGTACGCGGCCGGCCGCTCGATGGCCGACCGCAGTTCGTCCTCGCTCATCGTGGGTACGGTGAACTGCCCCGCCCGTACGACACGCGACAACCGGGGATCGCGCAGACAGTGTCCGAAGTAGTCGGCGCGCAGTCCGAGTACGATCCGCGGCCCCGTGCCCGCGGCCCGGCCGGCGGAGCCCTCCTCACCCGCCACCGCGCGGATGAACAGCTCACGCTCCTCGGTGTCCTCGCAGTGCGTGAAGATCTCTTCCAACTGGTCGATCACCAGAATGCCGGGCCCCCGCCCGCCGTCGTCCGGCCCGATGAACCGCCCTGCCCCCAGGGCGTGTTCGACCTCGCCGAAGGGCCGGCCCACCGCCTCCGCCCACCGAGCGGTCACGGTATGGAACGGGCGGGAGCCGGGCGCCGCCACCAGCAGTACGGGCCCCGGCTCCGCCGCCCCGAGCGCCGCACCGAGACCGGCGCGCAGCAGCGAGGACTTTCCCACGCCCGACGGACCCACCAGCACCACGGGCCCGTCCGGCTCCGTACGCGTCACCCGGTCGAGCAGCGCCTCCGTCAACTCCTCGCGTCCGAAGAAGAGATGACGCTGCTCGGGCAGGAAGGGCCGCATCCCCGGGTACGGGCACGGACTCTCGTCCTGGACCCGGTCCGCGGGCTCCGGGTCCGGCTCGGCCGCCGGCGCGTAGCGCGGGTTGGCGGCGAGGACGAGATCGCCCATCCGCCCGACGGTGTCCGCGTGGGGACGGGCCGGCGCGCCCTGCAGCCGCCGGTCGAGATGGCGGTAGACATCGGCCAGCGTGAACCACTTCGGGCCGCCCGCGTCCCCCTCCCGCAGCAGGCGCAGCAGCTCGCCGCAGAACAGCGTGTCCCGCGCGCCCTCCGGGGCGAAGGCCGAGGCGTAGTGCGTGGCGGACGTCAGGAGGTAGCTGCCGTCCGGCCGCGCCGAGACATACGGGTCCCGGCGCGGCCCCTGCTGGGCGGCCTCCGCCAGCCCGGAGAAGCAGCAGTCGAGGATCACCACGGGCCGTACGGGGGCCGCGCTCAGCAGATTCCGGATCTCGGCGTAGGGGACGGCGTGGACGGTGCTGTGCGCCGAGGTGGTGCCGGTCGCGAGATACAGCTGGTCCCCGGGGCCCAGCAGACCGTGGCCGGCGAAGCAGAAGACGACGACTCCGCCCTCCGCCCGGTCGACGGCCGCCTCCACCGCCGCGAGTACGTCCGTCGGGCCGGCGGGATCGGTGATCAGCTGGACCTGATCCTCGGGCATGCCGCATACCGTGTGCAGCGCCGCGGCGAGACCGGCGGCGGAGCGTGTGGCACTCGGCAGATCCGTCAGCCGTGACCCTGCCTGGTAGCGCCCCGTACCGACCACGACGGCGTGACAGTCGGATCCGGTCAGATGTCTTCCGTATCCCTCGTCCACGCCTCAAGATCCCCCGTCCACGTCTCAGGTTCTGTCCGGCTCGGCAGGGGTGCCGCTCGCCGCGTCCCGGTCCGTACGGTCGTCCGTGGCGTCCGGGCGCCGCTGGATCGCCTGCGCGACGCGCTCCGCCAGCTCTCCGGAGCCCTCCGCGCTCAGATCACGCACCCGCTCGGAGGAGACGGTGACCTGCGTGCCGTCGGGCAGTGTGATCGTGACGGTCTGGTTGCCCCGGCGGTTCTGGAGCCAGGCCACCACCGCCGCGGCGAGCGCGGCGGTGAGCCCGCCGGGCGCCAGCAGCAGCGACACCAGCTCGCCCGCCGCCCCCATGGATCCGGGCGCGGGCTCGGCCGCGGGCTCCCGGGTGATCCGGTCCCGTAGCTCGGGATGGCGTCGCAGCCAGCGGCGCAGATCGCTCGACGCCCCGTCCGTGTCCTCGCCGGGGCCGCTCACGGCCAGCGTTACCTTCACACGCCCCTCCACGTATGCAGTAACTGCCCAGTCACACGAGGTTAGCAGCACCAAGTCCCTTGTGCGGAAGTCGAGTTCACCGATCCGGCGATCCATGGCGCGGCTCGGTCACTGAGCCGTCGGGCCGGGGCCGCAGGAGAATGGTGAGGTGACTGCGGACCCGTCGACCCCGAAGCTCTCCGGCCAGACCGAGCGCGGCGACGAGATGCGCACCCCGTTGCGCGACTTCCTGCGTACGGAGACGGGCAGCGCGGCCGTTCTGCTCGCCGCGGCCCTCGCGGCGCTCGTCTGGGCCAACGCGGGCCCGGGGACGTACGAGGAGTTCTGGCGGACGGTGTTCTCGGTCCGTATCGGCTCCGTCGGGATCTCGCTGGAGCTGCGCGAATGGGTGAACAGCGGACTCATGACGCTGTTCTTCTTCGTCGTCGGCCTGGAGGCCCGCCGCGAGTTCGACATGGGGGAACTGCGCGAACGGAAACGGGTCGCGCTCCCGATGCTCGCCGGCGTCAGCGGAATGCTCGTACCGGTCGCCATCTTCCTGGCCTTCAACGCCGGACACAGCTCGGTGCACGGCTGGGGCGCCGCCATGTCGACGGACACCGCGTTCGCACTGGGCATGCTCGCCGTCTTCGGCACCCGGCTGCCGCGCGGGCTGCGGGTCTTCATCCTGACGGTCGCCGTCGTGGACGACTTCGTGGCGCTCGGTGTGATCGCGATCGCCTACAGCGGGCGCATCCATGTGCTCGCGCTGGTCGTGGCCGTGCTGATCTTCGGGCTCGTCCTGCTGCTGCGGACCGTGGGAGTGCGCCGGGGCGCGGTGTACGGCGTGCTGGCGGTGGCCATCTGGGTGGCGATGCTGCAATCCGGGGTGGACCCGGTCGTGACCGGTCTGGCGATGGGGCTGCTGATCTTCGCGTACCCCGCCTCGCGCAGCGATCTCGAACGGGCGAGCGGACTGTTCCGGCTCTTCCGTGAGCAGCCGACCCCGGAGCTGGAACGAACCGCGCGGCTCGGGATCGCCTCGGCGATCTCGCCGAACGAGCGGCTCCAGCGGATGTACCACCCCTGGACGAGCTATGTGATCGTGCCCGTCTTCGCACTGGCCAACGCCGGTATCACTCTCAGCGGAAGCCAGCTGGCACGGGCCTTCGAGTCGCCGATCACCCTCGGCATCCTGTGCGGCTATGTGCTGGGCAAGCCCCTCGGTATCCTCGGCGCCGCGCTGCTGACGACCCGGCTGAGCCACGGCCGGCTGCGCCCGCCGGTCGGCTGGGGCGCCACCGCGGCCGGTGGCACCATCGCCGGAGTCGGCTTCACGGTCTCGCTGCTGATCGCCACCCTCGCCTTCGACAGCGAACAGCTGGAGCAGGCCAAGATCGGCATTCTCGCCGTGGTGATCTGCTCGTTCGCCGCCACCTGGCTCGTCACGCGCGTCATCGGAGCGCTGCCCCGGCAGCGCCGGATCCGGGCCCTGCTGGGCAACGCCGAGCAGATCGTCGATCTCTCCGAACCGGTGGACCCGGACCGCGACCATGTGCGCGGGCCGCGGGAGGCACCGGTGACCGTGGTCGAGTACGGCGATTTCGAATGCCCGTACTGCGGGCAGGCCGAGCCGGTGATCCGCGAGTTGCTCGCCGGTTTCGGGAACGTCCGGTACGTCTGGCGCCATCTCCCGCTCAACGACGTCCACCCGAACGCCCAGCTCGCGGCGGAGGCGGTCGAGGCCGCGGCGGACCAGGGCGCCTTCTGGAAAATGCACGATCTCCTGCTCGGCCGCCAGGACGCGCTGCGGGCCGCCGATCTGGTCGGCTACGCGGAGGAGCTGGGGCTCGACCGCGACCGGTTCCACCGGCATCTGCGGTCGCACAAGGGAGCCGCACGGGTCGCCGAGGATGTCGAAGGCGCCGATACGAGCGGTGTGTCGGGCACCCCCACGTTCTTCGTCAACGGGAAGCGCCACCACGGCGCGTACGACATCGACGCCCTCACCGTCGCCGTACGCGCCGCCAAGGCACGCTCCTTCCTGGGCGAGTCTTCCTGACCCGTGCCGGTCAGGTCTTGAGGAAGTCGAGCAGCGCTGGGTTGACGATCTCCGGATGGGTCCAGGCGATGTTGTGCGGGCCGTCCTCGACCGTCACGAACGTCAGGTCCTTGATCAGCCCGGGAAGCCGCTTGGCGGTGTTCGGGTACGGAAGGATGCGGTCGGCGGTCCCGTGGATCAGCAGGACCGGTACGTCGATCCCGGGCAGATCCTCGCGGAAGTCCGTCAGCCAGGTGTCGACACAGGCGTAGGCGGCATGGGCGGAGGCGGCGACGGCGGTGTTGAAGCTGCTCGCCCACGCCTGGTCGCTGACGCGGGTGCCGCGGTACACGTCGACGTTGTAGAAGTTGTCGAGGAAGTCCTTGAAATAGGCCGGCCGGTCGGTGACCACGGCGTCCTTGATCCCCTCGAAGACCGAGCGGTCGACGCCCTCGGGGTTGTCGTCGGTCTTGAGCAGGAACGGCGGGATGGCGCCCATCAGCACGGCCTTGCTGACCCGTCCCGAGCCGTACGTACCGAGATAGCGCGTGACCTCGCCGGTGCCCATGGAGAAGCCGGCCAGCACCACATCGGGTAGGCCGAGGTGGTCGAGGAGGGCGTTGAGGTCCGCGGCGAAGGTGTCGTAGTCATAGCCGACGACAGGCTGGCTGGAACGGCCGAAGCCGCGCCGGTCGTAGGTGATGACGCGATGCCCCGCCTCCAGCAGCACCCGCTCCTGCTTCTCCCACGAGTGTCCGTCGAGCGGGTAGCCGTGGACGAGGACCACGGGCTGTCCGCTGCCATGATCCTCGTAGTAGATGTCGATGGAGCCGGAGTTTTCCTGCCCGACGGTGACGAATGGCATGAGGGAACCCGCTTTCTTTTTTCCTTGGTTTCTCTGCTTTCTCTGCTTTCTGTGCGCAGGGCGATACCCCGCCTTCCCCTGCCTTCCATGAAACCCCGCCCTGTGTACCGTCGCCACCGGGGCAAGAGCGCCCGCCCGGCCGCCCTGGATGCGCCCCCGGCCGCCCTAGCCGGGCCCGCCGTCGCCCGGCAGCGGCTGACGTCCGGTCAGGATGACGCGTACCTCATCGGCCGCCGCGAGACGTCTGATCATCAGCAGCGCGGCCAGACTCGTCGGGTCGTCGCCCGTCATGGTGGGGCCGCAGTGCAGCTCCAGCCGGCTCACACCCCGGTGGGTACGCAGCAACTGCCGTACGGTGTCCACCACTTCGTAGGACGTCTCGTCGTCCATCTCGCCGTCGAGCCTGATCTCGACCGTGTCGGACCGGGGGGTGGTGACGACGATGGTCAGGGGATCAGGGGGAGAAGAGGTCATAGGGGCATACCGGGCGTCCTGGCGAGGTGATTTCCGGCACTGCGGCCCAGCACCGTGGTCGTACGCCAACGGTCCTCCTCCGGGGCGCGGGGCGCAATCCCCTCCAGGGAGGATCCACCCGCGAGTGAACCGGGCCTGACCTGGCCTTTGTTCACGGCACAGCGCGCGGCTGCTCACGGCGCAGCGCGCCGCCGAAGGCCGTGGCCGCCCGGCGTCCCGGCCGTACGTGACGCCCTTCACGAAACCGGTGGGCATACCGACGGCGTGTAAGGGCATAAGGGGATCCGAGAAGGGGGTCCCCTATCGCCCTCACCGGTGCGCGGGGCAGGAGCTATGAACGAACGGTCCATTATCGGTACCGCCCTCGCGGCCCTCGCGGATTCCGTGCGGCCACTGCGCAAGGCAGCCGAATTCAGCGGGGACCCCGGCTGTATCGCCGAGGCCAGGCAGCTCGCTGTCCGGTTTCTGCAGCAGCTGGAGGCGGAGTGGTTCGCCGTGCTCGGCGACCGTACGACCGGTGATCTGCTGCTGGTGGTCAGCGAGCTGGTCACCAACGCCGAGCGGCACAGCCATGGACCGTATCTGCTGGAGCTGGAGGGCACGGACCGGCAGGTGCTCGTGACGGTGTACGACAGCAGCTCGACCCTCCCGCACCGCTACGACCAGGACCCCGGCCGGCTGGGCGGTCACGGTCTGGAGATCGTTCACGCGCTGGCCGACCGCCTCGGCGCCGAGCGCGTCCCGGTCGGCAAGCGCGTCCAGGCCGTATTCGACCTGGAGCGCCGCCGGGTCTCGACCTGACGCCGGGTCTCGACCTGGCGCGGGGGCCCGGAAGGGCGCTCCAAGGGGCCGGCGGCCCGTCCGCCCCGCCCGATCCGACCCGTTGACATCGCTGAACGCCCACCCTACGTTTCTCGTGGAAAGCGCTTGCTATCCGGTGTCGCAAAAGATGGCAGGACGCAAAAGATCCAGGAGTGCGAAAGGGAGTGTTCGCGACGTCTCCGCGCAACCTGACAGACCGGCGGATCCGCGCCGCCGTCATCGGCACGGGAGGGATCGCCAGGGGAGCGCATCTCCCGGCCCTCCGCGCGCTGCGCGACGAGATCGAGATCGTCGCCGCCTTCGACATAGACGAGGAGGCCGTACGGGCGTTCTGCGCCGACGGCGGCGTCCCGCGTCCGTACACCGATCTCGACCGCATGCTCGACGAGCAGCGCCCCGACCTGGTCACGATCTGTACGCCGCCGGTCTTCCACCGCGAGCAGACCGTGGCCGCGCTGCGCTCCGGCGCCTGGGTGTGGTGCGAGAAGCCGCCGTGCCCCTCGCTCGCCGAGTTCGACGCCATCGAGGCGGCCGAGAGACAGGCGGCGGAGAGGCAGGCGGCGGAGGCGTCCGAGGAGGGCGCGGGCGGCGGTGGACCGTACGCCTCGATCGTCTTCCAGCACCGGTTCGGCTCCGGCGCTCGGCAGGTGCGCTCCCTGATCGCCGACCGGGCGATGGGCCGTCCGCTGGTCGCCCACTGCCAGACCACCTGGTACCGCGACACCGCCTACTACTCCGTGCCGTGGCGCGGCAACTGGGCCGGCGAGGGCGGCGGCCCCGCGATGGGCCATGGCATCCACCAGATGGATCTGCTGCTCGAACTGCTCGGGCCCTGGACCGAGGTACGCGCCATGGCGGGCCGGCTGGTGCACGACGTCGAGACCGAGGATGTGTCCACGGCGCTCGTACGCTTCGAGAGCGGTGCGCTGGCCACCGTCGTCAACAGCGTGCTCAGTCCCGACGAGGTCAGCCGCATCCGTATCGACTGCGAGCGCGCCACCGTCGAACTCACACATCTGTACGGCTACACCAACGACGACTGGCGGATCACCCCGGCCCCCGATGTGGACGCCGAGGAACTGGCCCGCTGGCGCGATCTGGGAGAGGACGTGCCCAGCTCGCATCTGGCCCAGCTCCGTTCGCTCGTCGCCGATCTGCGGGCCGGACGCCGGCCGCGCGCCAGTGGGGCCGACGGCCGCACCAGCCTCGAACTGATCACCGCGCTCTACAAGTCGGCGTTCACCGACACGACCGTCAGGGCCGGCGAGATCGGCCCCGGCGACCCCTTCCACACCGCCCTGCACGGCGGCGCCCCCGGCTGGGCACCACCGAGCCCCGTCCCCGTCACGGAGATCCCCGTATGACCCCATCAGGAACGCCGCACACCCTGGACGCGCCTGACACGGCGGCGGACATCACCGGGCCCGGACTGCGGCTGGCCCACACGCACGGCGACCGGATCGAGCTGCGCTCCGGCGCGGTCACCCTGCTCAGCTATGTCTACCGGCCCGAGTCGGCGTGGGAGGCCCCCAAGCCGTATCTGCATCCGCTGCGCACGCTGTCCGGCGGTGTGGTCACCGACTACCGCCCCAACGACCACCGCTGGCACAAGGGCCTCCAGCTCACCGCCTCCCATCTGTCGGGGCAGAATCTGTGGGGCGGCAACTCGTATGTGCACGGCGAGGGTTACCGCGCGCTGCCGGAGCGCGTCGGCTCGATGAGCCACGAGGGCTTCGACGAGGTGTCGGCCGACGGCGGGCGCGCCGTCATCGCCGAGCGGCTGGTGTGGCGCAACCACGACGGCGACGCGTGGGCCGACGAGTCACGCCGTGTCGAGATCCATGACATCGACACCGAGGCCGGTGCGTGGACGCTGACCTGGTCCGACGCCATCACCAACCGGCGCGACGAGCCGCTGCGCCTCGGCAGCCCCACCACCGCCGGGCGCGAGATGGCCGGCTACACCGGTCTCTTCTGGCGCGGGCCGCGTGCCTTCCGGGGCGGTCGGCTGCTCGGCCCCGAGCTGGAGGGCGAGGAGCTGATGGGGACCCAGGCCCCGTGGGTCGCGTACAGCGGTGAGTTCGACGGCATCGACGGACAGGCCACCCTCGTCTTCGCGCACGCGCCGGAGAACGATCACACCGGGGCCGGCGGGCAGCACCCCGCGCACTGGTTCGTACGCAGCGATCCGTTCGCGGCGGTCGCCCCCTCCTGGGCCTTCTACGAGGAACTGGTCCTCCAGCCGGGTGACACACTGACCCGCCGCTGGCGGGTGATCGTGGCCGACGGCCGCTGGGAGCGCGACGACATCGCCAACTACCTTGAGCGGCAGTCATGGTGAGCCCGGCGGCGGGGTTCGCCGGACTTCCGGGGGCGGTCGCGGTCTCGCATCTGAGTGTGTACGACTGGGAGTCCGCCGACGGAGCTTCCGGCGGCACCCCGCATCTGCATCTCACCTGCTCCGAGGCGTATGTGGTGACCGGGGGCCGGGGCGCCGTGCAGACGCTCAGCGCCGAGGGCCTCGACACCACACCACTGGCGCCGGGGTCGCTGGTGTGGTTCACACCCGGCACCATCCACCGGCTCGTCAACGAGGACGGGCTACGGATCGTCGTCCTGATGCAGAACAACGGTCTGCCCGAGGCCGGGGACGCCGTGCTGACCCTGCCGCCCGCGTACCTCACCGACCCGGACACCTACGCGCGGGCCGTGCGCATCCCGGACGCGGCGGAGCCCGAGCAGGCCGCCGCCGCGCGCCGCCGGCGTGATCTCGCGATCGAGGGGTTCACGGCGCTGCGTACCGCGTGGGAGGCGGGCGACGAGCGGCCCCTGCTCGACTTCCAGCGGTCGGCCGCCGCGCTCGTACGGCCCCGGGTGGCGGAGTGGCGGGCGCGCTGGGAGGAGGGCGCGGCCGAGGCGGCGCGGCAGACCGGAGCCCAGCTCGACCGGCTGGCCGCCGGTGACGCCACACATCTGGCCGAGGCGCGTCTGCACGCCCGACTCCCGGCGGCTCAGGGCAGGTTCGGCATGTGCGGGCGGCTGAATACGTACGACATCCACGGCCCGGACGGTCCCGACAGCTGACCGGTCCCGTACGCGGGGCCGTATGCGAGCCGTACGCGAGAACGCCCGGCCGGGATCTCCCGGCCGGGCGTTCCGTGTGTTGTCCGCGCTCAGCTGGTGTACGCCTCCAGCTCGGAGAGCTGCGCGGCCGGCCAGCCGGTGTTGCCCGTGACCGTCAGCCGCAGATAGCGGGTCGGGGTCCCGTCCAGGGTGACCGTCGCGGTGTTGCCGCTCGCCGGGTTGAAGGTGTAGCCCGCCGACGCCTTGAGGGTGCTGTACGAGGAGTTGTCGGTGCTCCCCGACACACTGAGCGTCTGCGTGCGGGTCGTCCACGCCGACGCCGGAGGCAGCTTCAGCACCACTCGCTTGACCGCCTTCGACGCGCCGAGGTCCACAGTGACGGTCCCCGGGAACGCGTTGTTGGTGCTCTCCCAGTACGTGTTGGGGTTGCCGTCGACCGCGTTGGCCGCGCCGTACACATCGGCGTGCCCGGACTCGGTGACCGGGCGGCCCTGCGCGAGATTGCCCGTGTCCGTCGGCGGGTCGGTGGGCGGGTCGGTGGGCGGGTCGGTGGGGCCGCCGGGCACCCCGCCGTTGGTCCACACCGGGTCGGGCCAAGTCCCCGTGCACGCGGGCGGGTTGGCGTACCAGCCCGAGTTCCCGGCGCCCTGGGTGATCTGGAAACCGCTGCCCACACAGTTGTGGATCGGGTTGGACTGCGCGATATGGGTGGCGGTCACATTGGTGAAGGAGGCCGTGCCCGGAGCCTGGATCTGGAGCGCGTACGTACCGGCGCCGTCTATCCGGACGTTGTTGAAGTGCAGCCCGTTCGTCGCTCCCTCGATCAGATGGATCGCGGCGTAGGAGCTGTCCAGGACCTCGCTGTCGGTGATGTTGATGGTGGCGTTGATCGGTTCGTTGAGACCGCTGAACCAGATCGCGCCGACGCCGAAGCGCCAGTTGTAGTCGTTGTTTCCGGCCCGGATCAGGGTGTTGCGCGCGGCGGTGGTGGTTCCGGAGACCGCCGTGCCCTGACCTGAGTTGACGCCGGGGTAGCGGTTGGCGATATGCAGCCCGCCGCCGTTGGTGATGGTGTCCGACATGACGTTGTCGGAGATGGTGATGTCCCTGCCGCCGTACGTGACGATGTTGTTCGCCAGGATCGGCAGGATCACGGTGTTGAACGTGAACTTGTTCTTCACGTTCGGGACGTTCTCGGCCCACATGGCCAGCCCGTCGTCACCGGTGTTGCGTACAAAGGTGTTGGTGACCGTCGAGTTGGTGACACCTATGTGGAAGTTGACGCCGTCCGCGGTCTGGTCGAGGATGCGGCTGTTCTTGATGGTGAAGTTGTCCATCGGGCCGTCCATCCAGGCGCCGCACTTGGTGTGCTGCATCCAGACGTTGTCGACGACCGAGTTGGACATGGCGCCACCGATGGCGTTGACCTGGTCGTTGTCCACGCGCTCACGGATGTCGCCCATGATGGCGAAGTCCTTGAGGGTGACATTGCTGCTGCCGCCCGCGTTGGCGTACTTGCCGTAGACACCGACGGCCTTGCTGCGGTCGGACGGATCACGTCCGGTCAGCACGCTGTACCAGGGACCCGCACCGCGCAGGGTCACCTTGTCGACGATGATGTGGTCGCGCACCTGGAAGGTGCCCTGCGGGATGTAGACCTCCTTGCCCTGCGTACGGCCCGCGTCGACCGCCGCCTGGATCTTGGCCGTCGAGTCGGCGGCGCCGCTCGGGTCCGCGCCGAAGTCGCTCACCACGTCGAGCGCGCCCGAGGGCTTGCCGATCGGCGCGGCCACCTGCTCGAAGTCGGCCAGGTCGATGGTGAACGTGGGTGACGCGGCGGTCGAGGAGACCTGGAGCCGGACCTTCGTACCGGCCGCCAGCGTCGACCCGAACATGGTGCGCGTCTCGTCGTAGAAGTGGTGCGGGTTGGTGTCACCCGGGTTGTTGTTGAACGGGTAACCGCCGTAGTACCAACCGTACTTGGAGGTCACCGGCACGCTCTTGAGGGAGGTGCCGTTGACCCGTAGATCGATGGTCGCGTCCCGGCCGGTGCCCGCCGCGTTGTCCGGCAGCGAGTAGCGGAACGACATCGCGTTCGCCGGGGCGGTGAGGGTGAACTCCACATACTCGCCGACCGCGTCGAGCGTCACGGCCTGCCGGCCGGAGGCTTCCGAAGGCAGCGTGCCATAGAGGCGGTTGGGGCCGATCAGGGAGCCGTTGGTGGCGGCGTACTCGGCTTCCTGCTCCTTGAACGGCACCGTGGCGCCGCGGCCGGGGACATCGATGGGGGAGGGGGCGGGGACCGCCGCCGCCTGGGCGGCGGGTGCGGTGGAGAGCACCACCGCCGCGGCCGTCCCGGCCACGGCGAGTGCGAGGGATACGGATGCGGAGATGCCGCGCCGGAGCAGGCGGCCTCGTGGGGGTCCGGTGGGGAGTGTCACAGATATACGTCCTTGCGGCTCGTGGGGACTCTGCGGACGCGAAAAGGTTAGAAGTTGGCTTACAAGAAGTCTATGAATCTGCGCAAATTTTGGAGACGGACGCAAAAATCCTCGACCCGGCGCGGGAGTTGAGGCCGGGGGCGGGGTGGTGCGGGACTGTCTCGCGGCCCGCCCGTACCAGGGGTCCCGCGCACACCTCTTGTAGCGCGGACGCGGTCGGCTCTACGATGCCTGACAGGGATATGAAACGTTTCAATTCAAGGGGAGCCGCGATGGGCATGGGCTGGACACGCCGAGGTCTTCTGCACACCTCCGTGGCGGGCGCAGGGGTGGGGATCGCGGGGCTCGCCGCCGCTTCCCCCGCCGCGGGCGCGCCGTCCGGCGGCTCGTCGGGAACGGGCGGGCGGCGAGGGCGGCTCCGGATCGCGACCGCCACGGTCGAGTACACCGAGCGGCTCCTCGGCACCGATGTCGCGGCCCCGCTGCTGTCCTGGGAGCTCAGCGGTGAGAAGGATGCCCGGGGCGCCCGCCAGAGTGCCTATCAGATCCGGGCCGCGACCGATCCGCGCGCGCTCGCGGCCGGCCGCGAACTCCTCTGGGACACCGGCCGCGTGGCCTCCGACCGCACCGTCGCCGTGCCCTACGCGGGCCCCGCGCTGCCGCCCCGTACCCGCTGCCACTGGCAGGTCCGTGTCTGGGACGGCGACGGACACGCCTCACCATGGAGCACGGCCGGCTGGTGGGAGACCGCGCTCGGCGCCGAACCGTGGCAGGCGCGCTGGATAGGCGCCGACCGGGCGCCGGAACCGCCCGGCTTCGACGGCGCGTCCTGGATCTGGACCGAGGGAGCGACCACCGGCAACGCCCCCGTCGGCGCCCGGTGGTTCCGTGGCGGACTCGAACTCCCGCCCGGCGTCAGGGGCGAGGACATCGCGCGGGCCACGCTCCTCGCCACGGCCGACGACGACTTCACCCTCCATCTCAACGGCCGGCAGACGCTCCACGCGCCCGAGCAGGTGGACGGCTGGCGCACCGGACGCGCGGCCGATGTCACCGAGGCCGTACGGTCCGCGGCCGACGACCGGATCGTCCTCGCCGCGCTCGCGGCCAACCGCGGCGCGGTCTCCGTCAACCCGGCGGGCCTGCTCGTACGGCTGCTCGTCGAAACCGCCCAGGGCGCCGGCCACGAACTGGTCACCGGCGCCGGCTGGCGCGCCGCAGACACCGGACAACAGGGCTGGGAGCAGCCGGACTTCGACGACAGCGGCTGGGCTCCGGCGGCCGTGCTCGCCCCCTATGGCCAGGGCCCATGGGGAAGAGGTGTCTCGATCGCCGCGCCCGAGGCGCCCGCGCCGCTGCTGCGCCGCGAGTTCACCGTACCCAAGCCGGTCAGCCGCGCCCGGCTCTACATCAGCGGACTCGCCTACTACACAGCCGAGTTGAACGGGAAGCGGGTCGGCAGTCAGGTGCTCGACCCGGCCTTCACCGACTACGACGAGACCGTGATGTACGCCGTCCACGATGTGACCTCGTTGCTGCGGCGCGGAGACAACGCGATCGGTGTGACCCTGGGCCGTGGTTTCTACGGCATGACCACCCCCAATGTCTGGAACTGGCACCAGCCGCCGTGGCACGGCGAACCCCGGCTGCTGTGCCGGCTGGAGGCCGAGCACCCCGACGGCTCCCGTACCACCGTCGTCTCCGACACCGACTGGCGCCTCACCGAAGGCCCCACGCTCACCAACTCCCTCTACGCGGGCGAGACATACGACGCGCGGCTGGCCCCCAAGGGCTGGACCTTGCCCGGGTTCGACGACAGCTCCTGGCGCTCCCTGAACCCCCAGACCGCACCCAAGGGCACCCTGCGCGCCCAGCCGCACGACCCCATCGAGATCATCGAGACCCTCACCCCGACCGCGATCACCGAGCTGCGGCCCGAGGTGTATGTCGTCGACATGGGTCGTACGACGGCGGGCTGGACCCAGCTGACCGTACGGGCTCCGGCCGGCACGGTCGTCCAGCTCGTCCACGGCGAGAAGCTCAAGGCGGACGGCAGCGTCCACGCCGAGACCGGGCATGTGCCGGGACGGTTCCAGCGCGACGAGTACATCTGCGCGGGTGGCGCCGGAACGGACGGCAGTAGGAACGACGACGGCGCGGCGGAGGTCTGGGAGCCGTCGTTCTCGTACAAGGGCTTCCGCTATGTCCAGGTCAGCGGATTGCCGAGCCGCCCGCGCCCCGCCGATCTGCTGGGCCGGGTCGTCCATACGAAGGTGGCCGAAGTCAGCTCCTTCGACTGCTCGGAGCCCTTCTACGAACAGCTCGACCGGGCGATGCGCCGCACCCTCCTCAACAATCTGCACGGCATCCCGACCGACACCCCCATGTACGAGAAGAACGGCTGGACGGGTGACGCGCAGCTCGGCGCGCCCATCATGGCGTACGCCTTCGGAGTCCACCGCTTCCTGTCGAAGTGGCTCGGGGATCTGGCGGA
Organism: Streptomyces scopuliridis RB72; assembly: GCF_000718095.1. Taxonomy (GTDB): domain Bacteria; phylum Actinomycetota; class Actinomycetes; order Streptomycetales; family Streptomycetaceae; genus Streptomyces; species Streptomyces scopuliridis. Next base: position 29,267 of record NZ_JOEI01000002.1, on the reverse strand, counting down.
CAGTCAGAACCCGGACGGCCAGCTGCCGGTGATCGTGCCCAGCGGCGGCTGGGGTTACGGCGACCTCGGGCCCTCCCCGGAGTGGACGACCGTATACCCCTTCCTGATACGGGAGATGTACCGGATCTACGGCGACGACCGGGTGGCCCGCGAGCACTGGTCCACCCTGACCACCTATCTGAACTGGGAGTTGGACCGGCTGGAGGGCGGTCTCGCCATCACCGCGCTCGGTGACTATCTGCCGCCGGGGTACGGCGGCAACCCGCCCGAGGACACCCGCCTCACGGCCACGGCGTATCTGCATCGCGCGCTGACACAGACGGCCGAACTGGGCGAACTGCTGGGCCACGGCGAGGTCGCGGACCGCTACCGCACGGCCGCGGCCGGGCTGAAGGACGCCTTCAACGCCACCTTCCTCGACCCCGCGTCCGGCCACTACCGGACCGCGAAGGACCCCGGTTACCGGCAGACCTCCAACGCCCTGCCGCTCGCCTTCGGTCTGGTCCCGAGCGGCGCCCGCGCGTCGGTGCTCGACAGCCTTGTCGCCGACATCGAAGACCGCGGCGACCATCTCAACACCGGGGCGCTGGGCACGAGCGTGCTGCTGCGCGTCCTGTGCGCGCACGGCCGCCCCGAGGTCGCACACGCCATCGCCACCCAGCGGACATACCCGAGCTGGGGCTACTGGTTCGACAACGGCGCCGACACCATGTGGGAGATGTGGCCCGTCGACTCACGCTCGCGCGACCACTACTTCCAGGGCACGGTCGTGCAGTGGCTGTACGAGAACGTGGCGGGACTGCGCCCCGGGGACGCGGGCTACCGCACCTTCACCGTACGGCCCGACGGCCGGACCGGAGTCACCTGGGCGCGCACCTCGATCCGTACGGTACGTGGCACCGCCTCGGTGGCCTGGTCCGCGATAGGCCGTGATCTGCGGCTCTCGGTGCGGGTGCCGGTCGGCGCGACGGCCGAGATCCATGTACCGGCCGAGCGCCCCGAGCTGGTGAAGGCGCCGGGCGGAGCGGAGTATCTCCGTACGGAACCGGGCTTCGTGGTGTACCGGGCGGGGCAGGGCGCCTGGGACTTCGTGGGGCGGAGCTGACGGGGAAGTGCCGACGTGCCTTTGAACGTTTCAGAACGGCCGGGCGTCGAGGCCCGGCCGGACCGGCGGTCCTCAGGGCCTGTCCCGCGGCGAGCCGCCGGACGGGCCCGGGTCCCGGCGCAGCAGATACGTGTCCATGCGCCGGGCGTCGAGGCCCGGCCGGACTGGCGGTCCTCAGGGTCTGTCCCGCGGCGAGCCGCCGGACGGGCCCGGGTCCCGGCGCAGCAGATACGTGTCCATGATCCAGCCCTTGCGGGCACGCGCCTCGGACCGCAACTCCCCGATCCGGTCGGCCACTTCGGAGAGCCGTCCGGAGACCAGGATCTCGTCGTCCGTGCCCACGTAGGCGCCCCAGTGGATGACCGGATCGGCCGCCAGCTGGTGCCGGAAGGACTCGTGCGCGTCCAGCATCACCACGACATCGTCCACGCCGCCGGGCCAGCCCTCGGCGAGCCGGCGGCCGGTGGTGATCTGGACGGGGCGGCCCACACGGGTCAGTGTGACGCGGTGCCTGGCCGCCAGCGCGGAGACACTGCTGATGCCTGGGATCACCTCGTACTCGAACCGGACCGAGCCGCGCGCCAGGATCTCGTCCAGGATGGGGAGCGTCGAGTCGTACAGGGAGGGATCGCCCCAGACGAGGAACGCCCCTGTCCTGTCCAGGTCGGGGCCCTCGGTCCCGTCAGGGCCGTCGCCGTCGCTCAGCTCGTCGATGATCGCGCGCTCGTAGAGGGCGGCGCGCCGGCTCCGCCAGTCGTCGACGGTCCCGGGATAGCCGGCGCCGTCGGCCGCGCGCTCCCGCTCCGGGTCGCGGACCTCGACCAGCCGATAGCCCCGGCCGCCGGCGGACTCACCGGCATGGCGGCGCAGGATCTCGTGCCGGAGCGCGATCAGATCGGACTTCTCGGCGCCCTTGTCGAGCAGGAAGAAGACATCCACGCGCCGGAGCGCCTTGACCGCCTGGACGGTCAGCTGGTCGGGGTCGCCCGCGCCGATACCGATGACATAGACCTTTCTCACCCCGCCGAGTCTGCCCCATGCCCCACGCCCGCCGCGTCATGCCCCGCGTTCGCCCCGTCATGTGCCGCGCCCGCCCCGTCTGCCCCGTCGCGGTACGGAGGAAGGTCATATCCATCGGATGTCTGATGATCCATCACCCTCTTCGAGGGGCTTCCGCGCACCCTCGCGCCCGACATATGCTCCGCCCATGCGCGCCGCCCTTTTCGTCACCTGTGTCAACGACGCCGTCTATCCGGCCACCGGTATCGCGACCGTACGGCTCCTCGAACGTCTGGGCGTCGACGTCGACTTTCCCGAGGCACAGACCTGCTGCGGCCAGCCCCAGTTCAATACGGGTTACCGGCGGGAGACCGAGCCGCTGGTACGGCGGATGACCCGGGCCTTCGAGGGGTACGACTATGTGGTCACCCCGTCCGGATCCTGCGCGGCCATGGTCCGCCACCACTACCCCAAGATCGGCGACGAGGCGGCGGCCTCGCTCGCCGCGCGGACGTACGAGCTGACCGAGTTCCTGGTCGACGTGGTGGGCGTGACGGATGTGGGGGCGCACTTCCCGCACACCGTCACCTACCACCCCTCCTGTCACGGTCTGCGGTTGCTGGGCCTGGGGGAGCGGCCGCGAAAGCTGCTGGAGTCGGTACGGGGACTGGAACTGCGGGAGCTGCCCGGTGCGGACGAGTGCTGTGGCTTCGGCGGCACCTTCGCCGTGAAGAACTCCGATGTTTCGGCAGCGATGGGCCAGGACAAGGTGAGCAACGCGGTCTCCACCGGGGCCGAGGTGCTGTGCGGCGCGGACAATTCCTGTCTGATGCATATCGGCGGAATCGTGAGCCGGGAGGGTGCCCCGCTGCGTCCCGTCCATCTCGCGGAGATTCTGGCGTCGACGGAAGAGGAGCCCTGGTCATGAGCGGTACGTATCTGGGGATGCCGGCGTTTCCGGTGGCGGCGAAGGAGGCGGTCGGCAACGAGACACTGCGCGGCAATCTCCGGCACGCCACCCACACCATCCGCGACAAGCGGGCCAAGGCCGTGGCGGAGCTGGACGACTGGGCGCTGCTGCGGGAGGCGGGCAAGCGGATCAAGGACCATACGCTGCGCCATCTGGACCGCTATCTGGTGCGGCTGGAGGAGTCGGTCACGGCGGCGGGCGGAGTGGTGCACTGGGCGGCCGACGCCGACGAGGCGAACCGGATCGTCGCGGAGCTGGTGAAGGCCACCGGCGAGACCGAGGTCGTCAAGGTCAAGTCGATGGCCACCCAGGAGATCGGGCTCAACGAGGCGCTGGAGGCCGAGGGGATCTCCGCGTACGAGACCGACCTCGCCGAGCTGATCGTCCAGCTCGGCGACGACCGGCCCTCCCATATCCTCGTCCCGGCCATCCACCGCAACCGGGGCGAGATCCGGGACATCTTCCGCGACCGGATGGGCGCCTGGGGCCGGCCGGCGCCCGACGGCCTCTCCGACACCCCCGGCGAACTCGCCGAGGCCGCGCGGCTGCATCTGCGGGAGAAGTTCCTGCGCGCCAAGGTCGGTATCTCGGGGGCGAACTTCATGGTCGCCGAGACCGGCACGCTCGTGGTCTTCGAATCCGAGGGCAACGGACGGATGTGTCTGACGCTTCCCGAGACGCTGATCTCCGTGGTGGGCATCGAGAAAGTGGTGCCGAGCTGGCGGGATCTGGAGGTCTTCCTCCAGACGCTGCCGCGCTCCTCGACGGCGGAACGGATGAATCCGTACACGAGCATGTGGACCGGCACCCATGACGCGGACGGCCCGAGCACCTTCCATCTGGTGCTGCTGGACAACGGCCGTACGAACACGCTGGCCGACGAGGTCGGCCGGCAGGCGCTGCGCTGTATCCGCTGCTCGGCCTGTCTGAATGTCTGCCCGGTGTACGAGCGGGCCGGCGGGCATGCGTACGGCTCGGTCTACCCGGGCCCGATCGGGGCGATCCTCAGCCCTCAACTGCGGGGCATCCAGAGCGAGATCGACGCGTCGCTGCCGTATGCCTCCTCGCTCTGCGGGGCCTGCTACGACGTGTGTCCGGTCGCCATCGACATCCCCGAGGTACTGGTCCATCTCCGCGAGCGGGTGGCGGACCAGGGCGGCAAGGGGCACCGGCTGGAGAAGGCCGCGATGAAGGCGGCGGGGTGGGTCTTCGACCATCCGCGGGTGATGGCGGCGGGGGAGCGGGCCGCGTCGAAGACGCGCCGGCTGCATCCCTCGAAGCTCCCGGGGGCGGGGGCGTGGACCGACTCGCGCGATCTGCCCGAACTGCCACCGGAGTCGTTCCGCGACTGGTGGAAGAAGCACCACAACGACCGTAAGGACACAGGGACATGAGCACCGGCGCAGGCGCGGCTTCGGGCACCGGTACCGGTAGGGGCGGCGGTACGGGCACCGGTACGAGCGGCGGATCCCGGGAGCGGATCCTCGCCCGGATCCGTGCCGCCGTCGCGGACGCCCCCGACGCCCCGGAAGCGGCGCGCGACTACCTGGAGACGCACACCCCCGACGAACGCGTCATCGACCTGCTCGCCGAGAACCTCGCCGACTACCGCGCGCTCGTCCACCGGACCGACAGCGAGGGACTCCCCACGCTCATCGCGCGCCTGCTGGCGGAACGCGGCGCCCGTACCGTCCTCGTACCCCCGCTGCTCCCGGCGTTCTGGCTCTCCGCGCTCTCCTCGGTGGGCACCGATCTGATCAGGGTGGAGGACGATCCCACCGCCACGGCCCGGGAACTCGACGTCGTGGACAGTGTGATCACCGGCTGCGCCCTGGCCATCGCGGAGACCGGCACACTCGTTCTCGACGCGGCCCCCGACCAGGGACGGCGCCGCATCACACTCGTCCCCGACCATCACATCTGTGTCGTACGCACCGCCGACCAGGTGGTCGGTTCCGTACCGCAGGCCATGCCCCTGCTCGACCCCACCCGTCCGCTGACCTGGATCTCCGGACCGTCCGCCACCAGCGACATCGAACTCGACCGGGTGGAGGGCGTACACGGTCCGCGCACGCTCGAAGTCATCCTGCTCACGGAGTGAGCGGCACCAGCCGGGGAGCCTCGCGGGCCGCGTCCACCTCTTCGCCGCCGGCCACCCGCTCCGCCAACTCCCGTGCCCAGGCGGTCAGTCCGGCCACACCGATACCGTACGGGTCACGGAACGGGGCGATCGCCTCCGCGCCACGCAACAGCAGCCGCGCCCCACCGGTCGCGTTCCCCCGGGCGGCGTGCGTCAGCCCGACCGCCAGCTGAGCCATCCCCTTCCACAGCCCCCGCTCCGCGTCGGGCCCCGACTTCCACGCGTCCTCGAACACCTCGTGCGCATGGAACGGCTTCCCCGCGTCAAGCAGCCGCTGCGCCTCCTGAAGCGTCTCCCCGGGCGTCCGGACCACCCCCTCGGGCTGCCGCTCCACCCCCGGAGCCCCATACGCCAACGGCCGCCCCAGCCCATCCCGCGGCCGCGCACTCCGCGCCCGCCCCTCGTCGTCACGATCCCGCCGGTTCTCCTTCATACCCCGATTGTCGCGCGGACGGGGCGCGTCTTCGCGCCGCTCGGAGTGAGGTAATGTTCTCTTGCGTGGCCAACCGGGGGATTCCCTCACTGAGGCCACACATCGGGACGTGGCGCAGCTTGGTAGCGCACTTGACTGGGGGTCAAGGGGTCGCAGGTTCAAATCCTGTCGTCCCGACAGTGATGTCGGATATTCTCGCAGCTCAGGGGCCATCTTCGGATGGCCCCTGAGACGTTTCACGGGAGCGCTTCGGGAGCGGGTGGGAGCACGGGCCGCTCCCACTCGCTTCCAACCCGCCGAAAGCTGGGAGCGGCGTCAATCTAGGGTTGACCGTGGGTCGCCCCATGGTGTCGCTCCCGGTGAAAATCTCGGCTGCTCGGAGCCGCTGCGCCGGTCATGTGCTCGGCTTTTCGAGCCCTTGTCCGGATTCTCGTCAAGGGGTCGTGCTCCCTATCTCGGTGCGCACCCCCTCCAGATTTTGAACGCGCCGAGTGGCATAGGGGCAGGTGGCGGGTGGCGCTGGTGGGGGAGAGAGGTGTCGTATGGGTTGACTTGACCAGTGGGAGGTCGTTGTTGGTGGCCGTAGGGCGCTGCTCGCGGCCACCTCCAACGTGCGTACTTCGGCTCGTTACCCGGCGGCGTCGCGGCTCGGGGCCGAGGCACAAGGCAGCTGGCCCGGGGGCGGGGATTCGTCAGGCAGGCAGACTTCAGACCGTGTTGGCGATCTTGTCCAGTAGGGCGGCGCTTGCAGGGATGTCGTGGCTTACTGATCGTTTCAGAATGAGTTGAGCTGCGGTTCTTGCGCTCGGTGATCTTGGGCGGCAGGGTGTCCAGGGTGCGTGCTGATCTTGTTCCTGACGACCTGTGGGAGCGGGTGGTTCCGCTGTTGCCACCTGCTCCCGAGCGACGCCGCCGCCATCCGGGGCGGTTGCGTGTTCCCGACCGAGCGGCACTCGCCGGCATCATGTACGTGCTGCGAACCGGTGTCGCCTGGCGTGATGTCCCCGCGCAGAGCGTGGGCTGCTCCGGGGTGACGGCTTGGCGCCGGCTGCGGGACTGGACCGAGGCCGGTGTCTGGCCGCACCTGCACGCCGTCCTGCTGAGCGAGTTGCGCCGCGCCGACCTACTGGACCTGGACGACTGTGCCGTGGACGGCTCGCACATCCGGGCGCTCAAAGGGGGGATCACGTCGGCCCCTCGCCCGTCGACCGCGCCCGCCCCGGCTCCAAGCACCATCTGATCGTCGACCGTCACGGAACCCCGATCGCCGTCACGCTCACCGGCGGCAACCGGCACGACGTCACACAACTGCTGCCCCTGCTGGACGCGGTCCCGCCGATCAGGGGCCTGCACGGACGCCCTCGCCGTAAGCCTCGACGCCTGTACGCCGACCGTGGCTACGACTTCGACAAGTACCGCCGCCTGCTGTGGAAGCGCGGTATCAAACCCATGATCGCCCGACGCGGCGTCGCCCACGGCTCCGGACTGGGCAAAGTGCGATGGGTGGTAGAGCGCGCCTTCGCCTGGCTGCACCAGTTCAAACGGCTCCGCACCCGCTACGAACGACGCGCCGATCTCCATCAGGGCCTGCTCGAACTGGCCTGCAGCCTTATATGCCTCCGCCGCCTCCGAACCTCATTCTGAAACGATCAGTTAGCCGGACCGCGCGGTGCGGCAGCTCAGCGAGACGCGAGGCCACCTCGGCATGCGTGTTCTCCCGGCCGCCGCCGTTCACGCCCTGGGCCTGTCCGAAGATGTCGAACACGGGTAGGTGTCGGACGCTTGCGTGCAAGACGAATCCGGGCATTCCTTTGCGGATCGACGGCCACTCGCCCCCCTTACGTCATTGAGTGCCATGTAGGCTGGCACAGATCAACTTGCCGCCGCAGGCGATCGCCGCTACCACAATAACGGGGATGGCAAGGGGCATCGATCGTGGACGCTGAAGCTCACGGGCTCCGCGCGCTGATCTACGACTTGGCTTCCGCCGGCCCAGCGTCTCGGTGCATGGCGGGGATTTTTGGCGTCGCGTCGCCTGCGTTGGCAGGCTCCGCCGGTGCCCGGAAATGCTGGCGGAGGGCTGGGACGTAGCCAGTCCCGACCCCCTAGTGCTGTGACCGGGATGGTTCACCGTGGTCGGGAGACGGCTCACGGGACGAGCGCGGTCCGCAAGGCGACTGGTATTACTGGTGCATGCAGAAAGAGACCGCGCGGTCCGCGATCGACACGTTCATCTCCGCGTTCAACGCCTCGGACGACAGCTATGTGACTGCGCTGCTCTCCCAGGCCCTGACCTCGGACGTGGTCTTCTGGGGACCGTTGGGCCGCAGTGAGGGGATCGAGGCGGTCGAGCGGTTCGTGCTGGACATCCGGCGCCACCCCGCGGGGACCGGCACGATGGTGCGCTGTTCGGCGGTGGACATGCCGGACGAGTGGGCCCGGTACCAGTGGGTCTTCACGACGCCGGATGGAGGCCCCCGCCTGGCGGGAACGGACGTCGTCCATCTGCGGCGGAGCCTCATCGACCAGGTCATCGTCTTCGCGGGGGAGATCGAGCCGTCCGCCTCCTGAGTCATTCTCCGCTGGCGCCGTCCTTCTCCTGCAACCGGCCCCGTTCGGGGCTCCGGGTCTGCCCAGCCGAGATCATCTTCACAACGCTTCGGTCGTCCGCGCTTGGCGACGAGCGGACCGATGCTGCGCTGTGGCTGTGTAAGTTCGCGGTTGGTCAGGCTGCGGTGTTGAGGGGGCGTCCGCCCCAACGGATGCCCTTCTCGCTTCGGATGCGGGCGCGTTCCTTGCGTTCGGCGGCCAGGACGTCGCGGTGGCGGGCGTTGGCGTTGCGCCAGCGTAGATAGGCGTGCAGGGCTCGTGTCTGCACGGTGTGGTTGGGGTGGTTGGAGCTGGCGATGGTGAACTGCCTCAGCGATCCGAAGTGGGCCTCGATGGGGTTGGCCCAAGAGGCGTAGGTCGGGGTGAAGCACAGCTCGGCCTTGTGCTTTGTAGCCCAGCGGCGGATGTGTCCAGGATCACGTAGATGGGGGCGCCGTCGGGCCGGGCGGCGCGGATCGACTTGAGCGCGGCCGGCGTGTTCGCGGCACCTTTCTTGCGGCGGTTGACGCCCCATAACATGTCGTCGCCGACCGAGTAGCAGCCGTGGAAGTACCGGACTCCATGGGTGCGGTGGTAGGTGGCCGGCACCCGGTCGGAGTGTTTCCGTTCGGCCCAGCCCGAGCCTGCGGTGGGCCGGATCCCGAGTGGGCCGAACTCGTCGAACGCGAAGACCCGGTCGGGGAAACGGTCCAGGACATGCTCGATCCGGTCCAGCTTCGCCTCGCGGTCGGGGTCGGTGGATTCCTTCCAGGTCTTGGTGCGCTGGAAGGTGACTCCACGGCGGGCGAGCAGGCCGCGTAACGCCTCGCGGGCGATACGGATCACTCGGCCGTGGACTGTGCGCGGGTAGGCGACGAGTTTGCGTAGCGACCAGCGAGTGAATGGCTGGCCGGGCTTGGTGGGGCGGGTGGTGGCCGTCTGGACGACGAAGTCCTCGTCGTCATCGCTGAGCAGGCGGGGACGGCCTCCCGCCCACCGAGGGTCCAGGCAGGCCAGGCCGATCTCGTTGAACCGGTGGATCACATCGCGCACGGTGTCCTCGTCGGCCGCCACCAGCTGGGCGATCACCGGCACCCGATTCCCGCCGGCCGAGGCCAGCAGCGTCATCGCGCACCGATAGCGCACTGAGTTGGTGCTGCCCCGGCGCACGATCTGCTGCAGCCGCCGCCCCTCCTGGTCGGTCAGTCTGCGCACACGGACAGGCTCGGCCACCGCGCCGCCAGCGGTCGGATCGGACGTCACCGCACATCCAACCGCCATGACGACCAACCCGGCGAACCTATGCGGTCACATGTCCCAGCCGAGCGTCTTCCGCGGCCTGGCTTTCAGCTCAGCCGCTACGGCGTCCAGGTCCTCCCTGGAGTACTTCGACAGGTTCGCGCCCTTCGGGAAGTACTGCCGCAGCAGGCCGTTGGTGTTCTCGTTCGATCCTCGCTGCTAGGGGCTGTGAGGATCGCAGAAGTACACCGGCACCCCTGATGTCTTCGAGATGGCGTGGTGGTGCGCCATCTCCGTGCCTTGGTCCCAGGTCAGCGACCGCTTCAAGGTGGCCGGCAGGCCCCTGACGGCCTCCAGGAGGGCGGTTTGCATGACTCCGGGGCTATGGCCGTGTGGCAGGATTACCCAGATTCGCCTTCGTTGACAGGGTGCAGCGCAGACCGCAACCTATCGATCGCCGCCTGCGCCTCCGCTCGCTCCTCGGCGTCCACCCAGCTTCGCCAGAACCAGCCTCTGCGGGCAGCGCCACTTCCAACGCCTGAATGGCAGACGAGGCGAGGGTAGACGCGACGCAGGCGATCAGCTCATCTCGTCAACTGAGCTGAGAACGCATCAACCTTGGGACTCCTACCCATTTCTATTCATACCCAGGACGCCACTCCAACTGTTGGAGGTCCGCGAGATTGCCCTGCGCCAGAATAGTCATCACGCGGACCATTTCAGCGCGCGAAACATCTGGCAAGTGGCGAGGATCGACATCACTGCTGTCGAGATTCTCGAGCACCAGACTTCCGCTTTGAAAGGCGGAGACACTCCAGGACGATTCATCATCTGTGACCGAGACATCCGGATGCTCATCATCGAGCGGTCCTTCGAGCTCGGCAACGAGTGCGGGGATTCCTCCCTCGCTTCCGTCATCCATTTCGCCACCTCTATGCGTGAATGTGATGGACACTGCCACTTCACTTTCTGTTGCGCGGGGCGCCGTTGGGGATCGCCCACTCTGAGTAGCCGCCAGAGCTACCAGGATGCAGTAGATTTTGCCAGAGGGATCCGGGATCGTGCTGGGAACGCGGTACGAGGCGCATCACGCCCTGTCGGCCGTTGGCATTCGAAGCGGGCTCATGTTGCCAGGTCCAGCCAGTGGGGGTCCGTCTGCCTCCACTAGAGGAAACGGCTGCACCGATGCCGGGAATTGTTTGTTCCATCGACTGAGCGAAGCTTGCGTCCGACTGAAGTGTTGCATCGAGGGCCTCGTTCGCCCTTCTGAAGTGCGTTCCTCGTGACCGGCCGAAATCAGCTGCATCAAGAGTCATCTCGAACGCCACGGAATAAGCCTTGGGGCCGCCTCCGCAACCGCACGCCTCACCAGCGGAGTTGACACCCGAGTTGCAGTTATGGACGAGGACCGGCGTGACGCCCGCCAGCACATAGTACGTGTGCTACGCGAGCCCCTCTACCTGCTTTTTCGCAGGTCAAGCGAGGTTTGCTGGTCCGGTGAGGTGCGTGGGTGTCCGTGGTTGTGCGGGGTTGTTGCCGTCACTACTGCCGTCAGACGGTTCAGCCCAGGTACGGCTTCTCGCGGTGTTCCAAGAAGTGCTGGAGCCTGAGCCGTTGAGTGTGGTGCATCGGCAACTGCTCAATCTCTTCGGGCGGTACAAACCGGAGTTCGGTGGACTCGTCGGAGATTGCCAGCCGGCCGCCGGTGATGCGGGCGGTGAAGCAGATGTTGAACTGGCGGCGGACCTCGCCGTCGGTGTAGGCGATGATGTGTTTCGGGTCGGTGTAGGTGCCGACCAGGCCGGTGATCTCGACGTCGAGGCCAGTCTCTTCCTTGACTTCGCGGACGGCTGTGCTGGGCAGGGAGTCGGTGAGGTCCATGCCGCCGCCGGGCAGGGCCCATAGGTCGTTGTCGCGTCGGCGCTGGAGGAGGATGCGGCCGTGGTCGTCGGTGACGACGGCGGAGGCGGCGGCGACCATGCTGTTCGGCTTGGGCGCGTTCGGGTCGTCGTAGTATTCGGTTCGCGCCACGGTCAGCCTTCCTCTCGTACGGGGGTTGCCGTCGCCCACACGGCGTCGAAGCTGTCGGCGTAGGTGTCGAACATGCCGCCCCTCTCGTGTCGGCGAAGGTGCCACACCGGGGCGGCGTAGGCGTTGACGCCCCAGACGTGTGCGTTGACGAGTTGCTGGTCGTCGGCGCGGTAGAGGGAGTTGTAGAGCGTGGTGGCGTGGGTGCGGACTTCGATGCCGGGGGTGCCGGCGAGAGGCCTGTAGTGCATGAGTGCGAGGCGGCAGCGGGATTCGATGCCGTGGCCGAACCGCTCTTCCTGGCCGCGGGCTTGGACGGTGTCGCTGTCGGGGTCCCCGATCGCGACGCGGACGGTGCAGCCTTCGGCGGCGCGCTCGGTGAGGAGTTCGTTCAGCCGCGGGTAAGCCTCGTGGAGGAATACGGCCGCGTAGACGAGGATGTCGATCCGTTCCCGGGCTTGAGCCATGAGGTCGGTGAACGCCGAGACGGGGATGTCGGCCCGCTGTTCGTAGAGCGCCACCAACTCAGGGCTGATGGCGCGGGCGGGGCGGGCTTGGCGGAGCGCCGGCCAGAGTGCGTGCACGTCTTCTCCCAGGGCTTTGGCCGCCTGGAGGGCGGTGGCACGACGTGGGATGCGCCCGAGGTTCACCCAGCGCTCGACCGACTTGGGGTCGACCTCGACCTGCTGAGCGAGTGCGGCGTACGTCCAGCCTCCGGCTGCCATGACGGCTCGTAGTCTCTCGTTCGGCACGAGTCTCCCTCTTCGTCTCAGGACGGCACCAGGGACGTTCTACACGGTGCGGGACGTCCCGAAGTGGGGTTTGGTGGAGGTTCCTTCGTCCCGGTGACCGGCGTGAGGATCGGGTGCCGACCCTGCGGCACCAACAGGCCCAGGGGCACGCATCAACGCCGCCGAGGAGCGTCACCGTGCGAAAGAGCACCACCCCATGTGTTCCCGCCCTGCGACTGGACGCCCTGTCGCGCACCGCCTCGCCGGGGTGGTCACGATGACGGCCCCCACCCCTGATACCGACGGGCACACCGTCTCGCCCGATGCCGGCGCCCTGGTGGTCGACCGACGGAACGGCAAGGTGGGCGTGGTCATGGGGCATGTGGGGCCGTACGTGCAGCTTCGGCCACCGCGCGGTGGCCGGGAATGGGACGTGCCGCCCGAGGACGTACGTGCGCCGACTCCGGCGGAGGAGCTGAGCGCCAAGGTGGCCGTGGCCAACCGGAGGTGGGGACGGTGACCCCTCGCTCGGTCCTGCGCTACGAGACCTGGACTCTCCAGCCCGACCGCGAGCCGGACGCGGAGCCGGTCCAGTACGCGATGCAATGCGCCGTGGACGGAGAGACCTCACCGACGAGCGAGGACTTCGCCGAACCGCAGAACTGGGTGCTGCGCCACTGCGGCCAAAACCCGTCCCACCACACCTACCGGGAGATCATCACCCGGCCCTGGCGGGCCTGGCGACAGATGTGACCCGTCCTGCTCGCCCAGGCGCCGCCCCGCGCTGACCCACCCGACTCCCGTCCCTGCCGGGCGTGACCGATCGAGGCTCCCCCGTCCTCATCAGCCCCGGCAGGGACGGGCGCTCACATGCCGGGCCCATGACCACGGGGTTCTGGCCTCAGCCACAGAAAGTCAGCCACACCGAACCCATCCGCCTGACCGGCCACATCACCACCGTCGACACCACGACCGCTGAGGTGCTGCGCTCCTACATCACCTCCGCCGAACCCACGGGCAGCCTGCTCACCACGTGCGGCAACCGCCGCGCCTCCCGCTGCCCGGCCTGCTCCCGCCTCTACGCCGCCGACACCTACCACCTCATCCGCGCCGGCCTGTCCGGTGGCAAGACCGTGCCCGACACCGTCCGCACCCACCCCCGCGTCTTTGCCACCCTCACCCCGCCGTCCTTCGGCCCCGTCCACAATCGCCTCACCACCCCTGGCGGTGACATCCGCCCCTGCCGCTGCCGCAAGCTCCACGAACCCACGGACGCCCTGATTGGGACGCCACTGAACCCCGAGACGTACGACTACACGGGCGCAATCCTCTTCAACGCTCATGCCTCCGCGCTCTGGGCCCGCTTCACCACCTACCTGCGCCGCGAACTCGCCGCCGGGCTCGGCATGACCCAGAAGGCCGCCCACGCTGTCCTGCGGATCTCCTTCGCCAAGGTCGCCGAGTACCAAAAGCGCGGCCTGGTCCACTTCCACGCCGTCATCCGACTCGACGGCCCCAACGGCACCAGCCAGCCCCCACCCCCGTACGCCACCGTCGCTGTGCTCGCCGACGCCGTACGCGCCGACGCCTCACGGGTCCGTATGACGGTTGAGTCGGACGCGGTCGGGGAACGCGAACTCGCCTGGGGCGAACAGCTCGACGTCCGCGAGATCGCCGCCTTCGGCACCGACGCCGAACTGACCGACCAGGCCGTCGCCGCCTACGTGGCGAAGTACGCCACCAAGTCCGCCGACGCCTCCGGCACCCTCGACCGCTCCCTGTTCTGCCGCCCCTGCCAGGGACGCGGCGCCACCCTCCTGCCCCACGGAACGCCGCTCCCGTGCACCGCGTGCGACGGCACCGGGCAGGCTCTGCCGCTGTCCCGGCTCGCCGTCGCCCGGCATGTGCGACGGATGATCCGCACCTGCTGGGAGCTGGGCAGGCTGCCGGAGTTCGTCCACCTCAAGCTCCGGAAGTGGGCGCACATGCTCGGCTTCCGGGGCCACTTCTCCACCAAGTCCCGCAGTTACTCCACCACCCTCGCCGCGCTCCGCGAGATCCGCCGGGCCTGGCGTACCGAACAGGCCCGCGCCCACACCGGCCTGCCCGAGTCCGACCCGGCGACCACGCTCGTCGTCGGCCACTGGGACTACCTCGGCTCGGGCTACAGCCCTGGCGCGCGACTCCTCGCCGCTGACGTGTGGCACCGCAATGAATTGGAACGGCAGTTCACGGCCGAAGGCGGTAGCTGATGACCACGCCTCCCGCTGCGGTCCTTCACCCCGCGCTGAGTCCGGCGCAGCAACTGCTGACGGTGCCCCAGGTGATGGCCCGCCTCCAGCTCAGCCGCTCCGCCGTCTACGACCTGCTCCGCACCGGCCAACTCGCCTCGATCACCCTCGGCCGCGCCCGCCGCATCCCCACCCACGCCCTCACCGACTTCATCCGCACACGCCTCGAACAGGAAGCTGCCTGATGACCATGCCGCGCCCCACATCGACCCGCCGCAGCCGCTCCCGCGCCAATGGAGACGGCACCATCTACCAGCGCAAGGACGGCCGGTGGGAGGCCGCCGGATACGTTCTCGCCCCCGGCAATATCCGCAAACGCGTCCGCGTCTACGGCGCAGGTCGGAAGGAAGCCCTGGGCAAGCTCACCGAGAAGATCGCCGCGAGCAACCTCGGCCTGCCCGTCGCGGCATCCGACTGCACCCTGGGCGACTACCTGACGTACTGGCTGAACGGCATTGCCGTCCACCAGGTCCGGGAGAACACCCACACCCGCTACGCCGCCTGCATCCGCCTCCACCTCATCCCCGGCCTCGGCGCGAAGAAGCTCGCCCGGCTCACCGCCCGCGACGTCCGCACCTTCCTCGACCACCTCCGCAGCACCTGCCAGTGCTGCATCCAGGGACGCGACACCGCCCGGCGCTCCTGCTGCGCCATAGGCCAGTGCTGCAACAAGCACCTGTCGTCGCTGACCGTGACCTACATCCACTCGGTCCTCAAGTCCGCCCTGGAGCACGCCGTCCGCGAAGACGACCTGCCCCGCAACGTCGCCCGCAACGTCAAGACCCCCGCGCCCCGGCCCAGGCGCTTCAAGCCCTTCACCGCGAGCGAGGCCCGGCAGTTCCTCCAGGCCGCCAGCAGTGACCGGCTCCACGCGCTGTATGAACTCGCCCTGCGCACCGGCCTCCGCAAGGGCGAACTCCTCGGCCTGCACTAGGAAGACCTCGACCTCGACGGCGGCACGGCCACCATCCACCGCTCCCTCCAGCGCACCCCCACTGGCGGCCTCACCGTCCTGCACACCAAGACCCGCGCCTCCGAGCGCCGCATCGCCCTGCCCACCGAATGCATCAGCTCCCTCAAGATCCACCGGGAAAGGCAGCATGACGAACGTCAGGCTGCGGGATCAGGCTGGGCGGACAACGGCCTCGTGTTCGCCACGCCCTCCGGCAGCCCCCTCGATCCCGCCAACCTCACACGCCGCTTTCGCCGCCTCCTCGACCGCGCCGGACTCCGAGCAATCCGCTTCCACGATCTTCGGCACTCGACCGCCACCCTGCTCCTGGAACAGGGCATCGACCTCGTAGTGATCAAAGAACTGCTTGGCCACGCCCACATCGGCGTCACCGCCGGCGTCTACGCCCACGTACGACTCCGCCTCCAACGCGAAGCCATCAACACGCTCGGCGACACCCTCAGCCCCGGCCGCGACGACCCCGACGGCACCCCCGTCGGAGCCATCGTCCGCTGACGTTGCCGTCAGCGTTGCCGTCAAACAGCTGAAGGGCCCCGCCGAAATGAGATTTCGGCGGGGCCCTTCAGTCGCATTGGAGCCTGACCTCGATATTAGCCACCGGCTATCGAGATCCACCTTCCCCGATGGGGCTCAGCACAGCCCGCAAGCGGTCAATCGCGGCCTGAGCCTCAGCCCTTTCCTCGACATCCACCCAGCTTCGCCAGAACCATCCGTCAGTAGGCAATGCCACTTCCAGCGCGTGAATGGCAGATGACGCCAGGGCGGGCGTGATTGGCTTCTCTAGCCATTCCGTAATGCTCGGATATTCCTCGTTCCAGGATAGAGATTGCCCAGCAGGAACATTTGCCGCGACCACCGCAGCAGCAGCCATCACTTCTTCTGGAAGCACCGACGAGGACGAGCCCCCGCCCCCCTCAACGGCGGAACGGAATGTGCTCTCCATGACTGCTAGCCGCTCCGGAGCGGACTGTTCTTCCAGCTCATCGAGGAAGTCCTCAGCTGTATCACTGTCGAACGGACCTGAACCCCAGGTTCCCATCACTAACTCCAGTTAGAGGCTTACGGTAGATATCCGCCGATTGGGACTTCGATCTCTGGGTCTCTCCGGTTAAGGAGAGTTCCACCTCTCGCCTTAACACCCTCCATCATGGTCTGCTCCATTCGGCGGATCGCCGTCTTGCTTGTCCCAGCGGGCAGAGTGAAGTAGGTGACATTAACTACGTCGTCCGATGTGTATCCAGCCTTGCGAACCGCATGTTTGGACCGCATCGACTTATTCACTCGTTCTCTAATACTTGACGTCGAGCTTCCCACATACTTCGTTCCGTCATTTAGGTGGATTGTGTAAATGCCCGGCTCGGTCGGTACATCGAATTTCGTACCCGGTCCGCAATTTGAGTTGTGAACGAGTACCGGAGTATCGCCTGCCAGCACATAGTACGTGTGGAGGTCTTCGACGCTGAGGTCGTAGGTGGTGCGCTGTGCCGTGTACGCCTTGATGTCGAGGATCGTGGTTCGTTTACCTGAGGCGTTCTGGAGTTGCTGGCCCGGCCTCAGGTCTGCGGCCTGGGTCCAGGTGTTGCGGGTGGCTTCGTAGAACTGGTGGTGTTTGGTGGTCTGGATCGTCTTGGGGCCGGACTTGGTGGCGACGGTGACGTCGACGTAGTCCTTGTCGGTCTTGGTGACGATGACCGCCTTGACGCGGTGTTTCTCCTTGGTTTTCTTGCCGGGTTCGGCGGTCAGGACGTAGTCGCCGGCTTTGATCTCGCTGATGGGTTTGGTGGTGCCGCTGGCGAGGAGGACGCTCGTCAGGCCGGTGAAGCTGTGCGGGACTCGCGCGCAGGTGCTCGGGGCCCGGGGTGTGTTGTCGGGCTCGGGCTGTTGTTTGGCCTTCGGGCCGAATCTGGCGGCCGCGGCGCCGAAGACCCCGCCCGTCGCCGCGCCGACCGCTGTGGCCTTGGCGGCGCCGCTGGCGCTGCAGCCTTCTTCGCTCGCCGCGCAGGAGATGCCGTAGCCGACCGCGCCTTCCGCCGCGCCCCCCGTGGCGCCCATGACCCCGCCCTGGAGGGCCCTGCCGCCTACACCGGCCAGAAGCCGACCCGCCGCGCCGGCGGCCAGGCCGCCCGCGGCGCCGCCGAGTGCGCCGGTGGCCGCGCCGATGGTGACCGCGCCCAGGAAGCCGCCGACCGATTTGGGGCCGTCGTTCATCATGTAGCCGACACCGCCGGCCGCCGCGCCCGCCAGGGCCGCGCAGCCGATCGCGCCGACCCCGGCGGTGAGGGCGGTGCAGCCCGCGAAGACCGCCACGCCCACCGCCACCGAAGCGATCGTCGCGGCGTGCTGCTTCACGAAATGGGCTGACGCCTTCGCCGCCTTCTTGACCGCCCGGCCGACCTTCTTCGCCGCCTTGACGACCTTCTTCGCCACATGCTTGACGGCCTTGGCGACCTTCCGGACCGTCTTCTTGACGTGCTTGACGACCTTATGGGCGTAATGCTTGACGCGTTTGTAGGTGCGTTTGACGTATCTCTTGACCTTGTGGACGCTGTCCGCCACATAGTGCACCGCCTTGCGCACCACGCGCTTGGCCCTCTTGACGACCTTCTTGACCGCCTGCTTGACCGCCTTCGCGGCCTTCTTGACGGCCTTCGCCGCCTTCTTCACCGTCCTTTTGGTTTTCTTCCACGCCGACTTGACGACCTTCTTGACCTTCTTCTTGACCTTTTTGATGGCCTTGTCCACGAAGCTCGGCCAGTGCCCGGTCGGGTCGGTCGCCGTCATCGGGTTGTCGTCGCCGTACGCGTACCGGTTCGCGGACACCGACGCCGGGAGCGCGTCCATTCCCACCGTGTCGCGGCTGTTGAACTGGCCCGACTGCGGCGAATACCAGCGGGCGGCCATATTCACCTTGGCCGTCTCCGGATCCGTCCACCCCGACTGGTAACCCAGCCGCCCGAGCATCCCCACCGACTCGGTGACCATCCCGAAGGGCGAATACGACGACGAACCCGTCAGCGCCTCACCGGAACCGGTGAACTGCGCCACCACGTCGTCATGCAGATCCGTCAACGCCAGCACCGAAGACACAGCCGTCTTCACCCCGAGCAGGGCACCGTCCGCATTCCGGCTGTAGGACGTCACGCCGTCCGAGGCCACATCATTGCCGGCACCGCTGTACTGGAACGAGAACAGCGAAGTGCCGGTCCCGTCCGTCGCGTTCAGCACCCGGTCCAGACCGTCGTACGTGTACGTACGGTCGCCCTCCTGGATCACCCGGTCGAAGGCATCAGCCTTCACCGTGGTCAGCTTCCCACCCTCGTCCGTGATCCCGCTCAACGTGCCCCGGGCCGTGTACGTGTACGTGTTGTGCCCGTCCGACGTCAGCCGGTTGCGCGCGTCGTACGTGTACGTGTCGCCGCCCACCCGCGTACGGTTGCCGGACGCGTCATACCCGTACTGCTCCGTCGCCGTCCCGTTGTTCCAGGACGTCAGACGGTTCGCCCAGTCATAGCTGTACGTGTGCGTACCCGCACCAGCGACACCCGTCGTCGTCTTCGACGTCTCGTTGTTGTTCTCGTCGTACCCGTAGGCGATCGACGACAGGACCTTGCCGCTCGGCGAGGTCAGCTTGTCGCTCGTCAGCCGCTCCAGGGCGTCATAGCCGAAAGTCCGCTTCGACTTGCCGCTCCCGTAATCCACCTCCGTGACATTGCTGTTGACGTCGTACCCGTAGGTCAGGTCCGAGCCCGTGGCACCGTCCCTGACCGTCTTGAGCCGGCCCGCGGTGTCATATCCGTACGCGGAGGTGCCGGAGGCGTCCGTCCTCGTGGTCATCGCCCCGTCCGCGTTGTACGCGAAGGACGAATCCCCTGAAGGGCCGGAGGCCGACAGCAGCAGACCGCGGTCGTCGTAGCCGAAGGTGTTCTTGTCCTCACCTGCCCCCGCGACCGCGACGACCCGGTCGTCGGAGTCGTACGCGTACGTGCGGTCGACCGTCGTGACCGCGGTGCCCGAACCGCTCTGCCGGGTCAGCCGTCCCTTCGTGTCGTACTCGTTGGTGACGGTGACCCCGCTCGGCAAACGCGCCTCGGTCGCCTGCCCGTTGGCGTCGTACACCATGGTGAACGTGCGGTTGGAGAGCGGGGTGTGCCCCGGCGTCGACGGCTCGATCTCGGACTCCGGGAGCCCCCAGCTGTTGTATGTGGTCAGGAAGGGATTGTTCCGGCCGTCGGTGAACCGCGTTCGGTTGCCCGCCGCGTCATAGCCGAAGGTCGTCGTGATCGACTCGGTCGCGGAGACCGGCTGCACCGCCTTGGTGACCAGCCCGGTACGGTCCACGGTCAAGGTCGAGGTGTGACCGCGGTAGTCGGTCACCGACAGCGGGTTGCCCGCGCGGTCGTACGTGGCGCTGCTGGTGCGGAGCGTCTTGCCCGTGGCGTCCAGATCGCTGGTCGCGGTGAGCTGTCCGAACCCGTCGTAGGTGTTCTTGGTGCTGGTGCCGTCCGGGTCCGTGGAGTTCAGGACCTGGCCGTCCATGTCGTAGGTGAACTTCGAGGTGTTGCCCGCGCTGTCGGTCACCTCGGTGGTCTCGCCCAGCGCGTTGTACTTGTACGACTCGGCGACACCGGTCGGGCTCACGGTCCGGGACAGTTCACCGCCCGGGGCGTTGTATTCGTTGATCGCCGTGTACGCCCGCTGCACGGGCTGGCGCACGATGTCCGTGCTGGTGACCGGGCGGCCCAGGTAGTCCCATGTGGTTTCCTCGCGGGCGCCGTTGGGCCGGGTCGCGGAGAGCTGGTCGCCGTTGGTGTCGTACGCGTACTTCGTCGTGTCGCCGCCCGGCTCCACGACCGAGGCCAGGTCGCCGAGTTGGGTGTACGAGTATGTGGTGCGATTGCCGAGCGCGTCGACTTCGGCGGTGACCTGGCCGAGCTTGTTGTACTCGTTCCAGAAGGTGGCCGTGATGGGCGCGGTGGCCCCGGGCGGGGTGTAGTTCGGGAGTGTGGTCGAGGATTCCTGGCCCTCGGCGTCGTAGGCCGTGACCGTGACATTGCCGAGTGGGTCGGAGCTCTCGGTGTTCTCGCCGAAGGTGTTGTAGCCGGTCATCGAGACCGGGCGGACGGAGACCGGGGTGCCACCGTTCTGTTCGGCGTCGACGGCCGGTTCGGTGACCGTGGTCTGCTGGGCAGCCTCGTCGTAACCGTAGTCGGTGGTACTGCCGTTGGCATCGGTGAAGGATGTCGGCAGGCCCCGCTGGTCCAGCTTCCAGGTGGTGCTACGCACGGAGCTGCCGGCCGCCGGGAAGGTGCCCCCTCGGACCGCCGAGACCTGCGCCGTGGTGAGCGCCTCGCTGTAGACCTGGACGTCGTCGATCGCGCCGCTGGTGTTCTCGCTGGAGGCGCCATTCATGCGCAGGCGGCCTATCTGGAGCGCTCCCGTGGATTCCCAGGGGGTGGTGAACGCGGCGGGGGTGCCGGACGCGACGCCGTTCACGTACAGCCTCACCTGGCCGGCGTCCTTGTCGTACACGCCCGTTAGATGCGTCCAGGTCCCGGTGGTCACCGCCGCCGTACCCGAGTACGCCCGGATGATGCCCGGGCTGGCGACATCCGCGGAGTGCCGGTTGAAGGACCAGCCGTATGTCGTGGAGAAGTAGAGCTGGAAGCCGCTCGCGTTCTTGCCCTCCTGGGCCACGAAGGTGTTGTTGGCCGTTTTCGCGTTCAGCTTGACCCAGGCGGAGACGGTGAAGCTGCCGCTGGTGTTGACGACCGGACCGGTCGTCTGCGCGTACGCGTTGGCCGTGCCGTCGAAGTCCGCGCTGCCGCCGCGGTCGGGGTTCCACTTCACTCCGGTACCGAGGGTTCCGGAGTGGTTGGCGCCGGAGGAGTCGGCGGCGGAGACGCCCGTCGTCTCGTCCAGCTTGTAGCGGGCCACCGGGGCGGTCGTACCGTCGTGGACGGTACTGCCGGTGACATTGCCCAGGTTGTCGTACGTCGTGTCCGCCGTGCTGATGTCACCGGTCGCCGGGTCGGTCTCGGTCTCCGAGACCACATTGTCGTCCGGGTCGTAGGAGACCTTCGTCGAGCGCCTGGCGCCGGCCGGGTCGAGCACCGATGAGGTGGTGCGGTCGGCCGCGTCCACCGCGAAGGTGGTTCTGGTCTGGCCGTCGTCGGTCACCTGCTCGATCAGGTTTCCGGCCGCGTCATAGGTGTTGGCCTGCTCGGTGAACGATGCGCCGCTCGCCGGGTCCTTGCGCACTACCGAGGCCGACAGTCCGTCGTCGGTGTAGGTGTACGCGGTCGTCCAGCCCATCGCGTCGGTGACCGAGGCGAGCCGCCCGGCCGGGTCGTACGCCCGCGACTCCTGCACCAGCGTGGCCGGGGACGACGGGTTGTCCGGGTCGCCGGTGTAGTTGAGCAGGTTTGTGGTGAGAGGACGTCCCTCGGCATCGAACGTGTACGTGTTGACGTTCCCCGCGGGGTCCGTCTCCTTGGTCTTGTTGCCGTAGACGTCGTACTCGAACGCGGTGGTGTCACCGCCCGGATCGGTCCTGGTCGCCTGCCGGTTGTACGCGTCGTACGTGAGGGACGTCGTACGCGCCGCGTCACCGCCGGTCAGGTCCGCGACGGTCTGTTCGGTGACGTTGCCGTCCGCGTCGTACACCGTCGTCGACCGCGCGGTGTGGACAGCGCCCGTGACCCGGTTGGTGACCGGTGGGCTGGTCTCGGTGCGGACCTGGTCGTTCTTGTCGTAGGTCAGGGTGGTGGTGAGTCCGCCCGGCTGGGCGTCGGATATCTCGGTCTCGGTGAGCTGCCGGCCCAGCGCGTCGTAGGTGTAGCTCAGCTTGGCGCCGTTGGCATCGGTGACCTCGGCGAGATCACCGTTGGCGAAGTAGGTGTACGTCGTCCGCTTGCCGCCCGGCGTGACCACGTCCGCGACCAGTCCGGCCGGAGCCTTGGCCGTACCGCCTTCCGCGGCCGGGGTGCTGGTGGTGGTGTAGCTGGTGGTGGCGGTCCGGCCGGCCGGATGCCCGGCCACCGGCGGCGTGGTCACCGAGGTAACGTTGCCGCCGCTGTCGTAGGTGTAGCTGGTCAGATAGGTGTTGTCCGCCGGTTCCGACGAACGGCCGTCCCGCTCGGTGAGTACCAGGTCGTTGCGCGGATCCATAGGCGGGAACGCCGTGGTCGCGTCCGGGAAGTAGGTGGAGTACTCGGTGGAGCACTTATTGGCCGTGGTGTCCTGGCAGGTGGTCTCGGAGACCGTGTTGCCGCGGATGTCGTGCCCTGTGATGGCGCGATTGCCATTGGCGTCGGTCACGGTGTGCAGGAAGCCGGCCGTGTCGTAGCCGTACGTGGACCGCTTGCCGTTGGTGTCGACCGCCGCGAGGAGACGGTTGCCCAGCTCCGCGTCGTACACGTACGTCAGCGTCTTGTCGGTGGGATCGGTGAGCTTCACCGTACGCACCGGGGCGACGCCGGAGGACGCCTTGTACGCGGACCAGTGCTGCTCGACCTGGTCGGCGGCGAGCGGGTCCGCGTACACGGCCACATCGGCGATGGAACCGGTGAAGTAGCTGATGTCGCCCGGGGAGCTGATCCAGGATCGGGTGAAGCCGGCGCCGATGAACGTACGGGTGTTGGACTGGTCCTTGGCCGCGCCGCTGTAGTCGGCCTGCTTCACACCGTCGACGTACAGCGTCTGGGTGGAGCCGGAGGCGGAGAGCACCGCGTGGTGCCAGGCATTGTTATTGACCACGGCCTTGGAGCCGAAGTCGGTGCTGCCGCTGCCGCTGACGCTCCACCAGTGGCCGCGGAGCTTGCCGTCCGCGCCCACATACAGGACGGGGTTCCAGCTGCCGCCGACGCCTTCGGGGTCATTCGGCGCCCGGCTCTGGTCGGCGATCAGCACACCGGGCTTGCTGGTCTTGAACCACAGCTCCACGGCGCGGTCCTGCTTGCCGTGCCAGGGCGCGTAGGGCACTTCCGCGAACGAGCTGGTGCCGTTGAACGAGGCTGCGGTCGCGTCGCCCGTCCCGAACGGGCCGGCGACTCCCTGGGTGACGGTGTTGTACGTACCGAATCCGGTGTGGATCTCGTTGGCGGCCTGCGGTGCGCCCTGTGTGTCGTCAAGGCGCCAGTAGCCGGCGGGCGCGGAGCCCATCACGGCCGACCGGTAGACCTGCGAGGAGCCGGTGACGGTGGAGGAATTGAGCTTCCAGGTGCCTCCGTCGCCGTCGGTGGCCTGGAGGACCAGGTCGTCGGTGGTGCCGTAGGCGACCGAGGACTGGGTCTTGCCGCCCGGAGTGGTGATCTTGTTGAGCAGGCCGGCGGACCGTTTGGCCGCCTGGTACTGGGCGGTGATGACGTCCTGGCCGAGCGGCTCGGAGTAGATCGCGACCTCGGCGAGCTGGCCGCTGTAGTGCCCGAGCTTGTCGTTCGCGTTCATCGCGGGCCAGCCGTCGGTGTTCACCCCGGCGCCGAGCGAGAGATAGGGCTGCTCCCAGTCGTTGATCGTGCCGGTCAGCGTGCCCTGGGCAACGCCGTCCAGATACAGGGTCTGGCTGTTGGCCACACCGGTCAGGACGGCCTGATGCCATTGGCCGTTGTTGACAGAGGCACTGGAGGTGATGGTGGTGTTGCAGCCCGGCGACATGGCCAGACAGCCGCGAAGCTTGCCGTCGGTGCCGACATACACGGCGGGGGTGTTCTTGGTCGTCGTACCGACCGGGTCGGAGACGCTCAACGGCTTGTCGCCGTAGTAGAAGAGGACACCGCCCGCCTGGGTGGTCTTGAACCACAGCGACACCGACATGTACGAGGGCGTGGCGCCCGGAGCACTCGGTATCTCCACGTACGAGGTGGTGCCGTTGAAGGTGGCGGTCTTCTGCGTCGAGCCCGCGAGGACGGCCGAACCGCCCAGGGTCACATTGCGGTAGAGGCCGTTGTACCGCCCCTGGTTGCTGTCCACCGCGTCCTTGGCGACGGTCTCGCCCGTGGCCTCACCGAGGCGCCAGTAGGCGAACGGGTCGGCGTCGAGGACCGTAGTGCGGTAGTGGTTGCCTGTGGCATAGCCGTACGTCGTGCACTTGGCCGGGTCGGCAGGCGGGCACACCGAGCTGAGCTGGTCGCCCGAGTAACCGTACGTCCAGGTCTGTACGGTACTCGCGTCGCCCGCTTTGGACGGGTCGGTGGCGACGGTCGCCACGTGCGGGGCCGTGGCGCCGGTCGGAGTCTGCCAGGTGAGGGTCAGGGACCGGTTCGACGTGGTGTTGGTGATCTTGGTCAGTTGGTTTGAGGTGTAGCTGAAGGTCTCGGTACGGCCCGCGTAGTCCTTGATGCCGGATATTGCGCGTACCGCGGCCTTCGCCGTGGGCTGCGTGAAGGTGTAGACCGTGAAGTCCTTGTCGGTGAGCGTGTAGCCACCGGTGACGGTCTGGAGCCGCGCGTACCGGCCCGGCGGGGGGACGAACGTACCGTTGGCGTTGCGGCCGAAGGCGACCTGCTCCCCGCCTGGATAGGTGATCACGACGCTGGTGACCGCGCCCGCCCCGTCCTTGGCCTCGACGGCCTTCATGTCGACCACCGTCGACCAGCCGGCGCCGAACGCGCTGTCGACTCGCGGATCGAGGCTGTTGTACGAACGCTCCACGGAGAGGGAAGGACCGACGACCTGCACCTCGGCGTCGGTGTCCTCGGTGGTGTAGTTGCCGTCGCTCGGGTCGAATTCGTGACCGTCCGTGTTCTGGGCCAGGCCCGAGGTGACCGGCGGCTGCGGCACGGCGGTGGAGAAGCGGCTGGAGTGCGTCACCTCCTCGTAGCCGTCGCTGACACCGACGTACCAGACGTAGTTCTTGCTCCAGGTGAGCTTGCCGGCGGGTATCTTCCAGGAGCCCTTGGCGATGGCACCGGAGGTGGCGACCGGTGTGGTGCTGTCGCTGTCGGCGTCGTACACCTCGAAGGTGTACGACAGGGCCGACGGCCACTTGTCGGCATCGCTCGCGTAGACGAGCAGCTCGGGCTGGAGGGTGTTGGCCGGGAAGTTCTCCGGCGGATACTGGGCGTTGACCTGCGGCTTGGTGTTGGGCGCATATGTCAGGTCGAGGGCCGGACGCCATCCCGGAGTCGCCGAGTTGTCGGAGTGGAACTTCTTCCAGTGCGCGCCGTCGGTGGTCGGGGCGGTCAGCGCGAGACCGTAGTTGGCGCCGCCCGTGGCGACCCAGTCGAACCAGCCGGTGGAGAGCGTTACCGGCATTTTGACGCCAACGGACGTGGAGCCGGTGTCATTCGTGCAGGAAGCGCCGGGCGCCGGTGTGGCCGTGCCGATCGCCACGTCGTAGGACGGACCGGGATAGCTGGTGACCCCGGAAGGCGTCCATGACTGATTGACCGGGTGGACCGAGAACGGCATGGCCGTGCAGCTCGCGGACCAGAGCGCGTACACATTGAGGGTCGCGGCGGAGACCCGCTGCCCCTTCAGCGTGGTGCCGAGCGAGCTGAACTGGAGAAACGAATTGGCCTTGTTCGTACCCGAGTCGTATGAACCGACCTTGATCTGGTCCTCGGTGGAGTGATCGCCCGGGATGGTGTTCTGGGCGTACGTGGAGTTGCTCGCGACGATCGTCGGATCGACGGTCACCGGGTAGACCCGCTCAGGGTCGACGAGCCAGGCGCGGTCGGCGGTCAGCCGCAGCGCGGGCGTACCACCCACCGTCGTTATGTCGTAGGTGAGTTCGCGGGATTGGGCGGTGTCACCGGAGCGGGGATCGACTTTGGAGTCGGCCATGTACGCGTGCGGGATGGTGGCGGTCACCGCATCGTCGGCGTCGATGAACTCCACGTCGCCGTCGTCCGTGAGACGCGGGGTCAGCCCCTTGACGTCCAGCGGGAAGAGCCAGGAGTTGGCGGCGTCCGGCGAACGCAGAACAAGGTTTTCCTTGGAGCCGTCCGTAAGTGGGACGAGTTCAAGGTCGGTGCCGGGCAGAACGTCCGCGTAGGTCAGGGCACCATTGGGGTCCACTCTCGGAACGACGCTCGCGGCGTCGCGCAGCGAGTACGCGAGTGAGCGGCCTCCGCCGAAGTCGACGGAGGCGAGCTGCTGATCGGCGGCGTCCGAAGCGAAATCGATGGCGAGCGAGTTGGCGCGCTCCTCGAATCTGCCGTCCGCGTTCTGTACGAGACTGGTGTCCACCGGCTGCCACCCGCCGTCGCTGGACGCGAAGTTGGTGCGGCCGGTGTAGTGCCGGACGGTGGTCGAGCCGTCGGCGTTGACGTAGTAGTCGGATGTCGCGGTCGACTTCTTGGCGTCGCGCTTGCTGGTCTTCGCGTTGAAGCTCTCCGCGTTGCCGACGGCCCGCGCCCGGGTCGTGACCTTCTCGGGCGCGTCCACGGGTCTCTCGTACAGGTCGAGTTCGCCCCTGCCCTTGCCCGGGGCGTGGCCGACCACACGATCGGTACGGGTGGAGTCGGCCGAGGCGAAGTGGCTCTTGCCACGGGCGGTTCCGCTCTGCTGGTCGGGGGTGTCCAGAGGAGACTTGTTCATCCATGTCCACAGGCCTGACAGGGAGAGTTCCGGCATGCTGAGCGCCGGAAGCGTGGCACCCTCGGCCGCCGCTGTCTCGGTGGTGAGCATGAAGGAGAACGAGACGAGGACGGAAAGAGCCGTCGCCCTCGCTCTGCGCCGACCGGTGCGACCGGGCGGGAACAGGCGGGAACCACGGACCCGGCGAGCGCGCATGGGGAAGGGCCTTTACTCACGAAACGGTTACAGGATCTGCGCAATCTTGACCGTCATGGCCCTGCCAACCCAGCTTTCACCATGGCATTTTATTTGATCTTTACCCGTCATGAGAGGCTCAGGGCGCCACTTCCACCCGTTTTACCGTCGGTTAGCGGCCTTTGACTACCTGTTGGATGGCGTCCACCACCGTCTCCTCAAGCCCCTCTCCGGACTTGGCCACGACGACATTGGCGGCGTCACTTGAGCCGTCGACCACGACGAACCGAATGTTCGGATGCCGCGCCGCCCCAGCCTCCGTGACCTCGACCTGCGGACCGCCCACCGCCAGTACCACCCCGCACTGACGCTGCATCAGGGTGTTGAAGAACGGCCGTGCGTTTGCCACTGACTGTTCGCCCGTCACCGGTACGTAGTTGACACGGGCGCGCGTATCAAGCGATGCCTTCTGCATCGCCTGCCACACCGGCGCGGCGGGGGTTCCGGAGGCAATTCCCTGATCACCCGTCAGCAGGCAGGCGTCCTCATCCTCGTACTGACGCGCTCGCGGGTCCGGCGCCCCCGCCGGGTCGCTACCGCCGAGCAACTGAAAGGCCAGCAGTCCAAGTAGCCCAAGCGCAGTCGCACCTGCCACAACCCACCGCCCTCTCCCCCTGAACGCGCCGACCACCCGGGCGATCTGCGGCCGGAGCCACTCACCGCGGCGCGGCGGAGCCTGCTCGGCCCTGTTTCTCCATGCACGCCGGGTCTTCACGCTGACTCACCGGTGCCCTTCGGGCTCGGGGTATAGCTGAGCAGGCAATGCAGCGTGGCCCCGACGGTGGAGAGAAGCAGAAGCAGGAAATCGGCCACGAACAGCAGACCGTGGGTTTCCTCAGGCGTCACTGCTATCTGCACAACCCAGCCGACCGTCACCACGGTGAATACGGCGCACGCGATCCAGTGGGCGCGCCCGCGCCGACGCAACGCGATGACGAGGGACGGCACGACCCCCAACACTCCGAGGCTTACCACCGGCACAGCGGCCAGCAGCGTTCTGGAAGCAACCGACTTCAAAGCAAGGCTCCTGCGGACAGGGCCAGTTGGAATGGCAGCGGCGACAGACTTCACCATGGTTTCCTCTCGAACGCGTACAGGTCCGGCGGAGCCGTACCATACATGCCGCCAAAGTGCGTTGGCCTTGTTGGCCCGGGTGCGGATGGTCTGCGCGGATGGCTCGAACTCTTTGGCCAACTCCTCCGGGGTGCGGTCGGCTCGGACCAGCTCCACGAACTGGCGACAGAAATCCCGCAGCGATACCTGTGCGGCAGTGCCCAGGGGCTGTCCAGCCGGGGGCCGGCCATGGCGTCGACACGTCGCACGTAGCGTGCGAGCCATGACCGCGGGTGGGGACCAGTTGGGGACCACACGGTGTGCGCGATGGTGCACGAGGGAGTCTGCAGCGCACAACATGCACCCTGATTAAGTCTGCTACATCCAGAAAATGGCCCCGACCCTCACTCCTGGGGGTCAAGGGGTCGCAGGTTCAAATCCTGTCGTCCCGACAGCGATGTCGGATATTCTCGCAGCTCAGGGGCCGTCTTCGGATGGCCCCTGACGGGTTTTCCGGGAGCGCTTTGGGAGCGAGTGGGAGCACGGGCCGCTCCCACTCGCTCCCAACCCTGCGCCTGCCGGAAACCTCATCCGTGCAGTTCAGGCGGCGTGTCGGTACTCGTGGATGACTTCGCCGAGGCGGTCTGTGCGGTGTATGTCCGGGCGGGTGATCTGTCCGGGGTTCAGCGGTTCGGGGACGGCGCGCAGGGGTGCCGCCTGGTTCATCGCCTGGTGGGGCCGGTGCGCGTTGTGGTGCTGCTCGAACTCGCGGAGCGCGCGTCGGCCCGGGTGGTGGCGGCCCGGTTGGGCGCGGGGTCGATGCTTTCGGCTTGGAGGACCTCCCAGACGGTGGAGGCGGCGACTGTGATGCCGGGAGTGGCGAGTTCGCCGTGCACCCTGCGGTAGCCCCACGACGGGTTCTCCCGGACCAGGCGCAGGATCAG
>NZ_JOEI01000001.1 GCF_000718095.1 Streptomyces scopuliridis RB72 | reverse complement strand
CGACTCCTGCTGACGGAAGATCTCGTCCAGCCTGCCCTGGATATTGGGCGTCGACGGATCGAAGACCACCACATTCGGCCCGAGATCACCACCGCCCGGCAGGGCCGCGGCGGCGGTACGCGCGGAGGCGGGCGAGGACAGGGCGAGCATGCTCGGAGCGGACGCGGCCGCTGCCATGGCGCCGAGAACCGTACGGCGTGTGGGGGGAGTGGGCATGGCGGCTCTCCTTGTTCAAAGTATGAACGGTGGGGGTGGTAGGGAGCGCTCTCTCACTCAGGCATGTTCACGGCATGTGAACAGCGCGTCAAGAGAGACGACCGGTTTCGCAACGCGGCGACACTACTCGGCCGCCCAATCAGCCCTGTGATAAGGGGATATGAGGAACTATCCAGCCTGATCGAGCGCACTTCCCGGCGTGCGGGGTTGTATTCACGAAGTGTCGATTCCATTGGACAGGAATCCACGTGCCGCAGATGCCTTGACACCTCCTGGGACTGCTTCTACGTTCCACGAGAGCGCTCTCTCGCTGTGGTCTCCCCAGCCCCGCCCCTCCGTACGGGCTGTGTCCGAGCTCCCCCACCCTCTCGAAGGAGAGCCATGCGCCCACGACTTCTCTTCGCCTCCGCAGTTGCCGTCGTCGCCGCGCTGACGGCGGCGACGGCTCCGAGCGCGACCGGTGCGCCCCGGGCCGCGGCCGCCGCCTGGGACAGTGATCTCGCGGCGGCGGCCCAGAGCGCGAACCCGGCCGCCGCCACCGCGTCCGGCAGTGAGAACGCCGACCTGGGACCCGCCGCCGCCTTCGACGGCAACGGGGCGACCCGCTGGTCGAGCAACGCCGTCGACGACGCCTGGATCCGGGTCGACCTGGGCCAGACCCTCCGTATCGACCGCGTCACCCTCGACTGGGAGGCCGCCTACGGCAAGAAGTATGTGCTGGAGGTGTCGGGCGACGGCACCAGCTGGCGGCCCTTCTACACCGAGGACGCGGGCACCGGCGGGACCGTCACCGCGCACACCTACCCACAGGAGGTCAGGGGACGGTACGTACGCCTGCGCGGCGTCGAACGCGCCACGCCCTACGGCTACTCGCTGTACTCCTTCAAGATCTACGGCGGCACCCCGGCCCCCGCCTCCACCACCCGCGCCAATCTCGCGCTCCACCACCCGGCCTACACCAACCTCTACCAGCACGCGGGGAACTCACCGGCGTTCGTCACCGACGGCGGCTGGCCCGCCGGCCTCAAGGGCGATCAGACGCGGTGGTCGAGCGACTGGAACGCCGACCGCTGGGTCTCCGTCGACCTCGGCGCGTCCTCCACCATCAACAGCGTGGACCTGTACTGGGAAGCCGCGTACGCCGTCGACTTCGAGATCCAGGTCTCCGACGACAACAGGACCTGGCGCACCGTCCACCGCCCGTCCGCCGCCGAGGTCGCCGCGCGGCGCGCCGACATCAAGTCCCCGGCCGAGGCGACCGGACGCCATGACACCGTCACGCTCTCCACGCCCGCCACCGGGCGCTACGTACGTATGCTCGGCAAGGAGCGGCGCTCCTTCTACAACCCGGCGCCCGCCACGGCCCAATTCGGTTACTCGCTCTACGAGTTCCAGGTGTGGGGCACCGGCGGCAGCGCGGCGGCCGCCTACCCCGCGCTCCCCGGGGAGCAGGGAGGCACGTACCGTACGACGTTCTTCGACGACTTCACGGGAGCCTCGCTCGACCGCTCGAAGTGGCGGGTCGTCAGAACCGGCCAGGAGATGGGCTCGGTCAACGGTGAGGCCCAGGCGTATGTCGACTCCCCCGACAACATCCGTACCGCGAACGGCAGTCTGATCCTGACCCCGAAGTACTGCAAGGGCTGCACCCAGGCGGGCGGCGGTACGTACGACTTCACCTCGGGGCGTATCGACACCAACACCAAGTTCGACTTCACCTACGGCAAGGTCAGCGCCCGGCTGAAGCTCCCGGTGGGCGACGGCTACTGGCCCGCCTTCTGGCTGCTCGGCAGCAATGTCGACGACCCGGCCGTGTCCTGGCCCGCCTCGGGCGAGACGGACATCATGGAGAACATCGGCTACGGCAACTGGACCAGCAGCGCCCTGCACGGGCCGGGCTACTCCGCCGACGGGAACATCGGCGCGCAGCAGTACTACCCCGGCGGGGGAAGCGCGGACCAGTGGCACACGTACGCGGTCGAGTGGACGCCCACCACCATGCGGTTCTCCGTGGACGACCGGATCGTCCAGGAGACGACCCGCAACAAGCTGGAGTCCACGCGCGGCCAGTGGGTCTTCGACCACAACCAGTACGTGATCCTCAACCTCGCTCTCGGCGGCGCCTATCCGGCCGGCTGGAACAAGGTCACCACGCCCTACTGGGGGCTGCCGCAGTCCAGCGTCGACCGTATCGCCCAGGGCGGCATCCAGGCCGAGATCGACTGGGTGAGGGTCGAGCAGAAGGGCTGATACGGACGGCCACCGCCCGCCCCGTTCCCCCACATCCCGCGATGTCCGCCCGTCGCACCTGTCCTGCCCAACACCACACCGCAACCCATGGATTGGACCCCTGTGAGAAGGATCCTCGCTCCCCCCACCGAGCCCTCCCCTCCCCGTTGGCGCCGGCTGTTAGGACTCGCCGCGGCGTCCGTGGCCGCCCTGCTCATCGCCGGCTTCAGCTACCCGGGAGAGCGCGCGCAGGCCGCGCCCGCCCAGGCCGAAGAGGTGGTGCGCGTCGCCGAGTTCCTCGCGGAGTGCCCCTACAGCCACCGGGCCACCGACGACCCCATCGTGTTCCCGGGCCTTCCCGGCGCGTCCCACATGCACAGTTTCTTCGGTAACACCTCCACGAACGCCCACTCGGACCTGACCAGTCTGGAACGGGCGTCCAGCAACTGCAGTCCCGCCATCGACCTCTCGTCCTACTGGGTGCCGACCCTGTACAACGGCGACACCGCGGTCGAGCCGACCGGAACGACCTTCTACTACCTCGGTGAAGGCGTACGCGACGACATCATCGCGCAGATCCAGCCGATGCCCCGGGGCCTGCGCATCGTGGCCGGCAACGCCAAGGCCACCGGCCCCAACGACAACACCATCTCCCGCTGGTCGTGTCTGCACCACGGCGAGGTCGGGTCCTCCACCGACTTCGTGAACTGCCCGGCCGGTTCGATGCTGGAGTCCTATCTCGACTTCCCGCAGTGCTGGAACGGCAGGGACCTCGACTCGGCGGACCACAAGAGCCATATGTCCTATCCGGTGGCGGGCGCCTGCCCCTCCACGCACCCCGTCCCCGTACCCAAGCTCCGGCAGGTGCTGCGGTATCCCGTCAACGGCGATCCCGCGCGGTTCCGGCTGGCTTCGGGGCCCGGGTACACCATGCACGGCGACTTCTTCAACGTCTGGCCCGCCGCCGAGATGGAGCGCCGCGTCCGCGACTGCATCAACCCCATCATCAAGTGCGGTGCGGACGGACGTCCCTGACTCTCCGTCAGTCCCATCCACCACACGCCCGCCCGGGGTCTCCCGGGCGGGCCGTCCATGGGAACCCCACCATGAAGCGATGCCTCGCCACGCCCCTGCCGGCCCTGCTCCTGTTCCTCGTCCTGAGCGGCTGCTCCACACCGTCCGATCCGCCGGCCGGCGCCGACAGGTCCTCCAGCCCCGCCCCCTCGTCCACCGCGCCGTTCACCGCCACCGACTCCGGGTGGATCCAGCTGATGACGCCGATGAACGAGCAGGCCGGACAGCTTCTCGCGCTGGCCTCCGCCCGCGAGTCGCCACCGCCGCTGGCATCGTGGGCCGCCGCCCTCGCGACGGAACACCGTGCGGAGCTGGCCCAACTCCGGCGGCTGCTCGACCGTATGGGCCTGCCGGACACCAATGTGCACGAGGGCCATGACATGCCGGGCATGGTCACGGACGCGGATCTCGACCGCGCCCGCCGGCTCACGGGCGCGGACTTCGACGGCTTCGTACGCCAGGAGATCCGCGCGCATCTCGAACAGTCGGGGCGCGTCTCCCGCTCCGAGTCCCAAGCGGGCGGCGGCCAGGAGGCGAAGCGGCTCGCCGCGCGCATCGCCGACGTACGCGCCGAGCAGCTCAAGACGCTGTCCTCGCTGGACGAGTGACCGGTGACCCTACGGTACGGCGGCGCCCGCACCGTATCGCCAGGCCGCCGGTGTGCCGACGGGGAGGGCGCGGATATAAAAGACTCCATGGATGCCGACTCCCCGCCCCCTTCCCGCCCGGTGACCCTGGAGGACGTGGCCCGCGTCGCCGGGGTGTCACGGGCCACGGTGTCCCGCGTCATCAACGAGACACCCACGGTGGACCGGACGCTCCGGAACGCCGTGGAGAACGCCGTGGCCGCCACGGGCTACGTGCCCAACCGCGCCGCCCGCTCCCTCGTGACCCGACGGACGGGTTCGGTGGCGCTCGTGGTCTCCGAGCAGGAGAAGCGCCACGCCGCCGCCCCCTTCCTCGGCCGGGTGTTCACCGACCCGCACTTCGGGCGCGTCGTCAGCGGGCTGGTCGATGTGCTGCGGCCCGCCGGCGTCCATCTCGTCCTGATGCTGGTGGACGACGAGGCCTCCCGCCTCCAGACCCTCTCGTATCTGCGTCAAGGGCATGTGGACGGGGTGGTGCTGATCTCGTCGCATGTGGACGACCCGCTGCCGCAGCTGCTCGCCGACACCCGGCTGCCCGCCGTCCTGTCGGGGCGTCCTCAGCGCGACTCCTCGCTCGCGTTCGTGGAGGCCGACCAGCGCGAGGGAGCCCGGCTGGCCGCCGGCCATCTGGTGTCCCTGGGCCGGACCAGGATCGGCTCGGTGGCCGGACCGCAGGACATGCCCGCGGCACGGGAGCGTCTGGAGGGTTTCCGCGCGGCCCTGGCGGAGCACGGCATTCACGATGTCCCGTGGGCGGAGGGCGACTTCACCCACACAGGAGGCGCCTCGGCCGTACGGGAGCTGCTCGCGCGGCGGCCGGATCTGGACGGGCTGTTCGTGGCGTCCGACCTCATGGCCCTCGGCGCGCTGCCGGTCCTCCAGCGCGCGGGCAGGGACGTCCCACGGGACGTGGCGGTGGTGGGCTTCGACGACAGCCATGCCGCCCAGTCCTGCGATCCGCCGCTGACCACCGTACGGCAGCCGGTCGAGGAGATGGCCTCCGCGACGGCCCAGCTGCTGCTGCGCCGGATCGCCCGGCCGGGCCAGGCCGTACGGTCGGAGCTGTTCACGCCCGAGCTCGTGGTCAGGGCGTCCGCCTGAGCGGCGGGTGCGGGCGGATCAGGACCCGGACGGCACAACGCCCCGCATGAGCGCCAGGTCCTCTCCCCGTGAGTCCAGCACCGGACTTCAACGCTGATCGGCCGCCGGCTCTCCGGTTGTCAGCCGGGGGACGTTCGACCGCGCGCCGTAGGTGAAGGCGCGTACCCGGTACGAGGCCCGTTTCTCGGTGGGAAGCGTGATCAGACCGCAGGAGTTGATGTCGGGGTCGAGGACGGCGACCGGCGCGTAAGCGGAACCGCCGCGGGTGCGTGCCTCCAGCAGGAAGCCCTCTTCGTCCGAGGCGTGATCGGTCCAGGTGAAGTGAATGCCGTTCGCATGCTTGACCTCGGCCTTGAGCCCGGAGGGTGCGGCGGGTCCGCCGTCCCGGACGGAACGACCGGTCGTGGACCGTCCGGGATCGCTGCGCGGAGCCAGCCAGTCGTGGTCGGACTCCTGGTCCTCCGTGGTCAGTTCGCCCGGCGGCAGGGCGACGTCGACCGGCGCCGATGCCGGGCCGTCAAAGGTCCGGAGGCGGTAGAAGAAGGTCGTGCGCGGCATCAGGTCGGGGTGACGGTAGGTCGTCACGCCGGGAGGCAGATACTGGAGGACGGTGTACGGGCCCGCCTCGTCCGTCGCGAACTCCAGCACATGGCCGGAGGCGCCGGGGTCGCCGCCCCGCCAGCTGAGATCGATATCGGTGGGTGTGGTGAGGACCGCGCGGAGCGTGGCGACCGCTCCGTCGCCGGTCGGCGGCTCTTCCGGGGCGGCGGCCCCGCCCGGGGAGGTGACGGGTCCCCGGGCGGGGCGCTCGGCCGGCGGCTGCGTGGAACACGCCGCTGCCGCCAGCGCGAGCACGACGGCCGGCACCGCCGCTCGGATCTCCGGGCGCACGGACCGGTCCGCTACTTGCGCCAGAAGCGGACGTCGCTCCAGACCACCGTGGCCGGTCCGTTGCCGCTGCTGGTGCGGTAGGCGCCGAACTTGTCGTAGAAGCTGCCGCCGGGGCTGTCGTAGGTGTGCTTGAGCGACCCGTTGATGTAGGTACGGTGCGAGGTTCCGACCTGGTGCACGGTGTTGACGCGGACCGTCGCGCCGACGGTGCCTGCGTTCGAGAGCGTGTCGCCGCCGTGGACCGCGTACAGCCGACCGCCGCGTTCGGCGGCCAGCATGAAGTAGGGGCCGGCCGCGGACTCGTTGAACGTCTGCTTGAGGCTGATGCGCGTACCGCTCAGGCTGCTGATGCGGAAGTAGCCCTCGAACTGCCGGGTGCCACCGGTGTAGGTGGCGTAGCGGCGTTCGGCGCGCTGGTCGCCGCTCGCGGTGGAGCAGGTGAGCGTGAACGTCAGACCGTCGACCTGACCGCACCCCCGCTCCTGGACCGTGAAGGTGGGCGAGACGGAGGTCCACCCGCCGGGCTCCACCTCGGCGGAGGCCTGCGGGACGGCGAGGAATGAGGAAGCACCCACTGCGGCGAGAACCGTGAACGTCCGAAGACGTGTGAACATGTCTCACTTCCCTCTCTGGGGGGACGCGATCAGAGCGCGCGTTTCCTCTGCGCATTTCACATACATGAACGCTGGCTCTGATTTTGAATGGTTGGGTGGAAGATAGGACTGGACCAACCGCCCGTCAAGAGCCCTCCGGAAGGAGGCTGTTGGCGATGCGGAACGCGTCCGGTCGTTCCACGCACCCGCCGGTGGGGGTCAGAAGTTGATCATGTGTCCGGCCAGACCGTGGACAGCCTCCTTGACCGCCTCGCCCAGCGTCGGATGGGCGTGTACATTGCGCGCCACCTCATGGACCGTCAGATCCCACTGCTGGGCGAGCGTCAGCTCCGGCAGCAGCTCGGTGACCTCGGGGCCGATCAGATGCGCGCCGAGCAGCTCGCCGTACCGGCCGTCGCTGATCAGCTTCACGAAACCGACCGGGTCGCCCAGGCCATGGGCCTTGCCGTTCGCAGTGAAGGGGAACTTCACCACCTTCACGTCATGGCCCAGCTCGCGGGCCTGCTCCTCGGTCCAGCCGAAACTGGCGATCTGCGGCTGGCAGTAGGTGGCGCGCGGGATCATCACGAAGTCCAGCTCCATGGTCTCCGCACCGGCGATCGTCTCGGCCGCGATCACCCCCATGGACTCCGCGGCGTGGGCCAGCATCAGCTTCGCCGTGACATCCCCGATCGCGAAGATGTGCGGCACGCTGGTACGGCCGCGTCCGTCCACGTCGATCGCTCCGCGCTCGGTGAGCCGGACGCCGGTGTTCTCCAGGCCGTAGCCGGCGATCCGCGGCGCGAAGCCGATCGCCTGGAGGACCTTGTCGGTCTCCAGCACCTGCCGCTGCCCGTCCCGCGAGACGGTGACCCGTACCTTCGCCGACGGATCGCTGTCGTCGATCGCCTCGACGCGGGTGGAGGTCAGCACCTCGATGCCCAGACGCCGGTAGCGCTTGGCGAGCTCCTTGGAGATCTCGGCGTCCTCCAACGGCACCAGCCGGTCGAGGAATTCGACGATCGTGACCTTCACGCCGTAGTTGTGCAGCACGTACGCGAACTCGACGCCGACCGCGCCCGCCCCGGCGATGACGATGCTCTCCGGCAGCGTGTCGGAGAGGATCTGCTCCTCGTAGGTGACGACCCGCTCGCTCAGGGAGGTCCCCGGCAGCAGCCGGGTCGTGGTTCCCGTCGCGACGACGCAGTGGTCGAACGTCAGGTTCTCCGTGCCGCCCTCCGACAGCGCCACCTGGAGGGTGCGGTCGTCGAGGAACATGCCGCGGCCGTCGTACTCGGCGATGTCGTTCTTCTTCATCAGATAGTGCACACCGGCCACCCGGCCGTCGGCGACCTTACGACTGCGCTTGAACGCCTCCGTGTAGTCGAAGCTGACCCGGCCCTCCACCCGGATTCCGAAGGTCTTCGCCTCCTGGGTGAAGATGTGCGCGAGTTCGGCGTTGCGCAACAGCGCCTTCGAGGGGATGCACCCCACGTTCAGACAGACACCGCCCCAGTACTTCGCCTCGACGACTGCCGTCCGCAGGCCGAGTTGCGTCGCGCGGACCGCTGCGGTGTATCCGCCCGGTCCCGCGCCGAGGACCACGACATCAAAGTGTGTACTCATGATCCACACCATAGGCACCGAAGGCCTCACCCGAGTACATCTCGGGGCAAGCGTGCTGCCCCTCACACGACACGGGCTACCGGACGAATCGGGGCAGCCACTTCGCCCGGTAGCCGGGGTGGGCCGCGTGCTCCGCCGCCATCTGCCGGACGACGAACCCCAGCCCGACGGCGCGGCCGGACGGGAAGTCGCCCGCGGGACGGTCGGTGTCCAGGTGGGACACCTCCGCGTACTCGTCGAGGAGGACCCGGCTCGTCTCGATGCGCCGGAGGGTGTACTCCGGGTTCTGGTGGGCGATGTGCTCGTCGTAGCCGCGCGTGCGCACCGTGAACGCGATCCCGCCGGTACGGTCGTGGATCTCGCCCGGCATCTCGGGCGGACACCGCCAGCGCTCCCCGCCGGCCTCCTGCGCGCGTCCGGCCTCCTCGTCGAGGCGCGCCCGCACGAACGCCAGCAGGTCCGCGTTGTCGTCAGTCATCAGCTCTTGGTCCTTTACCGTCACGGGCACGGGAGAGGAAGGCCTCCGTCCCGGGCACGTTCTACCGTCCAGCAGAGGATGCCGTACAAACGGCGCGGCGCATGAGGATCGCGAGCGTGGGGTAAGCGCTCCGTGGCCGCCGGATGAAAACACGGTAGAACGGTGCATATCCGGCCACGATCACCACTCACGAGAGGAGACGTCATGTCATCGAAGCGGCGCCGCAAGAAGAAGGCGCGTCGGAAGAACGGCGCCAACCACGGCCGACGCCCCCAGTCCTGAGCGGAAGACTCCTCCGTACGGACTACCCCCCAGTGGCCCCCGCGGCACGAGCCGCGCGGGCCCGATGGGAACTCGCCGCGGAGCGGAGGGCGGGTCAGGGGCAGGAGTCAGGCGGGTCAGGCCTCGCCGCCCAGGACCTTCCAGACCCGGGTCGCCACATGCAGATTGAGGCGGGTCTCGACATCGCCCAGGTCGTGCCCCCCGATCTCGCGCAGGCGCTGGAGCCGGTAGCGCAGCGTGCTGCGGTGAATGCCGAGGGCGGAGGCCGCGCCGTCGTAGTTTCCGCCCGCCTCGAAGTACTGCGAGAGGGTACGGACCAGCTCGCCGCGGTGGGCCGCGTCGTAGTCGAGGAGCGGGCCGAGCCACTCGCGGACGTACCCCTCGATCTCCCGGTAGTCGTCGCCCGTACCGATGATCCGGTACAGGCCCAGATCGTCGAACGAGGTCGCGCCATGAGGTACGCGCGAGCGCTGCCGTACCTCCAGGGCGCGCAGCGCCTCCTGGTACGAGCGCGGGATCTCGGCCGGGGAGTCGCAGCGGCTGCCGATCCCGATCGCTCCCGCACGCGAGCCCAGTTCCTGGGAGACCGCCAGATACAGCTCCTCGCCCTTGGGGCGGCCCTGGACCACCAGGACCGCCCGGCCCGAGCGCCTGGCCACCAGCGACCGGAGCCCCAGGCCGGCCGCCGCACCGGCCACCGCCTGGACGAACCCGTCGTCGGCGGTCAGCCCCATCCACCCCACCGCGACCAGATGCTGTGCGCCGTGCAGATCGTGGCCGACGGCCGCGGCGCGCGCGAAGGCGCTCTCGTCGTCCGTACCGGTGATCAGATCGTCGACCAGCTCGCGGCGCAGCCGCAGCTCCATCTCGGCCAGGCTGCGCAGATGCGCCATCTCCAGGGCCAGCGCGTCGCAGGCGTGGTCGAGCGCGAACTCCTCCCGCTCCCCCGCGGCCCCCTCGGGATCGACCAGGGAGACGGTGCCGAGGATCTCGCCGCGATGACGGGCGACGGCCGTGAGCCGGTGGCCGACATACACTGGGCGCGGGTCCCGGATCGCGTCGAGGATCAGCTGCTCCTGGCGTCCCGGGTCGGGCTTCGGATACGGGTCGGGGCAGCCGGGGCCGGCCCAGGCCCGCAGATTGCCGAACTGGTCCTCCACGACGGCGGAGAAGCCGGTCAGCCGGTGGACCGTCCACGCGATCCCCGCCTCGGTGTCCCCCGTGGCCGTGGCACCGCTCAGCGCGTCGTGCACCGACCGCCGGTAGGTCAATTCGGACTCCACGGCGGCGAGCCGCGCGCGGGCGGCGATCCCGTCCTGCCGGGCCCGGCTCAGCTCGGCGGCGTACTCCCGCTCCCGGCGACGGGCCGCGGTGCCCGTCACGGCCGCGCCTGTCTGCCGTGCCAGCAGCCCGAGCAGCGCGATGTCGTCGTCGCCCGGTCGCCGCCCGGCGCTCACGACCAGATATCCGGTCGCGGTGCTTCCGGCTCGTCCGCCGGGCCCCTGGAGGGCGAACGCCCATGACCACTCCCGGCCGGGGACCCGGACGGCGCCGTCCTGGCCGCCGAGTCCGTCGACCTGGCTGTCGAGCGCCCGGCTCATGGCGGCGGAGGCGGGGGAGTCCAGCGGGCAGCGGACCAGCCGTCCGTCGGCGGGCAGATATCCGGCCTCGGTACGCCACGGTCCGAGCCGCGCGACACAGGAGGCGGCCAGCCGCAGCACCTCGCGCTCGTCACGGCCGTCGGACAGGGCGCCCGACAGCGCCGTCAGACGGTGGAGGCGGGAGGACCGGCTGCCCGGGGGTTCCGGTGCTCCGGTGCTTCCGGCGGCCGTGCTCATCTCCCTGGTCCGGCACCTTCCCGAAGAGAGTCGTCCCCAAGGACAACTTTACCGAGCGACCGGGGCCGCGCATCCGGTCCGCCCGGTGGCACGCCTGTACCGGCAGGTGCAGTCACCGCCTGGATTTCGACCTCTCAGGAGCAGGAATCGGCACGGCTACCTCGTCAGGCTGGAAGGGACGGGACCCTGCCCCGAGGGCAGCGAACGAAGGCAGTGGACGTAAGGGAGCACCTCATGGCCAAGGCAGTCGGTATCGACCTGGGCACCACCAATTCGGTGATCGCCGTGTGGGAGGGCGGTGAAGCGACGGTCCTCCCCAACGCCGAGGGCTCCCGCACCACCCCCTCCGTCGTCGGCTTCACCGACTCCGGCGAACGGCTCGTGGGCCAGCTGGCCCGCCGGCAGGCGATCCTCAACCCCAAGGGCACCATCTACTCCGCCAAGCGGTTCATCGGCCGGCACTTCGACGAGGTCGCCGACGAGATCAAGGCGGTGACGTACGACGTCGTACCGGGCGAGAACGGTGTCGCGCGGTTCGACATCCGCGGCAAGCAGTACGCGCCGGAGGAGATCAGCGCGCTCGTGATTCGCAAGCTCGCCGAGGACGCCTCGAAGTCGCTGGGCGAGCGGGTCACGGAGGCCGTCATCACCGTACCGGCGTACTTCAACGACGCCCAGCGCACCGCGACCAAGGACGCCGGGCGGATCGCGGGCCTCGAAGTGCTGCGCATCATCAACGAGCCGACCGCGGCGGCCCTGGCGTACGGCATG
Organism: Streptomyces scopuliridis RB72; assembly: GCF_000718095.1. Taxonomy (GTDB): domain Bacteria; phylum Actinomycetota; class Actinomycetes; order Streptomycetales; family Streptomycetaceae; genus Streptomyces; species Streptomyces scopuliridis. The sequence continues at coordinate 308,075 of NZ_JOEI01000001.1, read as the reverse complement.
GACAAGAAGGAGCACGAGACGGTGCTCGTCTTCGACCTCGGCGGCGGCACCTTCGACGTGTCCATCCTGGACGTCGGTGACGGTGTGGTGGAGGTACGTTCCACCGCGGGCGACACGCACCTCGGCGGCGACGACTTCGACCGCCGGCTGGTCGACCATCTCGCGGACACGTTCCAGCGGGAGAACGGGATCGACCTGCGCGAGGACACCCAGGCGCTGCAACGGCTCTTCGAGGCGGCGGAGAAGGCCAAGACCGAGCTGAGCTCGGTGACCCAGACCCAGGTCAGCCTGCCGTTCATCACCGCCGACGCCACCGGCCCCAAGCATCTGACGGAATCCGTCATGCGCTCCACCTTCGAGCAGATCACCGCCGATCTGGTGGACCGCTGTCTGGGCCCCGTCCAGCAGGCGCTGTCCGACGCGAAGGTGACCGACAGCGATATCGACGAGGTCATCCTGGTCGGCGGCTCGACCCGGATGCCCGCCGTGCAGGCGCTGGTCCGGCGGCTGACCGGTGGCAAGGACCCCAATATGAGCGTCAACCCGGACGAGGTGGTGGCGCTGGGCGCCGCCGTGCAGGCCGGGGTGCTCAAGGGCGAGGTCAAGGACGTACTGCTGCTGGATGTCACCCCGCTCTCGCTGGGTGTGGAGACACGCGGCGGTGTGATGACGAGGATCGTCGAGCGGAACACCACGATCCCGGTGCGCCGCACCGAGACCTTCTCCACGGCCGCGGACAACCAGCCCGCCGTCGATGTCGTCGTCCTCCAGGGCGAGCGCGAGCGCGCGGCCGACAACCGGGTCCTGGGCCGCTTCCAGCTCACCGACATCCGCCCGGCGCCGCGCGGGGAACCGCAGGTCGAGGTCACTTTCGACATCGACGCCAACGGCATCCTGCATGTGACCGCACGCGACAAGGACACCGGCAAGGAGCAGGGCATCACCCTCAGCGAAGGCTCCAACCTCGAACGGTCCGAGGTGGAGCGCATGATCGCCGAGGCGGAGCGCAACCGCGGCGAGGATCAGGCACTGCGGCAGGCCGTGGACGCCCGCAACGAGCTGGACGCCATCGCCTACCAGGTGGAACGCAGGCTGGGTGAGCTGGGCGACAACGCGCCCGAGCACGAGCGGGCCAGGGCCCAACTGCTCGTCTCCGACGCCCGTCAGGCGGTCAAGGGCGAGGAGACGCTGGACCGGGTCAGGTCGCTGACCTCCGAACTCCAGCAGGTCTACCAGGCGCTGGCCGCCCGGCCGACCGGTCCCGCCGGCCCGTCGGAGCCCGGAGGCCCGCCCCCGGCGAGCGGCACCGGAGGCGATGACGACGTCGTGGACGCCGACTTCGACCGGAACTGAGGTCACGCCATGGCCACCGAGCCGGAAGAGCCGGAACCCGTACCGCCGCCGGACGAAGCGGACACCGCGCCTCCGCGGGAGGAGGCCAGGACCGGCGATCGGGCCGGTCAACCGGACGACATCCAGAAGGACTTGGCCGAGGCGCAGGACGCCTGGCGGCGCGCGCTCGCCGATCTCGACAATCTGCGCAAGCGCCATGCCCGGGAGCTGGAGGGGGTACGGGAGGCCGAGCGCGCCCGTACCGCCGCCGAATGGCTTCCCGTACTCGACCATCTCGAACTGGCCCTGACCCACGCCCGCGCGGATCCCACCTCGATCGTTCAGGGCGTCGAGGCCGTACGGGACCAGGCCGTGGATGTCCTGGCCCGGCTCGGCTACCCGCGCCAGGAGGAGAGCGGTGTGCCGTTCGACCCGAACAGGCACGAGGTGGTCCGGGTCGTCGACGATCCGGACACCGAGCCGGGGACCGTCGTGGAGGTCCTGCGTCCCGGATACGGAGACGACGGCCGCCAGCTGCGCCCGATGGCCGTGGCGGTCAGTCGGCGACGGGAGTGACGGCGCATGGCACAGGACTACTACGAGGTGCTCGGCGTCGCCCGTTCGGCGACCCAGGAGGAGATCCAGCAGGCCTACCGGAAGCTGGCCCGTCGCCACCACCCTGACGTCAACAAGGACCCGAAGGCGGAGGAACGCTTCAAGGACGTCAACGAGGCGTACAACGTCCTGGCCGACCCGGACACCCGGGCGCGCTACGACCGGTTCGGCCCGGACTTCCGGCAGATCCCCGAGGACTACGACGAGCGGGTGGCCGCGGGGGCCGGCCGCGGCGGCGGGGGCTGGGCCTCCAGCGGCGGCGGCGTGCGCTTCGCCCAGGGGCCGGGCGGCGCCTACCAGGACGTGGACTTCGAGGATCTCTTCGGCGGCCTGTTCGGCGGGCGCGGCGGGCCCCGCAGGACCGTACCGGGCGCCGACCAGGAGGCCGAGGTGGAGCTGTCCGTGGAGGAGGCGTACCGGGGCGGGCGGCGCGGGGTCAGCCTCGCCGGGCCGGAGGGCCGGCGCGATTACCAGGTCACCATTCCCCGGGGGGTGCGGGACGGGCAGCGGATCCGGCTGGCCGGCGAGGGCGGCCGGGGCAGCCGTGACGCGCCCGCCGGTGACCTGTATCTGCGGGTACGGATCAAGCCCCACGAGCGCTACCGGCTGGACGGCCGCGACATCCATGTCCGGCTGCCCGTGACGCCCTGGGAGGCGGCGCTCGGCGCGACCGTGCCGCTGCCCACCCCGGGCGGCACCGCCAAGGTCACCGTCCCGCCCGGTTCCTCCAGCGGGCGCCGGCTGCGGCTGCGCGGCGAGGGCATGCCCCATCCGCGTGGCACCGACGGCGATCTGTATGCCGAGGTCCGGGTGATGGTCCCGCCGCACCCCACCGACCGCGAACGCGAGCTGTTCGAGGAGCTGTCGGCCGCGTCCGACTTCGACCCGAGGAGGCCGGGATGACGCCCGATCAACGGCAGCGACGGCCGGACAAGGCGACCGTCCGGGTCTACGAGCTGGTGCCCGTCCGCAGGCTCAGCCTGGAGAGCGTGGCCCGCGTCTCCGGTCTGCACCCGGAGATGGTCCGGCGCCTGGTGACGCTGGGGCTGGTGGACGCCACCCGTGACCCCGCGGGCCGGCTCTGGTTCGACCCGTCCGCCCCGCGCACGCTGGCCCGTATCCAGCGGCTGCGGGCCGGACTCCCCCTCAACTACGCCTCCATCGGGCTGGTACTGGACCTGCTGGACCGGATCAGTCTGCTGGAGGCGGCGCTGCGCCGTACCGGCGCGAGGAGTGACGACCTGCCATGGACATGAACCGCCTCACCCAGAAGTCCCAGGAAGCCCTGCAGGACGCCCAGAGCGCGGCCGTGCGCCTCGGGCACACCGAAGTCGACGGGGAGCATCTGCTGCTCGCGCTGCTCGGCCAGCGGGACGGGCTCGTCCCCCGGCTGCTCGACCAGGCCGGCGTCGATCCGGCCGCGCTGCGGACGGCCGTGGAGGGCGAGCTGTCGCGCAGGCCCAGGTCGACCGGCCCCGGAGCCGCGCCCGGCCAGGTGTTCGTCACCCAGCGGCTGTCGCGGCTGCTGGAGAGCGCCGAGCAGGAGGCCAGGCGGCTCAAGGACGAGTACGTCTCCGTCGAGCATCTGATGATGGCGCTGGCAGACGAGGGCTCCGCCACCGCCGCGGGGCGGCTGCTCAAGGACCACGGGCTCACCAAGGAGGCGTTCCTCTCCGCGCTCACCCGCATCCGCGGCAACCAGCGGGTCACCTCCGCGACCCCGGAGGCCGCCTACGAGGCCCTGGAGAAGTACGGCCGCGACCTGGTCGCCGAGGCCCGTAGCGGCACGCTGGACCCGGTGATCGGCCGGGACGCCGAGATTCGGCGGGTCACCCAGATCCTCAGCCGCAAGACCAAGAACAACCCGGTGCTGATCGGCGACCCGGGGGTCGGCAAGACCGCGATCGTGGAGGGGCTCGCCCAGCGGATCGTCCGCGGCGATGTGCCCGAGGGCCTGCGGGACCGTACCGTCTTCGCGCTCGACATCGCCGCGCTGGTGGCCGGGGCCAAGTACCGCGGTGAGTTCGAGGAACGGCTCAAGGCGGTGCTCGGCGAGGTCAAGGCGGCCGGCGGACGGATCCTGCTCTTCCTCGACGAACTGCACACGGTGGTCGGCGCCGGCGGCGCCGAAGGGGCCGTGGACGCCGGGAACATGCTCAAGCCGATGCTCGCCCGCGGCGAGCTGCATATGATCGGCGCCACCACCCTGGACGAGTACCGCAAGCGCATCGAGTCCGACGCCGCGCTGGAGCGCCGCTTCCAGCAGGTCCTGGTGGACGAGCCGAGCGTCGAGGACACCGTCTCCATCCTGCGCGGACTGCGCGAGCGCCTGGAGGTCTTCCACGGTGTGCGGATCCAGGACACGGCGCTGGTCGCCGCGGCGACGCTCAGCCACCGCTATATCTCGGACCGGTTCCTGCCCGACAAGGCGATCGATCTGGTCGACGAGGCCTGCGCCCGGATGCGTACCGAGATCGACTCGATGCCCGCCGAACTGGACGAGCTGACGCGCCGGGTGACCCGGCTGGAGATCGAGGAGGCGGCGCTCGCCAAGGAGACCGACCCGGCCAGCGTGACCAGGCTGGAGGAGCTGCGCAGGGAGCTGGCCGATGTACGGGCCGAGGCCGACGCCCGGCACGCCCAGTGGGAGTCCGAGCGCCAGGCCATCCGTAAGGTCCAGGAGCTGCGCCAGGAACTGGAACGGGTCCGTCAGGAGGCCGACGAGGCCGAACGGGCCTACGACCTGAACCGCGCCGCGGAACTGCGCTACGGGACGCTCACCGATCTGGAACGCCGCCTCGCCGCCGAGGAGGAGCAGCTGCGCGCCAAACAGGGCGAGACCCGGCTGCTGCGCGAGGTGGTCACCGAGGACGAGATCGCCGAGATCGTCGCCGCGTGGACCGGCATTCCGGTGAGCCGTCTCCAGGAGGCCGAGCGCGAGAAGCTGCTGCGCCTGGACGAGATCCTTCAGGAGCGGGTGATCGGGCAGGACGAGGCCGTACGGCTGGTGGCCGACGCGATCATCCGGGCCCGGTCCGGGATCCGTGACCCACGCCGCCCCATCGGGTCGTTCATCTTCCTCGGCCCGACCGGCGTGGGAAAGACGGAGCTGGCGAAGACCCTCGCGGCGGCGCTCTTCGACTCCGAGGAGAGCATGGTCCGCCTCGACATGAGCGAGTACCAGGAGCGGCACACCGTCAGCCGGCTCGTCGGTGCCCCGCCCGGATACGTGGGGTACGAGGAGGGCGGCCAGCTCACCGAGGCCGTCCGCCGCAAGCCGTACTCGGTGGTCCTGTTCGACGAGATCGAGAAGGCCCACGCCGATGTCTTCAACACCCTGCTCCAGATCCTGGACGACGGCCGGATCACCGACGCCCAGGGGCGGACCGTCGACTTCCGCAACACCGTCGTCATCATGACCTCCAACATCGGCTCCCCCTATCTGCTGGACGCGAGCGCGGACGGCGAGATCAAGCCCGACGCCCGCGCGCAGGTGATGGCCGAACTCCGCGCGCACTTCCGGCCGGAGTTCCTCAACCGCGTGGACGACATCGTGCTCTTCAAGCCGCTCGGCCTGACCCAGATCGAGCGGATCGTGGACCTCCAGTTCGACGAACTGCGCCGGCGTCTCGCGGAGCGCAGGATCACGGTGGAACTCACCGAGCCGGCCCGCGAACTCATCGCCCACCAGGGCTTCGACCCGGTGTACGGGGCCCGGCCGCTGCGTCGCTATATCTCGCACGAGGTCGAGACGCTGGTCGGCCGGGCGCTGCTGCGCGGGGAGGCGGCGGACGGTTCGCGTATCAAGGTGGACGCCCAGAACGGTGAACTGGTCGTCACGTACCAGGACCCGCGTGAGTCCGCACCGGGAGAGTGAGGGCCGTGGCCGGGAAAGCGAGGGCCGTGACGGGGAGGGTGAGGGCCGTGACCACGGACGCCGACTGGCACGTCTCCATGATGCGGCCCGTCACCCCCCGTACCCCCGACGGCTGCGAGGAGTGCCTGCGGCTCGGCGCGCCCTGGGAACAGCTGCGGCTCTGCCTGACCTGCGGCCATGTCGGCTGCTGCGACTCCTCCCCGCTACGGCATGCCCGCGCCCACGCCGCCTCCCTCGGCCATCCGCTCGTGGCGCCCCTGGAGCCCGGGGAGGACTGGCGCTGGTGCTACATGCACGAGGCGTTCGTCTGACACCCCGTACCGCCCTGCTGACGGATCAGCCGGACACCTCGGTCTCGTCCGAGGTCCACGCGGCGGCCTGGTCGCTGAGCGAGAGTCCGAGACCGGGACGGCTGGGGACGATCATGCGGCCGTCACGGAGTTCGAGACGCTCGTTGAACATCGGCTCCAGCCATTCGAAGTGCTCGACCCAGGTGGCGCGCGGATAGGCGGCGGCGAGATGGAGATGGATCTCCATGGCGAAGTGGGGGGCCATGCTCAGGCTCTTGTGGTCGGCGAGGGCCATGATCTGCAGGAACGGGGTGATGCCACCGACGCGTGGGGCGTCGGGCTGGATGAAGTCGGCGGCGCCGTTCATGATCAGGTCGGTGTGCTCGGCGACGCTGGTGAGCATCTCGCCCGTGGCGACCGGGGTGTCCAGGGCGGCGGCCAGCGCCGCGTGGCCCTCGGAGTCGTAGGCGTCGAGCGGCTCCTCGATCCAGGTGAGGTCGAACTCCTCCAGGGCGCGGCCCATCCGCGCGGCGACGGTCCGGTCCCACTGCTGGTTGGCGTCGACCATCAACGGCACGTCGTCACCGATGTGTTCCCGTACGGCCCGCACCCGGCGCAGATCCGTCCTGGTGTCCGGCTGCCCCACCTTTATCTTGATCCCGCCGATGCCGCGTGACAGGGAGAGGCTGGTGTTCTCCAGCACCTGCTCGACCGGCATGGAGAGATAGCCGCCCGAGGTGTTGTAGCAGCGGACGGAGTCGCGGTGCGCGCCCAGCAGTTTGGCCAGGGGCAGCCCCGCCCGGCGCGCCTTGAGGTCCCACAGCGCGATGTCGAAGGCGGCGATGGCCTGGGTGGTCAGACCGCTGCGGCCCATGGAGGCGCCGGCCCAGACCAGCTTCTGCCAGAGCCGGCCGGTGTCGCTGGGGTCCTCGCCGATCAGCTCGGGGGCTATCTCCTTGGCATGGGCGTACAGCCCCGGTCCGCCCGCCCGCTTGGAGTAGCCGAAGCCGATGCCCTCATGGCCGTCCTCGGTGGAGATACGAGCGAAGAGGAAAGCGATTTCGGTCAGCGGCTTCTGCCGGCCGGTGAGCACCTTCGCGTCGCTGATCGGGGCGTGCAGGGGCAGCCGTACGAGGGAGACGCGGACGGCGGATATCCGGTCGAGGGTCGCTTCGCCGGGCGCGCTGGCGAACGGTCCGGCAGCCGGGGAGGGCTGGGTGGCGGAGGTCATGACACGGCTCCTTCGAAAACGGTGATCCGGCTGGGCGGAGGAGTAACGGACTCAGAGGGTGTGCGGCACACTGCCGACGGCGACGTATCGGCGGTCACGACGGACCCTTCCGCTGCCGCGCGGGCTCCGGCGACGCGTACTCGGCGTCCGGGTGCGGGCGGCTGACCGGGCAGCTGAGGTGGTAGCCGCGCTCCGCGTAGTCGAACCCTTCGAGTTCGACATGGTCCCGGCCGTCGGACCGGGAGGCGTAGTAGGCACGGATCTCGGTGATCAGACCGCTGTCCGGATCAAAGGCGTACCACTCGTCGCCGCGCAGGTACCCATTCAGTTTGGTCTTGTAGTGCGTCCATTCGATGACGGCCTGATGCGAGGCGGGGTCGGTGATGAGCCGGTCGATGGTCCAGGCGGAGCCGATGGTCAGGGTCAGCCGCCGCCAGTTCTCGGCGATGGTACGGGCGCCGCGCCAGGGTCCGCCGATTCCCGGCGGAAAGTAGTGGACGGCGTCGGGGTGGAAGGTGCCGGCCATCTTCGCCACATCGGCCTCGTTGCACCCCTCGAAGTACGTACGGATCGTGGCCTCCATCCGTACGCGGCGGGCCGGCTCGTCGAGGTCCTTGAACGCCGTCTTCACGCGCGGGCCTTCTTCCACTGGCGGTACCGCTCCTTGGTCTTCTCGTCCGGCGGATACAACCCGCCCAGCAGGGCTTCGCCCTCGTGCACCCGCGTATGCAGATACGCCTCCAGTTCCTCCTGCTCCAGGGCCTCGTCGACGATCCCCGCCACGAGATGACGGGGTACGACGATGACTCCGTCCCGGTCGCCGACCAGCACGTCGCCCGGGTACACGGCTACCCCGGCGCAGCCGATGGGCACCTGGAGATCGGCGACATGGAAGCTGGTCAGCCGGGTGGTGGCGGTGGTGGCACGGGCGTACGTGGGGATCGGCAGGGTCTTGAGGACATGGCCGTCGCGGAACGCGCCGTCGGTGATGAAGGCGGTCGCCCCTCGGTGCAGCGCGCGGGTGACCAGCATGTCCCCGGCCGACGCCGCGGAGATGTCGCTCCGGCTGTCGATGACCATCGCCTGGCCCTCGCTCAGGCTCTCCACGCCCAGCCACTGGAGGTTGTCCTCGCCCGGCAGGCTTTCGAGGGTGTCTATGTCCTCGCGGGCCGGGATGAAGCGCATGGTGAACGCCTCGCCGACGAACCCGTCCAGATCGGGGTTGAGCGGGGCGACCCCGACCAGGAACTGCTGACGCAGACCGAGCGCGAAGAGGCGCGTGGCCAGGGTGGCGGTGCTGATACGGCGCAGTTTGGCGAGGACCTCCGGGTCCAGGGGGGTGAGTTCATGGGTGGTGGACATACAGGCTCCTCAGAACTTCGGGAGGGTGGGGCGCCGGCGAATCAGGAGCGGCGTCAGCCGTACCTCGGTGATGCGGGGTGAGTCACCCTTCGCACTCCCCCCTCCTCAGTCCCATTAAATGGGATAGAATCTCGCTCAATGGGCCCTATGAACGTAGCAACGGCACTGGGGGCCACACAAGTCCCAGTGACAGGGCGCACAATGGATCGGTAGTGTCAACGGCCGATACGACGCGCTCGACGCGTACGGGACGGACGACGGGAAAGGCCGAAGAGAACGATGAGCGAGGCAGTCACACCCGCGACAAGCGAGCGCGCGCCGGGCGACAGGGCGGCCGGCGCGCTGGACCGCGGACTGGCGATCCTCACCCATGTCGCGCAGACACGGGGCGCCTCGACCTCGGAGATCGCCCGGGCGCTCGGCCTGACGCGCAGCACGGCGTACCGCCTGGTCGACAGGTTGCAGGAACAGGGCTGGCTGGCCCATGACCCGGCCGCCGGGCAGTGGCAGTTGGGGTCCGCGGCGGTCCGCCTCGCGTCGGCGGCGGTCGCTTCGACCAACCTGCGCGACGCCGCCGCGCCCGCGCTGCGCAAGCTGGCCGACCTCACGCAGGAGACCGTCAGTCTCGGCGTTCCGAACGGTATGACGATGGTCTTCGTCCACCGTGAGCGCGGGACACGTCCCGCCGCCGTCACCGCGGAGCTCGGCGCGTCCCGCCCGCTGCACTCCACGTCCCTCGGACGCGCCTATCTCGCGGCGCTGCCGCAGCCGAAGCTGGAGGAGGCGCTCATCGAGCTGGTCCGTTCGCCGCTCTCGCCCGTGACGGCCGCCACGGTCTCGGAGCTGCACTCCGAGATCGAGCGCACCCGGGAGCGCGGCTGGTCGCAGGACCTGCGGGAGTTCGACGAGTCGAGCTGCTGCTGCGGCGCCGCTGTCTATGACCACACGGGCCTGCCGGTCGCCTGCATCAGCGTGGCGGGGGTGGCCGAACGGATGGAACCGCTCGTCCCCACCTACGGACCGGTGGTGGCGCAGGTCTGCCGGGAGCTGTCGGCGGATCTCGGCTATCTCCCGCCCGCGGGCTGACCCGCCCGCCGCCTCACCGGGCGGGGCTCCCGCTCGTCGCGGCCCGTACGGGATTGACCAGCCGGCCGATCCCTTCGACCTCCGACTCCAGGACGTCCCCGGGGCGCAGGGCGCGCGGCGGCTTCCTGAAGTCCCCGCAGCCCGCCGGGGTCCCGGTCAGCACGACATCCCCGGGCCGGAGCGTGAAATAGCGGGTGAGGTAGGCGATCAGCTCGGGGATCCGGAAGACCATGTCGGCGGTCGTACCGTCCTGCACCTTCTCGCCGTTCACCCAGGTACGGATGCCGAGCCGGTGCGGGTCCGGGATCTCGTCGGCGGTGACGACGACGGGCCCGAACGGACAGAAGGTGTCCAGGCCCTTCCCCCGCAGCCACTGGCCGTCGCGGGCCTGGAGATCGCGCGCGGAGATGTCGTTGGCGACGCTGTAGCCGAAGACATGGTCCAGCGCGTCCTGTTCCCGTACGCGGCGGGCCTCGGTGCCGATGATGACGGCGAGTTCGGTCTCCCAGTCGACACGCTGGGTCAGCTCCGGGTCGAAGACGACGGCCTCGCCGGTGCCTATGACGCTGGAGGAGAGCTTCGGGAACAGATACGGCTCGGCCGGCGGCTCCCAGCCCATCTCCTTGACGGTGTCGTGGTAGTTGAGGCCGACCCCGTGGAGTGTGGCGGGCCGGTAGGGCGCCAGAAGCGGGCCCTCGGAGGCGACGCCGTCCACCATGGGCGGCACTCCACCGCCCCGGCCGACGACATCGGCCAGAGACGAGTCCGGCGACGCCAGCCGCCAGGGGGCCTCGGGCGCGGCCCGGCCGACGAGCCGGGGCTGTCCCTGATGCGTGAGGGTGGCAAGGTGCATGGGCGTTCTCCCGGGTGTACTGCTCAGTGGGACGAGTTATCAGTGAGGGCGGTCTTCCGCGTCTGCGCGGGAGCAGCCTCGGGTGTGCCTTCGGTCCGGCCCTTTCCGTCTTCCTTTCTGCCTTCCGCGGGTGCGTCGGAGAGGAAGAACGCGCCCACGGCGGCGAGCGCGGAGAAAGCGGCCAGCGCGATAAGACCCCAGGCGGTGGATCCCGTTCTTTCCTCCACGAGACCGAATCCGTAAGGCGCCACGAAACCACCGAGATTGGCGAGGGAATTGATGAGTGCGATGCCCATTCCGACGGCCATCGGATGCAGCGTTCGCTGCACAATGGGCCAGAAGATCGGGCTGATGGACTTGAATCCCATGGCGGCCAGGCACAGCATCACCAGCGCGACCACCGGAGAGGTCACGGCCGCCGCGTACGATCCGACCGCCGCCAGGAGCAGCGTTCCGATCAGCAGGGCCTTCCTGCGCCCGGTGCGGTCGCCGATCCGGGCGAGGGTGAACATCGCGAAGATCGCGCAGATCCAGGGCAGCGAGGAGAGCAGCCCGACCGTCACATCGTTGGTTCCCTCGATGTCGCGGACGATGGACGGCAGCCAGAAGGTGTTCGCGTAGATCGACATCTGGACCGAGAAGTAGATGAAGATGAGCAGCCCGACCTTCGGGCTCCGCAGCACCGACCACAGTCCGGTACGTCGCGAACCGTGCGCCGCCGCGGCTTCAGCCTCGTCCGCCGCGATCGCGGTGACCAGGGCCTGACGCTCGGCGGCGCTCAGCCAACGGGCGTCGTCGATCTTCGAGTCGAGCCAGAAGTAGGCGAAGACACCGACGCAGGCGGAGAGCAGACCCTCGATCAGGAACATCCACTGCCAGCCCGCCAGCCCCCACGCCCCGTCCAGCGACAGCAGAGGTCCCGACAGCGGCCCGGAGAGCGAGAAGGCGACCAGAGCGCCCACCGCGTAGCGGGCGTTGGCACGGCCGCGGTGCGAGTTCGGCAGCCATTTGGTGAGGTAGTAGAGAACGGCCGGTACGAAGCCGGCCTCCGCGACCCCCAGCAGGAACCGCAGGAAGTAGAAGCTCCACTCGCCCTGGGCGAAGAGCATGCACGCCGACACGATGCCCCAGCTGACACAGATACGGGAGAGCCAGAGCTTCGCCCCGAATCGCTCCATCAGCATATTGCTGGGTATCTCGAACACCGTATAGGCGATAAAGAAGAGACCGGCACCGAGCCCATAGGCCGCCGCTCCGATCCCGAGGTCCGCTTCGAGATGGGACTGGGCGTAGCCGATATTGGAGCGGTTGAGCTGGTTGCACATCATCATGACCGCGAAGAGCGGGACGACGCGCCTCAGTATTTTGGCGGTGGCACTCCGAAGGTACTGCCCGGACGCGTCCGGGCTACTGGCGTGCAAAGTCATGTCTGCGGCCGCTTCTTCCGTCGTCAGTGACAGGAACCGATCGACCCGACATCCCTCAGTGTCCCACTGATTGGGATGCCGTACCGTTCATCGGTACGCGGTAACGTAAGTTCAGGGTTCCGGCCCTGTCAAGGCACTGTCACGCACGGCTCTGTCGCGTCGGTGAGGTTCCCGCCCCGGGTTGCCGTGTGCGCCGTGGCGCCGGAGCCTGTCAGAGCGGGCAAGGCGCGAATCTTCGAGGCAGGCTGTGAGGCAGGGGTCGATTTCATGACAGAGAGTGAGAGCCCGCGGTTCCGATACGCGCCGGTTGTGGTCCTGCCGGTGCAGGACGGGGAACCGCCCTTCCGGCTGGTGGAGATTCACGGCGAGCTGGCCGGCAAGGCGTTCTCGATCGAGGACGTCTTCGAGTACGCCTTCGCGTTGGGCCTGAAGGGCGCCGCCCTGGACGACCCGGAGATGGTCCGGTGGGTGGGCGGCGACCAGTACACCTGGAGCGTCCGGCACTGGAAGTGAGACGCGTCGCCGACGACGGCATGCCGCTGCCCGCCTCCCGGTGGACGGGGGCGGGCAGCGGCACACACCATGGCCGTTCTCGCCGTCACCGGCGGTCGCGGCCCAGGCACCCGGCCTGATCGATCACCTCACGGGTCAGCCCGCCGCCTTCTCGGCGAACTCCGTGGTGAAGGTCTTGCTCAGATCGACCGTGGCGTTCTGGAGATTGGGGTTGAACGCCTTCAGTACGCGCTCCACGGTCTCCGGGCCGTCGGCCGGCATGACACCGTCCGTGGTGAACATCGGCAGTGTGCTCTTGATCGCCCGCGCGTAGAGGTCCTTGCCGCCCTGCGCGTAGTCGGCGGGCATCTTCGCCGCGATCTCCTCCGGTGAGTGGGTCGACATCCACTTCAGGGTCTTCACGAACGCGTTGGCGAGCTTCTGCACCGTCTCCTTGTTGCTGTTGACCCAGTCGGTGTTCATATAGAGGCTGGAGGAGGGGTACGGACCGCCGAGCGCCGCCTTCGAGCCCTCGGGCGTCCGCATGTCGATGAGGACCTTGCCGAGCTTCTTGTCCAGGATCTGCGCGACCGTCGGATCGGTCGTCATGCCTCCGTCGATCGACCCCTGCTGAAGCGCCGATATGAAGGTCTGGCCCGCTCCCACGGCGACCGGGGTGAACTGCTCGGTCTGCACGCCGTCGTTGACCGCGAGGTACTTGGTGAGGAAGTCGGTGGACGAGCCGAGGCCGGTGACCCCGAGCTTCTTGCCCTTGAAGTCCTTCGGAGAGGTGATCGTGGCGGCCGCCTTGTTGGAGACGACCTCGACCTCGCCCGAGGCGTGCGAGAACTGCACGACGGACTCCACCTGCTTGCCCTTGACCTGCAGATCGAGCGTGTGGTCGTAGAAGCCGACGACACCCTGCACATCGCCGGAGACGAGCGAGGTGGTGGCCTGCACACCGGCCGGCTCGGTCAGCAGCTCCACCTCGACGCCCTCGTCCTTGAAGTAGCCGAGCTTCTGGGTGAGCATCGCGGGCAGATAGATGACCTTGTCCAGGCCGCCCACCATGATCTTGACCTTGCCGCCGGAGCCCGAGGTTGAGGAGTCGCTGCCACAGGCGGTGAGGGTGCCGAGGGCGAGGGTCGCGGCGAGGGCGGCCGCCGAGATCGTGAGATGTCTGCGCATGGTTCACGTCCTTGTGAAGAGGTGCTGGGAAAGGGTGGGGCTGGTGGGTGGAGCGGTGGTCAGCTGAGGGGTGGCTGGCTCAGGGTGGCGGGCTGAGGGGTGGCGGGACGGGCCGGGGAATCAGCGTTCGGTGCCCGGCTCGGCCGGCTTCCAGCGGAAGAGCCGTCTCTCCAGGAACGACAGGAGCCCTTCGGCGAGCAGTGCCACCACGGCGAGGATCACCATCGCCGCGTACACACCGGCCGCGTTGAACGTGCCCTGGGAGGCCGAGACCAGCAGACCGAGCCCCTTGGTCGCGCCGATGTACTCGCCGACGATCGCGCCGATCAGCGCGAAGCCGAAGCTGACATGCAGGCTGGTGAAGATCCACGAGGTGGCGGAGGGGATGACCACCTGGAGGGTGACCTGACGGTTGCTCGCGCCGAGGATCCGGGCGTTGGAGACCAGATTGCGGTCGACCTCCCGCGCGCCCTGGAACGCGTTGAAGAAGACGGGGAAGAAGACCAGCACGACGGCGGAGGCGACCTTCGAGGCCGGGCCGAGGCCGAACCAGATGAGGAAGATCGGGGCGAGGACGATCCGGGGCAGCGCGTTGAGCACCTTGATGTACGGGCCGAGCACCTCCGCGAGGAAGCGGATCCGGCCGAGCGCGATACCGAGCACCACACCGCCGGTCACCCCGATGACCCAGCCGAGGAGCGCTTCGTAGAGCGTGTACCAGATCTGCTCCCACAGGGAGCCCTGCGGAGTGCCGTGCACCGCCCACTGGCGCATCTGGTCCCAGATCTTGGACGGCATCGAGAAGTTGAAGGGATCGATGACGGCGGTTCTGGCCAGCCACTCCCACATCCCGATCAGCGCGATGAGAAGCAGCACCCGGCTGGAGTAGACGAGGATCCGGTGGTTGCGGGCGGCTCGCGCCCTGGCCTGCGTACGCTCCCCGCCGCCGCTCTTGAGGGCGGCCTCGGCGGTGGCGGACGGGACGGTGACGGTCTCAGGCGGCATCGGTCGCTCCCCGCTCGCGGGTGATCCGTACCTCTTCGCCGAGCGAGGACCAGATCTCCCGGTAGATCTCGATGAAGCGCGGTTCGAGCCGTACGGACTCGACCTTGCGGGGGCGCGGCAGGTCGATGGCGAAGACCTCCTTGACGGTCGCGGGTCCGGCCGTCATCACCACGACCTTGTCGGCGAGGGCGATCGACTCCTCCAGGTCGTGGGTGACGAAGACGACCGAGGCGCCCGTGCCTCCCCACAGCTCCAGCAGCTCGTCCGACATCAGTGCCCGGGTCTGCACATCGAGGGCCGAGAACGGCTCGTCCATGAGCAGGAGTTCGGGATCGTTGACGAAGGTCGCCGCGAGCGCGACGCGCTTGCGCTGGCCGCCGGAGAGCTGATGCGGATAGCGGTCCTCGAAGGAGGCGAGCCCGACCCGGGCCAGCCACTCCCGGGCCCGCTCCCTGGCCTCGCTCTTGGGCACGCCGCGGAAGCGGGGGCCCGCCATCACATTGGACAGCACGGTGCGCCAGGGGAAGACCGCGTCCTGCTGGAAGACGAATCCGATCTTGTCGCCGATGCCGCGTACCGGCTCACCGGCCACCAGCACCTCGCCCTCGGTGGGCTCCTCCAACCCGCTGACGAGGGTCAGCGTCGTCGATTTTCCGCATCCGGTGGGGCCGACCACCGCGACGAACTCGCCGCGTTCGACCGTCAGGTCCAGATCCCTGACGGCGGTGTGCAGCGCCCCCGACGGGGTCCGGAATGCCTTGCTCGTTCCCCGCAGTTCGATGGCGGGGCTCGTATGGCTGCTCATGGCCCGGGAGGCTAGGAGCGTCCCCGGCCGCGGCGGCAGTCTTGTGGGCGCAACCCGTCTTTCTGCGCGCATTCCGCGTTTTGCTCGTTCTGCTCACGCCGAAACCACAAAAGCGGAGCACGGGGGTGGGCAGCCGCGCGTTGTGGGCCTACGTTGCGTGCACAACGAAGTTAAAACCGGACCTGTCTGTTCCGGGCCGGGCCGACCGCCCGGAGAACGCGGGAGAGGGAGGGGGACGAGATGCGGTTGCGCTGGCCCAGACGCGTCGCTGCCCAGGTTCTGGTGGTGCAACTCGTCATCACCACGGGGGTGATGGTGCTCGCGACCGGGCTCTTTCTCGCCCCGCTCGGATCCGAGCTGGACGACGCGGCCACACTCCGGGCCCTCGCCATCGCCCAGACCACCGCCGCCGATCCGGACATCGCCCAGGGGCTGATCAGCACCTCCCCGAGCCCCGCCGGGCCGGTGCAGACCGAGGCGGAGCGGGTCCGCCGGGCCACCCGCGCGCTGTACGTCGTGGTGATGGACACCCATGGCGTGCGCTGGTCGCACACCACCTCCGGCGAGATCGGCAGGCATGTCTCCACCGACCCGAGCGCCGCGCTCTCCGGCCGGGAGATCCGGCAGATCGACAACGGCACCCTGGGCCGCTCGGCCCGCGCCAAGGTGCCGCTGTACGACAGCGACGGGCGGATCATCGGCGCGGTGTCGGTCGGCATCGCGTACGACAGTGTGCGCCAGCGGCTGATCGACACCATCCCCGGGCTGCTGCTCTGCGCGGGCGCGGCACTGGGCGCGGGCGCGCTGGCCGCGGTCGCGGTCTCGCGCCGACTGCGCCGGATCACGCACGGCGTCGCCTTCGCCGATATCTCGGCGCTGCTGGACGAGCGGGAGGCGATGCTGCACGGGGTACGGGAGGGCGTGGTCGCCTTCGACCGGGACGGCAGGATCCGGCTCGCCAACGACGAGGCGGTACGGCTGCTCGGGCTCGACGCGGACGCCACCGGCCGCGCCCTGGACGAGGTGCTCGCGCCGGGCCGTACGACCGATGTGCTGGCGGGACGGGTGGACGGGACGGATCTGCTGGCCGTCAGCGGCAGCCGGGTCCTGGTCGCCAACCGGATGCCGACGCGGGACGGCGGGGCCGTGGTGACACTCCGTGACCGTACCGAACTGGAGCTGCTCGGACGCGAGTTGGACAGCACCCAAGGGCTGCTCGACGCGCTGCGGGCACAGGACCATGAGCATGCCAACCGGCTGCACACCGTGCTCGGACTGCTCGAACTCGGCCGCCACGAAAGGGCGGTGGAGTTCGTCGCCGGGGTCGCCAGCGCGCACCGGGCCTCGGCGGAACAGATCGCCGAGCGGGTACGTGATCCACTGGTCTCCGCACTGCTCGTGGGCAAGACGGCGATCGCCGCCGAGCGCGGTGTGTCGCTGCGTATCTCGCCTGCCACGCTGCTGCCGCACCGGGTGGTCGATCCGCGCGATCTGGTGACCGTACTCGGCAATCTCATCGACAACGCGCTGGACGCCGCCGCCGAACGGAGGCTGACGGAGCCCCCCGCCGAAGCGCTCGGCGGACCGGCCGCCAAGCCCTCCGTGGAGCCCTTCGTAGAGGTCGAGCTGCGTGCCGAGAAGACCACAGCGGTGATCCGGGTCTCCGACACCGGTCCCGGAGTGCCGCCCGAGATGCGCGAGCGGGTCTTCGCGGAGGGCTGGTCCACGAAGCGGCCCGCCCCTCCCCCGCCCTCGGCCGATCCGTCCGATCCCGCGCCGGTCGCCTTCCGCCGGCGCAGGGGCATCGGGCTCGCTCTCGTACGCCGGCTCTCCGAGCGGTACGGCGGCATGGCCCGGGTGACCGCGCGCGCGGGCGGCGGCGCGGTCTTCACCGTCGTACTGCCCGAGGCGCTCGCCCCGGACGACCTCGCCGGGGACGGTGCCCCCGCGCGTCAGCTCACATCGGCAGGAGAGTCACGATGATCGATGTCCTCGTGGTGGACGACGACTTCCATATCGCCGAGATCAACGCCGCGTATGTGGCGCAGGTGCGCGGCTTCCGGGTCATCGGCCGTGCCCATACCGCCGCCCAGGCCCTGGCCACCCTGGAGCGCACCCATGTCGATCTCGTCCTGCTCGATCACTATCTGCCGGACGAGACGGGCCTGACGCTGGTGCGCCGTATGCGGCAGCTCGGCCACCACGCCGATGTGATCATGGTGACGGCCGCCCGTGACGTGGCCACGGTCCAGGCCGCGATGCGGTACGGCGCGCTCCAGTATCTGGTCAAGCCGTTCAGCTTCGCCGGGCTGCGGGCGAGACTCGACGGCTACGCCGCCATGCGCCGCACCCTCGACGGTGTCGGCGGACGCGGCGAGGCCGGCCAGGAGCAGGTGGACCGTATCTTCAGCGCCTTCAAGATCGCGGACGCCCCTCGCTCCGAACTCCCCAAGGGACACTCCGTGGCGACCGTCGCCCTCATCCGCCGCACCCTGGGCGAGGCCCAACACCCCCTCTCCGCCCATGAGGTCGCGGAACGCACCGGCGTCAGCCGCTCCACGGCCCAGCGCTATCTCAAGTACCTGGAGCGCGCCGGGCATATCAGCCTCACTCTGAAGTACGGCGACACGGGCCGCCCGGAGCACCGCTACGCGTGGGCGGCCGCGAACTGACCCCACCGGGCCCGTTTCCGGCAGCCCGCCACAGGCATGCGCGGGCGTGAGCAGAAAGAGCAGAAGAGCGATCTACGGGCGTTAGTCGCAGCGCTCTGGCTCCGGTTGAGGCCCGGTCCTAGCGTTCCGGTCGGCGCCGCGGCCAAGGACGCGGGCCTGGCCAAGACCGGCTTGTGCCGTGTCGCGGCCATCCGGACCCGACTTCGGGGAGACCTCGATGAAACGTACGGCTCGCGCCCTGACCGCTCTGGCCCTGACCGCCGTGCTCGCGGCGGCCGGGACCCTGACCAGCATGGCGGACAACAGTGACCACACCGCGGAGAATCTGGCCACATGGGCCGTCGCGCCGCAGAAGAAGGTGACCCCGCAGACGCCGGAACAGGACGAGTACAACAAGGCGAACGGCCGCCCGCTGCCGGCCGCGGAACTCCTCCAGCCCGCGCTCGACCCCGCCCTCGGGACGTACCGCCCCAAGCCGAAGAACTCGCTGCGCGGCGACTACCGGTGCGGGGCCTCCGACGTGCTCGCGGATCTCTCCAAGAAGTGGATCAAGGAGTTCCAGCAGCAGTACCCCCAGGTCCATATCTCCGTGAACCCGCCCTACGCGGGCAGCCTCGGCGCCCTGGAACTGATCAAGGGCAATCTCGACTGTGTCTTCGTCTCCCGCGAGCTGAAGCCGAGCGACATCGACGGCTTCCACGACGCCTTCGGCTACGACCCGCTGAGCATCCCCATCTCCGGCGGCAGCTACCGGCACTTCGGCTTCCTCGACTCCGTCGGATTCATCGTCAACAAGGACAATCCGATCGACAAGCTCTCCCTCGACCAGCTCGACGCCGCCCTCTCCACCACCCGCAACCGCGGCGGCGAGGCGGCCACCACCTGGGGAGACCTGGGCGCGACCGGGGAGTGGGCCGACAAGCCGATCCATATCGTCGGTCTCCAGCCCTGGAACGGATTCGAGGAGTTCGTACGCCAGCGGGTGCTGAACCACAACGGCGAACGGGGCGAGTGGCGCCCCGGCGCGGCCGACGGCTCCACCCCGGCCGACCCGGCGGTGCGCTGGGAGAAGACCGTCTTCAATATCGCCAAGGATGTCGAGGAGGACCCCTACGCCATCGGCTACACCGGCCTCGCCTATGTCGACCAGCCGGTGAAGGTCATCTCGCTGAGCGATCACGCCGGTGACCCGGCCTACGCGCCGACGTACGAGAACGTCGCGTCGGCCGCGTATCCGCTCAGCCGGCTCACGTACTTCAACGTCAACAAGCGTCCGGGGAAGCAGCTCGACCCGGTCATGGAGGAGCTGATCCGCTTCATCCTGAGCAAGCGGGGCCAGAGCGTGGTCGGCGGGCAGCAGGTCTTCCTGCCGCTGCGCTCCGGTCAGGCGAAGGCCGGGCTCGACGCGCTGAACGCCGCTCCCTGACCGCTCGCTGACGGATGGGGTGCCTTCCTCACCGTGGCACGGTCTTCGCCGTAGCACGGTCGAGAAGGCACCCCGTCCTCGCGCGAGCGGGGTCACATCAGTTCTTGTTCCGCCCAGATGATCTTGCCGTCGGGTGTGTGCCGGGTGCCCCAGCGGTGGGCGAGCTGGGCGACGAGGAAGAGCCCGCGGCCGCCTTCGTCGGTGGTCCGTGCGTGCCGCAGCCGGGGAGAGGTGCTGCTGGCGTCGGCGACCTCGACGATCAGCCGGGACTGACGCAGCAGCCGGAGCCGGATCGGCCCCGAGCCGTACCGGACCGCGTTGGTGACCAGCTCGCTGACGATCAGTTCGGTCGTCATGACCAGCTCGTCCAGGCCCCATTGCTCCAGTTGGCGGGTGGCCAGATTGCGGATGCCGGCGACGGCGGCGGGTTCGGACGCGACGTTCCAGGAGACGACATGCTCGGCGCTCAGGGCACGGGTACGTGCCAGCAGCAGCGCCACGTCGTCGGGTTGCGCCACGGCGGCCAGCCGCTCCACCGCGGCGGAGCACAGCGCCGTGAGGGAGAGGCCGGGCTGGGCCAGGGCGTGGGCGAGGCGCGACATGCCGAGGTCGATGTCCCGGTCGGCGGCCTCGATGAGACCGTCGGTGTAGAGACCGAGCAGGCTGCCCTCGGCGAGCTCGATCTCGGAGGCCTCGAAGGGCAGCCCGCCCAGCCCCAGCGGCGGTCCGGCAGGCAGCTCCAGGAAGCTGACGTCCCCGTCCGGAGTGACGACGACGGGCGGCGGATGCCCGGCCCGCGCCAGCGTGCAACGCCGGGTGACCGGGTCGTAGACGGCGTAGAGACAGGTGGCACCGACCACGGTCGTACGGAACGTGTCGGCCGCCTCGTTGGTCGGTTCCTCCTCGCTGAGGCGGAGCACCAGATCGTCGAGGTGGGCCAGCAGCTCGTCCGGGGGCACGTCCATGTCGGCGAGTGTCTGCACGGCGGTGCGCAGCCGTCCCATGGTCGCGGCGGCGCTGAGGCCATGCCCGACCACATCGCCGACGACCAGTCCCACGCGGGAGCCGGACAGGGGGATCACATCGAACCAGTCCCCGCCCACACCGTCCCCCGCGCCCGCCGGCAGATAGACGGAGGCCACATCCACGGCGGCCCCGCCGGCCAGGGTGTGCGGCAGCAGGCTGCGCTGAAGCGTCACGGTCGCGTTGTGCTCACGGGTGTAGCGGCGCGCGTTGTCCACACACACCGCCGCGCGCGCGACGACTTCCCGGGCCAGCAGGACATCGTCCGGTTTGAAGGACACGGGGTTCAGCGAGCGGAAGAACGTGGTGACACCCAGCACGGTGTCCCGCGCCCGCATCGGCACGGAAATGAGCGAGTGCAGTCCGTACTCGCGGATGGACGTGGCCCTGGCGGGCTGCCGTGTCACCCACTGGGGACTGGTGGGATCGAGGGCCTGTATGAGGACCGGCTCACCGCTGACCAGGAGGTCGGGGCCGTGCGGCGGGGGGATGGAGTCCACCGGGTCACCGATCCCGGCAACAGCCTCCGGGCACCCTTCCCGTACGGAACTCATGGCCGCCCGGCGCAGCGTCACCTGCGTAGCGGCTGGTCCCGCGTCGGTCAGCCACGTCCCCTGCCCCTCGTTGCTGAGGATCGGTTCCAGCAGATCGACGGTGACGAAGTCGGCGAAGCGGGGCACGGCGAAATCCGCGAGCTCCTGGGCCGTCCGTGTCACGTCCAGGGTGCTGCCGACCATGGCTCCCGCGTCATTGACCATGGCCAGCAGCTCGCGGGCGTTCCACCGGTCGGTCACATCGAGAACGATGTAGCAGACGCCGGTGACGGCCCCATCGGCATCGACGAGGGGAAAGAACGAGGTGGCGTAGGCGTGCTGGCGATGCGGATCCGCCCAGCTCCAGCCGAGGTACTCGTAGTCGGTGACCGGCACGCCGTTCTGCAGCACCTTGCGCATCAGGTCTTCGAGGATGTCGGCCTGGAGGCCCGGCAGCAGCTCGCTCAGACGGCGGCCCAGACGCTGCTCACGGGGCACACCGCCGAAACGTTCCAGGGTGTCGTTGAGCCAGATGTAGCGCAGGTCCATATCCATGACCGCCATGCCGACGGGCGACCGGGTCAGGAACCCGTCCAGCACGGACTGGCCCATCGCCCATTGGGTCCGGAGCGCCCAGGCCGAGATCAGAAAGCACTCATCGCCACCGATGCGGAACGAGGTGGAGACACGCAGGTTCATGTCGAGACGCCGGCCGTCACGGTGCCTGAGCGGAATGACCCCGCTCCACCCGGCCCCCGCGCGACAGTGCTCGGCGACCGCCACCGCACGCACCCGGTCGCCCGGGTCGGCCAGCAGCGGGGCGGCGGACCGGCCCACCACCTCCGCGGGTGGGTAGCCGAGGACCTCCTCCGCCCCCCGGGTCCAGGCGACGACCTTGCCCGCCGCGTCCACCACCGCGGTCGCGTCATTGGGTGCGTCCAAAGGAACCTCCGAACGCGCGGGCGGCGGAGCACCGGGACTCGGGCTCGACTGCCTGCGCGCCGCTGACATCCGCCTCACCATCCCCTACGCCCCCATAATCGCACCGCGTCACGCGATGCGCACGGACACGCGATCTTCAGCTACGGCCGTGCTGCCGGACCAGCTCCGGCGTCCACTCGACGTACTCGATCTCGGCCCCGTCGGCATGGCGGGCGTAGAGGAACCGCCCCGTCGGGCCGCTCGTGATGGGGGTGGTGATGGTGGCACCGGCGGCCTCCAGGGTCGCCTGGACGGCATCGAGGTCCTCGACGACCACGGTGGCGGAGGCGTGCGCGTATGCCGCGCGCTCCTCGGCCGGGCCCGCGATGACGAGGAAGTCGCCGATGGCGGCCAGCTCGACGGCGTGGAACGCCATCCGCAGATGCGGCTCCGCGCCGGTGAGCTCCTTGAGCAGCGGCAGCGCGTGGTCGAGGTCGTCGGTCCACAGTCGGGCGTATGTCCTCAGGATGGTCACAAGTGGCTCCTTGCCGGGCCGGCCCCGGCGGGCGTGCCGGGTACCAGCGGTCTCTTCTGGTTACTCGGAAACCGTAGGTGAGTATGCTCTGACGTGGAAGAACGCACTTTCCGGTGAGAGGGGAACCTCGTGGTGACCGAACAGGTCAGCCGCATGCCCGCGGACGCCGATGTGACACGCGCCGACTCCCTGGCCCGAGAGATCTACGCCGGTGTGGCCAATAAGTGGGCGCTTCTGGTCATCAACACGCTGGAGGACCGGACTCTGCGCTTCAACGAGCTGCGGACCGCGGTGGACGGCATCAGCCACAAGATGCTCACCCAGACGCTGCGCGGGCTCGAACGTGACGGTGTGGTGGACAGGACGGTGTACGCCACCGTGCCGCCGCGCGTCGACTACCGCCTCACCGAAGCGGGCCGGGCGCTGCGCGACACGGTCAACGGCATGTGCGCCTGGACCCGCCGGTACCTCGGGGAGATCGAGGCCGCCCGCCACCGCTACGACACACGCGACTGACGCTGCCCGCCCAGGAAGATGACAACGGCCACACGCAACGGACATGTTCAGGCCGCCGATCAGCTGCCGGAGCAGAGTGAGGGTGTCGAAGTAGACGCGCTCGCAGACCAGTTGTTCCCGCTCGCCACATCGTCGGCACGCTCATGCGCGAGCTGGGCTACGCCCTCACCTGGGCACCACGGATCCGGACCGGATCCAGCAGCGCGTCAACGCCATCACGAGCACGGGCGCCCCGCTTCTCGCCGACGTCACGCCGTACCTCGCCACGAGCGATCACGACGCCGAGTTCCACTACGGACTGGAGCTGTTGATCGCCGGGCTGGCGGCCCGGACCGTGGGCCGGGTCGGACCGCAGATCCGGGCCCGTCGGCCGCCGAACTCGCTGTCCATATGCGCAAGATGCGCAGCTTCGATCTGTTGACATGACGAAACTTGCTCGCTTTACTCCATGCAACGCCAGAGTTGAGCACCCGGCGCCAGAGGTACGCCCAGCCGGTACGCGGTCCACGCACCGTCAGCCCGGACTGAGTCGCCAGGACGCCCACGGAGATCGCGGAGTCCGAGGCGGGGACGTACCCCCCATCTTCTGGAGCTCAAGATGCCCATCATCAACCGTGTCAGGTCCCGTCGGTGCGTTGCCGCCGCGGCGGCCATGGCGGCGGCGGTGGTCACCCCGTTGCTCGCCTCCTCCACCGCGAGCGCGGCGGCCCAGGCCGTGACCCTCCCTCCGGTACACGCCAACTTCGACTACCAGATCGGCCAGCCCTACACACCGCCCGCCGGAGTGACGGTCGTCAGCCGTGACTACACCGCCTCACCGGCGGCGGGCCTGTACAACATCTGTTATGTCAACGCCTTCCAGGCCCAGCCGGGAGCCGAGAGCGAGTGGGGCGATCTGCTGCTGCGGGACGCGAGCGGCGACATCGTCTACGACGACGGCTGGGGTGAGGCCATTCTCGACATCCGTACCGACGCGAAGCGCCAGCGCATCGCAGCCAAGGTGAACTCCTGGATCGACACCTGCGCGAGCAAGGGCTTCAACGCCGTCGAGCCCGACAACCTCGACACCTTCGACCGGTTCGACCAGATCAGCGAGGCCAACGCCAAGGCGTTCATCAAGCTGCTCTCCGCGCACGCGCACGCCAAGGGCCTGGCGATCGCGCAGAAGAACACCGCGAACTTCTCCACCGCCCACGCGGAGACGGGCCTCGACTTCGCCGTCGCGGAGGAGTGCGGCGAGTGGGACGAGTGCGGTGACTACACCGAGGGGTTCGGCGACAACGTCATCGTGATCGAGTACAAGGAGAAGTACTTCAAGGAGACGTGCGCGGGCTTCGGTGACCGGCTGAGTGTCGTTCTGCGCGACGTCGACGTCACCGCCCCCGGCAGCGGCGGGTACGTCCGCAAGACCTGCTGAACCCGCCCGTCCGATCAGCCCCGCCGAGCGGTTCCGACCGGCCCGGTGCACCCCGGTCACAGCTGGGGTGCACCGAGCCGCCGCTCCCCGCCCCCCACGCGGCGCACCCTTCGCCATCACCTCGCAGCACACCACCCGCCGTGCCGGGACGCTCCCCGCGTGACCGTCCCGTGCCGCGTTTTCCCCTGGGGGCTCACATGGCCGCAGCACACCGCATTCCCGGTACCGCTGGTCCCGGGACTCCCGCCGGGCTCTCGCGCCGTACGGTCCTGCGGCGGGGCACCGGTCTCACGCTGGGCGCCGCCGCCACGGCCGCCCTGCCCGGATGCGGTATGGGCACGGGCGACGGCGTCGGAGCCGACGGACGGGTCACGGTCGAGCTCTGGCACGGACAGACGGACACCGGCCGCGAGGCGATCGAGAAACTGGTCACGGAGTTCAACCGCACCCATCCCGGTATCCGTGTCGATCCCGGCGGGGGCGTGCTGTCCGACGCGATGCTGCAGAAGATCACCGCGGCGCTCGCATCCGGTTCCTTCCCCGACATCGCCTACGTCTTCGGCTCGGACCTGGCCAGCGTCGCGCGCAGCCCGTCCGTGGTGGATCTGACCGATACGGTCCGTTCCGGCCCCCTCCCCTGGAACGACTTCTGGGCTCCCGCCCGCGAGGCCGTCACACTCAACGGACAGGTACGGGCGGCCCCCGCCCTGATCGACTCGCTCGCCGTGGTCTGCAACAAGAAACTCTTCCGCGACGCCGGCCTGCCCCTTCCCGAACCGGGCTGGACCTGGGCGGAGTTCGTGGCGACGGCCAAGAAGCTGACCGACGCAGCACGTGGCACGTTCGGCACCGGCTGGCCCGGTGTGGGTGACGAGGACACGGTGTGGCGGCTCTGGCCGATGGTGTGGGACCTGGGCGGCGATGTCGTCAGCGAGGACGGACAGCGGATCGGGTTCGCTGACGTCGGGGTACAGGCCCTGGAGACGGTGGCGGCGCTCGCGAAGGACAAGAGCGTCTACATCGACCCCAAGCCGGGCAGCGAGCAGATGTACCAGGTCTTTCTCTCCGGCCGGATGGGCATGGCCGTCACCGGACCGTGGCAGCTGCCCGACGTCCAGCAGGCGAGGATCGACTATCACGTGGTGCCGCTGCCCAGCTACAGCGGCAAGCCGATGACCATCTCGGGACCCGACACGTGGACCGTGTTCGACAACGGTCCGGCGCGCGTACGGGCGGCTCTCACCTTCGTCACCTGGCTGTCGCGGCCGGCCCAGGATGTGCGCTGGGACGTCATGGCCGGCAGCCTGCCGCTGAGCCGGAGTACGGAGGCCCTGCCCGCGTGGCGAGCGCAGGAGGCCAGGACCGACGGGCTGCCGGTGTTCACCCGGGCGCTGGATACGGCGCGCGTACGTCCCGTGCACCCGGCGTATCCGCAGATCTCGCAGGCGCTCGGACAGGCCATCGCCGCCGTACTCCTCGGCAGGAGTACCCCCGTCAAGGCCCTGCGCGCGTGCGCGGACGAGGCCAACGCCGCTCTGCTCATCCCGCGTTGAGAGGAATACGATGTCGCGCCTGCCCACTCCGCTCACGCTCCCGGACCACGGCCACGCACACGACGACCACAACGCCCGCACAAGCAACGACAACACCCGCGACGCGGCGCCGAGCGCCGCTGGGAAGCGACCGGGGCAGGGCGCTCCACGGCGGCGCCTGCGCGGGGAGTCCGCGACCGCCTGGGCGTTCGTCTCGCCCTCGGTCCTGATCATTCTCGGTCTGAGCGTCGTACCCGTGGCCTGGTCGCTGCTGCTGTCCTTCCAGGCCGACGACCTGGTCACGCCCAGCCGCTGGGTCGGTCTCGGCAACTACCGCGCGCTGGTGCGGGATCCGCACTTCAGCCAGGCGGTGCGCAACACACTGCTCTACACGGCGCTGTACGTACCGCTGAGCATCGGTCTGGGGCTGCTGCTCGCCCTCGTACTGAACCAGCGGATTCGGCTGGTGGGTGTGTACCGCACACTGATCTTCGTGCCGTTCGTCATCTCGGCGACGGCGCAGGGGGTGCTGTTCTCCTTTATCCTCGACCCGGAGTTCGGGGCGGCCAACTCCGTACTGCACAAGCTCGGCATCTCCGCGCAGGGCTTTCTCACCGACCCCGGACAGGCCCTGCTCGTACTGGTGGCGATCTCGTTGTGGAGCGGCACCGGCTTCTGCGTGGTGGTCACTCTCGCCGCGCTGCAGGATGTGCCGCCGTCCCTCATCGAGGCGGCGCGGCTGGACGGCGCCGGGCGTTGGCACCTGCTGCGGCATGTCATCCTCCCCGCGCTCGCACCGGTCATCGCGTTCCTCCTGCTGTGGCAGACCATCAACGCGCTCCAGGTCTTCGACCTGGTGTACGTGACGACCAAGGGCGGACCGCTCGGCTCCACCACCGTGATCGTCTACTTCATCTGGGAACAGGCGTTCAAGAACTTCACCGCCGGTTACGGCGCGGCGGCCGCCTACGCGCTGGCGCTCGCGCTGCTCCTGATCGCCGCGGTCCCGCGGGTGACGCGGGCCGTACGGGGCCGACGCGAGAACCACCGCCTCGAAGGAGCCGCACGATGACGGCCACCTCCGCTTCCTCTCCCTCCGCTTCCTCTTCCTCTTCCTCCCTCTCCTCTCCTGCTTCCGTTTCCGCCCGGCCGGCCGCCGGACCTCCGCGAGGCCGTCGGTGGCTGCCGTTCAGCCCCTGGCATCTGCTGCTCGCCCCCCTCACGCTGATCTTCGCGATCCCGCTGATCTGGCTGCTGCTCAGCTCCGTGATGAGCAACGCGGAGATCAACCGTTTCCCGCCGGCCCTGTGGCCGTCGGGGATCGATCTGGGCGGCTACCGGTATGTGCTCGGCAACGCGATGTTCCCGCGCTGGTTCGCCAACTCGCTGATCGTTTCGGTGGTCGCGGTGGCGTCCAACCTGCTGCTCGGCTCCCTGGGCGGCTACGCGTTCGCCCGGATGCGGTTCGCCGGCTCCCGTGTCCTGCTGGGCCTGATGCTGGCCACGATGGCGATCCCGTTCCAGCTGACAATGATCCCCACGTTCCTGGTCATGAAACGTCTCGGACTCATCGACACACTGGGCGCGTTGATCGTCCCGTCGCTCGTCACACCGTT
Source organism: Streptomyces scopuliridis RB72 (assembly GCF_000718095.1). Classification (GTDB taxonomy): domain Bacteria; phylum Actinomycetota; class Actinomycetes; order Streptomycetales; family Streptomycetaceae; genus Streptomyces; species Streptomyces scopuliridis. The sequence continues at coordinate 280,321 of NZ_JOEI01000001.1, read as the reverse complement.
CGCCGTGTTCCTCCTGCGGCAGTTCTTCCTCTCCCTGCCCAGGGAGCTGGAGGAAGCGGCCTGGATCGACGGCTGTTCACGGCTACGGGTGCTGTTCCTCATCGTGCTGCCGCTGTCGCGACCGGCCCTGAGCACCGTGGCGGTCCTGACCTTCCTGACCACCTGGAACGACCTGACCTGGCCGTTGATCGCCATCAATCACGACACCCAGTACACACTGCAGCTCGGCTTGACGACCTTCCAGGGGCAGCATCACACCCAGTGGTCCGCGGTCATGGCGGGCAACGTGATCACCGTTCTGCCGGTGCTGCTCGCCTTCCTCTTCGCGCAGAAGTCCTTCATCCAGTCCATCACCTCCAGCGGTCTCAAGGGCTGAGTCCGGTCCCGCCCCACGTACACACCGCACACGCACGCGCACACCACCACTCACACCACACCTGCGTAGCCAGGGCCGCGATCACGGGAAGCCGCATGCCGCACACCTTCGACCTGCTTGTCATCGGGGACGCCAACCCCGACATCGTTCTGGGACCGCTCGACGCGCCGCTCGCCTTCGGACAGCGTGAACAGCTCGTCGACACCGGCCTGCTCACGCTCGGCGGCTCCGCCGCGATCATGGCGTGCGGAGCCGCCAGGCTCGGGCTGAAGGTCGCCTTCGCCGGGCGCGTCGGGGACGACGACGCGGGGCGTTTCGTCCGTACGGCGCTGGACGCCCGGGGCGTGAACACCGACGCGCTGCGCGTCGATCCCGGCCTGCCGACACCGCTCACGGTGGTCGTGACGCGCGGGGACGGCGACCGTACGATCCTCACCTCCCCCGGCACCCTCTCCGCCACCGGGCCCGACGACATCCCCGAGGCGCTGCTGACCAGCAGTCGGCATGTGCACGCCGCCTCCTACTTCCTACTGCCCGAACTCGCCGACGCGCTGCCCGAACTGCTGGCCACGGCACGGGCGCAGGGTGCCACCACCTCGCTCGACACCAATGACGACCCCTCCGGCGAGTGGGCACCCGGCCGTATCGACGCGACGCTCGCGGTCACCGACTTCCTGCTGCCCAACGCACAGGAGGCGCTCGCCCTCGCGTCCGCCGCCGCTTCCCCGGACGCGGCCGGCTCGCTCGCCACCGCGGATTCCCTGGAGGCGGCGGCCGGTGCACTCGCGGCCCTCGGGCCACGGGTCGTGGTCAAGAACGGGGCCGACGGCGCCCTCGTACACGACGGCCGCACCCTGCTGCGCGCCCCCGCGATCCCCGCCCGGCCACTGGACACCGTCGGCGCGGGAGACAGTTTCGACGCCGGTTTCATCGCCGCGTTCCTGCGCGGCCTGTCCATCGCCGAGGCGCTCGCATTCGCCGCCGCCTGCGGTGCTCTGTCCACCCGGGCGCACGGCGGCACCGCCGCCCAGCCCACCTGGGACGAGGCCCGAACGGCCCTCGCCCGCAACGGAAAGAACCTCTGATGACCATCACCACCCCGAAGATCGCATTCATCGGCGCGGGAAGCGTCGTATTCACCCAGGGCCTGCTGGCGGACCTCTTCGCTTTCCCGGAGCTCAAGGGCGCCCATATCGCCCTGCACGACATCGACGCCGAACGGCTCGCCACGGCCCACGGCGCCGCCCGTCACATCGCGGACCGGCTGACGGGGGCGAGCGGCACCACGCCCCGGATCACCGCCCACGCCGAGCGGCGCGTGGCCCTCGAAGGCGCCGACTTCGTCATCAACATCGTCCAGGTCGGCATGCGCGCGTCGACCCGTACCGACTTCGACATCCCCGCCGGTTACGGCGTGCGCCAGACCATCGCGGACACCCTCGGCGTGGGCGGGATCTTCCGCGCGCTGCGCACCTTCCCCCTGCTCAAGTCACTCGGTGAGGACATCGCCGAGGTCTGCCCCGACGCCTGGCTGCTCAACTACACCAACCCCATGGCGATGAACGTCCAGTACCTCACCCGGGCCACCGGGCTGACCCGCGTCGTCGGCCTGTGCCACTCGGTGTACTGGACCATCCGCGACCTCTCCGACCTCCTGGGCGTCCCGCACGAGGAGGTCACCTACCGGGCCGCCGGCGTCAACCACCAGGCGTGGGTGCTGCGTCTTGAGCACCAGGGAAGCGACCTCTACCCGCGGCTGGACGCCCTCGTCGCGGAGAACCCGGAGCTACGGCGCCGGGTACGGGTCGACATGTACCGGCGCCTCGGCTACTACCCGACCGAGACCAGCGAGCACTCCTCCGAATACGTCCCCTGGTACCTGCACCACGACAGCGAGATCGAGCGGCTGCGCCTGCCCGTCGGCGCCTACCTCGGCATCGTCGACGAGAACATCGCCGAGTACGAGCGGACCCGTGACGCGCTTGCCTGCGGAGCCCCACTGGCTGTTGAGGGCACCATGGAGTACGCCCCGCAGATCATCCACAGCATCACCACCGGCACGCCCCGCACGGTCTACGGCAACGTCCCGAACCACGGGCTGATCGACAATCTTCCGTCGACCGGCACCGTCGAAGTGCCGTGTCTGGTGGACGCCCTGGGCGTGCAGCCCACCCGGGCCGGCTCGCTGCCCGCCCAGTGCGCCGCGCTCAACCGGGGCTATCTGAGCATGAACGAACTGGTCGTCCGGGCCGCGCTGGAGGACGATCCGCGCTCCATCCGGCAGGCGGCCATGGCCGACCCGGCCACCGCGGCCGCCCTGCCCGTCGAACGCATCTGGGACCTGTGCGACGACATGGTGCGCGCGCACGCGGATCTGCTCCAGCCGTCGCTGCGTACCACTCTCGGCCACTGACCCTCCTCGCGCCCGCCCCCGTACCCACCCTCGCCGGGCTCGGGCTCACGGACTCAACCGAGCCGATCGAGCCGACCGAGCCGACCGATTCAACGGACTCAACGGACTCAAGGAAGGGAAACCCATGTCCCAGGTGACGATGGTCCTCGTCGGAGCCGGACTCCGCGGAATGACCTACGCCCGGCGCGCCCTGGCCACGGGAGCGGGACAGGTGGTCGCGGTGGCCGAGCCGGACCCGCGGCGCCGGGCGCGGGCGGCGGAGGAGTTCCGGGTACCGCCGGAGCGGGTGTACGCGGACTGGAGCGAGGTGGCGGCGGCGGGCAGACTGGCCGACGCCTGCGTCATCGCCACCCAGGACCGGCTGCACACCGAACCGGCGGTGGCACTGGCCGATCTCGGCTATCACCTTCTGCTGGAGAAGCCGATGGCGACCGGCGAGGACGAGGCCACGGCGATCGCGGACGCGGCGCGGCGCAACGACATCCTGCTGGCCGTCTGCCATGTACTGCGCTACACGCCGTACACCCGGCTGCTGAAGCGACTGCTGGACGGTGGCCGCATCGGCGGTCTGGTCAGCGTCCAGCATCTGGAGCCCGTCGGCTGGTGGCACCACGCCCATTCGTTCGTACGGGGGAACTGGCGCCGCCAGGACACCTCCGCCCCCATGCTGCTGACCAAGTCCTGCCACGACATCGACTGGCTGGTCCATCTCTTCGGACGTACGCCACGGAAGGTCGCTTCCTTCGGCAGTCTGACGCACTTCCGCCCCGAGGGCGCCCCGGCCGGCGCGACCGCCCGCTGCCTCGACTGCCCGCTGGAGACCGGCTGTCCATACTCGGCCAAGCGGCTCTACCTGGGCTGTCTCGGCGATCCGGACCAGGAATTCTGGCCGCTGTCTGCGGTAACCGACGACCACACCGAGACAGGCGTGCTGGACGCGCTGCGCACCGGGCCGTACGGCCGCTGTGTGTACGCGTGCGACAACGATGTGGTCGACCATCAGGTGGTCAGCATGGAGTTCGACTCCGGCGCCACGTGTTCGTTCACCATGAGCGCCTTCACCCCCATGGAACAGCGCCGCACCCGGCTGCTGGGCACACACGGCTTCATCGACGGCGACGGAAGCACACTACGGCTGGTGGATTTTCGCGACGGGTCCGAGGAGACGATCGACACACGGACGAGCGCGACGGGGAGTCCGGGGCCTTCCCCGGAGGACGGCCACGGAGGCGGGGACGAGGCGCTGACCGACGCCTTCCTCACCGCCGTCGCCGCCGGCGACGCGTCCCTGCTGCTCTCCGACGCCGCCGAGAGCCTCGCCACCCACCGCGTGGTGTGGGCGGCGGAACAGGCCCGGGTGACCGGCACGGTGGTCGAACTCGACGTCCGCGACGACGCGGCGGCGGTGGGGAGGGTCAGGAGCGCGGACGGTGGGGCTGCTCGCCTCGCTCCGCGTTCTTCTCCTTGATGCGCAGCGCTTCCTTCCGGACCTCGGCCTGGGTGGCGCGTTCCTGGCGCAGCCACTCGGGGCTGTCGCTCTTCAGCGCCTCGATCTGCTCCGTGGTGAGGGCGTCCGTGACTCCGCCGCGCGCGAGACCCGAGATGGAGACGCCCAGCTTCGCCGCCACCACCGGCCGGGGGTGCGGGCCGTTGCGTCGCAGTTCCAGCAGCCACTGGGGTGGATCGGCCTGCAGCGCGTTCAGCTCGGTGCGCGAGACGACACCCTCCTGGAACTCGGCGGGGGTGGCTTCGAGGTACACACCCAGCTTCTTCGCCGCGGTCGCGGGCTTCATTGTCTGGATGGTCTGGTGCGACGTCATGGTGTCAAGAGTAGCGAGCGTGTGCGATACCTCCGACCACGGCCGGTAACCTGGTGGCGTGACAGGCTCGGAAGTACCCCGTTCGTTCCGGCTCGCGTACGTCCCGGGCGTGACGCCCACCAAGTGGGTGCGGATCTGGAACGAGCGGCTGCCCGACGTCCCGCTGACCCTCGTCGCGGTGTCCGCCGCCGAGGCGCCGGATCTGTTGCGGGGCGGCGGCGCCGACGCCGGTTTCGTACGGCTGCCGATCGACCGGACCGACCTCAGCGCGATTCCCCTCTACACCGAGACGACGGTGGTCGTGGTCCCGAAGGACCACCTGGTGGCGGCGGTCGACGAGGTGTCCGCCGAGGATCTGGCCGACGAGATCGTGCTGCATCCCCTCGATGACACCCTCGACTGGGAGCTCCGGCCGGGACGGCCCGCGAACGCGCGTCCTGCCACGACGGCGGACGCCGTCGAGCTGGTGGCGGCAGGGGTGGGACTGCTCGTCGTCCCGCAGTCACTGGCCCGGCTGCACCACCGCAGGGACCTTACGTACCGGCCGGTCCTTGATGCCCCCGAGTCGCGCGTCGCTCTGTCGTGGCCGGAGGACGAAACCACCGAACTGGTGGAGGACTTCATCGGGATCGTGCGCGGGCGCACCGTCAACAGCTCACGGGGCCGCCCGACCCCACCGCAGCCGAAGCGCGAGCGTCCCGACACCGGCGGTGCGCGGCGGAAGCCGGTGGCCGGAAAGTCGACAGGCAAGTCAACCGGAAAGTCGAGCGGTAAGTCGAGCGGTAAGAGTCCGCGCGGCGGTTCCGGCGGCCCCAAGGGCGGCCGGCGCGGCAAACCCGGCCGTCGGTCGTAGTTCCTCGGCGCCGCACACACCCCCTTCGTCACTTTAAGTTCAGCCATGCTCACACTCGGCGAGATGTCGAGGCATGAACGGGTTCCGATCGAGGTAGGGATCCCGGCTGATATGCCCGGTCTCCGGTGAGTGGCTCGAAGAGGGGGATGGTGTCCATGACGCTGACCGAGCGGTTCGTCACGCTCTCGGCCGCGCTGACGGGGTTCGACGCCGCCGAGCTGACGGCGACCGGAATGACCGGGATCTACCGGGAGTTCGTGGTCCGGCAGGTCGAACCGCCGCTCTACGCGCGGCTGGTGGACGCGCTGGCCGACGCGGCGGCCGACCCGCGAGCGGTGGCGGACAAGGACGAGGAGCTGGGTGAGCTCGCGCGCGCCGTGTGCCACCTCTGGTACGTGGGGACGTGGCCAGGACTGCGGGGGGACGACGGCCGGACCGTACCCTTCCCGCTCCCGGCGCGCGCCTATGCCCGCGGGCTGGTGTGGAGCAGCTTCGGCGGCCAAGCCCCCGGCGCCGGCCGGCCCGGCTACGGCACCTGGGCCGAGCGTCCCGCCGGTGCGGCGGAAGGCGGGCAGCGTTGACCGCCGGGGAGCGTTTCGATGTGATCGTGGTCGGAGCCGGTATCGCGGGGTCGCTGGTGGCACGGCGGCTGGGAGAGCGCGGGTGGCGCGTCCTGGTCCTGGAATCGGGGGTGGGCGACGATGACACCGGGCCCGATGGCCGACCGGCGGCGGATGTGGAGCGGTTCCGGGCCGCGCCGGTGAAGGTTCCCAGCGCGGCGATCGCGGACAACGCCGTGGTGCCGTCGCCCGACGTACTGGATCTCGCGGGCCGCCCCGCCGGTGGCTACCGGACCGACGGATATCTCGTCCAGAACGGCCCGTTGCCGTACGCGAGCGGCTATCTGCGGGTCAACGGGGGTACGGGCACGGCCTGGACGGGGCTGACCCCGCGCATGCATCCGGAGGACTTCCGCACCGCCGACTTCGGATACGGCCGTAACTGGCCGATCGGGTACGCGGAGTTGGAGCCGTACTACCGGGCCGCGGAACGCGAGCTGGGTGTCGCCGCCGATCCGGCGGAGCAGCGGGACCACGTCGGTCTGCCGCTCGCGGACGGTTATGCCTTCCCGCACCGGCCGCTCCCCGCCAGCTATCTGGACCGGCTCCTGGCCGAAAGACTCAATGGACACGAGGTGTTGGACCCCTCGTATCCGCACCCCACCGCACTGCGGGTCGTCGGGACTCCTCAGGCCCGCAACAGCACGGCCACCGAGGAGCACGGTCCCGTGTGCGAGGGCAGCGCCAGCTGCATCCCCATCTGCCCCACCGGGGCGAAATACACCCCGCGGCGCACCCAGGAACGCTGGGGTCCGAGCGTCACCCTGCGCACCCGCGCGGTGGCCGGACGGCTCCTGGCCGACGCCGCCGGCCGGATCACGGGCGTCGAGTACCAGCGCTACGACGACCCGACTCGCCCTGCCTCCGTCACCCGACGCATGGTGCACGCGCACACGGTCGTCCTGGCGGCCCACGCGATCGAGAACGCCCGGCTGCTGCTCGCGTCCGGCCTCGCGAACTCCAGTGACCAGGTGGGCCGGAACCTGATGGACCACCCGGTACTGCTCACCTGGGGCCTGATGCCCCAGCAGATCGGACCCTACCGGGGCCCCGGCTCCACCTCCGGCCTGGAGGGATTCCGCTTCGGCCCGGCCCGCGCCGCCCGCGCCCCTTTCCGTATCGAGATCGGCAACTGGGGCTGGAACTGGGCGGTCGGCCCGCCGGGCCACGAGGTCGCCGCTCTGCTGCGCCCCGGGGACCCGACGACCCCCGGCGGGGGCGGGGCGCTGTTCGGCGCGGCGTTGCGGCAGGTGGCCGGGGACCGGATCGGGCGGCAGTTCGCCCTGCAGTTCGAGATGGAGCAGAGCGCCGATCCCGCCAATCGCGTCACGCTCGATGCCCGCCATCGCGACCTGCTGGGCAACCCGCGCCCCGTCCTGACCTATGACCTGTCCGACCATGTGAAACAGGGCATCGCCGCGGCCAAGTCCGTGTCCGACCAGATCTTCGCCCTCCTGGGGGCGCGGGACCACAGCCGGTACGAACCGGGGCCGTCCCAGCCCGGATGGTTCGAGTACGGCGGCCGGCCCTACGCCTACCGCGGTGCGGGCCACGGCGCGGGCACGCACCTCATGGGCGACCACCCCGCCGACTCCGTCGTCGACTCGTGGCAGCGCTGCTGGGACCACCCCAACCTGTACGCGGTGGGCTGCGGCTCCATGCCCTCGCTCGGCACCTCCAACCCGACGCTCACCATGGCCGCGATCACTCTGCGCAGCGCCGAACAGATCGACCGCGACCTGTCCGAACAGCGCATCACGATCCGCCCGCCGGCCCCCGGATACTCTCCGGGCCCGGCCACGCCCGAGGAGACTCACGCCCCGTGACCGACGACCTCACGCTGCCGCCCGTCGCCGCCCCGTATCAACTGCCGTTCCATTACGGGGCCCTGCACAACATCGGCCTCGACTACCTGGTCGACCCGGCGCCGGTGCGCAAGGCGCTGGCCGAACACCATCCCGACCTGAGCGCCGCCGAGTTCGACGGTCGGGCGTGCGTCACGCTCAACTACCAGCTGTACTTCGCCCAGTATCCGAACGGCGGAGGCATCACGCAGGAGATCGAGTACAGCATCATCGCCCATCCCACCGCGAGCGCCGGGCGCCTGGCCCGGCTGTCGTACGAGCAGTTCGCGCGGGGCTACGACCAGACCAAGCTGCTCGGCATCGCCCGGCTCCATGTGCTGTGCGACAACCCGCTGGCCATCGAGGCCGGCACGAAGCTCTACGGCGAGCCGAAGTATCCGGCGTGGTTCGAGGCGACGATGCCGTCCCTCAACGGCCCCGCGGGTGACAGCTGGACCGTGGCCTGCAAGCAGGCGACGCACACCCCCTCCGGCGCGGGCATCGACCGTCAGGAGCGGACCCTGTTCTCCTTCTCGGCCGACCTGACCGGGCTGTCGCGTACCCCCGTCAACAACACCCCGATCACCGGCTACGGCACCGACCCGGCCGGCCGGCCGATCGCCGGTCCCATGAACGTCTACCAGCCCTACGAGTACCGGTCATTGACCGGCGAGGCCGACCGGGTACGGCTCACCGTCCAGGACGCGTCCTCACCCGTCGGCGCCGACCTGACCACCCTCATCGCAGACGCCCCGGCCGCCGGGGCATGGACGTACCAGTCACCCCCGGTCGCGGCGCACAACCGCCCCTACTACGTCCCACGCGCCGACTGACATACTGCGCGCCACGCGTACGCGGTGGATGTCGCACGTCAGAGGGCGGGGATGGTGGTCGGGAAGTCGCTGGGCCGGCAGTTCGGTTGGCTGTGGGCGGCGTACGGGGTCAGTACGTTCGGCACGTGGCTGGCGTTCGACGCGTTCCGCCTGATCGCGATCCTCGTACTGCACGCCGGGGCGACCGAGGTGTCGCTGCTGGCGGCCGCGGGGCTGGCGGTCGGCGCGGTGGTCGCGGTGCCGCTCGGACCGTGGGTGGAGTTCCGCCGTAAGTGATGGTCGCGATGGACCTGATCCGGTTCGCCGCGCTGATGAGCGTCCCCGCCGCGTTCGCGCTCGGCCGGCTCAGCTTCGCCCAGCTCCTGGTCGTAGCGGTCGTCGTCGGCGCGGCCGATATCGCTTTCACGGCGGCGAGCGGCGCATGCCTGAAGGCGCTCGTGCGGCCGGAGGACCTGCTCGTCGCGAACGGGCGGTTCGAGTCCACGACCTGGACCGCGTCGGTGCTCGGACCGCCGCTCGGCGGGGCCGCGATCGGGCTCTTCGGCCCGGTGATGACCGTGGTGGCCAACGCGGTCAGCTACCTGCTCTCGGCGGCAGGGATCGGCGGCGAGGAGCCGCGCCCCGTGCGAACCGGCGCGCCGCACTTCCGGGTCGGCGACCTGCTCGACGGGTGGCGGTACATCCTGGACCACCCGGCGCTGCGTCCGCTGTTCTTCAACACGGTCCTGGTCAACGGCCTGATCATGGCGACCTCGCCGGTGCTCGCCGTCCTCATGCTCCGTGACCTCGGGACCGCGACGGACCGAGTCGCCCGCACCCTGTCCGCGTGGTCGGTCACCAGCAAAGTCACCATCGCGGCCCTGACCGCCCTGTGGGGCCTGCTGGCCGGCCTCACCGGCCCCCGCACCGCGATCGCGATCGCCGGTCTCCTTCTTCTGGCAACCCCGCTTCTGCTCCCCCGGCACGACAACACGCCACACCACGAGCCGGAACGGGCACAGCGCCGCACCTGACACATCGCGACTCGCGCCTCATCGAGGAGGTGGCCCGGCGCGGTCGCCCGCCCGGTCGCGACACGGACGCGGCCCGACGGATGTCCGCCGGGCCGCGTCGCATGCCGTCATGCGGCAGGTCAGACGACCGGCTGCTGCTCGGACTCGGACTCCGGGCCCGGGTCGGCCGCGGACTTGGCCGCCTCGCGGCGGGTGGCCACGGCGCTGCCGACGAAGACGGCGGCCAGCGAGGCGAGGATCAGGACGATGACGGCGGAGTGGCCCCAGCGTACGGCGCTGCCGAGGAGGAAGCCGGAGACCCCGAAGTCGGCGTCGGAGAAGGTGGAGTTGGCCAGGCCGACGTCGCCCAGGAAGGGCAGGACGAGCAGCGGCAGGAAGGTGATCATCAGGCCGTTGGTCATGGCGCCGAGCACGGCACCGCGCCTGCCGCCGGTCGCGTTGCCGATGACGCCGGAGGCGGCGCCGGTCATGAAGTGGGCGACGATGCCCGGGATGATGATCGTCCCGCCGATGGCGACGAGAACGCCCATGCCGATCAGTCCGCCGACGAAGCTGGACAGGAAGCCGATCAGGACGGCGTTCGGGGCGAAGGTGAAGACGATCGGGACGTCGAGCGCGGGCTTGGCGTTGGGGACCAGCTTCTCGGAGATGCCCTTGAACGCGGGGATGATCTCGGCGAGGACCACCCGGACACCGGCCAGGATGATGAAAACACCGGCGGAGAACTTACCGGCCTGCATGACCGCCCAGAGCAGGAACCACTGGCCGCCGCTGAGCTTGTCCTCCACGTATCCGGCGCCGGCCACCAGCGTCACGAGCAGGTAGATGATGCCCATGGAGACGGCGATGACGACGGTGGTGTCCCGCAGGAAGCCGAGCCCCTTGGGGATCTTCAGGTCCTCGGTGGACTTCTTGGTGTCGCCGACGAGCTTGCCGACCAGACCGCTGGTGGCGATGCCGAAGTTACCGGTGTGACCGAGGGCCACGTTGTCCTGCTTGGTGACCTTCCGCATCCAGGGCTGCACCAGAGCGGGCGAGAGCGTGGTGATCAGACCCTCGGCGAGCGAGCCCCACAGCACGGTCTGCCAGGTGCTGAACCCGTTGGCTATGAGAATCACGGCGATCATCGCGGACAGGTAGAGCGCGACGTGTCCGGACATGTAGATGAACTTGAACCTGGTGAAGCGCGCCAGCAGTACGTTCACGATCATGCCGAAGAAGAAGATCAGCGCGGCCTGGGAACCGTAGTCCGTGAGGACCTTGCCGACGATCGCCTCGTTGTTCGGCACGACGCCCTGGACACCGAAGGCGTGCTGGAACATCTCCCCGAAGGGGGTGAGGGCGTCGGACACGACACCCGCGCCCGCGGCCAGGACCAGGAAGCCGACGAACGCCTTGATCGTTCCCTTGAGCGTGTCGGAGAGGGACTTGCGCTGGAGCACGAGCCCCAGCAGAGCGATCAGTCCGATGATGACGGACGGCTCTCTGAAGATGTCGAGCAGGGTATTCAGAACGCTGTTCACTGGGGCAACGCCTCTCTGCGGGCACGTCTACGGGCACGACAGGGCCGTGGTCGCTGTGGTGATGGGCTGCCGGACTCGACCGCGGGTGGGCGTCTTCGGACGTTCCTGGTGAGTGACGGGGCTTGGGCGATACAGCCGGTACGGGTGGTACGGGGTGGTTCAGGTGGTGCGGTGGTGCGGTGGTACAGGAGTGGTGCGGCGCTACAGGAGTGGTACAGCCGGGGTGGACGCGAGGCCGCGGTCAGGTAAGCCCGTGGCGAGCGGCAGCCGACTTCACCGCGTCGCGCAGTTCGTCCTTGTCGATGATGCTGTTCAGGACCACGACATCGCCGAGTCCGGCCGCGGCGTCCTCCAGGTCCTTGGCGACGAAGAACACATCGGCGCTCTCCGGTCCCGCCGAGCTGATGTCGCTGTGCTCCACCGTGACATCCGGGAGCTGAAGCTCACGGACGATGTCCTCGATGTTCATACGCACCATGAAACTGCTGCCGAGTCCGGTGCTGCACATGGCCAGGAACTTCATCGGGTCTCCTCGAAACGAGTGATCAACTTGGTGACATCGGCGGCGGAGCGCGCGTCGCGCAACGCGTCGCGGGTCTCCGTGTCCGACAGGATCCGGGCGAGCGACGACATGGCTCCGGTGTGCGCGGCGGCGTCGACCGCCGCGAAACAGAAGTACAGGTCGACGGAGTGCTCCGGCTGGTCGAGCAGCGGCGCGGGCTCCGCCAGCCGGAGCATGGAGATGGCGGTACGGACGGCGCCGCTCTCGGGACGGGCGTGGGCGAGCGCGATCCCGTAACCGAGGTCGATGTACGTGCCGCCGGCGGCGATCGAGTCGATCATCGCGTCGACGTAGCCGGAGGTGATGTCACCGGCGGCGAGAAGGGGTTCCGCGACCTGGGTCACGGCCTGTCGCCAGGTCAGGCTGTCGTTGGAGAAACGTATCTTCTCCTCGGTCAGCAGTTCGCTGAGCATGTGCGCGCTCCGTACGTTGCGGGATGGGGATGGGGCCGGGGCTACTCGGCGTCGGCGATGATGTCGAAGGACAGTTCGGCGGTCTCCGGCAGGAACTTCGACGTCCCGTGGATGACGGGCTTCCGGTTCAGGTCGAAGACCCTGGAGGTCGCCAGCAGGAGCGGGGAACCAACCGCCACGCCCAGCAATCCCGCCTCCCGCCCGTCGCACTCGTGCAGCCCGACGACGATCTCGTTCCTGGCGAGCAGCACATCGTGATGCGCCCGCAGGTACGCGTAGAGGGAGGTGGCGGAGAAGTCCGCCGTCCGCACGTCCGGGAAGCGTTCCTCCTCCACGTACGACTCGGCGAGATGGTGCACCACACCGTTCACCCGACGCAGCCGCTCCAGCCGGATGACGGACGTGGCGGGGCTGATGTCGAGGGCCGCCGCCAGTCGCGCGCCCGCCCGCATCGGCTCCTGGGCGAGCACCTCCGAGGTGACGGTGTGCCCTTGACGGCTCATCTGGGTGAAGAAGCCCGTGACCTCGCTGACGAACCGCTCGCGGTGCTTCAGCGCGTAGCGGGGCCGGGTGACGAAGGTGCCGCGGCCCTGCTCACGGATGAGGTGTCCGTCATTGACCAACTCGTCGACCGCGCGACGCAGTGTGATGCGGCTCACCGCGTACTCCTCGCAGAGCGCCGCCTCCGGTGGCAGTCGCCCGCCGACGGGAAGACCGCTCACCCGGAGCAGCAAATGGTCGCGCACCTGTGCGTACTTGTGCTCGGCCATCCGTGGTCTCCTCATCGAGTCCGTGTGTCGTCAAGACGTCATGATGACTAGAAGCCCAGTGGACGTCAATAGGCAATTTCCGCGTCACACTCCCGACGCCTGATCCGGCCCGGACCACGCAGTCTTCCGCCACAAGGGCCGGTTGAGCCATGGGTTACGTTAAGCGAAGTCATCATGACGACATGATCTATGAGGAGCTGCCGTGACCGCCACACCCACGCGGACGACCACCGCGCCCGTCACCGCCCCCGTATTCGGTGAGATGGACCGACGGGCCGTCGCGGTGGCCCGCGCCCTGGCGATGGACGCCGTCGAGACGGCCGGCTCCGGCCACCCCGGTACGGCGATGGCGCTGGCACCCGTCGCCCATCTGCTGTTCCAGCGGCATATCCGGCACGACCCTGCGGACGCCGGCTGGGAGGGCCGCGACCGGTTCGTGCTCTCCTGCGGGCACGCGAGCATCCTGCAGTACACGCAGCTCTACCTGACCGGTTACGGCCTCGGCCTGGAGGACCTGCGGCGCTTCCGGCAGCTCGGCTCCCTGACACCGGGGCACCCCGAACTGGGCCACACCACGGGCGTCGAGACGACGACGGGACCGCTCGGCCAGGGCGTCGCCACCGCCGTCGGCATGGCCATGGCGCTCAAGCGGGACGAGGGCCGGCTGACCGGCGGCGCCGCCGTGGCGCGCGCCGAAGCCCCCGTCGAGGTCCCCGCCCGTACGGTGTGGGTGCTGTGCTCCGACGGTGACCTCCAGGAGGGCATCTCGTACGAGGCCGGGGCGCTGGCCGGGCGGCACCGGCTGGACAACCTCGTCGTGGTCTGGGACGACAACAGCATCCAGATCGAGGGCTCCACCGATCTGACGACCCGTGAGGACACCGCCGCCCGGTTCGCCGCGCAGGGCTGGTTCGTACAGACCGTGGGACTCGGCGCGGACGGCGACATCGACACCGACGCGCTCGACGGCGCGCTCTCCACCGCTCACGCGCATGACGGCCGGCCCAGCCTGATCGTACTGAAGTCGCGGATAGCCTGGCCCGCGCCGAACGCCACCAACACCCCGGCCTCGCACGGCGCTCCTCTCGGGGCGGCCGAAGTCGCGGCCACGAAGGCGCTGTTGGACGTCGCCGACGAGCCGTTCACCGTGCCGGCGGACGTTCTGGAGTACACCAGGGCCGCCCTGGGACGTGGTGCGGAACTGCACCGCGCCTGGGACAAGGCGCTGGCCGAATGGAAGCAGGCCCACCCCGGACTCGCCGCCGCCCGCGACCGCGCGATCCGCCCGCTCGACCCGGCCGAGGCCGCCGACGCGCTGCCGGTCTTCGAGCCCGGCGCCGCCGTGGCACCCCGCGACGCGTCCGGCCAGGTCATCCAGGCACTGGCCGAGCGGCTGCCGCGTCTGTGGGGAGGCTCCGCCGACCTGGGTGACAGCAACCGTACGACCATCGGCTCCGGCGGCTCCTTCCTCCCCGCCGACGAGGACGACGCGCACGGGTCCGGCAGGCGCGGGCTGAGCGGTCGCAACATTCACTGGGGTGTGCGCGAGCACGCGATGGCCGCCGCGCTGAACGGCATCGCCATCGTCGGTTACGACACTCCCTTCGCCGGCACCTTCCTGGTGTTCAGCGACTACGAGCGGCCGTCGTTGCGGCTCGCCTCCCTCATGCGGCTGCCCGTCGTGCATGTCTGGACGCACGACTCCGTGGCGCTGGGCGCCGACGGCCCCACCCACCAGCCGGTCGAGCACCTCGCCTCGCTCCGCGCCATGCCGGGTCTGTCGGTCGTGCGCCCGGCCGACGCCGCCGAGACCGCCGCCGCCTGGCTCACCGCTCTCGGGCGCCCGGGACCGGTCGGCCTCGTACTGGCCCGCCAGGCGCTGCCCGTGCTGCCGACGCCCGCCGACGCCGTGCGCGAAGGTGTGGCCCGTGGTGCGTATGTGGTCGCCGGTGCCGATGACACCGATGGCGCCGCCGATGTGCTGCTGCTGGCCAGCGGCAGCGAGGTGTCGCTCGCACTGGGCGCGCGGAAGGCTCTCGCCGGGCGTGGAGTCACCGCCCGGGTCGTCTCCGTACCCTGCAAGGACTGGTTCGCCGAGCAGGACGCCGCGTACCGGGACGCGGTGCTTCCGCCGGCCGTCCGGGCCCGCGTCGTGGTCGAGGCGGCCTCCGTCTTCGGCTGGCACGACCTGCTCGGCGACGCCGGACGCGCCGTGACCATCGACGGGTTCGGCACCTCGGCCTCCGCCTCCGACGCGATGACCGCGATGGGCATGACCGAGGAAGCCGTCGTGACGGCCGCCCTGGAGTCCCTCGACGTGGCGGGGTCCCGCTGAACACCGCCCCGGGCGGCGCCCTCACCGGACTGACCGGGGTCGGTCTCGTCGTCTTCGACTGTGACGGGGTGCTCGTCGACACGGAGCGCATCGGCCCCGCCGTCGTCGCGGAGCTGGCCACCGAAGCCGGCTGGCCGCTCACCCCCGACGAGGTGCGGGAACGGTTTCTCGGCCGCCCGGAGTCGTACCTGTACGCGGAGATCCGCGCCCACGCCGATGTCCCCGTCGGCCCGGACTGGCTCGACACCTACCGGACCCGGCTCCGTGACGCGTTCACCGCCCGGCCGTTCACCATGCCCGGCGTGGGCGAACTGCTGGACGCGCTCGACGGGCGGCTCCTGCCGTACTGCGTCGCCTCCAGCGGCGGCCACGAGCGCATCGAGCACTCGCTGACGGTCACCGGCCTGTGGGACCGGTTCGCCGGGCGGGTCTTCAGCGCCGACGACGTCGCGCACGGCAAGCCCGCCCCGGACCTCTTCCTGCACGCGGCCCGTGCCTTGGGCACCCCGCCGGACCGCTGCCTCGTCATCGAGGACAGCCCCGCCGGTGTCGACGCGGCCCTCGCGGCGGGGATGCCCGTCGTCGGCTACGTGGGCGGCCCGACACCGCCAGCCGCTCTCGGCCATGCCACGCACGGCGTGATTCACGACCTCCGGCAGCTGCTCGATTCCTGACGAGGCCCTACGAGGCCCGATCCGGACGGTCTTCGCCTGGGCCGGAACACCTGGACAGGACCCAGGGTCTTTCGTAACGAGAGGCCCTGGGTTCTGTCCGGGTGGTTCCGCCGGCGCCCGTGGGGACCAGCCCAGTCTCGTCCGTGAGTTCCTGGGCGCATCCCGTCGTCCCGCTCCGCGCCTGCGCGGCGGCGGGCTCAACCTGCACATGTCCGCCGCGTGGTGAAGCGATCGAGGCCCGGGGCGCACCCCGGGAAGCTCACGTCTGACTCCGTTTTGGCATGGCGATTCACCCACAATGTCCGATCGTTCGACCGGACCAAATCTGACGGTGTATAACCACCCGGTTCTCACCGAACGCGTTCACTTCCGGAATGCGTACCGAACGAAAGCCGGGCTCATGCCACCAACAGACACGACGGAATCGACCGAAGGTCCCGAGGACACCGAGACTCGGACAACTGCCGGGAAGGCGGATCGCGGAGCGCTCGCCATCGCAGCGGTCCTGCTGCTCGTCTGCGGCGGGCTCATCGGCTACGGCGTCCTCAACACCGAGGACGAGCCGAAGCCGCGCGCCGTCCCCACCGCCGAGGTGACGTACGAGGTGCGGGGCGAGGGCACGGTCGAGCTCTCCTACCTGGCCGGCAGCGAGTCGGGCGACGCGACGGTCGAGACCGGCGTCACTCTGCCGTGGACGAAAACGGTCCAGGTGCCCCTCGGTAAGGACCCGGCCATCAACATCGTCCTCGACGCCAAGGGCGGCGAGGCCGGCTGCACGCTCGCCATCCGTGGCAAACACGTCCAACGCGCCACCGCCCAGGGCGAGTATGGCCGCGCCACCTGCACCGGCGCGCTGCCCGCCGCCGCGGACCAGGGCGAGAGCCGATGATGTCGGGCCCGGGGCGCGCCGGTGGGGCACACCGCACAGGCACCGGGCCGATCCGGTGCTGTCCACTCCGTCTCGTTGGCCACGCGCAGGTCCGCACCCGGGCCGATCACAGCGGTGCCTGGTCGGACTGGCGTCCGCTTGACACGGATACGAGATCGCCCGAGGCGGGGCCCGCGCGCCAAGTCCGTGATTCACGGCGGCACCTAGCCACTGTGGACCAGGGCCTTCGCCGTCTCCATGCGCAGCGGCACTGCTTGAGGAACTCGCCCAGCTCGTTCAGGGATGCGTGGCGAGTCATGGCGGACAGTCCCGCACCGGCCGCACCCCGGTATGGGGGGAGAGTTTTATCCCAGGATGTTTCTCTCCCGGGAGGAAACTCTCCCCTTTGCGAGCGCCCGTATGGATGCGAGGCTCGATGACGTGGGGCGGGGTGACGGAGCAGACCGCCGGCCTGTACGCCCAGCGCCTCGCCGAGAGCCATCGCCGGCACCGAGGCGGACGCCGGTTCCTCGGCCACCATCTACGCGCCACCGCTTCCGCCGCCACCGTCGCCCCCGCGGCCTGATCGGCCTTCGCCTTCCCTGGACGCGGCGACCGCACCGGGGTCCGCGAAGGAGAACCGGGCTGTGGAAGCGGCCCCTCAGAGCAAGGAGCAACGTCATGGCCAAGAAGCAGTCCGCCCCCCAGGAGCTGGCTACCGTCGCGCCGAAGCTGGTCGAGGTCACCGACCAGGTGCTGTTCGGTGACGTGTGGGAGCGATCGGAGCTGTCCCCGCGCGACCGCAGCCTGATCACCGTCACCGCGCTGGCCGCCCTGTACCGCACGGAGCAGCTCGGCTACCACCTCAAGACCGCACTGGAGAACGGGTTGACCAAGGAGGAGCTGGCCGAGGCGCTGACCCATCTGGCGTTCTACGCCGGCTGGCCCAACGCGATGAGCGGTGTCACCCGGCTGAAGAACATCCTCGACGAGGCCGAGAGCTCAGGCTCCTGACCTCCTGGAGCACCCCCGCTGGACTGGGCGCCCGCACGCGGACGCCACGGAAGGAGAAGAGAATCATGGAGCTTTTGAAGAAGCAACCGACCATGAAGCTGCCCTCGCAGTGGTTCACCGGGGACGCGTGGGCCGATGTGATCTACCGCGGCGAGGAGCCCGCCCGGGCCCGCGCGAACGCGGTCCACTTCGCCCCGGGAGCCCGCACCGCCTGGCACTCCCACGGCCTGGGCCAGACCCTCTACATCGTCGAGGGCATCGCCCTGATCCAGTCCCGAGGCGGCGAACTCCTCGAAGCCCACCCGGGCGACGTGATCTGGACCCCGGCCGGAGAGGAGCACTGGCACGGCGCCGCCCCCGACCACTTCATGACCCATATCGCCCTGTGGGAGAGCGACGACGTCGACTGGCTCGACCATGTCACCGACGCCGAGTACGGCGGCGCCCGCCGGAGCACCCGCAACGCCTGACCCACCTCGGCCGCCGGCACCACCGGCCCTCGGCCTGCGACCCGGTCATCCCAGCCCCCAGTACCCGAGCACCCGAGCACCCGAGCACCAGTGGAAGGAAGTCGTCGTGGGATCGGCGAGGACCGTGTTCCGGAGTGCGTCGGTACGAACGAGTCGATGCACCGGGCGCTGCGTTCCACCCGCCCCGGTGGCAATGTCGGCTTCGTCGGCGTGCCGCACGGTGCCGCCTTCGACGGCGAGGAACTGTTCTCTTCGTCTCTCCCCCCACGTCGGCCCGCGGGGCGGGCCCGCCCCGGTGCGGCAGTTCCTCCCGGACCGCATCGACCGCGTCTTGTCCGGCCGCATCGACCCCGGCAAGGTCTTCGACCCCGCGCTGGAGTACGCACCGCGCGGGGTACGCATCAACGCGGTGTGCTCGGGCACCATCGATACGCCGATGGTCGCCGACATGATCACCAAGGGGGAACTCGACCGGGCGGAGGCCGAAGCCTCCCAGCCGATCGGGCGCCCGGGCCGGGCGGAGGAGATCGCCGCGGCGGTGCTGTCGAGCAGGATGTCACGTTCACCGAAATCACCGACCGTGCTCTCAACGACCGCGTCAACGACGCCTACCGCACCAAGTACGCCGCCGCCGGCGCCTACGTCCCAAGGAGTACCTCGTGACCACGTTCGCCCTCATCGGAGCCGGCCCCGGACTCGGCGCCGCCGTCGCCCGCCGCTTCGGCCGCCACGGCTTCGACATCGCCCTGATCTCCCGCTCCCAGCAGCACTTGGACGCGCTCGCCGCGCAGCTGGGCGAGGACGGCATCACCGCGCGCGGCTTCGCCGCGGACGTCCTTGCCCCGGACGCCCTGAACGCCGCGCTGGACGCCGCGACCAGCACCCTCGGCCCGATCGAGGTCGTGCAGTACAGCCCCGTCCCGCACAAGGACTTCATGAAGCCCGTCCTCGACACCTCCGCCGCAGACCTGCAAGGCCCCCTCGCGTTCTCGGTCGGCGGGCCCGTCACCGCGGTGCGCAACGTGCTGCCGGGCATGCGCGAACTGGGCCGGGGCACCCTGCTCTTCGTCAACGGCGGCTCCGCCGTCCAGCCCCACACCCAACGCGCCGGCACCTCGATCGCCTTCGCCGCCGAAAGCGCCTATGCCCGCCTGCTCCATGACCAGCTCGCCCCGGACAACATCCACGTCGCCCAGCTGATCATCCCCGGCGCCATCACCCCGGGCGATGCCCGCAAGGACCCCGACACCCTCGCCGGCCTCCTGTGGGACATCCATCGCGAGCGCACCGGCTTCCGGCACTTCGCCGAACCTCTCGACGCGTGACACACCGCCCGCCGCCCGCTGCCTGAAGCCCGTCACGACGCACCCCGCGCCGTACCGGACGGCGCGGCGGCGGGCGTCGGCGGGCGTCGGCGGCAAAGACGACCGGCGTCGCAGCAGCGCATGTGCTCAGCCGGAACGGCGGTCGTCGTGTGCGGGCTGATCACGAGCCGGGCCGGGCCGGGTGACCAGACCGATCAGGAATCGAGAAGCGCCGGTCACCGAGCCGCACTAGCGTGACCGCCATGGACATCACCACTCACACGGGCTCCCTCCCGCACGACGCCCCGGACGCATCCCTCGCCGTGTGATGCGACCGCCCGGAGGCGGTCCCGATGGTCGTCCTTCGCCTGCGGGCCGGCCCCGGTCAAGACGAACGACCAACGGCGCAATCGCCATCCGCAGCGATCGGGCTGTCGCTTTCCGGACTGCCCCGTTCACCCCCAAGCCAGACAATCCCGACATATCCACGACTTCAGGAGTGACCATGACCAGCTCTTCCACCCAGGGAATCAAGACCGTGCTGCATCCCGTCTCCGACCTGGCGGCGGCCAAGAAGGTGTACGCCGCCCTGCTCGGCGTATCGCCGCAGGCCGACGCGCCCTACTACGTCGGCTTCGAGGCCGGGGGCCAGCACATCGGACTGGTGCCGGGCGGCGGACCGCAGGGCATGACCTCGCCGGTGGCCTACTGGCACGTGCAGGACATCGAGGCGAAGCTGGCCGAGGTGACCGCCGCGGGGGCCACCGTGAAGGAGCCCGCGCACGACGTCGGCGGCGGCCGCCTGGTGGCCACCGTCACCGACCCCGACGGCAACGTCCTCGGGCTGCTTCAGGACCGGTGAGCGCCGCCCCCGCTCCCCGCCCCCGCTCCCCACTCCCGCGCACAGCGGCGGACGGCACGCCGCATCCGGTGCCGCTGTTCGGCGTCGGCCCGCGTGCGCGACCATCCCGTACCGCTGGTTCCGCATCTTCCCGCGCCGCCTGCGGACCTGGCGCGGGTTGATCGAAATACCCGACCGCTCGGCCCTGTCCGATGCGCGACGGCCGCTTGTTAGTCTGACGCCTCGGCCGGGCGTGCCGCGTGGCCGAGGTGCAGAGGCTCCACGGGCCGAAGCGGCGTGGACGCCTCGGTTCCCGCGCCACCCGGCCGACACCGCCGGTCAGGCAGACAGCCACCGTCGCCGCGACCGCGCCGACGAAGGAAAACCAGACGTACTGCTCGAAGCTGGTCAGATCGAACCAGGCGACGTCGACGGAGACCGCGAAGAAGGCGGCCCCGCCTCACAGATACAGATGGAGACACGATGAGCACGGCCACGAGGACGGACACGCAGTCGCCCGCGCTGCACGTTGCCGACAGCCATGACCTGATCCGCGTGCACGGCGCGCGCGTGAACAACCTCAAGGACGTCAGCATCGAGATCCCGAAGCGCCGGCTGACGGTGTTCACCGGTGTCTCCGGCTCGGGCAAGAGCTCGCTGGTGTTCGGCACGATCGCCGCGGAGTCGCAGCGGCTGATCAACGAGACGTACAGCGCCTTCGTGCAGGGCTTCATGCCGACGCTGGCGCGGCCCGAGGTCGATGTACTCGACGGGCTGACGACTGCGATCATCGTCGACCAGCAGCGGATGGGTGCCGACGCCCGCTCCACGGTGGGCACCGCCACCGACGCCAACGCGATGCTGCGCATCCTCTTCAGCCGGCTCGGCAAGCCGCACATCGGCTCACCGAAAGCGTTCGCCTTCAACGTGCCCTCGGTCCGGGCGAGCGGTGCGATCACGGTCGACCGCGGCGCCGGCAGCAAGGCCGTGAAGAAGACCTTCTCGGTCACCGGCGGCATGTGTCCGCGCTGCGAAGGCCGGGGCACGGTCTCCGACATCGACCTCACCCAGCTCTACGACGACAGCAAGTCCCTCAACGAGGGCGCGCTCACGATCCCCGGCTACAGCATGGACGGCTGGTACGGCCGCATCTTCGGCGGCTCCGGCTTCTTCGACCCGGACAAGCCGATCCGCAAGTTCACCAAGAAGGAACTGCACGATCTCCTCCACAAGGAGCCGACCAAGATCAAGGTCGACGGCATCAACCTGACGTACGAGGGCCTGATACCGAAGATCCAGAAGTCGATGCTGTCCAAGGACATCGACGCGCTGCAGCCGCACATCCGCGCGTTCGTGGAGCGGGCGACGACGTTCACCACCTGCCCCGAGTGCGACGGCACCCGGCTCAGCGAGGGGGCCAGGTCGTCGCGGATCGGCGGGATCAATATCGCCGACGCCTGCGCGATGCAGATCAGTGACCTGGCCGCATGGGTTCGCGGCCTCGACGAGCCGTCGGTGGCGCCGCTGCTCGCCACATTGCGGCAGACCCTCGACTCGTTCGTGGAGATCGGTCTCGGCTATCTCTCGCTCGACCGGCCGTCGGGCACGCTGTCGGGCGGCGAGGCGCAGCGCGTCAAGATGATCCGCCACCTCGGCTCCTCGCTCACCGACACCACCTACGTCTTCGACGAGCCCACCACGGGCCTGCACCCCCATGACATCCAGCGGATGAACGGCCTGCTGCTGCGGCTGCGGGACAAGGGCAACACGGTGCTCGTCGTGGAGCACAAGCCGGAGACGATCGCGATCGCCGACCATGTCGTCGACCTCGGCCCCGGCGCCGGTACGGCGGGCGGCACCGTCTGCTTCGAGGGCACCGTCGAGGGGCTGCGGGCCGGCGGCACCGTCACCGGCCGCCATTTCGACGACCGGGCCTCCCTCAAGGAGAAGGTGCGGACGCCCACCGGGGCGCTGGAGATCCGCGGCGCCGACTCCCACAACCTGCGGGACGTCGATGTCGACATCCCGCTCGGGGTGCTCGTCGTCGTCACCGGCGTCGCCGGCTCCGGCAAGAGCTCTCTCGTGCACGGGTCGCTGGGTCAGCGGTCGGGGGCCGCCGGCGAGGGTGTGGTGTCGATCGACCAGGGCGCGATACGCGGCTCGCGACGGAGCAACCCGGCGACATACACCGGACTGCTCGACCCGATCCGCAAGGCGTTCGCGAAGACCAACGGCGTGAAGCCGGCGCTGTTCAGCGCCAACTCCGAGGGCGCCTGCCCCAGTTGCAACGGCGCCGGGGTCCTCTACACCGACCTGGCGATGATGGCCGGCGTCGCCACCACCTGCGAGGAGTGCGAGGGGAAGCGGTTCCAGGCAGCGGTGCTCGACTACCACCTCGGTGGCCGCGACATCAGCGAGGTGCTCGCGATGTCGGTGACCGAGGCCGAGAAGTTCTTCGGCGAGGGCGAGGCGAAGACCCCGGCGGCCCACAGGATCCTGGCCCGGCTCGCCGACGTCGGCCTCGGCTATCTCACCATCGGCCAGCCGCTCACCACACTGTCCGGCGGCGAGCGTCAGCGGCTCAAGCTGGCCACCCACATGGCCGAGAAGGGCGGCGTCTACGTCCTCGACGAGCCGACCACCGGCCTGCACCTCGCCGACGTCGAGCAACTACTCGGCCTGCTCGACCGGCTCGTCGATTCCGGAAAGTCGGTCATCGTCGTCGAGCACCACCAGGCGGTCATGGCGCACGCCGACTGGATCATCGATCTCGGCCCGGGCGCCGGCCACGACGGCGGCCGGATCGTCTTCGAGGGCACCCCCACCGACCTCGTCGCCGCCCGCTCCACCCTCACCGGCGAACACCTCGCGGCCTACGTCGGCACCTGACAGAGGCCCAACACACCCTCTGCCTGCGGCTGGGTCTCGGTCTTGGCAGGGACCCGGC
This sequence comes from Streptomyces scopuliridis RB72, assembly GCF_000718095.1. Taxonomy (GTDB): domain Bacteria; phylum Actinomycetota; class Actinomycetes; order Streptomycetales; family Streptomycetaceae; genus Streptomyces; species Streptomyces scopuliridis. The sequence goes on along the minus strand of NZ_JOEI01000001.1, from coordinate 256,828 downwards.
CGCGGCGCGAGGCCCGTCATGAGCGCGATTCAGTGGAGGCGGCCTCTTCGCTGGTGATCGCGCCGACGGTGTACGCGGCGTAGTGGTGTGGTCAAGGTGGTGGGGAAACGGCCGAGGCCGGGGGTCAGGGCTTGATGAGGACCTTCAGTGCGGTCCGGTCGGCCATGGCCTGGTAGCCGGCGGGGACTTCGTCCAGGCCGACAGTGCGGTCGAAGACCCGGCCGGGCTCGATCGTGCCGTCGAGGATGTCCGGGAGGAGGTCCTCGATGTAGGCACGGGCCGGGGCGACGCCGCCGGTGAGGGTCACATTGCCCATGAACGACGGGAAGCCCAGGTTGACCTGCTCATACTGCGGGGCGCCGACACGGGAGACGGTGCCGCCGTCGCGGACCACGCTCAGCGCGGTGTCCATGGCCTGTGCCAGGCCGACACACTCCAGGACGACGTGGGTGCCGTCGCCGCCGGTCAGTTCGCGGATGCGCTCAATGCCTTCCTCGCCGCGCTCGGCGACTATGTCGGTGGCACCGAAATCGCGGCCGAGGTCGGTGCGGTCCTTGTGCCGGCCCATGAGGATGACGCGTTCGGCGCCGAGCCGCTTGGCGGACAGCACGGCCGAGAGGCCGACCGCGCCGTCGCCGATCACCGTGACCGTGGTGCGGGCGTTCACCCCGCCCTTGACGGCGCAGTGGTAGCCGGTGGGGAAGACGTCCGACAGGGTGAGCAGGGACGGCAGCAGGGCGGAGTCCTCGCCGACGCCCAGCTTCACCAGGGTGCCGTCGGCCTGTGGGACGCGGACGGCCTCGCCCTGTCCGCCGTCGTTGCCCTCGGCCGCCCAGAGTCCGCCGTGCCGGCAGGAGGTCTGGAGCCCTTCCCGGCAGAAGTCGCAGGTGTTGTCGGCCCATACGAACGGGGCCACGACGACGTCGCCACGCTGGAGGTTCGACACCTCGGAGCCGGTGTCCTCGACGACGCCGAGGAACTCATGGCCGATCCGTTCACCGTGCTCGGCGTGCGGCTTGGAGCCGTACGGCCACAGGTCGCTGCCGCACACGCAGGAGCGCAGCACGCGCACCACCGCGTCCGTGGGGAGCTTGATCTCCGGGTCCGGTACGTTCTCGACGCGCACGTCCCCGGCGCCGTAAATGAGTGTTGCTCGCATGACCTTGTTCCTGTTCTCTTTTCTCTGTTCCGTGTGTTGTGTGTTGCGTGTGTTCCGGCGGCGTGGGGTAGGTCAGTAGCGGCCACCGGTCGGGGCCGGCAGGGCATCGAGTTCGGCGAGGTCCGCCGCGCTCAGCTCGACGTCCGCCGCGCCGGCGTTGTCCACCAGATACGTGGGGGTCTTGGTGCCGGGGATGGGGACGACGTGCTCGCCCTGGGCGATCACCCAGGCCAGGGCGACCTCAGCCGGGGTCGCTCCGGTGCGGTCGGCGATCTCTCGGACCTTGCCCGCGAGGGCGAGATTGGCGCGCAGCGCGTCCTGCTGGAAGCGGGGCAGACCGCGGCGGTAGTCGTCCGCGGGCAGATCGTCGAAGGAGGCGAATCGGCCGGTCAGGAAGCCCTTGCCGAGCGGGGAGAACGGCAGGAAGGCGATGCCGTGCTCTTGGCAGTACGGCAGCACCTCACTCATCCACTCGCGGGTCCACAACGACAGCTCCGACTGCACCGAGGCCACCGGGTGGATCGCCCGGGCGCGCTCGATGTCCCCCACCGTGGCCTCGGAAAGACCGAGGTAGCGGGCCTTGCCCGCCTGTACGGCCTCCGCCAGAGCGCCCCAGGTCTCCTCGATCGGCACGTTCGGGTCGACGCGATGCAGTTGGTACAGGTCGACGTGGTCGGTGCCCAGACGGTGCAGGCTCGCGTCGATGGACTCGCGCACGTGCTCGGGACGGCCGTCCGGTACGGCGCGGGGCGAGGCCGCGGCCTCCTCGGACGTACGGGGTACGACGCCGACCTTGGTGGCCAGTACCGCCCGCTCGCGGTAGCCGCCGGACAGGGCCCGGCCGACCAGTTCTTCGTTGGTGTAGGGCCCGTAGACATCGGCGGTGTCGATCAGGGTCATGCCCAGGTCGATGGCCTGCCGGATGACGGAGACGGAGGTCTCGTCGTCGCGGGGTGCGGCCATGTCGTACGCGAAGCTCATGCCCATGCAGCCCAGGCCGACGACGCCGACCTCGGGGCCGTTCGTACCGAGTGTGGTGGTCCGCATGATGTCCGTCCTTTCCTCGTGTGGTGCCCGGCAACGGCTCGGCTCTCCTCCCCCCTCGCGGGGATACGGAGCCGCCGAGCTCGGCGAGCCGCGGCACTCATGTCGATGGCGTCGGCGCCCGCGTTCTGCTCAAGGCTGGCGACCGTCTCGATGCCCGGGATCGGGACGATATGCCAGGGATCGGGACGATTTCGCGGAATGCCAGCGCCGACCGGTCCTCGGTCGGCTGCCTGAGCCGCGCCACAACACCACCTTCGCGGAGTTCTCGTCCCAGTGGCAGGCCGGGCTCTTCGGGGGTAACGACAGGGCCCCCAAAGCGGCGGTGTGCGTCCCCGCCACCCGGGGTTCGGCTCAGACCGGCCAGCAGACGCATCACTCCCGCAGAAGGCCGATACGCCGCAGCCACGCCCCGGCCGCGGCACCGGCGTCCTCGACTTCCTCGCCGCGCACCGCGAGCCCTTCCCCGATGGTCGCGCCCGGGCAGGACGCCGCGTAGTCGCGCTCGGTGGTGCCCAGTCCGCTCATGGCATACGTCGTGAACGGAAAGACGGTCTTGCCGCGGAAGTCGAACCTCTCGGTGAAGGTCGACATGATCATGGGTACTGCGACGTTCCAGATGGGGCTGCCCAGCAGCACCGTGTCATAACGGCCGATCGAGGACGGGAGGTTGGCGATGGCCGGCCGCGCGTCGGAGTCCTGTTCGCGGGCATTGCGCGCGACCGTCTCCTCGTAGTCGTCGGGGTAGGGGTCGACGGCTTCGACACGGTGCACGTCACACTCGATGCGCTCGCTGATCATTCGGGCGAGGACCTCGGTGTTTCCGGTCTCCAGATTCGTACGCCCGCCGTAGTAGTAATTCTCTCCCGGTCGGGAGAAGTAGGCCAGCAGCACCCTCTTCCCCGGCGAGGCCGTCGCGGCAGGTCGCTCAGTGGACTCCGGCGCGGCCCCGCTGGGCGGCGACGTGGAACAGCCCGTGATCTGGACACCGGTCACGACGGCGGCTCCTCCCAGGAATACGCCACGAAGGAGCGTGCGCCGCCCCGGCGCGGCGGGTCTGCCTCTCTCGGCGCCGCGTTCACCAGCCGTCCATCCGGCTCGGTGCACGGCGTGGACGCCGCCGGTCGCGCCGGCCATGCGTACGTCGGTGATGTGCTGCTTCTGGGACATGGTGAGGCCCTGGTCCGTGAGGGGGGAGCTGTCGTGAGGGCAGTGAGGAGGAGTTCCCGCCCGCCGCGCGGGTGCCTCGGATACGGCGGCGGCGCTCCCGTCCGTACGGGCGGAGGCACCCGTGCACGGGTTGCCGGTGCGGTGCTGCCGCCGCCGGACATGCCTGGCGGGTCACTCGGGCAGACGGACCGTGCCGAGCCGGCTGACCATGGCCGGATCACGGTGGTCGAAGAACAGCGACGTGCCGGTGTCCAGGGTGGCGATGGACGCCATCTGGTCGTCGGTGAGCTCGAAGTCGAAGATGTCGATGTTCTCCTTCATCCGGTCGGCGCGGACCGACTTGGGGATGACGACGACGTCCCGCTGGACGAGCCAGCGGAGGACGACCTGCGCCACGGACTTGCCGTGCTTGCGGGCGATGTCGCTCAGCACCGGGTGGGTGAAGAGGTTGTTCCTGCCCTCGGCGAACGGCCCCCACGACTCGATCCGGACGCCGCGCTTGCGCATCAGCTCCTGGTCGGTGGTGCGCTGGAAGAACGGGTGGGTCTCGATCTGGTTGACGGCGGGCGCGACCTCGTTGTTGTCGATGAGGTCGACGAGCCGGTCGGCGTGGAAGTTGGAGACCCCGATCGCGTTGATGCGGCCCTCACGGTGGAGGTCCTGCATGGCGCGCCATTCGCTGTACACGTCGCCGTAGGGCTGGTGGATCAGGTAGAGGTCGAGGTGGTCCAGGCCGAGCTTGCGTGTCGAGGTTTCGAAGGCGCGCTTGGTATTGGCCTCACCGGGGTCCTGAACCCACAGCTTGGTGGTGATGAAGAGTTCCTCGCGCGGGAGGCCGCTGTTCTTGATCGCCCGGCCGACGGCTTCCTCGTTCCGGTAGGCGGAGGCGGTGTCGATCGACCGGTAGCCGGCGGCGAGGGCGTCGGTGACGGCCTGCTCGGTCTGCTCCGGCGGGATCTGGTAGACGCCGAAGCCGAGGATCGGCATCTCGACGCCGTTGTTGAGGGTGACGGTCTGCATGGGACGTTCCTTCCGTGCGGGACAGGCGGGTGGGACAGGCGGGCGGGACAGGGGTGAGGGCCGGTGACTGGTCATCACGGCGTTCGAGCGGGCGCGGGCCGGCGCCGGGCGGGGGTGAGCAGCGCGGTGGCCACGACGCTCGCCGCCACGGCCGCCGCGGCGATCAGCAGGCTGGTGTGCAGCCCGGAGACGAACCCGGCCCGGTCGGCGACCAGCGCACCGAACGCGGCGACGGCCAGGGCGCCGCCGAGCTGACGGGCGGCGTTCAGCACCCCGCCGGCGACGCCGGCCCGCTCCGCCGGCACGTTCTCCAGCAGCAGCGCCGTCAGCGCGGTCACCGCCATCGCGCCACCGGCGCCGACGGGCACCATCAGCACCACCGACAGCCACACCGGCGCGCCGGCGGAGACGGTCACCATCGCCAGCAGGCCCAGGACCATCAGGCACTGGCCGGCGATCACCGGTATCCGCGCACCGAACCGCGTGGTCAGGCGGGCGGCGACGGGGCCCATGAAGGAGGTGAGCACGGTCATCGGCAGGAAGGCGACGCCGGTGGCGAGGGCGCTGAGGCCGTGCACCTGCTGGAAATACAGCCCCAGCAGGAAGATCATCCCGTAGAAGCCGATGTTCAGGGCGAACCCGATGGCTACGGAAAGTGACATCGTACGGGAGCGCAGCAGCGGCAGCGGCGTCATCGGATACCGGCCACGGGCCTGCGCGACCAGGTAGACGACGGCGGCCACGACCGCCACGGCGAGGGCGATCAGGACCCGCGCGGCGCCGAACCCGTCGGCGCCGGCCTCGATGGCGGCGTACGTCAGACCGCCCAGGGCGGCGACGGCGGCCACCTGACCGGTCCAGTCGAAGGGCACCGCCCGGCGCGGGGAGGGCTGTGCGCGCTTGAGGAGCGCCAGGGCCACCGCGCCGACGGGTAGATTGACGAAGAAGATCATCCGCCAGTCGACCGTGGTGAGCAGCCCGCCCGCCACGGGGCCGGCGGCCGAGCCGACGGAGCCGCTCACACCCCATAGGCCGATGGCCTTCGCTCGCGCCGCCGGGTCGGGAAAGGTTTCCCGTAGCAGGGCCAGGGAAGACGGGACGACCATCGCGGCACCGACGCCCTGCACCAGCCGCGCCGCCACCAGAACGCCCAGGTCCGGCGCCGGCCCGCACGCGGCGGACGCCGCGACGAACAGGGCCAGGCCGCCGGCGAACGCCTGGCGCGCCCCGACGCGGTCGCTGATCGCGCCGGCGGACAGCAGGAACGCGGCGAAGGTGAGGGTGTAGCCGTCGACCACCCACTGCAGGCCGGTCATCCCGCTGCCGAAGCCGCGCCCGATCGAGGGCAGGGCCACGTTCACGATCATCGCGTCGACCATGATCGTGAAGAAACCGAGCAGTACTGCGGCCAGCGCCATACGCCCACCGGCCCTGCTCTGCGGCGGCAGACCGGCCGCGCCGACCTGGAGCGGTGAAGCAGGGGCGGACATGGAGGCGGACATGGACAAGGGCCGATCTCCTGAGCTGGGCAGGCCGGATGCTGACGGAGATCGAGCCTCGCGCCATTCCAGCCCGGGTGGCAGGCCGGGCTGTGCCGGGGAGCGGTGTTCAGGGGTAGTGACAGGGCTCCTCACACACCTGCCACGCAGGTCAGCGCGGTGTGACACTTGTCGGTATGGCATCCGAGCAGAGCACCAGCAGGGGCGGCGACCCGGAGCTGGGCCGGTTCCTGCGCGCGCGCCGCACCCAGACCAGCCCCACCCAGGTCGGCCTCACCGTAGGGTCCGGCCTGCGCCGCACCCCCGGCCTGCGCCGCGAGGAACTGGCCACGCTCGCGGGCATCAGCATCGACTACTACGTCCGCCTGGAGCGCGGCAAGGAGACCCGCCCCAGCCCTTCCGTGCTCGACGCCCTCGCCCGCGCCATGCACCTCGACGACGACGAGCACCAGCACCTGCGCGAACTCGCCGCCCGGGCCGCCCGCTACGCCCCCGAACCTCCGCCGCCGCCCAGCCGCACCGTCCGCCCGCACTTGAAGCTGGTCCTGGAGACGATGCGGCCGAACCCCGCCTACATCATCAGCCGCAGCATGGACCTGCTCGCCTGGAACCCCGGCGGCCTCGCCCTGTACGCGGGCCTCGCCGACTGGCCCGCCACACAGCGCAACCTCGCCCGCTACCTCTTCCTCCACCCCACCGCGCACACCCTCTTCCCCGACTGGGACGCCCAGGTCCGCGGCTGCGTCGCCCGGCTCCGCACCCAGGCCGGCATCGACCCGGACGCCCCTGACCTCACCAGCCTGGTGGGCGAACTCCTGCTCAAAAGCCCCGACTTCGCCAAACTGTGGGAGCGCTACGACGTCATCGGGCGCAAGAGGATCCAGAAGACCTTCCACCACCCCCAGGTCGGAATCCTCACCCTCAGCGCCCAGAGCATGCACCTCGACGGCACCCCGGGCCAACGCCTCGGCGTCTACACCGCCGAACCCGGCACCCCCGACCACGACGCCATGCTGCTGCTCGACCTGACCGCCCCCCAGCCCGTCAGTCACCCGGACGCCAAGGCCGAACAGCAACAACGCACGCAGCCCTGACCCACGCCAGCCTCGGCACTCGGCGTTCCGGCGGGACGCTTCGCCGGGCGGTGACATCAGTCGCCGCCCGGCGTGACCTTGCCCTCAGCGGGTGAGCCGACGTGGCGGTGGCCGGGGGCCCGGTAGTTTCGCGCCGCACAACGGAACAGACGCGGTATTACTGGGCTCCTTCAAGGGCTTCGGGCAATTCAGCACTGCAGGTGGCGCGGCCGAACTGGCCCGAGGCTGTGGAGCGTTGGACGTGATTGCCTCGGATGGCGAGAGTGCAGCTGGCTTGGCCGCCCTTCTCGCCGAGGGTGACGTTGACGATCGGGGGCTCGCCCGCCGGCACGTTCACCGTCTTCTTCCAGGGCAATTGGGCGCTCTTGACGACGTCCGCCTTATCGCTTCCGCCGGTCCCGAGGTAGGAGATGTCGGCGGTGCCCTCGCCTAGTACTTCGTACGTCACCTCGGCGGTGGGTGCGGAGCGGGACTCGTTCTTCCCCTCCTTCTCCTCCGAGTTGAGGACGCCATAGCCGACGAGAGAGCCGCAGGCGAGCAGCAGCACGAGGCCGATGGCGAGACCTCGCCGGTCAAGCCCCTTGGAGCGCACGTCGGGCGCCGAAGGACCCGGCTCTGGACTTTCGTCGGGACTTTCGGCGTTCTCGGGCGTACCCGTGGCGGTCATGGGGGTCCTCCGGTGAATGCGCTGAGTTCGGAACCGGGCGGTTTATACACCATGACATCGCGTCCGGGCGAGTGAGTGGACGAATGGGGCGTAGCCCCCCGGTTGTCGCATGCAATCAGCCCGAAATGTCGGGGCAGTTGACGGACCGTCATTCCTGTGGCCAATAATCCCGCCCGCAGTGCCGAGTGGGAACGGAAGTGGTTCCGACCGGCCGCGTCAGCGTGCCCTCTTTCCCGCGTGCGGGATGGGGGCCGACGAAAGGGATGGGCTTGAAAGTGAGATACGGGAGATTCATCTCCTGCCTCGCGGTGTCCGCGTTGGCGAGCACCATGTTGCCACACGTTGCTTATGCCGCACAGGTTTCGGACAGTGGCGACAAGGGAATCGTCGATACCTTCAAAGGCTGGTTCTCGGACGGTGAGGAAGAGGCCGGGCCCAAGGAGCCGGCTACCGGTGGAACTCCGGTGCTGCCGAGCCGGGAGAAGCTGCCGAAGGGCAAGGCCGCTCCGAAGGCGAAGCGTGTCGCGGAACTGACGGGCAAGCGTACGGCCAACGCCCGGTACTGGCGGCTGTCCGACGGCCGGGTGCAGACCGAGGTGTCGGCGGTACCGACGGCCTACCGGGACGGTAAGTCCTGGAAGGACATCGACCCGACGGTCACGGCCACCGACCGCAAGGGCTTCGCCTTCACCAACACCGCCAACGCGGCCAGTAGTTGGTTCGGCTCGGATGCCGAGCGCCTGCTGCGTTTCGAGGCGGCGGACGGGCACGCGGTGACCCTGGGCCTGGAGGGTGCGGGCAAGCTCGCGCCGGTGGCCAAGGGCAATACCGTGACGTACAAGGACGCGGTGTCCGGCGCGGATCTCTCGTACGAGGTGGGTCCGGGCCGGGTCAAGGAGAACATCGTCCTGGACCGGGAGCCGTCCGGCCCCATCACGTTCACCTTCACCCTCGACGCCGGTGGTCTGACACCGAAGGCGGGCAAGGACGGTTCGGTCCGCTTCTACGGCGAGGGCGCGGATCCCGTCCTGGTGATCCCGGCCGCGTTCATGACGGACGCGAAGAAGGACGCCCGGTCGCCCTACGGCACCGGCTACAGCTCCGCGGTCGAGCAGCGGCTCACCCGGGCGGGCAAGGGCTGGAAGCTTGCCGTCACGCCGGACGCGAAGTGGCTGGCCGCGCCGGAGCGCCAGTACCCGGTCACGATCGATCCGACGATCGCCATCGTGCCGACGCCGACCACGGCCCAGGACGTGATGATCTCCTCGGACGGTCCGGCGTCGAATTACAACGACAACTGGCGGCTGTCGGTCGGCAACACCACTACGGGTACTTCGCGTGCGCTGCTGCGGTTCCCACTGACCGGAGTCCCGGCCGGTACCAAGCTGGACTCGGCCGATCTGAAGCTGTACTACGACCAGACGCACACCACCGGCGACACCGAGGTGCAGCTGGAGGCGCACCGCGCCACGCAGGCCTGGACCGAGGAGCAGGCGACGTGGAACAGCGCCAACGCCCTCACCGGCGAGCTGTCGGGTACGTCGGTCGTGGTGGACGACGGGGATGCCGGGCGGACGGCGGCGGTCGGCGCCTGGCCCGCGTCGGGGAACACGGCGTACACGCAGTACGCGGTGAACCAGGACTACCTGTACAACAAGGACTCCGTCGCGGGTGACACCTACACGTGGCAGCCGAGCCTGCCCGAGGACGGCGACTACCAGGTCGAGACGCACTACGTGCCGGCCGCCGACCGCGCCACCAACGCCCCGTACACCGTCACCTACAACGGCGGCACCAAGGCGTACACCGTCAACCAGCAGGCCGGCACCGCCGGAGTGTGGAAGACCCTCGGCACCCACCCGTTCAAGGCGGGCACGCTGGGCAAGGTCGTCCTCGGTGACGGACCGGCCTCCACCTCCACCGCCGTCCTCGCCGACGCCGTCCGCTTCACCAAGGGTGGTGTGGTCACCAAGCAGCCGGGCGAACTCAACACCTGGCACACCTTCCCGGTGACCAAGACCGTCCAGTCCTGGATCGACGGCACTTACGCCAACAACGGTTTCGTCGTCAAGGCCGGCGACGAGAGCGCGTCCGGCCCCAAGGGCGGTCCGCGCTACGAGGGCAGCGAGTTCGGGTACGGCGGCGAGACGGCCAACTACCCGCGCCTGGTGCTGACCTTCGGCCGTCAGGGCGTGGACCTCGACGCCCCGACCACGATCCACGACACGGGCGCGGAGCTGAGTTGGTCCGCGTACCAGGACAAGGATCCGGTCAACACCGGCGACGACATCGTCGAGTACCAGGTCCACCGCTCCATCAACCAGACCTTCACTCCTTCCGCCGCCACGCTCGTCTCGCCCGTCGCGTCCACGGTGAGGACGTTCACGGACACCACGGGGGTGCCGACGAAGGCCGACGACCCGGATCCGTTCGGCCGCGCGTACTACTACATGGTCGCGGTCAAGACGAAGGACGGGCAGGTCGTCGCCGCTCCGACGCAGCTGGTGCGGCTGCCGAAGGCGGGCCGCACGACCAAGGTGTTCGCCGCGTCGCAGGACACCACCCTGTCCTCGGCCCGCACCACGCTCACGCACGACACGATCGACGACGGCGGCCCGAAGAACTGGCTGAGCGTCGGCAACAACTCCGCGACCTACGGCGACACCCGCGCCCTGCTGAAGTTCCCGGCCCTCGGCATCCCCGCCACGGCGCGGGTGCTGGACGCGAACGTACGGCTCTGGGGCACGCAGACCGCCCAGGACACCACGGGCGCGATCTACGAGCTGCGGCCGCTGACGCGTGACTTCGACGAGTCCACCGCGACCTGGGTCAAGGCCAACGCGAGCACCAACTGGACCACCGCGGGCGGTGACTTCGGCGCCGTGACCGCCGACACCGGGGCGAAGACGAACGACCCGGCCCGGCACGACTGGAACGTCACCTCGCTCGCCCAGTCCTGGGTGACCACCCCGGCCTCCCAGCGGGGTGTGGTCATCAAGATGGCGGACGAGGCCGCCTCGCAGGAGCGGACCCTGTTCCTGTCCTCCGAGGGCACCGAACCGCGGCTCCACCCCAGGATCGTGGTCACCTACATCGACTCGACCACGGAGTCGACGTACTACGCGCCGCAGACCCCGGCGCGGATGACCCCGAACACCGACTACACCGTCGACTTCACCCTCACCAACACCACCGCGTCGACGTGGAACGCCGCCGACCAGGTCCTCACCTACAAGTGGGCCCTGCCGGACGGCACCGACGTCACCAACGGCGGCAACCAGATCCAGACCGCGCTGCCGTCCAGCGTCGCCCCGGGCGACTCGGCCAGCCTTCAGGCGCGGGTGAAGACGCCGATCAACTCGGACAACGGCAACAAGCGCACCGACTACGTCCTGACCTGGGACGTCTACAACAAGACGGCCGGTACGTGGGCCTCGGGCACCGCGGGCATCCCCGGTCTGAAGCAGAACGTGGCAGTGGAGGACCCCACCTCCAACCAGCTCGGTATGGAGAAGTTCTACTCCTACACGGGCAAGAACACCGGCGCCGGCTCGACCGTCATGAACAACCTGGCGTCCGGCAACAGTGTCTGGCAGTACAACGCGTTCACCAACCCCGGCCGCGGTGTCACCGCCTTCGCCCGGTTCGCCTACAACAGCCTGGACACCTCCGATACGGTCTCCGGTCACGGCTGGTCCTTCCAGGCGTCGGGACCGATCCGGCTCGGCGCACCCCTGGAGTTCCACCCCAAGCCGCACCCGACCGAGATCAGGCTCCCGGACGGCGACGGCACGACCCACGTCTTCCGCGAGCAGCCCGACGGCTCGTGGAAGGCCCCGGCCGGCGTCCACTACAAGCTGGCGGCGAAGCCGGGTCTGGACTGCACCCCGCTGAAGGACCCGGTCCCCGACGCGTGGACGATGACCCGTCCCGACGGCACCCGGTTCCTGTTCGGCTGCGACGGCTACATGACGTCGCTGGTCGAGAAGAACGGCAACGCGCAGACGTACACGTACGAGGAACGCAAGTCCAACAACAAGCCGACCAAGTTCCTCAAGTACATCACCGACCCGGCGGGCCGCCAGTCACTGACGATCGAGTACTACTCCAAGGCCGACAGCTCCAACCCGAAGATCATCGACCACATCAAGTCGATGACCGAGATCTCGGGTCGTACGTTCACCTTCGAGTACTCCGACAAGGGTCTGCTCACCAAGATCACCGACGGAGCCGGCTCCACCCAGCCGAAGGTCTTCGCCTTCGAGTACGACGCCACCCAGGGCAACAAGAACGTCAAGCTGGTCAAGGCCACGGACCCGCGCGGCAACGCGACGGCGATGACGTACTACGCGCCGCAGGCCGGTGACGATCCGAAGTACCACTGGTGGACCAAGACGATCACCGAGCGTCTGCAGGGCGTCACCACCTTCGGCTACGCGGTCAACGCCGGGAACGCCAAGTTCATCGACACCAAGGTGACCGACGCGCAGTCGCACGCCACCGACTACGTGTCGGACGACTTCGGCCGCCCGGTCCAGACGACGAACGCCAAGTCCCAGACGACAAAGCTGTCGTGGGACGCGGACAACAACGTCACGTACCTTGAGGAGGCCAACGGCGCCAAGACCGCGTACTGCTACGACCAGAAGACGGGCTACCCGCTCTGGAAGCGCGACGCGGAGAGCAACAAGTCCGGCGTCCCGCCCCCGGGCGACTGCGCCCCGGGCACGTACCCGGCCAACTCGGCCCAGTACACGTACCTGACCCGTGTGGACGGCTTCTCGGCCGACCTCGTGGCCAAGTCCTCCCCGGAGGGCCGGAAGTGGCAGTTCGGGTACGACTCGTTCGGCAACATCAAGACGGTCACCGACCCGAAGGGCGTCGCCACGCCCACGGCCGGTGACTACACCACCTCGTACGAGTACAACTCCTACGGCCAGCTGACCAAGGCGACCGACGCCAACGGCAACCCGTCGACCACCAGCGAGTTCGGTGCCACGGGCTACCCTGCGAAGATCACCGACGCCCTGGGCAGGACGACGTCGTTCGTCTACGACGCCCGCGGTCAGGTCACCGACGTCACCGACGCGCTCGGCAAGAAGACCACGCAGACCTACGACACCTTCGGACGTCCGAAGGAGAACACGGTCCCGAAGGACCAGGACGCGGCCGCGTTCATCACCACCCCCGCACCGGTCTACGACGCCAACGACAACGTCACGACGTCGACGGCGCCGAACGGGGCGGTCTCGACCGCGGTGTACGACGCCGCGGACCAGCTCGTCTCGGCCACGGCCCCCAAGGACACGTCCACGTCTTCCGAGCGGCGGACGTCCTACACCTACGACAAGGCCGGCAACCTCAAGACCGTCACCGAGCCGAAGGGTTCGCTGACGACCTCGGACGCCACCGACTACGTCACCACCAACCACTACGACGAGATCTACCAGCTCACCTCGGCAGTCAACGCGGCCGGTGACAAGATCTCCTACGAGTTCGACAACGTCGGCAACGCCGTCAAGGTCGTCGACCCGAAGAAGAACGCGACCCCGGACACCACCGACTACACGTCCACGATGGCCTACGACCTGAACCACCGGGTCAAGTCCTCCACGGACGCGGCGGGCAAGGTCAGTTCGCGGACCTACGACAAGGACGGCCTCGTCCTCACGTCCACGGACCCCGCGAACAGCACCACGACCTACACCTACGACGAGCGGGGCAGTCAGACCGAGGTCAAGGTCCCATACGACGGGACCACGTTCCGCACCACGAAGTACGAGTACGACCAGGCCGGCAACACCACCAAGGTGATCACGCCGAAGGGCACGGGGACGGCCACGGCGGACGACTTCACCTCGCGCACCGAGTACGACGCGCTGAACCGCCCGGTCAAGCAGTTCCAGCCGTACGACCCGAACGACGCCCAGAACAACGACCCGAACGTCTACACCCAGACGGTGTACGACGCGGTGGGCCGGGTGGCGCGGCAGTCGCTGCCGCCGTCGGAGGGCCAGACGGTCCGCAACGACACCGTCTTCGAGTACTTCGACAACGGCTGGACGAAGAAGTCCACCGACCCGTGGGACATCACCACGACGTACGACTACACCGAGATCGGCTACCAGAAGGCCCGCACGCTCACGTCGGCCGGCGGTTCCTCGGACCGCACCATGACGCAGGCGTACTACCCGGACGGCAAGCTGAAATCCAAGTCGGACGACGGCGTGCCGGTGGGCAAGTCGGTCGTGCTCGTCGACAACTCCGACATCCAGCACACCTCGGCCACAGGCACCTGGGCGACCGGTGACATCGCCGGTCAGCAGGGCTACAACCACCGCACCCACGCGGCCGGTACGGGCACGGACGCCTTCACCTGGACGCTCAATATCCCGAAGGACGGCACGTACACCGCGTATGTGAAGTACCCGAAGGTCACGGGCGCGGCGACGGCGGCGAAGCACACACTGTCGCAGGGGGCGACGACCCACCCGTCAGTCACCAAGGACCAGACGGCAGGCACCGGCACCTGGGTGACGCTGGGCTCCTACAGCCTGAAGCAGGGCAACGACGCCAAGCTCAAGCTGGACCAGAGCAGCTCGGGCGTCGTGGTCGCCGACGCGGTCAAGCTGGTGCGCGACACGTCCGGCGACACGGACACCGAGAAGCACACCTTCACCTACGCCTACGACGCCAACGGCAACCTGACGTCGATCGACGACACCTCGTCCGGTGCGGAGATCGATGCCTACACGATCGCCTACACCGGCCTGAACAAGGTCCAGAAGGTGACCGAGGCCCTGACGGGCCAGGAGAAGAAGGTCACGTCGTACACCTACGACGCCAACGGTCAGGCCGACACGGTCACGCACCCCGACCAGTTCTCCAAGTACACCTACGACCTGCGCGAGCTGGTCAAGTCGATCTCGATCGGCAAGTCCGCCACGGACGCGTCGCCGAAGGTCACGTCGTTCACGTTCAACGACCGCGGGCAGCGGCTCAAGGAGACCAAGGCCAACGGCAACACCGTCGACCACACGTACCTGGTCGGCGGTGACCTGAGGTCGACCACGGAGAAGAAGGGCTCCGGAACGCTCGTCTCCTCGCACACCTACGCCTACGACCTGAACGGGAACAAGGCGCAGGACGTCGCGAAGAAGATGAACGCCGACAACCACACGGCGTACCTCGACTCCACCACGAACTACAGCTACGACCCCGCGGGCCGGCTCACCGAGTCGGTCAAGTCCGGCAACGGCGCGGGCACCGAGAAGTACGTCCACGACGACAACGCCAACGTCATCTCGCAGACGGTCAAGAACGTCACGACCGCCTACGAGTACGACCGCAACCGGCTCCTCCGGGGCACCACCGGCGGTACGACGGCCACATACAACTACGACCCGTTCGGCCGGCAGGAGTCGATCACCTCGGGCGGCCAGGTCATCGAGAGGAGTGTGTACGACGGCTTCGACCACGTCGTGGAGTCCCAGAAGATGGACGACACCGGCGCGATGAAGTCGACCACGTACGCCTTCGACCCGCTCGACCGCACCGCCTCGAAGACCACCGACGGCAAGACGACCGACTTCAACTACCTTGGCCTGTCCGGCGAGGTACTGAGCGAGGAGGTCGGCGGCCAGCTCACCAAGTCGTACCAGTACAGCCCATGGGGCGAGCGACTGTCCCAGGTCAAGCACAACACCGACGGCACCGGCGAGGACGGCTTCTACGGCTACAACTCGCACAGTGATGTCGAGACGCTGACCGACCGGAACGGCGACACCAAGGCGACGTACGGCTACACCGCCTACGGCTCCGACGACACGTCGGAGTTCACGGGCATCGACAAGCCGGACGCCGCGGACCCGACGAAGCAGGAGTACAACCCTTACCGCTTCAACGCGAAGCGCTGGGACGCCCAGTCGGGCACGTACGACATGGGCTTCCGGGACTACAGCCCGGGACTCAACCGGTTCACCACCCGGGACATGTACAACGGCGCCCTCGCCGATATGAACCTGGGAGCGGACCCGTTCACCGGCAACCGTTACGCGTTCGCCGGCGGCAACCCCACCAGCTTCGTCGAGTTGGACGGCCACCTCGCCTTCGCCCCGGCCATCTGGTGGGCGGGGGCGGCTCTGGCCACGGCCCTGTTCGCGGCGACGCCGCAGGGTCAGGGGCACCTCCAGGACATGGCATCGGCGCTGAGCCAGCTGATGCCGACCGCGGAGGACGTGGCCTCGTCCAGCTCGTCCAGCGGGTCGAGCACCGCGGCCACGCCGTCGCCGGCGCCGGGACCGGCTCCCGGCTCGCCGTCGGGCGGCGGCTCAAGCGGCCCGACGGGCTTCCACACTGGAGCAGCGGTCTCCCTGCTGGTCCGGATCTTCTCGGGCCTGAAGAGCGAGGGTGAGGACACCTCTCCCCAGCGCAAGGCGATCGACGGCGCCGGGGAGGAGAGCAGGAAGTGCCAGAACTCCTCCGGACCGAGCCTCGTGTGGAACACCCCGGTGGACGGGCAGAACCGAGCCACCGGCGGGTTCGCCTGCCTGAACCCTGCCGAGCCGGCGGACCCCGACAACACGGGCCCGCAGAACCCGCGAGGCTGGGACCTCCAGGACGAGGCCGACGAGTGGAACCGGGCTCACCTCATCGCCCGTGAATTCGGCGGCAGCCACCTCCGGAGGAACATCGTCCCGACGACCATGTACCAGAACCAGAAGGAAGGCATGCGCACAGTCGAGTACGAGGTCGAAAGGCGCCTCAAGCTGGGAGAGAAGGTCTACTACCAGTCCATTCCGGTCTACGTCCCCGGCTATGTGAACCCGATCGGCGTGCACATGTACGTATCGAGCGCGTCGGGCTCGTACTCGCGGTTGATAGCCTCCGGGGTCCACGACTGATGGGCTCCTGAGACACTTGAGTCACTGGAGTCGGAGTCCCCTGGGGGACTGATCCGGCAGTGGTGAGGCAGTGGGGCGGGCGGACGTTGGCCGCCCGCCCCGCCGCCGATGCCGTTAAGAGAGGAATACATGAATCATCTCGATGTCGTCCGGCTGCTCGGTCTCGTCGCCCCGGCGCGGGAGGAGGGCGAGGCGTACGGGCAGGTCGTGCCCGAGGACTTCGAGCTGCTGGTGAAAGGCCTGCCCCAGGGGGTGATCGCGGGTTCCGTCTTCCTCAACCGCTCCGACGTCCCCGTGCGCCACCTGGGGGACTTCACGGCGGACGTCGCGCTGCGCGTCGCGGACATACGGGATTCCCTGCTCGCCCGTGAGCACGAGCTTCCATGGTCGTTGTTCCCGCTGCCCGGCGGCATGGTGCCGTGGGGCCGCACCGCCCGCGACGGCGTGCTGCTGTGGGACACCACCGACACCGACACCGCGAACTGGACGACCGTCCTCACGGACGAGGATTTCCAGCTGTGGCTGGACCTTCCTTTTTCGGCGTCGGAGTTCGTCGCGCGGGCTCTCGTGGGACGCCCCGAGGGGGCTCCCGCGTTCGAGACGTACGAGGAATACGAGTCGGGCTCGTTCTGGAGTGTCGCGGACGACATGCGGGCCACGGCCACGGTGCTGGCGAACCGGGACATCGGGGCGGTGGAGGAAATGGTCACCAGGGTGCGGAGTCTGGGTGTGCCAATCGTCCGGCAGTACGCCGGAGAGCTTCTGGACCGGGCCGTGCACGAGTCGCCCACCCCACTCCCGGAGGACTACCTGGCGATCATGCGGGAGTTCCCCGGCGGGGTCGTCGCGGGCGTACGGGTCTTCCCCGTCGCGCACGCCGTCTGGCTGACCGAGGACCGGCTGTTCCTGCAATGGGGAGAACTGGAGGGCAAGGCCTTCGGCTGGCTCACTATGAAGAGCGACCCCCAGGACTGGCGCGTCGCCTACATCGAGCCGGACGGCACCGCGCTCACCCACTTGGAAGACCAGACCTTCGCCACCTTCCTGCGCCGCCGGCTCAAGGGCGACAACTCACTGTTCTGACCTCGGGTCCGCAGGGAGTGAGTGGACATCACCCGCGGGCAGAGGGGCGTGGTCATAGCCTCGTACGTCGCCGAGGCGGGAGCCCTCCGTCCAGCCCCTCCGCGCCTCCTCACGGATGACCGGCTCAGGCTCACGCTGGGAAACCGGCCGGTAGCCCCCGTAGCCCGTGCCCGGTAGCGGCGGCCGGCTGTTTCAGTGGCCGAAGTCGGTGATGATCCCCAGCTCCGGCTTCAGTCCCAGATCCGCGGGCCTGATGAGCGTCGGCCTGGAGGTGCTGATGCCGGACGGGCCGCCGCGCAGGACCCGCACCGTGTCGGCGGCCCTGACCGCGTACAACGTGCCGACCGCCAGTTCGGCCGCGCCATCGCCGTTCAGGTCCTGGATCGCCGGCTTGGGACATACCGGGGGGCAGGACATGCTCTTCGCGTTCTTGCCGGTCAGGCCCTTCGGACCGCCGCGCAGTACCAGGGTCACCGTCTTGTGGCCGTTGGCCACCTTGACCGGGGCGCTGAACGCGACGTCGGCGTAACCGTCGCCGTTCACATCACCGGTCGTCGGCGCGTACCCGAAGTTGCAGATGGAGGAGACCGGCTTGCCGGGCAGCCCCGGTGTCTTCTCGTTGACCGTCGTGGGCTTCAGACCGGTGCTCTGTCCGTTCGTTCCGCCGTACGCGACCATCAGCCGGGTGCCGCCCTTGGGCACGACGTCCGCGTCGCCGAGACGCTCGCAGGTGAGGCTGACGATCACATCGGCGAAGCCGTCCTTGTTCACGTCGGACGTGAGGGTGACCGAGCCGTACATGTCCTTGCCGCTCGCGTCCTTGAGGCGCGGGCCCTTCGTCAGTACGCCGTTGGCCGCTCCGCGGTACACGACGGTGGCGCGGGGTATCGGCATCCCGTCCGCGAACACCTGCGTCCAGGTGACCACCAGATCGTCCTTGCCGTCGCCGTTCACGTCGCCGACGCCGGTGGGCCGGGGGGTGTACGACGACTTGTCGGGCGTGAGGTCGAGCGTCTTCGTACGAGCGGGCTTGCCCGCCCGGGTGAACGGGCCGAACCGTACCGTCGCCTCGGAGTCCGTGTCTCCGCTCGTGACGAGGTCGGCGTGGCCGTCGCCGTCGAAGTCGCCGGCGACCGGCGTGGCGCCGCTCAGCCTGGCCGCTCCGGAGAGCTTCTTCTTTCCGCCCCAGACCACGAAGACCGTATTGCTGCCGGCCTGCGTGATGAGGTCGCTGCGGCCGTCGCCGTCGAGGTCGGCCGAGATGGCACCGCTGCCGAAGCGGCCGCCGGTGCCCGCCTTGCCGAGGCCGAGGCTGTCCTGGGTGATCACCTGGTGGCGCCGGGTGTCGGGTCCGGCCGTCGAGCCGTACACCACGGCCGCGTAGCCGGCGGCGTACTTACCGTTGACCGTGGCCGAGCTGTCGGTGATGACGAGATCCTCTTTCCCGTCGCCGTCGAAGTCGGCGTGGGCCCCGGCGGTGTCGGGGTCGGCCGCGGGCCGCTTCGTGGCCGTGGCGGTCTGCGTCACGCCCGGTGAGACGGTGGAGTCGGGTACGACCCCGGGAGCCCCGCAGCCGGTTGCCGCGGTCAGGGCCAGGGTGGTGACGAGTCGTTTCCTCATGCGGAGTTGGACCGGGGCCGCCCCCGAATGGTTGTGCGGGCGGCCAGGCGGACCGTACGGCGGCGCCCACGCACGCTCACCGTCTCCGGCCTGAATTCGCGGGTGATTGCCCGCGGCTGGATCCAGAACGCCATGACGCCCTGCGGGCGATCGGCCGTCGGAAGTTCCCGTACGCGAACGTGAACACAACGGCCCCTCCACGGCCTTCGACGCGCTACCGCGAACCATGTCAGGTTCTGCGTACCGGGCGTACTGGCATATCTGGGCGATAACTCGCCGGAGAACTCCGCATAACACTGCACAATCCGCGCCGCGAACCAGCGGCTGCGGGTAGACACCGGTGGACCTGAGCGATGTGTATTGCCATCGATGCCCGCGCCCTCGAAGGTTGGCGAAAATGGTGATCAGTATATGCAAACGGGCAGATGACTCATTCTCCCCGTGGAATCGTCGCGGCCCGTCGACGCTGCGGGTGCAGGTCAACTCCATTAAGGTGGGCACACTTTGGCGAGACGCATCACCGAGATACGGCAACACCTGATGGCGGAGAGCAGCTGCTTCGCCCTCTGTCCGCAATGGAGTCCTGATGAACCTGATCAACCGTCACCGAAGGCATGCCCGGCGCAGCAGTTGTGTCAGACGACGGCAGTTGTGACGCGCTGAAGGGCCGCTCGATGTGTGCCGGATCGACGACTTCATTCGCACGGGGTCTCGCACCGGGCCGTCGGATCGGCAGGCACACTGGCGCATCACTCCTGTCTGTACAGTATCTCGCGGCTCGGTCTCTCCGTCTCCCTGACTCCGCGGTGCCGATGGCTCCACACTTGGTCCGCCAAGTCCCAGGTGCCGCCGGCGGCGCGCACCACCGTTCGGGCGGCGAACCGCGGACAGTACCGGGAGATTCGCCTATTTCCTCCCTCGAACCCCTAGGACCCTTTTTCCGTGACCTCTCTTTCAGATCCCGCTTTTGCGCTCGGCGCTGTGACGGTCGTCATAGGTGTCGTCGCACTGCTGCTGGCGCTCTCGCGTCACAAACAAGTGCGACGGTGCAGAGCATTGGACGCAGCGCTGAAGAACGCCGAGGACCTCGCGCAATCCGCCGAGGCGCTCAGGCGCGGAGCCGAATCCCGCACGAAGGATGTAGAGGCCCGTGCGGCGCAGTTCCGTGATGAGGTGAGTCATCTCGCCTCCGTTCGGCTGCCGGCCCTCGCGCTCAGTCTGATCAGCTCTCACCACCCCGTCCCTGGGCTGCTTCACGAGGAAGCGGCACCGTCCAAGGACGCGGAACTTCTCGACTCCGTGCTCACCCGGGTTTCGGGGATTGTCCTGAAGGAGCGTGGACGTGTAGACGCGGCCGCCCGGGCGGCGCTGCGCGGCGCGAGCCAGGACTCGCAGGCGTTGTCGTACCGGTTGCAGTCGGAACTTGAAGCCCTGCAACAGGAGTTCAGCGGGTCGCGAAGCGTGACGCACAGGGTGCTGACCGCAGACCATCTCAACGAGCAGAATCTGCGCCTCATCCAGCGGACCGCCATCGTCTGCGGGGCGTGGCCGGGGCACGTTCGCAAGGACACCTACGTGGCCGAGATCGTTTCGGGTGCCTCTTCCCGGCTGCGTGGCTTCGACCGGATCAAGATCAACTCGCGGCTTGCCACCAATATCGGGCTTGTCGGGCGTGCTGCCGAGCCCGTCGCCGTGGCCTGTACGGAGCTCATGGCCAACGCGTTGGAACACTCCCGTGATGACCTCGCTGTGGATGTCAGCCTGATCCGGACCGGGAACGGCAGCGTCTGTATCACGATCGATGACGCGGGCAAGGGCATGACCAGCGAAGCACTCGCCCGGGGTGTACGGCTGGTATCGGCCGAGAAGCAGGAGGTCATGCTCACCGAGCTCGGCGACCCTCCCTCTCAGGGTTTTGTCGCCATCGGTCGCCTCGTCGCCGATCACGGCTTCGACGTCTCCATCGACAATCCGTCTCCCTATGGCGGGGTGCGCGCTGTGGTGACCATTCCCCCGAACCTTCTGACCTCGATCGACGAGGAAGCCGAGCCGCCTTCTGTGATGGCTCCCCTGCCCGCCACAGCACCGAGGGCGGACAGGCGGCCGACCCCGGTCGCCGACACCGCGCCGGACGACGCGCACTCGCGTACGGGCGCACCGGGCACCGCGGAAGGTCTGCCACAGCGTCGCCGCCGTGGAACCGCGATATCCACCGGTGAACTCGCCGCTCCCACGCCCCGTGCCCCTGACCCGGAGCGGTCTCTCGCCACCTGGAGCGATTTCCACGATGGCCTCAAAAGTGGCCGCAATGGTATTGATTTGGAGGAAACACAGTGACCATTCCCGACGGCAAGAACGAGACCTGGTACCTGGCGCCCATCACCGAGATCCCGGGTGTCCACCATGCCCTGATCATGACTCTCGACGGGATGGTCCAGGCCAGGTCCGAGGGCCTGACGGTCGACGAGGCGGACGGTATAGCCGCGATGACCTCGGCCCTGCACTCCGCCTCTCGCGCCGCCGCCAACACAGCACTGAGGGCCGCGGCAGACACCCCGATAGAGACCGTCGCCGTGACGATGCCCGCGGGCACCTACATGGTCATGCCGGCCGGTGCCAACACCCTGATCGCAGCCGCAGGCGACGAGTCGATGCACATGGGTGTCGTCATCAACAAGATGGCCCGGCAGGCAAAGAAGCTCGGGGAGCAGTTCATGTCCGTCTCCGCGCGCGCCAATGACGGCGCGTCATGAGTCGCGACAAGCATCAGCGGCGCCTGCTCCCGCCCTATCTGGCGACCGGAACCAGCGGTGCCGCGCTGCCCAGCACCCTCGATACGCTGACGGCTCTGCGCGCCAGTGGCATTCCGCTCGCCTCGTACCACACATCGGTGCACCGTCGTGTCGTCGAGCTGGTGACCGGTGGTTCCCTCACCGCGGTCGAGATAGCCGGCTATCTCGCTCTGCCCGTCAGTGTCGGCCTGGTGCTCGCCGAGCAACTCGTCAGTGACGGCTTGTTAAATGCCAGCGTGCCGGTCCCGGATGCTCTCGCCCCCTCGCGCGCCGGACGGCCGTCGAGGCAACTCATGGAAGAGGTTCTGAGTGGACTCCAATCCCTCCGTGTCGCCTAGCCCGCGTCCTGTGTACCTGCCTGAGGGAGACCACCAGAGAGTCAAGATCCTTGTCGCCGGACCTCTCGGCGTCGGCAAGACGACCGCGATCAAGACTCTGTCACAGATCCCCACGCTGCACACCGACGAAGTCATGACGGACGCGGCGGCCGGCACCGACGACCTCAGCCTTATCGGCCTGCGGGACAAGAAGACCACCACAGTCGCCATCGACTTCGGACGTCTGACCCTCCCAGGTGACCGAGTTGTCCTGTACCTGTACGGAACTCCGGGGCAACGCCGGTTCCTTCCCCTGTGGGAGGGCATTGCGTTCGGGGCTCTCGGTGCGCTTGTCCTGGTCGACACCCGGCGCCTGGACGAGTCGTTCGAGGTGATGGATCTCATCGAGGAACGCGGTTTGCCGTATGCCGTGGCAGTCAATACCTTCCCTGACTCACCCGACTACGACTTGGAGATCGTTCGTTCGAAGCTCGACCTCGCCCCAGACACCCCACTGATCACCTGTGATGCCCGCGAGTTGAACAGCAGTCTCAATGCCCTCATCGAACTGACCGCCCATTCCATATCTTCTGCCGGAGTCGGAGCCTCGTGAGCATCACACCACCAGCCGCGGCAGCTGTGCCCCTGCACGGGCCCGAGCACGCGGCCAACCCTCAGCGCAGCTATGAACTGCTGCGCCTGCAGGGACCGGTCGGCATCGCCGAGATCGACCCCGGCGTCGTTGTCCACCTGGTCACCGACTACCAGGCAGCACTCAAACTCCTGCAGGACACGGACACATGGTCCAAGGACACCCGCAGCTGGCTGCCCCAGGTGCCGGAGAACAGCCCGATCAGACCCATGGTGGAGTGGCGGCCCAGTCTCTTCTTCGCCGACGGTGACGAGCACGCGCATCTGCGCAAGGTCATCACGGACAGCTTCGCTCTCCTCGACCCCAACGATGTCCGCGTTCTGACCTTCCGCTACGCCGACCGGCTCCTTCAGGATTTCGCCGATACCGGGACGGTCGACCTCGTCCGTCAGTACGCGCAGCAGCTGCCCTTGATGGTCTTCAACGCCCTGTTCGGGATGGGAGACGAACACGGTCCCCAGCTCGTACGGGCTTTGGCGGCGATGATGGATACCGACCCGGAGAAGAAGACGGAAGGAGCGCAGTCGTTCGGCGCCTACCTGCAGACCCTCTATCAGACCAAGGCCGCGCAGCGCGGACATGACCTGACCTCCTGGTTCATCGACCACCCCAACGGGCTGAACCAGGAGGAGGCGATCAATCAGATCCTCATCACCCTCGGCGCGGGGAACGAGCCGACAGCCAGCCTCATCGCGAACACATGCGTCCGGATGCTGACCGACGACCGGTACTTCGGCACGCTTACCACCGGAAGCCTGCCCGTCCAGCACGCTATCGATGACGCGCTGTGGAACGACTCGCCGCTGGCCAACTACAGCTTCCACTTCCCCAAGGAGGACGTCACCTTCTACGGCACGCGCATTCCCGCCGGCTCCCCGGTCATGGTTTCGTACGCCGCCGCCAACACCTGCCCGCACGCGGGGGTGCCGGCCGACGGCTACCGCTCGGGCACCAAGGCGCACCTGGCATTCGCCGCCGGCCCGCACGCCTGTCCAGCCCGTGACCTGGCTCTGCTGATCGCGACCGCCGCGATCGAGAGGCTCGCCAGCTATCTGCCGGACATCGAACTGGCCGTTGCCCCCGATCAGCTGACCTACCGCGACGGGCCCGTCTACCGGACGCTCACGTCGCTTCCCGCCCGGTTCACTCCGCTGACTCCCGACGCCAACGGCGCCACTCCCTGGAGCCGGAGTTCCTCCAGCCCCGAGACGGACACGGGATCCTCCTTGACGGCAGGCAACCGCGAGTCGGTGACCTCTTCATAGCCTGCTCTCGAACACGGTGTCGCGGTGGTGCCGTCGGCGAACTGACCCGCACTACCGCGACGCCGTGGGGAAAAACAGTGTCCCTGGCCCCGTCCTCTGCCCGAACGGAACCGTCACGACGGTTCTCGACCGAAAGGGGATCAACCACCGATGACAAAGACACTTCCCGGTACCAGACTGCCGGGCTACTCCTCCGTACGGCACGACGTGGGTACGGCTCTGACCGGATTCCTGGACGCCAAGGAACAGACCGCGCCGGGAGCCGAGTTGCGCTACCTGACCTCCACCTTGCGCGGGCTCCTCTCCGGCGGGAAACGTCTGCGATCCATATTGTGTGTCTGCGGATGGCAGGCCGCCGGAGCCACCGGCGAGCTGACGGCCGCCATACGCACTGCCGCCAGCCTTGAGCTCTTCCAAGTATTCGCCCTGGTCCACGACGATGTGATGGACGACAGCGATGTCCGCCGCGGGCAACCGTCCGCCCACCGCGCGCTCGCCACCGCATACACCGACAGCGGCGGCCCCCTCGGCCGCGCCGAGGCACACGGCATGGGCGCGGCCGTCCTCCTCGGAGACCTGGCACTGGTGTGGTCCGACGAGCTCCTCCACACAGCGGGCCTCGACCCGAGCCGGCTCGCCCAGGTGCTGCCCCTGGTGGCCGACATGCGCAGCGAACTCATGTACGGCCAGCTCCTGGACCTTCAGACCACCGGCCGGCTGACCGGCGACGTGGAAACGGCACTGCACGTCATCCGGTACAAGACCGCCAAATACACCGTTGAACGCCCCCTTCAGATCGGGGCGGCCCTGGCCGGAGCCACCCAGCCCGTGCTCGACGCCTGCAGCGCCTTCGGCATTCCGCTAGGAGAAGCGTTTCAGCTGCGCGACGACCTGCTCGGCGTATTCGGCGACCCCGTCGCCACCGGCAAATCGATACTGGACGATCTGCGTGAGGGCAAGGCCACCGTACTGATGGCCCTCGCTGTCCAACGAGCCTCTCCCACAGAACGCATGACCTTGCGCGGCCTCGTCGGCCGAAGCGACCTCGACGAGGACCAAGCCGCCCAGGTCCGCACCATCCTGGACTCCACCGGCGCCCGGCAGACCGTCGAAGAAATGATCACCGCACGCCGGGACGCGGCCTTCGCCGCCCTCAACAAGGCGCCCTTCCCCGAAGCAGCCACCGCCCAACTGCGCCAGATCGCCCTGGCCGCCACGGAGCGGCAGACTTGACCGCCCGCCCGTACACCCGTCACTCGAACCGTGAGGTGGAACAAAGCCCATGAGCGACACGGCCGTGAGCACGGCCTACTCCGATCAGGCCGCACGTCTGGTGGCGAGGATCGACCGGGACGGGTGGGGCAGCGTCCGCCCCTCCTTGTACGAGACCGCCCGTGTCATCTCGGCGGCCCCCTGGCTGCCCGGGGAGTCGCGCCGGATCGCGTATCTGCTGCAGGAGCAGGCGCCCGACGGCAGTTGGGGTGAGGGGCCCGAGCCGTACCGGCTTCTGCCGACGCTCAGCGGCGTGGAAGCCGCACTGGCGGTCCTGCGGCGAGGCGCCACGTCCGCGGAGACCGCCCGGCGGCTCGCCACGGCGGTGGACAGAGGCCTCGCCGCGCTGCGCGCGCTGCCACCGGCAGGACCATGGCCCGACACCGCCGCAGCCGAAATCCTCGTCCCCAGCCTGGTCGCGAAGATCCACGAGCAGATAGCCCTCATCGCCCGCGACGAGATACCGGGCCTCGGCGGATGGCGTCCGGGGCCCGGGCCCGCGCTCCCCCGCGGCTATGACCAAGCGGTGCCCGCGTACGTGGCAAGGCGGTACACCTCGGCGGGCAGCCTCCCCGTCAAGCTCCACCACACGTTCGAAGGTGTCGCCGGGTACATACCGCAGGCACTCATACCCGACGGACAGGAACTGCTGGGCAGTTCACCGGCCGCCACCGCCGCACGCGCCGCAGCGGCATCCCCGGCACCCGCGGCGGGAGCCGTCGCGGCCCTCGAACCCGTGGCACAGCGCTACGGGGGTCTCTTCCCCGAGGCGGCCCCGATCCTCGTCTTCGAGCGCCTGTGGGTCGCCGCCGCACTGGCTCGCGCCCACCTGCCGGCCGCCACCCTGCCCACCCTCCGCAGGTGGACCGCCGACATCTACGATCCCCGGGGAGTACGTGGCGCACCCGGCCTCATGACGGACGCCGACGACACCGCCATGGCCGTGCTGGTGGCCTCACGCGTCGGCCTTCCGTACACCCCGGAGCCGCTCGACCTGTTCCACAACGGCAGCCACTACGACTGCTACATCGGCGAGGACACCGGATCGGTCACAGCGAACGCTCACGCCCTCCAAGCACTCGGCAGCCACCTGCACCGCCACCCCGAAACACAGCACACCTACGGTCCCCGGACGGACAAGCTGCGCGACTGGCTCATCAGCCAGCAGCAGCCCGAAGGACCGTGGCCCGACAAATGGCACGCCTCCCCGTACTACGCCACCCAGCGGTGCGTAGCCGCGCTCACGCAGTACGGCGGAGACCACGCGTCCGCAGCCGTGGAGACCGCCGCCGCCTGGACCCTCGACACTCAGCGGGACGACGGCTCCTGGGGGGTATGGGGCGGCACCGCCGAAGAAACCGCGTACGCCGCCCAGATCCTGCTGTCCACCGCCACCACCACGCATCAGCCGCAGACTGACCGCGCCCTGGACCGCGCCGAGACGTACCTGAACGCCGCGGCAGGCTCCGGCCACCACCCCGCCCTGTGGCACGACAAGACGCTGTACGCACCCCACGCGATGATCGACGCGGAAGTACTCGCCGCACGGGAGATGCTGCGGTCACGCCACGGCCTGAACCGGCAACGGACCACACCCACAGACGCCGAAAGGTAGGACAGACACGTGACGACCAGCCTGAACGTTCCGCCGATCGCTCCAGGGAAGCTGCCGCTCATCGGGCACGCCATGCCTCTCCTCAAGGACCGCCTGGCGTTCATCCAGCGCTTGCGCACCCACGGCCCCATCGTCCGCATCACCGTCGGCCCGAAGACGGTGACCGTGGTCAACTCAGCCGAGCTGATCCAGAAGATGCTGACCAGCCAGGCCGACGAATTCACCAAGGGGCTGCTCTTCGAAAAACTCAAACTCTTCGGCGAGGACGCCCTGCCCGTCGCGGAAGGCAAACCGCACCTGCGCCGGCGCCGCATGATGCAGCCCGCCTTCCACCGCAAACAGATCGCCGGCTACGTCAACACGATGCGGGACACCGTCGAGCCGTACATCACAGGCTGGCACGAGGGAACCCCACTCGACCTGAAGACCGAAATGCAGCTCATGACCCAGGGCGTCGTCATGTCGGCCCTGTTCTCCTCGACCCCCGAGCGGAAACCCGCCCTCACGATCCTCCACAGCGTCGACACCGTCTTCACCACCGCCCTCCAGCGTGCCCTGATGCCCATATCGGCCCTGGAACGGCTGCCCATCCGGCGCAACCGGAAGGCCCAGGCCGCCGGCAGCGCGCTACGCACCGCAGTCACTGACATCATCACGGAACACCGAGCGCGCCCCGGCGCGTACGACGACATCGTGTCACTGCTGCTGACCGCCCAGGACGACACCGGCGCGACACTGTCCGACGACGAGATCCTCTCGGAAGTCACCGGACTGCTCGCCGCAGGCTCCGAGACCACCGCGGTCGTTCTCGCCTGGCTGTTCCACGAACTGGGCCGCAACCCGGACCTGGAGCGCCAACTGCACGAGGAAGTCGACTCCGTGCTCGCCGAAGGCCCGCTGACCGCCGAGCGCATCCCCCGCCTGGCCTTCACCCGTAGACTCGTCAGCGAAACCCTGCGGCTGTACAGCCCCGCGTGGCTCGTGACCCGGCAGGCCATCTCGGCCGTGAAACTCGGCGAGTTCAGCCTGCCGGCCGGCTCAGATGTGATCTGGAGCGCCTACGCACTGCACCGGGACCCCGACCTCTACCCCGATCCGCTGCGCTTCGACCCCGACCGCTGGCTACCGGAGCGCCCCCAGCCACCCAAGGGCGCCTTCATCCCCTTCGGTTCCGGCAAACGCATGTGCATGGGAGACGCGTTCGCCTGGACCGAGGCGACCATCATCACCGCGCTGGTCGCGTCCCGCTGGCGGCTACGGCCGACACCCGGCACCGCCGTACGCCCGGTCGGAGCGATCACCACACACCCCTCGTCCCTCCACATGGTGCCCGAAGCCAGACAGCACGCCAACACGGGAAACGCCCGATGAACGACGCGAGCCGCACGAATACGCGTGCCCTGCCCATGCCCGACCTACGAGGCTCCTTCCCCGGACCCTTCCCGGCCAGCCCCCACGCCTCCGACATCGAGCAGCACGCCGTCCAGTGGCTTCACACGTTTCCGCTCATCAGCTCACCGCGCGCGCTGGGCGCTCTGTCCGACATCACAGCCCAGGGGATGGCCCGCACCTTCCCCACAGCCGACCAAAACGGCCTCTTCCTCTGCGCCGACCTGTTCCTGTGGCTCACCGCATTCGACGACGCCCACGGCGAGGCGGCCGGGGCCCGTGACCCCGCCCGTCTGGTCCGCCGGATCAGTGAGTGCGTCCACCTCCTCGCCGGCCACAACGACCCGCCGGGCGAATCAAGCGCCTTCGTCGCCGCGCTACGCGACCTCCTCGCCCGGTTCGGGGAACGGGCCACGCCCACGCAATACCTGCGGCTCACCGCACACCTGCGGGACAACCTCTTCGGCATCCTCTGGGAGGCACATCACCTCGACAGGCCCGAACACGTCACCATGCACGACTACCGCGCGATGCGTCCGCACACCGTCTTCGTACGAACCGTCATGGCAACCGCGGAAGTCACGCTGGGGTACGAACTGACCGATTCACAGAGGTCCTCGGCGGCGGTCCGCGAACTGGAGACGGCCGTCGCCGACCTCGCAGGTTGGATCAACGACCTCGCCTCGTACGCGAAGGAGACAGCCGACGACGGGCCGAGCCCTCTCAGCCTGCCCACACTGCTGATGCGTCAGCACAAGTGTGACCTCGAAGAAGCGTTCCGGCTGGCCTCCCACATGTGCGAGAAGCAGGCCACCGCGGCCCGCGCTCGAATCACCGAACTGGCCGCCAGTAAAGAGCGACCTCTCATTGTTCACGCGCGGGCCGTCGAGTCCGTCGCCTCCTCCTATGTCTGGCACATCGATCACTCCCGCTACCAGATCCCATAGCTCCTCTCGGACGGCTGGGCGGGTCGATTGAAGAGGTCGGCGTACCCGGTACGGCAAGTGGGCCGCCGCGCCGCTCGCATACGAGCGGCGACGCGACCGATCCGCATCACGCCGGGTCAGCGCACCCGGCCGCGCGGTTTCAGAGAGGTCGGCGGGAGTTCGGGGGCGGTCAGGCGGTTGCCCGCGTATCCGTGGACCTCGCCGAAGCGGGAGCCCTCCATCCAGGCCCGTCGGGCCTCCTCGATCTCCTCATGGGAACGGCCGATGAAGTTCCACCACATGACGATCTCCTCCTCGAAGGGCTCGCCGCCGAGGAGCATCAGACCGGCGTCGGACTCGGCGCGCAGGGGGAGTTCCGTGCGGCCGCAGCCGAGGTAGAGCATGGATCCGGGCAGTACGGGTACGCCGTCGATCTCGGCCTCGCCCGACATGGCCAGTACGGCGTATTCGAAGTCGGGGTCGAGCGGCAGCCGGGTCTCGGCGCCGTGGGCGAGGGACAGGTCGGCGCCTACGAGGGGGCTGTAGGTGGTGCCGGGCGAGACGGCGCCGTCGAGGGCACCGAGGATGACCGTGGCGATCAGGCCCGGGGCGGTGACGACGGGCAGGTCGGCGTGGTGCTGGAAGTGCGGGGTGACCTCGCGGTGGGCGTCCGGGAGCGCGACCCAGAGCTGGGCGCCGTGCAGGAAGCGGGCGTGTGAGCGCGGGCTCTCCTCGGAGTGGGAGATCGCCCGGCCGGAGGTCATCAGGCCCAGTTCACGCGGGCGTACGGTCTGGAGGCTGCCCAGGCTGTCGCGGTGCAGCACCTCGCCGTCGTGCAGCCAGCTGACGGTCTGGAGCCCCATGTGCGGATGGGGCGGGACCTGCATGCCGGGCTCGTCGGCGATGTCGTCCGGCCCATAGTGATCGACAAAAGCCCAGGCACCGACCATGCGGCGGCCCAGGTTGGGCAGCAGCCTGCGGACCTCCGTGGACTCCCCCAGCTGGACCCGGCGCGGGCTCAGCAACTCACGTACGGGTTCGGCGACGACAAAGCCGCGACCGCCGCAGACGTTGACGGATGCCTGACGATCAAGATTGCTCATGGCGGACAACCTATTCCCGTGGTGCCCGGTCGGGCAGTACCCACACGAAATCGATAGTGGAATGTTCAACCATCTTAGGGTGTTCACGGTGTACGAAGACAATGAAGGAGGGCACGTGGAGACCACGTACTACGAGTACGGAACGGCCGCCGAGCGCTGGGACCGCGCACAGCTGTTCTTCGACGCCAAGGAGTACGTCACGGCCGCCCGTATCCTCACCGGGCTGGTGGACGAGGTCCCGGAGCAGGTCGCCCCGCGGCTGCTGCTCGCCCGCGCCTACTACCACTCGGCGCGGCTGGCGAAGGCCGAGGCCGAGCTGCGCGCCGTCCTGGAGCGCGACCCGGTGGAGCACTACGCCCGGCTGATGCTGGGCCGCACGCTGGAGCGGCAGGGCCGGGCCGAGGAGGCCGCGCCGCAGCTGCGGATGGCCGCCGCGCTGAGCGGCGAGTTCACGCCGTAAGCCGTAGCGCGCTCGTACGGTGGCGCGCTCACGCGGTACGAGCCCGGCTCCGCCGTCCGGCGGAGCCGGGCTCAGCCCGTCCACGTCCAGTCGACGACCTCGGACAGGTCCGTGCCGTGCTCGCGGATCCAGGTGTGATGGCGGGCGCGTACGTCCGCCATCGTCTGGCGTACGGCGACCGCCCGTACCCCCAGCCCCGGCACCCGGTCGATCACGTCCATGACCAGCCGGTACCGGTCGAGGTCATTGCGGACGACCATGTCGAACGGGGTCGTGGTCGTCCCCTCCTCCCGGTAGCCGCGGACATGGAGGTTCACATGCCCCCGGCGGCGGTAGGCGAGCCGGTGGATCAGCCAGGGATAGCCGTGGTACGCGAAGATCACCGGTTTGTCGGTGGTGAACAGGGCGTCGTACTCGGAGTCCGTCATCCCGTGCGGGTGTTCGTCATGGGGCAGCAGCCGCGCCATATCGACGACATTGATCACGCGCACGACCAGCTCGGGCAGATACCGCCGCAGCAGGTCGGCGGCGGCCAGTGTCTCCAGCGTGGGCACGTCCCCGGCGCAGGCCAGGACGGCGTCCGGCTCCCGGTATCTGGTCTTCGAGGCGCTCTCCGTACCGGCCCACTGCCAGACCCCCGCGCCCCGGGCGCAGTGGGCGCGGGCCTCGTCGAGCGTGAGCCAGTCGAAGCCCGGCTGCTTGCCGGCGACGATCACATTGACGTAGTCGCGGCTGCGCAGCACATGGTCGGCCACGGAGAGCAGGGTGTTGGCGTCCGGCGGCAGATAGACGCGTACGACCTCGGGGCTCTTGTTCAGGATGTGGTCGACGAAGCCGGGGTCCTGGTGGGAGAAGCCGTTGTGGTCCTGGCGCCAGACATGTGACGTCAGCAGGTAGTTGAGGGAGGCGATGGGGCGGCGCCAGTCCAGCCGCCGCGAGGTCCTCAGCCACTTGATGTGCTGGTTGACCATGGAGTCGACGATATGGGCGAACGCCTCGTAGCTGGAGAAGAGACCGTGCCGACCGGTGAGGAGATAGCCCTCCAGCCATCCCTGGCACAGGTGCTCCGAGAGCACTTCCATCACCCGGCCGTCGGGCGCGAGATGCTCGTCCGTGTCGAGCGTCTCGGCCTGCCATGCCTTGCCCGTGGCCTCGTACAGCGCCTCCAGCCGGTTGGACGCGGTCTCGTCGGCGCCGAAGACCCGGAAGTCGCGCCGTCCCGAGGTGGCTTCCATGACGGATTCCAGCAACGAGCCGAGCACCCGGGTGGGTTCGTGCAGGATCGTGCCGGGCTTGTCCACCCGTACCGCGTGCCGCTCCAGCGGCGGGACCGGCAGATCCCGCAGCAGCAGACCGCCGTTGGCGTGCGGATTGGCGCCCAGCCTGCGCGCTCCCGCCGGTACGCAGTCGAGGACGGCGGGATCGGGCGTGCCCATCGCGTCGAACAGTTCCTCGGGACGGTAGGAGCGCAGCCACGCCTGGAGCATGCGCAGATGCTCGGGGTTGTCCCGTACGCCGCTCAGCGGCACCTGATGCGCGCGCCAGGTCCCCTCGACGGGCAGTCCGTCGACCTCGTGGGGACCGGTCCAGCCCTTGGGCGTACGCAGCACGATCATGGGCCAGTACGGCCGGTCGGTGGTCCGGCCCTCGCGGGCGTCCCGCTGGATCTGGGCGATACGGTCCAGGGCGCGGTCCATGGTCGCGGCCATGGCGCGGTGGACGGCCAGGGGCTCGTCGCCGGTGACATGGAGGGGCTCATGGCCGTAGCCGCGCAGCAGGGAGTCGAGTTCGCTCTCCGGCAGCCGGGCGAGCACGGTCGGGTTGGCGATCTTGTAGCCGTTGAGATGCAGGATCGGCAGGACCGCGCCGTCGTGCACCGGGTCGAGGAACTTGTTCGAGTGCCAGGACGCGGCAAGCGGCCCCGTCTCCGCCTCGCCGTCACCGATCACACAGGCGACCAGCAGCCCGGGGTTGTCCAGCGCGGCTCCGTAGGCGTGCGCGAGCGAGTAGCCGAGTTCGCCGCCCTCATGGATCGAGCCCGGTGTCTCGGGGGCGACATGGCTGGGGACCCCGCCGGGGAAGGAGAACTGCCGGAAGAGCCGCTCCATGCCCGCCCGGTCCCGGCCGACGTCCGGGTAGGTCTCCCCGTACGTGCCGTCCAGCCAGGAGTTGGCGAGTACGGCGGGTCCGCCGTGTCCCGGCCCCCAGACGCACAGCGCGTCGAGATCCCGGGCCTTGATCACGCGGTTGAGATGGGTGTGCACCAGGTTCAGTCCGGGTGAGGTCCCCCAGTGGCCGAGCAGGCGGGGTTTGATGTGTTCCGGCGCCAGCGGTTCCTGGAGCAGCGGGTTGGCCATCAGATAGATCTGGCCGACGGCGAGATAGTTGGCGGCGCGCCAGTGGGCGTCGAGGGCGGCGAGCTCTGTCTCGGTGAGCCCGGCCGACGCCCCCGCGGTGGTCGTGGTCGCCTTGCGCATACCCGTCTCCTCGTCTAGGTCCTGTCCGGTCGATCTTCGTGGATCAGCCCGCGGCGTCTGGTGCCGTGCATCGCAAGGCGGAGGATCGCCCTCGTACTGGACGTACTCGGGCGACTCCGACAACGCGGCGAGGTGCGGCCCGCCGCGGCAGCGGCTCATGTCACTGCGGCGTCGCGGGCCCGCGAAGATCGACCGGACAGGACCTAGGAGCCGTCGTCCGGTTCCGCGCCGTGCCACACCGTGGTGATGTTGCAGAACTCCCGGATGCCGTGCTCCGACAGCTCACGCCCGTACCCGGAGCGCTTCGCACCGCCGAAGGGGAGGGCGGGATGCGAGGCCGTCATCCCGTTGAAGAAGACGCCGCCCGCCTCCAGGTCCCGTACGAAGCGGCGCACGTCGCCCTCGTCGCGCGTCCAGACGTTGGAACTCAGCCCGAAGGGGCTGTCGTTGGCGACCGCCACCGCCTCGTCCAGGCCGGAGACCCGGTAGAGCGTGGCGACCGGACCGAATGTCTCCTCGCGGTGGATCCGCATGGCGGGGGTGATGCCGGCGAGCACGGTGGGCGCGTAGTACCAGCCCCGCTCGTGCTCCTTGGGGCGCTGTCCGCCGCACAGGGCGGTCGCGCCCCGGCTCAGCGCGTCGTCGACCAGCCGCTCCAGATCGGCGCGGCCTCGCTCGCTGGAGAGCGGCCCCACATCGGTGGACTCGTCCATCGGGTCGCCGACCGTCAGATCACGCATTCCGGCGGTGAACCGCTCGGCGAAGGCGTCGTAGACGTCCTCGTGCACGATGAAGCGTTTGGCGGCGATACAGGACTGGCCGTTGTTCTGCACGCGGGCCGTGACCGCCGTACGCGCCGCCCGTTCGATGTCCGCCGAGGGCATGACGACGTACGGATCGCTGCCGCCCAGCTCCAGAACGGTCTTCTTGACCTCGTCGGACGCGATCGCCGCGACCGACCGGCCGGCCGGTTCGCTGCCGGTGAGCGTCGCGGCGGCCACCCGGGGGTCGCGCAGGATGTTCTCGACGGCGCTGGAGCCCACCAGCAGCGTCTGGAAGCAGCCTGCCGGGAATCCGGCCCTGCCGAACAGGTCTTCCAGGTACAGGGCGGTCTGCGGGACGTTCGAGGCGTGCTTGAGCAGCCCCACATTGCCGGCCATCAGGGCGGGCGCGGCGAACCGTACGACCTGCCAGAGGGGGAAGTTCCACGGCATCACCGCGAGGACCACGCCCAGCGGCCGGTAGTGGACGCTCGCCCGGGACGCGCCCGTGTCCCGTACGTCGGCGTCCGAGGGGTGCTCGTCCGCGAGCAGTTCCTCGGCGCGCTCCGCGTACCAGCGCATCGCCTTCACGCACTTCAGCGCCTCCGCGCGGGCCGCCACGACCGGCTTGCCCATCTCGGTGGTCATGGTCCGGGCGATCTCCGGCGCGTCCTGTTCCAGCAGGTCGGCGGCGCGGTTCAGCAGCCGCGCGCGTTCGTCGAATCCGGTGAGCCGGTACTGCCGGAACGCCTGGGCGGCGGAAGCGATCCTGCTCTCGATCTCCTCGGCTCCCAGCGCGTCGAAGGTCTTGAGCGTCTCTCCGCTGGCGGGATTCACCGTCGCGATGGGCATGGGGCGATTCCTCCTCGATTCGCCTCGATTCGGCAGTCCGACCCTCCCGTGGTCCGCCCGGCCCCGCAACACGGGACGCGGGTCGTGGGCCCGGACCACGCGGGACGCGGGCCTGGTTCAGGGACGCCGCCGGCCCGGCGCGGCGGACCGGCGGGGGCGCGCCGGGGGCCCGTCCGGGGGCCTGTGCCGGTCGGCGCGGCGCCGCAGCCGTCGGCGCTCCTCCTCGTCCGTACCGCCCCAGACTCCGGAGGTACGGCCGGTGGCCAGCGCCCATTCGAGGCACTGGCTCTCCACCGGGCAGCCGTGGCACACCTTCTTGGCTCGCTCCGCCTGCTCGACGGCCGGTCCCGAGTCCCCCACGGGGAAGAACAGCTCCGGGTCGGAGCCGGTGCAGGCCGCGTGCCGCAGCCACTCCCAGGTGTCCTCGTCCTGGCCCGCTTCCACGTCCGGGCCGATGTTCAGTCGGGCTGTGGTCAGCCGCACAGTCATTCAGTCCTCTCCACGCACTACGTTCCACTCCTGATCGGCCGTCTCCTGTCGCTCATGGCCGGATCTGGCCCGGCGCTCGCGCGGGGTGACCCGCGCCGGGACGCAGGTACGTATCCGTCCTTCGCGCTCGGTCGGCCGGTGTATCGCGGCCGGTGCGGGCCGCGGTCCGGGATGGGGGTTCATACCGTCTTCCCTTTCTTCGCCGTGTGTCCGGAGTCTTCGCCTTGCGTGTCCGGTTCTTCCGTGTGTCTCCGCCGTGTGTTCCCGTGCTCCGTTCAGCGGAGGGTCTGTTCCACCAGCAGCCGGAGCCCCGCCGCGATCGAGTCCGCGTCGATGCCCGCCGCCCGGAGCTGCTCCGCCGGCGTCGCCGAGCCCGGCATGTTCCCCACCGCGAGCCGTACGAGCCGTTTCGGCGCGGGACGGCCGTCCGAGAACACCTCGGCCACCGCGTCCCCGATGCCGCCCTGCGGGTGGTGGTCCTCGACGGTGACCAGGCAGCCGGTCTCGTCGGCCGCGGCCTGGAGTGTCCGCTCGTCGACGGGCTTGACCGAGTACAGGTCGACGACCCGTACGGGGAAGCCCTCCCCGGCCAGCAGATCCGCCGCCTTGAGGCACTCATGGACCGTGACTCCGGCGCCGATCAGCGTCACGCGGTCCGCGTCCGAGCGGCGCAGCACCTTGCTGCCGCCGACGGGGAACCGCTCGTCGGGGCCGTAGACGACCGGGGTCGCGCCCCGGAGCGTACGCAGGTAGCAGACGCCGGGCAGTTCGTGCATCGCCGCCACGAGCCGCGCCGTCTGGTTGGCGTCGCAGGGGTGGAGCACCGTACTGCCGTGGATGGCGCGGAACATCGCCAGGTCTTCCAGACCCATCTGGGACGGGCCGTCCTGGCCGATCGAGACGCCCGCGTGCGAGCCCACGACATTGATCGACGCGCGGCTGACGGACGCCATCCGCAGGAAGTCGTGCGCGCGGGTCAGGAAGGCCGCGAAGGTCGACGCGTACGGGACATGGCCCAGCGCCTGCATACCGACGGCGGCGGCGATCATCTGCTGTTCGGCGATGTAGCACTCGAAGAACCGCTCGGGGTGCTCCTTGGCGAAGAACTCGGAGCGGGTGGAGTCGCTGACCTCGCCGTCCAGTACGACGACGTCCTCGCGGGCCGTGCCGAGGGCCGCGAGCGCCCTGCCGTAGGCGTCACGGGTGGCGACCGAGTCGCCGACGTCGTAGTGCGGCAGCGCGATGGTGCCGCGCCGTCCGGCGGTGCGGGGGTGGGTCTCGGGCTCGGCGGGCTTCGCCACCGACACCCGGATGGAGCGCCGGCCGCCCAGCTCCTCGATGGCGCTCTCCGCGTCGGGCAGCGGCTTGCCGTGCATGCCCTCGCGGTCCTCGACGGAGGCGACGCCACGGCCCTTCCGGGTGCCCGCGATGATCGCGGTCGGCTTGCGGAACGTCGACCGGGCCTCGTTGAAGGCGGCGTCGACGGCATCGAGGTCATGGCCGTCGATCTCGATCGTGTGCCAGTCGAAGGCACGCAGCCTGCGGCCGTACGCGTCCAGATCCCGCTGATGGCGGGTGGGTCCGCGCTGGCCGAGGCGGTTGACGTCGATGACGAGGGTCAGCGAGTCGAGATGCTGGTCCCCGGCGTGCTCGATCGCCTCCCATACGGAGCCCTCGGCCATCTCGCTGTCGCCGGACAACACCCAGACGTGGTACGGAGTGTGGCCGAGCCGCTGCCCGGCGAGCGCCATGCCGACGCCGACGGGCAGGCCCTGGCCCAGCGATCCGGTGGCGACATCGACCCAGGGCAGTCGCGGGGTCGGATGGCCTTCGAGCCGGCTGCCGAGGGTGCGATAGGTGAGGAACTCCTTCTCGTCCACCGCGCCGGCCGCCAGATACATCGAGTACAGCAGCGGCGAGGCATGGCCCTTGGAGAAGATCAGCCGGTCGTTGCCCGGATGGTCCGGCCGGTCGAAGTCGTAGTGCAGATGGTTGGCGAGCAGCGCCGCCATGAGGTCGGCGGCGGACATCGAGGAGGTGGGATGGCCGGATCCGGCCGCGTCGGCGACCCGTACCGAGTCCACCCTCAACTGCTGTCCCAGTTCGGTGAGTTGTTCGGTGTTCAGGTGGTGGGGCCGGCTCTTCGGGCGCTTGCTGTGCGGGGGTTGGCTGTTCGCGCGTCGGCTGTTCATGTCACTCCTTACGGGGTGCGCCGGGAACCCTCGCCAGTTCGGGCGAGGACGAATCGAGTGGCACCGTCCACGAGCGGACCAGTCCGAGCTGGACGGACTGCCGCGGCAGCACCGCGTCGAGCATCCAGTCGGCCGCGACCCGCACCCGGTTCCCCGGCATGGCCGCCAGGTGGTAGCCGCGTGTGACGGCCCCCGCGAGCGGTCCCGACAGCGGTACGCCGAGCGGGTTGGCCGCCGCCTTGACCCCGCCGAGGTCCACGACGAACCCCAAGTCGTTGTGTTTGTAGGTCTGCCGCTCCCCGTATCCGAGAGAGGCGGCCACATTGCGGCCCGCCACCTTGCCCTGTCTGCTCGCGTGCTGGGCCGTCATCGGGGTGAAGTGTCCCGGCCTGGTGAGATCCGGTACGGCCGCGGCGTCGCCGCAGGCGAACACGTCGGGGTGGCCGACCACATTGAGCTGCGGGTCGACCCGCAGCCGGCCGTGCTCGACGGGCAGTCCGAGATCGGTGACCAGCGGGTCGGGCCGTACGCCCACACACCAGACGAGGGTGTGGGTCTCGATGAACTCACCGTTGTCCAGCGTGATCCCGTGCGGTCGCGCCTCCTTGACGGAGGTGCCGGTACGGACGTCCACACCGCGTTCGCGCAGCACCCGCTGCGCGGTGTCCGACAGCCTGTGGTCCAGCTCCGGCAGGACGCGCGGGGCGATGTCGAGGAGCAGCCAGCGGGGTTTGTCCGTCCGGCGCCACGCGGGCTGTTTACGGACCAGCGCGTCGGTGAAGAGCTTGCCCTGGGCGGCCACTTCGGTGCCGGTGTAGCCGGCGCCGACCACGACGAAGGTGGCGCGTGCGGCGCCCTCCGCCCGGTCGCCGGTGACGGCGGCCAGTTCTATCTGGCGGGTGATGTGGTCACGCAGATAGAGCGCTTCCGGCAGGCCCCGGAAGCCGTGCGCGTACTCCGCCACTCCGGGGACCGGCAGCAGCTTGTTGACGCTGCCCACGGCGAGGACGAGCCGGTCGTACCGCAGCTCGCCCCGGTCGCCCTCCGGTCCGGTGTACCCGACACTGCGCGCCTCCAGGTCGACATGGTCGGCCTCGCCGAGCACGAGCCGCACCCGTGGCAGCGTGCCCGGGATGGAGACCGTCACCCGGCGCGGCTCCAGAATTCCGGCGGCCACCTGGGGCAGGAGCGGCAGGTAGAGGAAGTAGTCGGTGGGGTTCAGCAGCACGATCTCGGCCGCGCCCCTGACCCGGTGGGAGAGGGTACGGGCGGCCTGGTAGCCGGCGAACCCGGCTCCGACGATGACAATGCGTTCTCGGCTCACGTTCGACTCCGGAGGGTTACATTTCGGGTCCTACGGGTCGTTTGGTCACGTGCCCGACGACAGCGGTGACAAACACGGGGGATCGCGCGAAGGCTGCCCGCGCACCCTGTCGCAGGGGTGCTCACCTGCCGTTTGACACATCGGTGATTGGTGGGAAGGTGGACGGAGCGGATGAGCCGATCCCGGGCAGGACGTCGAGACGGAACTGCCCCGACCACTCGCGTGCTCCCGACGGCCTCACCGGCTGTGACGGCCGAGGTCGGGGCCGGTGCCGGAAGGCGGGCCAGAGCACGCCGGAAGGCAGGGAATGCGCCATGAAAGCTCTCGTGTACGACGGCACGCGCGACGTCAAGGTCAAGGATGTACCGGACGCCCGTATCGAGCGTCCCACCGATGTCCTCGTGAGGATCACGACCACCAATATCTGTGGTTCCGACCTTCATATGTACGAGGGCCGCACCGACATGGAGACGGGGCGCGTCCTCGGTCACGAGAACATGGGCGAGGTGATCGCCGTCGGGGACGGTATCGACCGGGTGCGTGTCGGGGACCTGGTCTGTCTCCCGTTCAACATCTCCTGCGGATTCTGCCGCAACTGCGAGGCGGGGAAGACGGCGTACTGTCTGACCACCAACCCGGACCCGCGGATGGCGGGGGCCGCCTACGGTTTCGCCGGCATGGGCCCGCACAACGGCGGCCAGGCCGAACTGCTGCGGGTGCCGTACGGCGACCACAACTGTCTGATCCTGCCGGAAGAGGCCCGGGAGAGGCAGAGCGACTACGTCATGCTCTCCGATGTCTTCCCCACCGGCTGGCACGCCACCGAACTCGCCGGTCTGCGGGCGGGCGAATCCATCGTGATCTACGGGGCAGGACCGGTGGGCCTGATGGCCGCGCTGTCGGCGAATCTGAAGGGCGCGGGGAAGGTCATGGTCGTCGACCGTCACCCGGACCGGCTGGCGCTGGCGGGACAGATCGGCGCCATCCCCATCGACGACTCCAAGGGCTCGGCGGTCGACCGGGTCAATGACCTCACCAACGGCGCGGGCGCCGACCGGGGCTGTGAGTGCGTGGGCTATCAGGCCCATGACGTCGAGGGCGTGGAACACCCCAACGCCACCCTCAACAACCTGGTGCACTCCGTCAGGTTCACCGGCGGCATCGGTGTGGTCGGTGTGTTCGTCCCGCAGGACCCGAACAGCCCCGACAGTCTCTACCAGGACGGCGAGGTCGCGTTCGACTACGGCCTGCACTGGTTCAAGGGCCAGACCATGGGCACGGGGCAGTGCAACGTCAAGGCGTACAACCGGCAGTTGTGCGGGCTCATCGAGCAGGGCAAGGCGCGTCCGTCCTGGATCGTGTCGCATGAACTGCCGCTTGCCGAGGCCCCTTCCGGGTACCGGCACTTCGACGCCCGCGACGACGGCTGGACCAAGGTCCTCCTCCACCCGGCGGCCTGAGGACGGCCGACGGCCGGGCGCACGGAGGCGAGGTGAGGGACGTGAGCGGCGACAACGGTGAGTCGATGGGCGACGAGGTCTACCAGCCCGACGGCGCCGAGATCGGCGAGGACGAGGGCATCCTCGATCCCGAGGACACCCTCATCGACCGCGGCTCGGACCCCTTCGACGAGGGCTGGTCGCCTCCCGAGCGTCCGCTCGGTGTCGAACACGTCGGTACGACGGCCGCCGAGCAGCGGGCGGGGGAAACACTCGACCAGCGGCTCGCGGAGGAGATCCCTGACCAGGCCGCCTTCGACGGCGACGGCATAGGGGACCTGCCGTACGGTGACGGCGAGCGGCTGGACGACGAGGTCGGCGACGGCCGCTCGGGCCGGCTGGTGGCTCCCGACGAGGGCGCTCACGAGGACGACGAGAAGGACATGATCGCCCGCGATGTCGGCGTCGACGGCGCGGCGGCTTCGGCGGAGGAGGCCGCGGTGCATCTCGTCGCCGAGCGGGACGAGTGGGAGTGAGCGGCGCCGGGACCCGCCTCTCCGGGTCGAGGCCCCGGAGAGGCCCTACCGGTTCTCGCGGTTCTCCAGGCGGAGCTGGACTTCCTCCTCCTGGTCGCCGGAGGCCGTACCGACCATACGGACGGTGAACGCGGAGGCGAGGCTCTTACGGAGACTGTCCACCGCCGTGTAGCCGCCCTGGAGGGTGGCCGCCACCGGCGCCCTCAGCCGGGCCGGGCGGGGCTCCGCGCGTACCTCGGACACATTGAACGTGGCGATCCACACGGTGGGGCGGCCCTCGACCACCTCCTGCGGGACGTCGTCCGCCGCGCGGTCGCAGGCGAAGGCCGTACGGAGCGCGCCGAACACCACGCGCGCGTCTTCCTTCTCGTCGCCAGTGAGAGCCACTACGACGTCCGCCGCGGGCTGGTCCGCACTGTTCACATGGATCCCTTCTCTCCGCGTCGCCGCTCCGAACCGGTCGTCTCCAGACTCGCCCCGGTAACCGGAGTGTGCGACTGGAAGCGGTCAACAGGGCGCACCCGACCGATCGGCCCCGTGGCCCGGCGGCGTCTCAGAGCGGCTTCGCGTCGGCGGCGCTCGCGGTACGGAGCCGTCCTCCCAGGGCCGCCGTCCGACGGCGCAGGCGCTGGAGAGGCGTGGGAGGCAGCTCGCGGGCCGCCCCACGGGCGTAGTGGCGCTCGACGTAGAACTGGCCCACGGACAGGACGGTCGTGACGACGATGTACCAGATGGTCGCCACCATCAGCAGCGGGACGATCTGGTACGTACGGTTGTAGATCAGCTGCACCGAGAAGAGCAGGTCCTGCACGGCCAGGACAC
The DNA here is from genome assembly GCF_000718095.1 of Streptomyces scopuliridis RB72. GTDB lineage: Bacteria > Actinomycetota > Actinomycetes > Streptomycetales > Streptomycetaceae > Streptomyces > Streptomyces scopuliridis. Next base: position 214,886 of record NZ_JOEI01000001.1, on the reverse strand, counting down.
TGACGATGCTGGTCCCCTTGAGCGTGCCGATGAGCATATTGCCCGCCGTGGGGACGATGGAGCGCATCGCCTGCGGCACGACGACACGGCGCAGCACCCGCCAGCGGCTCAGACCGAGCGCCGCGGCCGCCTCCGTCTGACCGGCGTCGACGGAGAGGATGCCGCCGCGCACCACCTCCGCCGCGTAGGCCGCCTCGTGCAGGGTGAGGCCGATCAGCGCCGTGAGACCGGCGCCGAAGAGGTTCACGGTCTTGAAGGTGAGGAATTCCGGGCCGAAGGGGATCCCGATCCCCAGGGTCGGATAGAGCGCGCCGATATTGAACCAGAACAGCAGCTGCACCAGCAGCGGGGTCGAACGGAAGATCCATACGTACCCCCAACTGATGGTGCGCAGCACGGGGTTGGCGGAGAGTCGCATGACGGCGAAGACCGTACCGATGAGAAAGCCCAGCACCATCACGGCGGCGGTCAGCCAGAGGGTGAGCAGCAGGCCGTCCAGTACGGCGGGGGTGGTGAAGTACCGGCTCACCACACTCCACTGGAATCTCTCGTTGCGGACGACCGAATTGACGATCATCGCGAGGCCGAGCAGCGCCACCCCGGCCGACAGCCACCGGCCGGGGTGGCGGCGGGGGACGATACGGGTGATCTCGTCGGGTCCCGGCGGAGCGAACGGGGAGGCACCCGAAGTCCCCGGCGGGGCGGCGCCGGTGTCATCCACGGGGGCAGCGGGGTGTGTCTGCCGGGAGGCCGCGGCGGCGGCGCGCGGTCCATCGAGCGAGGGCGATAGGGACATGAGGGGGCTCCGGCGGGAGAGACGGTCGGCGGCGTGGACCGGGCAGCAGCTGTCATCACGCGTACCGCGTCCCTCAACACGGCCGGTGCGGTCCGGCGTTCACACACGAGCCGGAGCCGCACACCCCTCGATCGTACGGGCGCACTCCGGACGACTGTCAAGGCCGCCCGACCGCGCTCGCTGCCCACAGAGCGAGAGCCTGTTGACTTCACTGAACGTCCCGTGCTCAATTGGCTCTATGCAGAAGCAGCTGCCGTTGGTCATCCGCGGCCACATAGACTTCGGTCGTGTGTGGTCCGCCTCTTGTTGCGCCTGACCCGGCAGCGGGCCGCCTGACCGGCCCCTCCCTCCCTCGGTGATCCCGTCCCTTCGGTGACCCCGTCGCGGGCCGAGTTCCTTTATTCCACCGGGCGTTCGCTGCCGCCTTCTCCCTGAAGCGCCACTTCTCCCTCCCGTCATCACGCCCTCGCCCCATCCCGCCCGGCCGCCCCGGTACCGCCGGTGGTCCCCCGTGTCCGCCATGTCCACGGGCCGCCCGGGTCTTCCTCGGCATGCCTTCCCGCCGACGCACACCCATCTCCCCCGTACGAAAGGTCCGTCATGCCTGTGGAGTTCCTCGGCATAGCCGCCACCCACAACGGGTCGGAAACAAGTCCTCGCTCCGGCGCGGCATTTGACAAGGAATACACACTCAAGCTGGCCCGCGCCCATGAGGATCACGGCTGGGACCGGGTGCTGTTCGCGTACGGTTCCGGCTCGCCCGACCCCGCTCCGGCCGCCGCGTACATCGCCTCCCGGCTGGACAGGCTCCAGATCCTGCTCGCGCACCGGCCGAATGTCTCGTATCCCACCTTCGCCGCCAAGACGTTCGCCACGCTCGACCGGATCAGCGACGGCCGGCTGACGGTGCACTTCATCACCGGTGGCAGCGATCACGAGCAGCGGCGCGAGGGGGACACACTCACCAAGGACGAGCGCTACTCCCGCACCCGTGAGTACATCGACATCGTCAAGCGGATCTGGACCTCGCACGAGCCCTTCGACCACGAGGGCGAGCACTACCGATTCCACGACTTCGTCAGCGATGTGTTCCCCGTCCAGCAGCCCAAGCCCGATGTCTCGTTCGGCGGCTCCTCGGCCGCCGCGTACGCGGCCGGTGGCGCCGAGGCGGACATCTACGCGCTCTGGGGCGAGCCGCTGGAGAAGACCGCCGAGCAGATCGAGGCGGTGAAGGCCGCCGCGCGTGCGGCGGGCCGTACGACCCCGCCCCGTATCCAGGTGGCCTTCCGGCCGATCATCGCGCCTACGGAAGAGCTCGCCTGGGAGAAGGCGCACCGGACCGTGGACGCGATCAAGGCCCGCAAGGAGAAGGGCGAGCCGGCCGTGGTGCGCCATCACCGGCGGGGCGATCCGGAGAACACCGGCTCGCAGCGGCTGATCTCGATCGCACAATCCGGTGAGCGCTACGACCGGGCGCTGTGGACCCCGACCGCCGCGGCCACCGGAGGCGCGGGCAACTCCAACGCCCTGGTCGGTACGCCGGAGACGGTCGCGCAGGCACTGCTCGACTACTACGACCTCGGGGTCGACATCATCTCCGCACGCGGCTACGACCTGCTCGGCGACGCCATCGACTTCGGCCGGCATGTCATCCCGCTGGTCCGCGAAGAGGTCGCCAAGCGCGACGCGGAGGGCGCGGCCCGTGGCCCGGGGACCCTGGTCGAGGCCGTCTGATGACCTCCGTCGCCGAACCCGGTGGTCTGACCTGGCTGTCGACCTCCGTCTCCGATCCACGGGTACTGCCGATGCTGCGCGAGCTGGGGCATGAGTACTCCACCCGCTACGGCAAGGACGCGCACGGCGAGCTGGCCCGCTACCCCGCCGAGGAGTTCGACCCGCCGCACGGTGTCCTGCTGCTGTTGCTGGAGCACGGCGAGCCGATCTCCGGCGGGGCGTTCCGCCGGTACGACGCCGGCACGGCCGAGCTGAAGCGGATCTGGACCCACTCCGCGCACCGGCGGCGCGGGCTGGCGAAGCGGGTCGTCGCGGAGCTGGAGCGGATCGCCGCCGTACGGGGCTACCGCCGCGTCTACCTCACCACCGGGCCGCGTCAGCCGGAGGCCAGGGGGCTGTATCTGACGGCCGGTTACACACCGCTCTTCGACACCGGGGCGGATCCGGAGTCCATCGGCCCGCTCCCCTTCGAGAAGCACCTCACCGGCCGTCCCGCCGGCTCCCTGGATTCCCCCGAAAGAGAGGTGTGACCCCGTGCGCATCCTGATCCCGGGCCGTGCGCGGCCCGTGCGTCACCGGGTGGCCGCCGCGCTGCTGGCCACCCTGCTGCTGCCGGTGCTCACGGGCTGCGGAACGGACGCGGCCTCCGGGCAGGAGGCGGCCGGCGCCGCCTCACCCGCGCCGTCCGACGATGTCACCGCCTCGCTCAAGAAGAACGCGTCGCTGGCGGCCCTGCTCCCCGAGGCCGTCAGGAAGCGGGGGACCGTACGGATCGCCTCCTCCGTGGGAGCGCCGCCGAGCGCCTACTACCCCGACGCGTCGACCAGCCGCCCCGCCGGACAGGACATCGACCTCGCCGACGCGGTCGGCAAGGTCCTGGGGGTGGAGCTGCGCCGCGAGGAGGCGAGTTTCGAAGCGATCCTGCCGGCGCTCGGCAGTGGCAAGTACGACGTCGGCACCGGCAACTTCGGAGTCACCGACGTACGCCGGAAGACGATCGATTTCGTCACCTACATCAATGACGGTCAGGGATTCGCCGTCCGCGCGGACGACAAGAGCCTCGGCAAGGTGACCCGGCTCGACCAGCTGTGCGGCAAGACCGTAGGAGTGGGGGCGGGCACCACCTTCGAGGCCACCCTCAACTCCCGGAAGGGTGTCTGCGCCGACGCGGGCAAGAAGCCGTACAAGGTCAGTGTGTACTCGGAGAACGGCGCGCTGCTCACCAGCCTCCAGCAGAGCCGGGTCGATGTGGTCATGTCGACGATCAACGGCCTGCGCTACCAGGCGGCCCAGCCGGCGGCCGGGGTCAGGTTCCTCGGCGAGTTCCACCGGCTCGATGTCGGCTTCGCCTTCGCGAAGGGCTCCCCGCTGCTCAGGGCGTTCCAGGGAGCCGTCAACCAGCTGATCGACGACGGCACCTACCGCCGGATCCTCGACAAATGGGGAACGGGTGACTCCGCCATCGAGGAGTCCCGGATCAGTCCGCCCGAGAAGAAGTAGCCGGCAGGAGCCACTGATGGACACCGCAACCGGCGCCGCGCAAGCCGCGCCGCCGCCCGGCCGCCTCGTACCGCCGCAAAGGCCGGTCCCGGACCGGGAGGATCTCGCCACGCTGAAGGTCGTCCCCGCGCGCCACTACTGGCGCTGGGTGGCGGGCGTGGCCGCGCTCGTCGTGGTCGCCCAGTTCAGCCACGGTCTGGTCACCAACCCGGGCTGGGACTGGGACACCTTCTTCCTCTATCTGTCCGCCGACACCGTGCTGAAGGCCGTCTGGGTGACGCTCCAGCTCACCGTGTACGGCACGGCGCTCGGCTTCGCGCTCGGGATCGTGCTCGCCTTCATGCGGCTGAGCAGGAGCGTCATCCTCCAGACGGTGGCGTGGACGTACATCTGGGCCTTCCGTTCGATCCCGCTCATCGTGCAGCTGCTGTTCTGGTTCAATCTCGCCTATCTCTACAAGGAGTTGGGGATCGGCATCCCGTTCGGTCCTGTCCTGTGGAGCTTCGACACGATGAACCTGGTCAGCGCGCTGTCGGCCGCTGTCATCGGACTCGCACTGCACCAGGCCGCGTACGCCGCGGAGATCGTGCGCGGCGGGATCATCTCGGTCGACGCCGGGCAGCTGGAGGCGGCGGCCGCCCTGGGCATCCCCCGGCTGCGGCAGCTGCGCCGCATCCTGCTGCCCCAGGCGATGCGCTCCATCCTGCCCAACGCCGCCAACGAGGTCATCTCCCTCTTCAAGGGGACCTCGATCGTCTCGGTGATGGCGATCGGCGAGCTGTTCTACCAGGTGCAGGTGATCTACGGCCGCAACGGGCGGGTCGTACCGCTGCTGATGGTCGCGACCGCCTGGTACATCCTGCTGACCACCCTGCTGACCATCGCCCAGTACTACGTGGAGCGGCACTTCGCGCGCGGCGCCGAGCGTACGCCCCCGCCCACACCGCTCCAGCGGGCCCGGACCTTCACCCGCAGGATGCGGGCCGCTGCCGCCACCGGAGGTATCCAGAAATGAGCACCGACTCCGATCCCGTCACCGGCACGGCCGCGGGTACGTCCGCCGGCAGCGGCCTGATGGTCGATGTGCGCGGTGTCCACAAGAACTTCGGCGCGCTCGAAGTACTGCGCGGGGTCGACCTCCAGGTCCGCACCGGCGAGGTCACCGTCGTACTCGGCCCCTCGGGCTCCGGGAAGTCGACGCTGTTGCGCAGCATCAACCATCTCGAAAAGCTCAACCGCGGATACATCAGTATCGACGGCGAGCTGATCGGCTATCGCCGCGTCGGCTCCAAGCTGCATGAGCTCAAGGAACGGGAGGTGCTGAAACAGCGTCTGCACATCGGTTTCGTCTTCCAGAACTTCAATCTGTTCCCGCATCTCACGGTGGTCGAGAACATCATCGAGGCTCCGGTCTCGGCGCTGCGCCGGTCCCGCAAGGCCGCCGTGGAGCAGGCCGGACGGCTGCTGGAGCGGGTGGGCCTCGCGGACAGGGCCGACGCCTATCCGCGTCAGCTCTCCGGCGGCCAGCAGCAGCGCGTGGCCATCGCGCGCGCCCTCGCGCTGGAACCCAAGGTGCTGCTCTTCGACGAGCCGACCTCCGCGCTCGACCCCGAGCTGGTGGGTGAGGTCCTCGATGTCATCAAGGATCTGGCGCGTACCGGCACCACCATGATCGTCGTCACCCATGAGATCGGCTTCGCCCGCGAGGTCGCCGACACCGTCGTCTTCATGGACGACGGAGTGATCGTCGAGCAGGGGCCGCCGGCGGAGGTGCTCGACCGCCCGCGGCACGCGCGTACCCAGGCGTTCCTGTCCAAGGTCCTGTGACGTTCGGCCCGCCGTCCGTTCGTCCGTCCGTCCCTTCGTCCGTCCTTCCGTCCGTCCGTGTGTTCTGCCACCTTGTCAAGGAGCTCTCCGTGCCGCCCCGTCGCCGTCCCCTCCGTATCACCGCCGCCCTGCTCGGCCTCGTCACCGCGTTCTCGCTCACCGCCTGCGGCAACTCCGCCGATGGCAGCACCGACAAGGTGGCGCCCCAGGACGGCGACAAGAAGGGGGTCCAGATCAATCTGGGCCCCGACCAGAAGCGGATCACCACGCCCAAGGTGGATGCCATCGCGGCGCTCGTCCCGGCGGAGATCCGTGAGCGGGGCACCCTTGAGGTCGTCAACGCGGCCGGTTCCGTGCCTCCGCTGGGTTTCTACGCCACCGACGACAAGACCGTGATCGGGGTGGAGCCGGACCTCGCCTCGCTGGTCGCGGATGTGCTCGGGCTGAAGCCGCACTACAACACCGTCGACTGGGCGAATATCTTCGTCGGTCTCGACAGCGGCAAGTACGACCTCGGTCTCAGCAACATCACCGTCACCGAGGAGCGCAAGGAGAAGTACGACTTCGCGACCTACCGGCTGGACAACATCGCGTTCGAGGCAAAGAAGGGCACTGACTGGCGGGTGAAGGGCCCGGCGGACGTGGCGGGCCGGACGATCGGGGTCGGCTCGGGCACCAACCAGGAGAAGCTGCTGGTCGACTGGAGCAAGGCGAATGTGAAGAAGGGCCTGAAGCCCACCGAGATCAAGATCTACCAGAACTCCAGCGACTACTATCTGGCGCTCGGCTCCGGCCGTCTCGACGCGTACCTCGGCCCCAACCCGGTCGCCGCGTACCACTCCGCCTCCACCGGCCAGACCGAGGTCATCGGAACGTTCTCGGGGGCGGGGGACGAGGTCCAGGGCAAGATCGCGGCCACGACGAAGAAGGACAACGGTCTGATCAAGCCGTTCCAGCAGGCGATCGACACCGTCATCAAGAACGGGACGTACCAGAAGGTCCTGGAGCGGTGGGGGCTGGCGAACGAGGCCGTGTCCTCCTCCGAACTCAACCCCGAGGGACTGCCGAAAACCGGTCGGTAGCCGGATCGGGCTCTCCCCCACCGGCCCTCGCACGGACCGCACCTCGCGCATGCCGCACCTCGGACGCAGCGGAAGGCAGTCATGAAATTCTCCGTCCTCACGATCGTCGGCCACGCACCGCACCCCCTCACCGGGGAACTCCCGCCCGCCGCCGACCGGCTGAACGAAGTCGTCGAGCTGGGGGTGGAGGCCGAGCGGCTCGGCTTCGACGCCTATGCCGTCGGGGAGCGGCACGCGGGCGCGTTCCTCTCCTCCAGTCCCACGGTGCTCCTGGGCGCGCTCGCGTCCCGTACCTCGCGTATCCGGCTGCTGACGGGGGTCACGGTCGTGGCGATCCTGGACCCGGTGCGGGTGGCCGAGGACTACGCGACGCTGGACCAGCTCTCCCGGGGCCGGATCGAGCTCGTCATCGGCAAGGGCGCGGAGGCCGGGCACTTCGACCTCTTCGGTCTGGACGAGGAGCGGCAGTGGGAGTACCAGGCCGAGAAGTACGAGTTGCTGCGCAGGCTCTGGCGCGAGGAACACCTCGACTGGGAGGGCCTGTTCCGGCCGCCGCTCAAGAACGTCACGACCGTGCCGCGCCCGTACGCGGGTCCGCCCCGGGTGTGGCACGGCTCGGCCACGAGCCTCAACTCCCCCGAGCTGGCGGCCAAACACGGCGACCCGCTCTTCACCGCCAACGCCATCCAGCCGCGGGAGGCGTACGCGCGGCTGATCGGCCACTACCGCGAGAAGTTCGAGGAGTACGGACACGATCCTGCGCGGGCTCATGTGGCGGCGGGCTCCGGCGGTCTGTACATCGCGGACACGACGGAACGGGCCGTCAGGGACTTCAAGGGGCAGTACGAGGCCCGCGTCCAGCAGACCTTCACACCGCATCTGGTGGGCAAGGCCGGCTACAACACCCCGTTCACCACCATCGAGGAGGCGATCGAGAGCGGCCCGCAGCTCATCGGCAGTCCGCAGCGGATCATCGACAAGATCCTCGGCTATCACGAGGTCTACCGGCACGATCTGCAGTCCCTCACCGTCGACGCGTTCGGGCTGAGCCTGCCCGAGCAGCGTGAGCAACTCCAGCGGTTCGCCGAGGAGATCGCGCCGGTGATCCGGCGTGAGGCGCCCTCGGCGCTGTGGGCCGGGCCGGAAGCCGGGCCGGACCGGGGTGCCACGCCGGAGCCGGGGGCCGGGCCGCGGCCATAGCCGGCGCCGGCCCTCCTTCTACCGGTCCCGCACCCGCTGACGGGAGACAGCCATGGTGCGGGACCTGCCGGGGCCGGGGCATTCCACCGGGCGGCTGGTGGGATGTCCCGGCCCGTCCGGCGGGCCCGGTGCGCCCCGCGTGGCCGCGCCGGGCCGTACGTCCGAACGGGTTGTCGCCGCCCCCGGCCGTGTGTCGTCCGGCGCCGTTGGGGCCGGTGGCGCGGTCCGCCGAAGAGACTCGCGGATGTGACGGATACCCAGGGACCCCAGGGAGACGAAGGCCGAGGCGGTCAGGACCAGGACCAGGGCGACGCCTCCCATGCGCCTCTCTCCGTGCCGAAGCTCGACGCCGAACAGTCCATGATGCTGCGACTGGTCGGGCGGGAGTGGGGGCGGGTGTCCGCCGCCCCCGACGCGTGGCGGCGCGCGCTGCCCGTCGACCCCGATACCGGCAGCTACCCGGAGCCGGCGCAGATCGTCCCGGCCCGCTTCGGCCGTTTCGTACAGGTGGCCGCGCTCAACGCGCCGCCGCCCGGGGCGGTGGACGGCGAGATCGGGGCCCCTCTCGGCCGGTTCGGCGCTTTCGTCCGGCGTGTGGCTCTGGGGGCGCCGCTGAAGAGCACGGCCATCGCGCGGGAGCGGATGCGCAAGCTGATCGCGCTGCCGGTGCTCTCCGCCGACGCGCTGTCGTCGGTGGCGTACGGTCCCGAGGCGCTGCTGGCGGTGCTGGTGCTCGGCGGTACGGCGGGGCTCGCGTATTCGCTGCCGGTGGCCCTCGCGATCGTCTTTCTGATGCTGGCCGTCGGGGTGTCGTACCGTCAGACGATCCGGGCGTATCCGTACGGGGGCGGCTCGTACATCGTCGCCACGGACAATCTGGGGCGGGTGCCGGGGCTGGTGGCGGCTGCCGGTCTGATGACGGACTACGTCCTGACCGTCGCCGTCTCGGTCTCCTCGGGGATGGCGGCGGTCACCTCCGCGCTCCCCCAACTGGCCGGTGACACCGTGCTGATCGGCGTGCTCGTCATCGCCGTACTGCTGGCGGGGAATCTGCGGGGTGTACGGCAGGCCGGGGCGCTGTTCGCGGCGCCCACCTACGCCTTCATCATCGCCGTCGCCGCGCTGGTCGCCGTCGGTGTGTACGACGCGGCCGGCCGGGACTTCCAACCCGTACCGACCCCGCCGCTGCACGCGGTCGAGGGTGTCGGCCTGCTGCTGGTGATGCGCTCCTTCGCCTCGGGATCGACGGCGATGACCGGTATCGAGGCGATCTCGAACGCGGTGCCCGCCTTCAAACCGGTCTCCTGGCGCAACGCGCGCACGACTCTGTCCTGGATGATCGGGCTGCTCATCGCGCTGTTCGCCGGCACGATGGCGATGGTCTATCTGGAGGGTGTGATTCCGCAGTCGCAGGAGACGGTGCTGTCCCAACTGGCCCATCGCAGCTTCGGTTCGGGCCCCATGTATGTCTTCACGCAGGCGGCGACCGCGCTGGTGCTCCTGCTGGCGGCGAACACGGCGTACAACGACTTCCCCCGGGTGCTGTACCTGCTGGCGCGCGACAACCACGCGCCACGGATCTTTCTGCGTCTGGGCGACCGGCTGGCTTTCAGCAACGGGATCATCGTGCTCTCCGTGGCGGCGGTGTGCGTCTATGTCGCGTTCGACGGGAAGACGGCCTCGCTGATTCCGCTGTACGCCGTCGGGGTGTTCCTCGCCTTCACCCTCTCGCAGAGCGGGATGGTGATGCACTGGTGGCGCAAGCGCGACCGGCACTGGCGCAAGAGCCTCTGTTTCAACGCCACCGGCGCGCTGCTCTCCGCAGTGGTCTTCATCACCGCCGGAATCACCAAGTTCACCGAGGGAGCATGGCTCGCGATTCTCACCGTCGCCCTGTTCCTGCTGGTGACGACGCGGATCCGGCGCCATTACGACAAGGTCAGGGAGGCGCTGCGGCTGCATCCCCAGACGATCGAGATCCCCAGCCGTACGATCACACCGCAGCCGTGCGCCGAGCCGCCGGCCGGCCCCGAGGTCCCGTCGGTCAGGATGGAGGACTCGGAGACCGAGGAGACACCGGAGGAGATCCGTCATCTCTCGGTCGTCCCGGTCGACGCGCTGCATCAGGCGAGCATGCGCACGCTGGCGTATGCCGCTTCCCTCCAGCAGCCCGTACTGGTGCTGCATGTCAGCCCCAGCGACGAGGACGCCGAGCGGTTCCGCGAGGCCTGGCTGCTGTGGGGCGACCATCTTCCGCTGCGGATCGTCATCTCCCCCTATCGGGCTACGGTGGCGCCGCTCATCAGCTATCTCGAATCGCTGCACCGTCAGCGGCCCGATCTGACCATCACGGTGATCCTGCCGGAGATCGTCGAACGGCACTGGTGGCACCGGCTGCTCCACAGCCCGCTGGCGGGACGGCTGCGGCGCGCGCTCCGGTCCCTCCCGAAGATCGTGGTGACCACCGTTCCGTTCCATGTCTAGGTGCGAGAATGGCCACTTATCATCCCAATTGGCCGGTTTGTTCCACGTCACTTAGCGTGGGCGGTGGATTGCCCAGACAGGGCATGAGGCATCTACATGAGGAGCCCATCGATGCTTTCTCAGACCGTCCGGCCGCGAGAAATCACTCTGGACCACCACGCGTTGACTATGGCGATGGCAGAACCCGAGGCACCCTTCAGCGACGCCCCTGTCTATGCGCCGGAAGCCGCGGGCGTACTGCTCCTGCTGGCGCTTCTCTCCCCGAGGGAGCCGAAGGAGCCGAAGGACCTGTGAACCAGGACCGGTCGCGGACGGCATATCAGGAATCAGCGGCCGGCCTGGCACGACGTGCCCTCGGTGCCCTGCGGGGCGCCGAGGGCACGGCCATGGTCGCCGCCCATGTCGAGAGCGCTCAGGACCCCGGGGCCGCGCTGGCCGCCATCCGGATCCTCGGCGCCGATACCTTCGCCCCCGTCGTGCTGGCGGGTGCCCCGCTCCACCCCGAGGACGCCGCGGCCATCGCCCTGGCGTTCTCGGCGCTGCCGCCCGGACGGGATGTGCCGCTCCCGCCGCCCGCCGGACCCGAGGGCCCGTGGCTGATGGCCTGGCGCGACTGGGGCACCGTCACCCTGCTCACCGTGCTCACGGGCCGTGGCGGCGCGCGGCTGACGGCGCCGCGGCCTGCGCTCCCGGCGGACGCCGCGCCGGCCGACGACGCGGCGGGGTGGGCCGAATGGTCCGTCAGGATGGGGCAGCTGTCCACACTGGCGCTGCCGGGTCTGGACGGTCCGGTGCATGACGCCGCCCGCAGATCACCGCTGGCTCTGGCGCGCGGGGCGACCCGTGCCGTACTGCGCCGGGACTACCCCACCGCCGCGCGGATCGCACGCTGGCTGGCCTGGCTGCGCTCGGACGGGGTGAGACTGCCGCTCGACGCGGGACCGCTGGTGGAGCACATCGGCCTGCTGGCCGGCGGGGACCGGCCGGCGCTGGATACGGCGATCTCCCGCCGTCTGATCGCCCTTTGAACGCGGGCCCCAGGCCTTCGGTTCTTCCCCTGACCCTCTTCTGATCCCCCGTACCAGCCACCCGGATCCCGCACTAGCACCCCGATCGGACCGAGACCCGATGGCCATGCCCGCCACAGAAGCCGCCCACCGGATCGCCTCCCAGGCGCTGACCTGGCTCCATACCCAACGGGAGCACGGCGCCCTGCCGCCCGACACCACCGCCGAACTCGCCGAACCCGACAGCGTGTACAAACCGCTGGGCGAGACCGCGCTCGCCGCCTCGCTCGTCCTGCGCGAGGGCGTGGCCGGCTCCGCCGAACTACGGCTCGCCCGCGAGCTGCTGGACTTCTGCTGGAAGCAGCTCGGGGGCGGCGCCATGCTCCATGAGCGGCTGCTGCGCTATCCGATGATGACCGACCCCCTGGAGACGTACGCCCACTTCGCCCGCTGCGACTACCGCCATGAAGCACTGGACCGGCTGCTGGCGCACACCACCTCGCTGCGTTCGGCGCGGGCGGCGGAGGTGCTGCCGAACCGGCGTCTCGCCGTCGCCAACGCGGCGCGGATCGGCGGATTCGACCAGGGCGGTCTCGCCACCGACTGGGCCGCGCTGTCCCGCGCCACCTGGCTGGGCGCGTGCCCGGAGCCCTGGCTCATCGACTGGATGACCGCCTACTGCATGACGCACACCGTCTTCCATCTCACCGACTGGGGCCGGCTGCCCTCGGGGCTGCCGGGCGATGTCGCCCAGTACCTCACCCGCTGGCTGCCAGCCTGGATCGACATCTGGGCCGAGATCGGCGAATGGGACCTGGTGGCCGAACTGCTGATCGTCAGCAACTGTCTCGCCGAGCCGCGCCGAGATCCGGTGGCGTGGGAGCGGCTGGCCGGAATCCAGCACGAGGACGGGCTGATGCCCCGTGACGGCCGTCCCGTCGGCGACGATCCCGCGGAACGCTTCGCCGCGCACCACCACACCACCGTGGTCGCGGCGGTCGCCGGGACCCTCGCCGTCTCCCGTGCCCTCGGCGCCCGATCGTGACGCTGGGCGCGGCGGGGGCGGAGACGACGGGGGCGGGGACGAGCGAGGCGGGCGGGGCCGCGATGTACATGGCGGACGCCGACGGCGGGCCGCGCCCGCCCGACTGGGCACGCCGCCCCGCCGACGCCATCAGAGCGGCGGCGCCGCGTAGCCGCGCGGTCGCGGTCGCGCTCCGCCATGGCGACCGGCGGGCCGTCGTGACGTACGGCAGCACCTCGCACCACGGCGGGATCCCGGTCACGGCCGACACCCGGTTCGAGATCGGTTCACTCACGAAGTGCTTCACCGCGCTGCTGCTCGCCGAGCAGGTGGCCCGGGGCGAGGTGGCGTACGGGGATGCCCTGGCCCGGTTCCTGCCGCCGGAAGCCCTCCCCCGGCCGCGCGGCGGACCCATCACCCTGCTTCATCTGGCCACCCATACCTCGGGACTGCCCCGGCTGCCCCCGGGGCTCCTCGGCGGCGCGGCGGCCGACTGGTTCTCCAATCCGTACGCCCGTTTCTCCACCGCCGATCTGCTGCGTGCCCTGGCGAGGACGCGTCCGCACGCCCGCCCCGGCGAGCGCGTGCGGTACTCCAACTTCGGTGTGGGGCTGCTCGGTCATCTCCTCACCCGCGCCGCGCCCGGCGGCCGGCAGGGGTACGGGGACCTCCTCGCGGCCCGGGTGCTCGGCCCGCTCGGGCTGAGCCGTACCAGCTGCGGGCCCGACCTTCCGCAGGCCACCGGCTACTGGCACGGCCGCGCCCGGCCGCCGTGGCTGATTCCCGGGCTCGCGGGGGCCGGCGCGGTCCGGTCCAGCGCGTGCGATCTGCTGGGCCTCCTCGACGCCGTACTGGACGCCGCGCCGGACACCCCATCCGGTTCCGCGCCATCGGTGCCCGTGCCGGCGCCGGTGCCGGTCACATTGCGTACGGCGCTGGTGGATGTGGTCCGGCCCCGGCTCGCCCTGCGCGACGGCGGCAAGCGGCTGGCGCTGATCTGGAACATCCGGGTCCGGCCGGACGGCGATGTCTACCACCACTCCGGCGGCACCCGCGGCTTCAGCGCCTTCGCCGGGTTCAGTCCGCGCCATCGCACCGCCCTGGTCGCGCTGACGAATACGACCCCGGCCGCCGACCAGGCATTCATCCAGAGCGCGTACAACGCGCTGCTGTCACTGGCGCGGCCCGGCTGACGGGCCGTCCGGCGACCGGTTCGGGTACGGGGGTGCGGTTTTCCCCCGTCTCATGGTGAGGCCTGCCGTATGGCGGCGGTTCCGTGCCGGGAATGATCATCGACTCATGACACGGAACCGTCCAGCTCTTCTGATCGCTCTCCTGCTCTGCCTCGGTACGCTCGTCGCGGTCTCACCGGCGTCACCGGCCTCGGCGGCGGGGTCCTTACCGGGAAGTCCGTCCGACCGGGCCGTGGTGGCGGCCATCGACCGCGTGGCCCACCCGCTGCGCACCACCGAACCGTACGGAGACACCGCCGATCTGCGCCCGCTCGACAAGATGATCGGGGACGCGAAGGTGGTGGGGCTGGGTGAGGCCACGCACAGCTCGCGCGAGTTCTTCACCATGAAGCACCGGGTGCTGCGCCATCTCGTCGAGAGGAAGGGCTTCCGCACCTTCGGTCTTGAGGCGAGCTGGAGCACCGGGCTGCGGCTCAACGACTATGTGCTGCATGGCAAGGGCGATCCGCGGCGGATCATGCGCGACGAGTTCCAGGACACCTATCTGTGGTGGAACAACACGGAGTATCTGGAGCTCATCGAGTGGATGCGCGGCTACAACCGGCTGCACCCCAGGGATCCGCTGCGGTTCATGGGCGACGACTTCGCCTACGCGGGGCCCGAGCTGTACGGCCTGGTGACCGGCTATGTGGCGAAGACCCGTCCGGAGCTGCTGGCCCGCTTCACCGAGCTGTACCGGGGGCTGCCGCCGACCACCTCGGCCGACGCCTATATGAAGCGCTATCTGACGCTGCCGCTGGCGGAACGCGAGGAGATGGCGGCCAGGACCGGACGTGCCCTGGAGCTGCTCCGGCGCCAGCCGGCCGGCACCGGGGCCCAGAAGGAGGCGTACGCGTGGGCGGTGCGGCACGCGACCGCCATCGACCAGACCGCCAGGGGGTACGCCTTCGACTTCGAGGATCAGGAGCGGCTCGCCGCGGCCATGCGGTACCGCGACGGGCTGATGGCGGACAACGTGGCGTGGTGGCAGCGGCAGACCGGGGACAAGGTCCTGCTGTCGGCGCACAACGCGCATGTCTCGTATGTGACCTCCGATCCGCTGAACTACCCCAAGATGCAAGGGGCCTTCCTGCGGGACCTGCTCGGCGCGGACTATGTGAGCGTGGGCTTCACGTTCGACCGGGGCTCGTTCAACGCGACGGCGCCCGATGGACCAATACGTGTCTTCACTGTGGGTCCCGCCGGGGCAGGCAGCAATGAGGCCCTGCTCGACCGGGTGCGCCACCGCGACTACTTCCTGGACATACGCACCGCCCCGGCGGTCGCGCGGAGCTGGCTGGACACGGCTCGGCCCACCCGGAGTATCGGTACCGCCTACCCGGAGCCGGAGCGTGCCGTCCCGCTCGCCCGGTCGCACGACATCCTCTTCCATCTCCACCGGGTCGGGGCGGCGGAGTTGCGGGTCACCCCGTGACATCGGGCAGATCGGGGCCGATGGTGAGAGTCAGCGTCCCGGGCGTGGTCCGCTCGGAGGGGACGGGGTCGAGGCCGGGGAGTCTCGCGGCCAGGGACCGGGCCTGTTCCGCGAAGCCCTCGGGGTAGGTGAGCGTGCTCTGCCCGGCCGGGGCGGGGGCGTTGCCGGTCGCGGTGATCCGGAAGCCGAGTCCGCGCAGCCGTTCGGCGGTCTCGCGGGCCTTGCCGGGGACATCGGTGCCGTTGAGGACGGTGACCCGAACGGTGCCGGCCGCCGGAGGCAACTGCTCCGCCGCCTTCAGCAGATGGGCCCTGGTCATCTCCCGGTCATGGATGAGGGCGTTGAACAGCTGCTGGGCGGCGGGCGGGTTCCAGACGACATTGGCCGTGTCGCCGGGGACGTCCCTGGCCCGGGGATAGTGGGGGACGGTGAGGAACGTGATCCGATCGGCGGGCATGCGTCTGATGCCGGAGGCCAGATCGTAGAGGGGTTTGAGGCCGGCCAGTTCGGGGTCGGTGGTCAGTGACTCGGTGGCCGAGTCGAGGAATCCGTAGAGCGCCCGCGGTTGGTACAGCTGGGCCCTGGCCTTGGCGGCGAGGGCGCGCATGAACTCCTGCTGGCGGCCGATCCGCCCGATGTCCGTTCCGTCGCCGAGGCTGTAGCGGGCGCGTACGTACCCGAGAGCCTGGTCGTTCTTCACCGTCTGACACCCCGCCGGGAGGTCGAGATGGGCTTTCTCGTCGTGGATGGGCAGCGGGGGGCAGACCTCGACGCCGCCGAGGGCGTCGACCATGCCGGTGAACCCACGGAAGTCCACGATCATGAAGTGGTCGACACGGACATGGGTGTTCTGTTCGACGGTCTTGATCGCGCAGGCGGCGGCCTTGGCGGTGTCACCGGTGGAGCCGCCGATCGCGAACGCTTCGTTGATCTTGAAATGATGAGGGGTGGAGACGGCGCCGTTGCCCTGGCGGCACGCGGGGATCCGTACCCAGGAGTCACGGGGGAACGACACCACGGTGGCCCACTCGCCGCTGCCGCCGATATGCAGCAGCATCAGGGTGTCCGACTGCATGGTGGTCAGATTCTTGCCGAAGGCTCCGTCCAGTCCATCGCGGCTGTCGGAGCCGATGATCAGGACGTTCTCGCCTTCCTGCGTGGCTCGGGGCCGGTTGTCGCCGAGGGCGTCGTCCACGCCGGCGCCCTGGATGTTTCCGCTCAGCGCGGAGTAGAACCAGCCGCCCGCCGCGGCCGTGCCCAGCACCAGGGCGGCGGCGGTCAGCGCGAACCAGCGGCCGGCCCGGCGGTACTGGTCCCGTCGGCTCGGCCGGCCGCGCGGTGAGGGGGCGGGACGACCCCTCGGGCTCATGGTTGCTGCGTTCACGGCGTCAAGCCCCTTTCGGACGAGGATGGGGATCGGCCCCCGAGCCCGGATCGGAGCGGTGCGCCGTCGGACTCCCCTGTGGTGAACAGCGGACCCGGCCCGCTGGGCACGGTCGTGCGGGGCATCTTCCTGTCGGAAGCCGGAGCCGGGCCGGCGGCGCGGTCGTCGCCGCGTACCTCGCCGTGCATCTCGCCGCGCATCTCTCCGCGTACCTTCGGACGGCTCTGTCCGGTGGCCCGGTGGCGGGGCGTGGCGTGTAGTGGGTGGTACCGCCGTGTTCGGGCGGGCGGCTCGCCGCCCGTGGAGCGGCCGGATCCGAGGAGCCTCGATGGGGACCAACACCAGGCGTGCCGGCGCGACGGCCGTGGCGCTGCTGTGCGCGGCGGCGGTCGCGGGATGTTCGGGCGGCGGTGGGAGCGGAGCGCCGGCGAAGAAGTCCGGGGCGCCCGAAGATCTCGCGGCGGCCTCCGCCACCGCCTCCGCGAGCCCGTCCCCCTCCGCCACGGCTGTCGGCAAGGTGTCCGCGAGGTCCACCTCGCTCGGAAAGATCCTGGTCGACGGTGAAGCGCGGACGCTCTATCTCTTCGAGGCGGACAAGCAGAACAAGTCCACCTGTACGGGTGACTGCGTGAAGATCTGGCCGCCCCTGATCGTCACCGGAAAGCCCGAGGCGGGCACCGGCGGGGTGAAGGGGAACCTGCTCTCCACCACCACCCGCGACAACGGGGCGAAGCAGGCCACCTACAACGGCCATCCCCTGTACCGGTTCACGGGCGACCACAAGCCCGGTGACACCAACGGCCAGGGCGATGTCTCGTTCCACGACACCTGGTACGTCCTCGGCACGTCAGGCAAGAAGAACACCACTCCGCAGCAGAACACCGGCGGCGGTTACTAACCCCGGGAGAAGTGATGTCCTCAGCGCCCTCCGGCGTCCGCTCGGGTTCCGGCCGGACACTCCGCGTGCTGCGGGGAGCGGCCCGGCTGCTGGCCGCGGCGGGGCTCGCGTGGGACGCCTATCTCCACGCCTATCTGGCCCCCCAGTACGACGTGGTCACCGCGAGCATCAGCCAGGGCGACCTCTTCCGCATCGAGGCCGCCCTGGCGTCGCTCGCGGCGCTGCTCGTGCTGGTCTGGCAGCGGCTGCCCGGGGATCTCTTCGCGTGGAGCGTGGCGGCCGGCGGTCTGGCGCTGCTGCTGATCTACCGCTACGTCGATGTCGGTCAACTGGGCCCGATCCCGAACATGTACGAGCCGATCTGGTACGGCGACAAGAAGCTCGCCGTCGTCGCCGAGGCGATCGCCGTGGTCGCGACCGCCTTCCTGCTGATCACCCATCCGTGGGCGCAGCGTCACCGCGGTCGTCGCCGCGCGGGCCGGCGCACCCGCCGGACCTGATGGTGCGGTTGTGGCGGGGTTGAAGACATATCCCAAGCGCTTTGTATTGCCGCGATATTGCGGGTTCGTGGCCATGCGCGCGGTGCGCTTCCGGCCATGACCCGGCGGCTCTACGGTCCGTAATCAAGCGATCCCGCTGCCACAAGAACCCGTGCGAGGCCTGATATGAGCCAGCCCGTCGACTCCATCACCGGGGGACACACTCCCGAGGACATCTCCCGGCACGACGCCGGCCCCTCATGGTCCTTCGAGACCCAGCAGATCCACGCGGGCGCCGAGCCCGACCCGACGACCGGCGCCCGCGCGGTGCCGATCTACCAGACGACGTCGTTCGTCTTCAAGGACACCCAGCACGCGGCCGATCTGTTCTCCCTCGCCGAACCCGGCAATATCTACACCCGGATCCACAACCCCACGCAGGACGTTCTGGAGCAGCGGATCGCCGCGCTGGAGGGCGGGGTCGCGGCCGTCGCGCTCGCGTCGGGGCAGGCCGCCGAGACGCTGGCGATCCTGACGCTGGCGCGCGCCGGGGACCACATCGTCTCCAGCACCTCCCTGTACGGCGGGACGTACAACCTCTTCCGCCACACGCTTCCCCGGTTCGGCATCGAGGTGTCCTTCGTCGACGACCCGGACGACATCGACGCCTGGCGGTCCGCCGTACGCCCCACCACCAAGGCGCTGTTCGCGGAGACGCTGGGCAATCCGCGCGGCAATGTCCTCGACGTACGGGCGGTGGCGGACGCCGCGCACGACGCCGGGCTGCCGCTGATCGTCGACAACACCGTCCCGACGCCCTATCTGCTCCGTCCGATCGAGCACGGCGCGGACATCGTGGTGCACTCGGCGACGAAGTTCCTCGGCGGGCACGGCACCACCATCGGCGGGGTGGTGGTCGACGGGGGCACCTTCGACTTCGGCGCGCACACCGAGCGGTTCGCGGATTTCCATACCCCGGACGCCAGTTACCACGGGCTGCGCTACTGGCCGGATCTGGGCCCCGGCGCCTTCGCGGTGAAGCTCCGGGTCCAGCTGCTGCGCGACATCGGCCCCGCGCTCTCCCCGCACTCGGCGTTCCTGCTGCTCCAGGGCGTGGAGACGCTCAGCCTGCGCGTCGAGCGGCACACGTCCAACGCGCTGGCTCTCGCGCAGTGGCTGGAGCAGCGCGATGAAGTCTCCGCCGTCCACTACCCGGGGCTGGCGTCCAACCGCTGGTACGAGGCCGGGCGGCGCTACCTTCCGCACGGCGCGGGCGCGGTCCTCGCCTTCGAACTGCGGGACGGGGTCGAGGCGGGCAAGAGGTTCGTGGACGGGGTCGGGCTCTTCAGCCATCTCGCCAATATCGGTGATGTGCGCAGTCTCATCATCCATCCGGCGTCGACCACCCACAGCCAGCTCGGCGAGGAGGAGCTGGCGGCGACCGGCACCGCTCCCGGGCTGGTGCGGCTCTCGGTGGGACTGGAGAACGTGGCCGATCTCAAGGCCGATCTGGAGGCGGGGTTCCGCGCCGCGAAGGCGGCGTCCTGAACACCTCCGCCGAACCGGCCACGCTCCCCCTCCCGCCGGCCACCGGTGGCTGGCAGGAGGGGGATCCGGCCGGCCGCCGCTCCTGGGTGACGCTCGACGGTCCGCTCCCGCTGGAGGCGGGCGGAGCGCTGCCCGGGGTCCGGCTCGCGTACGAGACCTGGGGGCGGCTCGCCCCCGACGGTTCGAACGCGGTGCTGGTCCTGCACGCGCTGACGGGGGACAGCCATGTCGCGGGACCGGCCGGGCCCGGGCACCCCACAGGGGGGTGGTGGGATGCCCTGGTCGGTCCCGGCCGGGCGCTCGACACCAGCCGCTGGTTCGTGGTCGCGCCGAATGTGCTCGGCGGCTGCCAGGGCAGCACCGGCCCCTCCTCGGCCCGGCCGGGCGGGGGCCGCTGGGGGCCGGCGTTCCCGTATGTGACCCAGCGCGATCAGGTGGCCGCCGAGGCGGCCCTCGCCGACGCGTTGGGGATCGCGCGCTGGGCCGCCGTCATCGGCGGGTCCATGGGCGGTATGCGGGCCCTCGAATGGGCCGTCGGCCGGCCGGAGCGCACCGGAGCGCTGCTGGTGCTCGCGTGTCCGGCCGCCGCCTCCGCGGAGCAGATCGCCTGGGGCGCCGTCCAGATCGCGGCGATCCGGTCGGACCCGGCGTGGCAGGGGGGCCGCTATCACGACGCCCCGGCCGGCGGTGGTCCGTACCGAGGGCTGGGGATAGCCCGCCGCATCGCGCATGTGACGTACCGCAGCGAGCCGGAGCTCGGCGCCCGGTTCGGCCGGGACCCGCAGCCGGGCGGTCATCCCTGGCGGGGCGGCCGGTACCAGGTCGAGTCGTATCTCGACCATCACGCCACGAAGCTGGTGCGCCGGTTCGACGCGGGGAGCTATGTGACGCTCACCGAGGCGATGAACGGCCATGACGTCGGCCGGGGCCGCGGGGGCGCCGCGGCGGCCCTGCGCCGGGTCCGGATGCCGGCCCTCGTCGCGGGGGTCGACTCCGACCGGCTCTATCCGCCGGGCCAGCAGGCGGAGCTGGCCGCCGCCATCCCGGGGGCCGACCGGCTCAGAACCATCGAGTCGCCGTACGGGCACGACGGCTTCCTCATCGAGACCGCGCAGGTGGGGGGTCTGATCGAGGAGCTGCTGTCCCAGGCGTGACACCGGATGGGCCCGCGGGTCAGGGGCATCGGTCGGCCGGAATGTGGACCGTGCTGTCCGTGATCGGCTCCAGCGCCTAAGGTGGCTCGTGCAGTCGGTTCGCCCTGCCAGCCGGGCAGGCGCGTCGTAAGAGGGAACCCGGTGGAAATCCGGGACTGCCCCGCAGCGGTGAGTGGGAACGACCGCCGTCATCAGCACTGGGTCCGAGCCGGACCCGGGAAGCGACGGCCAGTAGGGGTCCCTGTCGGTACGCGCGTGATCCGCGCGCGTACGGGTACGGGACGTGCCCGCGAGTCCGAAGACCTGCCACTGCCCGCGCGCCACCGGTGCGCGCGGAGATCTCGGTGGCCTCGTGGGCGGGTCGGCGTACATATCGGGCGGGCACCCGCGGCAGCGGAGCGCCGTGGACCGCCGGATCTGTTCACCTCTTCGCGCCCACGCTCCGTCGCCGGGATCTTGGGAGACATACTCGCGAAGGAGAGTCCCTTGACCACGAAGTCCGCAGCCGCGGCACCACGGGCCACCGTGTACGGCTACCCCCGTCAGGGCCCGAACCGGGAACTGAAGAAGGCCGTCGAGGGCTACTGGAAGGGCCGGGTGACCTCCGACGCCCTCCGGGACACCGCGGCCGAACTGCGCCGCGCCACCTGGCGCCGGCTCGCCGACGCCGGCGTCCATGAGGTGCCGACCGGTGACTTCTCGTACTACGACCATGTCCTGGACACCAGCGTCATGGTCGGCGCGATCCCCGCCAGGCACCGCGCCGCCGTCGAAACCGACGCCCTGGACGGGTACTTCGCGATGGCACGCGGTACGCGGGAGGTGACGCCGCTGGAGATGACCAAGTGGTTCGACACCAACTACCACTATCTGGTGCCGGAACTGGGGCCCGACACCGTCTTCACCGCCGATTCCGGCAAGCAGGTCGCCGAGTTCAGGGAAGCCCTCGCCCTCGGTCTGACCGCGCGTCCGGTGCTGGTCGGTCCGGTCACCTATCTTCTGCTGGCGAAGCCGGCCCCCGGGGTCGCCGCCGGCTTCGAGCCGCTGACCCTGCTGGACCGGCTGCTGCCCGTGTACGCGGAGGTGCTCGCCGATCTGCGCGCGGCGGGCGCCGAGTGGGTCCAGCTGGACGAGCCCGCCCTGGTGGCGGACCGCTCTCTGGCCGAGCTGAACGCCGTCGCCCGCGCCTACCGGGAGCTGGGCGCTCTCACCGACCGGCCGAAGCTGCTGGTCGCGTCGTACTTCGACCGGCTCGGCGCGGCTCTGTCCGTACTGGCCAAGTCCCCCGTCGAGGGGCTCGGGCTGGACTTCACCGGCTCCGCCGCCGCGAATCTCGATGAGCTGGCGGCGGTCGGCGGGCTGCCCGGCAAGCGGCTCCTCGCGGGTGTGGTCAACGGCCGTAACGTCTGGATCAACGACTTCGAGAAGTCCCTGTCGGTCCTCGGTACGCTCCTCGGCCTCGCCGGACAGGTCGATGTGGCGTCCTCCTGCTCCCTGCTGCACGTCCCGCTGGATGTCACGGCCGAGCGCGATATCGATCCGGGGATCGCCCGCTGGCTCGCCTTCGCCCGGCAGAAGACCGAGGAGATCGTCATCCTGGCCCGCGGCCTCGCGCGGGGCACCGGCGCCATCAGCGCCGAACTCGCCGCCAACCGCACCGACTTGGCGTCGAGGGCGGGCTCCGCGCTGACCAACGATCCGGCCGTACGCGCGCGGGCCGCCGCCGTCACGGACGCGGACGCCCGCCGCTCCCAGCCGTACGAGGAGCGGGCGGCGGCCCAACGCGCCCACCTGGGGCTGCCGTTGCTGCCGACAACGACCATCGGCTCGTTCCCGCAGACCACGGAGTTGCGCACGGCCCGCGCCGATCTGCGGGCCGGCCGTATCGACGCGGCGGGGTACGACAAGCGCATCGAGGCCGAGATCCGCGAGGTCGTCTCGTTCCAGGAGGAGACCGGCATCGATGTCCTGGTGCACGGCGAGCCCGAACGCAACGACATGGTGCAGTACTTCGCCGAGCGGCTGACGGGGTATCTCGCCACCCGGCACGGCTGGGTCCAGTCGTACGGCACCCGCTATGTCCGGCCGCCGATCCTCGCCGGGGACATCTCCCGGCCCGCCCCGATGACGGTGCGCTGGACGACCTACGCGCAGTCCCTCACCGGCCGGCCCGTCAAGGGCATGCTGACCGGTCCGGTCACCATGCTGGCGTGGTCGTTCGTACGGGACGACCAGCCGCTCGCCGACACGGCGCGGCAGGTCGCCCTCGCGCTGCGCGACGAGGTCGACGACCTGGAGAGCGCGGGCACTTCCGTGATCCAGGTGGACGAGCCCGCGCTGCGCGAGACGCTGCCGCTGCGCGCCCGCGACCACGACGCGTATCTCGGCTGGGCGACCGAGGCGTTCCGTATCACCACCGGCGGGGTCCGCGCGGACACACAGATCCATACGCATATGTGTTACGCGGAGTTCGGCGACATCCTCCCGGCGATCGACGCCCTGGACGCGGATGTGATCAGTCTGGAGGCCGCGCGCTCCCATATGCGGGTCGCCGACGAGCTGGCCGCGGCCGGCTATCCGCGCGAGGTCGGCCCGGGGGTGTACGACATCCACTCGCCCCGCGTCCCCTCCGCCGGGGAGGTGGCGGGCCTGCTGCGCAGGGGACTTGAGGCGGTGCCGGCCGAACGGCTCTGGGTCAACCCCGACTGCGGGCTGAAGACCCGTGGCTGGCCGGAGGTCCGTGCCGCGCTGGAGAACCTGGTCGCGGCGGCCCGGGAGGTCCGGGGCACGCTCTCCGCCCCGGTCTCACCGAGGCCGTAACGCACCGCGCCCGCGGCCCCGCCCTCCCCAGTCAGGGAGCGGCGGGCGCCGTGGGCGTCGCGGGCAGCAGATGGTCGCCCGCCTTGTCCGTGCTCAGGCAGAGCGAGCAGACCACCGCGTCGTGGGTGAGACAGGCGGCCAGGTCGGGCCGTTCGTACTCCTGCCGGCACACATGGCAGGTGTAGGTGGTCGCGCTGGGGTTCCCGTGCATACCGACGGGCTCCGCCGGGATACGTCCCGACCGTATGGCGAGACGCGGGTCCACAAGGCGGAAACCCGCCCTTATGCTCGTCCGTATGTCCGCACCCGCTCGCCTCCTCTGTCTCGCGCTCTTCGCGAACTCGGCGTGGTGTGTCGACGACGGCCTCTGTCGCCGCACAGCCTGTCGTCGCTGAACCGGTCGCCCTCGAACCCGCAGCCGACGCACCCCGTTGCCGACGCACCGTCTTCGCGGGACGTCGGAAGCCGGAAGCCGGAACGTCTGCCGCTACGGCCGTCGGCGGCCCCTCCTGACACGTTGGCCCCTCCCGTACCCTGTCCCCGGAGACCCCGTCATGACCGCACCGCCCGTGGAGGCGACGAAGTCCGTCGCTCTGCTCGCCCCCTCCCCCACCTCCGTACCGCGTCCCCAGGCTCCGCCCGCCCCGCCGGTGCGCCGGGTGCCGCTCGTCGTGTCCGCGCTGATCGCCGTGGCGCTGACCGGCTATGTGTGGTCCGCCCATGGGGCCCGGCCCGGTGTGCTCCTGCTGCTCGGCCTCGGCCTCGGGGTGGCGCTCTTCCACTCGCGCTTCGGCTTCACCTCCGCGTGGCGGCAGCTCGTCGCCGTAGGCAATGGCACGGGACTTCGCGCCCACACCC
Source organism: Streptomyces scopuliridis RB72 (assembly GCF_000718095.1). Classification (GTDB taxonomy): domain Bacteria; phylum Actinomycetota; class Actinomycetes; order Streptomycetales; family Streptomycetaceae; genus Streptomyces; species Streptomyces scopuliridis. The sequence goes on along the minus strand of NZ_JOEI01000001.1, from coordinate 190,424 downwards.
TGCTGCTCGGGACCACGGCGACCCTGTTCGCGCTGCTGATCGGCACGGGCACCGGTGTCTTCGGTTCGGTGCCCGCGCCGTCGGCCGGGAGCCTGGGCGTGGGGCTGCTGGCCGGTTCGTTCCTGTTCGCCGTGGGCATGCAGCTCGGCGGCGCCTGCGCTTCCGGCACCCTGTTCGCGGTCGGTTCCGGACAGTCGTCGATCGTGCTCACCCTCGGTGGCTTCATCGCCGGTTCAACCCTCGCCGCCTGGCAGTTCGGCCTCTGGAAGGACCTGCCCGCGTTCGAGCCGGTCGTCATGGCCGACCACATCGGCTGGTTCGGTTCCTGGGCCGTGACCATGGTGGCGCTCGCGCTCATCGTGCTCGTCTCGCGACGCGTCCAGGCCCGCCGCAACCCGCCGCCGACCGGCCCCGTACCGTCCGCGCGCGGCGCCGCGGCACGGGTGCTGCGCGGCTCCTGGCCGCCGGCCGCCGGCGCCCTCGCGCTGTCCGTGCTCGGCGCCGGGGTGCTGCTGGTCTCCGGCGGCGCCTGGGGCGTCACCAGCGCGTTCAGCCTCTGGGGCTCGGAGCTGGTACGCGCCCTCGGCGGGCACCCGGAGACCTGGACGTTCTGGCAGCAGCCCAAGAACGCCGAGATGCTGGCGGGTCCGGTGCTCGCCGACAAGAACAGCCTGACCGACATCGGCATCATGATCGGCGCGGCGGTGGCGGCGGCGCTCGGCGGCACCTGGACGCTCCATCGCGGCGTACCGTGGCGGACCGCCGTCGCCGCGGTGCTGGGCGGTGTGCTGATGGGTATCGGCGCCCGGCTGGCCGGCGGCTGCAATATCGGTGCCTATCTGGCGGGCATCGCGTCGGGCAGTCTGCACGGCTGGATCTGGGGGGCCGTCGCGATCCTGGGCACCTGGGCCGGCCTGAGGCTGCGTCCGCTGTTCGCGCTGAGCAACCCCAAGCCGGGGGACAGTATCTGCTGAGCACCGGTCGGCGGGGGCGGGAGCCGGCTCCCGCCCCCACACGGTCTCAGGACCGCCAGTCGACCTTGAACACCCACACATGCCGCCCGGACGCGCGCGCCGCCGACGGTACGTCGACGACCAGCTTGCCGCCGGTCGTACGCCAGCTCAGCGGCCGGTCGTGGCCGAGCAGTGTCACCCGGTCCCCGGGCCTGACGGGCACCGGAGCCTCGACCGTGAGCGTGCTGCCCGGCCGGGTGAGCGAGTGGATGTAGAACGCCTTCTCCGGCCGGACCGTGAAGCGCAGGTCCTCGCCGAGCTGCGGCATCCTCGCCCAGTACGTACTGCCGTAGATCGCCTCGCCGTTGACTTTCAGCCACTCCCCGGTCTCGCGGAGCCGGCGCTCCATGATCTCCGGGATGGTCCCGTCGGCCCGCGGGCCGATGTCGAGCAGGAAGTTGCCGTTCTTGGAGACGATGTCGACGAGGGAGTGGACGACCTCCTCGGTCGTCATGTACTTGTCGTCGGGAGTGGCCTGGTTGTAGCCGTACGAACGCGGGTCGAGCCCCCGGCTGGCCTCCCACTTCGCCGTGACGACCGAGTCGTACGTGGTGTACTCGGGCGTGGTGAAGTCGTGCGGGCCGATGCCCGAGCGGTTGTTGACGGTCACCTCGATGGGGCGTGCCCGGTTCTTTGCGTGGTTGAAGTACTCCGCCAGGACGCGATGGCTGTCGTTGTCGCCGCCGATGTCGCACCAGAGGATCTCGGGGTCGTACCCCTCGATCAGCTCCAGCATCTGCGCGGCCTGGAGGTCCTTGATGTAGTCCTGCCCCGCGAAGTGGCCGGTGTACGGGACGGGTTCGAGGGTGTACGGATTGCGCGGCGCGTGGCCCTGCCAGGGGTGGTCGGGGTTGAACCACTCCGGCATCGAGAAGTACAGACCTCGGTGCAGCTCCGGTGTGTAGCGGCGGGAGGCGTCGAAGAGTTCCCTGATCAGATCGCGCTTCGGGCCCATCTTCACGGAGTTGCGGTCGGAGACCTTGGTGTCCCAGAGGGCGAATCCCTCATGGTGCTTGGAGGTCAGGACGTGGTACTGCGCGCCGGCGTCCCGGAACAGCTCGACCCAGGAGCGCGGATCGAACCGCTCGGCGCGGAAGCGCGGGATGAAGTCGTCGTAGGCGAATGACTCGCCGTACGTCTGGCGGTGGTACGCGTGCGTCGGGTTGTTCGGGTCCTGCATCTGGGACCAGTACCACTCGGCGTACTGCACCCCGACCGGCGCCCACGCGGGCACGGAGTAGACCCCCCAGTGGATGAAGACGCCGAACTTCGCGTCCTGGAACCAGTACGGCGCCTGATGGGTGTTCAAGGAGTCGTCGGTGGGCCGGAAGTCGGGCACTCCCAGGGTGAGGGAGCGCCGTACCTCGGCGGCCTGCTGCCCCCGGCCACGCGCGACGATCCGGCCGTCCCTGCCGGTCCCCGGCGCGGTGCCGGGGCCGGGGCGGATGCCGATCCGTACGCGGGTCTCGTCGCCGGGAGCGAGCCGGGTGACGCGGGCGGGCGCGACCGTACGGGCGCCCGGGACGTCCACGGAGAGGCTGAGCCCGTCGGCGGCGAGGATGCCCACCGTCCCCGCGTTGACGACCGTGGCCTCGACGCTCTGTGCGCCGTGGTCCAGCGAGGAGGTCGTCGAGCGCGCGCTGCGGAGCGCCAACGCCCTCCCCTCGACGGCGGGTTGGAGGGAGAGCGCGAAGATGTGCAGCGAGGAGGAGTTCGCCTCGGCGGGGCGGGTGACCGGCAGGGTGAGGGCCACCGCCTCCCTGCCCGGGTCGATGGCCACCGTGGAGGCGGCGATCACCACCTGGTGCGGGTCCTTGGCGCCGGTGGGGCCGTAGCGGTACGGGGCGACGAGGGCGCCCTTGCCCCCGTACCAGTCGGGGCCGCCGAGGGCGGCGGTCGAGGTGGTGCCGTCCGCGTAGTGGACGACGGCCTCTCCGGAGGTCTCGCCGTAACTGCTCGCGGCCAGGAAGTGGCCCGACAGGTAGCGGCCCGGGGGCAGTTCGACGCGTTGCCCGAGAGCGACGATGTTGTTCTTCGCTCCTGCCGTGGCGGCCGGGAAGTGATAGGTAAGTCCGTCGATCTCCACCTCCCCGGCGGGGAGTTCCTCGCCGGGGAAGGTGTAGCCGGAGCCGTCGAAGTTCCCACCGCGGGCGTCCGCGGTGTCGATGCCGTCGTTGTCGAACCACCGCTCCAGGGGGACGGGGAGAGCGGCCGGGACCGTACCCCAGTCACCGCCGCCGCCTTCCGTATGCGTCCCCGTATCCGTCCCTGTTTCCGTCCCCGGCAGGGTGGTGCGCGGACTCGCGTCGGCCGTGGCCGGGTGGACCAGAGCGGCGCCGATCGCCGCTCCTGCCGTCATTCCGAGTACATGGCGTCTGGGAAATTCCGTCATGAGATCCGATGATTGGAGCATGACCAGAACCTGTCAATGCTCCTATCAGGACCAGATTCTCATGCCCCCTCCGTATCCATCGGATGAATCGGGGGTCATGATGGGATGGCTCAGGACGGCGAGGGACGGTCGCCAGAGTTCGCCGGAGGATGTCCCCGGCGTTCGGCGTTCCCGGCCTCACTCGCGCCGTTGGACATCCATCAGGACCTGTCCGGCGTCCGTGCGGTAATAGAGCACGGACCGCCCGGTACGCCGGCGCCGGACCAGACCCGCGTCGAGCAGGACCTTGAGATGACGGCCCACCGAGCCCAGCCCCTGGCCGGTCAGCGCCACCAACTGCGTGGTGCTCTTCGGTGTGTCCAGGAGGACGAGGACGCCCGCCCGCGCCGTTCCGAGCAACGCGCCCAGAGTCTCGGGCACCGGCGCGCGGTCCTGCTCGGCCAGCGCGCCGGAGCACGGGTACACCACGGCGTACCGGTGCGCCGTGTCCCAGGAGACCCAGCCACGGCCCGGGGTGACCGGGACGAACATCAACCGCGCCCCGGACAGCTCCAGTTGCGGATAGTCGTACGCGTTGATCCGCAGCCGGCCCTCGCCCAGCCAGCGCATTCCCGGGCGCAGGCCGTCCAGAGCGGCGGCCCAGCCGCCCCGGCTCAACTGCCCTGTCCGCGCGACGACATCGGCCTCGATGATGCCCCGGCGCCGGGGCCAGTGCGGCAGCACCGTCTCCGTCCACACCCACCACAGCAGATCGGCGGCGCGGGCCGGCAGATCGGACCGGCGCAGCCGGGCGGGGAGCGGTCCTGCCAGGGATTCGGCGAGATCGGCGCGGGCCGTCTCGGCGGGTGTCTCACGGATCCGTGCCAGCTCGTCCGTGAACGTCTGCTCGCCCTCGCCCGTCGGCGTGGGGGTGAGGAAGGTCGCGTTCCAGCCGCGCCCCAGCCCGGCCCGTACGAGGAGCGCGGTGACCGGATCGCCGGCCAACCGCTCCCGGTAGGCGGACAGATACGTGTCGAGCCAGGCACGCTCGCCCGGGTGCGCGGCCGTGCCCCGCTCCAGGGTCTTCAGGCTCGCGGTGGTCTCGGCGAGAGGGGATACGACGAAGCGGCTCTCCGCGAGCGTATCCGCGCTGACCAGCCAGCACCCCATTGTTTCGCCTCCCCGCGAAACAGTAACGCTCTCGCGAGGGGGCCGCTGAGACTCCGGCCATGCGCACCTATCAAGATCTGTTCCGGACACCGGAGTTCACCCCGCTCCTTCTGACCTCCGCCGGGCAGACGGCGGCCCAGGCGGTGAGCGGGCCGGCCCTGGGCACACTGATCTACGCGGAGACCGGCTCGCCGTTGCTCTCGGGCCTCGCCCTGTTCGGGCCGTCCCTCGCCCAGGTGGTCGGCGCGACGACGCTGCTGTCGGCGGCCGACCGGCTGCCGCCGCGCGCCGCGCTGACGGGCACCGCGCTGCTCTTCGCACTCGGCACCGCCCTCCAGGCTGTCCCGGGCCTGCCCGTGTGGGCCGTCTTCGCGGTCCTTCTGGGGCTCGGCACGATCGCCTCGCCGGTCGGCGGGGTGCGCTACGGGCTGCTCAACGAGGTTCTCACCAGGGAGGGTTATCTGCTCGGCCGCTCCCTGCTCAATATGTCGGCCGGCGCCACGCAGATCTGCGGGTTCGCCGTCGGCGGTGTGCTGGTGACCGCGCTGTCGCCGCGCGGCACACTGCTCGCCGGCGCCGTCCTCCATCTCGTCTCGGCCGCCGTCGCCCGGTGGGGCCTGGGCCGGCGCCCGCCGCGCGCCGCCGGGCGCCCTTCGGCGGGCGAGACGTGGCGGAACAATGTGTGGCTGCTGTCCTCCGGGCCCCGCCGCCGGGTGTATCTCGCCCTCTGGGTGCCGAACGGGCTGATCGTCGGCTGCGAGTCCCTGTTCATCCCCTACGCGCCCGGCCACGCGGGGCTCCTCTTCGCCGTCGCGGCGCTCGGCATGCTGGCCGGGGACATCGCGATCGGCCGGTTCGTCCCCCGGCGGTGGCGCGGACGGCTCGGCACACCCCTGTGCCTGCTGCTCGCCGCCCCGTACCTGCTGTTCGCCCTGCGCCCGGCGCCGCCGCTCGCGGTGGCCGCCGTCGTACTCGCCTCGGTCGGTTACGCGTCGAATCTGCTGCTCCAGGAGCGGCTGATGGCCCTGACGCCCGAGAAGTCGATCGGCCACGCCCTCGGGCTGCACGCCTCGGGCATGCTCACCATGCAGGGCGTCGGCGCGGCCCTCGCGGGAGCCGTCGCCCAGCACACCTCGCCCTCGACGGCGATGGCACTGACGGCGACGGCCTCCCTCGCGGTCACCCTGGCCCTGTCAGGGCCCCTGCGGCGTGGATGAGGCGAACCGGCACGGGCGGCCTACCCCCGGTAGGTCTCCAGCAGCCGCAGCCATACCTCGCTGATCGTCGGGTAGGAGGGAACCGCGTGCCACAGGCGGTCGATCGGGACCTCGCCGACGATCGCTATCGTGGCGGAGTGGAGCAGCTCGCCGACGGCCGGGCCCGTGAAGGTGACGCCCCGGAGGATCTCGCGGTCCAGGTCGACGATCATGCGGGCCCGGCCGCGGTAGCCGTCGGCGTAGAGGGACGCGCCCGCGACGCCGGCCAGGTCGTAGTCGACCGCCCGGACGCGATAGCCCGCCGCTTCGGCCTCGGCGAGGGTGAGGCCCACGGCGCCGACCTCCGGCTCGGTGAAGACGACCTGAGGGACGGCGGCATGGTCGGCGGTGGCGGCGTGGGTGCCCCAGGGGCCGGCGTCCAGGATCGGTACGCCCTGGGCCCTCGCCACGATGGCGGCTCCCGCGATACGGGCCTGGTACTTGCCCTGATGGGTCAGCAGGGCGCGGTGGTTGACGTCCCCCACCCCGTAGAGCCAGTCGCTGCCCTCGACCCGGCAGCTGTCGTCGACGGTCAGCCAGGAGCCCGGTTCCAGACCGACCGACGCGAGACCGACGTCGTCCGTGCGCGGGGCGCGGCCGGTGGCGAAGAGCACCTCGTCGCACTCGATCCGCTCACCGCCGGCCAGCGTCACGGTCACGGGTCCCGTCCCGCCGTCGCGTTCGACCGCGCTGACCGAGACACCCGTACGGACCGTGGCGCCCGCCTCCGTCAGCGACTCGGCGACCAGTTCACCGGCGAAGGACTCCAGCCTCGGCAGCAGGCGGTCACCGCGGACCAGCAGCGTGACGTCGGAGCCGAGCGCCCGCCAGGCGGTGGCCATCTCCACACCCACCACTCCCCCGCCGACGACCACGAGCCGTCCGGGAACCCGCGCGGAACTGGTCGCCTCGCGGCTGGTCCACGGCTTGGTGCCGGCGAGTCCCGGGAGATCGGGCAGTACGGCCCGGCTGCCCGTGCACACGGCGACGGCGTGGCGGGCGATCAGCACCTGCGTATCGCCCTCCGGGCCCGTGACGGCGACCCTCTTCTTGCCGTCCAGCCGGCCATGACCGCGGTAGATATCGGCGCCGATCCCGTCGAGCCACGCGACCTGGCCATCGTCCTTCCAGTGCGCGGTGAACTCGTCGCGGTGGGCGAGCACGGCCTCGGCGTCCAGCGGCCCCCGTACGGCCTGGCTCACCCCCGGCACACGCCGGGCGTCGGCGCGCGTGATCACCGGACGGAGCAGGGCCTTGCTGGGCATGCAGGCCCAGTACGAGCACTCACCGCCGACCAGTTCACTCTCGACGACCGCCGTGCTCAGCCCGGCCGCCCTGGCCCGGTCGGCGACGTTCTCGCCCACCGGTCCCGCGCCCAGCACCACAACGTCGTACTCCAAGGTTTCCAAGGCTTGCGTCATAGGGGCCAGTCTGGCGCGCGGCCGGTCGCATGGCCAAACGATCTCCGGGCAGGGGCCAGGAATACGGCGATGACCCACACCGTTGTCGCAGGCGCCGTAACCCGGAGAGTCAGGAAGAGGTATCAGGCAATGGCCACTGTGGAACTCACCAAGGAGAACTTCGACCGGACGGTGTCCGAGAACGACTTCATCCTGATCGACTTCTGGGCTTCCTGGTGCGGTCCGTGCCGCCAGTTCGCCCCGGTCTACGAGAAGGCCTCGGAGCGCCACGAGGACTTGGTCTTCGCCAAGGTCGACACGGAGGCTCAGCAGGAGCTGGCCGCCGCGTTCGAGATCCGTTCGATCCCGACGCTGATGATCGTCCGGGACAATGTCGCGGTGTTCGCCCAGCCCGGCGCGCTGCCCGAGACCGCCCTGGAGGACGTGATCGGACAGGCACGCGCGCTGGACATGGATGAGGTACGCAAGTCGATGGCCGAGGCCGAGGCGAAGGCCAAGAACGGCGAAGCCGCGCAGTGACCGGAGCCGCCCGGTGACCGACGGCGCGCAGTGACCAGGAGCGCTCCCGGCTGTACCCCGCCGGGGCGCTCCGTCCTTCAGAACGCGTGCCGCGCCGGTTCGCGCCGTACGGTCGTCCAGCGCAGTTCGGTGAAGGCCTCCAGATTGGCCTCGCCGCCGAACCGCGCGCCCGTGCCCGACGCGGCGACGCCGCCGAAGGGGGCGACCGCCTCGTCATTGACCGTCTCTCAGCGTTCCAGTACGAGCGCGAGTCCCTGGCCCACACCGATACAGAGCGCGGCGAGGCCCGTGCCCGAGCCCGCCGCGGCGAGCTGGTGGGCGACGGATCCGGCCAGCCGTGCGCCGGAGGCACCGAGCGGATGACCGATCGCGATCGCGCCACCGCGCGGGTTGACGACGGCCGGATCGAGTCCGGGCCATTCGGCGAGGCAGCCCAGCGACTGGGCGGCGAAGGCCTCGTTGAGTTCGAACGTGGTGAGATCGGCGAACGTACGGCCGGCCTTGGCCAGGGCCCGCTGGACCGCCTCGACCGGGCCGAGGCCGAAGAGCTGCGGCTCGACGCCGGTGACCGCGGAGGCCCGGATACGGGCGAGCGGTTCGCGGCCCGTCTCGCGCAGCCCGGCCTCGTCGACGAGGAGCAGCGCGGCGGCGCCGTCGTTGAGGGGCGAGGCGTTGCCGGCCGTCACCGTCCCGGTCCCGTCCGTACGGAAGGACGGCTTCAGCTTGCCGAGCGCCTCCATGGACGTGCTGTCGCGGATGCATTCGTCGCGGACCAGGTCCACCCCGTCGTACGGCACGACCTCGTCGTCGTACAGGCCCGCGGCCCAGGCGTCGGCGGCCTTGCGGTGGCTGGCGAGGGCGAACGCGTCCTGCTGTTCCCGGGTGATCGTGTGCTTGTCCGCGATCAGTTCGGCGCCCTCGCCCAGCGGAACCGTCCACTCCGCGGGCATCGCCGGGTTGGTCATGCGCCAGCCCAGGGTGGTCGAATGCAGCTGCTGATGCCCGGCGGGGAAGGCCCGCTCCGGCTTCTGGAGGACCCAGGGCGCGCGGGACATCGACTCGACCCCGCCCGCCACGGCGACGGACGCGTCACCGAGGGCGACCGCGCGGGCGGCCTGGATGACCGCTTCGAGGCCGGAGCCGCAGAGCCGGTTGACGGTCACTCCCGGGACGGACACCGGCAGTCCGGCGAGCAGCACGGCCATCCGCGCCACATCGCGGTTGTCCTCGCCCGCGCCGTTGGCGTCCCCGAACACGACGTCGTCGATCCGGGCCGGGTCGAGCTCCGGCGAGCGGTCCACCAGGGCTTTCAGCACATGGGCGGCGAGATCGTCGGGACGTACGGAGGAGAGGGCACCCCCGAACTTGCCGATCGGGGTGCGGACGGCGTCGACGACATAGACGTCGCGAATGGTCATCGGATCTCCGGCTTCTCTCCCACGGCTTCTCTCCCACAGAGTGACAGCGATGACCGTGCGGGGCGGTTCTTCCCACGTCGCCCCTCATCCATCAGGGTGTTCGCCTGGTGAACGATGGTTCACAATGGCCCCGCCAGAGTCTCTGCCCGCGGGCAACCGCTGTCAACGGTCCGCATCGTTCCTGGAGCCACCCCCATGGCCGAATCCACGGGCCCGCTGGAGCGCGGTCTCGCCGTGCTCCGCGTCCTGTCCGCGCCCGCGCACGGTGACAGGGCGGTACGGCACAGCGATCTCGCGGTTGGGCCTCAGACGGCCGGAGCGTCGACCACGCGGACCGACAGGCCGTAGTCCACTTCGTAGCCGTCGATCAGCAGCGCCTCCACCGTGCGGGTCTCGGGGTCGATGTCGGCCTCCATGCCGCTGCCCGCGTAGTGCGGATAGCCGGAGGCCCCCGTTTCGCCCGTCGCCTCGACGAGTGCCGAGCGCAGGGCGTTCGCCGCGGTGGGCGGCCCTTCGTCGCCCTCGGTGAACTCGGCGACCAGCAGGATCTCGAAGCGCGGCGGAACGGTAGTCATACCTCCGACGCTAGCCATCCCGTCGCGGCGACGCATGTCGCCGCCCCCGCGCCCCGTCCGGTCCGCGGGGTGGCCCGGGGGACGCCGGCCGGCCGCGCGACGTCTGCGCTGGTCGGAACGGGACGGCCGGCGGCCTGCCCGGTTGACTGGGGCATGGCAGCCGGTATCTTTCCAGACCGGTCCGCCAGGGTCCGGTGGACGGCCCAACCAGCCCCGCCGGTACGCCAGTACGCCGATACGCCGTTACGCAGATACGCCCGAGAGCGGAACAGCACGACCGAGATCCCGGAAGGCATGCACTGTGCGACTCCACACCCGTACCTGGGGCGAGGGCGACCGCGTCGCGCTCCTCATCCACGGCATCATGGCCGACCACCGCACCTGGCGCCGCGTGGGCCCCGCCCTCGCGGCTCGCGGCCTGCGCGTGATCGCCGTCGATCTGCGCGGCCACGGCGCCACCGCGCGTGGTGACTACAGCATGGAGCTCTTCGCCGACGACCTCGTGGAGACGCTGCCGGCCGGCGCCGAGGTGGCGATCGGCCACTCCCTCGGCGGGCTCGCGCTCTCCCTCGCCGTGGAGCGGCTGGCGCCGGGGCGCGCCGTCTACTCCGACCCGGCCTGGTGTCTGCCGCGCAGCGAAGGGGAGTTGGACGGTCCGCGGGCGCTCGCCCGCGCCAAGACGCTGTCACGGGAGGACATCACTGCGCTGAACCCCCGGTGGGAGACCGAGGACATCGACGTGGAGCTGGAGACCCTCGCGGTCTGGGACGAGAACACCGCGTTCGGCCTCGCCCCGGCGTTCGGCGCCGATCTGCTGCCGGCCGCGCCCGTCGTCCCCTCGCTCGTTCAGCTCGCCGGTTCGAGCGTCATGATCTCCCCCGCGAACGCGGCGGAGTTGGAGCGGCGCGGGTTCCAGGTCCGTACGGTGGCGGGCGCCGGCCACACCATCCACCGCGACGACTTCGACGGGTTCATGGCGTCCCTGGACGGCTGGATATGACCCGAACTGGCTGGTCCGGGAAGGGACCCGCCCCGCGGAGTGATCCACGGACGATCTAACGTCATCCGGATGACGCCCTTCTCCGGCGCCGGCAGCGGCGACCGCACCAGTGACAGCAGCGACTTCGACTCCCCCGGCCGTGGCGGCCCGGCCGCCACGACCGAGGCCGAGCCCCGGGACGTGGGGCGGGTCCGTACCTCGTACGCCCCGGAGCACGACGGTGATCCCGATCCCGGCGAGATCGTCTGGACCTGGGTGCCCTTCGAGGAGAACGACGGGCGCGGCAAGGACCGCCCGGTGCTGGTGGTCGCCCGTGAGACGGCCGGCACGCTGCTCGCCGTACAGCTCTCCAGCAAGCGCCACAACCAGGACCGTGAGTGGGTGCCGATCGGGACCGGGCCGTGGGACCGCGCGGGCCGTGAGTCGTGGGTGAATGTGGACCGGGTGCTGCGCGTCCACGAGAAGGGCATGCGGCGCGAGGCCTGCGCGCTGGACCGCGGGCGGTTCAACCTGGTCGTCAACCGGCTCAGGGAGCTGTACGGCTGGCAGTGACGCGCGCCGCCGGAGCCCCGGCGGCCCCCGTCCGGAGCAGTGCCCGTCGCCCGGTCCGGCGCGGGTCCCGTCGCCCCTTCGTGGCCGGCGGGACCGCGACCGGCGCCGGCCCGTACATCCGGGTCCCCGCGACCGCCGCGTCCAGGGCCGTACGAATCCCCACGTCACGCCCGGTTTCCGTACGGTAGCCGCCCGTTCGGACGATCTCCTCCGTTTCTTTCGCGATCCCCCGCAGCGGTGCGCTCATGCGGAAATCCCGCGTGGACGACCGCGTTCGGGGCAACCGGATTTCTGACGAAACGATGACCACAGGGGCACTCTTGTGCGAAGCGGCGAGAGTGGCTTTAGGTTGGACGAAGCGCTTCGCCCCCACCCCGGGAGCGGAGTCCGGCACGGTCTTCGACAGGAGGATCCGGCCATGCCATCCGACGGTTTCACCGATGAGGAAACACCACTCGGCGAGGACGACGCCGAGGATCTACTACGCGGTATCTGCTTCAAGACGGGCCCGCCCCGCACCGTAGGTGTGGAACTGGAATGGCTCGTGCACGACCTGCGCTCCCCCGAAAGAGCGGTCCCGGCCCACCGCCTCAGAGAGGCGTACGAGGGGCTGAGGACCCTGCGCCTCGAATCGGCACTCACCTTCGAACCCGGCGGCCAGCTGGAGCTCAGCTCCCCGCCCGCCGCGTCGCTGATGGAGTGCATCACCACCACCGCCGCGGATCTGGACACCGTACGCCCGGCGCTGCGTACGGCGGGACTCGCGCTCGCGGGACTCGGACAGGACCCCTGGCACTCCCCGCACCGCATGCTGCGGGAGCCGCGCTATGACGCGATGGAGACCTACCTCGACCGGATCGGTCCGGCCGGGCGCGCCATGATGCGGACCACGGCCTCCATCCAGGTGTGCCTGGACGCGGGCCACGAGGAGCCGGGGCCGCTCGGTTACGGCCGGCGCTGGCAACTCGCCCATCTGCTGGGCGCGGTGCTGGTCGCGGCCTTCGCGAACTCCCCCATGAGCGAACGCAGACCGACCGGCTGGCGCTCCACCCGGCAGGCGATGTGGGCGCAGCTTGACCCGGCCCGTACCGCCGCGCCCTCGGCGCGGTACGAGCCCCGTGCCGCCTGGGCCGCGCATGCCCTGGACACACCGGTGATGTGCATCCGCGCGGAGAAGGGGCCCTGGCCGGTGCCCGACGGGCTGACCTTCCGGGAGTGGATACGGTCCGGGTTGCCGCGTCCGCCGGTCCGCGCGGATCTCGACTACCACCTCACGACGCTGTTTCCGCCCGTGCGGCCGCGTGGTCATCTGGAGCTGCGGATGATCGACGCCCAGCCGGGCGAGGACGGCTGGATGGTGCCGCTCGCCGTCACCACCGCGCTGTTCGACGATCCCGAGGCGTCGGAGACCGTGTACCGCACCGTCAAACCGCTGGCGGAGACCGCGGGTTCGCTGCCCGCGCCCCGCAATCTCCTCTGGGCCAACGCGGCGCGGCACGCGCTGACCGACCCGGAGCTGCACGCCGCGGCGGTCGCCTGTTTCGCCGTCGCCCAGGAAGCACTCCCGCGCATCGGCGCCACGCGGGCCGTACAGGACGCGGTCGCGGCCTTCAACGACCGCTATGTCGTGCCCGGCCGATGTCCCGCCGATGATCTGCGCGCCTCTGTGAACGGGAAGGACCCCAGGACATGACCGACTCCGCGGAAACCATGGAAGGCGCGGAAAGCGTGGCAGCCGCCGGGATACCGGCCGAACGGCTGCGGCTGCGCGCCGTCGAGGCCCTGACGGCCGCCAGGGACCGTACCGCTCTGCTGACCACCTGCGTCGACGACCATGAGCTGACGGCGCAGCACTCGCCGCTGATGTCCCCGCTGGTCTGGGATCTGGCGCATATCGGCAACCAGGAAGAGCAGTGGCTGCTGCGGACGGTCGCCGGCCGCGACGCCATCCGCCCGGAGATCGACTCCGTGTATGACGCCTTCGAGCATCCCCGGTCCGCACGGCCGACACTGCCGCTGCTGCCGCCCGCCGAGGCGCGCGCCTACGCCTCCGACGTACGCGGCAGGGTGCTGGACATCATCGAGCGCACCCCACTGCACGGCGGTCCGCTGCTGGACGCGGGGTTCGCCTTCGGGATGATCGCCCAGCATGAGCAGCAGCACGACGAGACGATGCTCATCACCCACCAGCTGCGGCGGGGCCCCGCCGCGCTGACCGCGCCCCCGCCGCCCGCCGGGGACACCACCGGACTGCCCGCCGAAGTGCTCGTACCCGCCGGACACTTCACCATGGGCACCTCCACCGAGCCCTGGGCGCTGGACAATGAGCGCCCGGCCCATCAGCGGCTCGTCCCGGCGTTCTTCATCGACACGGTGCCGGTGACCAACGGTGCCTTCCAGCACTTCATCGATGACGGCGGCTATACGGACGAACGCTGGTGGGCGCCGGCCGGCTGGGAGCAGATCCGTACGCACGACATCGGCGCTCCGCTGTTCTGGCGGCGCGAGGGCGGACAGTGGCTGCGCCGCGCCTTCGGTGTGGTGGAGCCGGTCCCGGCGGACGAGCCGGTGCTCCATGTCAGCTGGTACGAGGCCGACGCGTACGCCCGCTGGGCGGGGCGGCGGCTGCCGAGCGAGGAGGAGTGGGAGAAGGCCGCCCGCCACGACCCCGTCTCCGGCCGGTCGCTGCGGTATCCGTGGGGTGACGACGAGGCCACCCCGGAGCGGGCCAATCTCGGCCAGCGCCATCTGCGCCCGGCGCCGGCGGGCAGCTATCCGAAGGGCGTCTCCCCGCTCGGCGTACGGCAGTTGATCGGGGACGTCTGGGAGTGGACGTCGAGCGACTTCCTGCCGTATCCGGGGTTCGCCGCGTTCCCGTACCGCGAGTATTCGGAGGTGTTCTTCGGCAGCGCCCACAAGGTGCTGCGGGGCGGGTCGTTCGCGGTGGACGCGGTGGCCTGCCGCGGCACGTTCCGCAACTGGGATCTGCCGGTCCGCCGCCAGATCTTCTCCGGTTTCCGTACCGCGAGGGATGTCTGATGTGCCGCCATCTCGCCCGGCTGGGGCCGCCGATGGCGCTCGGTGAGGTGCTGGTCGCGCCGCCGCACGCGCTGTTCCGGCAGTCCTGGGCGCCGCGCCGGCAGCGCAACGGCACGGTCAACGCCGATGGTTTCGGGGTGGGCTGGTACGCGGACGGCGATCCGCTGCCCGCCCGCTACCGGCGTGCGCGGCCCATCTGGGGCGACCTCGGATTCGCCGATCTGGCACGGGTGGTCCGTAGCGGCGCCCTGCTCGCCGCGGTACGTGACGCGACCGAGCCGGGCGCCGACGGGGAGGCCGCCGCCGCGCCGTTCGCCGACGGGCCATGGCTGTTCAGCCACAACGGCTCGGTCGGCGGCTGGCCCGGCAGTCTCGCGCCGCTGGCCGCGTCCCTCCCCGCCGAGGAGCTGCTCGCCCTGCCGGCCCGCAACGATTCCGCGCTGGTGTGGGCGCTGCTGCTGCACCGGCTGCGGGCCGGTGACGAGCTCGGCGACGCGCTGGGCGACACCGTCCTCGATGTCGCCGCCGCCGCGCCGGCCTCCCGGCTCAATCTGCTGCTCACCGACGGCGAGCGGATCGCCGCGACCGCGTGGGGGGACACCCTCTGGTATCTCACCGATCCCGGGGGCCACTGGACCGTGGTGGCCTCCGAGCCGTACGACGACGACGCGCGCTGGCGCGAGGTCCCCGACCGCACCCTGCTCGTGGCGACCCGTGACGACGTGCTGTTGTCCCCTCTCAAGGAGCCACCCGAGTGAGCCCGTTCCTGCTGACCCGCACCCTGCCCGAGGACGCCACGGACGCCGCCCTGCGCGCCGATGTGCTCCAGGGGCTGACCCGTACGCCCAAAGTGCTGCCTCCCAAGTGGTTCTACGACTCCCGGGGCAGCGAACTGTTCGAGGAGATCACCCGGCTGCCCGAGTACTATCCGACCCGCGCCGAGCGGGAGATCCTGCTCGCGCGGGCGCCGGAGATCGCGGCGGCGACCGGGGCGCGGACCCTCGTCGAGCTGGGGTCCGGATCGTCCGAGAAGACCCGTCATCTGCTGGACGCGCTCACCGGTCTGCACAGTTATGTGCCGGTGGATGTCAGCGAGAGCGCGCTGACCGGGGCCGCCGAGTCCCTGCTCGCCGAGCACCCCGGGCTCCATGTGCACGCGCTCATCGCCGACTTCACGCAGGGGCTGGCGCTGCCCGGTACCCCGGGCCCCCGGCTGGTCGCGTTCCTCGGCGGCACGATCGGCAATCTGCTGCCGGCGGAGCGCGCGTCGTTCCTGGCGTCGGTCCGGGGGCTGCTCGCGCCCGGTGACGCGCTGCTGCTCGGTACGGACCTGGTCAAGGACGAGTCCGTACTGGTCAGGGCGTACGACGACGCGGCCGGGGTGACGGCCGCCTTCAACAAGAACGTCCTCCTGGTCATCAACCGGGAGCTGGGCGCGGACTTCGATCCGCGTGACTTCGATCATGTGGCGCTCTGGGACGCCGAGCACGAGTGGATCGAGATGCGGCTGCGCGCGCGCCGGAACCTCACGGCGAAGGTCCCGGAGCTGGATCTGGTGGTGCACTTCGCGGCCGGCGAGGAGGTGCGTACGGAAGTGTCGGCGAAGTTCCGTCAGGACCGGGTACGCACCGAACTGGCCGACGCGGGAATGGAGTTGACGCACTGGTGGACGGATGAGGAGGGCCGGTTCGCGCTGTCGCTGGCGACCGCTGTGTGAGTGACACCGTCCGTGACCTCGGTCCGGGCGAGGCCGTCGGTGCCCGTGCGGGCGATGCCCGACCGGGCGTCCCGGGCCAGCTCGCGGCGGTCGGTGTGGCGCCCGGCGGGGATCAGCGGGAGGACCGTGATCTCCGCCGTGAGCCCGCCGGCCGTCACGACCCGCCACAGCGAGGCGGTGATGGTGTCGTCCCCGACGAACGCCGGGGCGCCGGACGGCTCTCCGTCCGGCGCGCGGTAGGTGATACGTACCGGACGGACAGCGGCGTCCGCGTCCAGCGCCGCCTGGAAGACGGCGGTGGTGAACCGTCCCTGTTCACGCCCGCACCAGGTGCAGGCCTCGGGGAAGACGATCACCCGCGAGCCGGCGGCGAGCGCGGTGGAGAGGGTCCGTACGGTCCCGGGCAGTGCCCTCAGCCGCTCCCGCTCCACGAACAGGGTGCCGCCCAGGGCGGCCAGCGCGCCCAGCAGCGGCCAGCGCCGTATCTCGCTCTTGGCGAGCATCCGCCCCGGGAAGACCGCGGCGAGGAGTGGTATGTCCAGCCAGGAGACGTGGTTGGCGACGACCAGCACCCCGGAGCCGCGCCGGAGCGCGGGCTCCCCCACGACGCGGACGCGCAGGCCGAAGAGCCGCAGCACCGTACGCGCCCAGTGCCGGGTGAGCCGGTCCCGTACCGCCCCTCCCAGGAAGGCGAGGAAGGGAGCCACCAGCGCGCCGGCCAGGACGAGAGAGACCCCCGCGACCAGCCGTACGGCCCCGGTCAGCGCCCCGGCCGAGGGGCCCTGGTGGGTGGAGCAGTCGCGCGGGGTGCAGGGCGCGGTGGGCAGCCAGGCGCTCATGCGGCGGGGGCGAGCGAGAGGAAGTGCCGCAGATAGCGCGGGTTGGTACGGCGCATCGACAGCAGTACGTACAGGTCGGCGACGCCGAACTCCGGGTCGTGCGCGGGCGCGCCGCACACCCAGGCCCCGAGCCGCAGATAGCCGCGGAGCAGCGGCGGCAGCTCGGACGGCTTGGCAGCCGCGGCGGACGCGTCCGGGGTCCAGAGGCGGTGCGGGGTGACCCAGTAGTCCTCCGGCGCCATGTGCTTCTCCTTCACGGTGTTCCAGGTGGAGGCGGCGAGCGCGCCACCGTCCGCCAACGGGACCGAGCAGCAGCCTGCCAGCCAGTTGTAGCCGCTGTCAGTCATATAGCGGGCCAGCCCGGCCCAGATCAAGGCGATGACACCGCCGGTGCGGTGCAGGGGGTGGACGCACGAACGGCCGACCTCGACCAGATCGTGCCGGATCGGAGCGAGCCGGGTGAGGTCGAATTCGCTGTCGGAGTAGATCCGTCCGGCGGCCCTGGCCCGCTCGGGCGGCAGCAGCCGGTACGTACCGACGACCTCGCCGGTGCTCTCCTCGCGTACGAGCAGGTGGTCGCAGTACGCGTCGAAGGCGTCGACGTCCAGTCCCGGTTCGGGGCCGTCGAGCAGGGCGCCCATTTCGCCGGCGAAGACCAGGTGCCGCAGCCGCTGTGCGGCCCGGACGTCGTCCTGGTCGCGGGCGAGCGAGACGATATAGCGCGGCTCGGCGGGGCCGGTCCCGGTCCCCGTGGTGGGAACGGGGACGGCGGGGCCGGCGGGGACGAGGGGAGCGGGGGCGATGGCGGACATGCGGACTCCTGTGCCGGTAGGGAAGGCAGGCCGCCGGGGTCCGCCGCTCGCGCGACGGGCCCGGCACCTAGTTTCTTCCGTGGCCGACTGGATTTGACATGACCACACGGCGGAGTGTGGATGTGAGACGGCTGAATGGCCGGGAGTGCGGCGGGCGCACATGACGCCTCCGGGCCGGAGACCTCAGCCGGAGAGCAGCTCAGCGGTGATCAGCTCGGAGGCCGCCTTCGCCGACTCCGCCGGGTCCTCGCCCTCAAGGACGGCGGTCATATACGGCTTGATCGGGTTGTCGGCCTCGACGCTCGCCCACTGCGGGGAGTTCGGGGTGGCCCGTCCCCGCGCGGCGCCCTCGGCCATCGCGGCCGTGCTCGCGTCGCCGCGGATGACCCCGGCGAGAGTCGTCTTGTTCGGTACGTAGCTCATCGTCCGGGCGAGATCCGTCTGCCAGGTCTCGCCCGCCAGCGCCTTGACGACCTCGACGGCGGCGGAGTGATGACTGGAGTTCTTCGGCACGATCAGATCGGAGCCGCCGGTGAAGACGGCCCCCGGCTTGTCGGCGGTCTTGCCCGGAATGGGGAAGAAGCCGAGCTTGCCCTTCAGTTCGGGGTTCTTCTCCTCGATGATCCGCGCCGAGCTGGGCGTGGAGATGATCTGCGCGACATCGCCCTGGGCGAAGACCTCCGCCTGCGGGGGCTTGGCCTCGTCGGAGTTCTTCGGTCCGTTGCCCAGCGACTGGAGGTCCTTGTAGAAGTCCATGCCCCTGAGCGCGGCGGGCGTATGGATCGTCCCCTGCCACTCGCCGCCGGACTCGACGGCCAGTTCGCCGCCCTCGTCCCAGATGAACCCGGCCAGGGTGTACCAGTCCTGTCCGGCGAGATAGACGCCTTGATTCCCACCGCGGTTCAGCTCGGCGGTGTCGTCCAGCCACTGCGCCCTGGTCTTGGGCGGCTCCTCTATTCCGGCGAGCGCGAAGAGGTCCTTGTTGTAGATCACGACGCGATTGGCCGCGTACCAGGGGATGCCGAACTGGGCGCCGTTGATGCTGCCCGGCTGGGCGAGACCGGGCAGCCAGTCCTCGCTGCCCAGATCCCGTACCGACTCCAGGGTGAGATCGCGCAGGTTCCCGCTCTCCGCGTACTGGGCGACCTGGGTGTTGCCGACCTCGATCACATCCGGGGTGTCCTCGCCGTCCAGCGCGGTCAGCACCTTCTCGCCGATGCCGGTCCACTCCTGGATCTTGATGTCCAGCTGGACGGACGGATGCCCCTTCTCGTAGTCGCTCACGAACCGCTTGAGGAAGTCGTCCGAGACGCTGTCCTTCATCAGCCAGACGGTGACCGTCACAGAGTCGTCCCCACCGGGCAGCACTCCGCAGCCGCCGAGAGCGACGGAGGACACAAGAGCCACGGAACAGACGAGAGGGCGGTTCTTCACGTAGGTCAACCTTCTGGCGTGAGGGCACGGTGCAGGAAGAGAGAGCCCGACGTGGGGGAGCGAACCGGGTTCGCACGGGTGTGTGAAATCTTGGTATGGACCAAACGACCGGTCAAGTCCCGGAAGCGAACGAAAAGCAGACGGAAGGGGCGTCGGAGGGCCATCCGGCGCCGGATGTCTCGCGGACCGCCGCGTGGTGAGGCACGGTGGAATGACACCGCGACACCCGTGACGCGTGAAGAGGAGAGCGACCCCATGTCCCACCACACCTACCGGGTCACCGAGATCGTCGGCAGCTCCCACGAGGGCATCGACGACGCCATCCGCAATGGCATCGCCCGTGCCGCCCAGACGCTGCGGGGTCTGGACTGGTTCGAGATGACGGAGGTACGGGGCCATATCGTCGACGGCGACATCGAGCACTACCAGGTGGGACTGAAGGTCGGCTTCCGCCTCGACGACGCCCGCTGAGCGGCCACGCGCGGCCAGGCGCGCGCTGCCGTCAGGTGCGGCCCTCGCGCTCCTGCGCGTCCTTCAGCGCCTGTGATGTGCTCGCCCAGCGGGCCCGTACGACCTTGAACCCCGCCCGTTCGGCCGCGTCGCAGACCAGTTCGTCGTCGTCCACCAGCATCCGCACCTCCCGGCCGCCGGCCAGCCTGCGCAGGATCTCCAGCTTGGTCGTACGCGCGGGCCGCCGGTCGTCGTTCCGGCGCATCCAGATCCGTCCCTCGGGCAGACCGTTCTCGCGCAGCCAGGCCAGGGTGTCCGCGCGGCAGCGCTCCGGACGGCCGGTCAGATACATGACCTCGCATTCCTCGGCGGACTCCGCCACCAGCCGTACGCCGTCGGCCAGTGGTGTGTCCTGCCCGGCCGCGCCGAAGAAGCCGGTCCAGTCGCGGGGCCGCCGCTCCAGGAAGTGCTGACGGTGGCCGGTCTCGGCCAGCGTGCCGTCCAGGTCGAATATGGCCAGCGGCCTGCTGTTCCCCGTCATCCCGCTCCCCGTCGTCCGTGTCACGTCCGCCAGCCTAGACGTCGGCACCAGCAGTCCGGCCGCCGGTGAACGCGTTCGACATCGCGTGCCCGGCCCCGCTAATCTGCGCGCATGTCCAGTCCCGAGGCGTCAAGACTCTAGCCACCGGTCGTCCGGTGGCCTGCTCGCGTTGTCGCACTGAGAAGCTCCCCGGCCCCGTGAGGCCGCCGGAGCTGTCGATCGCGACCCGCCGCCATCGGATCGCCGTAGTACGGACTGTGTTCGGCCTCGACCGGGCGTCACTTCGCTGACGCCGGGGGGCTCTTCGCGCGGTGGTCGGTACTTCCACGGCCCACCGCTGCCCTGTCGGCATCTGTGCCGACCGCCTTGTCGATCCATTCGGTCACACGATCCACGGTGTGGTTGCGGAGTTTTGTCATGCCATTCGCTCTCTACCTCCTCGGACTGGCGGTCTTCGCCATGGGGACGTCCGAGTTCATGCTGTCCGGCCTCGGGCCGGACATCGCCCACGATCTGGGGGTGTCCATCCCGGCGGCGGGGTCACTGACCTCCGCGTTCGCCGTGGGGATGGTCATCGGCGCGCCGCTGATGGCGATGCTCAGTCTGCGCTGGTCGCGACGGCACGCGCTGCTGGTCTTCCTGCTCGCGTTCCTGGCCGTCCATGTCGTCGGCGCTCTCACCACCAGTTACGGGGTACTGCTGGTCACCCGGGTCATCGGGGCCCTGGCCAACGCCGGGTTCCTCGCGGTGGCGCTGGTGACCGCCACCGGCATGGTCGAGCCGAACGCCAAGGGGCGCGCCACCTCCGCGCTGCTCGGTGGTGTCACCCTCGCCTGCGTCGCGGGCGTTCCCGGCGGCGCGCTGCTCGGTCAACTGTGGGGCTGGCGCGCTGCGTTCTGGGCGGTGGCGCTCGTATCGGTGCCGGCCGTCGTCGCGATCCTGCGGGCGGTGCCGAGCGGCGGCGCCGGCCCCGCGGGAACGAGCGTACGCCGGGAGTCGCGCGCGCTGCGCGAGCCCCGGTTGCTGGTGACCCTGCTGCTGGGCGCGCTGGTGAACGGCGCGACGTTCTGTACGTTCACCTATCTCGCGCCGCTCCTCACCGAGGTGGCCGGGCTCGGATCCGCGTGGGTGCCCGCCCTGTTGGCGCTCTTCGGTCTGGGTTCGTTCGCCGGGGTCACCATCAGCGGCCGGCTCGCCGACGTACGGCCCGTCCCGCTGCTGGTGACCGGCGGCGTGGCACTGCTCGTCGGCTGGGCCGTCTTCGCGCTGACGGCCGGGAACCCGGTGGCGGCGGGCGCGCTCGTCTTCGTCCAGGGGACCCTCTCGTTCGCCGTCGGCTCCACGCTGATCTCGCAGGTGCTCTACGCGGCGACCGGGGCGCCGACCCTGGCCGGCGGGCTCGCCACGGCCGCGTTCAACGTGGGCGGCGCGATCGGGCCTTGGGCCGGTGGCCTCGCGATCGGCGCCGGACTCGGCTTCCGCGCACCGCTGTGGGTCAGCGCCCTGCTGGTGGCCCTCGCCCTCGCCGCCGCCGGCGTCGCCCGGGCAGTGCGGCGCGGGACGGCGAACGACCACGAGGGGGTGCCCACAGCGACGCGGTAGCGGAACCTCAGGAGCGTGAGACCTTACGGGTCGCCCGCAGCCACTCCTTGTTCATCGCGGCGATGGACGGCAGCGGGATGCCCTTCGGGCAGGCGGTGGCGCATTCTCCGGCGAGGGTGCAGCCGCCGAAGCCTTCCTCGTCCATGGTCGCGACCATGTCGAGGACCCGGGTCTCACGCTCCGGCGCGCCCTGCGGCAGCACATTGAGGTGGTTGATCTTGGCCGAGGTGAAGAGCATCGCCGAGCCGTTGGGGCAGGCCGCGACGCAGGCGCCGCAGCCGATGCACTCGGCGTGCTCGAAGGCGAAGTCGGCGTCGGGCTTGGGGACCGGGGTGGCGTGTGCCTCGGGCGCGGCGCCGGTGGGGGCGGTGATGTAGCCGCCCGCCCCGATGATCCGGTCGAAGGCGGAGCGGTCCACCACCAGGTCCTTGACCACGGGGAAGGCCCCGGCCCGCCAGGGCTCGACATCGATGGTGTCGCCGTCGTTGAAGTGCCGCATATGGAGCTGGCAGGTGGTGGTGCGCTCGGGGCCGTGGGCGTCGCCGTTGATGACCACCCCGCACGCGCCGCAGATGCCCTCGCGGCAGTCGTGGTCGAAGGCGACCGGCTCGTCGCCCTTGAGGATCAGCTCCTCGTTGAGGGTGTCGAGCATCTCCAGGAACGACATGTCCTCGGAGATGCCGTCGATGCCATAGGTGACCATGGCGCCGGGGGCGTCGGCGTCCGGCTGTCGCCAGACGCGCAGGGTGAGCCTCATGCGTAGCTCCGCTGGGTGGGGTGGACATACTCGAAGACGAGGTCTTCCTTGTGCAGGACGGGCGCCATGCCGGTGCCGGTGAACTCCCAGGCCGCGGCGTACGAGAACTCCTCGTCGCGGCGGGCGGCCTCACCGCCCTCGGTCTGCGACTCCTCGCGGAAGTGGCCCCCGCAGGACTCGGCGCGGTGCAGGGCGTCGAGGCACATCAGCTCGGCCAGTTCCAGATAGTCGACGATGCGATTGGCCTTCTCCAGCGACTGGTTGAGCTGCTCGCCGGTGCCCGGCACCTTGATCCGGCGCCAGAACTCCTCACGGATCTGCGGGATCCGGTCGAGCACCTTGCGCAGGCCCTCGTCGGTGCGGGCCATTCCGCAGTGTTCCCAGAGGAGTTCGCCGATCTCCTTGTGGAACGAGTCGGGCGTACGGTCGCCGTCGACGGCGAGCAGCAGCCGCAGCCGGTCCTCGGTGTCGGCGACCGCCTCGGCCACCTCGGGGTGGGAGTCGTCGATCTCGTCATGGTGCGGATTGCGGGCGAGATAGTCGTTGATGGTGGACGGCAGGACGAAGTAGCCGTCGGCCAGCCCCTGCATGAGCGCGGACGCGCCGAGCCGGTTGGCTCCGTGGTCGGAGAAGTTGGCCTCGCCGATCGCGAACAGCCCCGGCACGGTGGTCTGGAGGTCGTAGTCGACCCAGAGCCCGCCCATCGTGTAGTGGATCGCCGGATAGATCCGCATGGGCACCTCGTACGGGTTCTCGGCGGTGATCCGCTCGTACATCTCGAAGAGGTTGCCGTACTTCTCCTCGACCGCCTTGCGGCCCAGCCGGGCGATGGCGTCGGCGAAGTCGAGATAGACGCCCTGTCCACCCGGTCCGACCCCGCGGCCCTGGTCGCAGACGTTCTTCGCGGCCCGTGAGGCGATGTCACGCGGAACGAGATTGCCGAAGGACGGGTAGATCCGCTCCAGGTAGTAGTCGCGCTCGTCCTCGGGGATCTCGGCCGGCGGACGCCGGTCGCCGCGCGCCTTCGGCACCCAGATACGGCCGTCGTTGCGCAGCGACTCGCTCATCAGCGTCAGCTTGGACTGATGGTCGCCGGAGCGCGGGATGCAGGTGGGGTGGATCTGGGTGAAGCACGGGTTGGCGAAGTGGGCGCCGCGCCGGTGCGCCCGCCAGATGGCGGTGGCGTTGCTGTTCTTGGCGTTGGTGGAGAGATAGAAGACATTGCCGTAGCCACCGGAGGCGAGGACGACCGCGTCCGCGAAGTAGGTGGAGACCGCGCCGGTGATCAGATCACGGGCGACGATGCCCCGGGCCCGTCCGTCGACGACGAGCAGATCGAGCATCTCGGTGCGCGGGTGCATCTCGACCGCACCGGCCGCGATCTGCCGGGACAGCGCCTGATAGGCGCCGAGCAGCAGTTGCTGACCCGTCTGGCCGCGGGCGTAGAAGGTACGGGAGACCTGGACGCCGCCGAAGGAGCGGGTGTCGAGGAGCCCGCCGTACTCCCGGGCGAAGGGCACGCCTTGCGCGACACACTGGTCGATGATCTCGACCGAGACCTCGGCGAGCCGGTGGACATTGGACTCACGGGCCCGGAAGTCGCCGCCCTTGACGGTGTCGTAGAAGAGCCGCTGGATGGAGTCGCCGTCGTTGCGGTAGTTCTTGGCGGCGTTGATGCCGCCCTGCGCGGCGATGGAGTGGGCGCGGCGCGGCGAGTCCTGGTAGCAGAACTGCACGACGTGGTAGCCCTGTTCGGCGAGCGTGGCGCCGGCCGCGCCGCCCGCGAGGCCCGTACCGACGACGATCACGGTGTGCTTGCGCCGGTTGGCGGGGTTGACCAGCTTGGCCTCGAAGCGGCGCCGGTTCCAGCGCTCGGCGACGGGCCCGTCCGGCGCCTTGGTGTCGGCGATCGGCTCACCGACGGTGTATTCGGCGTAGTTGGTGGGTTCGTTCATGTCAGCTCACCACTCCGGTCATGACGGCGACGGGTACGGCGATGAATCCCGCGGTCAGCGCCAGCGCCAGCAGATTGGCCGTGCCCTTGAGGACGCGCTCGCGGGTGGCGTTGCCCGCTCCGAGGGTCTGTGCGGCGCTCCAGAAGCCGTGCTGGACATGCAGTCCGAGGGCGAGCATCGCGACGAGGTAGATGACGTTCCCGTACCAGGTGGAGAAGGTGTCCACGACGTTCTGGTACGGGTGGCCGGCCTGGAAGCCGCCGGAGTGCACCGTGCCGGTGGTCAGATCGAGGACGTGCCAGACGATGAACAGGGCGAGGATGATCCCGCCCCAGCGCATGGTGCGGGTGGCGTAGCCGGCGCGGGCCCGCTTGTGTACGTACTTGCTCGGGCGGGCGGCGAGGTCACGGCGGCTGAGCTGGTAGGCGCAGACCGCGTGCAGGACGACGGCCACGACGAGGACCACACGGACGATCCAGAGCGCCCACTCGTAGTGCAGAAACGGTTCGCCCATGGTCCGCAGCCAGTGCGCGTATCCGTTGAACTCCGGCGGCCCGAAGAAGATCTTGAGATTGCCGAGCATATGCACGACCAGATAGCCGAGCATGATCAGGCCACTCACGGCCATGATCGTCTTTTTTCCGATCGTCGATCCCCAGAGGGTGCGGGTCATGGACGGCCGTTGGTCCGTCCCCCGCGTTGCCAGCGCCATGGACAGCACGCTAGGCCGCGCGATACCGAGAGGTCCAAGACATGGTCCGGCTGATCTCCATAGCCTCTGCCTATCGCACGATCTACCCTGGCTCTTATGCAGTTCCAGCAGCTTCTCTACTTCGTGGCCGTCGCCGAGACCCGGCACTTCACCCGCGCCGCCGAACGGGTCCATGTCTCGCAGCCCTCCCTCTCCCAGCAGATCAGGGCGCTGGAGAAGGAGCTGGGGGCCGAGCTGTTCAGCCGCGCCCGCGGCAATGTCGCCCTGACCGACGCGGGCGAGGCGCTCCTGCCGCTCGCCCGGCGCATCCTCGCCGACACCGAGACCGCGCGCGTCGAGGTCCAGGAGCTGGTCCAGCTACGGCGCGGCCGGGTCAGGCTGGGGGCGCCGCCGAGCCTCTGCACCGGATTGCTGCCCGACGTCCTGCGGGCCTTCCATGATCTGCACCCCGGTATCGAGCTGCTGATCGAGGAGAGCGGCTCGCACGATCTCGTACGGGAGCTGGCGCGCGGGGCGCTGGATCTCGCCCTGGTGGTGATGCCCCTGCCGGCCGCGTCGCCCGCGCTGACCACCGTCGAGCTGCTGCACGAGGATCTGGTCGTGGTCTCGTCGGCCGCCGCTCCGGCCCCGCGGCGGCCGGTCAGGATCGCCGATCTGGAGGGCGAGCCGCTGGTGATGTTCCGGCACGGCTACGATCTGCGCGAGCTGACGGTGGCCGCCTGCCGGGCCGAGGGGTTCGAGCCGTCGTTCACGGTGGAGGGCGGCGAGATGGACGCCGTCCTCGGTTTCGTACGGGCCGGTCTGGGCGTGGCGGTCGTACCGAGCATGGTGGCGGCGCGGGCGCGCGACCTGAGGGTCACCGCCCTGGCCAGGCCGGGGCTGCGCCGTACGATCGCGATCGCCCACCGCAGCGATGTCGCCCCGCCACGCGCCGCCCGCGAACTGCAGCGAGTGCTGTTCTCCGCCGGGACCGCGGGCGGGGCGACCGGCCCGGCAGCCTAGGCCCTGTCCGGCCGATCTTCGCGGGCCCGCGGCGTCTGGCACGCACACTCGCCGCGTTGTCGGAGTCGCCCGAGTACGGCCGGGCCATCCACCACGCCGATCCTCCGCCTCGCGATCGCACGCACCGCAGCGACATCCTGCCGCTGCCGCGGCGGGCACCGGGCCCGCCCTTCGGGCGGACGGCGCTACTTTGAAGACAGGCCCTAGACCGCGTCCGCGAGCGACAGCATGTGCAGTTGCTCGGGCGGACCCGGCCTGGCGTAGTACCAGCCCTGCGCGGTGTCGCAGCCGAGCCGGCGCAGATGCTCCGCCTGCGCCCCGGTCTCCACGCCCTCCACCGTCACGGCCAGCTCCAGGCTGTGCGCGAGCGCCACGATCCCCTCGACGATCTTCAGATCGACCGGATCCGCCGGATGCTGCTGCATGCCCTGGGTGAAGGAACGGTCCAGTTTGAGGACGCTCACCGGCAGCCTGCGCAGATTCGCCAGGTTCGAGTAGCCGGTGCCGAAGTCGTCGAGCGCGATGTCCACGCCCATCTCTGCGAGCTGGCGCAGCGGCTTGAGCAGATCCTCGTCCGCGCCGATCAGCGCGGACTCGGTGACCTCCAGACACAGCGCGCCCGGCGGGAGACCGATCCGCTCCAGCACCTCCACGGTGTCGGCGACGAGCCCGGGGTGGTGCAGCTGGGTCGGCGAGAGGTTCACATTGATCCGCAGCGGGCCGCCGAGCGCGCCCTCGGGCAGCTGGCGCTGCCAGAACATGGCCTGCCGTACGGCCTGTTCCAGCACCCAGCGGCCGAGCGGCACGATCAGTCCGGTGTGCTCGGCGAGCGGGATGAACCGGTCGGGTCCCAGCACGCCGTGCTGCGGATGGGACCAGCGCACCAGCGCCTCGGCGCCGTGCACCGTGCCGTCGCCCAGATGCACCAGCGGCTGGTACTCGATGAAGAACTCACCGCGCTCCAGGGCCGCGGGCAGCGCCGTCGTCAGTCCGTGCCGGGTGATGGCGCGGGCGTCGGCCTCCGGGTCGGCCACCTCATAGCGATTGCCGCCCGCGGCCTTGGCCCGGTACATGGTGATGTCCGCGCTGCGCAGCACCTCCGCGGGGCTCCGCCCGGCGGAGGGCCCCTCCACGATGCCGATGCTGCCCCGGACCGTGAGCTCCCGTCCTTCGAGCCGGATCGGGGTGGCCAGTACGTGGAGGATCCGGGAGGCGAGATCGGCCACGCCCTGCTGGGTGTCGGGCCCGGTGGTCAGCGCCACGAACTCGTCGCCGCCCAGCCTGGCCACCATCTCGCCCGGCGCGGTGGCGCAGCTCTGGAGCCGGTCCGCGACCTCGACCAGCAGCCGGTCGCCCGACGAGTGGCCGAGGCTGTCATTGATCGCCTTGAAGCCGTCGAGGTCGAGATAGCAGAGCCCGAAGCGCGCGCCGCCGCCCGCGGAGAGCGTCTTCTCCAGACGCTCGAAGAACAGCGTCCGGTTGGGCAGCCCGGTCAGCGCGTCATGCGTGGCCTCGTACCGCAGCCGCAGATTGAGCAGCCGCCGCTCGGTGGTGTCCTCCATCAGAGCCAGCTGATACTGCGGAGTGCCCTCGGCGTCCCGCAGCAGCGAGAGGGTCAGATTGGTCCAGAGCACCGTGCCGTCGTTGCGGTAGAACGGCTTCTCGACCCGGAAGTGCTCGCGCTCGCCGCGTACCAACTCGTCGTAGAGGCGCCAGACATGGGCCGCGTCCTCGGGGTGGACCCACTCGCTTACATTGCGGCTGCGGACATGGTGTTCGAGTCCGCCGAACATCTGGGTGAGGGTGTCGTTGACCTCCAGCACATTGCCTTCGAGATCGGCGATGCCGATACCGATGGCCGCGCCCTCGAACACCGCGTGGAAGCGGGCCTGCGTGGCGTGCAGCGCGTCCTCGGCGTCATTGCGCGCGGCGAGCGCCGAGCGTGCGATGGCCTCCTGCTCGCTCAGGGTGCGCTCGCGCAGCGCCTGGGCGAAGCCGACGGCGAGGGAGTGCTGGAGACGGGCGCAGCGGGCGCGGTTGTCCTCCGCGGTCAGCTCCTCCATACCGCAGTACAGCACCAGATAGGAGTCGACGACACCGAGCGTACGGCCGAGGGCCTCGGGGTCGGTGCAGTGCGCCGCCACGAGGGCGGTGCCGACGCGCGTGGCGGGCGCGGTGTCGAAGGGGTGCGCGTGCAGCGCCTCCTGCAACTCCCGGGCCAGCGGCAGCAGATGCGTTTCGAATTCGGGGCGCGTCAGGGACGTGGCCGTCGCCGGGAAGATCGCCCGGCTCCAGATCGTCGCGAAGCGCCTGAGTCTGTCTTCCAGCCCGTCCGGTTCACTCTCGGCGGCTGTCGGCTGCGAGGGCACCATCACGCCTTGCGTCCCACTCCGCCGAAGCCGGAGAAGGCGTACGGGTCCTCCTGGTCGGCGGGGCTGTCGGGCCGCCAGTGCGGCATGGAGACCAGACCGGGCGCGACCATCTCGAAGCCGTCGAAGAACCGGGCGGTCTGCTCGCGCGTCCGCATGACCAGCGGGTTGCGGATGTCCTTGTAGACGGCGACCGCGGCCCCCGTCCGCTCCTGCGGGAGCGGCACGCCGTCGTACGAGGCGTGCGTGAGGACGAGCAGGCTGCCGGGCGCGAGCGCGTCGCGCAGCTCGGCCACCGCGCCGTACGGGTCGTCCTCGTCCTCCAGGAAGTGCAGGACGAAGACGAGGAGCAGCGCCACGGGCCGCTCCAGGTCCAGCAGTTGTCCTGCCTCGGGGCTGTTGAGGATCTGTCCGGGCTTGCGGAGATCGGCGTTCACGATGGCAGCGTTGTCGTTGCCGTCGAGAACGGCCTGGCTGTGGGCGACGGCGACCGGGTCGTGATCGACATAGAGCACCCGGGCTTCGGGGTCACCGGCCTGGGCGACCTCATGGACATTTCCGTAGGTCGGAATGCCGGATCCGATGTCGAGGAACTGAGTGATGCCCTCATCGAGCGCGAATTTCACCGCGCGGCGCATGAACGCGCGGTTCGTCTTCATGATCGTGGGAAGCCCCGGCATGAACCCCATTGCCTTGCGGGCCGCTTCCCTGTCCACCTCGAAATTGTGCGAACCGCCCAGATAGTAGTCGTAAATGCGGGAAACGCTCGGCATCGATATGTCGATGCCCTGCGGGGCCCAGGCGGGACGCTCCATCGATGTCTCCAACAAGTCGCCACGGGATGCGGCCAAGGTACACGGCCGGTTGTTCGAGCCGAGGCTACTGATCGCCCGCCAAGAGAGCGAGCCCAAACGGAAATTAGCGATCCGTTCTTGGTCACACGCCGCTGGCACGTGCGACCGGTCCGCCGCCGCACCGAGCGGTGCGACGACGGACCGATGGGCCGGAGACGCGCGGCGTGGGGACTACTTGGGCGCTCCGACCAGCTTGGAATCCGGGGAAACCGCGAACCAGGTGCCGCCAACGCCCTGACCATTGGTATCTCCCGGCTTTGTGTCGCCGGCGAAGGTGTAGATCGGCCAGCAGTCGATGCTCTGCTGCTTGATTCCGTCGGGCCGGTCGAAGGTGACGAAGCCCTTCTTGATGATCCCCTCGGTGTCATTCTTCTCGACGGGAGCGACAACCGGCCACTTCTCCAGACAGGCCCCGGTGCAGGCCGACTTCATCGGCCAGGCGGAGTCCTTCGTGAAGCGATAGACCGTCATTCCCTTCGAATCCACCACAATGTCACCGAGTTTGGGGTCCTTGCGGACCGACAGCCCGGGAAGATCGGCGGGGGTGACGTCCGCGCCGGAGCCGGAGCCGGCCACTGCCGCCTTCTTGCCGTCGGGGGCCGAGGCGAACCATGTACCGCCCACACCCTGGCCGTTGGCGTCGCCCGGGCTGGTGTCCTTGGCGTACCGGTACATCGGCCAGCCGTCGACGGTGAGCTGCTTGGTGCCGTCGGCGCGGGTGATCTCGCCGAGCAGCGTGGCGTCGGTGCCGGCCGCGGCCTTGGCGTCACCCGCGGCCACCACCGGCCAGGCCTTCACGCAGTCGCCCTCGCAGTTCGACTTGGGCGGGCTCGCCGTGTCCTTATCGAAGCGGTAGAGCGTGAACCCCTCACTGTCGGTGAGTACCTTGCCGAGCTTCTTGCTGTCCCACACGGCGAGTTGGCCGGCCGGCTTGGCCGCCGCCGCGCCCGCCGCGCCTGTATCGGATCCGTAGCCGCTGTCCGCGCCGTATCCGGCGTCGGCCGGCTTGGCGGCGCCGACGGACTGGCCGTTGGTGTTCGTCCCTTGGTCCTGACCGCACGCCGTCGTCAGGGCCAGTACGGCCACCGCGGTCACCGCGAGCGAGGCGTTCCGCCAGGTGTTCATGTCAACTCCCGTTATCTGTAGGCCAGTTGAGGCGCCTGGTTGCGCTGCTCATGGTCCTAAGTACGGACCGGGGGCGGCCTCGCGTTCAACGCGGACGGAAAAAACTTCCGCGGCGCAAGCCCATGGCCGCCACATCCCCCTATTCGGGGGAATCCGAGCGACTTCCCGCGTGCCGCGGCCTGATGGGGAACAAACTCCTGACCGTGTATGGATCACTCGTCGGACGGCTGCTCGCGGCCGCCGCACTCATATCCCTGTCGGCAGTCCCGCTGCCCGCTGTAGCCGGCAGCTGTGCCTACGCGTCCCTCGGACCGGGTGGTCCCGGTGGCCCGGGAGGGGCGGTCGCCGTCGCCGGGAGCGGCGACTGCTGGCCGACTCCCACTCCGACCCCTCCCCCGTCGCCCGAGCCACCACCGAAGCCGTCGAAACCACCCAAGCCGTCGAAGCCGCCGAAACCACCGAAGCCCACCCCTCCGCCGCCGCCGACACCCCCGGCACCGCCGCCGCCTCCTTCGCCCCCGCCGTCACCACCCGCGCCGGCTCCCAGCGTCGTACCGACGCCGCCCGCGCCGGTCGTCCGGGCGCCCCTCCGGCAGCCCCGGCCCACACCGCCGCCGCCCGCGCCGAAGCCACCGCCGAAGCCACCGGCCCCTTCGCCGCCGCCCCGGCCGTCGCCCACCCCGTCGGCGACTCCCACGCCGTCCTCGGTGGCGCTGCCCGCCTATCGCAAGGCGACCCGTGATCAGCCCAGGAACGGCCCCTCCCCCGTTCTGCTGATGCTCCTCATCACGGCCCCGGCCGTACTCGCCGTAGCCGTCCTGCGTCCCCGCCACCGCTGATCCACGGAGATCTCATGTCGGAATGGCTCGTTCTGAGCATCGCGATGGCCGCCGCCTGCGCGGTCGTCCTGACCATCGTCGTCATCAACAACCGCCGCGTCCGCGAGGACGACGACCCCTCCGAGACCCCTGATGTCATGGACTACATGACGATGATGATCGGCGTGATCTACGCGATCGTGCTGGGTCTCGCCATCGCCGGCGTCTGGGAGGGCCGCAGCGCGGCGCAGGAGTCCGTACGCCAGGAGGCCCAGGCCCTGCACGAGGTCCAGCAGCGGGTCCAGGTCTATCCCGCCGAGGTACGGGACCGGATCCGCGCCGATGTCGACGCCTATGTCAGCTTCGTCGTCCGCAGCGAATGGCCGCACATGTCCGAGCACGAGGCCCTCAGCGCGAAGGGCACCGAGCTCTTCGACCGGATCCGCACGGACGTCAGCCAGTACGCGCCCAGGACCGATCTGGAGGGACAGGCGTACCAGCCGCTGGTCGACCAGGTGGCCGCCGCCGATGACGCCCGGGGCGCGCGAGGGCAGAACGCGGGCGCCACCATGCCGGGGGTCGTCTGGTTCGGCCTCATCATCGGCGCCGTGGTCACGGTCGGGCTGATCTTCGTCCTGCAGATCCGCCGTACCTTCCGGGAGCTGCTGCTCGCGGGGCTGTTCAGTGTGCTGATCTCGTTCCTGCTCTTCCTCATCTGGGACTTCGACGCGCCCTACGGCCGCGGGATCAGCGCGACCGCGGCGCCCTTCCTCGATCTGTTTCCGCAAATCGGGTCCTGAGCGAAGCACAGGACCGGCACCTGAGTGGGGTGCGGCTGTCCGCCGCCCGGGGGACACCCGTGCCCCATTCGCCCGTCAGCGATCGCGGCTGTGATAACGCGCTCCTAGCGTTTCCGGCATCGAGGTGCATTCCCTGCCTTATGTGGAAACGGTTCCGCAGCTGCTCCTCGGGGACCCGGAGGATTCATCATGCGCGCGATACGTGCCGTGTCCGCCGCTCTGCTGGCAGTGTCCGCACTCGCACTGACCACCCCCACCGCGACGGCCGCGCCCAGCGGCGGGAACGCGCCCTTCGGATTCACCGTCACGCCCTCCACGGTCGCGGCGGGGGGCAGGGTGACCCTCTCCGTCACCAACTGCGCTACGACCGCCACCGCCTCCTCCGGGGTCTTCGACACGGTCAACATCCCCTCGGGACGGTCGGCCACCGCCACGGTCGACTGGGACGCCAAGGCCGGCGCCACGTATCAGGTGACCTTCACCTGTAACGGCCAGTCGGGGACGACCAGTCTCCGGATCTCAAGCGCCACGCGGAACCCGACACCGGCCGCCACGGTCACCCGCACGACGGGCGCCACGGTCGTGCCGGGTGGCGTCCGCGGAGGTCTCGGCGGCAGCGTGGGCGGGGTGAGCACCACCGAACTCGTCGGCGGTACGGCGCTGGTGGTCGCGGCGGCCGCCGGCACGATCTACGTCGTACGCCGGCGCACGGAGGACCGTCAGCACTGATCACCGGCGGCCGGTCGCCGGCCGCCCGTACACCGGACGCCGCGCGGGCGTCCCCGTCACATGAAAGTCACACGAAAAGGCCCCCGCCCCGAGTCCTCGGTCAGGACTCGGGGCGACGGGCGTTCGGGGCCCCGCGGACCCCCGGTGGAGGCTGCCGGGAGAAGGGCGCCCGGTCAGATCCCCACACCGGCCGGCCGGCGACGGCGTGCGAGGAAGAGCGAACCACCGACGGCCGCCGTGGCGACGAGCCCGCCGCCGACCGCCATCTCCGTGGAACTGGGACCGATGGAACCGCCGAGCCCGCCCAGCGCGCCCCGCCCCTCCAGCACCCGGAACTGGTGCGTCGCGACCCTGTCGTTGTCACTGCACCTGACGGCCAGGTTGTAGTTGCCCGGCGTGGCGTCGTCAAGGATCCGGGCCCTGGCCGTGGAGTTCCCGGAAGCGTTCACGGACAGCTCGACCCGCCGGAAGGCGTTCGACGTGACAGTGCCTCCGTGGCCGCAGCCGCGGGCGCTGATCTCGATCGTGCTGCCCTGGTGGACCTCGAACGGATTGATGGTGACATTGGTCGGACCGTTGGTCGCGACGGCCAGCGGAGCGGAGAGCGCCACGGCCGCGCAGGCGGTGGCGGTCACCGCCAGAGCGCGTGAAGCACGCATCGTTGAACCTCCAGCGGAAGGCGCCCCAAAGCGGTGCTCCGGGAGATTCGACGAGTACGCCCTCCATGACGAACCCTCACCGGGCTTCCCGGGGCCCGCATTTCGGCGCTGGTCCACCCCGGTGAGCCGACACGCCGTCAGGAAGGACGCCCGTCCGATGGATCCGCAGGTCACAGACCGTCAGAGATTTTATGTGCCGGTTACTCAGATGGGTCAGCCCCGCCGGGCCCGCCACCCATTCGCCTTCCAGTGATCGCCGCCGGGGTGCGACGCACTTACCGTGCCTGCAGGCGTCCACGAAGGGAGAACTATGGGCATGCACCACAACGCCCCGGAGTCGAGGAAGCGCTCGCCCTGGGGCGTTCTGGCTCTCGTCATGCTCACCGGCATCGCGATGATGCGCAACGGGGTGGACGTACCGCTGGGACCACCGCAGCCGGCGGCGGCCGCCGCGCCGGCCGGCGTGCCCGATCCGGCGGCGGCCGCCACCACCACCACCGACGTACCGATCGTGAAGCCGCTGCCGTACGCGCCGATGTCCCGGGTGCGGATCCCGGCGCTCAGGGTCGACGCGCCGGTCGTGGATGTGGGCCTCGACCCGGACGGCTGGATCGCCGCTCCGCCGCCGCGGGACCCGAATCTGGCGGGCTGGTACCAGAACGGTGTCGCGCCCGGCCAGCGGGGCACCGCGGTGGTCGTCGGCCATGTCGACAACAGGTCGGGACCCGCGGTCTTCTACGGTCTCGGCTCGCTGGAGAAGGGCGAGCATGTCGAGGTGGAGCGCTTCGACGGCAGGACGGCGGTGTTCGAGATCTACGGGGTGGAGGTCTTCTCGAAGAACGAATTCCCGGCGGCGCGGGTCTACGGCGACTCCGGCCATGCCGAGCTGCGGGTGATCACCTGCGGTGGCGGTTACTCGAAGAGGGGGGGATACGACGGCAATGTCGTCGTCTTCGCCCGGCTGGTCAGGACCCGCTGACCAGCCGGGGGCGGCCGGGGGCCGGTCTCATCGGTGGGGCACGGCGATGCGGTACCCGTCGTCCAGCAGCAGGGGCAGATAGCGGCGCAGCGCCGCCACACTCTGCGAGCGGTTGCCGCCCGCGTCGTGATTGAGGACGACTGCCCCCGGCCCGGCTCCGTCCAGCACTCTGCGGACGATGCTGTCGGTGCCGGGGGTCTCCCAGTCGAGGGAGTCGATGGTCCAGGCGAGCGGCTCCATGCCCATCTCGGACCCGATCTCGAAGGCGTACCGGTTCCAGGCGCCGTAGGGCGCGCGGTACCAGAGGGGCGCGGTGCCGAGGATGTCCTCCACCACCTCGCTCGTGCGCCCCATCTCCCCGCGGATCTGCGACGGTCTGAGCGTCGTCATCAGCGGATGGGACCAGGTGTGGTTGCAGATGATGTGGCCGTCGTCGTCGGCCTCCCGCAGCAGGTCACGATGGGCGTCGGCCATCTCGCCGCAGACGAAGAACATCGCGCGTACGTCGTATTCGCGCAGTGTGCGCAGGATGCCGGGGGTGTAGTCGGGGTGGGGCCCGTCGTCAAAGGTGAGGACCATCGTGCGGCCCAGTTCGGGCATCTTCAGGATGGGCGCTTTACGTACCGGCGGCAGGGGTCTGCGGTAGCGGGGCTGCGCGCCCTCCGTCATGGGCTGAAGCCGGTACGCGGAGGGCTTGTGCGGGACGCCCGCCCGGATTGCCGCCTGTGCTCCCTCCGCCGGAGGCGGCGGGGTGGGGCTGCCGGGTGTCTGGGCCTGTCCCGCGGTCAACAACCGGGCGGTGAGTGCGGCGCCGAGGCAGGCGGCGATCCGCAGGACCGCACGGCGCCCCGGAAGCATCTGATCCTTTTTCATGACCAATGGCTCGCACGGTGGATGCTCCGTGCCGCTCACCAACACCGGTTATCCGGGGGAAAGTACCCGATGGGGTGAGCCATGAAGGGAACGCGGCACTGGTCCGCAGGCCCGGAGGACAGTGTCTCACGAATGGCCGGACGTCCCGGAGGCACGAGGGGCCGGACCGGGTGGCCGGCGCTGCGGGGAGACCGCCGCCGGTCTGTTCGCCGGGAGCGGATACTCTGCGTGCCGTGACTCAGCAGCCCACTCAATTCGAACGTGGTACCGACGGCCCGAAGGTGATCGTCGTCGGCGTGGACGGTTCGCAGTCCTCGTTCCGCGCCGCCGCGTACGCCGGCGGCCTGGCCCGGCGGCAGAACGCCCTGCTCGCCATCGTCTACGTGCAGCCCGTCATGCCCGCCGGCGCCGCCCTCGGCGCCCCGGTCGCGGAGACGACCGGGGAGATCGCCGAGGGTCTGGTGGAGGAGATCCGGGTGGCCATAGAACGGGTCAGGGACGTCTGGGACGTCCGCTGGGAGTTCCACACCTTCCACGGCGACCCGTACAGCGGACTGGTCACGGCGGCCGACGAGCTCAAGGCGGATGCCGTGGTGGTGGGCGCCTCGGAGTCCGCGGGGCACCGGATCATCGGTTCGGTGGCGGTACGGCTGGTCAAGGCGGGCCGCTGGCCGGTGACGGTCGTCCCGTAACCCCTGGTCGTACGGCCCCCCGCTGCCCCACGTCCCGCCCGACGCCCACGCGCGTTCTTGTCAGCGGCCCGCGGTGAGGCCGTCCGCCGCCGCGCCCCGGCTCAGGACCGCCTCGCTGATCTCCGACTGGATCTCGCGGTAGTCGTCCCGCTCGGAATCGCGCCGTACGGCCTCCGGCAGATTCACCACGCGTCCGGTGTCGAGGTCCCACATCTGCGGGATGAACTCGGCCTTCTTCACCGGCCACCGCTCCCCCGGCGCGGCGGGCGGCGCGAAGGTGAACCGGCCGATCGAGCCATGGTTGCCGCGCGCGTCCAGCTCGCCGTCGTCGTTGGTCATCGTCCCGGCGATCTGGTCGCCCATCCCGTAGATGATCCAGGTGCCGTTGACCTTCTCGTACGGCTGCGGGACATGCGCGTGGGTGCCGAGGATCAGATCGATGTCGGGGCGGCCACCGGTGCGCGACGCGGTGAGTTTCCTGCCCAGGCTCAGCTGCTGCTCGTCGGGGTCCATCTGCCACTCGGTGCCCCAGTGCAGGCTGATCACGACGACGTCGGCGCCCGCCTTACGCGCGGCCCTGGCATCGGCGATGATCTTCCGCTCGTCGGTGAGGCGGACGGCCCAGGGCTGTCCGTCGGGGAGCGGGACGTCGTTGGTGCCGAAGGTGTACGCCAGTTGCGCCACCTTGGCGCCGCCCGCCGTCAGCAGGGCGGGGCGCGCGGCCTCGGCCGCCGAGCGTGCCGTACCGGCGTGCCGGACGCCCGCCTTGTCGAAGGCGTCGAGGGTCCGGCGTACCCCGTCGGCGCCGTCGTCCAGGCTGTGGTTCGAGGCGGTGGAGCAGGAGTCGTAGCCCGTGGCCCGCAGACCGGCGGGGATCTCCGGCGGGGACACGAAGGCCGGATAGCCGCTGTACGAGCCGTCCTCCTCGCCGAACACGGTCTCCATGTGGCAGATCGCCACATCGGCGCCGGAGACCACCGGCTTCACGCTGTCGAGCATCGGCCCGAAGTCATAGCCCTCGCCGTCCGCGTCGGCGTTCGCCCGGTCGATGACGGAGTCGTGCGGCAGCACGTCCCCCGAGGCGACGAGCGTGAATCCGCGCTGCTGCGGCGCGGCGCCGCCCGCGGCGGAGGGTGCCGCGGAGCCCGGCCGCGGCGGGCCGTGCGGGACCGGGGCGGCGGACCGCTCGGGACCGGCGCAGGCCGCCGCGGTTCCGATGAGCAGCGCCGCAGCGGCCACCGCTCCCTGTCGCATGCGCTTCGTCATCGGGAAGGCTCCAATTCCGGGAGATACCGTCCCAACGAATCCATATATTCATATAAATGGATGTCAAGCGACCAAGCCGACAGTGAACACGAAAGGGGCCAAACGCCACCGCCCGACCGTTCACCGCACCACTCGCCGCAGTGAGCGACCGCTCGTCGCAGACCTCTGTGCGCTGTCTGTCCCTCGGCGCCGCCATGCGTTCGGATACGCCACGCGGCAACGGAGCCGCGTACGACGGCGACCCCGGCGGGAAGGGCGTTCACGATGACCACAGCGATGGCCGAGGAGAGGACCGATGAGCGGGCGCTGACGGAGCTTCAGCGCGAACACGGACCGGCCCTGCTGAACTTTCTGCTCGGCCTGACCTATGGCGACCGCCAGCGCGCCGAGGATCTGCTCCAGGAGACGCTGGTCCGCGCCTGGCAGCATCCCGAAGCCTTCGACGGGCCCTTCGAATCCATGCGGCCCTGGCTCTTCACCGTCGGCCGCCGGCTGGCGATCGACGCCCGCAGATCCCGGCTGGCGCGGCCCACGGAGGTCAGCGACGGGATTCTCGCCGCCACGCCCGACCCCGAGGACCGCACCGAGAGCACGGTCGCGGTGCTCGACGTACGCGAAGCGGTGCGAACGCTGAGCCGTGAGCACCGCGCGGTGCTGACCCAGATCTACTTCCGCGGGCTGAGCGTGAACGAGGCGGCGCGGGTGCTCGGGATTCCGCCCGGCACGGTCAAGTCCCGTTCGTACTACGCGCTGCGGGCGCTGGCCCGTTCACTGCCCGGCTACAGCGCGCCCGGCCACCGCAGGTCGTCCTCGTCCAGGAGCGCCAGCAACGACGGCGCGTCGGCCACCTCCAGATAGGCCGCGCCGCACGGGCCGCACTCCGCCAGATGGTCCGCGACCCGCCGGTCCTCCTCGGGCGCGAGCGCTTCGAGTACATAGGCGCCGAGGAGCGACCGCACATGCGGGCCGGAATCGTCCGCTCCATCGTCGGACGCGTCACCGTCGGCCACACCCGTCACAATCCTCTCCCGTCCGCCGACCGATCCTGCCTTTCTGGCCACGCGGGGCGGCCACCGCCGGTTCAATGCTCCGTGAAGCAGGCTTCGGGGGAAGAAAGGAAGGCGGAAAAGCGATGCGTCCGGAATGTACCGAAGGGGCGGGTGGTGGCGGCCTCCTGGTGCCCATGGCTTGGATGTACGCGGAGTACATCGCCGACGAGCTGTTGCGCACCGGCGATCTGATGCCGCCCACCACGCTCGAATACCGGGCGGGGCGGGACGCGCTGGCCCTGACGATCTTCCTCTCCGACAGCTCGGTGGGCGGCCCGCGCGTGGTGGCGAGGATGGAGGAGTGGCGCTCCCTCACGGCGTACGGAACCTGCTGGCGGGAATGGGTCTGCGGGCGGCTCGACCGGCTGGAGGCGGCCGCGTTCGAGTCCGGCCGGGAGACCAGGGATCCGGATCTGGAGCTGGCGGGCGCGGCGTGGCGGTGGCTGGAGGAGACGGAGCTGCTGGCGCCGGATCTCGATGCCGTGGGGCCGGCGTGCGACGATCCGTTCCCGGCCGGCGAGGCGGAGGGTCCGCAGGTCTGGACCCCGGCCTGGCAGCTCGGGCTGCCGCTGGGCCATCTGGCGATCCATCTGTTCTGAACGGCGGCTGTTCCGATCTGAACGGCGGGCTGTTCCGACCGGCGGCGCACGCGGGCGGGGCGTTCAGGTGCCGTGCACGCCCGCGCGGTACTTGGGAATCCGTACCGTGATCTTCGTACCCGCGCCCACGCCCGTCTCGATGACCAGGCCGTATTCGTCCCCGTAGACCTGGCGCAGTCGTTCGTCCACATTGAGCAGTCCGATGCCGGTGGACGCGCCGCCCTCGCCGCGCAGGATCCGGCGCAGCCGGTCCGGCTCCATACCGACCCCGTCGTCCTCGATCACCACCTCGGCCTCCGCGCCCGCGTCGAGCGCGCTGATGGTGATCCGGCTCGTGGTGACGGCCCCTTCGAGGCCGTGCTTGACGGCGTTCTCGACGAGCGGCTGAAGACAGAGGAACGGCATCGCCACCGGCAGGACCTCCGGAGCGACCTGGAGCGTGACCGAGAGCCGCTCACCGAACCGGGCTCGTACGAGCGCCAGATACTGGTCGATGGAGTGCAGTTCATCGGCGAGGGTGGTGAAGTCGCCGTGCCTGCGGAACGAGTAGCGGGTGAAGTCGGCGAATTCCAGCAGCAGTTCCCGGGCCCGCCCGGGATCCGTACGGACGAACGAGGCGATGGCGGCGAGGGAGTTGAAGATGAAATGAGGGGAGATCTGGGCCCGCAGCGCCTTGATCTCGGCCTCGATCAGCCGGGTGCGGGAGCGGTCAAGCTCGGCCAGTTCCAGCTGTACGGAGACCCAGCGGGCCACCTCGCCGGCCGCCCTGGCCAGGACCGCCGACTCGCGGGGCGCATAGGCGACCAGGGTGCCGAGGACCCGGTGGTCGACGGTCAGCGGGACGGCCACGCCCCAGCGCAGCGGGCAGTCGAGATCACCGCAGCCGCTCGCGAAGGCGGTGCCGCGTCCGCTCGCGAGCAGTCCCTCGACCTGTGCCATCACCTGCTTGTCGTGGTGTTCGCCCGAGCCGTCCCAGGCGAGGACCCGCTCCCGGTCGGTGAGGCAGAGCGCGTCCGTGCCGAGCAGGGAACGCAGCCTGCGGGCGGCCTTGCGGGCGCTCTCCTCCGTGAGACCGGCCCGTAGCGGGGGCGCGGCGAGCGAGGCGGTGTGCAGGGTCTCGAAGGTGGCGCGCTCCACGGGCGTGCCGACATCGCTGTTCCGCTCGGGGCGCGCGGTGCGCCGGCCGAGTACGAAGCCGCCCGCGAGGAGCAGCGGGCCGAGCACGATCAGTACGGCGAGTGCGGCTCCGCTCATCCGGCGCCCCCCATTCCGGTTCCACTCCCCGTACCCTCGCCCGGTCCGGCGGCGCTCACGCTCGCGCTTCCCTTGCGGCTGCCGGACATCAGCACCTCCGGCAGATGGAAGCGCGTCATCGCCGCGTTGGTGCCGGGCGGTATCCGGCCGCGCGTGGCCAGGGACACCAGGATCATCGCGAGGAAGCCGACGGGCACCGACCAGACGGCGGGCCAGGCG
Source organism: Streptomyces scopuliridis RB72 (assembly GCF_000718095.1). Taxonomy (GTDB): domain Bacteria; phylum Actinomycetota; class Actinomycetes; order Streptomycetales; family Streptomycetaceae; genus Streptomyces; species Streptomyces scopuliridis. Next base: position 149,984 of record NZ_JOEI01000001.1, on the reverse strand, counting down.
AGCAGCGCGTGCGGCCAGCCCGACCGTACGGCCCCGCTCACCGTGATCACCGTGGCGGCGAACGCCAGACCGCCGCCGAGCAGCAGCCCCGCGATCGCGCCGGGCGGGGTGAGCCGCCGCCACCAGATGCCGAGCACCAGCAGCGGACAGAACGACGACGCGGAGACCGCGAAGGCCATCCCCACCGAGTCGGCCACGGGCATCCCGCTGACCAGCAGTGACCCGCCGAGCGGCACGGCCATGGCGAGCGGGGTGGCCAGCCGGAAGTGGCGTACACCGCGCGAGGGCAGGACATCCTGGGTGAGGACCCCCGCGACGGCCATGGTCAGCCCGGAGGCGGTGGAGAGGAACGCGGCGAACGCGCCGCCCGCGACCAGCGCGCCGAGCAGATCCCCGCCGAGCCCGCCGATCGCCCGCTCCGGCAGCAGCAGTACGGCGGCGTCGGCGTCCGTACCGTACGGCAGTTCGGGGACATACAGCCTGCCCAGCGCGCCGTAGACGGGCGGCAGCAGATAGAACGCGCCGATCAGCGCCAGGACGATCACGGTGGTCCGGCGGGCGGCCCGGCCGTTGGGACTGGTGTAGAAGCGGACGACGACATGGGGCAGCCCCATCGTACCGAGGAAGGTCGCCACGATCAGACCGTAGGTCGCGTACAGCGGATGGTCCGCGCGGCCGACGACCGCGGCCGTCAGATCGAGGTCGACGCGCGGCCGTCCGTCGCCCTGCCAGGCCAGCAGCAGGAAGAGCGCGGGCACGAGCAGCGCGGTGAGCTTGAGCCAGTACTGGAACGCCTGGACGAAGGTGATGCTGCGCATTCCGCCCGCCGCGACCGCCACCACCACGACCAGCGCGACCAGCACCCCGCCGAACCAGTCGGGCGCGCCGGTGAGGATCTTCAACGTCAGCCCCGCGCCCTGGAGTTGGGGGACGAGATAGAGCCAGCCGGCACCGACCACGAACACACTCACCAGCCTGCGCACCGCACGCGATTCGAGCCGGCCCTCCGCGAAGTCCGGGAGCGTGTACGCGCCGGAGCGGCGCAGCGGGGCGGCGACGAAGATCAGCAGGACGAGATAGCCGGCGGTATAGCCGACCGGGTACCAGAGCATGTCGGGGCCGTGCAGCAGCACCAGGCCCGCGACGCCGAGGAAGGAGGCGGCGGAGAGGTATTCGCCGCTGATCGCGGCGGCGTTGAGCGCGGGCCGCACCGTGCGGGAGGCGACATAGAAGTCGGAGGTGGTACGGGATATCCGCAGCCCGAAGCCGCCGACGAGGACGGTCGCGAGCACGACGACGGTGACGGCGGTCACCGTATAACTCTGGCTCACGGAACGGGCCGGCCCTTCACGAGCCGGGCGAAGTCGCGTTCGTTGCGCTCCGCGCGCCGCACGTACCACCAGGCGAGCAGGGTGAGCAGCGGATACGCGGCGAAGCCGAGCACCACCCAGACCGCCGTCGCGTCGCGCAGGGTGGCGAAGGCGAGCGGCAGCGTGCCCGCGACCAGTGCGAGGAGCGCGAACGCGGTGAGTCCGGCGCGTAGTTGACTGCGCATCAGGGAGCGGACATAGGCGTCGCCGAGCGCGGTCTGCTCCTCGATCTCGGCCTGGGCGCGGTAGCGCGGCAGGGGACGTACGCGACGGGGCTCACCGGTGACCACCTCGCGCCGGGGCGCCGGCTGCCGGGACGCGGGCTCCCCCGTCATGTCCGTCCCCCTTTCCGGCTCTCCGCCTTCCCGCCCGGCCCGTCTTCAGGTCCGGCGGGGTGCTGGGCCCTGTCGGGCAAATCCCGCCTGGCCCGCGACGCCTGGCACGCACGCTCGCTGGGCGGACGGCGCTATGTGCCCGACTGGGCCCAGGGCCCGGAGTGTACGCAGCCCGGTGATCCCGAGGGAAGCCCTGGTCAGCGGCCGCCCTGCCGCATCAGCAGATCCCGCAGCGCGCGGGCGTGACGCCTGCTGACCGCCAGCTCGGCATCGCCGACGCGGACACTCATCGCGCCCGCGTCGAGCCGTAGCTCATCGATCCGGGCGAGGGCGACGAGATGGCGGCGGTGGATCCGTACGAAGCCGCGGGCCCGCCAGCGCTCCTCCAGCGTGGTGAGGGGGATACGGACCAGATGGCTGCCGGTGTCGGTGTGCAGCCGCGCGTAGTCGCCCTGCGCCTCGGCGTAGGCGATGTCGTCGACGGCGACGAAGCGCATCACTCCGCCCAGTTCGACGGCTATCTGATCGGCGGCGGGGGCGGAGACCGGACCGCGCTCCCCCACCAGTTCGGCGACCCGGCGTACCGCCTCGGCGAGCCGCTCCCTGCGGACCGGCTTCAGGACATAGTCGACGGCCTTCAGATCGAATGCCTGGACGGCGAAGCCCTCATGGGCGGTGACGAAGACGATCAGCGGCGGCTCGGCGAAGCCGGCCAGCAGCCGGGCGACATCGAGGCCGGTCAGCCCGGCCATATGGATGTCGAGGAAGACCACATCGATGGCGGCGGGGTCGTCGGGGCCCGCGTCGAGCGCCGCGCCGATCCGCCGCAGCGCCTCCGTCGCGCTGGTGGCGCCCTCCGCGCCACGGATCCGCGGGTCGGCCCTGAGCAGGTACAGCAGCTCTTCCAGAGCCGGTTCTTCGTCGTCCACAGCCAGTACACGCAGCATGACGCCGGAGTTTAGGCCCTGTCCGGTCGATCTTCGTGGGCCGGCGGCGTCGCTGATCCACGAAGATCGACCGGACAGGGCCCAGGCGGTGGCCGGCGCACAAGGACTCCCGCGGCTTGAGTCATTCAGCGTTCCGCTGCGTAACAGACAGCATGCGGACCTTGGACCTCCATCGTGATGCCGGCGCCTACGCACTGGGCGTGCTCGACGCCGCGGACGCCTTCCGGTTCGAGGACCATCTGATGGACTGTCCGCGCTGCTCGGAGCTGCTGGCCGAATTCGGCGGTGTGAAAGAGCAGCTGGACTCGTACGCGCGACGCACCCCCGCCGGCATGGCGCCGTTCACCGCCGCGAGTCCGGAGCTGCTGGCCGGGCTGCTCGGCCGTACCGCCGCGGGGCGGCGCCGGGAGTTCGGACGGCGGCTCGCGCTCGTGGCCGCGGCCGCGGTGCTCGCGGTGGGCGGGCCGCTCGCCGTCCTCGCCCTGGCTCCCCCGGCGGATCCGGGCACACCGGTGACCGCCCGGTGGACCGCGTCGGACCGGTCGACGGGGACGGCGGCGGTGGTGACGGCGGCGGAGAAGGCGTGGGGGGCGGATATCGGCCTTGAACTGGTCCGGTCCGGTGAATCCGGCTCCTGCGCCCTGATCGCGGTGGGGCGGGACGGATCGAGGGAGACCGTGACGTCCTGGGCGGCGCACGCGGGGGGCACCGAACCCCTGGTCACCCGGGGCGGCGCGGCGCTGCGGCCGAGCGAGATCGACCACTTCGAGGTCCGGGCCTCGGACGGCCGCCGGGTGATGACGATCGGCGGGCGATGACGGCCGGCCGGTGAGCGCGATGGCGCGCTCCGGGTCAGAGGCCGCTCACGAGGCCGCTCAGGAGGGCGCTCAGGAGGGCGCTCAGGAGGGCGCTCACTTGAGGAGCCGCGACATCCTGCGGTCGGCGAGCGGCTTCCCGCCCGTCTGGCAGGTGGGGCAGTACTGGAGCGAGGAGTCGCTGAAGGAGACCTCGCGGATGGTGTCGCCGCAGACGGGACAGGATTCACCGGTACGGCCGTGTACCCGCAGCCCGCTCTTCTTCTCCGCCTTGAGCCGCCCCGCCGCCACTCCGCGCGAGCGCTCGACGGCCTCGCGCAGCGTGCCGCGCAGCGCCTCGTAGAGCGTGGTGATCTCGTCCTCGGAGAGGTTCTTCACCGGCTTGAACGGCGACATCTTCGCCGCGTGCAGAATCTCGTCGCTGTAGGCGTTGCCGATGCCGGCGATCAGCCGCTGGTCCCGCAGCGCGCCCTTGATCTGCCGGTGTTCCCCCGCGAGCAGCCGGGCCAACGCGGCGCGGTCGAAGGAGTCGTCGAGCGGGTCGGGGCCGAGCCGCGCGATCCCGGGGACCTCCGCGGGATCGTGTACGAGATGCACGGCGAGACGCTTGGTGGTGCCCGCCTCGGTGAGATCGAACCCGTCCCCCTCGCTGAGGACGGTGCGCAGCGCGAGCGGCCCCTTGCCCGGCCTCGGGGGCGTCGCCGGGAACGAGTCCTTCCAGCGCAGCCAGCCCGCGCGGGCGAGATGGAGGGCGAGATGCAGTTCGCCGTCCCCGGCATCACGCGCGACGATGTCGAGATACTTGCCGTGGCGGGCGATGGCGGTGACCGTGGCGCCCTCCAGTGCGGAGAGAGGCGGATCGTATGTTTTGAGCACATTGATGGTCAGTGGCAGCACACGGACGATCTCCTTGCCCACCAGCTGGCCGTCGAGGAACTCTCGCAGCGCTTCGACTTCGGGTACTTCCGGCATGCGTCCAGGGTGCCGCAGGGGCCGTGCGAACGCCCGGCGGGCCGGTCGGGCATTCCCCGGGCGGCGCGGCGACGAATCCGTTCGCCGGATCGTTCATGGAGCAGCCCCGCCAGAGGTGCCCCGGACAGCCTCCGGGCTCCCGCCGTCGGAAGGAAGGCCCACGTGCCCGTACGCGATCGCCGAGCCGCCGTCCAGCCCGCTCTCGTTCTCGACAGAACCGCCGCGCGGCCACGCGCCGTCGTCCTGCTGCTGCACGGCGGGCGCGAGGAGGGCATCGAGCCGCCGGCCCGGCTGAGTCTGCCGAGCGCCCGGATGTGGCCGTTCACCCGCGCGGTGCTACGGGCCACCGACGGATACGACGTGGTGGTGGGCCGGGTGCGCTACCGCTGCCGGGGGTGGAACGGCAGCCGGGCCGACGCGGCGCGCGACACCCGCCGGGCGCTCGACGAGCTGGAGCCCCTGGTCGGTCCCGTGCCCGTCGTGCTCGTAGGACACTCGATGGGCGGCCGGGCCGCGCTGGCCGCCGCCGGACATGACCTGGTCAGCGGGGTGGTGGGGCTCGCGCCCTGGTGCCCGCCGGGCGAGCCGGTGGAGCAGCTGGCGGGCCGCAGGACGGTGCTGCTGCACGGCGACCGTGACCGGGTCACGAATCCGCGCGGCAGCGTCGAGCTGGCCGCCCGCGCCCGTGCGGCGGGCGCCGAGGCGTGTGCCGTACTGCTGCCCGGCGGCGATCACGCGATGCTGCGCAGCCCGCGCACCTGGCACACGCTGGCCACCCACTCGGTCACCGCCCTGCTGGGCATGGAGCCCTTCCCCTGCCCGGTGCGCCATGCCTTCCCCGAGCCGGCCGAGGACGGGACCGACCCGGTTCAGAGGGCGTAGACGCGCCGCGCGGTGTCCCGGAAGACCGCGTCGCGCTCGTTCTCGCTCAGTCCGTCCGTCACGGTGCGCGCCGCGTCGAGGACCTCTCCGTACGTGGCGGCCAGCCGGCACACCGGCCAGTCGGAGCCGAACATCAGCCGTTCGGGCCCGAAGGCGTCGAGGACGGTGTCGGCGTACGGACGCAGCCCCTCGGCCGTCCAGGAGTCCCAGGCGGCCTCGGTGACCATCCCGGAGAGCTTGCAGACGGTGTTCGGCCGCGCGGCCAGCTCCCTGACCAGGCCCGCCCACGGCTCCGTCGCTCCCCCGGCGATCGGCGGCTTGCCGAGATGGTCGAGGACGAAGGTGAGTCCCGGCAGCAGTTCGGCGGCCTTCGTGGCGGCGGGCAGCTGGTGCTCCAGGATGACCAGGTCGTACACGAGTCCGGCGGCGGCGACGGCGGCCAGACCGCGGCGTACGTCCGGGCGCAGCAGCCACTCCGGGTCGGGCTCCCCCTGCACCTGATGGCGTATCCCCACCAGCCGGTCGCCGCCGGGCAGTTCGCGCAGCGCGGCGAGGGTGTCCGCGACCCCGGGCGCGGTGAGATCGGTCCAGCCGACGACGCCCCCGACGAGGGCGCTCCCGTCCGCGGCGGCAAGGAACTCGGGGGTCTCCTCGGGGACCCCGATGGTCTGGACGAGCACGGTCGCGGACACCCCGGCGGCCCGGGTCTCGGCGTCCAGGTCCGCGAGGGTGAAGTTCCGGCGGAGGGGAGCCATGGCCGGGCCGGTGATCCAGTCCTGGTCGCGTACGGACAGATCCCAGATGTGGTGGTGGGCGTCGATCACGCCCGGCGGTGTCATGACAGCTCCCAGACGACGGGCAGTCCGGCGCCGGCGCCGGCCGCGGAGTAGTCGTGCACGACATCGAGCAGCTCGGCCATCCGGGCCTGCCAGGCGACATTGACCGGGAGTTGGTCCAGCTCGGCCAGCAGACGGGGGTAGTCCTCGCACTCCAGCAGATGGAAGAGATCGGTGCCGCTGCGCCAGATCGTCCAGGAGGTGGCGCCCGCGGCGCGGATCGCGGCGGTGAGCTCGGCGGGCACCTCGCGGTGCGCCGCCTCGTACTCCCCGACCCGGTCGGCGCGGACCCTGGTGTGCAGGGCGACCCTCATGACAGCACTCCGTCCTCGTTCAGCGGTCCTTCAGTGAGCGGTCCTTCGGTCAGCAGTCCTTCGGCACGCAGTTCGGCCCACAGGTCGTCGGGGACGGTACGGGCGGCCAGTTCGGCCGCGTCGCGTACCTCCGCCGCGGAACGGGCGCCGACCAGCACACTGGCGACAGCCGGATGACGCGACGGGTAGTGCAGGGCCGCGGCGCGCAGGGGCACTCCGTACCGCCGGGTGACGGCGTCCATCCGCAGGGCCCTGTCGAGCAACTCGGGCGAAGCGGCGGTGTAGTCGTAGGTCGCGCCGGGGCGCGGGTCGGCGAGCAGCCCGGAGTTGAAGACCCCGCCGACGACCACGCTCCTGCCGCGCGCGAGGGCCTCGGGCAGCAACTCGGTGAGCGCCGACTGGTCGAGCAGGGTGAAGCGGCCGGCGCACAGCACGACATCGGCGTCCGTGTCGCGGAGGAAGCGGGTGAGCATCGCCGTCTGGTTCATCCCGGCGCCGATCGCCCCGACGACCCCCTCGGCGCGCAGCCGCTCCAGCGCCGGATACGCCTGCTGGAAGGCTTCCTCCGCGTGATCGTCGGGGTCGTGCAGGTAGACGATGTCGATACGGTCCGCGCCGAGCCGCCGGAGGCTGTCCTCGATGGAGCGGCGTACCCCGTCCGCGCTGAAGTCCCAGACGCGGCGGTGCGTGGCGGGTACGGCGAAGCCATGGGCGAGATCGTCGCCGACGGGTTCGGCGCCGGACACCGGGACGAGCAATCGGCCCACCTTGGTGGAGAGGGTGTACGCGCCGCGCGGCCGGTCGCGCAGCGCCTCGCCGAGCCGCCGCTCGGAGAGCCCCAATCCGTAGTGCGGCGCGGTGTCGAAGGACCGGATGCCCGCGTCCCAGGCGGCGTCCACCGCCGCGGCGGCCTGCTCCGGTCCGACGGGGGTGTAGAGATTGCCGATCCCGGCCGCCCCGAAGGAGAGTCCGGTCACCCCGACCGTTCCGTGTCCGAGCGTGGTGTGCCGCATACCGTTGCCGCCTCCCGATGTAGCCGCTGCCGACCGCCCCCGGCCGAGGGCGATCACCATGCCGATCACGATGAATATTCATCGGATGACTGAACGCGTCAACACTCATGAAGCAGCTAGAAGCAGCTATCTGCGGGAAGTTCGCATCCAGCTGTCCGATCTCTCAGGTTTCCGCAGGGCTCTCTACGGCTACCTGTGGGCCGCTCGGGCGGAGTCGGTGGAGCGGATCCGGCCGCTCGGCCCGGTGACCCGGAGCAGCTCCCGCAGTTCGTCGGTCATCCCGCGCGCCAGCCGGTCGAGATCCGGCACGGCCTTGCCGTCGGCGACCAGCCCCACATGCACCCGCCCGCCGTAGGTGGACAGCGCCACCGCCAGGGACTGTCCACGGGCGAGCGGCGCCATCGGATACACCTCACGCAGCGGGCAGCCCCCGAGCGAGAGCGTCGAGCGCGGCAGCGGGACGCTCGTCACCAGGATGTCGAAGAGCATTCTGGCCGCACTGCCGGCGAGGGGCGCCCCGAGCCGGTGGGCGAGCGGCGGCAGTTGGTCCGCGAGGACGGCCACCGCGCCGGCCCCGCGCGAGGGTCCGTCGGACTTGTTGCGGTCCATGCCCCGGCGTACGGCGGCGAGCCTGGCCCGGGGGTCGGCCTCGGCGAGCGGCAGGGCGAGGAGATAGGCGGAGAGCCTGTTGCCTGAGCCGGGCGGACTGCCCGGTCGGCGCCGGGAGACCGGCACGAGCGCGCGCGGCGCGGCGGCGGGCAGCGGCTCGCCCCGTTCGAGCATCCAGCGGCGCAGCGCGCCGGCCACCGTCGCGAGAAGGACATCGTTGGCCGTGCCGCCCGCGGCCCTGCGGATCCGCTGGACGTCCTCCAGATCGAGCAGGGCGGTGGCCAGCCGCCGTGTGCCGCTGGATCCGGCGGTGAGCGCGGGCGTACCGCGCGGGTCGAGCCGGCTGGCCCGTACGACCGAGGCGCCGATTCCGACCGCGCGGCCCAGTTCCTCGATCCGGCCCCTGGCCAGCCCGGCCACCTGCCAGGGGCCGGGCAGCCAGGACCGGGGCGGCACCGGGCGCGCCCGGCGGCCCCCGGCCGCCCGCGCGTCGGCGATCTGGTCGAAGATGCCGGCGCCGATGGCGACGGCGCGGATGCCGTCGGCCAGCGCGTGGTGCAGCTTCACCAGGACGGCGAAGGGCCGGCCGCCGCCCGCCGCTTCCCCTCCCGCGCCGCCACCGCCGTCGCCTTCCGCCGTCAGGACATACATCTCCCATGGCGGAATGCCGCGTTCCAGCGGACGTTCCATCAACTCCCCGGCCAGCCGCGCCGCCTCCGTCGCGAACTCCCCCTCGGACAGCGGCAGCCGGCGCACATGCCGGCGCACGTCGAACTCCTTGTGCACCGCCCAGGCCGCGCCGCCGACGGGCAGCCAGACGTCCCGTACCCGCATCCTGAGCCGGGGGATGGCGGCGGCGCGCGCGGCGAGCAGCTCCAGCACGCCCGCTCCGCCGGCCGTGCCGGGCGCCGCGGTGAAGACCGCGAGCGCGCCGAGGTGCATGGGATGGTCCGCGGATTCGAGATGCCAGAAGGCCAGATCGAGAGGTGCCAGCAGCTCGGTGGTCAAGGGAACCCCAGGTCCTAGAGGCGAGGTACGGCGACGGGCACAGCCAATCGCCTTTGTTCGGTTACGGTCAAGTACGATCAAGTCACCTACAGTTAACGACGAAAACCGCTCAACGTGACGGCCGGTCCGGCACGATGAACTCGCACCACACGCACTTGCCGTTGCCGCGCGACTCCACACCCCACTCGTCCGCCAGCCCTTCCACGAGCTGGAGTCCGCGCCCCGAGACCCCTGAAAACCCGGCGTCCCTGCGGTGCGGCAGAGCGCTCGAACCGTCCTCGACCTCGACCCGCATCCGTCGCTCCACCCCCGGCAGCACCCGTACGGTCACCACGGCCCCGCCGTCCGTGTGCAGCAGCGCGTTGGTGATCAGCTCGTCGGCGGCCAGCTCGATCTCGTCGGAGCGTTCCCTGGCCCCCCAGGCGGCCACCGCCGCGCGGATCATGTGCCGGGCGGTCCTCAGCCCCTCCGGGTCGCGCTGCGCGACCTGCTGCTGGAGCCGGCCGCCCGAGCGCGGGGCGCGCGCGCCGCCCCGGCGCAGCAGCAGCACGGCGACATCGTCCTCGCCGCCCCGCGCGTCCACCACCTCACAGAGCCGGTCGGCCAGCAGCTGGAGATCGCGCGGACCGTCCCGTACCAGCGCGGCCAGCAGTTGCAGCCCGTCGTCCAGATCGGCGCCCGGCTGCTCCACCAGACCGTCCGTGTAGAGCAACAGGGCCTGACCGGGGTCCAGTTCGATCGTCTCCACCGGGTAGTCGAGCTGTCCGAAGGCCGCGGAGAGGCCGAGCGGCATCCCGCCGGGCACCGGCAGTCTGCGGCAGTCGCCGTCGGTGTCCCTGATCAGCGGATCGACATGGCCGGCCCGGACCAGCTGGATCACTCCGGTGCCGAGGTCGGCCTCCGCGTAGGTGCAGGTCGCGAAGCGGTCCGTGTCCAGTTCATGGAGGAAGACCGAGGCCCGCGCCATCACGGTGGCCGGCGCGTGCCCCTCCGCCGCGTACGCGCGCAGCACGATACGCAGCTGTCCCATCACGGCGGCCGCGTGGGTGTCATGGCCCTGTACGTCGCCGATGACCGCCCCGACCCGGCCGCCCGGCAGCGGGATCACGTCGTACCAGTCGCCGCCGATGTCGCGGCCGAGCCGGGCCGAGCGGTAGCGGACGGCGATCTCGGCGCCCGGCACGGCGGGGATCCGGCGGGGCAGCATCGCCTGCTGGAGCCCCTCGGCCAGATCGTGTTCCTGCTCGAAGAGCACGGCGCGCTGGAGGCTCTGGGCGATGCTGCTGCCGAGCGCGACCAGCAGATTGCGGTCCTCGGCGGTGAAGCCGCTCTTCTCCTGGTAGAGCAGCCCGAGGGCGCCGATGGGCCGCGCCTGGGCGATCAGCGGCAGATAGGCGGCGGCGTTGATGCCCAGCCCGCTGATGTGCGGCCACAGCACGGGGTAGCGCTCCGCGAACTCCTCGGCGGACTCGATGAAGCGCGGGACGAGCGTGCGTACCACCTCGCTCATCGGGTAATGCTCGTCGGTACGGGTGACCCGCGTCCCCGGTACATAGGAGCCCTCGGGGCCCTCGGCGACCAGATGGATGCGGCCCGCCTCCATCAGCCCCATGACCAGGCTGCTGGCCCCGAGATGTGCCAGGCCGTGGGAGTCCTTCAGTACGTCGATGACGTCCTGGACGGTCCTGGCGTGGGCGAGCGCGGCGGCCGTGCCCTCGACGACACTCGTCCGCACCCGGCGCACCGCGCTCAGTTCGAGCCGCGCGGCCGAGTCCGCGAGTTCCTGGGTGGCGTCGCGGACGATGCCGATGACGCGGTAGGGCCGGCCGGCCGGATCACGGCGGATGGCGCCCTGGGTGTGCGTCCAGCGCAGGTTTCCGTCCCGCCGCCGGATACGGAGGTACGCGCCGTAGGTGACATTGCCGTCCCGCAGCGCCCGCTCCACCACCTCGTTCAGCCGGCTGCCCTCGCTCCGCGACACCCGCGCCTCCAGGCTGCTCAGCCGCCCGTCGTACTCGTCGGGGCGCAGATCGAGGACCGCGAGGGCGGGGCCGTCGAGATGGAGGAGCCCGCTGTCGAGATGCCAGTCGAACGTGCCCATCCGGTTGAGGGACAGACTGATGTGCGGATGGGCGGGCCAGTCGTCGGGGAGCGACAGGGGACCCGCTTCCCGTTCAACCATGGGGACACTCTGTCATCATTTGTCGGATTCTTCGAGTGGTCCTGTCAGCCTCGGACCCTCCGGTCAGCCCGCGAACGCGTCGGGACCGATCAGTTCGTCTCCGGACCCCCCGCCGTCCGGCGACGGGGCGGACAACTCGTCGCCGGGGAGCGCCGCGGGGTCGTCCGGGCCCGTCAGGATGTCCTCGTCGGACAGCGCGAGGTCTCCGCCGCCCGGCTCCGGCTCCACCGGCCCGTCGGGCGGGAGCACCCCGTCGTCCGGTACGAGCGGCGCGTCCCGCCGCTGGTCCGGCACGGCCCGGCCACGGCCCGGCGTGGACCTGTCCCGCGGGGCATCACCGGACGCCGGCCCCACGCCCGCGGGGGCCTCGGGCATACCGGGCCCCGGCGGCCTCACCGCTTCCGGGTCCGTGATGTCGGCCTCAGGACCGTATCGCGGCGGCACCTGGGGCGGCTTGTCCCGCCGGCCCTCGGTGCCGATCTGCCGCTCGACCCAGGTATTGGCGGCCAGGTCGACGATGATCAGGCTGGTGATGACCTCGGGGGAGCGGTTGATGACGACGACCCGCTCGGGCTGATAGCCCTTCCACTGCGCTCCCCTGTAGCGCACGGAGCCCTTGGCCGCGATCGGCGGGCTCAGCGGGCTGCCGTCGGCGCAGCGCACTCTGGGCACGCCCCGGTTGTCCACCATGACGGCGGTGCCCGCCTGCAGGACGGACTGGAAGGCGGCGGCGGACCCCTCGCGGTAGCCGTGGCTCGTCACACGGATGTCGGGCCGCAGCACCACGGGGGTCAGTCCGCGCAGGAAGTCGGGGACGGACGCCTGGGTGACCCCCGCTCCCTCGGCGAAAGCGCGGGCCTTCGTCCGGTCCTGGGTGAGGAGACGGGTCTGCCGCTCCACCTCACAGCTGGCGGCGGAGGTGCCGCCGTAGAGCCCCGGCGTGGAGCCCGGCAGGGCACGGGGTGTCCGTACGGTGCCGCTCGCGCCGCCCCTGGCGTCCGGCGACGGGGGCCGGACCGCCGGACTCATCAGGGAATCAGGGCTCACGGTGGACCGGGTGAACGGATCGGGGCCCGGGTCGGCGGCCGGCTGGAGGAGCAGTTCCTCGGCGCTCGCCACATCCTCGCCACCCTCGTCCCCGCCACAGCCGGCCGTGATCAGAATCCCCGCGGACAGCACGGCGAGCGTGACATACCGACGACGGTGGGGTGAGCGCACCAGAATCTCCCGACTCTTCCTCCATGGATGTCCCCTTATGTGTGCCGGATACCTCTCCACCCCGCAAGCGGGAACAGGGACGACGCGCCCGGGACTTGAACAGGTTCAGACAGCGGCATACGCTCGTCGCGATACTTGAACATGTTCAAGTCCGGGGGGTGGTGGGGATGTCCGTGCTGGTCAGCCGGATCATGAAGCCCGGTACACCGACGATCCTCCGCACGGGACGGCGATCACCGAAGCCGCCGCGGAGCGCCGCCGCGCCCGCTCTTCGCGCACTACGCCGCCGGTGGCCGGCGGCCCCTCCGGCCGCGGTCCGTACTCTGTCCGCGATGACTGAAGGAGACCGCCCCATGCAGTCCGTCCCCGCCCACGGGAGCTCCGCGGCCGACAGCGCCGGCGGCGGCGCCTTCAGCTACCGCGAGGTCGGCGCGACCCGGCTCGGGCCGCTCCCCGACGGCTACCACCATCTCCACCACCGGACCAGGGTCGGCCGGGGCCGCGCCGACTACGACGCGGCCGGAGCCGCCCTCACCACCTGGCGTCTGCACCGCCGGGCCGGCGCGCGCGTACGGGCCGGCTCACCATGGGCGGAGCCCGGCACCTCCGTGGAGGTCTCGGTCGGCGCGGGCCCGCTGCGGCTGAGCGCTCCGTGCGAGGTGGTGTGGGCGGAGTACGGGAAGGAGCGCACCGGCTTCGGCTACGGGACGCTCGCCGGCCACCCGGAGTGCGGCGAGGAGTCCTTCGTCGTCGACCTGCGCGAGGACGGCTCGGTGTGGTTCACGGTGATGGCGTTCAGCAGGCCGGGCCGCTGGTACACCCGGCTCGGAGGCCCGCTGGTGCCGGTCCTCCAGAGCTGGTACGCGAAACGGCTCGGCCGCACGCTGCGCCGGATCACCGCCGGCGCCTGAAGTCGCCGTCGTCGTACGGGTCTCACGCGTCGTCCCGTACCCCGGTCGGCGCGGGATACGGGACGTGCGGCGATCCTTCGGTCGATCCGGTGTGTCAGTCGATCCCGGGCAGGATGTGCGGCTCCGCGAGGTCGTCCTCGTAGCCGGCGAGTCTGATCGGGGCCGACCTGGCCCACACTTCGAGATTGCCGAGCTTCTCGGGCCGGCGGGTCCGTTCCCCGTACTCCGCCGGACGCTGCTCGTGCTTTGTGAGGTCTGGTGTCACCGCGCACTCCTCTGTGTCGCGTAACTCTGGGACAGGACACGTTTCCGTCGCGGTGGCGCCGTTGTCGGACGGGACCGCGGCCTTGGTAGTGGGCCTGTCCCAGCACAGCCGTGGGGATGGTGTATCCCCCTGCTTGGCCGTCCGTTCGCACCAGAGTAACCATATGAGCGCCAACCCGCTCGATAGGGCTCGCATTCGAGTGAAATTCCGGCCACTCGGCCCACGGCCTCCGGGCCGGTGGTCACCTGACGGGTGATGAGTCCGCCGGCCGCCGGATCGCGTGTCACCAGTTGGCGGGCGCGTAGTCCTTGAGGAAGCAGCCGTACAGATCCTCGCCACTCTCGCCCCGCACGATCGGGTCGTACACCCGGGCCGCGCCGTCGATCAGGTCGAGCGGGGCGTGGAAGCCCTCGTCCGCCAGGCGCATCTTGTCCGGATGCGGGCGCTCGTCGGTGATCCATCCCGTGTCGACGGCGGTCATCAGGATGCCGTCGCTCTCGAACATCTCCTGGGCGCTGGTACGGGTCAGCATGTTCAGCGCCGCCTTGGCCATGTTGGTGTGCGGATGACCCGCGCCCTTGTAACCACGGCTGAAGACTCCCTCCATCGCGGAGACGTTCACCACGTAGGCACGGGCCGCCTCGGCCGCGGCCATCGCGGGACGCAGCCTGCTGATCAGGATGAAGGGCGCGGTGGAATTGCACAACTGGACTTCGAGCAGCTCGACCGCGTCGACCTCGGAGACCGTCTGGACCCAGCTGTTGGTGTCGTGCAGGTCGGGCACCAGCCCCCCGGCGTCGATCGCCGTGCCCGCCTCGATCCTGGCGAGCGTGGCCGAGCCGCCGACGAGCGCGAGTCCGGTGACGTCGGAGGCGCTGAGCGCCTCGGCGCCTGCGGCGGGCAGGACGGCCTGGGCACCGCTGCCGAACGCGCCGATGACCTGGGAGGCGGGGAGTTCACCCGCGGGCAGCGGCGCGGACTCGGCGGCCAGCAGCTCGCTGTACGCCTGCGGTGAGCGGCGTACCGTCTGCGCGGCGTTGTTGATCAGGATGTCCAGCGGGCCCTCGGCGGCCACGGAGTCGGCCAGGGCGACGACCTGCGCGGGGTCCCGCAGATCGATACCGACGATCTTGAGGCGGTGGATCCACTCGTCGCTGTCCGGCATCGCCTTGAAGCGGCGGATGGCATCGCCCGGGAAGCGGGTGGTGATGGTGGTGTGGGCGCCGTCGCGCAGCAGCCGCAGCGCGATGTACATCCCGATCTTCGCCCGGCCGCCGGTGAGCAGCGCGCGCCGTCCGGTGAGGTCCGTACGGGCGTCGCGGCGGGCGCGGTTCTCGGCGGCGCACGACTGGCAGAGCTGGTGGTAGAAGGCGTCGACCTCGGTGTAGCGGGTCTTGCAGATGTAGCAGGAGCGGGGGCGCTGGAGTACGCCCGCGATCTCGCCGCTGACCGAGGAGGAGGGCAGCAGGCCCTGGGTCTCGTCGTCGATGCGCTCGGCGGAGCCGGTGGCGGTGGCTTCGGTGACGGCCTTGTCATGGGCGGTCTTGGCGGCCCTGCGCTCCTGGCGGCGGCGCTGCTTGACGGTCCGGTAGATCCCGGCGGTGGCCCGCCGGACCGCGATCGCGTCGGGGTGGTCGACGTCCAGCTTGTCGAGTTCGTCGAGCACGGCCAGGCAGACGGCCATGCGCTCGGGGTCGATGCCGGGACCGTACTCCTGGCTCTCGGCATACGGCAGGCTGTCGCCGTACGCCGGGCTGTCCTCTGTCACCGTCATCGCTGTTGCCGTTCCTCGCTCACTCGTACACCGGGGTCACTCGTACGCCGGAGTCCCCGATGGGGCTTTTCGTGGCTATTGCGGCCATCCCCGCAGGTCAGGAGCATACCGACGCGCCGGGGGCCAACAAAATCCCACTATCTTAGCCGGTCCCGGCCCCGGCCTCGACGCCCCGGGACTCACCGGCCGGGACCCGGGCCCCGAGGAACCTCGTCGTCCGGCGCAGCCGGAAGCCGAGCGTCTCGTAGAGCCGGATGGCGTTGGTGTTGGACGCCGCCGCGTGCAGGAACGGCCGCTCACCGCGGGCACGGACGGTGTCGGCGACGGCGAGGACGAGGCGGGCCGCCAGGCCCTGGCCGCGGAACGCGGGGTCGGTGCAGACGGCGCTGATCTCGGTCCAGCCCGGCGGATGCAGCCGCTCCCCCGCCATCGCCACCAGCGCCCCTTCGCGGCGGATGCCGAGATACGTGCCCATCTCGATGGTGCGCGCCAGGAACGGGCCCGGTTGGGTGCGCTCGACCAGGTCGAGGATCTCCGGTACATCGGCGGGACCGAGGCGTACGGCCTCCTCGTCCGGGGCGGTCTCGACGTCCGTGCCGACGAGCTGCACCCCGTCCGCGCTGAAGGTGATCTCCCAGTCCTCGGGCGGCGGAACGCGGTATCCGGCGAGCGCCACGGATCCGCCGGGGCCCGCGAGCGCGGCGGCGTCGGCCCAGTCCGCGGCGTCGGGGGCGTCGGGCAGCGCCAGCCACGGCGAGACATCGGGCGGATAGCGCAGCAGCCGGCCGCGCCGCTCGGCGAAGCGCGCGTGCGGTCCGGTGAGCGAGGCCAGCGCGGGATGGTCCAGCGGGTGGCCCGGCACGGCCGGGGACGGCTCCGGCGCACGGGGCGCGGACGTGCGGGATATGGACCCGGGTGTGCCGCTCATGCGCCGACCTCGATCACGATCTTTCCCTGGACGTGCCCCGCCTCGACCGCACGCAGCGCCTCGTCCGCGCGCTCCAGCGGGAAGGTCCGGGTCACGAACGGCCGCAGGGCGCCGCTGACCACGAGCTTCGCGACCTTGTCGAGGACCGCGGCCGTCCGCTGCCGTACGACCACCGCGCCGCCCAGCTGGGGAACCGTCGCCTTGTCCGCCACGCTGAACAGTTTCGTACGGTCCACGAGCAGCTCGGCCGCGGCCCGGAGAGTGTCGCCGCCGACAAGGTCGAGGACGGCGTCGACACCGTCGGGCGCCACGGCCCGTACGCGCGCGGCGAGGTCGGGTCCCGGCGGCACATGGACCGCGCCCAGGGACTCGACGAACTCCTTCTTGCCCGCGCTCGCGGTGCCGATGACCCGCAGGCCGGAGCCGCGCGCGAGCTGCACGGCGGCCACGCCCACTCCCCCGCCGGCGCCGGTGATCAGCAGGGTGGCGCCGGGTGGCAGATCGGCCTGGCGCACGGCGTCGTACGCTGTCGCCGCCGCGACCGGCAGTACGGCCGCGTCCGCGAACGACAGCGCGTCCGGCTTGTGCGCGGTGATCGCGACCGGCAGGAGGGTGTACTCCGCGTAACCGCCGGTGAGGGTGGAGCCGAAGACCGCGTCACCGACGGCGAAGCCCTCGACGCCCGCGCCGATCTCCTCGACCACACCGGCGGCCTCGCTGCCCAGCGTCTCGGGCAGCGAGGCGGGCGGGGAGCCGGGCCGGCGGTAGCCGCCGCGCAGCTTCCAGTCGACCGGGTTCACGCCCGCCGCGCGTACGGCCACCAGCAGCTGGCCGGGGCCGGGGCTCGGCGTCGGCCGGTCGGCGAAGGTCTCCACCTCCGGACCTCCGTGCCGGGTGAAGACATACGCCTTGGACGTGGCCTTGGGCATGGGCGCTCCTCGCTCTGGCCGGTGGTTTCCGCTGCCGCCCCCGCCCACGGCGGATTCGGCAACAGCAGATTCAAGGTGGATCACCGGCCAGCCTATTCCCGGGGTCACACGGTGTTCATAAGGGCCGGCGCTCATGGGGCCCGGCGTGCGTGAGCCCCGGCCCGCCCGGAGTGCGGGCGGACCGGGGTCAGGGGCGGATCAGGAGGTGGCGCACTCCATCGACGCCGGGTCGGAGGCGTCACGGATCAGCGCCTCGTGCGCCGCCTTGAGCCGCTTGACATCGGGCTTCATCACCTTGCGGTCGTAGGTGAGCAGTCCGTTCAGCTCGCCCTCCACATCGGTGATCTGGGTGTAGACCGCGCCATTGCTCCCCTGGCAGGCGAGCTTGCGGACATTGCCGAGCTGGGCCAGATACTCATCGGTGTACGCGGCCTGGTCGACGCCCACATACGTGTGCTGCACCGGCCAGGCGTGGCCGGGCACCGCGAGCCCCAGTCCGCCGTACTCCCCGCTGACCAGCGCCCGTTTCCCGTCCGGCGCGGGCAGTTGCGGGCTCGGATAGCCGTGGGCGTCGGCGATGTCGCCATTGCCGCCGTCGACCGCGCCGCAGCAGTTGACCCCGCTCATGTTGTTGACCAGCCGGCTCGGGTCCCACGCCTTGGCCTGGTCGGCGATCCGCGCCTGGTCGTACTGGCCCCAGCCCTCGTTGAAGGTGACCCACATGACCACCGACGGGCTGCTGCTGTGCTGGTCGATCATCTTCTTCATCTCGTGCTCGTACTGGGCACGGGACGCGGCGTTCGGTGTGATGGTGTTCATCGCCGGCATGTCCTGCCAGACCAGCAGTCCGAGCCGGTCCGCCCAGTAGAACCACCGGTCGGGCTCGACCTTGATGTGTTTGCGTACGGAGTTGAACCCGAGCTTCTTGTGTGACTTGAGGTCGTACGCGAGCGCCTCGTCGGTCGGCGCGGTGTGCAGCCCGTCGGGCCAGAAGCCCTGGTCGAGTGTGGCCATCAGGAAGGTCGGCTTGCCGTTGAGCACCGTACGCGGCACACCGTCGACCTTCTCGACCGTGAGGGAGCGCATCCCGAAGTAGCTGCCGACCTTGTCCTTACCGGCCGTCACCTCCAGCCGGTAGAGATGGGGATCGTCCGGCGACCACAGGCGCGGGTCGCGGACCGGCACGCTCAGCGCGCTTCCGGTGCGGCCGGTGACCGTGCCGACCTTGCGCTTGCCGTCGTACGCGGTGGCCGTGACCGGCACACCGTCCCGGATCCCGCGCACCTCGACGGCGAGCTTCTCGCCCGCGACATCGGGGGTGAGCTTGAGCGAGCCGACATGGTCGGCGGCGACCGGTTCCATCCAGACGGTCTGCCAGATACCGGACGAGGGGGTGTACCAGATGCCGCTCGGGTCCAGGCGCTGCTTGCCGATGGGCGGGTTCTCGCCGTCCGCGGCGTCGGTCGGGTCATAGACGCCGACGATCAGTTCCTGGGTGCGGCCGGGCTTGAGGGCGTCGGTGACATCGGCGCTGAACCGGTCGTAACCGCCCTTGTGCTCGGTCACCTTGACGCCGTTGACGTAGACCTCGGCCTGCCAGTCGACGGCGTCGAAGTTGAGGTTCAGCCGCTTGTCCTGGCCTATCCGCCAGTTCGGCGGCACGGTGAAGGTGCGGCGGTACCACATCCGGTCCTCGTGCCGTTCGATCCCGGAGAGCTGCGACTCCACGGGGTACGGGACGAGGATCCGCTCGCGCAGTGTGGTGCCGACCGGCGGGCGCTCGCCCTTCTCGGCGGCGGCGAACTGCCACTGTCCGTTGAGGTTCTGCCAGGCGTCGCGGGTCAGCTGCGGCCGGGGGTACTCGGGGTGCGCGTTCCCGGGGCGTACGTCCTTGGCCCAGGGGGTGGAGAGGTCGTACTCCGAGGTGTTGGGCCCGCTGCTCCAGAAGGCCGCGACGGGCTTGCCCTGCTGGGCGGTGAGGCCGCCGGCGCCGTCGTAGCGCAGATCGGCCGAGCCGCCCTTGCCGACGACCGGTTCCTTCAGGGTGACCAGCAGCCGTCTGGCGTCCTCGGGGTCGCGCTTCACGCTCCCCAGCGGCCATGCGGCGCCGCCGATGACCGCGCTGAGATGGGAGGCGAGGCCGGCGGGCGGGGCGGCGAGCTTCTGGACGAAGTCGAGGCGCAGCGTGCGGCCGTCCGGCAGTACGGTGGCGGCGGTGGCGCCGTCGTACGCGAAGCCGTCGGGCAGCCGGAACGCGGACTGGGGCACCGGCCGCTTGCTGCCGCCGGGCTCGGTCCACCTCAGACGGAGGCTGGAGCCTCCGTGGTGCTCGAAGTACTCGACCTTGATGTCGTAGGCGCGGTCCGCGGTGAGGTCGACGGAGGGGGAGGTCTGCTCCTTGTCCCAGTCGTCGACCCAGTGGTCGATGGCGATCCGGCCGTCGATCCAGAGCCGGAATCCGTTGTCGCCGATCATCGAGAAGGTGTGCGCGCCGGTGGTGGCCGGAACGATCTTCCCGGTCCAGCGCACGCTGACATCGTCGGCCTGCCCGGTGGCAGCCGTCAGCCGCGGTTCCAAATTGGCGAAGTCGATGGACGGGTCGAACCCGGTGGCCTTGAGTTCATGGAAGTCGAAGGCTCCGGGGGCGGAGTGGGTGTAGTACTCGCCCTTGAGCCCATGGGCCTCGGCCGTGTCGTCCGCGGCGGAGGCCGCCGGGACCGCGGTGAGTCCCGCGAAGCCCAGAACGGCGGCGAGCAAGAGGGCCAGTTTTCTTCGGATGCGCACATGTCCTCCTTGTAGCTGAGGGTGGCGGCTCGTTGCGACAGTCTGTACAACGTTGGAAGGAACGGCAGTTGGCATGACAACATGCCGTTCCGCCCGCTGTCCAGAGTCAGGACAGAGCCCGGGCCGGCGCTATGTGCATCGATGTACGAACAGGACACGGGGCGAGCCCGCGGGCCCGCCCCGGAGGGGAAGTGCGGGTGTCCGTCAGCCTCAAGGACGTCGCGGAACGAGCGGGCGTCTCCATCAAGACCGTCTCGAATGTGGTCAACAACTACCGTCATGTCACCCCGGCGATGCGGGCGAAGGTGCAGCGGGCGATCGACGAGCTGGGCTACCGGCCGAATCTGACGGCCCGCCATCTGCGCAAGGGCCGTACGGGCATCCTCGCGCTCGCGGTGCCCGAGCTGGGCAACCCGTACTTCGCCGAACTGGCGGGCGCGGTCATCGATGTGGCCGCCGAGCACGAGTACACCGTGCTGCTCGACCACACCGGGGGCCGCCGGGAACAGGAGATCCTGGTCAGCCAGGGCTTCCGGGCGCGGGTCATCGACGGGCTGATCCTGAGCCCCATCGAGCTGGAACGGGAGGACCTGCTCGGCCGCGACCACGACGCGCCGCTCGTACTGCTCGGCGAGCGGGAGTACGACCTGCCGTACGACCACATCGCGATCGACAATGTCGCGGCGGCCAGGTCCGCGATACGGCATCTGCTCGCCGTGGGCCGTTCGAGGATCGCCTTTCTGGGCGCGCGGACCGACCGGGTCAATGAGCCCTCGCATCTGCGACTGCGCGGCTGGCGCGCGGAGTTGACCGAGGCCGGGCTGCCCGCGCCGGACTCGATGATCGCGCCGACGGGCGGCTGGGACCACCCGGACGGCGCCGCGGCGATGGCACGGCTGCTGGACTCCGGGGTACTGCCGGACGCGGTCTTCGCGTACAACGACCTGATCGCCGTCGGCGCGATGCGGGTGCTGTCGGAGCGCGGGCTGCGGGTTCCCGAGGATGTCGCGGTGGTGGGCTTCGACGACATCACCGAGGGCCGCTACGGCGCGGTGACGCTGACCACGATCTCGCCCGACAAGCAGACCATCGCCCGCCTCGCCGTGCAGTCGGTGGTGGAGCGGCTGCACGGAACGCCGGGCCCCACGGACGGCCAGGAGGCTACCGGCGGGGCCGGCACCCCCGCCGGCACCCCCGGAGCCACACGCGCCCGTGAACTCCGCGCCGATTTCCGGCTGGTGGAGCGGGAGAGCACGGTCGGCAGCGGGTGACCGCGGCACCGTCGGCCCGGCGCCGGAAGTTCCCGGACCCGCGACCGTCGAGCGCGTTCGGCCGTCAGTCCGGCTGGTCCGCGGAGGGCAGACGGATCACCAGGCGGGCACCGCCGAGGCCGCCGTCTTCGGGTGAGGGGTCCTCGTCGGCATGGACCGTGCCGCCGTGGGTGGTGACGATCCTGCCCACGATGGCGAGGCCGAGGCCCGAGCCGCCCGCCTCGCGGGAGCGGGCCTCGTCGAGGCGGGTGAAGCGTTCGAAGACCCGGGCGCGGTCTGCGGGCGGGATGCCCGCCCCGTCGTCGCTGACGGTCAGTTCGACAGTGCCGCCGCGTTCGGTGAGGGTGACCCGCACCTGGTGAGCGGCGTGGCGGCGGGCGTTGTCGAGAAGGTTGCGTACGACGCGGCGCAGCGCCTCGGCGTCCCCCCGTACACGGCCTGCCGAGACCCCGCGGGCGTCGATGCCGGTGTCGGTCAGGCCGTGCTGCCGACGGACCTCGGCGAGGACCACTTCGTCCAGGTCGACGACGGTGTGCGGTCTCCGCGGTGCGGGATCCTCGCTTCTGGCCAGCGCCAGCAGGTCTTCGACAAGATCGTTCAGCCGCTCGGTGTCCTCCAGCAGCGCCGCCGCCACCAGGGGGTCGCGCTCCGGATCGGGGTAGCCGGCCAGCACCTCCAGTTGGGCGCGGATCGCGGTGAGGGGGCTGCGCAGTTCATGGGCGGCGTCGGCGACGAAGCGGCTCTGCGCGGCGGAGGCCGCGTCGAGCCTGGCGAGCATGTCGTTGAGGGTGACCGCCAGGGCGTGGATCTCGTCCTGGGAGGCGGGCAGGTCCAGGCGGCGGTGCAGATCGGTCGCGCTGATGTCGGTGGCCTGGCGGCGCAGCGTCTCGACGGGGCGCAGGGTGCGCCGGGTCGTGACGGAGATCGTCCAGGCGACCAGGGCGATCAGCACCGGAATGCCGATGGCGAGCGCGGTGAGGAGGCTGGAGAGCGTGCGCTCCGGCTGGGCCAGGGATACGGCCGCGACGATCGTGGCGGGGCGTCCGTCCACCTGGACCGGCTGCGCTCTGACGCGGAAGTCGCCTCCGTCGCCGATTCCCGCCAGGTTGTGCAGCGTCATGGGACGACCGTCGAGGAGCCCCGGGGGCAGCGGATGCGGGAAGCCGCTGCGGCTTCCGGGCCGGACTTCGGAGTCCGAGCTCGCCAGCACGTGTCCCGAGGCGTCGATTACCTGCACCACGTCCGCCTCCCCGCCGGTCGAGGGGATGAGACCGCGCAGTTGGCCGTGCTCGACCAGGGAGGACACGTACGAGACACGCTGGGCGGCGATGTCATCCAGATCCCGCCAGGTGGAGTGTCTCAGCCCGAGCAGCAGACCGACGCCGGCCAGGATCGTCGCCGCGGCGACGATCGAGGTGGCCCAGAGGGTCACCCGGGAACGCAGGGTCAGTCGTCTCGTGAGCCGGGGCCATCGGGCGGACCGCGTGCGCACGCGGAGGCGGAGCCGGCGCGGAGGCATTCAGCCGCCCTTCCCGTCCAGCCGGTAGCCGACGCCTCGCACGGTCTCGATGGCGGCGCGGCCGAAGGGGGTGTCGATCTTGCGTCGCAGATAACCGACGTAGACCTCGACGATGTTCGGGTCGCCCTCGAACCAGGCGTCCCAGACCTCGGCGAGGAGTTCGGTCTTGCTCACGACCGTGTCGGGGTGCCGCAGCAGATACTCCAGCAGGGCGAACTCGCGCGGAGTGAGTTCGAGAAGGCTTTCACCGCGGCCGCAGCGATGGGCACCGGGGTCGAGCCACAGGTCACCGGCGGTCAGCACGGCGGGGCGTTGGGGGGCGCCGCGGCGCAGCAGCGCGCGGATGCGGGCCAGCAGCACCACGAACGAGAAGGGCTTGGTCAGATAGTCGTCGGCGCCCAGGTCGAGCGCGTCGGCCTCGTCGTACTCGCCGTCCTTGGCCGTCAGGATCAGTACGGGCGTCATGACGTCGGAGGCGCGCAGCGTGCGGCAGACGTCGTAACCGTTGCGTCCGGGCAGCATGAGGTCCAGCACGATCACCGCGTACTCGTTGCGCCGTGCGAGGAGCAGCCCCTTCTCGCCGTCCTCGGCGGTGTCCACACCGAAGCCCTCGGCGCGCAGCCCTCGCTCGACCGCGGCGGCGATGTGCGGTTCGTCCTCGACCACCAGTACCCGCACCCGGATCTCCTCGTGCACCGATCGGCGGGGGTCAGCCGGAGTGCTGATCACCCCTACCGAGTGTAGGGAATTCCGAGGCCAGCGGCCCTTTCTCCTGGTCGGCCGCCGCGCTCTCAGCGTGCTCTCAGGGGCGTCTCAGCGTTCGCTCAGCCGCTCTCAGCGGCCGCACAGGCCGGACCCCGCACAGTGGAGCTTCCGACGTCCCGTGGGGTGCCCAGCCCGCGGGACCTGTCACCCCCGGCGAAAGGCGGCACTGTGGCTCCGACGTCCGTGCGGGAGCGGGAGAGCGCGGGCACGCGGGAACTCCCGCGTGCCCCCGCGCCGAAGCCCGCCCCAGAGGTCACCCGCGTACGAGCGCCCGGCTCCGTGTCCGCGCGGCGCTGGGCACTGATCATCGCGGGTGGTTACGCGGCCGGGCTCGTGGGCTCCGCCCTGGGCGTTCCCTCGCCGTATCTCCTGGCCTCCTTGCTGGTGGGCGCCGTGCTCGCGCTGTCGGGCCGGGTCCGCGACCGGCTTCCCGGGCCCGCGAACCGGACGTCCCAGGCGCTGGTGGGCGCGCTCATGGGCAGCCATCTGACGCCGTCCGCCCTGATGTCGGCGGCGCCGTCCGCGCTGCCGCTCACCGCGGTCACGGCGGCCACGATCGGACTCAGTGTCGCCGTCGCGTGGTTCCTCGCACGCAAGGGGCGGATCAGCCGGCCGAGCGCGGTCCTCGGCATGATGCCGGGCGGCTCGGCCGGGATCGTGACCTGCGCCGACGAACTCAAGGCCGATGTCCGGCTCGTCGCCTTCAACCAGTACCTCCGCGTGGGGCTGGTCGCGACGACCGCGCCGCTGCTCGCCCACTGGATGGCCAGCGCCTCGTCGTCGGGGTCTGCGGGCGGCGGATCGGGGTCCTGGCCGGGCCTCGGGCTGTTCCATCCGGTCGCGGGGCCGGACCAGCTGACCGGTCTGCTGGCGCTCGCCGCCGTTTCGGTGGCGGGCGTCTGGGCCGGGCGTCGGCTGCGTCTTCCCACACCGGCGTTGATCGGGCCCATGCTGGCGGCCCTCGTCGCCACCATGAGCGGCGTCATCCCGGCCTTCGCGCCCGCCGGGATGCTTCAGGACGTCGTCTTCGTCCTCGTGGGGATGGACGTCGGGGTGCGCTTCACCCGTGAGGCGCTCCGACGCGTACGGGGGCTGCTGCCGTCGATCCTGGCCGGGATGACAGCCGTATGCCTCGGCTGCGCCGGGATGGCGTGGATCTTCGCCAGGGCGACGGGCACTCCGTTGATGGACGCCTATCTCGCCACGACCCCCGGAGGGATCAACGCGGTCCTCGCCTCGGCGGTCTCCTCCCACGGGGATGTCGCCCTGGTGTCGACCGTGCAGAGCCTGCGACTGCTGGTCGTGATGCTCGTGACGCCCATGATCATCCGCCGGCTGACACCGGACCGGCCGAAGCCTGCCTACGCCGGGGCGGCGGCGCCGGTACGGGACCGAAGCCGCGTCCGGCCATGAGCGTCAGGCGACCACCTGTCCCTTGCCCAGTGCGATGATCCCGTTCTTGGAGACGGTGTACAGCTCCCGGTCGCGGCCCGGGTTGACGCCGATCGTCGCGCCCGGTGGTACGTCCACGTTCTTGTCGAGGATCGAGCCGCGCACCACCGCTCCGCGTCCCACCCGTACGTTGTCGTGCAGCACGCAGCCCTGCACCACCGCGCCCTCCGCCACCACCACGCCCGGGGAGAGCACGGAGCGGGTGACCTGGCCTCGGATGACGCAGCCGGGGCCGACGATCGACTCGCTCGCGATGCCGCCCGACACGAAGCGCGCGGGCGGGAGTTGGTCGGAGTGGGTGTAGATGGGCCAGCGGCGGTTGTCGAGGTCGAAGGCGGGGTGGTGCGAGATCAGGTCCATATGGGCGTCGTAGTACGAGTCGAGCGTGCCCACGTCCCGCCAGTAGCCGTGCTCGCGCGGTGATTCGCCCGGTACGTGGTTGTCCTGGAAGTCATAGACCTGGGCCATGCCCCGCTCGGTGAGCATCGGCAGGATCGAACCGCCCATGTCGTGTACGGAGTTCTCGTCCTCGGCGTCCCGGTGCAGGGCGTCGACCAGGACCTTCGTGGTGAAGAGATAGTTGCCCATCGAGGCGAACACCCGCTCGGGGTCGCCCGGCAGACCGGGCGGGTCGGCCGGTTTCTCCAGGAAGCCCTGCACCTGCGTGCCGTCCGCGGCGGGGGTGATGACGCCGAAGGACGAGGCCTCGGCGCGCGGCACCCTGATGCCGGCGACGGTGACGCCCGCGCCGTTCTCGATGTGCTGTCCGAGCATCTGCCGGGGGTCCATCCGGTACACATGGTCGGCGCCGAACACCGCTATGTAGTCCGGCTGTTCGTCATGGACGAGGTTGAGGGACTGGAGGATCGCGTCCGCGCTGCCCAGATACCAGCGCGGTCCGAGCCGCTGCTGGGCGGGGACCGGGGTCACATAGTTGCCGAGCAGGCTGGACATCCGCCAGGTGGTGCTGACATGGCGGTCCAGTGAGTGCGACTTGTACTGCGTGAGCACGCAGATGCGCAGGATGTCGGCGTTCACGAGATTCGAGAGGACGAAGTCGACGAGACGGTACGTACCGCCGAAGGTCACCGCCGGTTTGGCCCGGTCCGCGGTGAGCGGCAGCAGGCGCTTGCCCTCCCCGCCGGCCAGTACGATCCCGAGCACCGAAGGTCCACCGCGCATGGCCGCTCCCTTTGTTCGGACCTGTTCCGGACCTGTTTCGCACTATTCGGACGTGAGCAGCTCCTCGTACACCGCGTACGTACGGCGGGCCACCTGGTCCCAGCCGAACTCCCGCACCGCGCGCCGCCGGCCGGCCGCCCCCATCCGGGCCGCCGACTCCGGATCGTCGAGCACGCGGTTGAGCGCTTCGGTCAGGCCCGACTCGAAGGCTTCCGGGTGGCGTTCGTCGTACGGCACGAGCAGTCCGGTACCGCCGTCGTCCACGACCTCGGGGATTCCGCCCACCGCCGAGGCGACCACGGCCGTGCCGCACGCCATCGCCTCCAGATTGACGATGCCGAGCGGCTCGTACACCGAGGGGCAGGCGAACACCGCCGCGTGGGTGAGGAGTTGGATCACCTCGGGGCGCGGCAGCATCTCAGGGATCCAGTGCACACCGTCGCGCGTGCGCCCCAGCTCCTCGACCAGCTCACGGAACTCGGCACCGATCTCGGGGGTGTCCGGGGCGCCCGCGCACAGCACCAGCTGGGCGCCGGGGTCGAGGGCGCGGGCGGCGCGCAGCAGATGCGGGACGCCCTTCTGGCGGGTGATACGGCCGACGAAGAGCACGAAGGGGCGGTCGGGGTCGATGCCGATCCGGTCCAGTACGGCGGTCCCCCGGTCCGGGCGGTAGAGGCGGGTGTCGATGCCGTTGTGGACGACCCGCACCCTGTCCGGGTCGAGCGAGGGATAGCAGGCGAGGATGTCGTCGCGCATGCCCCGGGAGACGGCGATGACGGCGTCCGCGCCCTCGACGGCCGTGCGCTCGGCCCAGCTGGAGAGGGCGTAACCGCCGCCGAGCTGCTCGGCCTTCCAGGGGCGCAGCGGCTCCAGGCTGTGCGCGGTCATCACATGCGGGATGCCGTAGAGCAGCTTGGCGACATGGCCGGCGAGATTGGCGTACCAGGTGTGGGAGTGGACCAGTTCGCGGCCCTCCAGGGCGGCGGCCATCGCCAGGTCCACCGAGAAGGTGCGCAGCGCGTCATTGGCTCCGTCGAGTCCGGCGGCGGCCCGGTGGCGTACCACCCCGGCCGCGGGATCCGCCTCGTCGCCGCCCCAGCAGTGCACTTCCAGCTCGGTTAGGGAGCGCAACTCCCGTGCCAGGAACTCCACATGGACGCCGGCTCCGCCGTAGACATCCGGTGGATACTCGCGGGTGAGCAGCCCGAGTCTCACGCCATCCCCCCGTCCTCGCCCGGCGATCGCAGCCCTGTCATGGTCACCCGGAAACCGTCCGTGCGGAAGACCGCCGCGGTGGCCGGTCGAAGACGCAGTCCCCGCACAGCCCGCCCGACGGGCACCGGTAGTAGAGACAGCAGCTGCGCCGGCGAAACGATCCGGCCACCGCATCTCCCGTGCCGCGCAGGTCCGGGTGGGCGAACAGCTCGGCGGCCAGCGCCCCGGCCCGTTCCGCCACCTCCGGCCTGCCGTTCGCCTCTCCCCAGACGGTCAGTTCCCGTACGGCTCCGGCCAGCGCGGAGCCCGCGTTTCCCCACAGCAGCCGGGGCGAGATCCGGCCATCGCGTCGCAGGGCCTCGGCGAGCGGGACGAGATGGCCGTACTGCACCACCTCGCGCACGGCCTCGGCGGTGCCGGGCAGCGCGCGCGGGCCGGTCAGCAGGAGATCGTCCGGTGAGGTCAGCTCCGGGTCCCAGTGGAGGCGGCGCGGGTCCAGATCGGGGACCGTGTCCGCGAGTACGGCGCCGCCGAGCGCGATCGACCAGAGCCGGGCCGCGAGGCCGAGCTGCGCCACGGAGGCACCGATCCTGCGCTCGGGCGCGCGCAGCCGGGCCGCGACCTTGTCGACGCGGGCGGTGAGCGGGGCGATGTCGCCCGCGTACACCCGGGCCAGCGGAGCATGGCCGGCGGCGGGTGCTCCCGTGCGCAGGGCGAAGAATCCGCCCACGGCCGCGACCCGCGCCAGGACGGGCTCCAGGTCCGCCGGCCCGATCCGGTCCGTACCTTCCACCCGGTCCATCCCGCCCATCCCCTCCATAGGACTACATCCCGCCCCACTCTGTACTACGACAGCAGTACGCCGGAATGACCTCTACAGGACGACGCCGAAATCACGCCGGCGAGAGATCGTGGCCCCATGAGTGCACTCGCGCTGTCCGTGCTGTTGTCCCTGGTCTCGGCGGTCGCCTACGCCGCCGGAGCGATCCTCCAGGAACGCGTCGCGACGGACACCCCCGACCTCCCGTACGCACCCCTGCACCACGGGGTCTGGTGGGCCGCCGTGGCCCTCAACGGCCTGGGCGCGGCGCTGCATGTCGTCGCGCTGGCGTACGGACCGCTCAGCCTGGTCCAGCCGCTCGGTGCGCTCACGATCGTCTTCGCGCTGCCCATGGCGGCGCTCTTCGTCGGCCGCAGGGCCGGGCACACCGCCTGGCGGGGCGCGCTCATGGCGTCCGTGGGGCTGGCCGGACTGCTGGCGCTGACCGACGGCGCCGCCTCCCGGTCGCTGGCCGGCGGGGAGCGGCTGGTGCTGGCCGCGGCCACCTTCGGGGCCGTGGGGCTGCTCTTCCTGGTCGCGCGGGTGGTGCGGCGCCCGGTCGTACGGAGCATGCTGCTGGCGGGCGCGGCCGGTGCCGCGTTCGGGGTCGCCTCGGTCTTCACCAAGACCGTCGCCATGGACTGGACCTCGGAGGCGCCGACCGCGCAGGCGCCGAGCCTGGTGGTGATCGCGGTCCTCGCGGCCTGCGGGCTGCTGCTCTCGCAGGCCGCCTACCGGGGCGCGGGGCTGGCCGCGCCGCTGGCCACGGTGACCGTCGTCAATCCGGTGGTGGCCGCGGCCGTGGGACTCACGCTGTTCGACGAGCAGTTCCGGTACGACGTGCCCGGTACGGTCCTGGCGCTGGGCTCGGGTGTGGTCGCGGCGGGCGGGCTGATCCTGCTCACCACCGAGCGTCTCGCCGTACAGACGGCACGGACACCTGAGGCACGGCAGCACACGGCGGGGTCACCGGCCGCGCGGCCGTCTTCATGGGACCGGCCGCCGGACGACGCCGAGGCCCCGTCAGATCCTGACGCCGCGCTCTCGCAGGTAGGCGAGGGGGTCGATGTCGGATCCGTACCCCGGCCCCGTACGCATCTCGAAGTGGAGATGCGGTCCGGTGCTGTTGCCGGTGGATCCTGACCGCGCGATCCGCTGGCCGCTGCCGACCTGCTGGCCCTCGCGCACATTGAGCGCGGAGAGATGCGCGTACTGGCTGTACTTGCCGTCTCCGTGCCGGATGACGACCTGATAGCCGTACGACCCCTCCCAGCCGGCCGAGACCACATGACCGGCGGCGACGGCCTTCACCGACGTGCCGGTGGGGACGGGGAAGTCCACGCCCGTGTGATAGCCGCTGGCCCAGGAGCCGGACTGGCGGTACTGCGTGCCGGTGGAGGCGGAGACCGGGGCGGTGGCCCCGGCCGTCTTCGGCTTCTCGGCGCGGACGGGCGTCTTGGCCTGCTCGCGCTTCTCGGTCTGCCGCGGCTTCTCGGTCTCCTTCGGCTTCTCCGCCTGCTGGGGCTTCTCGGCTTCCTTGGGCTTCTCCGCCTGCTTCGGCGGGGCGGCGGGCTTGGGCTGGGCGACGGGCTTCGCCGTCTGCTTCGGCTTCTCGGCCGGGGCGGGCCGCGTCTTGGGCTGGGCGGGGGCGCTGCCCTTCGGCGGCGCCTGGACATGCAGGACCAGCTTCTGGCCCGGGAAGATCAGATCGGGGTCGCTGCCGATGAGCCGGCGGTTCTCCTCGTACAGCCGCTGCCAGCCGCCCTTGACCGACTCGTCGACGGCGATCTCGGAGAGCGAGTCGCCACGGGCGACGGTGTAGCCCTCGCGCTGGGTCGGCACGGAGGTGGGCGACGCCTTCTCACGCGCGACGGGCGCGCTCTTCGTCCGGATCGGGCCGCTGGTCTGCTGGGTCGCCGTACGGGGCGCGTTCGCGGCGTCGCGGGCCTGGTCCGGCGTGATGTCCGGCGCGTCGCCGCCCCGGGCCAGTCCGGCGCGGACCGAGCAGGCGGGCCAGGCGCCGGGGCCCTGCCCCTTGAGCACCTTCTCCGCGACGGCGATCTGCTGGTCCTTGGTCGCGAGGTCGGCGCGCGGGGCGTAACTCCCGCCGCCGTACGCCTCCCAGGTGGACTGGGTGAACTGGAGCCCGCCGAAGTAGCCGTTAGCGGTGTTGATCTGCCAGTTGCTGGTCGACTCGCAGGCCGCGACCTTCTCCCAGACATCGACCGAGGCCGCGTGTGCCGTACCCGCGGCGATGAACGGCAGCGCCATCCCCGCACCGCCGGCTGTCACAGTCAGGGACGCGCGGTTGATACGGCTCGGCTGGTATCGGCGGTGCCGACCGGTTGCGGCCATGGCTGGGCTCCCCCACTGGCTGTAGGACACGTCACAGGCGGCCAACTTAGAGGCTTGTCACAGATCATGACAAGACCTCAGCTACTCCCCGGCCGCCCCTGAGCACTCAGCGTGCCACCCCGGACCCGGCCGCGTCTCAAGGAGCCGCATATTGGCCGCCGTTGACAGGGCCGCCGGGGTCCGGGGAATCTGTGCGAGGGGAGCGGGAGAGCGCTCTCCCATCGCGCGAAGGGGGCAGGCATGAACGGGGCGGGGAAGAACGCGGCGGGGCTGAACGGAGCAGGCATGGACGGGGCGGGCCTGACCGGCGAAGAGATCGGCCATCTGCTGGAGAAGCTGGATCTCGGACAGAAGGTGCGTCTGCTGACGGGCGCGAGCAATTGGCGCACGTACGCCGAACCGGCCATCGGACTGCGGGCGCTCACCTTCTCCGACGGGCCGGCGGGGGTACGCGGCGACGCCTGGGACGAACGGGACACCTCGCTCGTCCTGCCCTCCCCCACCGCGCTCGCCGCCGCCTGGGACGACGAACTGGCCGCCGAGCTGGGCGGACTGCTCGCCACGGAGGCCCGGCGCAAGGGCGTCGACGTCCTGCTCGCGCCCACCCTCAATCTGCACCGGTCACCGCTGGGCGGGCGGCACTTCGAGTGCTTCTCCGAGGACCCGCTGCTGACGGGGCGCACCGGCGCCGCGCTGATCGGCGGCGTCCAGTCCGGCGGTGTCGCGGCCACCGCCAAGCACTTCGTCGCCAACGACGCGGAGACCGACCGGCTCACCGTGGATGTGCGGGTGGACGAACAGACGCTGCGCGAGGTCTATCTCGCCCCCTTCGAAGCCGCCGTCGAGGCCGGTGTCCGGGTGGTGATGTCCGCGTACAACCAGGTCAACGGGGTCACGATGGCGGCGGCGCCGCTGCTGGAACAGCCGCTCAAGAGCGAGTGGGGCTTCGACGGCCCGGTCGTCTCCGACTGGGGCGCGGTGCGCTCCCTGCTCGACACGGCCCGCGCCGCGCAGGACCTGGCGATGCCGGGCCCCGGCGGTCCATGGGCGGACGGGCTGCGTGCCGCCGTGGAGCAGGGGCTCGTCCCCATGGAACGGATCGACGACAAGGTACGGCGACTGCTCCGGCTGGCCGACCGGGTGGGCGCCCTGGGCGGTCCACCCCGGGTACGGCGGCCGACGGACCCGCCGACTGCCGCGCCCGGGGCCCCGCCCCGCGCGCTGCTGCGCCGTGCGGTCGCCGCGGGCACCGTCCTGCTGCGCAATGACGGGGAGTTGCTGCCCCTCGACCCCGCGCGGCTGCGCTCCGTCGCGGTCATCGGGGCGCATGCCGCGGCGGTACGGATCCAGGGCGGCGGCAGCGCGGAGGTGTTCCCCGCCTCGCTGGTCTCGCCGCTGGACGGCATCAGGGCGGCCCTGGCCGGGACCGCCGAGGTGACGTACTCCCCCGGCCTGCCCCCGAGCGCGCTGCCCAGGCCGCTGGATCCGGTACGGACCGACGGGCCGCCCACCCGCGATCCCGTCAGCGGTGAACCGGGCGTACTGGTACGGC
Source organism: Streptomyces scopuliridis RB72 (assembly GCF_000718095.1). Lineage (GTDB taxonomy): Bacteria > Actinomycetota > Actinomycetes > Streptomycetales > Streptomycetaceae > Streptomyces > Streptomyces scopuliridis. The sequence goes on along the minus strand of NZ_JOEI01000001.1, from coordinate 117,761 downwards.
TGTTGGACGCCGACGGCGCCGAACTCCACGCGGAGCACCGGCTGTCCGGCCGGATCGTGGAACCGGCCAGGGTGGCGGGCGCGGAGACCGTGGAGATCCGGGCCCTGATCCGGCCCCGCCAGGAGGGCGAGTGGACGCTCGCGGTCGGCGGCTGGGGACCGCTCTCCCTCGCCGTCGCGGGCCGGACCCTGCTGTCGGGCACCTTCCCGCTGGACTCCGACGATCCGACCCGGGTCCATGTCGCCCCGCCGTACCGGTCCGTACGTACCGCGCTGGCGGCCGGAGAGGAGGTGGAGGTGGTCGCCCGGCGCGGACTCGCCCCCGGCACCGGTGTGGCGACGATCCTGGCCGCCGCCCCGCCCCTGGGCGACGCCGCGACGGCGCTCGCCTCGGCCGTCGCCGCGGCCCGGGACGCGGACGCCGCCGTGGTCGTCGTGGGCACCACCGAGGAGAGCGAGTCGGAGGGCCGCGACCGCGACACGCTCGGACTGCCCGACGGCCAGGACGCGTTGATACGGGCCGTGGTCCGCGCCAATCCCCGTACGGTCGTGATCCTCAACACGGGCGGCCCCGTCGCACTCCCCTGGCGCGCCGAGGTGCCCGCGCTGCTGCTCGCCTGGTTCCCGGGGCAGGAGGCCGGGGACGGGCTGGCCGACGTACTGTTCGGCCACGCCGAGCCGGGCGGCCGGCTGCCCACCACCTGGGCGGCTGCCGAGGAGGACGTGCCCGTCCTGCGCATCCGACCGGAGCGGGGTCGACTCCACTACGCCGAGGGTCCGTTCATCGGCTATCGCGCGTGGCTGCGCTCGGGCACCTCTCCCGCCTACTGGTTCGGCCACGGTCTGGGCTACACCGGCTGGTCGTACGGGGCGATGGAGGCACCGTCCGAGGTGATCGCGGGCCGGCCCTTCGACGTACGGATACGGCTGCGCAACACGGGCCCCAGACGGGGCCGTGAGGTGGTCCAGCTCTATGCGGCCGGGCCCTCGCTCACGGGCGAACCACCCGTGCGGCGACTCGTCGGTTACGCGGCGGTCGTCGCGGACCCGGGCGAGGAAGTCGTCGCGGTGGTACGGGTGGACGGCCGGGCGACGGAGCGCTGGTCGATGGAGCGCCACCGCTGGGAGACCGTGCCGGGCGAGCTGCTGCTGCGCGGCGGCCGGTCGGCCGGAGACCTGCCGCTCAGCGCGGTGATCACGGTGTCCGGGCCTCCCGGGCGGTCACCGGGGGCGGCCACGGAGAGCGCTCTCCGCTGATGCTATAAATGGGGGCATGACGGAAGACCCGAGACCGGCCGGTTCACCCACGCTGGAGGATGTGGCGCGAGCGGCCGGCGTCTCGCGCGCCACGGTCTCACGGGTCGTCAACGGGGTCCGCAATGTCGACCCGGTGATACAGGAATCCGTACGGCAGGCGGTGGCCGCGACCGGCTACACCCCCAACCGCGCGGCCCGCTCCCTGGTGACCCGTCGTACGGACGCAATCGCCCTGGTGGTCTCGGGCGCGGGGGACGATCCGACTCCGGAGGACGAGACCGGCGGCGCGCACCCCGCGGGATCGACGGGCGGCGACGGTGGCGGGCACCACGCCGGATCGACCCGCGGCGCGCACGACCCCGATGAGCCCGACGGCGGGGCCGGGGCCTCCTTCACCGCCCAGGTGTTCGCCGACCCGTTCTTCGGCCGGGTGGTGACGGGGGTCGTCAACTACCTCCGGCCGCGCGGGATGTACCCGGTCCTGATGTTCGCCGAGACCTCGCGCGCCCGCGACGAGGTCGTCTCGTATCTCCGTCAGGGCAGCGCCGACGGCGCCCTGGTCGTGTCGACCCACGCCGACGATCCGCTGCCCGCCCTGATCACGGACGCCGGGCTGCCCGCCGTTCTGTACGCGCGCCCCTCCCGGCCCACTCGGATCAGCTATGTCGATCTCGCCCACCAGGACGGCGCGCGGCTGGCCGCCGAACATCTGCTGGCACGCGGCTGCCGCCGGATCGCCACGATCACCGGACCGCTGGACGTGCCCGCGGGGCAGGACCGGCTGGCGGGTTTCCGCGACACGATGGCGCGCGCCGGGCAGCCGTACCTCCCCCTCGCCGAGGGCCGGTTCACCCAGGAGAGCGGTGAGGCGGCCATGGCCCGGCTGCTGGCCGAACACCCGGATCTGGACGGTGTGTTCGCGGCGAACGACGTGATGGCGGTGGGGGCCTGCCATGTACTGCGGGAGCACGGCAGACGGGTGCCCGAGGACGTGGCGGTGATCGGGTTCGACGACAGCAGCGCGGCCGTCGCGTGCCGGCCGCCGCTGACCACCGTCCGGCAGCCGGTGGAGGAGATGGCGGCGGAGATGGCCCGGCTGCTGCTCGACCGGCTCGCCGGGTCGGACCGCGCGGTGACGTCGGTGATCTTCGAACCGTCGCTGGTGGTACGCGGATCGGCCTGAGGGTCCGCGTACGCACCCCGGCGTCCCGGCCGGCCCGGAGCCGGCCGGCCCGGGACCGGTTCAGCCCGGGACCGGTTCAGCCCGGGATCCAGTTCAACCCGGAGCCGGTTCAGCCCGGAGCCTGTTCAGCCCGTGACCGCGCCCGTCATGAGGGCTCCGACGTGGCGGGAGCCGCGGAGGAGGCGGAGGCGCGCCGCCAGCGCTGCGGCGCCGCCACCCCGGCCGGCTCGCCCGGGGCGGGAGCCGCCTGACCGGGAACGCTCCGGCGGCTCCCGCCCCGGGCGAGGAACGCGGCGAGCGGCAGCGTGGCCGCGCCGACCGTGACCGCGTCCGGGCCCAGTTCGCCCAGCTCGATCGTGGTACGCGCCGCCGCGTGGCCCAGTGCGTACTGCTCCGCGTGGCGCCGGATCGCGGGCAGCAGATGCGGGCCGATGAGCAGCCCGGCCCAGCCGCCGAGCAGGATGCGCTCGGGCAGGAACAGATTGATCAGATCGCCGACCGCCGCGCCCAGGCATTCGGCGGTGTCGTCCAGGAGCGAGACGGCCAGCGGGTCGGGCGGGGGCCCTCCGGGTCCGGGGAAGGCCGCGACCAGCAGGGCGGCGATCGCGGTCTCGTCGTCCGCGTCCTCGGGGAGCGAACCGCCCGCCTCGCACCAGCGTTCGCGCAGCGCCTCCGCTCCGGCGTACGCCTCCAGACAGCCGATGGAGCCGCAGCGGCAGCGACGGCCGCGCATCCGCACGGTGGTGTGGCCCCATTCGAGGGCGCTGCCCCGGCCGCTCTCCTCGATCAGGGCGCCGCCGTGGATGACGCTCGCGCCGATGCCGGAGCCGATGAGCGCGATGGCGGCGGTGCCCGCGCCCCGGCCGCCGCCGAACCACATCTCCGCCTGGCCGAGGGTCTTGGCACCGTTGTCGATGAACAGCGGTACGTCGGAGGGGACTTCGAGGACCGCGCGGAGCAGCTTCTCGAAGGGCACCGCGTGCCAGCCGATGGTGGGGCCGTGGACCGTGGCTCCGGCCGGGCCGCCGCGTTCGATGATGCCGGGGACTCCGATGCCGATGCCGAGGAGCCGCTCCGGATCGGCCCCGGCGTCGCGCAGTACATCGGAGACGCCGATACGGACATGGTTCACGATGCGTTCGACGTCGTAGCCGTGCCGGGCGGGGCCCAGCAGCCGGTCGGTGCGGGCCAGTTCGGTGAGCGACAGATCGAACAGCTCGACCCGGACGCGGGTCTCGCCTATGTCGATGCCGATGAGCAGGCCGCCGCCGGGTGCGACCCGCAGCAGGGTACGGGGACGGCCGCCGTCGGAATCGACCACGCCGGCTTCTTCCAGGAGGCCCTCGGCTGCCAGTTCCGCCACGACGTTGCTGATGGATCCTGAACTCAGACCGGTGGCGGGTCCGAGCTCCTGGCGGCTCAGCGGACCGTCGAAATACAACCGTTGCACAACCCGGGCACGGTTCCCCCTGCGCAGGTCACGCACCGTCCGTCTGCTGCGTTCTGCCATGTTGCTCCTTCCCTGGACGCAACATACCCCGGTCGCAGACCTTGACGCGACCTTCGCTCACCTCTTAAATCACGTCATAAATTAAGTCATGGAGGCCGTTCGACTCTCGAACGCAGCCATCCCCGGAAAGGGGCCACCTCACATGCGCACAGTCAGAGCCGCAGCAGCCATCGCCCTCGCCAGTGCCCTCACCGCCGTCGCCGGATGCGGCGGAGGCTCCTCGTCCGGCGGCGGTGGCAGCAACGAGTCACCGAAGACGCTCACCTACTGGGCGTCCAACCAGGGGCCCAGCATCGAGGCGGACAAGAAGATACTCACCCCCGAACTGAAGAAGTTCGAGAAGGAAACCGGGATCAAGGTCAAGCTGGAGGTGGTCCCCTGGGCCGACCTGCTCAACCGGATCCTCGCCGCCACCACCTCGGGACAGGGCCCCGATGTGCTGAACATCGGCAACACCTGGTCGGCCTCGCTCCAGGCCACCGGCGCGCTGCTGCCGTGGGACCAGAAGAACTTCGACGCGATCGGCGGCCGGGACCGGTTCGTCGACTCGGCGGTCGCCTCGGCCGGTGCGGAGGGTCAGGACCCCTCCGCCGTGCCGCTGTACTCGCTGGCGTACGCGCTCTACTACAACAAGAAGATGTTCGCCGACGCCGGGATCTCACAGCCGCCGGCCACCTGGGACCAGCTGATCGCCGACGGCAGGAAGATCTCCAAGGACGGCAAGTGGGCGCTCGGCGCCGAGGGCGCCAACCTCTCGAACAACATCCACCAGGTCTTCGCCCTCGGTAAGCAGCACGGCGCCGACTTCTTCGACAAGGCGGGCAAGCCGACCTTCACCTCCGACGGCGCCGTCGCCGCCGTGAAGCAGTACATCGACTTCATGGCCAAGGACAAGATCATCGCTCCGGGCAACGCGGAGTACGCGCAGAACCAGTCCCTCCAGGACTTCGCCAAGGGCAAGACGGCCATGGTCCTGTGGCAGGCCGCGGCCTCGACCTTCGCCTCCCAGGGCATGAAGCCCGAGGACTGGGGCGTGGCGCCCGTACCGGTCCCGTCCGGCACTCCCGGCACCGGCCAGAACCTCAACTCCATGGTCGCCGGCATCAATATCGCCGTGTTCAACAACACCAAGAACATCGACGGCGCGAAGAAGTTCGTGAAGTTCATGACGAGCGACGCCGAACAGAAGCTGCTGAACAAGACCTACGGCTCCGTGCCGCCCGTCAAGGCCGCGCAGGAGGACCCGGCGTTCTCCGCCTCGGACGTGAAGGTCCTGCGCGACACCCTGGCCACCAGCGCCGCGCCGCTCCCCCAGGTCGCGAACGAGTCGCAGTTCGAGACGACCGTCGGCACGGCCGTCAAGGGCCTGTTCGCCGACGCCGCGGCGGGCAAGCCGGTGACCACCGAATCCGTCAAGGCGGCCCTGACCAAGGCCCAGCAGCAGATGGCGCAGTGAGGCCCTCCCCATGACCGTCATCGTGACCCCCAGCAGTGGGCACAAGGCGGGCGATACGGAGAAGACGGACGGCGGGGGTGCGCGCGGACGGCGTCTGCCGCGCATCCCCGACCGGATCCGTCAGGGCGGTCTGCCCTATCTCCTGCTGCTGCCCGCCGTCGTCCTCGAACTGCTCATCCACCTGATCCCGATGGTGATCGGGATCTGGGTGAGCTTCCGGCAGCTCACCCAGTTCTTCATCCGGAACTGGGGCAACTCCCCCTTCGCCGGCTTCGACAACTACAAGATCGCCATCGACTTCGATGCCCCGATCGGTCAGGCACTGCTCCACTCGTTCCTGGTGACCTGCGCCTTCACCGTGCTCTCCGTCGGGCTGTCCTGGCTGTTCGGGGTGACGGCGGCGATCATGCTCCAGGAGAACTTCCGCGGCCGGAGCGTCCTGCGGACGATCTTCCTCGTCCCGTACGCCCTGCCCGTGTACGCGGCGGTGATCACCTGGGCGTTCATGTTCCAGCACGACAACGGCCTCATCAATCACGTGCTGTACGACCAGCTCGGCCTCACCGACAGACCGTCGTTCTGGCTGATCGGCAACAACAGCTTCATCGCGCTGGTCGTCGTCTCGCTCTGGAAGTCCTGGCCCTTCGCGTTCCTGATGCTGATGGCGGCGCTCCAGAACATCCCGCGTGACCTCTACGAGGCCGCCTCCATCGACGGAGCGGGCATCTGGCAGCAGATCCGCACGATCACACTGCCGTCGCTGCGCCCGGTCAACCAGGTGCTGGTGCTCGTGCTGTTCCTGTGGACGTTCAACGACTTCAACACGCCGTATGTGCTGTTCGGCAAGTCGGCGCCGGAAGCGGCGGATCTGATCTCGATCCATATCTACCAGTCGTCGTTCGTCACCTGGAACTTCGGCTCGGGATCCGCCATGTCCGTTCTGCTGCTGCTCTTCCTGCTGCTGGTCACGGCGGTCTATCTGTTCCTCACCTCCCGGGGAAGGAAGGGCTCGGATGTCTAGGCCCAGGTCTCCCATCGCACCGCCGCGGTCGTTCATCTGGACGCGCCGCGTCGTACTGACGGCGCTGGCGGCCTTCGCGCTGCTGCCCGTCTATGTGATGGTCAGCAGCTCGCTCAAGCCGCTCCAGGACGTCTCCGGGAAGTTCCAGTGGTTCCCGACGAACCTGACGATCCGCCCGTACTTCGACATCTGGAAGACCGTCCCGCTCGCCAAGTACTTCGTGAACTCGCTGATCGTGGCGGGTTCGGCGACGGTGCTGTCCGTGGTGATCGCGGTGTTCGCCGCCTACGCGGTGAGCCGCTACCGCTTCCGCGGCAAGCGTGTCTTCACCGTCACGGTGCTCTCCACCCAGATGTTCCCCGGCATCCTCTTCCTGCTTCCGCTGTTCCTGATCTTCGTGAACATCGGGAACAGCACAGGCGTCGAGCTGTACGGCTCGCGCGGCGGTCTGATCCTCACCTATCTGACGTTCTCGCTGCCGTTCTCCATCTGGATGCTGATCGGATACTTCGACTCCATCCCGAGGGAGCTCGACGAGGCCGCCATGGTGGACGGCTGCGGACCCATCCGCGCCCTGTTCCGTGTGGTGGTACCCGCCGCGGTCCCCGGGATCGTCGCCGTCGCCGTCTACGCGTTCATGACGGCGTGGGGCGAAGTCCTCTTCGCCTCCGTCATGACCAACGACGCCACCAGGACCCTCGCCGTCGGTCTCCAGGGCTACGCCACCCAGAACGACGTCTACTGGAACCAGATCATGGCCGCTTCGCTGGTCGTCAGCGTGCCGGTGGTCGTCGGGTTCCTTCTTCTCCAGCGCTACCTCGTCGCCGGCCTGACCGCGGGCGCCGTGAAGTGACCCCTCCAGAAAGGCAGTCCGTGAACGACCTCAACGCCCTTCCCCACGATTTCGCCTGGGGCGTCGCCACCGCCGCGTACCAGATCGAGGGAGCCGTGGCCGAGGACGGCCGTGCCCCCTCGATCTGGGACACGTTCTCGCACACCCCGGGCACGATCGACAACAACGACAACGGCGATGTGGCCTGTGACCACTACCACCGCGTGCCCGAGGACATCGGGCTGATGAAGCGGCTCGGTGTGGACGCGTACCGCTTCTCGCTGGCCTGGCCGCGGGTCATCCCCGGCGGCGACGGACCGGTGAACAAGGCCGGCCTGGACTTCTACGACCGGCTGGTGGACGGCCTGCTGGACGCCGGCATCACACCGTTCGCCACGCTCTACCACTGGGATCTGCCGCAGGCGCTCCAGGACCGGGGCGGCTGGCCGGTCCGGGACACCGCCGAGCACTTCGCGCGGTACGCGTCCGTCGTCGCCGAGCGTCTGGGCGACCGGGTGAAGGACTGGGCGACCCTCAACGAGCCGCTGTGCTCGTCATGGATCGGCCATCTCGAAGGCACGATGGCGCCGGGGATCACCGATCTCACGGCGGCCGTACGCACCTCGTTCCATCTCCATCTCGGACACGGTCTGGCGGTACAGGCGCTCCGCGCGGCCTCCTCGGACGCCCGGGTCGGCATCGTCAACAACCTCAGCCCGATCGAGCCGGCGAGCGACAGCGAGGCCGACCGCGCGGCGGCGGTACGGGCCGACGGCCACACCAACCGCTGGTGGCTCGACCCGATCCATGGCCGCGGCTATCCGCAGGACATGCTCGATCTGTACGGCGTGGAGCTGCCCGCGCGCCCCGGCGATCTGGAGACCATCGCGGCGCCGCTGGACTGGCTGGGGCTGAACTACTACTTCCGCCAGATCGTGCGGGACGACCCCACTGGGGCCGCCCCGTTCGCCCGGCAGATCGACGTACCGGACGCGCGCCACACCCATATGGGCTGGGAGGTGCACGCCGACGGTCTGGAGCAGCTGCTGCTGCGGCTGACCGAGGAGTACGGCGCGCGGCGCGTCTATGTCACCGAGAACGGCGCGGCCTTCCCCGACACCGTCGCCGCGGACGGCACGGTCGACGACCCCGAGCGTGCCCGGTATCTGGACGAGCATCTGGCGGCCTGCGCGCGGGCGGTGGCGAAGGGCGCCCCGCTCGCCGGGTACTTCGCCTGGTCGCTGATGGACAACTTCGAGTGGGCGTACGGCTACGACAAGCGGTTCGGTCTGGTCCATGTGGACTACGAGACGCAGCGGCGCACCATCAAGGGCAGCGGCCACCACTACGCGGACATCATCCGCGCGGCGAACGCCCGTGGCCGCAAGGCCGCCTGACCCCGGACACCCAACGGCGACGGCCGGAGCCGCCACCCCTTACCGACGGGGTGGCGGCTCCGGCCGTTACGGACGTGCCCGGAGGTCAGCCGAGGTCGTCGTCGGGCAGCGAGGGTTCCGTACCGGTCTGGGCGACCACCGAGGCAGCCACCCGGGAGGCCAGGACGAGCATCTCCTCCACCCGGTCGCGCGACAGCCCGGCCACCCCGCCCTCGCGGTGCGCGCCGTTGGTGCTCAGCCAGGTGAGGACACCCGCCATGAACGCGTCGCCCGCGCCGATGGTGTTGACCACCTCGACGGGCACCGCGGGCACGGAGACCGGTTCCGCGGAGCCCGCGTAGGCCGTGCTGCCCTTGGCGCCGCGGGTGAGGATCACGAGCCGGCCCTGCCCCGCCAGCCGCCGGCAGGTCTCGTCGGGATCGGTGTCCGGCCACAGGCGCGCGAGATCCTCGTCGCTCGCCTTGACGACCTGCGCCAGTTCGCACAGCTCACGCAGCCGGCGCGCGCTCGGCTCCGGGTCGATGGTCCGGTCCTCGCGCACATTGGGGTCCACCACCAGCAGGGACCGTTCGGCGCCCGCGCGGGCGGTGGCCGCGACCGCTCCGGCCGCCGGTTCGACGACCGCGGCGACCCCGCCCACGTACACCGCGGCGAACCGGTCCACCACCGCGGAGTGGTCCGGCAGCCGGAAGGTCGCGGTGTCCTGGAGATGGAAGTGGTAGCTCGTGCCGTCCGGGCCCGGGTCGGCGACCGCGAGCGTCGTGGGCAGCTCCGAGCGTGCGCACAGGCCCAGTTCCGTACCGGCCGAGACCAGCCGCTGTTCGATCATCCGGGCGAAGCCGTCGCCGCCGAGGGCGCCGGCGAACCAGCTGGGCGTGGCGAGCCGGGCCAGCCCCGCGGCGACATTGGCGGGCGCGCCGCCGGGCTGGGCCCGGTAGAGCTCCGGCTCGTCCGGCACCGGTACGAGGTCGATCAGCGCCTCGCCCATCACCAGGACAGCGCCGGAGCGGACCGCGGGACCCTCACTCACGGCTGGACCACGATCTTGCGGCCCTGGCCCGCCTTGAACCGCTCGATCGCCTGCGGGTACTGCTCCAGCGGCAGCCGGTCGCTGATGAAGACCGCGGGGTCGAGAACGCCGGTGGCGAAGAGCGCGGCGGCCCGCTCGTAGCTGTGCAGCACCGCCATGGAGCCGGTGATCGTGATCTCCTGGTTGTAGATGCGGTACGGCTCGATGACCGCGGTCGTCGCGTAGTCGGCGACGCCGAACTGGAGGAACGTACCGCCCTTGGCGACCCGGCCGAGGCCGTCCTGGATGGCGCCCGCGTTGCCGGTGGCGTCGATCACGACATCCCAGCCGCCCGGCCGGTCGAACTCCTCCGCCGAGGCGCCGGAGCGCGAGCAGCCGAGCTTGTTGGCGGTCGCGAGCCGCTCCGGGTTGATGTCCAGGACATCGACGCCCGCGGCGCCGGTGCGCTTGGCCAGCTCCAGCATCATCAGGCCCATGGTGCCGGAACCGTAGATCAGCACGTCCGCGCCGAGGGTGGAGCGGAGCACGTCGTAACCGCGGACCGCGCAGGACAGCGGCTCGATCAGCGCCGCGTCCTTCACATCGATGTGCTCGGGCAGCTTGACGCAGTTGGCGACCGGCGCGACGGCGAACTCGGCCGCGCCACCCGGCTTGCTGACGCCGATCGCGTTCCACCGGTCGCACAGATTGCCCCGGCCGGAGCGGCAGTACCGGCATTCGTTGCAGTACAGCGACGGGTCGACAGCGACCTTGTCGCCCACGGACAGTTCGGTGACCTCGGAGCCGATCTCGACGATCTCCCCGGCGAACTCATGGCCGGGCACGATGGGCAGGGTGGGCGCGAACTCGCCCTGGAGAATATGCAGATCGGTACCGCAGATCCCGCACGCGGCGACGGCGACAACCACATCCCGGGGGCCGGGGGTGGGGTCGGGAACCGTCGTGACGGAGACCTTGCCGACGGCTTCGACGATCGCTGCCCTCATTACTTAACAGCTCCAAGAGAAAGGCCCTGGACCAACTTGTCCTGGGCGGCGAAACCTGCGGCGAGCACCGGCAGGGACACAACGACGGACGCGGCGCACAGCTGGGCGAGGAAGAGCCCCTGGCTGGTCACGAAGCCCGTCAGGAATACGGGTGCGGTCTGAGCCGTCACACCGGTGAGCACCCTGGCGAAGAGCAGCTCGTTCCAGCTGAAGATGAAGCAGATCAGCGAGGTGGCCGCGATACCGGGCGCGGCCACCGGCGCCACCACCCGCATCAGCACCGTGGGCAGCCGGGCGCCGTCCACCTGCGCGGCCTCGATGATGGAGACCGGCACATCCGCGAGGAAGGACTGCATCATCCATACCGCGATCGGCAGATTCATCGAGGTGTAGAGGATGACGAGCAGCCAGATGTTGTCCAGCATGCCGACGTTCTTGGCGAAGAGATACACCGGAAGCAGCCCGGCGACGACGGGCAGCATCTTCGTGGAGAGGAAGAAGAACATGACGTCCGTCCACTTCTCCACCCGCTTGATGGAGAGCGCGTACGCCGCCGGGAGCGCCAGCACCAGCACGAACAGCGTGGAGAACAGCGACGCCGTCAGGGAGTTGATCAGCGGCGGCCAGGGGCTGGCGCCGCCTCCCTCGCCGAAGAAGACCCGGTAGCTGTCGAGGGTGAGGGGCGCGCCGACGGACGGCGGGTTGGTCGCCGCGTCCGTCTCCGAGTGGAAGGAGGTCAGCAGCATCCACAGCGCCGGCAGACAGAAGACGATGCCGACGATCCAGGCCAGCAGCCCGAGCCCGGCGGAGCGCCGCCTGGCCCGCCGGGCGGCGGGGGCGTACTTGTCGATGCGGGGGCGTGACGCCGTAGCGGTGTTCGGTACGGAGAGTGTGCTCATCGGTTCGCCTCCTCACTGAAGAGGGACGAGACGACACGCAGGGCGAAGGTCGCGATCACGATGGTGCCGATCACGACGACGACTCCGGCGGCCGAGGCCAGTCCGTACTCGTGAGCCTGGTAGAAGGTCTGGTAGATGGTGTACGGGAGGTTCGCGGTGCCGAGTCCGCCCGAGGTGAGCGTGAACACCGCGTCGAAGTTCTGCACGATGTAGATCGATCCGAGCAGAACGCCCAGTTCCAGATAGCGGCGCAGATGCGGCACGGTCAGGAAGCGGAACATCTGCCAGCCGGTCGCGCCGTCCAGCTTCGCGGCCTCCATGATCTCGGCGGGCCTGCTCTGCAGCCCGGCGAGCAGGATGAGCATCATGAACGGCGTCCACTGCCAGACCAGGGATGCCTCGACCGCCAGCAGCGGCATGTCGGAGATCCAGTCGGGCTGGGCGGGGCTGGAGACTCCGAAGAGTCCGGTGAACCACGCCCAACCGCCGTTGAGCAGGCCGTACTCGGGGTTGTAGAGGACGTGCTTCCACATCAGCGCGGCCGAGACGGGCACCAGCAGGAACGGCGTGATGAGCAGCGTACGGACGAAGCCGCGGCCGATGAACTTACGGTCGAGCAGCAGGGCCAGCAGCAGTCCGAGGACCACGCTGACGATCACCACGCTCGCGGTGAGCAGCACGGTCGTGAAGACCGACTCGCGCAGACTCGCGTCGGTGAAGACGGAACCGTAGTTGGAGACCCCCGCGAAGCTGCGGTCGTCGGGGGCGAGCGAGTTCCAGTCGAAGAGCGAGATCACCAGCGTCGCCACGAACGGCAGCTGGGTGACCGCGATCAGGAAGACCAGGGCGGGCAGCAGCGGGGCACGGGTGGCCCAGGCGCGGGCCCGGCCCGGGGCCCCCCGGCCGGCGCGCCGGGGCGCCGAGGGGCGCTTGGCGCCGGCCGGGGAGAGTGGGGGGGTGCTGACGGAGGTACTCACTTCTGGTCCTTGCCTACCTTCTCGGCGAGCGCCTGCGAGTTCTTGAGCGCCTCGGCGACCGACTTCTTGCCGGCGATGGCCGCGCTGATCTCCTGCGAGACCTTGGTGCCGAGGTCCGTGAACTCGGGGATGTCGACGAACTGGATGCCGACGGTGGGACGCGGCTGGGTGCCCGGGTCACGCGGGTTGGCGTTGGCGATGGCCTCCTTGGTGACCTCGGCGAAGGCCGCCGCGTCCTTCAGATAGTCCGGGTTGGCGTACGTGGAGGCGCGCTTGCCGGCGGGCACATTGGACCAGCCGATCTTCTCGCCGACGAGGTTCTCGTACTCCTTGCTGGACGCCCAGGAGATGAACTTCCACGCGTTCTCGGTCTTGGTGGACGCCTTCTGCATGCCCCAGGCCCAGGTGTACAGCCAGCCGGAGCTGTCCGTCTTGTCCACCGGCGCGGGTACGTAGCCGATCTTGCCCTTGACCGGGGATCCCTTGGCCTCCAGCGAGCCGGCGCCGGCGGTGGCGTCGTACCACATGGCCGACTTGCCCTGCGTCATGTTGTTCAGGCACTCGGCGTAGCCGGCCTGGGGCGCGCCCGCCTCGCCGTGCTTGCGTACCAGATCGACATAGAACTGGGTGGCCTTGGTGAACTCGGGGGAAGTGAGCTGCGCCTCCCAGTCCTTGGTGAACCATGTGCCGCCCATGGTGTTGACGACGGTGGTCAGCGGGGCGATGACCTCGCCCCAGCCGGGCAGCCCGCGCAGACAGATGCCCTTCATGCCCGCCTCCGCGCCGTCCGCCTTGGCGGCGAGGTCGGCGACCTGCTGCCAGGTGGGCTTCGCGGGCATCGTCAGGTTCTTCGCCTCGAAGACGTCCTTGCGGTACATCAGGAAGGACGACTCGCCGTAGAAGGGCTGGCCGTAGAGCTTGCCGTCCTCCGCGGTGAGGGACTCCTGGAGGGGCTTGAGGATGTCGCCCTGGTCGAAGGCCTTGTCCTTGGCGGTGTAGTCGTCGAGCGCGTGCAGCCAGCCGTTCTTCGCGAAGAAGGGCACCTCGAAGTTGCTGATGGTGGCGACGTCGTACTGGCCGGCCTGGTTGGAGAAGTCCTGGGTGATCTTGTCGCGGACGTCGTTCTCCGGGAGCACCGTGAAGTTGACCTTGATGCCGGTGTCCTTGGTGAAGTTGTCCGCGGTCAGCTTCTGCAACTCGACCATCTGCGGGTTGTTCACCATGAGCACATTGAGGGTGTCACCCCCTCCGGACGAGGAGGCGCCGCCCGCGCCGCTGCACCCCGCGAGAAGGGCCACCAGGGCCGCGCTCGCACCCACACGCACGCGGAAGTCGCGTCGTCGTTGCTGGAGGGGCATGAGATTTCTCCTGATCATCGTTACGAGAGGGGTTCGGGGACGGCTCTGCCCCGCCTCCGGACCGGGGATCGGACCGGGGGAAGAGGACGAAATGGGGGTTGGTGCCCGCTGATTCAGACGCGGATGACCTGCGGGCCCAGCAGTGAGTACCGCTGCGCCTCGGCCGACGGCAGTCCCGCGTCCGTCACGATCGATTCGAAATCGCCGACCTCCGCGAAGCGGCAGAAGCTGACGGCGCCGAACTTGGTGTGGATCCCGGCGAAGACCCGGCGGCGGGCGCTGCGCATGGCCTGGGCCTTCACCTCGCTGACGGCCGGATCGGGGGTGGTGAGGCCGTACTCGCGGGAGATGCCGTTCGCTCCGACGTACGCCAGGTCGATGACGAAGTCGGAGAGCATTCTGGTGGTCCAGTGATCGACCGTGGCCATGGTGGACCCGCGCACCCGCCCGCCGAGCAGCAGTACGGCGATCTTCTCGGCCTCGGCGAGCGCGGTCGCCACGGCGAGGGAGGCGGTGACCACGGTCAGCTGGCGGTCGCGCGGCAGCGCCTCGGCGACGAGCTGGGGGGTGAAACCCTCGTCGACGAAGACCGTTTCCGCGTCTCCCAGGAGATCGGCGGCGGCCGCCGCGATCCGTGACTTCTGAGGTACGAGCCGGGTGGTCCGTACCGCGAGAGTCGTCTCGAACCCGGCGCTCTCGACCGGGTAGGCACCGCCGTGGGTACGCCGTACCAGTCCATGACCTTCCAGGGCGTGCAGATCACGCCGGACGGTCTCCTTCGCGACCCGGAGCTTCGTGGCCAGTGCGCTGACTTCCACTGACCCGTCACGTCGGGCGATCTCAAGAATTTCTCGTCGTCGTTCGTCGGTGTCCACGGTGACACACTTCCCTGCTTTGCTGCGGCTCAGCACCCGTTCGGGCTCATGGGTCGTTTGTACAAGCAAGGGACCCGCTGCGACCAGCTTCTTCGCAGCATCGACTGTGTCCGTTCATGCCCGTTTCGTCAAGAACGTTTGCGCTGGTCATCATGGATAGCAGGGTCGGTGTTGCGCGGATCACTGCCCGAATACCACTCCGCGCGTGCCCGATCGACGCCCGATGCGGTCCATGCTTTACGTGCGGACGGCGCCCGTATACGCAAAATCGCCGGCTAAACCTTCCGCGGCGGGCCACGGAGATCCGTGGCCCGCCGCGGGGTTCCGCGCTACCGGTGAGGTCAGCCGTACACCCCGAACTCGTAGAGCGAGTAGCCCCAAGCGGTGCCCCGTACCGTCGAGTTGACCCGCACATAACGGGCGTCCCCGGCGACGTCGTGGTCATCGATCCCGCCGTCGCCGTCGGTGACGGTCCTCAGCGTGGACCAGTCCTGACCGTTGTCGGAGGTCTGGAGGGTGTATCCCTTGGCGTACGCGGCTTCCCAGGCAAGCTGGACATGCCGGAACGTTGTTTTGCGGCCCAGATCGACCTGGATCCACTGCGGATCGCTCCAGTCGCTGGCCCAGCGGGTGTCGAACGAGCCGTCGACGGCGTTGCCCGCGGGGCAGGGACAGCCGGTGCCGCTCGGCTGGTACGAGGAGGCAGTGGCCGGCCTGCCCTGGGCGAGATTGGTCCCGCCGACCGGCGGGGGCACCACCTTGAAGGACTTCGTCTCGATACCGACATTGCCCTTGCCGTCGGAGGCCTTGACATAGACCTTCCACACCCCGAGCCGGTCGGGCGCGGTGACCTTGAAGGTGCCGTTGCCCGCGTCGGTGAACCGGACATCCGTCAACTGCCCCGAATTGTCGAGGTACTTGCTGCCCAGCAGCAGCTGGTACGTGAGCGGGTCGCCGTCCGGGTCCGAGACCGACGTCCGTACGGTGAACTCCCGGCCGGCCGGGACCGAGGCGGCGCCGTCGACCGCCATCGAGGAGATCACGGGCGGAGTGTTGTCGGCGGAGGTGTTGCCGCCGTAGGCCCGCTTCACCGCGTAGTACGAGAGCCGCTTCTGGCCCGCGGGGAGCAGATTGAACCAGACGCCGCCGAAGTCGTACTCGGTGCCGTAGTGGAAGAGTGTCGCACCGAGCGCCACGCCCGGGTGGCCGGTGATACAGCCCCACGCCTTGGTGTAGCCGCTCGCCTTGGCGGTGTCGGCGGGCTCGTCGGGCACGCCGTTGGCGTCGTCGGGCACCTCCCACTCACCGGCGGGACCGCCCTCGGTGACGATATAGGGCTTGGTGTAGCCGCCGTCCTGCCAGGTCTTGCGGATATTGCAGACATCGCCGTAGGAGTTCACCGCGTACAGATCGAGGTCGGGCGCGTTGCGCTTGTAGTACGGCCAGGCCCCGGTCCACGCGTCCGTCGAGGTCACCGGGTGGTTGGGGTCGACCGCGTGGATCTTCTTCGTGATCTCGTTGACGAAGGTGGTGTACGCGTCGCGCTGCTGCTCCAGCGCGGTGCCGCTGTAGCAGTTCTGGAGTCCGAGGACGGACTCATTGCCGACATTCCACATCAGGACGCCGGGGTGGTCCTTGTAGGTGTCCACCCATCTGGGGAACTCCGCGAGCATGTTGTTCTTGTAGGTGGTGTCCGTCAGATAGTCGACACAGCCACCGCTGCCGGGACCACCGCCCGGCTGGAGCCAGAAACCGGCGATGACCTTGACTCCATTGGCCGCCGCCGCGTCGAACAGCGGTTTGCTGGTGGCGTCGGTGCCCCAGGTGCGTACGGTGTTGGCGCCCATCGACTTCACGTCGGGCATGTACCGCGCGGCGTCCGCTACCGCGGGACCCCAGGTCAGGCCCTTGACCTGGTAGGGCGCTCCGTCGACGGTCAGCTGCCAGGAGCCCTGCGATCCGGTGACCTTGACGACACTGCCGGCGGCGTGCGCGGCGGGGGCCGGGAGGGCCACCGCGCAGGCGGCGAAGAGTGCGGCGACGGCGAGCGGGGCCGGACGGCGGGCTCTGCCGGCCGGCCGGTGTACGGGGAGTACGGCGGGTGGGTGCATGGAGGGTCTGTCTCCTCAGGATGTGGGGGGGCGCGGGTGCGGTCTCGTACTCGGGATCGGGGACGGGAGAGCGCTCTCCCCGATGGGCGTGCGGCACCCATCGGGGAGAGCGCACCGGTCAGGGCAGTTCGTAATCCGCGTTGAGCGCGGCGCCCGCCTCGGGATGGGTCTGGTCGTAGCCTCGGGCGTCACACTGGAGTCCGCCCACGACGCAGTGCTGGACCAGCGCGTTCAGCGTCGCGTCGTCCCACGCGTTGAAGAAGTCGTAGTGGAACGAGTGCCCCGTACCACTGGCCAGCCTGACCTGCGACATATCGCCGTTGACGGGCCAGGCCATCTTGAACTCGATCATCGGCAGAGCCACCGGGTGCGAGGTGGGGCAGACGTCCTGGTTGGCGCCCTGCGCGACCGGATAGGCCATATGGCTCTGGTGGTTCGGGGTGTCCAGATACTTTCCGTCCCAGCAACTCGGCGCCTGGAAGCGGAGGTTGAGCTGAACGTCCTGGGCGGTCGGGCAGGACGCCGGGATTTCGGTGTTGTTGTACTGGTTCCCGCACTCCCAGCCCTCCACCCAGCCCGGGTGGTTGCGGAACTCGTCGGCCGACTGCGTCGGGCTGCCGACGACGAAGCGCAGCCCCTTGGGGAACGGCCGCACCGTGCGGTAGTCGGTGACGCCCGACTTGTAGTAGATGGTCTGCGGACCGACCGGCAGGACCGCCGTGTTCCCCTTGAACAGGGTGGGCATCCAGTACGCGGACTTGTCGCCCGGCGCCTTGCACGCCGTGCCGCCGCCGCTCAGCGAGGCCGTGGTGCTGTGGGCGTCGGTCGTGGTGTTGCCCATGAACGTGTGGTCGTGCGACTTGCCGGGCTGACCGGGGTACACGATCGGGTCATCCGGCCTGGTGTGCGTGGGCGAGCAGTTCGCCTGGAACTCGTGGAAGTAGCGGTGCGGGGGGATTTCGGTCGACGGCTCCACCCCGGTCACGGGCGGGTTGGCCGGTATGTATCCGTCCCCGTCGGGGTCGTCCCCCGACGGTACGGGGGCGGCGGGGGCCATCTTGTGCCCGGCGTGGGCGGACAGCGCCGCCTGTTGCGCCGTGGCCTGCCGGTCGGCCGCGCGCGGGGTGGTGGCGGTGGCGGTGTCCGGAATCGCGGAGAACCCGAAGGCCACCAGAGCCAGTGCGGTGGCGACGAGTAACGCGGACATCAGGGCGGTGGTGCGGAATCTCTCGGCCATGCGGACCTCCATGCCGCTTGGAATCACTGCGGGAGAGCGCTCTCCAAGGCCGTGTCAGTGTTACGCCGCCGCTGAGAGGGTGTCAATACTCCGCGAACGATCCCGGGCGCGGCCCTTGTTGCCGCTCACGAGCCGGACACGGCACGATGCGACGAGCGCCTTACGTCTGGATCAGGCCGCGCCCGGCATGATCCAGACGTAAGGCCCCAGCCCGGAATGCGGAAGCTCCCGGGCGGCTTGACGATTGGTGAACGGCCGTGTTCTGCGGTGCGTATCCCTCCCCGGCGGGACGTACTGGCGAAGCACGGCACATCCGACGGATATCCAGGAGCGCACGCATGAGTGGTACAGCCCAGATCGGCGTCACGGGGCTTGCGGTGATGGGCCGCAACCTCGCCCGCAACTTCGCCCGCAACGGCTTCACCGTCGCCGTGCACAACCGCACCGCGTCGAAGACCCGCGCCCTGGTGGACGAGTTCGGTGACGAGGGCACCTTCGTCGCCGCCGAGTCGGCGGCGGAGTTCGTCGCGGCGCTGGAGCGGCCGAGGCGGCTGGTCATCATGGTGAAGGCCGGCGAACCGACGGACGCCGTGATCGAGGAGTTCGCCCCGCTGCTGGAGGAGGGCGACGTCATCATCGACGGCGGCAACGCCCACTTCGCGGACACCCGGCGCCGGGAGCGGGAACTGCGTGAGCGCGGGATCCACTTCGTGGGTGTGGGCATCTCGGGCGGTGAGGAGGGGGCACTGCACGGGCCGAGCATCATGCCGGGCGGATCCGCCGAGTCGTACGAGTCGCTCGGCCCGCTGCTGGAGCGCATCGCCGCGAAGGCGCCCGACGGCGCGCCGTGCGTGGCCCATATCGGCCCCGACGGCGCGGGCCACTTCGTGAAGATGGTGCACAACGGCATCGAGTACGCCGATATGCAGCTGATCGCCGAGGCGTACCACCTGCTGCGGTCCGTGGCCGGCTACTCCCCCGCGAAGATCGCGGAGACCTTCCGGTCGTGGAACACCGGCCGGCTCGACTCGTATCTGATCGAGATCACGGCGGAGGTGCTCGCCCATACGGATGAGGCGACGGGCAAGCCGTTCGTGGACATCGTGACGGACCAGGCCGAGCAGAAGGGCACGGGCCGCTGGACCGTACAGATCGCCCTCGATCTGGGGGTCCCGGTCTCCGGCATCGCCGAGGCCGTCTTCGCCCGTTCACTGTCCGGGCACGCCGCGCTGCGCGAGGCGTCCCGCACGCTGCCCGGCCCGACGGCCGCTCCGCTCGGCGAGGCCGACGCGGCGCGCTTCGCCGACCAGGTCGAGCAGGCGCTGTACGCGTCGAAGATCGTGTCGTACACGCAGGGCTTCCACCAGATCCAGGCGGGCAGCGAGGAGTACGGCTGGAACATCGACCTCGGTTCGGTCGCCGCGATCTGGCGCGCGGGCTGCATCATCCGCGCCGCGTTCCTCGACCGGATCCGCGGGGCGTTCGACACGCAGCCCGACCTGCCGAGCCTGCTGTCCGACAAGCAGTTCGCGGAGGAGATCGGCGCGGCGCAGGACGACTGGCGCGCGGTGGTGGCCGCGGCCGTGCACCAGGGTGTGCCGACGCCGGGCTTCGGGGCGGCGCTCGCGTACTACGACGCGCTGCGCGCCGAGCGGCTGCCCGCCGCGCTCACGCAGGGGCAGCGCGACTTCTTCGGCGCGCACACCTACCGGCGCACGGACCGCGAGGGATCGTTCCACACCCTCTGGGGCGGCGACCGCTCCGAGGTCTCGACGAGCTAGGAGCTCCAGTACCGCGAACCCAGTGGCCCGGGTGAGGGCTCCGGCTCCGGTACGGGGTCGGGGCCCGGCGGGTGCGGGATGGGTTGGGGTTCGGGGATGGGCGCGGGGCTCGGCGGC
Source organism: Streptomyces scopuliridis RB72 (assembly GCF_000718095.1). Taxonomy (GTDB): domain Bacteria; phylum Actinomycetota; class Actinomycetes; order Streptomycetales; family Streptomycetaceae; genus Streptomyces; species Streptomyces scopuliridis. Next base: position 97,735 of record NZ_JOEI01000001.1, on the reverse strand, counting down.
GAGGGAACGGGCTCCGGCGCCGGCCCGGGCCCCGGCACCGGCGGCGGGACCGGCTGCGGGGTGGGCGTCGGCGGTACGGGATCGGGGGGAAGGCTCGTCATGCCGGACCTCCAGAAGTGCGGGAGTCGTGCGTTCCCAATGTCTCCCGGAGCGCGTGCCCACGCTCGCCGGATCCACGCGTAACCCCGGGGTGTCCGATCGCCGGACCCCCTCGGGGGTCAGAGGGCGACGGCGGCGGCAGCGGCGGCGTTGAGCCCCGGGCGCGGGCTGGAGAAGACCGGAATGTCACTCGCGGCGCGCTCGGCCGCGTCGGCCATCGACGCCTGGGCCAGCACGATCACATCCGCTTCGGTGACGGCGTCGACGGCGGCGGCCACCGCGTCCAGATAGCCGTCGCGGTCACCGGCCTCGAAGCGCTCCCACGCGCCCTCGACCAGTACGGTACGCACCTCGATGCGCCGCTCCCCCGCCTCCTGCCGGATCAGCCCCACCGTCGCTTCCAGCGTGCTGTCCAGCGCGGCGACCACCACGACCCGGTCGGCCGCGGCGGCGGCCACGGCCATCGGCCGGTCGACCCGCAGGACGGGCACGCCGAGGGCCGGGGCGGCCCGCTCCGCGACCTCACCGATGGTCGAGCAGGTGCACAGCGCGGCGGTCGCCCCCTCGGCGACCGCGCCGGCGAGCGCCGACTCGACATCGGCCGCGACCGCGTCCGGGCCCTCGGCCCTGGCCCGGCTGAGCAGGGACTCGTCCACGAGATGACGCAGGACGAGTCCTGGATGGTCGGCGTCTCGCAGGGCGTCGAAGACCGGAACGTGAACCGGTGAGGTGTGCAGCAGCGCCAGCATGATCGCGATGCTAGACGGCCTTCGGCCCGGTGTCGCGCGCGCTCACCAGCGCCGCGGCGAGGCTTTCAGCTGCTCCTTCGCGGCACTGACCGTCTCGGCCGGGGCCTCGGGCGCCTCGTCGGGATGGCGCTGCGCCCATCCGGCCGCGTACGAGCACAGAGGTACGACGGACACGCCCTCGCGCGCCGCCATCGCGTAGAACTCCCGCACCAGCGTCCCCGCGATGCCCTTGCCCTCGTGCCCCTCCTCCACCACGGTATGCACCGCGACCAGCGCGGAAGGCGTGGCGGCCAGCGCGAAGTAGGCGATGACACCGACCGCCTCGCCGTCCTGGTACGCCTCGAAGCGCCCCTGCGGCCGGTTGTCGCGGATATTGAGATCTGCCATGGCGTGGGGCGTCTCCCTGGTCGGACCGGTCGAGGAGGGACGGCGGGACCGGCGCCGCGCGACGACCGGATGTCCGTACCGATGCCCGGTCCTCGACGTCGCCCAACTGGGCTCCATCAACTGGGTGTCGAGGCGCCGGGCACCCCTGTTCCGCCCCACCTCACGAAGTCCCCACCAGCCTACGCTCAGACGGTCGCCACCAGCAGCTCTTCCCCGTTCGACGTCCGGAGGCCGTCCGTCCTGCCGGCGAAGTACCGCTGGTTGAGCGTGGCCGCCGATACGTGCCGGGCGTCGGTGAATCCGGCGGCGCGGGCCAGGGCCAGGATTTCCCGCGGCGCGAAGAAGCTGAGGAAGGGCGTCCCGGAGGCGGGCGGCCGTCTCCGACCTGCGCTGGGCGAAGGTGTCCAGGCCCGCTCCCAGGATGACGTACTGGCCGACGCCATGGCCGGCCTGCTCGACCACCAGGTCCTCGACGAAGCGGGCCCGTGCCACGATGCCCGCCCGGTACCGGGCGGTGCCACGCGGATCCATGTCCCCGCGACGGCGCCGGCCGTCCTCGGGGGCGGCCAGCCGCAGGCCGATCTCGTCTTCGAGGACATGGGGCGGCGGATCGACCTGGACGTGCAGGGCCCGCCACAGAGCGACCCGCACCGCCGTACTGTCCGGCTCCGCGTTCCGCTCGTCGCCCTGCTGGTCAGCCATGACGCGTCAGCCCTCTGCCGGGGCGCCGTCCGCGGTGTTGGCCCGCTGGTCGGCCGCCAGCGCCTTGGCTCGCTTGTTGATGATCACGATCGCCGCCGCCGCGCTGGTCATGAAGGCGACCGGGATCATCCAGGGCTGGTCGAGACAGTGGCGGGTGGCGCGGTCGAGGGAGTAACGGCCCGCGCCCATCAGGCCGATGGAGGCCGCGGTCCAGCCGAGGAAGGCCGGGTATTCGAAGCCGCCCGACTGGACGAAGAATCCGTTGGGGACACTGACTGCGGCGGCTCCCGCCATGCCGCCCGCCGCCGCCGCTCCGGCCGCCGGGGCGGCCAGGCCGAGTGCCAGCAGTACGCCGCCGCCGGCCTCGGCGAGCCCTGAGGCGATCGCGCTCGGTCTGCCCGGCCGGAAGCCCATCGTCTCGAACGCCTGGGCCGTCCCGTCGATCCCTCCGCCGCCGAACCAGCCGAACAGCTTCTGGGAGCCGTGCGCGGCGAGCACCGCTCCGGTGCCGAGTCGCAGGGCGAGCAGGCCGAGATCGCGTCGGCTGTCACAGGTCATGGCGGGCTCCGTGGGTGTGGAGGGGCGGTGCGCGACGGCGTACGACTCCACTCTCTGCGGGGCGGCGTGCGAGGGGGCGGCGTTGATGGGCCGTACGGGTGAGACCGGGCCGGACCCCATCCACTCTCGTCACCTTGACGACAAGCAGCCGTCTCGATATCGTCTTACTGACGAAAAACAGAGGGGGTCCCTTCCATGGCCGACATCACCCGGCGCCTCGGATGGCGTCATCTGCGCTCCGCCCCGACCGCCCATGTACGCCATCACCGGCGCGGCCGGCTCGTCCACGACGGTCCCGGACTGAGCTTCCGGTTCCGGGCGTTGACCGCCGCACTCTCCGAAGTACCGGTGGACGACCGCGAGTTGGCCATGGCCTTTCACGCGCGTACCGCCGACTTCCAGGACGTCACCGTGCAGTCCACCGTGACCTACCGGATCAGCGAACCGGCCACCGCCGCCGGCCGGCTGGACTTCTCCATCGATCCGGACACCGGCGCCTGGCGCGGCGCTCCGCTGGAGCAGCTCGCTACCCTGCTCACCGAGACCGCGCAGCAGCACGCCCTCGATGTACTGGCCCGCACACCGCTGTCCGCGGCGCTGGCGGACGGCGTCGCGGCCGTACGGGAGCGGATCTCCGAGGGGCTCGCGACGGAGCCCCGGCTGCCCGCGACCGGTATCGAGGTGGTGGCGGTACGGGTCGTCGCGATCCGGCCCGAGCCCGAGGTGGAGCGCGCGCTGCGTACCCCGGCGCGCGAGCTGATCCAGCAGGAGGCGGACCGGGCCACCTACGAGCGCCGGGCCGTGGCCGTGGAGCGCGAGCGGACCATCGCCGAGAACGAACTCGCCAGCCGGATCGAACTGGCTCGCAGGGAAGAGCAGTTGGTCGAGCAGCACGGCACCAACGCCCGTCGCGAGGCCGAGGAGAGCGCGGCAGCCGATGCCGTACGCGCGGAGGCCGAGGCGCTGCGTACCGTACGGCTCGCGAGGGCCGAGGCCGAGGCGGCGCGGGAGACCGGTGAGGCGCGGGCCGGGGCCCAGTCCGCCTGGCTCAGGGTGCACGCGGAGACGGACGCCGCCACACTGCACGCGCTGGCCGCCACCCGGCTCGCCGAGAACCTGCCGCACATCGAGAGCGTCACCCTCTCCCCCGACGTGCTCACCGGCCTGCTGGCCAGGCTGGGCCGGCCGGGCGAGGAGCGGGCATGAGTCTGGCGCCACGCGCCGTGCTGGTGTACCGCACCAGTGAGTACGAGGAGCTGCTCACCCGGCACGGCACCCATGGCCAGGCCGCCTTCTTCCTCTCCTCGCGCGGCCGGTCGGTCGAGGAGGTGGCGGACCGGCACCACCGGGCGCGGCGGGCGCTCGCCGAGGTGGCGGGCGCGGTGCCGCCGCGATGGCGGCAGGCACGGGTGGAGCGCGCGGACCTGGACCGCTTCCTCTTCGCGCCGGAGGATGTGGTGGTCGTGGTGGGCCAGGACGGGCTGGTCGCCAACGCGGCCAAGTATCTGTCGGGCCAGCCGGTGGTGGGGATCGACCCGGACCCCGGCCGGGGTCTCGGTGTGCTGGCGCGCCACCGCGCGGCCGACGCCCCGGGACTGCTGCGCGCGGCGGAGGCCGGCGCGGGCACCGTCGATGAGCTGACCATGGTGGAGGCGGTCGCCGACGACACCCAACGGCTGCTCGCGCTCAACGAGATCTACCTCGGCCGGCCGGACCACCAGACCGCCCGCTACCGTCTGGGCCCGGACGACGAGAGCGCCCCGGCCGAGGCCCAGGCGTCGTCCGGGGTACTGGTGGGCACCGGCACGGGCGCCACGGGATGGCTGCGTTCGGTACGACGGGAACGCGGCAGCGCGCTGCCGGTTCCGGGCCCCGCCGATCCCCAACTGGTCTGGTACGTAAGGGAGGCGTGGCCCTCCCCCACCACCGGTACCGCGCGGGTGGAAGGCGTGCTCGACCGCGCGGAACGGCTCAGGCTCACCGTCGAGTCCGACCGGCTGGTGGCCTTCGGCGACGGTATGGAGAGTGACGCCCTGGAGCTGACGTGGGGGCAGACGGTCCGCCTCGGCAGGTCGGCCACCGCGCTGCGACTGCTCGGCTGAGCCGCCCGGACACACCGCGTACCGGCCCGGGGGCAGAGGCCGTACGCGCCTCCGCCCCCTCGCACCGCGACAGCTGTGGCTATCGGCCGCAGCGCAGGCCGCGCACATCCACGGTGTCGCTCATGACCTTCATCCCCGCGTCGTTCGGGTGCAGATGGTCCCCGCTGTCGTACGCGGGAAGGATCTTCGACGGGGCCGCCGGGTCCTTGACCGCGGCGTCGAAGTCCACCACCCCGTCGAACGCCCCGCTCTCGCGGATGAAGGTGTTGACCTCCTGGCGGACCGCTTCGCCGCCCCCGTTCCACTCCCGCCAGCCCTCGTACGGCATGACGGTCGCCCCCACCACACAGGCACCGGCCGCATGGGTCCGGGCGATGATCTCCCGGTATCCGGCGATGACTTGGGCGGCCGTGGGCGCCGGGGTCGCCTTGATGTCATTGACGCCTTCGAGCAGGATCACCGTACGCAGACCGCGCTGCGACAGTACGTCCCGGTCGAGCCGCTTCAGCGCGCTCTCGCCCGCACCGTCGGAGAGGACCTTGTTGCCCGAAATCCCTTCGTTGGCAACGCCCTTGAGCGAGGTGCGGCGATCGCTCTGGAGCCGGCCGGCGAGGAAGTCGGGCCAGCGGCGGTTGGCGTCGGCGGTGGAGATGGCGCCGTCGGTGATCGAGTCACCGAGCGCGACGACGGCCCCGGTGCCGCGCGGGGCGTCGACCACGACCGCGTCGAGGTAGTAGCGGAAGCCGGTCTGCTGGGTGAAGGCCGTGGCGGTGTCCTCGGCCGCATGGTCACCGTCGGGCGCGATGTAGGAGGTCTGGAGCCCCATCCGGTGGCCGGTGGCGGTTCCGGCCGCGTCCTGTACGTACACACTGATGGCCAGATCCGACTGCGGGCGTACGGCGCCGGGCAGCGGATCGCTGTATACGGAACCGCCGGGCGGGACGGTGACCGAGGCGGCGCCCCGGAAGGTCAGCGCGCGGTTGCTGCCGGGCACCAGGGCCGCGCCCGCGGCCCGTACCCCGGCATAGGCGCGCCCGAAGGTCACCGGCTGCTCGCCGAAGGCGTTCGACAGCCGGATCCGCAGCGCGCTGCCGCCCGCGCTGGTGTGGACGACCACCCGGTGGGTGCGCGCGGGGACGGCCGCGTCGAGCCGGTCGGCGCTCGCCGCCCAGGTGACGACGGGGGTGGTGGCGGACGCGGCTGCCGGGGCGGCGACGGAAGCGGTGGGGACGGGAAGGGCGGAGGACGCGGTGGGGACCGCGAGGACCGAACAGAGAGCGAGAACGGCAACGGCGACCGTGCGCCGGACGCGTCGGGGTAACTCCGGTCTGTTCATTGCGGGGTGATCCCTCTCGTAGCGGAAGTCGTGCCCATGTCATTCATGGGCACGGACGGAAAGCGCTTCCGGTTCGATGTTCGAACGCATGCGTCTGATACCTGACCGCGTCACAATGGAAACGGCCACTGAACGACGGAGGAGGTGCGTCGTGCCGACAACCAGCACCCGCGAGGCCGTACGGGACCTGCTCGACACCCTTGGCCGGACGTACGCCGATGAGGCGGGTATCCATCTGCGCAACACCCCGCAGCCGCTCTACCAATTGCTGGTGCTGTCCTGTCTGCTGAGCGCGCGGATCCGCAGCCAGACCGCTGTCGCGGCCTCCCGCGCGCTCTCGGACGCCGGGCTGCGCGACGCGCACCGCATGGCGGACTCCACCTGGCAGCAGCGCGTGGACGCGCTCGGCGAGGGGGGCTACCGCCGGTACGACGAGCGCACCGCGACACAGCTCGGCGTGGGCGCCGAGCTGCTGCTGAAGAAGTACGGAGGGGATCTGCGCCGGCTCCGCGAGGCCGCGGGCGGAGACATCACCGCTCTGCGGTCGCTGCTCCGGGAGGTACCCGGGCTCGGCCCCGTCGGTGTGGACATCTTCCTGCGCGAGGTCCAGGGGATCTGGCCGGAGGTCGCCCCGTACCTGGACGCGAAGGCCCTCCAGGGAGCGCACGAACGCGGGCTGCCGGACGAGCCCAAGGCACTGGCGCGGCTGGCCGGTGACACCGATCCGGCCCTCTTCGCGGCGGCGATGGTACGGGCCGCCCTGGAGCGGAAGAAGCAGGGCGGAGCCGAGGAATCCCGCTGAGCCGAGGAATTCCAGTGACCGACATGACCGACGGCGCTCAGAACCGTCGGTCAGTGGTTGTGATCCTTGCCCGTCACCCGTGCGGCGGCCTGTCGTCCTTGGGAGGCTCCGCGCCGAGCTGCTCCTCGATCTTCTTCTGAGCCATGTCGACCTGGTCTTTGTACTTGTCGCCCGTCTTCCGGTCGAACGCGTCGCCCGCCTTCTCCACCCCTTGGCGCGCCTGGTCCTCATGGCCCTTCAAGAGGCCCTTCAGTTTGTCGAGCATCGACATGTTCTGCTCCTCGCTCGGAACGGTGGTCACGTCCACCATCACCGCTGCCGGGCGATCCCGCATCCGCAGTGCTTCACGGAGCGGCGTTGAGCAGGTCGAGCGCGCTGTGCTGGCGCGCGGCGTCGGCCGTGTCGAGCGGTCCGCTCCAGCGCAGCCCGTACTGGTCGAGCGGATTGCGGTCCCGGGCGTACGCGGTGTCGGCCTGCTTCCTCAGATACGCCGTGTAGGGGTGGTCGGCGAGCGCGGCGTTGAGCTTGCCGAGCCCGCGTACATGCGCGCCCTTGAACGACGGTCCGTCGGCCCCGCAGTCCCCGCCCTCACAGGGGTCGCGCAGGATGCCGTCCGCGGTGTGCAGGGACGGGGCGGTGGTCGCCGCGTCGGCCAGCTGTCGTGCAGTGGTGAGGAGTTGGCCGTCCTGGGTGGCGCGGTGCAGCTCGGTGAGCGCGCCCAGCAGCACGCCCTGGTTGTACGACCAGACGGTGCCGTTGTTGTTGCGGCACGTGCCCAGATCGATGCCGTCGTTCACCAGCCGCGAGCCGTTGACCATGCCGGTGCCCTGGAACCAGGACCAGCCCGCGCGGGCCCGGCCCAGATACGCCGTGTCGCCCGGGATCCGGTTGTGGAGCGCCGCGTTGAGCTGGATGTAGAGGGAGTTGGCGATGGCGTTCTTGTAGGTCCTGGCGGTGCTCCACCACACACCGCCGCCGCACGTGCCGTCCCAGTACGCGGCCATGTGGTCGGCGTCCGCGCGTGCGGTGTTCAGATAGCGGCTGTCGCCGGTCGCGTCGTACGCGGCGACCCAGGCCAGCCCCCACCATCCGGTGTCGTCGATGTAGTCGTTGCGGAACTGACCGCCCGCCGCGCCCAGCTGACGGTCGTAGGTGTTGGCGATGGCGTACCGGTAGCTGGGCATGCCGGTGACCCGGATGTTGTCGATGACCGCGGTGAGGGCGTTGGCGGAATTCCACCAGCCGCTGGTGTCGAAGAGACCGGTGGCGTTGTTGTAGAACTGCATCTGCGCCGTGGCCGCGGCCGTACGCCGGTCGTACGCGTTCCAGGTCGTCCGCGCCCATGGCGTGCACGCGATCTCCGTACGGTCGCCGGCCTTGCCGCAGGCACGCAGGGCGCCGACGCCTCGGTTGTTCCAGTCGTCCACGTTGTACATCAGGGTGCGCCAGCCGCGCTGTCCGCCGGGCACGATGGTGGCACCGAGGCGGCTGCCGGAACTCCAGGTGCGTCCGCCGTCGAAGGACCGGTCGAGCCAGACCTCGTCGCCCGGACTGCCGTTGTCGATCGAGCCCCAGCCCATCGCGTCATGGTCGTTGAAGTGCAGGGTGATGGCCCGCGAGAAGAGCGTGGTGGTGACGGGGGTGCGGTCCTCCGGCGCGAGCGCGGGGTCGCGGGCGTCGCAGTACGCGTTGCAGATGGTGGCGGCGGGAGCGGCCGCGGGGGCGGTGGTCCCGGCCGCGGCGGCTTGGGGTGTCACCGCCGCGAGTGTGCTCACCACGAGTGCGGTGACGGTCGGTGCCAACAGCTGGCGCATCCGGGCTGACAACGTTGTCCACATGGGCCACTCCGTGATCGGGCGACGCGGGTGAGGGGCGGACGAGTGCATGAAAGAGCGCTCCCGGAAGGTACGACCATGACGCGCCCACGTCAATGAGGCGGGCCCTGGACCCCGGCCCCCGGACGCCCGTCGGACGCGCTCCGGCGGCACGGTGTCGCCTCCTCGCCCTCCCTGTTCACCTGCGGCAGGATCCGGTCCAGCCACCCGGGCAGCCACCAGGCGCTTCCGCCGAGCAGTGTCATCACCGCGGGCACGAGCAGCAGGCGGACGATCGTGGCGTCGATGAGGACGCTGACCGCCAGCCCGAGGCCCAGCATCTTGACCACGATGTTGTCGCTCAGGATGAACGCGGCGAAGACGCTGACCATGATGAGTGCGGCGCAGCTGATCACTCGCGCCGTGATCTCCAGACCGAGCGCCACACTTCCCTTGCTCTCGTGGGTGCGCAGCCATGACTCCTGGACCCGCGCGAGCAGGAACACCTCGTAGTCCATGCTCAGCCCGAACACGATGGCGAACATCATCATCGGCACGTAACTCTCGATCGGCACCGTCCCCGAGATGCCCAACGAGGGCCCGCCCCAGCCCCATTGGAAGACGGCGACCACCACTCCGTACGACGCGGCGATCGACAGCAGATTGAGCACGGCGGCCTTGAGAGCCACCAGCAGGCCGCGGAACACGATCAGGATGATGACGAACGCCAGGGCCACGACGACACCGATGATGAGCGGCAGCCGGGCGGTGATGAGATCGAGGAAGTCCTCCATGGCGGCGGTCGTGCCCGTCACATACGTTTTCGCGCCGGTGCCCGACACGGCACCCGGCAGGGCGTCGTCCTTGAGGTGATGGAAGAGCGTGGTGGTCCCGGCCGACTGCGGCGCGCCGCTGGGGATCGCCGTACCGGTCAGCAACTGGCCGTCGGCGGTGGGCTGGAGAGGAGTGATACTGGCCGCCCCCGGGACGTCGGTGAGTGCCCGCTCGATCCGGGAGGCCAGCGCAGGGCGGTCGGCCGCCGGCACCGCGCTCTGGTCGACGACGAGGATGAACGGCCCGTTGGCGCCCGGTCCGAAGCCGGCCGAGATCAGGTCGTAGGCGCGCCGGTCGGTGAAGCTGGTGGGGTCGGCGCCGTCGTCGATATGCCCGAGGCGGATGGAGAACAGCGGGATCGCGAGCACGCCCACCGCCACGAGTCCGGCGAGCAGGAACCACCAGGGGCGGCGCTCCACCCGCTGCGCGTACCGGTGCCAGCCGTCGTGCACCGCCCCGTCGGCCGGCTCCGTGCGTCCCGTACGTTTCTTACGCTCCCCGCGCTCCACACCTTTCGGCGCCGGGGCCGGAGCCGGGTCGCCTTCCGCGACCGGGCGGCGGACCCAGTAGCGGTCGATACGGCGCCCGGCGAGCCCGAGGAGCGCGGGCACCAGTGTGATGGCGCCGGCAACGGCGGTGACGACCGTAACGGCGGCGGCGACGCCCAGCTTTCCGATGAAGCTGACCTGCGACACATACAGCCCGGCGAGGGCGACGATGACGGTGCAGCCCGAGACGATGACGGCACGGCCACTGGTGGCGACCGCCCGGCCGGCCGCCGCCACCGGGTCGGCCCCGTCCATGAGCCGCTGCCGGTGACGGGTGATCAGAAACAGCGCGTAGTCGATCCCGACGCCCAGACCGATCATGGTCGCCAGGGTCGGCGAGACGCTGGCGAAGGTGGTGGCCGCCGCGATCAGGCCCAGACAGCTCACCCCGACGATGACCCCGATCAGGGCGGTGACCAGCGGGATCGCGGCGGCGATGATACTGCCGAAGCCGGCCAGCAGGACGATCACCGCCACGCCGAATCCGATGATCTCGCTGGTCAGATCAGTGGGCCTGGGCCGGGCCAGTTCGCCGAGCAGACCTCCGTACTCGACCTGCACACCGGCGGCACGGAGCGGCTGGACCGCCGCGTCGACCCCATGGAGGTAGGAGCCGCCGAACGAGGTGGGGTTGGCGTTGAACTGGATGCCGATATAGCCGGTCCTGCCGTCGGGGGAGAGCGCGCCGGTGGGCGGCGCGGCGGGCGTCGAGGGCAGGGGGCTCGTGACCGACAGTACGTGCGGGAGCGTCCTGAGCGAGCCGACCGCCCGGTCGACCTGGCTCTGTACGCCGGTCAGCGGCCGCCGCGCGTCGTACAGCACCACCTGCGCGCCGATGCCGCCCGCCCCCGGAACATGCCGGCCGAGGACCCGCGCCCCGTCGTCCGACTGCGTACCGGGGAGCGAGAAGTTGTCGGAGTAGGTGCCGCCGAAGGCGGTATTGAGTCCGTACAGCCCGCCGAGTGCGAGGAGCCAGAGCACGATGACGGTGATGAAGTGCCGGGCGCACCACTCCCCCAGCAGCCGCAGCCGACCGGCCCTGACCTGGCTTCCAGGGTCTTTCACTTCCGCACCGCTCTGCGAAGTCATGCGTCCCCCCAGAGGGCGTGAACATCAGTGAAACTTGGCAAATGCGGGCATTTTATACGTGTCGTCAGAAATATCGCCGCTCATAGCTTTTGCCCGGCGTGCCCTGCCCTCAGGTCGCCCCAACTGGCCTTTCTCGCAACCCCCTTGACGGGGGCACGTCGACCTGTATGGTCTAGTCCAAGTGGTCGAGACCTTTCCGGATGCAACGTCATTTCCACCGTGTCCGCGGACGGAATCCACCGCCGACCTTCGCGCCTCTTGGCCCCCACACTCGAGAGGCCGGCCCGCTGTTTCCGGATTCCCCCACGGATCCGCGAGCGCGCGGGAAGACCTGATGTGAAGGAGTACCCATGCACACGAAAAGGAAGCTGGCCGCCGTACTCGGCGCCGTCGTCGCTCCCGTTCTCGCCGTGAGCCTTCCCGCGAGTTCCGCGAGCGCCCACGGATATATCTCCACTCCGCCGAGCCGGCAGGCGCAGTGCGCCGCGGGAACCGTCAGTTGCGGTGACATCACCTATGAGCCGCAGAGCGTGGAAGGGCCCAAGGGGCTCACCAGTTGCAGCGGCGGAAACTCCCGGTTCTCCGACCTCGACGACAACTCCAAGGGCTGGGCCGTCACTCCCGTCGGCAGCACCACGTCATTCCAGTGGAAGCTGACCGCGCGTCATGCCACCAGCACCTGGCAGTACTTCGCGGGCGGGCAGAAGATAGCCGAATTCAACGACAATGGCGCGCAGCCGGGCGCGACCGTGACCCATCAGGTGAACTTCGGCGGTCTGTCGGGGCAGCAGAAGGTACTGGCGGTCTGGAATGTCGCCGACACCACGAACGCGTTCTACGCCTGCATCGATGTGAACGTCGGCGGCTGAGCGACAGCTCCCCCACACGCCGGGTGAGCCCCTGACACCCCACTCGGGGCTCGCCCGTGCCCGACGCCGCCCTCTATCCCCCCACCACACCACCCCCCACCACATACGCATGGGCCGCCCCGCGTTCGGCGGCCTGAGCCAGAGAGTGAGTCACTCATGCGTCAGCGCCTCATCGGGCTGCTCACCGCGACGGCCGCCGCCGCCGCGGTCTCCCTGCTCTCCCTCGCGCCCTCCTCCGTGGCGCAGCCGGCCCAGTCACCGCGGGCGGCGGCCGATTTCGTCGTCAGCGAGGGCCAGTTCAACCAGATGTTCCCGAACCGGAATCCGTTCTACACGTACAGCGGTCTGACCGCCGCGCTGAGCGCGTATCCGGGCTTCGCCGGTACGGGAAGCGACACCGTACGGAAGCAGGAAGCCGCGGCGTTCCTGGCCAACGTCAGCCACGAGACCGGCGGTCTGGTCCATATCGTGGAGCAGAACACCGCGAATTATCCGCACTATTGTGACGCGACGCAGCCCTATGGCTGTCCGGCCGGAAACGACAAGTACTACGGGCGCGGACCGATTCAGCTCAGCTGGAACTTCAACTACAAGAGCGCGGGTGACGCGCTCGGTATCGATCTGCTGAACAACCCGGATCTCGTGCAGAACGACTCGGCCGTGGCGTGGAAGACCGGTCTCTGGTACTGGAACACCCAGAGCGGTCCCGGAACCATGACGCCGCACAACGCGATGGTGAATGGCGCCGGATTCGGCGAGACCATCCGCAGCATCAACGGCAGCATCGAATGCAATGGCGGAAACCCCGGCCAGGTGCAGAGCCGGATCAACAATTACACGAGCTTCACCCAGATCCTCGGAGTGGAGACGGGCGCCAATCTCAGTTGCTGACGCAGACACCGAAACGTACCGCTGAACGTACCGCGCGGGACGTGTCGGGGGCGGTGTCGCCGGCTCATGGCCGGTGGCACCGCCTCGCGGCTGTGTCAGCGGCCGAGGGGGTCCGTGCCGGGCAGCAGGACCGGACGTATCAACAGATGGCCCACGGACGCGGCGAGCAGCCGGGTACTGGCCTCCGCGCTCCGCCCGCCGGCCTCGCGCAGCGCCTCGGCGGCGGCCACGGCGAGCCGGGTGACCTCGGTAGCGAGCGTCTCGACGGGCAGCTCGATCCGGGGCAGCCGGCGGCTCGACGGATCGCCGGGCAGGGTGCCGATCAGCACGACGGTGAGGTCCTCGGGCACCCGCAGACCGGCCGCGGTCATGGACGTCAGGATGTGATGGTGCGCCGAGGGATGCTGCACGATCAGGGCGGTCGGCGGCCCTCCGGCGCCCAAGTCCGTACGGTCCCCGAGCAGCGCGCCGAGCCGATGGGCCAGTCTGCCCGGGTCGTTGACGGAGTGGACCACCGTGACGGCGGCGCCGGTGGTCCGCGCGCCCCGGTGGGCGCCCGCGATCCCGCGGAGCGCGTAACTGCGCCGGCCCCTGACTTCCGATTCACCCGGCGCCAGATACACCATCTCGCGGTGTCCCGCCGCGGCCAGCTCACCCACCGCGAGGGCCGCGGCCTCCTCCCAGTCCAGATCGGTCCACGGGAGGGCGTTCTCGTCGGCGGGCCGGCCGATGAGCGCCGCGGGGAAGGCCAGTTCCCGTACGACATCGATCCGCGCGTCCTCCATGTCGACGGCCATCAGCACCGCCGCGTCGGCGAGGCCGCTGAGCGCCACGCGCCGCAGCCCGCCGGCCTTGTCCTGGGACGTGGTCAACAGGAGGTCGTAGCCGAGTGCGTTGGCGGCGTCGCTGACATCTATCGCGAACCGGCCGTCCACGGAGTCCTGGAGCCCGGCCGCGCGGGGCAGCGCCAGGGCCAGCACCTGCGTACGGCTGCTGCGCAGCGTGCGCGCGCTGGCCCGGGGGTGGTAGCCGAGGGCGTCCACGGCTTCCTGTACCCGCAGGCGTGTCTCCTCGGAGATGCTGCGGGAGCCGTTGAAGACATACGAGACCGTGCTCGGCGCGACCCCGGCCCGGCGGGCGACATCCCTGATCGTAGCCATCCTCGACCCCTTCGATGACGCGGGTACGACGCCGGAGGACGTGCGGAAACCGCGGGCCCGCCATCGTAGCGAACAGCTGTGCGCCGGTTACCCAGCGCGCCAGGCCACCGCCGAAACGGCCTTCTTCCAGGGGCCCTTCAGCTCCGTCGCGCCGCCGGAGTCCAGGTCGACCGCCCCGGCCTTCCCGTTTCCCCGGACGGCCCGGTTCCCATGCCGCGTCGGGCGGATCGGCGGGGCATCCGCCGAGGCGCGACGCGGACCCGGGAAGATGAACCGACGAGCGGATCGCAACCACCGATGCGGAGGAGTGGTCAGATGCCACACGAACGAGCGGGACAGCAGGCGCGGCCGGAGGATCTCATCGATGTCGCCCGGCTGGTGACCGCGTACTACGCGCTGCACCCCGACCCGGAGGAACCGGGCCAGCGCGTGGCGTTCGGGACCTCCGGGCACCGCGGGTCGTCGCTGGCCACCGCGTTCAACGAGGACCACATCGCGGCGACCAGCCAGGCGATCTGTGAGTACCGGAGCCGGCAGGGCACCGACGGGCCGCTCTTCCTCGGTGCCGACACCCACGCGCTCTCCGAGCCCGCCCGGGTGACCGCCGTCGAGGTGTTCGCCGCGAACGACGTGACCGTCCTCATCGACACCGCCGACGGCTACACCCCCACGCCCGCCGTGTCACACGCCATCCTCACCCACAACCGCGGCCGCTCCTCGGGCCTGGCGGACGGTGTGGTCGTCACCCCGTCCCACAACCCGCCCGCCGACGGCGGGTTCAAGTACAACCCGCCCAACGGCGGCCCGGCCGGCTCCGACGCGACCAACTGGATCCAGGACCGGGCCAACGAGATCATCGCGGGCGGTCTGAAGGACGTACGGCGGCTGCCCTACGCCCGCGCGCTGGCCGCGCCGTCCACGGGACGGTACGACTTCCTCGGCGCGTATGTGGCGGATCTGCCGGCCGTGCTCGATCTGGACGCGGTGCGCTCCGCGGGCGTACGCATCGGCGCGGACCCGCTGGGCGGCGCGTCGGTGGCGTACTGGGGCCGGATCGCCGAGGAGCACCGGCTCGATCTGACGGTGGTCAATCCGCTGACGGACCCCACCTGGCGGTTCATGACGCTGGACTGGGACGGCAGGATCCGGATGGACTGCTCGTCGCCGTACGCCATGGCCTCGCTGATCGAGCGGCGCGACGAGTACCAGATCGCCACCGGCAATGACGCCGACTCCGACCGGCACGGCATCGTCACCCCGGACGCCGGGCTGATGAACCCCAATCACTATCTCGCCGCCGCCATCGCCTATCTGTACACGCACCGTGAGCGGTGGCCCGCGGGGGCGGGCGTCGGCAAGACGCTGGTCTCGTCCGGGATGATCGACCGGGTCGCCGCCGACCTCGGCCGTGAGCTGGTCGAAGTGCCCGTCGGCTTCAAGTGGTTCGTGGACGGGCTGATCGGCGGCTCGCTCGGGTTCGGCGGTGAGGAGTCGGCCGGGGCGTCCTTCCTGCGCCGCGACGGCTCGGTGTGGACCACCGACAAGGACGGCATCATCCTGGCCCTCCTGGCCTCCGAAATCCTCGCGGTCACCGGCAAGACGCCCTCCGAGCACTACGCGACGCTCACCGGCCGCTTCGGCGAGCCCGCCTACGCCCGTATCGACGCCCCGGCGACCCCGGCGGAGAAGGCTGTCCTGGCCCGGCTCTCGCCCGAGCAGGTCACGGCCGACACCCTCGCCGGGGAGCGGGTCACGGCGGTGCTCACCGAGGCGCCGGGCAATGGCGCGCCCATCGGCGGTATCAAGGTGACCACGGAGAACGCCTGGTTCGCCGCCCGCCCCTCGGGCACCGAGGACGTCTACAAGATCTACGCCGAGTCCTTCCAGGGGCCCGACCATCTCGGCCGGGTGCAGGAGGAGGCCAGGAGCGTCGTCTCGGCGGCGCTCGGCGGAAGCTGACGGCAGGACGGATCGGGGCCCGGTACGGGCGGCACGTCACCGGTACGCGCCGTACGCGTCCCGTACGGGCGGAACGTGCCGGGGCCCGGTCGGGCGCGTTCCGACCCGGCCCCGGTCACCCCGTCGGGAGCGCCAGTTCCGCCCAGATGGCCTTGCCGCTCGGAATCTGGCGGGTGCCCCAGCGATCGGTGAGCTGGGCGACCAGCAGCAGACCTCGCCCGCCCTCGTCATAGACCCGGGCCCGGCGCAGATGCGGCGCCGTGGTGCTGGTGTCGGAGACCTCGCAGGTGAGCGCGCGGTCACGGATCAGCCGCAGCTGGACCGGGCCTTCGGCGTGCAGGATGGCGTTGGTGAACAGCTCGCTGATCACCAGCTCGGTGGTGAAGGTCAGCTCTTCCAGTCCCCAGGTGGCCAGTTGGGTGATCGCGTGGTCGCGGGCGTCGGAGACCAGCGCGGGCTCGGCGGGCAGGTTCCAGGTGACGACCTGGCTGGCGTCGAGGGCGCGGGTGCGGGCGACGAGCAGGGCCACATCGTCCTCAGGACGCGGCGAGAGCAGCGTACGGAGCACGGTGTCGCAGGTGCTCTCCAGCGAGGGCGACGGATGGGTCAGGATCTCGCACAGCCCGTCGATGCTGGAGGTGATGTCATGCGTGCGGTTCTCGATCAGACCGTCGGTGTACAGGACGAGCGTGCTGCCCTCCGGGATCTCGAACTCGGCCGATTCGAAGGGCAGATCGCCCAGGCCCAGGGGCGGGCCGCCGGGCAGTTCGAGAAGGCTGACCGTGCCGTCGGGGGTGGCCAGGGCGGGCGGCGGATGGCCCGCGCGGGCCGCGCAGAACCGGCGGGACACCGGGTCGTACACCGCGTACAGACAGCTGGCGCCGATGTCCTCGTCGCTGACCGGGTCGGTGTTCTCCGAGGCGAGCCGGCCCACCACATCGTCGAGATGGGTGAGGAGTTCGTCCGGGGGCAGGTCGATGTCCGCGAGGGTACGGACCGCCGTGCGCAGCCGTCCCATGGTCGCGGAGGCGTGGATGCCGTGTCCGACGACATCGCCGACGACCAGCGCCACCCGGGAGCCGGAGAGCGGGATGACATCGAACCAGTCGCCGCCCACGCCGTACTGGGAGTCGGCGGGCAGATAGCGGGTGGCGACCTCGACGGCCGACTGCGGGGAGAGTCCGCGCGGCAGCAGGCTGCGCTGAAGGGTCTCGGCGGTGCCGCGTTCGCGGGTGTAGCGACGGGCGTTGTCGATGCAGACGGCGGCGCGGCCCACCAGTTGTTCGGCGAGGGTCAGATCGTCCTCGGTGAAGGTCGTCGTGTGCGTCCTGCGGGAGAAGAGGGCCACGCCCAGGGTGTTCCCACGGGCGACCAGCGGCGCCGCGACGAGTGAGTGGACGCCGAGGTCGGGCAGCGGGCCGTGCCGCCCGCGATCCGCCATCCAGGCGTGGTAGTCGGGGTCCCACGGCCCGGTGAGCACCGCCCGGCCGGTGGCCAGGCAGCGGGCCGGCGGCGAGGCTTCCGGATAGCTCGCCACCTCCCCGATACGGGTGGCTGCCTCCGGAGCCTCCCGCGCGTGGGCGCAGTGCGCGACCCTGCGCATCAGGACCTCGCCCGAGGCGGGGCCCGGGGTGGGCTCGTCCCCGCGCAGCACCGAGTCGAGCAGATCGACGCTGATGAAGTCGGCGAACCGGGGCACGGGCATACTCGCCAGCTCCTGGGCGGTCCGGGTCACGTCCAGCGTGGTGCCGATCCGCATGCCGGCCTCGTTCAGCAGGGCGAGGCCCTCGCGGGCCCAGTACTCCTCGGTGATCTCGAATCCGGTGAGCACGATGGCGGTCACCCGGCCGGCCGGGTCCTTGAGCGGGGCGAGGGAGAGCGCCCAGGCGCGATCGCGTTTCTCGGCCGACGCCCGGTGGAACGTCCGCGCGGTCACCGCCTCGCCCGTGCTCAGCACCTTCCGCAGCGCCCGCTGGACCTCCGCGTTGGTGCGGCTCTCGGGCAGGAATCCGGTCCCCAGGGCCCGCATGTCGTCTTCCGTGCGGCCGATGACACGGCACAGTTCCTCGTTGGCGTGCAGCAGCCGCAGGTCCGCGCCGTAGATCGCGATCGGCACCCCGGACTCGGTGAACGCCCGCCGCATCAGGGCCTCGTTCTGGCCGGGGCGCCGTGACGCCGCGGCGGCCAGCAGCCAGCGGGTGCCCTCCTCGCCGGTTCGCAGCGGGAACGCGAGCAGTTCCACCTCGCGTCGGCCGCCGTCCCGGTGGTGCGCCGCGATCCTGCCGCTCCACGGCTCCCCGCCGGCCAGCGCCCGGCGCGCGGAGTCGGGCGGATCGGCCGAGAGCAGCGCTCCGACCGCACGTCCCACGGCTTCGGCGGGCCGGTAGCCGAGGAGCGCCTCGGCGCCGGCGCTCCACCGCGCGATGACGCCCTCCGCGTCGACCGCAGCCGTGGCCCACCTCTCGCCACCCAGGGATATGTCCCGTATCTCCCCGGAGGCCACGCCGCGCGTGTCATCCATATGATCTCTCCCTGCCGGGCCCCTGCCCTTCAGGTGCTCGGACGCCCGGAGCCCTCCGCAGACCGTGAAACAAGATGACGACCTTACGCAGATAGGCCCCTTTGATCGATATTTACCCCATGTAGTCCCTCAGGACACCGAGCGCGGCCCCGGCGGACGCCTTGGCTCAGAGCGGGGCGCCGGGCTCAGAGCGGGGCGCCGGGCTCAGAGCGGGGCGCCGGGCTCAGAGCGGGGCGCCGGGCGGGATGCGCGGCACGGGGCCGGGCAGCGCCACATCGTCACCGGCCAGGAAGGCGGTCACGGCGGCTGCTGCCTCGTATGCCGCCTCCCGGGACGCCTCGTGGGACGCCTCGCCTCCGTCGCGCAACTCTTCGGCGAGCCGCCGGAGCCGGCCGCGGATCCGGGTCCGTACGGTGTCGTGCAGGGTGTCGTTCCCGAGGACGTCCAGCACGGCGCGGAGCACCACCCAGCCCGCGGTCTCCTGGACGGCCTCTCCGGCGACCAGATCGTCCGGTACGGGGTCGGGCCGGCGCCAGGTGGCGTCCAGCAGCGCGTCCGCGAGGTCGGCGGGGCCCGGGACGGCGGGATCCGCCGCGTGCTGCCAGCCGAGCCGGTTGAGCCGGGCCGGATCCAGCAGTTCCGCGGTGACGAGTGCCGCCGTCGCCGCCACGGCGCTGAACGGGTCGAAGACCCGCCCCGCGCGGGTGTCGAAGTACTCCGAGGTCCGTCCGTGGCGGATGGCCGGGGGCGTGAGCACGTCCAGCACGTGCGCGGGCAGGGCGAGGTGCTCGGCGCGCAGCAGCTTCGCGAGCCGGGCCAGCGCCCGCCGCTGCGCCGCCGCCTCGACGGGTACGGTGCCGGGCCCGTCCTCCCCCGCCAGTCCGTACGCGTACCGGGCGCCGCCGATCAGCCGGGCGACGGCCGAGAGCTGGGAGCGGTGGTAGAGCTGGAGGAGGACCGCGCGTTCCTCCAGCGCCCCGGTCTGCCGGCCGGGCGGAAGCACCGCGCGCGAGAAACCCGCCAGCGCGACACGGCGTACGGCCAGCGCCTCGTCCAGCGCGGCGAAGGCGTCGGACACCGGCGCGACCCAGACGACCGCGTCGGCGTGCGCCGCGCCGGTGCCGCGCGCGTCCTCGTCCGCGAGATAGACCAGGCCCTGACCGGCGGCCGTGCGCCGCAGCCGCGCGAGGGCGGTCTCCTCGTCCTCGCCCGGAAAATGTCCGTACGCGTGGGCGACCAGGAACTCGTCCCAGGGGCCGAGCCCTTCGGCATAGGCGCGGGAGGAATCGAGCCCGCCGTCCGGGGTGACGGTCACCCGGGGATGCGGATAGTCCATCACCGAGGGACGCGGATGGTGCGTACTGGCGAAGTTGTGCATGAAGCCGAGGGCGTGACCGATCTCGTGGGCCGCCAACTGCCGCATCCGGCCCAGCACCAGCCGCTCGACGGCCGCCAGCCGCTCCCGCTCGTCCGGCTTGCCGTACGGGGCGTACAGCGCCTCGGCGAGCGCGGTGATCTGCTCGACGCGCTGGGAGCCGAGCCGTACCCGGCCGCAGATGATCTCGCCGGTGCGCGGGTCGGTGAGCCCCTGGCCGTGCGACCAGCCGCGACCGTCGCGGTGCACCCACCGCACGGAGTTGACGCCCAGGTCATTGTCGTCGAGCCCCTCGGGGGCCACTTCGACGCGGTAGGCGTCCTGGAATCCGCACCGTTCGAAGGCGCCCGCCCACCAGTTGCCGCCCTCCACGACGGCCGTACGTATCGGTTCGGGGATGGCCGGGTCGACGGAGAAGACGATCGGACGGCGTACGGGTCCGGCCGGGGCGGTGGGATCGACGGGTTCGAGCCGGTGCCGGGGCTGGAACCTCACCTGGGTGCCGGCCGCCGTGGCGGCGCCGTGGTCGTCGTGGCCGATGCCGTATCCGCCGGAGGCGGGGTGGTAGCGGCGGGCGGGCAGCGGCGGGTCGGGCAGCGGGACGAGATGCAGATGCTGGACCACGGTGAGGGAGCCGGGTGCGGGTACGACGGCCCTGAGCGCCGGGCCGGGTTCGGCGCCACGCAGCGTGAGCAGGGCGGGCAGCCGGGCGCCGCCGGGGCCGCTCCGGGCTTCCGCCAGGAGCGGGACGCTCGCGTCGGGGTCGATCGCGTACATGCCCTGCTCCTGCTCCCGCAGCAGGTCGGCCACGCCGTGGAAGTCGGTGAGCGCCAGTCCGGTGGCGTCCACGATCACGGCGCCGTCCCGCTCGCGCAGCACCGGCGCGCTCCACACGACCGAGGTGGCGAAGGACTCCTCGCCCGCGCGGACGGCGGCGGGGTCACCGGTGGCCAGATGGTGTTTGTTGCGCAGGACGAGCAGAACGCGTCCTGCGATCCGGCGGAACTCCGCGACCTTGACCTTTCCGGCCTTGCCGCGGTCGAGGCCGAGGGAGCTGGAGCCCACTCCGTGCGACAGGGCGGCGGTCAGCAGGAAGGGCACGTCGAAGCGTCTGACGCCGATGAGAAGCCGGTGTTCCGCCGGGTCCGCACACAGATCGAGAAGGTCCGGGGCCATGCCGGATCTCGGTGCGGGTATCGGTGCGGGCATCTGTGCCGTGGGGAGATCGCTCACGCCGGGCTCGCTTCTCTCTCGGAATCGGAGAGGCAGATGGTATGTCCGGGCGTGGTGACCTCGGCAGCCGGTGTTCCCCCCGGGCGGCGCCCCGAGCCGGTTTCCTCAGCTCTCGGCGGGCTCGGCGGGGATCTCGTAGGCGAGCCGGAACCGTTCGCCCGGCACGACGAGATCCGCGGTCTCCAGGGGGCGTTCCCCGGCGTAGTAGGTGCGCTCGATGGCCGCGACAGGCGCGCCGGGGGCCAGATCGAGTACCTCCGCCTCCGCGCGGGTGGCGGTGCGGGCGGTGACGGTCTCGGTCGAGCGGGTGATCCGCAGGCCGATGTACGACATCCGAGCCACCACGCTGCTGCCCGCCATGGGGCCGGCCCCGGGGAGCGAGACGGGGGTGCCGCCGGTGATGCCGAGGGGCTCCCAGCTGACGCAGAACATGGCCGGCCTGCCGTCCCTGGTGATCAGATACTCGCTGCGGATCACCGGCTCCGCGGCGGGGACATCGAGCCGGCGGGCGATCTCCTCCGGCGCCTCGCCCGTGGTGGACCGAGGAGTGCCGCGGACCGAGCGGCCGTCGTCGTCCGTGAGGCCGCGCCCGCCGCCCGTGACCGCGAGCCTGCCCTGGAGCCGCTCCTGCGTCCATGACCGGGCCATCGTCCGGGAGGAGGGGCGCTCCCGTACGAACACACCGCGCCCCGCCCGCCCCCTGGCCAGCCCGTCCGCGACCAGCACGCGTACCGCCGAGGCCGCGACGTTCGAGCCGACGCCGTAGTCACGGGCCAGCTCGGCGCGCGAGGGGAGCGGATCGCCGGGCGCGAACTCACCCGCCTCGATCCGGCGCCGCAGGTCATCCGCAATCGCCCGATAGGCAGCGACGACCACCATCCTTGTCTCACTTTCTGGACAGCATCTCAACCTGTGAGAAATTTCTCCCGGGACCGGGTGATTCGGGAGATCACGAAACGGATCTTCCGGATGACTCACCGCCGACTCACCGCGCACTTGATGCATCAGGTGAGGCCAACAATCCACTTTCCCGCGCAGTCTGCCACACGCGCCCGCGACCTGTTGCATCAGGTGCCCGCCCCAGCAGTGGTCCTACGGACCCTCGCGCCCCCTCTGATCAGCCCAGTTGCAGGTGTGGGAGGGCTTTGCACAAGGGCCGTACCGGGGCTAACTTTCAGCTCCGGCCCGGCGGCCATATCCGGCCGGCCGGACCACATGGTGGACATGCGCGTGGACAACCAGGGCCTGACGCGCCGGTGAGGGAGAGGAGGACGGTCATGAGCGACGACACGCGGCAGCGCGCCGGGGTGGGCGAGCACACGGCCGCCGCCCGCCGCGTCCTGCTCACGCCGTCCGCCCCCGGAGCCCTCGCGCCCGGCCTGCGGATCACCGCCGCGGCCCGAGCCGCCGAGCTGACGGGGCAGCCCGGTCTCGCTGCCCGGTACCGGGCATGGGCACCGCAGGGCACCGCCGACGGCGACCCGTCGCTGACCGCGGCGGTGCGCGACTTCACCGACCGCGTCACCCTCGCGCCCGGCGCGGCCGGACCCGGCCTCCTGCGTGCCCTGACCGCGCGAGGGCTGGACGCTCCGGCCGTTGTCGCCCTCGCGCAGATCTGCGCCTTCGTCGCGTACGAGGCGCGCGTCGTCTCCGGGCTCGCCCTGCTGTCCGGAGAACCGGCGGCCGAGCCCGTCGAGCCCTCCCCGGCCCCAGCCTCGGTCGAGCCCCGGCGGCCCTCGGAGGCGCGCTTCACGCTGGACGAGCTGAGCTGGCGCCCGCGGATCCCCGCCGTCGACGCCGACGCGCTCACCGCCGGGCAGCGGGCCGTCATCGACGCGCACGCCACGCTGTCCGTCGCGTCGCCGTACTACCGCACCCTGCTGCACGACCCGGCCGCGCTCGACCACCGGACCCATGTCTACAACGCCGTGATGTACGGCCGCGGCGGTCTGCCGCGCGCCGAGCGCGAGTTGGCGACTCTGCTGGTCTCCCGGGCCAACGGCTGTGTCTACTGCGCCTCCGTGCACGGCCGGAAGTACGCGCAGCTGTCGCGCGACGAGGCAGCGGCCCTGCGGGTGCTGAGCGAGGGGGGCGCCGCGCTCGCCGATGACGCGCGCGGCCGGGCCATCGCCCGCTTCGCCGAGGCCCAGACCAGCACACCGCCCCGGGCCGGCGCCGACGACGTGGCGGCGCTGCGGGCGGCCGGACTGACCGAGGCCGAACTCACCGATCTGGTACACGCCGTGGCCCTCTTCGGCTGGGCCAACCGTCTGATGCTGGTCCTCGGCGACGCACAGCCCGTGCGGCGCCCGGACGCCGGTGTCCCGCATGACCCCGTTCCGCACGACCCCATCCCGCGTGACGACACTCCGCGCAACGACGCGCGCGACGACGCACGGGAGTCCTGTAGCGGGACGCCGGACCGGACTCCACGGACAGGCGACGCGTAACCGTCCCCGTGGCCCCGATCCGACGTCGCCCCGCGCTCGTACTCCCACCCGATCCCGTCCTCCGACCGGAGACCGCCATGCCTTCACAGCGCCCGTCCCAGCGCCTGTCCTCGCGACCGTCCGCGCGCCTGTCCCAGCGCCTCTCCCTGCGTCCCGCCCTCGCGACCGCCGCCGTACTGACCAGCACCGCGCTGCTGGCGACGGCCTGCACCTCCTCCGCCACCTCGCCGTCCGGCTCCTCCGGCGGCTCCGGGGGCAAGCAGACCATCACGTTCATGGGGTTCTACGGCACCTTCCAGGACGCCTTCACGAAGACGGTGATCAAGCCGTTCGAGAAGGCCAACCCGGACATCACCGTCACGTACGTGCCCATCCAGAACTCCTCCGAGGTGCTGGCCAAGCTGCGCGCGAGCACCGCGCGCCCGGTCGCCGATGTCGCCCTGATGGACAGCTCCGTGGCGCCGACGGCCAACAAGGAGAAGCTGTTCGCGCCGCTCGACGCGTCGAAGGTGCCCAACCTCGACCGGCTCGTCGACAGCGCGAAGAGCAAGGACGGCCACGGCCCCGCCGTCACCTTCGACAGCCTCTCGATCCTCTACAACTCCAAGAACGTCAAGAAGGCGCCCACCAGCTGGAACGACCTCTGGAACGCGGAGTACAAGGACAAGCTGGCGATGCCCATCGCGGACACCCGGGGTGTCGCGCTGATCATCGCCCTGGAGAAGCTCCTTCACGCCGACTACAAGTCGGACATCAACCCGGCGATCGACAAGCTCAAGACGCTGTCCTCGGCCGTCCAGACCTGGCAGCCGTCGCCCGATGTCTACACCGCGATCCAGTCGGGTGACGCGGATGTCGCCGTCGGCTGGAACGCCCGCGGCCAGTACTACAAGGACTCCTCGGGCGGGGTCGTACAGCCGGTGCTCCCCAAGGAGGGCACGGTCACCCAGGTCAACACCATCAACCTGGTCAACAACTCCGCGCACACCGCCGCCGCGCAGAAGTTCATCGACTACGCGATCGGCGCGGAGGCGCAGAAGGCGTTCGACGACGAGGCGTTCTACGCGCCCGTCAACAAGGACGTCCAGCTGGCCGCCGAGACCAAGGAGCGCACCCAGGCCTCCGCCGAGCAGCGGAAGAACCAGATCCCCGTCGACTGGAACTGGCTCACCACGCGCTACACCGACTGGGTCGACCGCATCAAGCGGGAGGTCATCGGTGGGTGACACAGCGCGCCGCGCCCCCGCGGGCACCGCCGGGCATCTGGTGCTCGACGGACTGGCCAAGACGTATCCGGGCAAGGACGGCGCCGCCGTGCGCGGTATCGATCTCGCGGTCGAGCGCGGCTCGATGCTCGCCGTCCTCGGCCCCTCGGGCTGCGGGAAGTCGACCACGCTGCGGATGATCGCCGGTCTCGTCCCGCCCACCGCGGGGACCGTACGGGTCGACGGCCGGGACATCACGGACTCGCCGGTGCACCGCCGTGACATGGGCGTGGTCTTCCAGTCGTACGCGCTCTTCCCGCATCTGGACGTGGCGCGCAACATCGCCTTCGGACTGGAGATGCGCAAGGTCCCCAAGACGGAGCTGAAGCGCCGGGTGGACGACGCGCTGAGTCTGGTGCGGCTCGGTCATCTCGCCGGCCGCCGGATCGCCCAGCTCTCCGGCGGCCAGCAGCAGCGCGTCGCGCTGGCCCGCGCGCTGGTGGTGGAGCCGGCCGTGCTCCTCCTCGACGAGCCGCTGTCGAATCTGGACGCGCGGCTGCGCTCCGCGATGCGTGACGAGATCTGCCGGATCCAGCGCGAGACCGGTGTCACCACCGTCTTCGTCACCCATGACCAGCAGGAGGCCCTCTCCATGGCCGATCGCGTCGCCGTCATGAACCACGGCCGTATCGAGCAGGTGGGCACCCCGGAGGACATCTACGAGCGGCCCGCGCGCCCGTTCGTCGCGGAGTTCGTGGGCCGGGCCAATCTGCTCGACGGTACGGCCGGTGACCCGGACGGCGAACGGACCTCCGTCGAACTGCCCGGCCTCGGAACGGTCTCCGCGGCGGGCGCCCGTGTGGCCAGGGGCCGTACGGCCGTGGTCATGCTGCGCCCGCACCGGATCGCCCTCACCGCCGCCGCGCCCGGCACCGGCGGGGCCCGGGGCACCGTCCTGTCGGCGGGGTACGCGGGCGAGACCGTCGCCTACCGGGTGCGCGTCGGCGACACCGGGCCCGTACTGGACGTCGAACGGCCCACCGGGGCGCAGCGGTCGTTCGGCCCCGGTGCCGAGGTGGAGCTGTCCTGGGATCCGGAGGCCCCGCGGCTGGTGGCCGCCGTCGAGGACAGCGAACCCGCGGAGGCCGCCGAACCCGTCCGGGAGAGCCTGTCATGACGGCGGACCCCGCGGACGGCCCCGCCCGGGCCCCGGAGGACACCCGTGCCGCCCGGCCCGCGACAGCCCCGCCGGCCGTCAAGGCGCCGCCGCGCGGGCGCGGCCCCGGCCGGCTGGCGCTCGCCCTGCTCGCGCCGGGGCTGCTGGCCCTGCTGCTGACGTACGCGCTGCCGCTGGTGTGGGTCGTGCGTATGTCGCTCAACGAGTCGGAGGAAGGCGGCGCGATCCGGCAGACCCTCTCCGCAGCCACCTTCGGGCATGTGCTCGGCAGCGGCCACTACTGGAACGTCATCGGCCAGACGGTCGAACTCGGCGTCCTCGTCACGTTCTTCACCCTCCTCGTCTCCTACCCCGTTGCGCTCTTCCTGGCGCGCACCACCAGCCGGTGGCGCAGCCTGCTGATCGCGCTGGCCGTCACCCCGCTGCTGATCTCCTCCGTCGCACGCACCTTCGGCTGGATGGCGATCCTCGGCACCCAGGGCGTCATCAACAAGACCCTGACGGGCGCCGGGCTGATCGACAGCCCGCTGCATCTGGCCAACAACTTCACCGGTGTGGTCATCGCCTCGACCGAGATCTATATGCCGTTCGCCATCCTCGCGATGATCAGCGGATTCGGCCGGCTCGATCCGGCGCTGGAGCATGCCGCCGCGTCGCTGGGCGCGCCCCGCCGTACGGTGTTCCGCCGGATCGTGCTGCCGCTCACCCTGCCGGGCGTGCTCACCGCCGCGCTGCTGGTGTTCGTCCTCAGCCTCAGCGGCTATGTGACGCCCCGGCTCATCGGCGGCGGACGGGTCTTCGTGCTGGCCACCGAGATCTACGACGAGGCCATCACGGCCCTGGACTGGCCGGTGGCGGCGGTCCTCTCGATGCTGCTGCTGGCCGTGTTCGGTGTGGTGATCACGCTCTATCTCCGGGCCCAGCGGGCCCTCGAAGCCCGCTTCACCGGGCCGCGGGAGGCAGGTTCATGAACGCGCGCCGGCTGACCTCGACCGTATGGGCCGTGGTCCTCACCGTCCTCTATCTGTTCCTCCTCGCGCCGATCCTCATCGTGCTCGTGGAGTCCTTCGACACCTCGTCGTATCTGCGGTTCCCGCCCGAGGGGTTCGGCCTCGACGCCTACCGGCAGGTCTTCGCCAACGAGGCGTTCCGCGAGGGGTTCCGGGTCAGTGGGATCACGGCCGCGGCGACCGCGCTGCTGGCGGTGGTCACGGGCGTACCGGCCGCGCTCGCGCTCACCAGGCTGCGGTTCCGGGGCCGCGCCGCCATCGAGGCGGCCTTTCTCTCGCCGCTGCTGGTGCCGCATATCGTGCTCGGGCTCGCCCTGCTGCTGATCCTGGCGCCGATCCCGCTCACCGACACGTACGTGGGTCTGATCCTGGCCCATCTCGGGGTGACCGTGCCCTATGTCGTACGGACGGTCTCCGCGTCCCTGGTGTCCGCGGATCCGCGCGCCGAGGAGGCAGCCCGTACGCTCGGCGCGAGCGGGCTGATGACGTTCTGGCGGATCACCCTGCCGGCCATCAGGCCCGGTCTTCTCTCCGGCGGCATCATCGCGTTCCTGCTGTCCTTCGACGAGACGGTCATCTCACTGTTCGTCTCGGGGCAGCACACCGTGCCGCTGCCGGTGGCCGTGCTCCAGTACGTGGAGTACCGCAGCGATCCGTCCGTTGCCTCCCTCTCCGTGCTGCTGGTGCTGCTCTCCGTTGTCGTGGTCGTTCTCGTGGAGCGCGGCCTCGGGCTGCGCCGCACGCTGCGATCCGGCTGAGAGCCGCGCTCCCCCATTCCCCCCAACTCCGGCCCGTTCCAAGGAGGTCCATCGTGTCCGTGACGCAGGCGCAGCCCCTCGATCCCACCGCACTGCACCGGGAGAGCGTCGTCTTCAACGCGCTCGACTGCACCCCGCTCTCCTGGGCGGACGAGACGTACCTCGGCAAGCTCGCCGTCTCCGGGGTCACCGCGATCAACCACGCGGTCTCCATCTCCCAGGACTACGACGCCGCGGCGGCGGGGATCGTCGGCTGGCAGCGGCGGCTGGCGGAGACCGGCGGGCGGGTGTTCCAGGGCTTCGGCCTGGACGATGTAGCCCGCGCCCAGGCCGAGGGCAGCGTCGCGTGGTTCGCCGGGTTCGAGGACAGCAAGCCGGTGGGCGAGGACCTGTGGCGGCTTCAGGCGCTGTACCAACTGGGGCTGCGCTTCATGGGCCTGACCTATCAGAACCGCAACTACGCGGGAGACGGCTGCGGCGAGAGCGCCAACGGCGGGCTGAGCCGCTTCGGCCGCGCCCTGGTCAGGGAGTCCAACCGGCTGGGCGTGGCGCTCGATCTGTCCCACACCGGCGAGCGCTCCACGCTGGAGACCATCGAGATCTCCGAGCGGCCCGTGCTCGTGACCCACGCGGGACTGACCCACTTCGTGGCCAGCCCGCGCAACAAGAGCGATGTCGTGGTCCGTGAACTGGCCGCGCGCGGCGGGGTGTTCGGGCTGGCCGCCAAGTCCGGGTTCCTCAGCCCCACCGGTCTCACCCAGCGCCCCGGCGCCGAGGTCTTCGCCGACAACGTCGACTATCTGGTCGAGTTGGCGGGCATCGACCATGTCATCGTCGGCACGGACGTCGGCGACGAGCGCAAGTACTCCCGCGAGGGCATGGCGCGGGTGCGCCGGCTCTACCCGGAGATCCCGATCGTCGGCGAGGACCTCGATCTCGACCGTATCCACCCCGAGGGCCTCGGCACCCCCGCCGATCTGCCCCGGATCACCGAGCTGCTCGTCGGCCGCGGCTACACCGCCGAGGACATCACCAAGATCCTCGGCGGCAATATGCACCGCGTCCTGGCGGAGATCTGGGGCACGGGCGCGTGACAGCGCGCCCGGTCGGTGTCGCGGTCGTCGGGGCGGGTCCGCGCGGTACCGCCGTACTGGAACGTCTCACGGCGAACCTCGGCCCGTCGGGGCCCTGGGCGGACACCCCGGCCGAGGTGCATATCGTGGAGCCGCGCACCCCCGGCGCCGGCCGGGTCTGGGATCCCGGGCAGCCGGAACAGCTGCTGATGAACACCGTCGCCGGGCACGCGACCGCGTTCCCCGACGACACCGTACGGATGGCGGGACCGGCGACGACCGGTCCGACCCTGATGGAGTGGGCGCGCGACCACGCGCCCGGCGCCGCGCCCGGTCTCCAGCCCTGGGAGCATCCGCGGCGCGCGCTGATGGGCCGCTATCTGGCCTGGGCCCATGAGCGGATCACCCGGTCCGCCGCCCCGCACATACGGATCGTCGCCCATCCCACGCGTGCCATAGGACTCGACGAGGCGCCGGAGGGCCGGCTGCGGCTGCGGCTCGACGACGGGACCGCGCTGGTCGTCGACGCGGTGGTCCTCGCCACCGGCCACACCGACCAGCGGCCCGCCCCCGGTGAGGGCGAACTCGCCGCCGCCGCACGCCGGCACGGACTGACGCATCTGCCCCCGGGCCACCCCGCCGAGGCCCGGCTCGATCTGCTGCAGCCCGGGGAGCCGGTGCTCGTACGGGGGCTGGCGCTCAACTTCTTCGACCAGCTGACGGTTCTGACCTCCGGGCGCGGCGGGCGCTTCGAACAGGACGGCCCGGCCGGCCGGCCGCGCTATCTGCCGTCCGGCCGCGAGCCGCGCCTGCTCGCCGGATCGGGGCGCGGCGTACCGTACCTGGCGCGCCCTCAGGTGCACGGGCGGATGCCCACGGGCCACAGCCTCCGGTTCTTCGACGCGGCGGCGGTCGAGCGGCTGACCGCGCGGGAGCCGGGCACGGTCGGCTTCATGGCGGAGGTGTGGCCGCTGATCGTGAGGGAGGCGGGAGCGGCCTGGTACCGGACGCTCCTGGAGGTACGTCCCGAGGCCGCGCGACTGCCCGCCGCTGTGCTTCTCGACCGGTACGCGGCGGCCGGTGACGGGACAGGCGTGGGGACGGACCCGGTCGCGGAGCACCTGTACGACCCCGCCGACCGCTTCGATCCCTTCGCCCTCGACCGGCCGTTGGAGGGGCGGAGGTTCCGTGACCGGGCGGAGTTCGGAGCGTGGCTGGCGGAGCGCATGTACGAGGACCTGGACGCGGCCCGCGCGCCGGAGCGCAGCCCGCTCAAGGCCGCCGCCGCGGCGATCGCGGCGGTGAAGGGGCAGGTACGGCGGGTGGTCGCCGCGGGCGTGCTCAGCGGGTCGTCGTACCGCGAGCTGTCGTGGTTCCGGTCCTTCGGCGCGCATATCGCCAGCGGTCCGCCCGCGAGCAGGATCGCGGAGCTGGCGGCCCTGTACGAGGCGGGCGTGGTCGAGTTCATGGGCGCGCGCCCGGCTGTCACCGTCGACGCGGCGGCGGGCGGTTTCGTCGCGATGTCCGCGACCACGGACGGTCCTCCGGCGACGGCGCGGGCGCTGCTGGACGCCTGGCTCCCGGGCGCCGATCTGGCCCTGAGCGCCGACCCGTTGCTGCGCGGACTCGTCGCCTCGGGACTGGCCCGCCCGCATACGGCGGCCTCCAACTCCGGCTCCGGCTCCAACTCCGGCTCCTGCGGCGGGGGCGGGGGCATCGCGACGGGGGCCCTCGATGTCTGTCCGTCCGATCTGCGCGTGCGCGACGCGGCCGGGCGGCCGCATCCGCGGCTGTTCGCGTTCGGCGTCCCGGTCGAGGGGGTCCACTGGAACACGGCGATCGGCGCACGGGCGCGCGCCAACGCCGAGATGTTCCGCCAGGCGGACGCGATCGCCCGGTCGGTGCTGGGGGCGACGCGCGTCCGTCCGGACTCGCGGTAGAGACGGCTACGGGACCCGGGCTCGGGGAACCTCGTCAGTCCTGGCCGGCGGAGCCGCCGAACCGGGCCGCCGGGCCATCGAGTTGCTGGGTGAGCAGATTGAAGCCGTCGTCGGCCCGGATCACCTGACCGGTCGCCCCGGCGAACCCGTCGTCGGCGACCAGGGCGATCAGCCGGCCGACATCCTCGGGTTCGGGCAGCCTGCCGTGCACGGAGCGCTCACCGAAGTACTGCCGAATGGCATCGGGGAAGAAGGCGGTGGCATCGGTGTTGGCCGCGCCCGAGGCGACGGTGTTGGCCGCGACCCCGTACCGGGCGGCCTCGGCGGCGATCTGCCGGCTGAACGTGTTGAGCGCGGCGGTGGCGGTGGAATGGGCGATGCTTCCGGTGATCACATCGGCGGCGGTGCTCGACACGTAGACGATCCGGCCCGCGCGCCGCTCCCGCATGGCCGCCAGCACCCGCTGCGTCAGGAAGTAGACGCCGGCCAGTTCCCCGGTGAGCTTGGCGGCGAAGGACTCCCAGGGCAGCGAGGCGAACGCTCCGTACGGCGGCGCGGCGGTATTGGCGTTGCACACCAGCACATCGACCCGTCCATGCTCCGCCAGCACTCCGTCGACCAGTGTGCCGACCTGGCCCGCGTCACAGACATCGGCTCGTACGGCCTGCGCGGTGCCGCCCGCGGACTCGATGTCCTTGACCACGACCGCGGCGGCTTCGCTATTGCTCAGATAGTTGACGATCACATGGCAGCCACGCCGTCCGAATTCCCGCGCGGTCGCGGCGCCAATGCCCCGACCGGCTCCACTGATTAACACAACTCGCCGTGTGTCGCTCATTCGTATCTCCAGAACATCGTCAACGACTGGGCCTGCCCGGGGAATAATGCGTCGCGCATTCAACCCGGCTGTGGGCAGAGCCGATTCTCGCAGAGCCGCGGAACGCCCGGCCGGCGCGGCTCTTCGAAATCCGTGTGAAGATTGACAGCGCCGGGCCAAGCACCGGAGTGACCGAGCGCCGGTGTGGCCAATCCCACAATGAGTGACATCACGTCAGACTGTCGCGGCCCGGAGGGCCCTTTCACGTCAGAAAGTTCGCACCGAGAGCGCGCAGGCGTCTCATATGAGCCCCGATCGGGGCTCCCCTTGTGAGCGGCTCCGGAACGGACATCCGGGCAATCGCATCGATCCCGCCAATTCACGCTCAGGTTTCGACGGGCCCCGGTCGCCGTCCCCCCAGGCCGGGGCCGCAGATCCCGGACACTCCCAGGCACCAATTCTCGCCTGTTTGCGCCAACCGCCTTCCCCGCCGTCGGATTTGTGGCACAGCCCCGGGCGAGCAGTGTGAGGCGTGGCCGGGTCATGCTGCGACGGATATGCAGGTAGTTGCCAAAGTCATCCGCGGCGGTAAAATTTCACGCGTTTCGCTATTCGCATACCTGTCTAGATGTACGCGCCGACCAGGGGGTTCGACGTGCTCGCGCACCACGACGCCGGGCAGCCGGAGTTCACGCCGCGGCGGACCGAAGGGTCCACCCGCCGGCTCTTCACCGCTCCGCTGGACACCCGGCGATGTCGGTGCCACGCCCGTCCGACCGGGCCCCTCGTACCTCCCTGGTGAGAAGTCCGCACCAAGCATGGGCCCACGGCTGCCCACCCAACAGCCGTGTCGCAACTCCGCACCTCGATGTCAGTCAGCACCCCGTGACCCGGGTGTCCGACCTGCCGAAGGGGAACCATGCCTCACATCTCCGTCCTCGTCGCCGGCGAGACCGCATTACTGCGCGACGCTCTGACAGAGCTGTTCCACACCCAGGCCGACATCTGTGTCCTCGGCCAGACCACCGGCGAACACGAGATCCTCTGCAGGGCCGCGGCTCTGCACCCTCATGTGATCCTCCTGGAGCCATGGGCGGACGGGAGCGCCGTCATCCGCACGGTCCGCTCGCTGCGCCGCCTCACCCCGAGATCTGCCGTGCTCGCGCTGCCGGCGCGCGGCGCGCTGATCGACCGGCGCGCCCTGGAGGCGGCGGGGGTGCACAGATACCTGCCGCGGGACGCGGGCTGGGACGCCCTGCTCGCGGCGGTACGGTCACTCGCCCCCGCGGCCGTACGGAACGCTGTCAAGCGGCCGGTCCCCGCGCTCTCGCGCCGCGAGACGCAGGTGCTGCGCGGAGTGGCAACCGCCATGACCAACCAGCAGGTGGCCAGCAGCCTGGGCATCACGACCGGTACCGTCAAACGGCATCTGCACGCCGCCTTCCGCAAACTGGACGCCGTCTCCCGGCTCGACGCGGTGACCCAGGCCGCGGCGGCCGGGCTCATCATCCTGCCGGCGGCCGGATCGGTGGGTGGAGCGGAAACGTTGGGTGACGCCGCCGGTCCACGGCGCCCGGAGGCGTGACCTCACCGGGACCGACCCCGCGGAGGCCGGGTCACCGGCGTCACCAGGGGACAGGGCCGGCGTTGCCGAAGAAGCCGCCGGTGGGACCGTCGCCGCCGAGCGTGGCCATCCGGACGATCACCTCGGCGCCCTCCTCGACGGTCTGGACGCCCCGGTGGTCGTTCAGGTCGGTGGCGGTCCAGCCCGGGTCCACGGCGTTGAACGTGATCTCCGGGAACGCCTTCGCGTACTGCACGGTGATCATGTTCAGGGCGGCCTTGGAGGAGTTGTAACCCAGGCTCGGGTAGTACACGGGCAGCAACGACTCGAAGCGCTCGGGCTCGGCGGCGATGGCCAGCGATCCCAGTCCGCTGCTGACGTTCACCACGGTGGGAGACTCGCCGGCCCGGAGAAGCGGCAGAAACGCGCGGGTGACCCGGACGGCTCCGAACACATTGGTGTCGTAGAGCTTCCTGATGTCGTCGGCCGTCAGCTCCGCGGCCTCTTTGCGGGGGCCGGTGATTCCGGCGTTGTTGACGAGGACGTCCAGGTGCCCGAAGTCCTCGCGGACGCGTTCGGCCGCCGCCAGGACGGACTCCTCGCCGGTCACATCGAGCGGGAGGAAACAAGCGCCGATCCGTTCGGCCGCCGCTCGCCCGCGCCGCGGGTCCCGTGCCCCGACGAGGACGGTGTGGCCCGCCTCGGTCAGGCGTCGGGCGGTCTCGTGTCCGAGGCCTTTGTTGGCACCGGTGATCAGTGTCGTGGTCATGGTCTCGGCTCTCCCGTCCCCTGCTCCGTGCCCCTTTTCCGGGCCGCTCCTCCGGGCCCCTGCCCTGCTGCTCCTGAGCGTCTACGGAGCGTCCACGGCCCGGGGAGCGTAGGCGCGCAGGAACGTGTCGACCGCGGCCCGCCCTACAGTGCGCAGTTCGGCGTCGGACACCTTGCGCGTGCCCAGCCGGGTGCGCAGCTCCATCGGGCCCGTGAGCAGCGCGAGGAACTGCTCGGCGGCCAGGTCGGGGTCGCTGGTGTGCAGGCGCCCGGAGAGCGCGAAGCGTGCCAGGCGGTCGGCGAGCGCGTCGTGGAGGCGCTGCGCGCCCTCGCGCTGGATGGTCTCCAACAGGTCGGGAAACCTGGCCGCTTCGGCGTTGAGGAGCCAGCGCAGCGCCTGGGACTCCGGGTCGCAGTGGTTCTTCAGAACGCGGTGGCCGGCTTCCTCCAGCATGGGGCGCACATCACCGTCAGGCTCCCGGAGCTGTTCGAGCGCCGCCAGCCCCGCGCCGCTCGTACGGCCGACGGCGGCCAGCATCGCCTCGCGGAACAGCGTCTCCTTGTCCCCGAGGTGGTTGTAGATGGTGGGCTTGGCCACGCCCGCCTCGGCCGCGATCTCCCGTACGCAGGACTGTCCGTACCCCTCACGGGCGAACGTCCTGAACGCGGCTTCGAGGATCGCCTGCCGCTTGTCGATGCGCCCGCGCGGCGCCTCACGTCTGCTCGCGTTAGAGGTCTTGGCTCCGTTCACCCCACCATCGTACCGCGTCGCCCCAATACATGAACCCATCGGTTCAACTTTCTGGGCGGGTTGGTTGCGAAGGGACTTGACGGGTCGTTATGTTGAACCACCTGGTTCAAAAAGTGTTCGTGCTCGCTCTTAACGGAGTTGGAAAGTGATGTCTCAAGTCAGAGATGACCGGCTCGATCCCGGGCTGTTACGGCTCATCGGGGTGACCCTGCTGGGCGGGATCATGGGGATCCTCGACAGCACGATGGTCACCGTCGCGGCCGATACCCTCGCCGACGAGTTCAACACCTCGCTGAGCTCCATCAGTTGGGCGACGACCGGCTATCTGCTGGCGCTCACGGTCACCATCCCCGTCACGAGCTGGGCGGTCGGCCGGTTCGGCGTCAGGAAGCTCTGGCTGTTCGGACTGGTGCTGTTCCTGGTCGGCTCGCTCGCCTCGGCGCTCGCCTGGAACGTGGGGAGCCTGGTGGCCTTCCGGGTCGTCCAGGGTGTGGGCGCCGGCGTCGTCGACCCGCTGGTCCTGGTGATCCTGGCCCGTGCGGCGGGCCCCAGCCGGGCGGGGCGCGTGATGGGCATGATGGGTGTGGTCCTGTCGCTCGGGCCGGTCCTCGGGCCCGTGCTGGGCGGGGTCGTGCTCGAATCCATGGGCTGGCGCTCGATGTTCTACATCAACCTGCCCATCGGGATCGTCGCGGTCCTGCTCGCGCTGCGGGTGATCCCGGCCGGCCCGCCCGTCGCGCGCGGGTCCGGGCCTCGGCTCGACATCGTCGGCGCCCTGTTGATGGCTCCCGGTTTCGCGGCGATCCTGCTCGCCCTCACGGAGGCCGGCGAGCGCGCCCGGTTCGCCGCGCCCTCCGTGCTCATCCCGCTGGTCCTGGGCGTCGCGCTGCTCGTCGGGTACGTGATCCACGCGCTGCGTGCCCGCCGCACCGAACCCCTCATCGATATCAGGCTGTTCAGCAGCCGCAGCTTCGCCGCGAGCGTGACCGTGCAGGGGCTCGTCGGACTGGCCACGTTCGCCGTCCTGTTCGCCCTGCCGCTCTACTACCAGGTGCTGCACGGACACGGCGCCCGCGCGGCCGGACTGCTGGTGGCGCCGCTGGGCCTGGGATCGGCGCTCGCCATGCCTCTCGCCGGACGCCTCAGCGACCGGCTGGGAGCGCGCAATCTCGTACGCGGCGGAGCGGTCGTTGCGGCGCTCGCCTCGGTCGGCCTCACCCGTATCGGCGCGGACAGCGGTGAAGTGTGGTCCGTACTGGCCGCGTTCGCCGTCGGCCTCGGCCTGGGCGGCGTCGGCGCGCCGACCATGGGGTCGCTGTACCGGACGCTGCCGCCGGAGAAGGTGCCCCAGGGCAGTTCCGTCGTCTACAACCTCAACCAGTTGGGCGGCGCGCTCGGGGTCGCGTGTGTCGCCCTGATCCTGGCGGCCGTCGGCAGTGGCGCCGCGGCCGGCGACGGCGCCGGGATCGGTGGATTCCAGGGCGCTTACTGGTTCGTTTTCGCGGTCACCCTGGTGATCCTGGCCGCCTCTCCGCTGCTGCCCGGCCGCCCCGAGGCCCCGACCGCGGCGCAGGCCGACGCGTCGTCCGCCGACGGCTCCGCCATGGCGCACCAATAACGGCCTACAGGTGAAGAATCGGAACTGAGGACGCGAAGCCGAAAACGCGGTAGTGAAGGCCGGGTCTGCGCCACGTGCGGGCCCGGTCTTCAGCGCGCCCGCGCCACCCTTACGCGCTTTCGTTTCCGGCTGATTGCATTGTGTTCATTTCAGTGATTACGCGTTCACATTGAGCGGCTTTTGGTCGTTTCTTGGACGGCCGCTGCGAGGATCCACAGGACCCGGCACCCGAACCAACATCCGTTCGGTTTCGGAGTCGTCCTGCTACTCCTTGGAGGGGACTCGTATGAGCGACCAGAAGAATTCGGTTCCGGAGCCGGAAGAGCTGTCCATCGGTCAGGTCATGGGACCGCTGACCGGATTCTGGCAGACGAAGATTCTGCTTACCGCCGCGGAGTCCGGTCTCTTCACCGAACTGTCCGGCTCCTCGGCCACCGCCGAGGAACTGAGCACACAACTCGGGTACCGCATGCCGGGAGCCAGTGACTTCCTTCTGGCCCTCGCCGGGCTGGGTCTGCTGCACGCCTCGGAGGACGGTACGTTCCGTAACTCCCCCGCCGCCGAACGGTATCTGGTGCGCGGACGTCCCGAATTCATCGGCGGTTATCTCCAGTTCTGTGAGCGCGAGCTGAACCCGGCCTGGGAAGGGCTCGGGACGGCCCTGCGCACAGGCACCCCGCAGAATCCCGGCGCGCTGGAGGGCAACCCGTACGAAACCCTCTACCAGGACAGGGAATCGACGGAATCATTCCTGGAGAGCATGGACACGCTCAACACGCCCCTCCTGCGACGCCTGGGCGAGATCGACTGGAGCGGCTACGGCTCGTTCGTGGACATCGGTGGCGCCCGCGGCAACGTCGCCCACCATCTGGCCCTGAGGAACCCTCATCTGAAGGGCGCGGTGTTCGATCTGCCGCAGTTGGAGGGGGCCTTCACCACCCATATGGCCGCCCTCGGCAACGATGGGGCGGTCTCGTTCCACGGCGGTGACTTCTTCGCCGGCCCGCTGCCCGAGTCCGATGTGCTCATCTTCGGTCATGTGCTCCACAACTGGGGTGTGGACGAGCGCCGCACGCTGCTGCGCAAGGCGCACGACGCGATCCGGCCGGGGGGCGCGGTCATCATCTACGACCCCATGGTCAGCAACAGCGCGCCACCGCTCTACGCGACGCTCGCCGCGCTGAGCATGCTGGTGTGGTCCGCAGGCGGCGGTGAGTACCCGGTCAGTGACTGCCACGCGTGGCTCGAAGAGGCCGGGTTCCACCCCGAGACGGTCGGTCCCGAGGACACACCGGACGACGTTCTGGTCATCGGGCGCAAGAGCTGAGCACGGCCCGCGGTGGCCGCTCGGTGACCGGCATTCGCGAAGCACGCGACGGTGCTGCCAGTGAGGACGTGAGGACGTGAGGAGAGATACATGGACGCTTCCGTCATAGTCGTGGGAGCGGGGCCGGCGGGTCTCATGCTCGCCGGAGAGCTGCGCCTGGCCGGAATCGATGTGGTGGTCCTGGACCGCCTCCCGCGGCGCACCGGAGAGTCCCGGGGCATCGGGCTCACCCCCCGCACCGTGGAAGTCCTCGACCAGCGTGGCCTGTTGCCGCGCTTCGGGGACATCGAGATGAGCGGCCTCGGGCACTTCGGCGGAATACCCCTGGATTTCGGTGTCCTGGGCGGTGGTGACCGGGCCGCCAGGACCGTGCCGCAGTCCGCCACCGAATCCGTACTGGAGAGCTGGGCCCGCGAACTCGGCGCGGATATCCGCCGCGACCACGAGTTCACCGGCCTGACGGACCACGGTGACCGTGTCGAGGCGCAGGTACGCGGCCCGGCGGGCCGGCAGGTACTGAGCTGCCGTTATCTGGTCGGCTGCGACGGGGGCCGCAGCGCCGTGCGCAAGGCGGCCGGCTTCGACTTCCCCGGCACCCCGGCCACCACCGAGCTTCTCCTCGCGGATATCCGGGGTGTCGACCTGGAGCCGCGGATGGTCGCCGACCGGGTCACCGACGGCATGGTCATGACGGCCCGGCTCGGGGACGGCGTCCACCGCGTCATCGTCGCCGAACGCGGTGCGCCGCCGCAGCGAAGGACGGGCCCGCCCGCCTTCGCCGAGGTCGCCGACGCCTGGAAGCGGCTCACCGGCATCGATATCTCGCACGGCGAGCCCGTGTGGCTCAGCGCCTTCGGCGACGCCACGCGCCAGGTCACCGAGTACCGCCGCGGCCGGGTGCTGCTGGCCGGGGACTCCGCCCATATCCATCTCCCGGCCGGTGGGCAGGGGATGAACACCAGCGTCCAGGACTCGGTGAACCTGGGCTGGAAGCTCGCGGCCGTGCTGCGCGGCGCCGCCGGCCCCGTGCTGCTGGACACGTACCACACCGAACGCCACGAGGTCGGCCGTCGGCTGCTCGCCAACACCCGCGCCCAGAGCCTGCTCATCCTCGGCAGCGAGGAGGTGCAGCCGCTGCGCGACATCCTGACCGAGCTGGCGCGGTACGAGGAGGTCGCCCGCCATTTCGCGGCCAAGGCGGGCGGACTGGACATCCGGTACGACGTCGGGAGCGGCCCCAACCCCCTGCTGGGGATGCGGATGCCGCGGCTGGAGCTGCTGCGGGGCGCCACCGTCACTTCCAGCACCGAGCTGCTCCGGGCGGGCCGGGGCGTGCTGCTCGACCTGGCCGATACCCCGCGGCTGCGGCGGCGCGCGGCCCCCTGGGCGGACCGTGTCGACCTCGTCACCGCCGCTCCCCGGGACACTGCCGCCCTCGGCGGCGTGCTCGACGGGGCGAGTGCCGTACTGCTGCGCCCCGACGGCCATGTCGCCTGGATCGCACCCGGCAGCCACCACGACCTGCCGATGGCCCTGGAGCGCTGGTTCGGCCCCGCCCGGCAGCACGGCACGGCGCACACGCGCGCCGTATGACACAACGCCCTTCGTGCCCAAGCGCAGAGAGAGGTTGAGGATGTACAGCACATTGATTGTCGCCCGGATGGAACCCGGTTCCGCCGGTGAGGTGGCCCGGCTCTTCTCCGCCTTCGACGGTACGGAGATGCCGGAGCTGATGGGAACGCGCCGGCGCGAGCTCTTCTCGTACCGGGGGCTCTACTTCCATCTGCAGGATTTCGACGGTGAGAACGGCGGCGAGCGGATCGAGCAGGCAAAAGCGGACCCGCGGTTCGTCGGGATCAGCCAGGATCTGAAGCCGTTCATCGAGGCGTACGACCCGGCGACCTGGCGCTCCCCCGCCGATGCGATGGCGCGGCGCTTCTACCACTGGAGCGCCGAGTGAGTGCCGCATACGGGCGCCAGGTCGTCGTCACCGGGATCGGGGTCACGGCACCGGGCGGACCGGGGACGAAAGGGTTCTGGCAGCTCCTCACCGACGGACGTACGGCCACCCGGCGGATCTCGCTCTTCGAACCCTCTCCCTTCCGCTCCCAGGTCGCCGCGGAAGTGGACTTCGACGCCGAGGCGTGCGGTCTCGGCCCGCAGGAGATCCGGCGCATGGACCGCGCCGCGCAACTCGCGGTGGTCACGGCGCGCGAGGCGGCGGCCGACAGCGGGCTGGCCTTCCACACGCTGGATCCGGGCCGCATCGGGGTGACCATCGGCAGCGCCGTGGGCGCCACCATGGGTCTCGACGAGGAGTACCGGACGGTCAGCGACGGCGGCCGGCGGGAGCTGGTCGACCATGAGTACGCCGTTCCGCATCTGTACAACTACATGGTCCCCAGCTCCTTCGCCGCCGAGGTGGCCCGCGCGGTGGGCGCCGAGGGGCCCGCCGCGGTCGTCTCCACGGGATGCACGTCCGGGCTGGACGCGGTCGGCTACGCCACCGAAGTGATCAGGGAGGGCGCGGCGGACGTCATGATCGCCGGTGCCACGGAGGCGCCGATCTCACCGATCACCGTGGCCTGCTTCGACGCGATCAAGGCGACCACGCCGCGCAATGACGATCCCGCGCACGCCTCGCGGCCCTTCGACGCGAGCCGCAACGGCTTCGTCCTGGGCGAGGGCGCCGCCGTCTTCGTCCTGGAGGACGGGGAGAGCGCCCGCCGGCGCGGCGCCCATGTCTACGCGGAGGTGGCCGGCTACGCGACACGCTCCAACGCCTTCCACATGACCGGACTGCGCCCCGACGGAAAGGAGATGGCGGAAGCGATCCGGGTCGCCATGGCGGAGGCCCGCGTCAACCCGGAGGACATCGACTACATCAACGCGCACGGCTCGGGCACCAAGCAGAACGACCGCCATGAGACCGCGGCCTTCAAGCTGAGCCTGGGCGAGGCGGCGTACCGCACACCGGTCAGCTCCATCAAGTCCATGGTCGGTCACTCGCTCGGCGCCGTCGGCTCCATCGAACTCGCCGCCTCCGCACTGGCGATGGAGCACCACGTCATTCCGCCCACGGCCAATCTCCACACCCCGGACCCGGAGTGCGATCTGGACTACACGCCCCTCACCGCCAGGGAGCGGCGCACGGACACCGTGCTGTCGGTGGGCAGTGGTTTCGGCGGCTTCCAGAGCGCGGTGGTGCTGGCCCGGCCCGACAGGAGGAAACGATGAACGCCGCCACGGTGGTGACGGGACTCGGCGTGGCGGCGCCCAACGGTCTGGGTCTGGAGTCCTACTGGTCGGCCGTGCTGGCGGGCCGGGGCGCCATCGGCCGGGTCGCCCGGTTCGACCCCACGTCCTATCCGGCTCAACTGGCCGGTGAGATCGACGGGTTCGTCGCCGAGGACCATCTGCCCAGCAGGCTGCTGCCGCAGACCGACCGGATGACCCGGCTGGCGCTGGTCAGCGCCGACTGGGCGCTGGAGGACGCGGGGGTCGTACCGGACACACTGCCCGCGTACGACATGGGTGTGATCACGGCCAGTCATTCCGGCGGTTTCGAGTTCGGCCAGAAGGAACTGCAGGCGCTGTGGAGCAAAGGCGGCCGGTATGTGAGCGCGTACCAGTCCTTCGCGTGGTTCTACGCCGTCAACAGCGGCCAGATCTCGATCCGCAACGGTATGCGCGGCCCCAGCGGGGTCGTC
Source organism: Streptomyces scopuliridis RB72 (assembly GCF_000718095.1). GTDB lineage: Bacteria > Actinomycetota > Actinomycetes > Streptomycetales > Streptomycetaceae > Streptomyces > Streptomyces scopuliridis. Next base: position 56,539 of record NZ_JOEI01000001.1, on the reverse strand, counting down.
GTCAGCGACCAGGCCGGCGGTCTGGACGCGCTGGCCCAGGCCCGCCGGCAGATCCGCAAGGGCACACCGCTGATCGTCTCCGGGGCCATCGACGCCTCGATCTGCCCCTGGGGCTGGGTGGCCCAGCTCGCGAGCGACCGGCTCAGCCGCGCCACCGATCCCGGGCGGGCCTATGTGCCCTTCGACGACGGCGCCGCGGGGCACGTACCGGGAGAGGGCGGAGCGCTGCTCATCCTGGAGGACGCCGACTACGCCCGCGCCCGCGGGGCACGGCAGGTGTACGCCGAGATCGCCGGCCATGCCTCCACCTTCGACCCCGCGCCGGGCAGCGGCCGCGGCCCGGGGCTGCAACGGGCCATCGAACAGGCGCTGTCCGACGGGGGTACGGCGCCCGGCGAAGTGGACGTGGTGTTCGCGGACGCGGCGGCGGTGCCGGAACTCGACCGGTTCGAGGCCGAGGCGATCACCAAGGTCTTCGGCCCTCGGGCGGTGCCCGTGACCGCACCGAAGACCATGACCGGACGGCTGTACTCCGGCGCCGCCCCGCTGGATGTGGCCACCGCCTGCCTCAGTATCAGGGACGGCGTCATCCCGCCGACCACCAACACCTCGCTCTCCCGTCACTACGACATCGATCTGGTGACCGGCCCGCCGCGCGACACACCCGTGCGCGTCGCCCTCGTACTCGCCCGCGGCTACGGCGGATTCAACTCCGCGGTCGTGGTGCGCGCACCCCGCGACTGATCCGCCGGCCCGGAAACCCACACCCCCCTGCCCATGTGTTTCGAGGAAGGACCCCTCATGCCCGCGACCCCCTTCACCATCGACGACCTCAAGTCCATCCTGCGCGAGGGCGCCGGCGCCGACGAGGGCGTCGACCTCGACGGAGACATTCTCGACGCGGAGTTCGACGCGCTGGGTTACGAGTCCCTGGCGATGCTGGAGACCGCCGGCCGTATCGAGCGGGAGTACGGGATCAGTCTCGACGAGGAGATCTTCGCCGATGCCCGCACGCCCCGCGCGCTGATCGCTCTCGTCAACGAGCAACTCCCCGCCGCTCAGGCCGTCTGAGCCGCTTCCCTCCCCCCGGAACCAGGAGACACAGCATGACGCAGGACATATCCAAGGTCGCGCTCGTGACCGGTGCCACCAGCGGTATCGGCCTGGCCACCACCCGGCTGCTGGCCGGACAGGGCCACCGGGTCTTCGTATGCGCGCGCACCGAGGACGCCGTGACCCGAACGGTCAAGGAACTGCAGGGCGAGGGACTTGAGGTGGACGGCAGGGCCGCGGACGTGGGCTCGAAGGAGGCCATCCGGGACCTGGTCCGGGCAGCCGTCGGCCGCTTCGGTCCCATCGACATCCTGGTGAACAACGCGGGCCGCAGCGGTGGCGGGGTCACCGCCGACATCGCCGACGAACTGTGGTTCGACGTCATCAACACCAATCTCAACAGTGTCTTCCTCGTGACGCGCGAGGTGCTGACCACTGGCGGAATGCGCGACAGGCCCAGGGGACGCATCATCAACATCGCTTCCACGGCGGGCAAACAGGGCGTTGTCCTGGGCGCGCCCTACTCCGCGTCCAAACACGGTGTCGTCGGCTTCACCAAGGCGCTCGGCAATGAGCTGGCCCCGACCGGCATCACCGTCAACGCCGTGTGCCCCGGCTATGTGGAGACCCCGATGGCGCAGCGCGTGCGCCAGGGCTACGCCGCCGCGTACGAGGCCAGTGAGGAGCAGATCCTGCAGAAGTTCACGGCCAAGATCCCGCTCGGCCGCTACTCCACCGCCGAGGAGGTCGCCGGTCTGGTCGGCTACCTCACCTCCGACACGGCGGCGTCCATCACCGCGCAGGCGCTCAACGTCTGTGGCGGTCTGGGCAACTTCTGACCCGGCCGGACCCGATGTACCCACCACTGCCAAGGAGATGAACATGACCGAGCAGGCGCCCCGCGAAGTCGAGCACGAGATCACGGTGTCCGCCCCCGCCCCGGAGGTCTACCGCCTCCTCGCGGAGGTGGAGAACTGGCCCAGGCTCTTCCCGCCGTCGGTGTACGTCGACTACGTGGAGAAGAACGGTGACGAGGAGCGCATCCGGATCTGGGCCACGGCCAACGGCGAGGCCAAGAACTGGACATCACGCCGCCGGCTCGACCCGGCGGGCCTGCGCATCACCTTCGGCCAGGAGGTTTCCGCGCCGCCGGTGGCCGAGATGAGCGGTACGTGGATCATCGAGCCGCGGGGGGCGGAGTGCCGGCTGCGTCTGCTGCACTCCTACCGCGCCATCGACGACGACCCGGCGGGCCTGGCATGGATCGACCAGGCCGTGGACCGCAACAGCCGCTCCGAACTCGCCGCGCTCAAGGCGAATGTGGAGCTGGCCGCGCACTCCGCCGATCTGACGCTGACCTTCGAGGACAGCGTGCGGATCAACGGCTCGGCCAAGGACGCGTACGACTTCGTCAACGAGGCCCAGCTGTGGACCGAGCGGCTGCCGCATGTCTCCGGCGTCTCGCTGACCGAGGACGAACCGGGTGTCCAGACCCTGCGCATGGACACGGTCGCGAAGGACGGCTCCACGCACACCACGGAGTCGGTCAGGGTCTGCTTCCCGCACCACGGGATCGCGTACAAGCAGACCACGCTGCCCGCCCTGATGACCCTGCACACCGGCTACTGGCGGTTCGACGAGGGAAGTGACGGCGTCACCACCGCGACGTCCCGGCACACCGTGGTCGTCAACACCGAGAACGTCACGCGGATCCTCGGACCGGACGCCGGGGTCCCGCAGGCCCGCACCTTCCTGCGCGAGGCGCTGGGGGCCAACAGCCGGGCGACGCTGGGGCACGCCAAGTCCTTCGCGGAAGCGCGGCGCTGAAGGATGGGCGGCTCAGCGGACGCGGACGTCCTCGTCGTCGGTGCCGGGCCCGTCGGGCTGCTGCTCGCGGGTGAGGTGAGCGCCGGCGGCGCCAGGACCGTCGTACTGGAGCAGTTGTCCGGGCCGACCGCCGAGTCCCGCGCCTCGATCCTCCACACGCGGACCATGGAGATCTTCGCCGAGCGGGGCATCCTCGACCGGTTGGGGGACCTGCCGGCCGGTGGGCGCGGCCATTTCGGAGGGATCCCGCTCGATCTGGCCGAGGCGGACCCCGGGCATCCCTACGCCGGCCAGTGGGAGTGCCTGCAGAGCCGCCTCGAACCCGTCCTGGAGGCGTGGGCCGTGGAGCGGGGCGCCGAGGTACGCCGGAGCCATGTGGTCACCGGACTGACACGGCACGACGACCGGGTGGAGGTCGTGGCGTTCGGCCCCGGCGGAAGGTCCCACCGCATCACGGCGGCCTATGTGGTGGGATGCGACGGGGAGCAAAGCACCGTACGGCAGCTCGCGGGCTACGAGATGACGGGCGACGACGCCACCCGGGAGATGCTCCGGGCCGACGTACTGGGCATCGACATCCCGGACCGGCGCCTCAGACGGTACGCGGACGGCACCGCCACCGCCCACCGACGCGGCGACGGGACCACCCGTCTCATGGTGCACGACCGGACCCGTACACCCCGGCCGCGTACGCGCGAGCCCGAGTTCGCCGAGGTCGCGGCGGCGTGGGCCCGGGTGACGGGCGAAGACATCAGCGGTGGCACGGCGGTGTGGCTCAACAGCTTCGACAACACCCGGCGCCAGGTGCGGGATTACCGCCGGGGCCGGGTCCTTCTGGCCGGGGACGCGGCCCATGTCCAGATGCCCGTCGGCGGACAGGCACTCAACCTCGGGCTCCAGGACGCGGCCGGTCTCGGCCGCGGGCTCGCGGCCCGGATCACCGGCGGGACCGGCGACGGCGGACTGGACGACTACCACGCGGAGCGCCATGCCGTGGGCGCCCGCACCCTGACCAATATCCAGGCCCAGGCGCTGCTGCTGTTCGGCGGGCCCGAGGTGGACGGCATCCGTGAGGTGTGCGGCGAACTCCTCGGTATGGACGTCGTCCGCCGCCACCTCGCCCGGATGATCAGCGGCCTGGACCGGCCGGCACCACCGCCCGCGGCGGACACCACTCAACCCCTTTCAGCACACGGGAGTCCCACCATGGACAGGCTCACTGGCAAGACGGCGCTGGTCACCGGCTCCAGCCGGGGCATCGGCCGTGCCACGGCCGTACGGCTGGCCCGCGAAGGCGCCCTGGTCGCCGTGCACTACGCCACCAACGACGACGCGGCGCGGGAGACCGTCGCCCTGATCGAGAAGGAGGGCGGCCGGGCCTTTCCGGTCCGCGCCGAACTCGGCGTCCCCGGCGATGTGCACGAACTCTTCTTCGGACTGGAGCAGGGGCTGAAGGAGCGGACCGGGGACACCGCGCTCGACATCGTGGTGAACAACGCCGCGGTGACGGGCGCGGACGGCATCAGCCCCGAGGACGTCACCCCGGAACAGCTCGACCGTTACTTCGCGGTGAACGCCAGGGCGCCGTACCTCATCATCCAGCGGGCACTGCGGAACATGCCCGACGGGGGGCGCGTCATCAATATCTCCTCCGCGCTCACCCGGACCGCGGTGCCCGAGCAGGTCGCCTATTCGATGACCAAGGGGGCCATCGAGCAGATCTCGCTGCACCTGGCGAAGCATCTGGCGCCGCGCGGGATCACCGTCAACAGTGTGGCGCCGGGGATCACCGACAACGGCGGGCCGGTCTTCGACATCCCCGAGGCCGTGGAGCAGATGGCGCAGGTCTCCGCCTTCAAGCGGGTGGGTGACGCCGGGGATGTCGCCGACGTGGTGACCTTCCTGGCCACCGACGAGGCGCGCTGGATCACCGGTTCGTTCATCGACGCCAGCGGCGGGACGCTCCTCGGATGACCGGGCCGTACGCACACCGCGAGAGAGGAAGCGAAGCATGACCTCCGACAGCCCCCGTATCACGCTCGTCACCGGCGCCAACAAGGGAATCGGACGCGCCGTCGTCCGGCGCCTCGGCGAGCTGGGCCAGCGTGTCTATCTGGGCGCCCGGGACGTGGAGCGCGGCAGGAACGCCGAGCGCGAGCTCCGTGCCGAGGGACTCGACGTCCACTTCGTACAGCTCGATGTCACGGACGAGTCCTCGGTGGCTCTCGCCGCCAAGCGCATCGAGGAGGAGACGGACCACCTGGACGCCCTGGTCAACAACGCGGGGACGGGCGCGCCGGTACGCGCGCCCAGCCGGACGCCGGCCAGTGTGGTGCGCCGCACCTATGAGACCAATGTGTTCGGTGTCATCTCCGTCACCAACGCGATGCTGCCGCTGCTGCGCCGCTCGCGGGCCGCCCGCATCGTCAATGTCAGCAGCGTGGTCGGATCCCTGACCCATGCCGCGGCCCTGGACGACCCCACCGGGGAGTTCCCGAAGGGGACGTACCCGGCCGTGCTGGACTACGGCACGTCGAAGGCCGCGCTGAACGCCGTCACCATCACCTACGCCAACGAGCTGCGCCCTGAGCGGATCCTCGTCAACGCCGTTTCCCCGGGGTTCTGTTCGACCGATATCAACGGTCACCAGGGTCATCTGACGCCGGAGCAGGGGGCGCGTATCCCCGTACTCCTGGCGACTCTGGGCGACGACGGCCCGACGGCCGTCTTCCTGGGCGAGGACGGCTCCCCGACCGGTCAGCGGCTGGCGTGGTGACGGCCGTGGACCGAGTGGACGATCCGACCGAACTGAGCGAACCGACCGAACGGGACGACCTGGGCGAACTGGGCGAGCGGAAGAGGCTCGCCGAGCAGGGACCGGACCCCCGGGCCACCGAGCGGCAGCACGCCAAGGGCAAACTGACCGCCCGCGAACGGATCGCCCTCCTCCTCGACAAGGGCAGCTTCACCGAGGTCGAGCCGCTGCGCCGGCACCGGGCGAGCGGCTTCGGGCTGGAGGCGAAGCGCCCGTACACCGACGGCGTGGTAACGGGCTGGGGAACGGTCGAGGGGCGGACGGTCTTCGTCTACGCCCACGACTTCCGGATCTTCGGCGGGGCGCTGGGCGAGGCTCATGCCCAGAAGATCCACAAGATCATGGACCTGGCCGTCGCGGCGGGCGCCCCGCTCGTGTCGCTCAACGACGGCGCCGGGGCCCGTATCCAGGAAGGGGTCTCCGCCCTCGCCGGCTACGGGGGCATCTTCAGCCGCAACACCCGGGCGTCCGGGGTCATCCCGCAGATCAGTGTGATGCTGGGCCCGTGTGCGGGTGGCGCCGCCTACTCCCCCGCGCTCACCGATTTCGTCTTCGCGGTCCGCGGGATCTCGCAGATGTTCATCACCGGCCCCGATGTCGTGCAGGCCGTGACCGGCGAGGAGATATCGCAGGACGGCCTGGGCGGCGCGGATGTCCACGGCGGTGTCTCGGGCGTGGCCCACTTCGTGTACGACGATGAGGAGACCTGTCTGGCGGAGGTGCGCTTTCTGCTCTCCCTGCTGCCCGCCAACAACCGCGAACTGCCGCCCGTCGCGCCCGGCGCGGACCGGGCGGACCGGCTGTGCGAGGCGTTGCCCGGACTCGTCCCCGACGAGGCCGGCCGTTCCTACGACATACGCGCGGTGATCGAGGAACTCGTCGACGAGGGTGAGCACATGGAGGTCCACGCCGCGTGGGCGCCCAATCTCGTGTGCTCGCTGACCCGGCTGGACGGCCAGGTGGTGGGCATCGTCGCCAATCAGCCCTCCTCGATGGCCGGCGTACTGGACATCACGGCATCCGAGAAGGGCGCGCGCTTCGTCCAGTTCTGCGACGCCTTCAACATCCCCCTCGTCACCCTCGTCGATGTGCCCGGGTTCCTCCCGGGCGTGCGGCAGGAGCACGAGGGCATCATCCGTCGCGGTGCGAAGCTCCTTTACGCGTACTGCAACGCGACGGTGCCCCGGATCTCGGTCGTCCTGCGCAAGGCGTACGGCGGCGCCTACATCGTGATGGACTCCCGCTCGATCGGTGCGGACATCTCGCTGGCCTGGCCGGGGAACGAGATCGCCGTGATGGGCGCGGAGGGCGCCGCCAATGTGGTCTTCCGGCGGGAGATCGCCGCCGCCGAGGACCCGGAGCAGACGCGCCGGCAGAAGATCGAGGAGTACAAGCGGGAGCTGGTGCACCCCTTCTACGCGGCCGAACGCGGCCTGGTCGACGATGTCATCGATCCGCGGGAGACCCGCTCGGTGCTGATCCGCTCGCTCTCCATGCTGCGGACCAAGGACTCCGATCTGCCGCGCCGCAAGCACGGAAACCCACCGCTGTGACCGGGGAACCGGTGCGCGGCGGCGCTGCCCTGCCGCAGCTGCTGCGGGTGGAGAAGGGCAGCCCCAGCGACGAGGAACTGGCCGCGCTGACCGCGGTCCTGCTCGCGCGCGCGGGCGCCGCCCTCGATTCCGGTCTGGACGGCGGCCGGGCACCCGCCGGTCCTGAGGCCCGCTGGCGCAGACCCGAACGGGTGGCCGCCTTCGCGAATCCGCGGGCGTGGCGGCGGGACGGCGGCTGAGGGCGCGCATCGCGTACGCGCCCGTCCGAACCGCGGGACCCGCGGCCGATCCGGCACGGTGATGACGAGACCGAGACGGTGATGACGAGACATGACAGCGAACGGCACGACCAACGCCCGCGACGCGGCCTTGGATGTCGCGCCCTGGGGAGTCCGGCAGTGGGCCCTGCTGTGCGTCCTGTCGGGCAATATGCTCCTGGACGCCGTCGAGGTGTCCGTAGTGCTGGTGGCCCTGCCCACGATCGGCGAGGCCATGGACATGCCGCTGCTTGCGGTCCAGTGTCTGATGAGCGGCTTCGCCCTCGGGTTCGCGGCCCTGCTGCTCCTGGGGAACCGGATCGCCGCGCTGTGCGGCCGCCGCCGCGCGTATCTGGGCGCGATGGCGGTCTTCGCCCTCGCCTCCGTGATCGGCGGGGTGACCGACAGCGAGTCGGTGCTCATCGCGACCCGGGTGGTCAAGGGCTGCTGCGCCGCGCTGACCGCCCCCACCGGACTGGCCATCATCAGCACGGCCTTCCGCGACGGACCGCAACGGCGCAAGGCGGTCTCCGTCTACTCCATGTTCGGCGCCACCGGGTTCACCGCGGGGCTGCTGCTCTCCGCGGCGCTCCTGGAATCGGGCTGGCGCTGGACGCTCTTGTTTCCCGCGCCCCTCGCCCTCGCGCTGCTGGTCTTCGCCACGCGGATCATTCCGCACGAGTCCGGGGCCGGAGGACGAACACCGCGTCTGAAGCCGGCGCTGCTCCGGGACGGCCGGCTGCTGCGGTCGGCGGTCGGCGCGGCCACCCTCAACGGCACCTATGCCGGCCTGCTGCTGCTGATCACCTTTCAGCTCCAGCAGCGCCTGGGCTGGTCGCCCTGGCAGTGTGCGCTGGGTCTGCTCCCGGCGTGTGTGCCCTTGATGGTGGCCGTTCCCTTCGCGGGGCGTCTGGTCGCCCGCTGGAGCACCGGCCGGCTGATCGCGCTGGGGGCGCTCGCGCCGTTCCTCGGCTGCGCGTACTACCTGTGGCGCGCCCCGACGGAGTCGTACGGGGCGGCGGTCCTGCCGGCACTGGTGCTGGTGGAAGCGGGGTTCGTACTCTCCTTCGCGGCGCTGAACATGCAGGCCACGGCGGGGATCCGGGCCGCTGAGCGGGGCTCGGCCGTGGCCCTCTACCAGACGGGCGTCCAACTGGGAGGCGTGGTGACACTGCCGCTGGTCGCGCTGCTGCTGACGGAGTACCAGGGTGATCGGCCCGCCCTGGCGCTCATCACCTCCATCAGCGCGGTGGGTCTGCTGACGGCGCTCACCGGGCTGCGTTCGAGCGAAGAGCATGGATGAACAGGAGCGGGAATGACTGAGCTGATTTCCCTGGACGGGCCGGATCTCCGGCGTACCGACGTGGCGTCCGTTTTCGTCGGCCAGCGGTATGTACGGAGCCGGGAGGAGGCGCTGACGGTACTGGAACAGACCGTCGCGGAGTGGAGCGGTGCTCCATGGCCGGCCGGAATTCTCTCGTTCAGCTGCTTTCTCAGCGCGGAGGAGGACACGGTGCTCACTTATGCGCAGTGCGCCGACGGGGATTCCTATCAGCCGTTCGTGCGCTCGCTGCGGGGGCCGGCCGGGGCGGGAGCGGTCGAATACCGGCCGCGCAGGAGCGTGGTGGTGCCCGGCGCGTCCGGCGTTCCGAGGTGCGTGATCACCGCGACGTTCGACGTCGACGGCGCCGAGCGGCAGGATCGGGTCATGAACTCGCTGGTCGACGTGCTCGACGTACCGCCGGCCGAGCAGCCGCCGGGCATGCTCTCCGCGAACTTCCATACCAGCGTGGATGCCACGCGCGTCCTCAACTACGCGGAGTGGACCTCGGTCGAGGCGCACCTCGCGTTCCTCGACAGCACGACGCGAGTGAAGACCCTGCGGGCCAGTGGCGATGTCCCCGGGGTACGGCCCATCGGGTTCAAGCGTTTCCACCTCCACCGGAGCATCGCCCCGCGCGAATCCAGTGCCGCCATCATTCCGGTACGGATCTCCTGACGCCGATTTGACATTTCCCGGGAGAGTTCTGCGGAATCTTGTCCTTTCTCTCCCAACCCTTCATCCAGCGCCGTTGGAAATGACCGAAGTGCCGCCGAGAATGGAATCCGCGGCACCTCCGTCTCATCCCTAGCGAGGAGTTGAGTATGTCTCAGCGTACTGATGCCCTGCCGCTGATCGACCGCGACGATGTCGATGCCGCGCTCGTCGAGGTGATCAGCGTGGAGGGCCCCGAGCGGCAGCGCGCAGTGGCCGACGCGATCGCCGCGCACTGGCGGTCGGCCGAGTGGCCCGCCGAGCTGGTGTCCGCCAGCTGCTACACGAGCACGGACGGCAACTCCGTGCTGACCTACGCCCAGTGGCTGTCCCGGGCGGCGCTGCGGGAATCGCTGCGGCGGGAGGGCAGCGTCTCACGCGGAGAGCCGGACTGGGGTGTCGTCGGCGCCCGGTCCCAGGGTGCCGTGCCGTTCCAGCTCTACCGCGTCGTCCGAGGGGGCGCCCTCACCGATCCGGCCCCGGTCCCGGAGTGCTTCCCGGCCGCGGTCTTCCCGATGGCCGGCGTGGAGGCCGGGCGTCAGTGGATCGACGGCCTGCTGGCCGCGGAGGAGAAGGCGGAGGGGGAGGAACGGGCGTACCCCGGTGCGATCGCCGCCAACTTCCATGTCGGTCTGGACGACGGCAGTGTGCTCGTCCTCTCGGAGTGGGCGTCCGAGAAGGAGGCCGCCGAACACATCGACGAGGTGATCCAGCCGCTGCTGGAGGCGGCCGGCGGCGGCGACGCGGGCGCGCGGTACACCCACCGACTCACCTTCGCGAGCTCTGTCGGCTGAGTCCACAAGGCCGTTTCCGACCGCACCCGTTGATGAAGTCCTGGCCTTTCTCTCGGTACGAGCCGGCACGCCGCGGCGACCTCAGATGTCACAAGTGGTAACTGCACACTCAGACGGGGGAATTCATGCTCTTTTCCATTCTCGGACCAGTGGAGGTACGCGGGGACCGGGGCCCCTGCGAGCCCGCCTCGCCCATGAGCCGTCAGGTGCTCTCCCTGCTGCTCGTCCACGCCAACCAGGTGGTTCCGCTGGAGAGTCTGGTGGAGGAGCTGTGGGACGACACTCCCCCGAAGCTTGCGCGCAAGACCGTGCAGACGTACATCTACCACATACGCAAGGCGCTGAGAGAGGGCGCCGGGGACGGACCGTGGGTGCGGACCGAGCCGCGCGGATACCGGATCCGGGTCGGCACAGGGCAGTTGGACCTGTGGCGCTTCCAGGAACTCTGCAGCCGGGGCCGGGCCGCACTGAGCGAAGGACGCCCCGGGCTGGCCTCGGACGCCTTCCGCGAGGCCCTCGCGCTGTGGCGGGGACCGGCCTTCTCGGGCACGGCGGCCGGTGCGCTGCTCTCGGCCCAGCAGGCCAGGCTGGAGGATCTCCGGATGGCGGCCCTGGAGCAGCGGATCGAGGCCGACATGGAGCTGGGGATCCATCGCGAACTGCTCAGCGAGCTGAAAGGGCTGACGCTCGCCCACCCCCTGAATGAGGTGCTCGCCGGCCGGCTCATGCGTGCCGCAGCGCGCTCGGGGCACCGGCAGGTGGCCCTCGACGCCTATCAGCGGCTCCGGGCGGCGATGGTCGGTGAACTCGGTCTGGAGCCCTCGGCGGAGGTCCGGGACCTTCAGCGGGACGTACTGGAAGACGTTTTGCTGCCGGAGCGCCGGACGGCGGCGGCCCCTACCGACGAGACGGTACGCCCGGTCGTCGTCCCCGCCGAACTCCCGCCGCGCAGCGCCGACTTCATCGGCCGCACACGGCAGGTGGCGGCGATCACCGCGGCGGGCCGCCCGTCGGGGGCGGCGGCGAGCGCTCTGCCGGCGGTGCGTGTCGTCGTCGTGACGGGAGGCGTCGGAACCGGCAAGACGGTGACGGCGGTGGAGGCGTCCCACCAGTTACGCGGCCACTATCCGGGCGGTCAGCTCTTCGCGACGCTGCACCGTCCCGACGGCACTCCGGTCGCCGGCCGGGACGCCCTGACCTCACTGCTGCTGTCATCGGGACATCCGGACGGGCAACTGCCCTCGGCGGTGGAGGACCTGGCCAGGCTCTTCCGCAGCTGGACCTCGGAGCGCCGGATGCTGGTCGTCCTCGATGACGCCGGCTCACCCGGACAGGTGATTCCGCTGCTGCCCAGCAGTCCGGACTGCGCGGTGGTCGTCACCTCCCGCTGGCGCCTTGAGGGCCTGCCCGGTGCCGTCACCCGGGTGGAGCTGAAAGGGATGAGTGAGGACGAGGGGGTGGCGCTGCTCGGCAGCGCCGCGGGTGCGCGGCGTGTCGCCAGGGAGCGGCCCCAGGCAGCGGAGTTGGTCCGGCTGTACGACGGACTGCCGCTGGCCGTACGGGCGTTGGGAGAACGGCTCGCGGCGCGTACGGATCTGCTCGTACGTGACCTGCTGTGCCGTGCGCGGGACGACGGCCAGCGGCTGGCGGTGCTTCGCGGGCCTCAGCACGACTCCCTCCGCCGCGTCGGGACCGCGCACCAGCGGCTGCCGGCGGCCGAACGGGAGCTGCTGTCCCTGCTGTGCCGGCTTCCCCGGCCGGTACGGGAACGGGAGTTGCTGCGGGCGATGGAGCTCTCCGGCCGGCGGACCGGGGAGTTCGACCGTCTGGTGGAGTCGCTCGTCGCGTCCCACTCCGTGGAGATCACGGAGTGCCGCGAGGGCCTGGCTTTCACCGTTCCCGTCCTGTCGCGGCTGGTGCTGTCCGAGCGGGTACGGGTGGACCGGCGCGCGTCGCCCCGTGAGGTCGCGGGCGGCTCGGGCGGCGCGGGTGACCGTAACCCTCCGGACCCGGCGGTGCTCGCGGGGATCGGCACATGAGGAGCTCCGGACATCGTCGCTGCCATGGCGGCAGCTTACCAACCAGGCTGCAAATATGAACCGTACGGTTCAAGAAACTATCTACAGCGGTTGCGAAGTACCCTCCGGGATCTCTAAGTTGAGTCCGAGTTGAATCCGGCGCGGCGCCGCGTCACACGACGAGGACTTGGAGAATTCTGGTGAAGCACATCGTGGTTCAGGGCGGTACCGACGGGATGGGGAGGGGGATCGCGCTCACCTGTCTGCGGCGGGGCGACACCGTCGTCATCGTCGGACGCGACCCGAAGAAGGGGGAATCCTTCCTGGCCGCCGCCGACGGCATCGGTGCGGGAGCCAGGGCTCACTTCATCCCGGCCGATCTGAGTCTGATCAGTGAGAACGAGAGGGTCATCCGGCAGATCACGGAGGAGTTCCCCGCCGTGGACGCCCTCGTGCTGTGCGCACGGCACTTCCTCGCGCGGCGGCGGGAGACGGTGGAGGGACACGAAAGCACCCTCGCGCTCTTCTACTTGAGCCGGTTCCTGCTCAGCTACGGCCTGCGCGATCTACTGGAGAAGGCCCCGCGGCCGGTCATCATGAATGTGGCGGGACCCGGTTCACCGACGGGTGAGATCCACTGGCAGGACCTCCAGATGAAGCGGGACTACGACGGACTCGCGGCGCAGATGCAGGGAGGCAAGGCCAACGACCTGCTCGGTGTCGCCTTCGCGGACCGGTACGGCGCCAACGACCGTACCCGCTATGTGCTGTTCAACCCCGGCGGTGTCTCCACCAGCTTCTCCGGCGAGTACGACGCGGCGACCAGGCGCCATGTCGAGATGCTGAAGAGGATGGCCAAGTCGGTGGAGGAGGGCATCGCACCGATCGTCAGGTGTCTGGACGACCCGCCCGCCGAGCCGGTGAGCGCGTTCGTGGAATGGCAGCGGATGAGCTTGGCGGACACGTCCTTCGATGTGCACGACGCCCGGCGGCTCGACGAGAAGACCCGGGAACTGCTCTCCCGGTGACGGTGACGGAGCCGCGCCGGGCCCCTACCGATGTGGAGTCCTCATGCCCCAGCTCTCCCCGTCCCTCTCCCCGCCCGCTCCGGCCGACGGGTTGAGTGACCCTGTCCGCGCCATCGAGCTGGACGCGGGCGGTCTCACCCTCTCCGGACTGCTGGCCCTTCCAGACGTCTCCCCGCCACGCGCCGTGGTGGTCGCGCTGCACGGCGGCGGCATGCGCGCGGGGTACTTCCACGGCCGCGCCGATCCGGCCACCTCACTTCTCTCGCTCGCGGCGTCCTGCGGGTACGCGGCGCTCGCGCTGGACCGGCCCGGATACGGGAGTTCGGCGGCGCGGACCCCCGAAGGCGCCGGGCTCGACGAGCAAGGGGCCCGGATACGGCAGGCGCTGTCCGGCTTCGCGCGGCGCCGTCCCCCGGGCGCGGGGTTCTTCCTGGTCGGCCACTCACTGGGCGGGAAGGTCGCGCTGTCGACGGCGGCGGGCTGGCGCGATGACGGGCTGCTGGGGGTGGATGTCTCCGGCATCAGCGACCGCTGGGCCGTCGATCCCGGGATTCTCACCGGGACCGACGGCCGGCGCACCCGCGGCCTGCACTGGGGCCCGCTGTCCCTCTATCCGCCCCGCACCTTCCGGCTCGCGCAGCGGCTCGTCGCGCCCATACCCGGCAGGGAGGCGGCGGAGATGGCGGACTGGCCGCGTGTCTATCCGGAAGTGGCACGTTCCGTACGCGTCCCGGTGCGCCTCACCTTCGCCGAACACGAACGATGGTGGCGGTGCGACGCGGAGACGGTGGCGGCCATGACGGCGCGGCTGGCGTCGCCTCTCGTACGTACCGAACACCTGGCGGGCGCCGGGCACAACATCAGCCTGGGGCGGGCGGCCCGGAGCTATCACCTACGGGTCCTGGCCTTCCTCGAAGAGTGTCTGGCAGGAGCGGGGCAGGGGCGGGGCGGGAGTGACCGGTGAGGGTCAGGGCTGTGCCGGCCGGCCCGCCATCGGCACGGCGCCGGCGCACCGCAGCCGGCCCCGGGGCGCGATTCATATCTGCACCAGCCGGAAGCCGACGCCCCGGACGGTGAGTATCCAGTCCGGCGAACCGAGCTTTCTGCGCAGGCTGGTGATGTGCGTGTCGATCGTGCGACTGCGCGTCATATCGGTGTCGTGCCAGATGCGCTGGAGGATGCTCCGCCGGGGAACGACCTCGCCGGGAGGGGACGCGAGGAGTTGCAGCAGGTCGAACTCCTTGCGGGTGAGGGGAATGACGCGGCCGTGCAGTTCCACCGTGCGCGTGGCCCGCTCGATGAACAGCGGGCCCACCCGCATGCTCATGGGGGCCTCGGGCTTCGGCCGGGCCCGGCGCATCACGGCGTCGACGCGGGCCAGCAGCTCACGGAAGCCGTACGGCTTGACCACGTAGTCGTCCGCGCCCGCCTGCAAGCCCAGTACGCAGTCGAGTTCGCTGCCGTGCGCGGTGACCGCGAGGACGGGGGTGTCGCTCGTCGTGGCGATGGACCGGCAGATCTCCAGCCCGTCGATGTCCGGGAGATCGAGGTCGAGGAGCACCACATCGGCGTCGGAGTGCTCACGGAGGGCGGCCGCTCCGGTGGTGACCGCGCGGGCGTCGTGGCGGTGGCGCTGAAGGCTGTGGGTCAGATCCCGCGCGGACCGTTCGTCGCTGTCGACCACGAGGATGCGCCAGGATCCGGCCGGGACGGCCCGGGTGTCGTGGTGAGCGGAGCGTGCGCGGTGGGAGTGGGACGGAAGCGGGCTTGACGCGTGCATGTGGTCTCCTGCGGGTCGCGTACCGGGCCGTGGGCAGCCTGGCGGTGTGGTGACCGCAGCCGGCGCCCTTGCCGTGCGTACACGCGACGGAGCGGGCAAGGCCCTCCCCGTCTTCCCCCGTTAGGTTCTGCCCGAAGAAGCGTTGCACGCGCAACCCGGCGGGTCGCGGTTGATAGCACGAAAGTTGACCTTGACGGGGTGAGCCGTGCCGCAGTAGCCGGAGGATCCGCTGAACCGGGACGGGCCGGCGGACAGGCTCCGGGCCGCGGCCTCCCGTTCGACGGGTGTCCGATCGGCGCGGAGAATGTAGAGGGGCGGGACCGTGGCTGCCGTCCGGCAGCACATGACCGGGGCGCCGCCGAGGCGTGCGGCGACCCGCCGGCGAGGTGGCGGATGATGCCGACGTGGCGATTGCGGGACTTCCACGACGACGATCTGGACGGCGCGATCCAGATCTGGGACCAGGACCGGCAGGACGACGCACCGCCGGTCTTCCCCGTCTCCGAGGTCATGGCGGCGGCCCGGACCGGTGAGCCCGCCGTGGTCGCCGTGGTGGGCGACGATCTGGTGGGCATGGCGGTGGCGCAGACCCAGGGCGAGCGGGCCTGGATCACACTGGTGGCGCTCGCCGCGAAGTGGCGGCACCGCGGGCTCGGCAGCGCCCTCCTCGCCGAGCTGGAGCGACGCCTGCGCATCCACGGGGTACGCCGGATAGGCGCGCTGCTCGCCCCGGGCGCCACCGGTGACACAGCGCTGGAGAACTCCGGCTACCGGACGCGCGAGGGACTTGTCTTCTACGAGAAGGTCGAGCATCTCGGCGCGAGCGACGCGGGGCTGCTCGCCGAACTCGGCGGGAGGGTACTGCCGCAGGGGCTCTGGGACGCTCTCGCGGGAATGGAGCGGGAGAAGGAGACCATCGAGCGGCGGATCGTGCTGCCGCTGACCGAACCCGCGCTGGCCGACCGGTACGGGGTGACGCCGCCGAAGGCTGTCATCCTCTTCGGCCCGCCGGGCACCGGCAAGACCAGCTTCGCCAAGGCCGTCGCCTCCCGGCTGGACTGGCCGTTCGTGGAACTCTTCCCCTCCCGGCTCGCGGCGGCCGGCGCCGGGGGTCTGGCCACCTCCCTGCGGGAAGCCTTCGCGGATCTGGCCGAGCTGGAGACCGTGCTGCTGTTCATCGACGAGGTCGAGGAGATCGCCGCCGCCCGCTCCGGTCTGGCCGTCGATCCCGGTCACGGCGTCACCAACGAACTGCTGAAGCTGATCCCCGGCTTCCGTGACCACGACGACCGGCTGCTGATCTGCGCCACCAACTCCGTCCGGTCGCTCGATCCGGCGTTTCTGCGCCCCGGCCGGTTCGACTACGTCATACCGGTCGGCCCGCCCGATCCGGCCGCCCGGGAGGCGATCTGGCGACGCTATCTCGGCCACGCCGCCGACGGGGTGGAGCTGGGCCAACTGGTCGCGGCCAGCGAGATGTTCACCCCCGCCGATATCGAGTTCGCCGCCCGCAAGGGCGCCCATGCCGCGTTCGAGCGGGAGGTCCTGGACCGCCAGGGCGCGCCGGCCCGTACGGACGACTATCTGGCGTCCATCGCCGAGACCCGGCCCACACTCACCGATCAGGCGCTCACCGAGTTCGGGGAGGACATCGAGCGCCACGTGCGGATGTGAGCCGGGGCCGGATGTGAGCCGGGGCCGGCCGCGGTCCGTCAGGAGCCGACGGACCGCGCCCGGCGCCCGGGGCGCCGGGGTTCAGGCCGCGAAGCCGCCGTCCACGGCGATGGCGGCGCCCGTGACATACCGGCCGCCGTCGCCGGCGAGGTGGGCCACGGTCGCGGCGATATCCGACGGCTGCCCGTAGCGGCCGAGCGCCGTGAAGCCCCGCTGCATATCGGCTCCCGGGCCGTCGGCCGGGTTCATGTCGGTGTCGACGGGCCCGGGGTGGATGAGGTTGGCCGTGATACCCCTCGGGCCCAGTTCACGGGCGAGCGCCTTGGTCAGTCCGGTCAGAGCGGTCTTGCTCGTCGCGTACAGCGCCCCGCCGGGGAAGGCGGCCCGCTCGGCCATGCAGCTTCCGATGGTGACGATCCGCCCGCCCTCGGACATGTGCCGCAGCGCCGCCTGGGACGTGAGGAACGGCGCCCGTACGTTGACGCTCAGCACACGGTCGACATCCTCCAGCGACACGTCCCCGACGGGGCCGATCGCTCCGGTCCCCGCGTTGTTCACCAGGATGTCGAGCCGCCCGAACTCCGCGGCGGCCTGGTCCACGGCGTCACGTACCGCTGCCGCGTCCGCGCTGTCGGCACGTACCGCCAGGGCCCGTCGGCCGAGCGCCTTGATCCGGTCCACCACCTCCGTCGCGCGCTCCGCGCTGTGCTGATAGGTCAGCGCGACATCGGCTCCGTCCTCGGCCAGCCGCAGCGCCACCGCCTCGCCGATGCCCCGGCTGCCGCCGGTCACGAAAGCCACTTTGCCGTCAAGAACCGCGCTCATGATCGTCCGTCTCTCTGTCGGGTATGAGGACATGACGACGATGCTGATACGCCGCGAGCGGGGAGTCCGGCGGCAATCGGACATGACGTCCGGGCCGGTCATTGAACGGTTGATAAGTAGGATGAGTGAAGGCGTCGCCGGAGCCGGAGAAGTCGCGGCCCGGAGCCGTCGCGATCCGCGGGCAGGGACCCCGGGCAGGGAGGAGTCGCTGATGCTGTTCCGTCAGCTGGAGTATTTCGTGGCGGTGGCCAGGGAAAAGCACTTCGCGCGGGCGGCGGCGGCCTGCTACGTGTCACAGCCCGCGCTCTCGGCGGCGATCGCCAAGCTGGAGCGGGAGCTGAATGTCACGCTGATCAACCGGGGGCACAACTACGAGGGCCTCACCCCGGAGGGCGAGCGGCTCGTCGTGTGGGCCAAGCGGATCCTGGCCGAGCAGGACGCGTTCAAGGCCGAGGTGGCCGCCGTACAGTCGGGCATCACCGGCACACTGCGGCTGGGGACGGAGCCCACCGCGTCGACGACCCTGGCGCTGCCGGTGGCCGCCTTCTGCGGGGCGCACCCGCTGGCGAAGGTGCAGGTGCGCTCCCGGCTTTCGGCCCAGACACTCCTCCGCCAGCTGCGCGAATTCGAACTGGACGCCGCGATCTCGCACTTCGCCCCCGAGGACCGGGAGAGCCTGCAGGTCGTGCCGCTGTACCAGGAGCGGTACGTACTGCTCGCTTCCGGCGACCAGCTGATGCCCCAGACCCACACCATGACCTGGGCGGAGGCGGCGCAGCTGCCGCTCGCGCTGCTGACACCCGACATGAGGATCCGTCAGCTCATCGACAGTGTGTTCGCGGAGAGCGGGGTGGTGGTGACCCCGCAGGTGGAGACGGACTCGGTCGCCTCGCTGTACGCGCATGTGGGCGTCGGCGAGTGGGCGAGCATCGTGCCGCACACCTGGCTGCGGGCGATGCCGGTGATCGGCAGGACACGGGCCGTCCGGCTGGTCGCCCCGGACGCCAGGGCGCAGGTCTCGGTCGCGATCCACGCGGCGACGCCCGGTTCGATCGCCGCGCGGGCGTTCGTGAACGCGGCGACGGGCCTGTCGCTGGACGCGTTCTTCGACCAGCCGCTGCCGACCGAGCCCGAGCATCACGTCCGATAGGACCGGGCCGGCAGGGGCCCGGTCCCGCACCGTCAGTGCGCGTACCGGCCGGCCACCGCCCGCCGGTCGAGGCCGCCCTTGGCGGTGTGGGGAAGCGCGGCGACGACATCGAGCCGGTCGGGCACCTCGACGGCCGACAGCCGGTTGCGGCAGTACCGCAGGATCTGCTCGGACCCGAGGTTCTCGCCCTCGCGTACGACCACGGCGGCGCCGACCCGCTGCCCGTAGTGCGCGTCGGGGATCGGGAAGACGGCCGCCTCGGCGACTCCGGGGCATCCCGCGAGGATGTCCTCGACATGCTCGGACGAGATCTTCTCGCCGCCGCGGTTGATGAGGTTCTTGAGGTGCCCGGTGAGGAAGAGATAGCCGTCCTCGTCCAGGCTGCCCAGGTCTCCGGTGCGGAACCACCCGTCGGTGAAACTGTGCGCCGTCCCTTCGGGGGCGCCGAGATAGCCGCGGGTGACGGTGGGGCCGTGCACCCACACCTCGCCCCGGGTGCCGGGCGGGCACGTACGTCCCTGCGGGTCGACGATCCGGAGACGCACCCCGGTCGGCCGGCCGACGGAGCCCTGCTTCAGATACCCCTGCTCCGGCAGCGGCTCGCTGGTCGTCTGGTGGGTGGACTCGGTCATCCCGTACGCGGACAGCAGCGGCGCGCCGAACGTACGCTCCAACGCCCGCTGCGTGGCCGTGTTGAGGGGCGCGCTGCAACTGCGGACGAACTTCAGGGGCGCGGCCCGCGGGCCCGGGTACTCGGCCGCCGACCGGTCGAGGAGGATCTCGTGGATGGCCGGGACCGCGGTGAACCAACTGGCGGACACGGCCCGTACGTCGTCCCAGAAGGTATGGGCCGTAAAACGTCCCCGCTCGGGCAGCAGGACGCATCCGCCGCTGGCGAGGGAGGCGAGGAGCGCCGCGAAGAGCCCGTGGCCGTGGAAGAAGGGCATCACGGCGACCGTCGCGTCGCCGGGGCCCAGCTTGTAGGTGGCGCAGATGTCCCGTACGGAGGCGGCCACGTTGGCGTGGGTCAGCGGAACCATCTTCGGCCCACCGGTGGTGCCCGCGGTGAACAGCACGAGGGCGTCGCGGTCCGAGAGTTCGTGGGCGGCGCCCCGGCCGGGCCGCATCGCGGGCGCGCCGGTGTCGAGTGTGGCCGTCGCCGTCCCCGCATGGGAGATGTCCACGCGCAGGGGCCAGACCGGGATCTCGGGCAGCGCGGCCGGCGCGGCGCCGGCCGCGGCAGGTCCGAGCAGGACCGCCCGCGCCCCCAGCGCTTCGAACCGGTCCGTCAGCTGCGCGGCGGGAAGTGCGGGGTCGACCGGGGCGACCACCAGCCCGGCCCGGGCCGCGCCCAGCAGCGCGACGACGAACTCGGCGGTGTTGGCGGAGACGAGACCGACCACATCACCGCGGCGCAGCCCCGTACGGCCGAGCCGGGCGGCCACGTCTCCGGCCAGGGCGGCGAGACCGCCGTAGGAGAGCGGTACGCGGTCCCCGGTGACCACGAGCGCCCGCGAGCGGGGACGGTCGCGCGCGTGCCGGTCGAGGAGATCGATGAGGCCGGTGAGCGCCGGCGGCCGGTACGGGCCCGCTTCGCGCACCGATGCCTCGGTCGGAACGGCCATGTGCACACCTCCTCGCACCAGGTCCGATGAAGCTGTCCTCTGCGAGCCTGCGCGGGCACGCGGCGGTCGTCCAATACCCGCTGGCGAACAGCCGATAGCGAGGATCTATCAAGCGGTTCCCCGAGGGCTTCCGCACGCCTCTGACATGCGGCGATCGTTGATCGATAAATGCTGTTTATCGGCTGGTCGCCGATAGGTCTTGGACGTGCGGAAGCGGGCTGCGGAAGGTGGGACGAGAAGCCGATCAGGCATGACCGCCCAAGGAGGACCTCGGACCATGACCGCCCCTTCCGCACTGGAGAACGCGGCGACCGCCGACGCTCAGGCCGAGCTCACCGACGGGTATCACCTGGTCGTCGACGCGCTCAAGCTGAACGACGTGGACACCATCTACGGCGTGGTCGGCATCCCGATCACCGACCTGGCCCGCCTCGCGCAGGCGCAGGGCATCCGCTACATCGGCTTCCGTCACGAGAGCAACGCCGGACACGCGGCGGCGGCGGCCGGGTACCTCACGAAGCGGCCGGGCGTGGCGCTGACCGTGTCCGCGCCGGGTTTCCTCAACGGGCTGGTCGCGCTCGCGAACGCCACCACGAACTGTTTCCCGATGGTGCAGATCTCCGGCTCCAGCGAGCGCCACCTCGTCGACCTGAAACAGGGCGACTACGAGGAGATGGACCAGCTCGCCGCCGCCCAGCCGTTCGTCAAGGCCGCGTACCGCGTGAGCCGGGTGGAGGACATCGGCCGCGGTATCGCCCGTGCGCTGCGGACCGCCATCTCCGGCCGGCCCGGCGGTGTCTACCTCGATATCCCCGCCGCGGTGCTCGGCTCCATCATGGACGCGGAGGAGGGCGCGAAGACGCTGAGCCGTCTGGTCGACCCCGCGCCGCGCCAGCTGCCCGCGCCCGAGGCGGTGGACCGCGCGGTCGAGATCCTGGCGGGTGCGCGACGGCCGCTGGTGGTGCTGGGCAAGGGCGCCGCGTACGCGCAGGCGGACGAGAAGATCCGGAACTTCATCGAGTCCACGGGCATTCCGTACGTTCCGATGTCGATGGCGAAGGGCCTGCTGCCCGACGACCACCCGCAGTCCGCCGCCACCGCCCGTTCGCTGGCGCTGAAGAAGGCCGACGTCGTGATGCTCGTCGGCGCGCGCCTCAACTGGCTGCTCAACCATGGCGAGGCTCCGCAGTGGAACCCCGACGCGAAGTTCATCCAGGTGGACATCGAGCCCAAGGAGATGGACAGTAACCAGCCCATCGCCGCCCCGCTGGTCGGAGACATCGAGTCGGTGCTCGACGCACTCGCCGAGCGGACCAAGCCCGGCCAGATCGCGGCCCCCGCCGCCTGGCGCGAGGAGCTGGGAGCGCGCTCGGCGCAGAACGTCGCCAAGATGGCGGAGCGCCTCAAGGCCGACCCGCACCCGATGCAGTTCATGGGCGCGCTGAAGGCCGTACGTGACGTCATCCACGAGCGCCCGGAGATCTACCTCGTCAACGAGGGTGCCAACGCGCTGGACATCGCCCGCAATGTGATCGACATGCACGTACCGCGCCACCGCCTCGACAGCGGTACGTGGGGTGTCATGGGCATCGGCATGGGCTACGCGATCGCCGCCGCCGTCGAGAGCGGTGAGCCGGTGGTGGCCGTGGAGGGCGACAGCGCCTTCGGGTTCAGCGGCATGGAGCTGGAGACGATCTGCCGCTACAACCTGCCCGTCGTCACCGTCATCATGAACAACGGCGGCGTCTACCGCGGCGACGACGTCAACCCCCTGGAGACCGACCCGTCCCCGACGACCCTGATGCTCCAGGCGCGCCACGACAAGATGATCGAGGCGTTCGGCGGCAAGGGCTACCGCGCGACCACGCCCGCCGAGGTCACCGCGGCCCTCACCGAGGCGCTGGCCTCGGGCGGCCCGGCGCTCATCGACTGCGCGATCGACCCGTCGGCCGGCACCGAGAGCGGCCACATCGCGCACCTCAACCCGAAGGGCATCACCGTCGGCAACATCACGCCGGCGAAGAAGTGAGCGACCGGCTCACCGCACTCCCCCGCACACCACACCCTCCGTACCAAGATCATTCACGAGAAGGAAGCCACCATGAGTGACAAGCCGCTCGCCGGAATCAAGGTGATCGACTTCACCGGGGTCCAGGCCGGTCCCGCGTGTACGCAGATGCTCGCCTGGTTCGGCGCCGACGTCATCAAGGTCGAGCGCCCCCAGGGCGGCGACGTGACCCGCAATCAGCTGCGGGACATCCCCGACCTCGACGCCCTGTACTTCACGATGCTGAACAGCAACAAGCGCTCGCTGGCCATCAACACCAAGACCCCCGAGGGCAAGGAGGTCATGGAGAAGCTGATCCGCGAGTCGGACATCCTGGTCGAGAACTTCGCGCCGGGCGCCATGGACCGGATGGGTCTCAGCTGGGAGCACATCCACGAGCTGAACCCGCGCCTGATCTTCGGCTCGGTCAAGGGCTTCAACGACGACTCGTCGTGGAACGACCTCAAGGTCTACGAGAACGTCGCGCAGGCGGCCGGTGGCGCCGCGTCCACCACCGGCTTCTGGGACGGCCCGCCGACCATCAGCGGCTCGGCCCTCGGCGACAGCAACACCGGTATGCACCTGATGATCGGCCTGCTGACCGCGATCATCCAGCGCAACGCGACCGGTCTGGGCCAGAAGGTATCGGTGTCCATGCAGGACGCCGTACTCAACCTGACCCGGGTCAAGCTCCGTGACCAGCAGCGCCTGGAGAAGGTCGGCTACCTGGAGGAGTACCCCCAGTACCCGCACGGCGAGTTCGGCGACGCGGTGCCCCGCGGCGGCAACGCCGGCGGCGGCGGTCAGCCGGGCTGGATCCTGAAGTGCAAGGGCTGGGAGACCGACCCCAACGCCTATATCTACTTCACGATCCAGGAGCAGAACTGGAAGCGCACCGCTGAGGCGATCGGCCACCCCGAGTGGGTCGAGGACCCGGACTACACGAGCGCCCGCGCCCGCCAGCCGCGCATCATGGAGATCTTCGGCGAGATCGAGAAGTGGCTGGCCGACAAGACCAAGTACGAGGCGGTCGACATCCTGCGCGAGTGGGAGGTGCCCTGCGCCCCCGTGCTCAGCATGAAGGAACTCGCCGAGGACCCCGACATGCGCAAGAGCGGCACGATCGTCGAGGTCGAGCAGAAGGAGCGCGGCACGTACCTGACCGTGGGCAGCCCGGTCAAGTTCTCCGGTTTCAAGCCCGACATCAAGGGTGCGCCGCTGCTCGGCGAGCACACGGACGAGGTGCTCGCGGACCTCGGCTACGACGCGGACGACATCCGCAAGCTGCACGAGGGCCAGGTCGTCGCCTGACCTGAACGGCCCCGGGTGCCCCGCGTGCGATCCGCGCGCGGGGCACCCGTATGACCGCGACCACCACGGCCTGAACGTCACGGCCGACCGCTACGGCCCCGGCACCCGCACCTGGCCCTACTGGGAACGCGCCCTCACCCGTGCCCTCCCGATGCTCACGGCGGCCGTCGGCGCGGCGTGAGCGACGCGACGTGCGTGTTCCGATCGGGACGGGGCGGATCCAGGACAAGAGCTGTCCTAGTCCCGTCGTAGCGTCTGACGTGCGAGAGAGATCCCGGATCCGGACCGATCCGATCCGGGCCGACACACGGAGGACGACGTACCGACATGCCCACCGCCGATGAGCTGATCAGCGCGGCCAGTATCCGACAGCTGGCGCGCGTGCTCGGCGCGACCGCCGCGCCGAGCACGCGCTGGTCCACCGTACGAGCGAGCGCCGAGGCCCTCGGGCCGCTCGGTCTGAGCCAGCGGACGCGCGCCGTATGTGACGCGCTGGTCCAGGACCTCCCCGGTACGTACCCCGCCGCCGCGGATGTCTTCCGTGCCGCCCTGGCCGATCCGAGGTTCTCCGGCTGGATGATCTGGCCGGTCACGGAGGCCGTGGCGGCGCTGGCCGTGGACTCGGCCCGCCCCGCCGACTTCGAGGACGGCCTCGCCCTTCTCGCCGCTCTGACACCCCGGCTGACCAGCGAATTCGCCCTGCGGACCTTCCTCAACGCCGACATGGAGAGGACGTTGCGGACCGTCGGCACCTGGACCGCCTCCGCCGATCCCTCCGTACGGCGACTGGCGAGCGAGGGCACCAGACCGCGGCTGCCCTGGGCGAAACAGGTCCCGGAACTGCGCCACCGGCCCTCCGTGACCGTGCCGATCCTCGACGCACTCCACACCGATGCCGACGAAGTGGTCCGCAGATCCGTGGCCAACCACCTCAACGACATCTCACGGCTCGACCCGGCCCTCGCGGTCTCCACAGCCCGCGACTGGTCGGAGCGCGCCGCTGCCGCCACCACGCCCGCGGTGGTCAAACACGCGATGCGCACCCTCGTCAAACAGGCCGATGCCGCGGCACTCGATCTGCTCGGATTCGCCCCGCCCTCCGAGGACTTGACCGTCACCGGCCCCAGTCTGCGGAGCACGAAGGTCACCCAGGACGACGCACTGGTCTTCGGTGTGGACCTCACCAACGAGGGACCCCGGCCGGTCCGGCTCGCCGTCGACTACGTCATCCACTACCGCAAGGCCAACGGCACCACAGCACCCCGCGTCTTCAAACTGACGACGCGGACCCTGGCCGCCGGTGAGCGACTCGCCCTGGAGCGCCGGCACTCCTTCCGCCCGATCACCACGCGCCGCCACTACCCCGGCGAACACGCCCTGGAGATCCAGGTCAACGGCCGCCGCTCCGGCAGGGCCGCGTTCGTCGTCGACCTCTGAACACAGACCTCTGAACTCAGAGCTGTGAGCAGAGAGCTGTGAGCAGAGACCTGTGAGCAGAACGCGACAGACGGCTATGGCGTCCGCGTCTTCTTCTCGATCGCCCGCAGGATGTCGTGCCGGATGAGGCCGCTGCCCGCGCGCATGACGCCCCAGTAGAGGGCGAACGCGCGGCGGGCGGAGGCGTCGGTGGCCAGGACGCGGGTCTCGGTGGAGAGCAGGGTGCCGTCGCCTTCGGGCGTGAGGCGGAAGTTCATCACGACCTTGGACCAGCCCGGCTCGGCGAACCCGGCGAACGCCTCCGGGTCACCGCGCTCGATCTCCGGGCGGGAGGGACGCAGGGCGACGTAGCGCGCGATGTCGCCGAGGACCACCTCGTGGGGCGGATCGGCGGCCATCTCACGGGGTGCCATGGAGTCCAGGACGCGGAGATCCATCCCTTCGTGCGCCCCGACGTCGATGCCCTTCACCCACGCCGAGGGGCCGCCCCGTACCCGCATCAGGCCGAGGGTGACGGGGAGGTCGCCCGCGCGCAGGTCCATGAGGGTGTCCCAGACGCGGTCCTGAGGGGCGTGGATCAGCCGGCTGTGGTGTTCACGTTTGTCGAAGGTCGGAAGCAGTCGTTCCAGCGTCCAGTTCATGGTGTGCTCCCGGTGTTCTCGGATCGCCGCCGTGCAGTGCCAGGCGGTCGTGTGTGCGTTCCACATAGGAGAGGGCCGTCAGCAGTTCCGCGCTGCCGACCGGGTGCTCGCGCTCGCGGGAACCGGTCACGCCACGGATGGGCATCGCGCCGACGGAGGCCCAGCGCAGCCGTCCTGCCTCGTCGATGTAGCCGCGCGAGCGACCGCGGTTGTCGGCGTGCAGGCAGTAGGGCACATCGAGGTAGCCCTTGGCGAAGGCGGCGACCAGGGCCTTGCCCACGTCCGCGTCGAGATCGAGGACCGCGTCGACGAGGAGCCGGGCCTCGGCGGCGATACCGGTGTCCTGGACCGGGGGTGCCGGCGCGCCCTCCACCGCTGCCGCCGCCGCGCCCGCGAACTCCAGCGCTTCGACGTTCTCCTCGATGGTGGGGATGCGCCGCGACTCGACAGGCGTCTTCACGATCAGCCGCGCCGCGCCCCCGCGTACGGCGAGTTCGGCCGCTCCGCGCAGCAGGTGCCGCGCGCCCTCGGGGGTACGCGGGTACTTGCCCATGTACGTGTAGACGACGATGTGCCAGTCCGTGTCGCGCGGAAGGAGCTCCGCGGCCAGGGAGCGGAGGACGGCGATGGCCTCGTCGTCCTGCCGTGGGTGGGTCCCCTGGGCGAAGCTGAGGGAGACGCTGCGCAGCCCGTGCTGGTGGAAGAAGAGCCCTTCGAGCAGGGTGATGGCGATGAGCAGGCTGGGCGGGCACATCTGGCCCATCATGCAGCCGCCGAAACTCTCCAGGTGCGGCTCGATGCCCCGGTCGTCCCGCAGCCGCGCGAACTGCTCGCAGCAGCGGGCCCAGGCGTCGGTGGCGACGGCGAGCGGGACGCGGCTGTAGGGCAGGCAGTACGAGACGGGGCCGCCCTCGGTGGCGTCCAGGCCGGCCGCCACGAGGGTGGTGAAGATGTCGTCGGGCAGGGCGGAGCCGTGCCGGATCTGGACGGGGAAGCCGGGGCCGCGGATGCCTTCCAGCACCTCCCGGGTGGTCTCCACGCCGTGGGTGACGATCGGATAGCCGTTGAGCCCGGTGTCCTCGGCGAGGGCGCGCTCGACCGACGCGTAGTCCTTCACCCTCGTATAGCTGTCGAGGGTGAGGGTGCCCACGGTGGCCGCGCGCGCCCGCCGGGTGGCGGCGAGGCCCCGCCGCATCTGCTCGGGGCCGCTGAAGCCCATGCGGGGCTGGACCAGCAGACCCGCCGACCGGCGCACCTCCGACAGGCCCACGAAGGAGCCCCGGGCGGCGCTCATGACGCGGGCTCCAGAACGTCCGGGCCGGGTTCCAGAACATCCGGGCCCCGCTCCAGAACGTCCTGACCGGGCTCCCGTGTGTTCGGCGCGGGCTCCAGCGTGTCCAGGAAGCGGCCCAGGGCGGCCGGGTCCGCGTCGTCCTGGAAGACCGCGTCGAACCCGGCCATCACGAGTTCGTGTGACGCCGTCGCCTGGGTGCCCCCGGTGATGCCCAGCTTTCCGCCGATCACCACCGGGGTGTGCCGTGTCTCCGGCCGGGCACGCACCTTGCCGATCAGCCGCTTCCCGTCCGCGTGTCCATGGCCGTTGACCGTACTGATCACCACCAGGTCGGGACGGAGCGCGGCGCACTCCTGGACCAGCATCTCGTCGGGCACGCACGCGCCGAGGTTGGTGACGTCATGGCCCATCTCCTCCAGCAGCAACTGGAGGAAGACCAGGTTCCATGTGTGCGAGTCGGAGGACACACTGCTGAGGAGCACTCTTCTGCGGCGGCCGGCAAGGGCCGCGCCGACGGCTGTCGGTAGCACGGGATCTTCCGTTCAGCCGCAGCCGCCCGCCGAGTCGGAGTCGTACGCGCCAACCCGGTTGAGCAGGTCGGCGGGCACCTCCTGCGGCGTGGCGGGGGCGGATTCGGCTGCCTTCTCCAGGGCCGGGATCAGCTCGTCGAGGAAGGCGTCGACGCGGTCGAGGCCCCAGAAGCGGTGCCGTCCGACCTTGAAGTACGGGATGCCGAACACATCGTCGTCGTAGGCGGCCGCGAGCGCGTCCACACCTTCGGCGCGCAGCTCCGGGTCGTCCGCCGCGGCCAGCATCTCGTCGCCGTCGAAGCCCGCCGACTCGGCGACGCGGCGCAGCACCTCCGCGTCGCAGATGTTCTCGCCGCGCTCCCAACGCGCCGCGGTCACCGCTGTGTAGAACTCCCGCTCACGGCCGAGGTGACGCGCCTTGAGCCAGGCCAGGTGCGGACGCTCCCACCAGGGATCGATGTCGATCGGCCAGGCCATGGTGTAACCGAAGCGCGCGGAGAGCCGCTTGGTGTCCTGAAGGATGTAGAGGTGCTTGGCCTTGGACATCTGGGTGTAGTGGAAGCCGGAGTCCCGCTCTTCGAGCGCGGCCACGGTCTTCTCGTCCGGGTCCCAGTACGGGTAGTACTCGATGACGTCCGGCGCCTGCGGGAAGCGCTCTTCGAGTTGGCGCAGGCCCATCCAGCTGAACGGGCTGCGCAGGTTGAAGTACAGCCGGGGCGGCCGCTTCAGCCTCTTCTTCGGCTGCGTGTCGTTCATCGCCCGCCTCCGAGCAGGGCGGCACGGGTGGTGTCGTCGAACTCGGCGAGCGAGCCTGCGTTCTCGCCGCGGCTGACCGCGTAGCCGTGCATGATGCTGCCGGTGGCGGTGTGCACGAGGCGCCCGTCGCGGTACACATAGGTGTCGAACGTCGCGGTGTACATCACCTCCTTGATGATCTCCTCGACGGTGAAGACGGTGTGCAGCGTCTCCTCCATGAGCGCGTCGGCCAGCATGTGCACCCGCGCCCGCGACACGACCGGGATCCAGCCCCGCTCGACGAGCATGGTGCGGATGGAGATGCCGCGGTCCTCCAGGAACCGGTCGACGACCTCCTCCATCGCCCGGACATAGCCGGAGTGCTGGAGACGGTCGGAGAAGTGGCAGTAGAAGTACGGGATCCGCCAGGACCACAGGAACGCGTTGGAGCCGGCGGGAACGAGCAGACCGGGGACGTCGCTCTCCGCGACGGCCGGGGAGGGGGTGCCGGCGGCGTCCGCGAGCGCGGCCACCTCGGGGACGGTGTAGGGCTCCAGGAACGACGGGACGGGCTGGACGTCGCTCGGCGCTTCCTTCAGCACGACCAGGGCGACACGGATCTTGCCGGTGAGCACCGTGACGGTCTCGCCGTCCCGTTCGACGGTCAGCTTCACCTTGAACGGCGCGCCATGACCGGGCTTGGGCTTGCCGGGCTCGACGACCGCGGTCACCTTGTCGTCCACACCGAGCGTGGCCGGGAGGCTCACCGAGTGGTCCACGATCTCAAGGCCCAGACCGTAGGTGTGATAGAGCGTCTCCGCCCCCGCCCCGCGCTCGCGGAAGTACTCAAGGATCGCCTCCTCCGTCAGGTACATGAAGTGCTTGAAGCCGATCCACGTGCGGATGTTGGCGCCCTCGTAGCGGGGGCTGCCCACCGGGGTGGTGAGGCTGCCGTCGAGCAGGACTGTCATGGGTTGTTCCTTTCCGGGGTGTTCATCAGGAAGGCGGCGATTTCCGCCGCTACGTCGCCGGTCTGCTCGGCGTGGCAGAAGTGGCCGTAGTGCGCGTGCTGACGGACCGTCGCCGCGGGCATGGCGGCGGCCAGGGCCGTCGCCCGGTTCCCGGCCAGGGACTCGTCGTGCTGTCCCGCCAGGACGAGAGTGGGCACGGTCACGTCGGCCAGGGCGAGTTCGGTGGTGCCCACGAACTGGAGGAACAGGCTCAGGAATCCGACGGGCCCGATCCGTTCGAGGGCGGTGGCCACCATCGCGGAGAGGACCTCGGGGTCCATGGTCCTGGCGCGCTCCCCCAGTCCCACGCGTACACCGTCGGCGATGACCCGGCGGAAACCGGCGAGCGCCGCGTCATGCAGCGGCCAGTCCACGGTGAGGCTCTCCGGACGGTAGAACGGGGCCAGGAGCACGGCGGCGGACGGAACATGGGGGCTGTCGGGCGTCGCCAGGTGTTCGAGTACGGCGTTGGAGCCGAAGGAGTGGCCGAGCAGGACGTCGACGGGTTCCGGGACGAGGTCCAGGGCCTGCCGCAGCCAGTCGGCCGGTGTGCCGTGCTGCCGCCAGCGGTACGGGTTGCCCGCGCGCCAGGGCAGGTCGAGCGCGTACGCCCGGCAGCCCGTGAGCGCCTCGACGAGGGGCCGCCAGCTGTCCCCACTGCCCTCAAGGCCGTGGACCAGCGCGACCACGGGTCCCGCGGTGCCGGGCGCCCGGGACACCGCCAACCGCTCGCGCGGGCCCCGGACTTCGGCCACGCGCGTCCAGAACTCCGGCCCGGACGCCTCCTTCGGCTTCGCCATCTCAGCAGGCTCCCGCGGGGACTCGGTCGCCGGCCGGGTCGAGACGTACGGAGGCGTAGCCGTCCTCGTCGTCGCCACAGGTGATCAGCGCGCCGCCGGACCGTTCACCGGACGACAACCAGGCGGCGGCGACGGCGAGTTGGAGCACACCCACCGCGCCGTACGTCTCGCCCACGTGGTCGGTGAGGTCGACCCCGCCCGAGATGTCCGCCGTACCGGGCGCGGCCAGCCGGAGCGCGGCCGGTGCCCCGGCCTCGGCGGGAGCGCCGGGACGGGCATGGTGGCGTACGCTCCCGAGGCGCGGCCCTTCGGCCTCGGGCTCCAGCACCACGCAGGCCGCGGCGGAGCGCAGTCCGGCCCCTCCCGGCCGCAGAGCGGCAAGGCCCCGGGCCACTTCGTCGTCGGGTTCGACACCGACCACGACGACTCGCCGGGCGCGGCCCGCGCGCAGCAGCAGGGCGCCGAGCCGGACCGCGTCGAGGCCGGACGTGGCGCCGCCGCACACCATCAGGTTCGGCCCGGTGAAGCCGTAGCGGATGGCGAGGGTACTGGCGATCACATTGCTGGAGGCGTTGGGGCCGTTCAGGGGGCTGACGTCGTGCCCACTGCCGGCGCGCATCTCGGCCACGATGTCGCGGACGGTCCGTACGTTGCCGAAGTTGGAGCTGACGACGACGGCGGTGTCCGCCGCCCCGGGGAGCGGTTCCCTCAGCTTGCCGGGGGGAAGACCGAACGCCCGGTGTACGGCGCACAGCGCGAGCCGCGTCGAGTCCTCCTTGTACAGCAGCCCCTTGCGGCCGAGTACGGTGTGCGCCTCGTCGGGACCACACGCCGGTTCCGGGGCCACGGATGTGAACAGGGCGCTCGCGGCACCCGCCGTCGTCCCGTCGGCGCCGGGGACATGGAGGGCGTGCGCGGTGACGCTCACGCCGGCCGCGTATCCCGTGGGGTGCGCGGTGTGCGCGGTGTTGTTCATCGGTCCACCCTGATGATGCTGACGGCGTTGACTCCGCCGAACCCGAAGGCATTGACCTGGGCGACGCGCGCGTCGCAGTCGGCGGGCTCCCCGATGACGAGGCGCAGCCCCGCCGCTTCCGGGATCGGCTCGCTCAGCCCCACCGTGGCGGGCACCGAGCCGGTGCGCATCGACTCCACGGCGATGAGCAGGCTCATCAGCGCGGCGCTCCCCGAGGTGTGTCCGATGGCGCCCTTGACACCGGTGACCAGCGGCCCCGGAGCGGTGCCGTCGAAGACCTCGCGCAGGGCCGCGGCCTCGGTGGGGTCGTTGAGGGCGGTGCCGGTGCCGTGGGCGAGTACGAGGCCGATGTCGCGCGGGCGCACCCCGGCGCGGCTGTGGGCGTCCCGCATGGCGGCGACGATGCCGCCGGCGTCGGGAGCCGTCTCGTGGTGGGCGTCGCAGGACAGACCCGTCCCCAGCACGGTGGCGAGCGGGCGGGCTCCTCCGTCCGTGCGGGGCTGGAGGACCACCGCCACCGCGCCCTCGCCCAGCAGGACGCCGGCGCGGCCCTCCTGGAAGGGCTGGAGCACGGCGGTCGGGGCGTCGGCGACGCGGCCGATCATCGTGAGCATGCTCTCGCTCATCGCGTCGCAGCCCGCGGCCACGACCGCGTCGGCCTCGCCCGCCGCGAGCATGTCCTGTGCCAGGGCGAGCGCGTGCCCGGAGGCGGAGCACGCATTGGACACCGTGATCACTTCGGCGACGTCCGGCAGCACCGCGCGTACCGCCGCGTCGAAGTGCAGATCGCGCCGGCGGACGGGGACGCCGTCCAGGGTCCAGCGTTCCACGGCCCGCAGCTCTCGCAGACCGGTGCCGACGATGACGGACACCCTCTCGCGCGCCGGGTCGATGCCGGCCTGCCGTACGGCGCCGGCCACGCACCGGGCGAGCCAGCGCCCGGCGCGCAGCGGCGGCTCGTCCTTGTCGTCGCCCTCGTCGTCGGTCACGTGGTAGCCGCGGGTGACGCCCATGCGGCCGGTGTCGTAGAACCTCAGCGGCTCGCTGCCGTCGACGCCCTTGCGCAGCGCGGCGAAGGTGGCGTCGGCGTCGCCGAGGCAGGTGACGAGGTCAGCTCCGGTCAGCGCGACGTCCACGGTGCCACCCCCTCAGCACGGCCGCCCCGACGGAGCCGTCGGCCGAGACGGAGGTGACGACGGACACCGCCCCGTCGAGTTCCGGGTGGCCCCTGTGACCGGCCAGCAGCGCGGCGAGCTGCAGCGAACCGGCGGCGCTCTGGCATTCGCCGACCCACTCCTTGGCGCGTACGTGCCACACCTCGGTGCCCAACGCGCCCTCGACGCCCCGGCGTTCGACGTCGTCCAAGGGCGCGATCCCGCACTCCCCGGAGGCGACCGCGCGTACCTCCGACGGCTCCACCCCGGCCCGCTTCAGGGCGCGCAGAACGCAGTTGGCGAGCCCCTCTCCCGCGTCGGGGGAGCGTCCCGGCGGGCCGTAGGTGCCGGCCTCGACGGCGAGCACCTCGGCGTCCGGCTGCCGGCCGGCCTCGCGCACCGTCGCCGCGTCCTCGACCATGAAAACGGCGGAGCCCTCTCCGACCCGGGCGCGGCCCTCCCACTCGCTGTGCTGGCGGTGGGCGAACCAGGCGGTGTGCGGGCTGAACTCCTCGACGGAGCCGACGAGCAGGGCGTCCGCGTAGCCGCGCCGGATCTGGTTACGGGCGTAGCGCAGCGCGCTCAGTCCGGCGAGCTGTCCGCCCGCGATCGTGGCGTTGACACCCTTGAGCTTGTGCCAGATCGCCGACTGGCCGGCGGCGCAGTTCATCACGGTGTTGGGGAACAGCACCGGGTTGACCAGGTAGGGCCGGTCGTTGACCAGTGTTTCGCGGCTGTAGTCGCTGGTCGCCTTGATACTGCCCGCGGTGGTCCCCAGAACGATGCCCACACGGTCGCGGTTGTCGTCGGTCACGAGCAGATCGGTGTCGTCGAGCGCCAGGGTGCAGCCCAGCAGGGCCAGCGAGGTGCTGCGGTCGAAGAAGCTGGTTCCCTTCCGGCCGAGGTGGTCGCGGACCCGGAAGTCGGGCATGGCGAACGCCTCGTCCTCGGGCAGTTCCTCGTCGAACATCCCGGTGACGTCGCGCAGGCCGCTGCGGCCCGCGCCCACGGCGGTCGTGAACTCGTCCGCGCCGATGGCCAGGGAGGAGACGACGCCCCAGCCGGTGATGGCCAGGGTCCCGTCGCGAAGGGTGTCGTGGGGCCGCGGGGCGTCCGGGGAGACGCCGGGGGCGGTAGCGGTGGCGTTCATGCGACCTGTCCGAGGATCGTGATGGCGTTGTTGCCGCCGAAGGCGAATCCGTTGTTCTGCACGACCTTGGGGCGCGCGGGACGGCTCTCGTTCGGCACGGGGTCGATTCCGGGCATTCCCGGGTCCGGGGTCCGGTAGTTGGTGGTCGGGGGCAGGAAGCCCTCGTCCAGGGCGAGCGCGGAGGCGATGGCGCCGAAGCCGCTGGCCGCGCCCATGGTGTGGCCGAGCATGGACTTGATGGAGCTGATCGGCGGCGGGCGCTCGCCGAAGACCTCGACGACGGCCTTGGCCTCCATCGTGTCGTTGGCGGGGGTTCCGGTGCCGTGGGCGCAGATGTAGTCCACGTCGGCGGGTGAGATGCCCGCGTTGCGGTGGGCCCGGCGCATGCACTCGGCGATGCTGACGGGGTCGGGGGCGACCATGTGGTTGGCGTCGCAGTTGAGGCCGTAACCGAGCACCTCGGCGTAGATGTGCGCGCCGCGCGCGGTGGCCGACTCCAGGGTCTCCAGGAAGAGCGCGGCCCCGCCTTCGCCGGTCAGGATGCCCGAGCGGTCCTTGTCGAACGGGGAGCAGACCTTCTCGGTGAGCGCGCCGAGACGGTAGAACCCGGCGTGGGCCCAGCGGCACACCGAGTCCGCCCCGCCGGCGATCATGTAGTCGGCGTCGCCGGTGAGGATCTGGTCGTAGGCGTAGCCCAGCGCGTAGTTGGACGCGGAGCAGGCGGTGGAGAGCGTCACGGCCTCCCCGCTGAGGCCGAGCTCCTGGTTGACGGCGTTGGCCAGCCGGGACGCGGGCACCTGCGCCGCGTAGGCGGGGGTGATGCCGGAGAGGCCCTCGTGGACCCACTCGGCGGTCAGCTGCTCGATGACCTGCGACTCACCGCTGGTGGTGCCGATGCTGGAGCCCGCGGCGGCCGCGGACAGCAGCTCCTGGTCGATGCCGGAGTCCTCGACGGCGAGCCGGGCGGCCGCGGCGGCGAACAGGCTGGTGCGGCCCCAGTCGGCGGGCGAGACGGTGCGCAGCATGGTCTTGGCCTGCGGAATGTCGATCTTGTACTTCTTCTCGATCCTGGCGAGGATCTCGATCGCCCGCAGCGAGTCCGCCTCGTGCTCCTCCACGAACGAACCCGTTTCGGTGATCTCCTCGGGCTCGACCTCAAGCACCTCGGCGACGATCTCGCGCAGCTCGTCCAGGTGCTGTTCACGCGCTTCAGACATGCTTCTTCTCCTGCGATATGGCGGATGGTGGGGACGGTGAGCGGCTCGGGGGTTCACGAGTCGTCGGAGGCGAGCCCGTCGCGTACGACGGCGAGTACCGAGCCCAGGGTGGCGATACGGACGTCGCCCACCCAGGTCTCGCCCCGCATGAAGGCGTTGTCTCCGATGATCCGGTCGATCTCGACGATGTGACGGAGCACATCACCGGGGCAGGCGCTGCCCGTGATCGTCACGTCGCGGGCGGAGCCGAAGATGAGGGTGCCCTCGACGGGTTCGTCCTTCAGGGCCGCCGAGTGCAGCCACAGGACGGCGCCGCTCTGCCCGAACGACTCGACGAGCAGGGAGACGGGGTAGGCGTAGGCGGCGCTGGGGAGGTTCTCGTCCAGACCGGCGTAGCAGGGCTCGCTTCCGGTCACGGCCTTCGTGGTGACGATGCGCGCGCCGGGCTCGATCTCCAGGACACGGTCGACGAGCAGTACGGGGTGGCGGTGCGGCAGGATGCGGCGGATGTCGGCGTGCTCAAGCGTCGTCATGTCCGCCCTCCCGGTCGATACGCAGTCCGAGGGTCATCCGGGCGGCGAGGGCGCCGTCCGCGCGGTGGCAGCGGGCCTTGACGCGGACCGAGGACGGATCGTCCTGGCTGGTCATGTCGCAGCCGATGCTCATCGTGTCCCCCGGGAGCAGCGGGGCCGCGAAGCTGACGGAGGCGATCGAGGTCAGCTCGACGGCCGTGCCCGGGCCGTACCGCTCGGCGGCCCAGCGCCGGACGGTCTGGTGGACGGACTCGATGGTGAACACACCCGGGTAGATCGTGAAGTCCGGGTAGTGGCCTCCGAGATACGGGTCGTCGGCGACGATCCGTTTGACCGCCTCGATCCGCGTGCCGCCGGCGCTGACGGCGCCGTCCGCGGTGTCGACGGCGTCCAGCGGGGCGGCGAACCGGCGGCTCACAGGACGATGCCGCCATCGACCTGGAAGACCTGGCCGGTGATGTAGTCGGCACGGTCGGAGGCGAGGAAGGACACCAGTTCGGCCACGTCCTCGGGGCGCCCGAAGCGGCGCAGCGGGACCAGGTCGAGTGCCTGCTCGCGCACCTTGTCCGAGAGACGGGCGGTCATGTCGGTCTCGATGAACCCGGGCGCGACGACATTGACCCGCATGTTGTACGGGGCCAGTTCCTTGGCGAGCGACCTGCTCATCCCGTTGATACCGGCCTTGGCCGCGGAGTAGTTGGTCTGTGCCTTGTTGCCGTAGACGCCCGCCACCGACGAGATGTTGACGATGACGCCCTTCTTGCGCTTCATGAAGCCGAACGCCATCGACCGGCAGAAGTTGAAGGTGCCGGTCAGACTGGCGTCGATGACGGCGCCCCAGTCCTCCACGGGCATGAGCACCAGCGGGTTGTCCCGGACGATCCCGGCCGAGTTGACAAGGGTGTCGAGGGGGCCGAGTTCGGCCTCGGCGTCCTTGATGAAGCCCTGGACGGCTTCGAAGTCCGCGACATCGCAGGGCGCGTGGAAGCAGCGCACGCCCTGCTCGCGGATCAGCGCGGCGGTCTCCTCCGCCCGCTCCTTCTCGCTGCGGTAGCAGAATGCGACGTCCATTCCGTCCTGGGCCAGGCGTACGGCGACGCTTCTGCCGATTCCGCGCGAGCCCCCGGTGACCAGGGCGCGACGTTCTGTGGACATGGGAATTACCTCATGCTTCGGGTCCGGAAGTGGGTGGTGTGTTCGCTGGGCCGGGCGGGAGCTACCAGCGGGTGGTCTCGCCAAAGAATCCGTCGACGGAGACGGCTTCCCCCTGGTCGAGGGCGGCCTGATGGACGAGCGCGCCCACGGCCAGATCGAGCACGCCGAGTCCGAAGGGCGAGAAGATGACGGGCCGGTCCCCGGGCACCCGGACGTCGCCGCGGATGACCTCCGCGAGGGTTCCCGTGATGAAGTCGCGGTGGCCGTACTTCTGCTCCGCGAGGTGCGG
Organism: Streptomyces scopuliridis RB72; assembly: GCF_000718095.1. Taxonomy (GTDB): domain Bacteria; phylum Actinomycetota; class Actinomycetes; order Streptomycetales; family Streptomycetaceae; genus Streptomyces; species Streptomyces scopuliridis. The sequence goes on along the minus strand of NZ_JOEI01000001.1, from coordinate 19,826 downwards.
GGAGGTGTTCGCGGTGAGGCAGTGACCGATGTCGTCCAGGACGTTGTACGCGCCCTCGATGATCTCCGGGCCGATGTCCCGCAGCGAGATGTTGAGGACGGTCTGCCCGGCGGCGAAGGTGCCGGGCTGGGTGAGGTAGGGCTCCCCGGCGGTCGTGGCGAGCACCACCAGGTCGGCTTCGGCGACGGCGGCGTCCCGGTCGGGCGCGCTGCTCGCCCGGTAGCCGAGTTCGCCGGTGGTGAAGTCCGCGAGGGACTCGGCGTACCGCGGGTGGTGGTCGTGGACCAGCACCTCGTCGATGGCCCATTCCCGCGCCTTGAAGAACTCCAGGATATTGCGGGCGATGATGCCTGCGCCCACCACGAGGAGCCGCCGTGCGGTGTGCCCGCCGGTCAGCGTCTCGGCCGCGAGGACGGCCGAGGCCGCGGTGCGGGCGGCGCTGATCTGGGAGGCTTCGAGGCAGGCGAAGGGGTAGCCGGTCTCGTAGTCGTTGAGCAGCAGCACGGCCGAGGCGCGCGGTACGGAGCGCTCGATGTTGGCCGGGAAGCTGGCGATCCACTTGATCCCGGCGGTGTTGTACCGGCCGCCCAGATAGGCGGGCAGGGCGATGATCCGGCTGTCGGGCTTGTCGGGGAACCGCAGGAAGTAGCTGTTCGGATTGACCGAGTCACCCCGGTCGTGGATGAGGTAGGTGTCCCGCACCTCCTCCACGATCCGGGTCCTCGATCTGCCGATGACCCGGCGGGCGGTCTCGCCGCTGACGACGTGGAAATCGAACATGTCAACCTTTCAGAAGCAGCGAGCCGTCTGTGTCCGGACGGTCGTCCGTCCCGTGGGGGGCCACGGCGGACAGACCGAACCGCTCCACGACCCAGGCGTCGTCGTAGACGGTGTTGAGGTAGCGGTCGCCGTTGTCGGGGGCGATGGCGACCACGGTGGATCCCGCGGGCAGTTCACCGCGTTTGCGGGCAACGGCGGCCAGGACGGAGCCGGTGGACGCGCCCATGGCGATGCCCTGGCTCCTGGCGACGGAGCGGCACATCCGTACGGCTTCCGCCTCGGGGACGATGACGACCTCGTCGACGAGTTGGGGATCGCACAGCTCCGGTCTGCGGCTGGTGCCGAGTCCGGGCAGATGCCGCTTGCCCGGCGGGAAGCCGAAGGTGACGGAGCCGGCCGTGTCCACCGCGACGACCCGGGTGCGCGGGGAGTGCTCACGGAAGAAGTCCGCGCAGCCCATCAGCGTGCCGGTGGTGCCGGCGCCGACGAACAGGAAGTCCACCTCGGGCACTTCGCCGAGGATGGCGGCGGCGGTCCTGTCGTAGTGGATACGGGAGTTGGCCTCGTTGGCGTACTGGTTCGGCCAGAACAGGGAGGGGTCTTCCTGGAGCCGGTCGCCGATGTAGTCGATCCGGGACTGCAGATATCCGCCGTTGGCGTCCTTCGTGTCGACGACCACGACCTCCCCGCCGAACGCCCGGATCAACGCGGCGTTCTGCGGTGAGGTGTTCGGGTCGGTGACGCAGATGAACGGATATCCCTTGGCGGCGCACACCGAGCTCAGCGCCACTCCGAGATTGCCCGACGACGATTCGATGACGCGGCCGCCGGGCTTCAGCAGATTCCACCGCTCCGCGTCCTCGACCAGGCCGATGGCGGTCTTCAGTTTGATCGACCCGGCCGGATTGAACCCCTCGATCTTGAGCAGCAGCCGGATGTCGGGGACGAGTCCGTCGAACCGCAGGAAGAGACGGTCGAGGACGAGATCTCGCGCGTTGTCGTAGATCACTTCTCTGCGACTCTCTCTGCGCTCCGCGGGCGGTTCTTGACGTAGTGGCGGGTGGCCAGGAGGAGCAGAAGGCCCCACACCAGGAACGACAGGTCCCAGACGAACAGGCGCCACAGCAGCGGCTTCCATTCGATGGGATCGGCCGGTGTGACGATGCCGGCGGCCACCAGCGCCAGGGACCCCACCTGCAGGGCGCCGTAGAGGGTCAGCCCGACCGAGCCTCCCCAGCCCGCGAGCAGCATGAGCGGGCGGGGGAAGATCCGGCCCCACGACTGGACGAGGGCCAGGGAGAACACGGCGCCCGCGACCTTCAGCGCACCGGTGATCCACACGACGGCGATGAATCCGGATCCCCGGGTTCTCGCCATGTCCTGGATCTTGCCGCCCAGGGTGTCGAGGCCGAGCGTTCCTCCGGCCGCCCAGTAGGGCCTGCGGAATGTCGATCTTGTACTTCTTCTCGATCCTGGCGAGGATCTCGATCGCCCGCAGCGAGTCCGCCTCGTGCTCCTCCACGAACGAACCCGTCTCGGTGATCTCCTCGGGCTCGACCTCAAGCACCTCGGCGACGATCTCGCGCAGCTCGTCCAGGTGCTGTTCACGCGCTTCGGACATGGTTCTTCTCCTGTTTGTTCGGTGGTGTGTGACGGTGTGATGGCTGGTGGCTGGAGGGCGGGCCTCAGGAGGCCGAGGCGGCGTCCATGGCGTCGATGAGGCTCTTGGGACGCATGTCGGTCCAGTTCTCATTGATGTGGTCGAGGCACGCCTGCCGGGCGTCGGGGCCGAGGACGGTTGTCCAGCCGGCGGGGATCTCGGCGAAGGACGGCCACAGGGAGTGCTGGCCCTCGTCGTTCACCAGCACCAGATAGGTGGCGTCCGCATCCTCGAACGGGTTGCTCATGTCTCTTCTCCTTGTCGGTTCAGGGGGCAGCGGGTCAGGCGAGGTCGCGGAGCCGGCCGGCGAGGATCCTGCCGATCTCGGCCAGCGGGCCCGGCTGGGTCAGGTCGTCATGGGTGGACTCGATGGGGTGGCTGTCGAGGGAGCCCTCCAGGTACGGCGCCCACACCTGGGGTCCCGGCGCGTCCGCGGGCTTGCCGAGTACGGCCTCGAAGAAGAGGACGTCGCCGACGTACGTCCCGGGCACATGACCGCGCGCGATCCGCGAGTTGTTCTCGAAGACCTCGTAGAGCGCGGCCACATGCCGTTCCTCCAGGGAGCCGAGCACTCCGTCCTGCTGCCGGAGGATCTCTGTGACGCGGGCGAACTCCAGCGGCTCCCCGCCCTGGCTCTCCCGGTGGTATCCGGCGAGGTCGAGCATCCCGGCGAGGAACTCCCGCTGGGAGAGGACGGCGTCCATGGACTCTCCCCGCGGCCTCGGGAAGGAGTCGAGCATGGCGAGGAGGGCCACCTTCTCGCCCTCCCGCTGGAGCCGCTCGGCGATGGCGTGGGCCACGAGTCCGCCGAAGGACCAGCCGAGGAGCAGATACGGGCCGGTGGGCTGCACCGTACGCATCTGCCTGAGGTAGTCGGCGGCGATCTCCTCGACCGTCGTGGGCAGTTCACCCGGTTCCGCGATGCCCCGGGACTGGAGCCCGTAGATCGGATGGTCGGGGCCGAGATGGCGCATGAGCCCGGCGTACGACCAGCTGAAGCCGCTGGCGGGATGCACACAGAACAACGGGGGGCGGTTTCCGCCGCGGCGCAGGGGCAGCAGGACCTCGAACGCGCCCTGGGCGTCATCCCCTTCGCCGCCTTCCGCGTCGAGCCGTTCAGCGAGCTCGGCCGCGGTGGGTGCCTCGAACAGGGTACGGAGGGCGATGTCCACGCCGAAGGTCGAACGCACCCTGCTGATCAGGCGGGTGGCCAGCAGCGAGTGGCCCCCGAGGTCGAAGAAGCCGTCGTCGACGCTCACCCGGGGAACCCCGAGGACTTCGGCGAACAGCTCGCACAGCAGCCGCTCCTGGCGGGTGCGCGGCGGCCGGCCACCGGTGCCCGCTCCGAGGTCGGGGGCGGGCAGGGCCCCACGGTCGAGTTTGCGGTTGGGCGTCAGCGGCAGGGCGTCGAGCGGGACGAACGCCGCCGGGACCATGTACTCGGGCAGGTCGGCGCCGACGTACTGCCGCAGTTCGGCGGTGGGCGGGAGTACACCGCCCGGCTCGGGGACCACGTAGGCGACGAGGCGCTGATCGCCGGGGCGGTCCTCACGTACGATCACCGCGGCCCTGGCGACGGCCGGGTGGCGGTCGATGACGGCCTCGACCTCGCCGAGTTCGATCCGGAAGCCGCGCAGCTTCACCTGGTCGTCCACGCGCCGCAGGAAGAACAGCGTGCCGTCCGCGTTCCACCGCACCACGTCCCCCGTGCGGTACATCCGGGAACCGGGCGCGCCGAACGGGTTGGGGACGAACCGCGCGGCCGTCATATCGGGGCGGCCCAGGTAGCCGCGGGCCAGGCAGTTGCCCGCCACATACAGCTCTCCCGGTGCCCCCTGCGGTACAAGTTGCAGATGGGCGTCGAGCACATAGAACTGGGTGTTCGCCATAGGGCCGCCGATGGGCAGCGGCCCCGGGGGGATCTCCTGGCCGGGCTCGATCCGGTACTCGCTGCAGTTCACCGTCGTCTCGGTGGGCCCGTACATGTTGAGGACGGTGGTGCCGGGGTGCTTCTCGCGCCATTCGTCGACGAGTTCACCGAGCAGCAGTTCTCCGCCGAGCAGCAGCTCGGTGGCCGGCGAGAACTCCCCCGGCAGCGCGCCCAGGACCGGCAGATGGCTGGGCGTGGCCTTGAGGAAGGTGCACGGCCGCTGCTGGAGCGCCGCCGCGGTGCCGGGCTCGGGGTCCTGCAGATCGCTGACGACATGGACGGTGCCGCCCACGGTCAGCGGCACATAGGTCGCGGTCACCGACAGGTCGAAGGAGATCGGCGAGTGCAGCAGCGCCGTCCCGCGGATGCCTTCGTAGTCGCCTCCGGCGAAGACGAGGTAGTCGGTGAGCGAGGTGTGCTGCACCACCACGCCCTTGGGCCGCCCGGTGGATCCCGAGGTGTAGATGATGTAGGCCGGGTTGGCGAGACGCAGCGGTGTCAGCCGGTCGGCGTCGGTGAGATCGGTGCCGTCGAGACCGGCGTCCTCTTCGCCGGTGCCGTCGAGACCGGCCGCCTCTTCGCCGGTGCCGTCGAGACCGGCCGCCTCTTCGCCGGTGCCGTCGAAGCCGGTCAGCTCTTCGTCGGTGCCCGGGGCGTCCAGCAGGATGCGCGGCGCGTCGAGGTCCGGCAGTTCACCGGCCGTCGCGGCGTCGGTGAGCAGCAGGGCCGGGTCCGTGTCGGCCAGCATGAACGCGATCCGCTCGGCCGGGTACTCCGGGTCGACGGGCACATAGGCGCCGCCCGCCTTGAGCACGGCGAGCAGGGCCACCACCAGGCGGGCCGACCGCGGAAGAGCGACCGCGACAAACCGCTCGGGCCCCACTCCGCGCCGTACGAGATACCGGGCGAGCCGGTTGGCGCGGGCGTTGAGTTCCGCGTACGAGATCTCCTCGCCGCGGAAGACCAGCGCGGGCGCGTCGGGGGTACGGGCGACCTGGGCCTGGAACAGCTCGGGGAGCGTCACGCTCGGCACCTCGGTGGCGGTGTCGTTCCAGGTCACCACCGTCCGCTCGCGCTCGGCGGCGTCGAGGAGCCCGATCGCGCCGATCGGCCGGTCGGGATCGGTGACGGCCGCGTCGAGGAGCCGGACGAGCCGGGCGACGAGGGTGGCGACCGTCTCCTCGTCGAACAGGTCCGCGCGGTAGACGATCTGGCCCTCGATGCCCTGGCAGGTGCCGTCGTCGGCCCGCCGGTCGCTGAGACTGACCGACAGGTCGAACTTGGAGCCGCCGATGCCGAGCGGCTGCGCGGCCACGGTGAGGCCGGTCACCTCCTGGCCGACCTCGGTGGGGTTCTGGAAGGCCAGGGCGATCTGGAAGAGAGGGTGCCGGGACAGCGACCGCGCCGGGTTGAGCACCTCGACCAGCCGCTCGAACGGGGTGTCCTGGTGGGCGTAGGCGGCGAGGTCCCGCTCGCGGACGCGGCCGAGCAGTTCGCGGAACGTGGGGTTGCCCGAGGTGTCGGTGCGCAGCACGAGGGTGTTGACGAAGAAGCCGACCAGATCGTCCAGGGCCTCGTCGGTACGCCCGGCGATCGGGCTGCCCAGCGGGATGTCGGTGCCGGCGCCGAGCCGGGTCAGCAGCGCCGCGAGCGCGGACTGCACCACCATGAAGGCGCTCGCCCGGTTCTCCCTGGCCAGTCCGACCAGCCGCCGGTGGAGCTCCGGACCGATGACGACGGGTACGGTGCCGCCCGCTGTGCCGGCCACCGCGGGCCGGGGACGGTCGGTGGGCAGTTCCAACTGGTCGGGCAGTCCGGCCAGTTCGCCGCGCCAGAAGTCCAGCTGCCGGGAGATCGGGCTGTCCGGGTCCGACTCGTCGCCGAGCACATCGCGCTGCCACAGGCTGTAGTCGGCGTACTGCACCCGCAGCGGGATCCAGCGCGGGGCGGAGCCCGCACACCGCGCCTCATAGGCGGCGGCGAGGTCGCGGGCGAGCGGCGCCGCGGAGGCTCCGTCGCTCGCGATGTGGTGCATGACGAGCAGCAGGCAGTGCTCGTCCGGACGCAGGGCGAACAGGCGGGCGCGCAGCGGCAGTTCGCGGGCGAGGTCGAACCCCCTGGCCGCTTCTGCGGTCAGCCGCTCCTCAAGCGCCGCCTCCTCGATCTCGGTGACGGGGAGTTCGGGCCGGGCCGCCTCGGCGTCCACGATCCGCTGGTGGGCGCTGCCGTCGGCGTCGGCGCCCGCGGTCTCGGGGAAGACGGTGCGCAGGCTCTCGTGCCGCGCGACGACATCGCCGAGGGCCGCGCGCAGTGCGTCACGGTTCAGCTCGCCGGTGAGGCGCAGCGCGAGCGGCACATTGTAGGCGGCGGTCTCCGCGTCGAACCGGTTGAGGAACCACAGCCTGCGCTGGGCGAACGAGAGCGGAACCCGCTCGGGCCGCTCCACCGGGGCGGGCGCCCGCCTGCCGGAGCCGAAGACTCCGAGCGAGGCGGCGAGACCGGCGACCGTGGGGGTTTCGAACAGGGCCCGCACCTGGAGATCCACGCCGAAGGCCGACCGAATCCTGTTCACCAGACGGGTGGCGAGCAGCGAATGGCCGCCCAGGTCGAAGAAGTTGTCATCGGGCCCCACCCGCGGCAGGCCGAGCACCTCCGCGAAGACATCGCACAGGATCTCCTCCTGCGGGGTGCGCGGCGCACGCCCGGGGGCTCCCGTCCCGTAGTCCGCGAAGTCCGGGGCGGGCAGGGCCTTGCGGTCCACCTTGCCGTTGGGGGTGAGCGGCAGCGCGCCCTCCACGAGGACGAGCGCCGAGGGCACCATCGCCTCCGGCAGCGCGCCCGCCAGCCGTGCGCGGACCTCGCGGGGATCGACCGCCCCGACGACATGGCCGACGAGCCGGCTCTGCCCCGCGGGGTCGGTGCCGACCGTGACCACGGCGTCCGTCACTCCGGGGACGGCGCGCAGGGCGGCCTCCACCTCGCCGAGTTCGATGCGCTGGCCGCGGATCTTGACCTGGTGGTCCTGCCTGCCGAGGAACTCCAGCTGCCCGTCGGGCAGATAACGCACCCGGTCGCCGGTGCGGTACAGCCTGCAGCCGGGCTCGTCCGCGGCGGCGAACGGGTCGGGGACGAAGGCGATGGCTGTACGCCCCGGGTCGCCGAGGTAGCCGAGACCGACGCCGACGCCGCCCACGTACAGCTCGCCCGGCACGCCGACCGGGACGGGCCGCAGCCGGTCGTCGAGGACATAGAGCCGGGTGTTGCGGATCGGGGAGCCGATCGGCACCCGGACGCCGCCGAGCGGGGTCGCGCTGTCGATGACGGCGTGGGTGACGTCGTCGGAGCACTCCGTCGGGCCGTAGGCGTTCACCAGCGGGATCCCCGGGTAGCGGGCGAACCAGCGGGTGCACAGGTCGGGCGGCAGGGCCTCGCCCGTCACCATCAGCCAGCGCAGCCGGGGCAGTCCGACGGGTTCGGCGCCCGCGTCCCACGCGTCCAGTGCGGTGCGCAGCAGCGAGGGGACGACTTCGAGCACGGTGACGTGCTCCTCGGCGACGCGGCCGAACAGGGCCTGCGGGTCCAGGGCGGTGTCGTCCCCGACCAGTCGCACCCGCCCGCCGGCGACCAGGCCGGCCAGCATCTGCCATACGGAGATGTCGAAGGTCAGCGGGGCGTTGGCCACCACGCTGTCCTCCTGCGTCATCGCGAGGTCCTCGACCTTCGCGAGCAGATGGTTGACCATGCCGCGCCGCTGGACCATCGCGCCCTTGGGACGGCCCGTGGAGCCCGAAGTGAAGATCACGTAGGCAAGGTGGTCCGGACCTCCGGCCACGGGCAGCAACTCGCTGTCGGCGTCGTCAGCGTCGTCGGTGAGCAGCAGGATCTCGACGGGACCGCCGGCGGCCGCCGCCAGTTCGGTGGCCCGGTCGAGGTGTTCGGGGGCCGCCAGCAGCCAGCGGGCACCGCTGTCGGTGAGCATGCCGGCGCTGCGGGCCAGCGGGGCGCGGGGGTCGAGCGGCACATAGGCCGCGCCGATTCCGAGCACGCCGAGCACCGCGGCGGGCACCCGGGCCGTGCGGTCGGACAGGATCGCCGCGATGGAGCCCTCGCCCGCACCACCGGCGAGCAGTCCGCGTGAGACGGCGCTCGCGCGGGCGACCAGCGTCGCGTAGCTGGTGGCGCCGGTGTCGTCCACGAGAGCGACAGCCTCCGGGCGCCGCGCCGCGATCTCCCGTACGCGCTCCACGACTCCGGGGATGTCCTGGTCACGTGCGGTGTTGTTCCAGTCGTGCAGCAGCCGCCCGCGCTCGGCCGGGTCGACGATGTCGAACTGTCCGACGCGGCGGTCGGGTTCGGCGACGGCGGCTTCGAGGAGCCGGACGAAGCAGCCCAGCAGCCGCTGCGCCGTGGCCCGCTCGAAGAGATCGGTGCTGTAGTCGAACCGGCCGTCCAGGCCGTCCGGTTCGCCGGCGGCGCCGTAGCGCTCGGTGAGATCGAAGGACAGGTCGAACTGGGCCGCGTGGACGCCCGCCGTCTCGACGTCGACAGTGAGCCCCGGCAGGGCGAGATCCGCCTGGCTGTTGTTCTGCAGGACGAGCATCACCTGGAACAGCGGGTTGCGGGACATCGAGCGGGCCGGGTTGAGCACCTCGACCAGCCGCTCGAACGGCGTGTCCTGGTGGGCGTAGGCGGCGAGGTCCGTGTCCCGTACGCGGCCGAGCAGTTCGCGGAAGGTCGGATCGCCCGAGGTGTCGGTCCGCAGCACGAGCGTGTTGACGAAGAAGCCGACCAGATCGTCCAGGGCCTCGTCGGTACGCCCGGCGATCGGACTGCCCAGCGGGATGTCGGTGCCGGCGCCGAGCCGGGTCAGCAGCGCCGCGAGCGCGGACTGCACCACCATGAACAGGCTGGCCCCGTTGTCCCGTACGAGCGCCAGGAGCCCCTGGTGCAGCTCGGGTTCGAGCCGGAAGAGCAGCGTGCCGCCCTCGTACCCGGCGACGGCGGGCCGTGACCGGTCCGACGGGAGTTCCAGTTCGTCCGGGAGCCCGGCGAGTGCGGTGGTCCAGAAGGCGAGCTGACGGGAGAGCGGGCTGTCCGGATCCGACTCCTCTCCGAGCACCTCGCGCTGCCAGACGCTGTAGTCGGCGTACTGCACGGGCAGCGGATCCTGCCGTGGGGCCTCGCCGCGCACCCGGGCGGCGTAGGCCACCGAGAAGTCACGGGCGAGGGGGTTCATCGACCATCCGTCACCCGCGATGTGGTGCAGGACGAGGAGCAGTACGTGCTCGTCGGGACCGAGTGCGAAGACGGTGGCCCGCAGCGGCGGGTCCACGGCCAGGTCGAATCCGGGCCGTACCGCCTCCAGCATCGCGCCGGGCAGCTCCGCCTCGGTGAGGGGGGCCACCGTGACAGCCGGGGTGGCCTCGGAAGCGTCGAGCACCACCTGGTGCGGTGTCCCCCCGGTCTCCCGGAAGACGGTGCGCAGGGACTCGTGCCGCTCGACCACATCGCCGAGCGCCGCCCGCAGGGCCGGCAGGTCCAGCCGTCCGCGCAGCCGCAGCGCGATCGGGATCTTGTACGGGGAGGCCGCGCCCTCCAGGCGGTTGAGGAACCACAGGCGGTGCTGGCCGTACGACATCGGGACGAGTTCGGGGCGGGGCACGGGGCGAAGCGCCGTACGGGCCCGGGCGGCTCCGGCGATGGATTCGACGAGCCTGGCCGGGGTGGGGGCCTCGAACAGGCCCCGGACCGCGAGCTCCACGCCGAACGCCGACCGCAGCCGGCTGACCAGTCGGGTGGCCAGCAGTGAGTGGCCGCCCAGGTCGAAGAAGCTGTCGTCGATGCCCACCTCCGGCACTCCGAGGACCTCGGCGAACACCTCGCAGAGCATGCGCTCCTCGGGCGTGCGCGGTGCGCGGCGGGTGGAGGCGGCGGCGTAGTCCGGAGCGGGCAGGGACTGGCGGTCGAGCTTGCCGTTGGCGGTGACGGGCAGGGAGTCGAGCGCGACGAAGGCCGCCGGGACCATGTACTCGGGGAGCGCGGCGCCGGCGTGGTCGCGCAGGGCGGAGGCGTCCGGCGCGTCGGTACGTATCTCGGCCACCGTGTAGGCGACCAGGCGCTTGTCACCCGGCCGGTCCTCCCGGACGATCACCGCGACCTGGGCGAGGCCGGGGTGGCGGGCGAGCACCGCCTCGATCTCACCCAGCTCGATCCGGAAGCCGCGTACCTTGACCTGCTCGTCGGCGCGGCCGACGAATTCGAGGACACCCTCACCGGTCCACCGCACCAGGTCTCCGGTGCGGTACATCCGCGCCCCCGCGGGCCCGAACGGGTCCGCGACGAACCGCTCCGCGGTGAGTCCCGGCCGGCCGAGGTAGCCGCGGGCGAGTCCCGCGCCCGCGATGTACAGCTCTCCCGCGACGCCGGGCAGGGTGAGGGCGAGGCCGTCGTCCAGGACGTAGAGCCGCATGTTGTCCAGCGGCGTTCCGATCGGGACGGTGCCGGGGACGGTGTCCTCGGCGCGCATCAGGTGGTGCGTGGCGAACGTGGTGGTCTCGGTCGGGCCGTAGCCGTCGGCGACGACGGTGGTCGGGCAGGCGTCCAGCACCCTGCGGACCATGGGCGCCGGCACGACATCACCTCCCGACCAGACCTCGCGGACCCCCGCGAAGCACTCGGGCCGCTCCTCGGCGAGGATCCGGAACAGGCCGGCCGTCAGCCACAGCCCGGTGACCTGCCGCTCGACGACGACCCGGGCGAGATCGTGGACGTCCAGTTCGCCGGGGGGCGCCACGACGAGCTGTCCGCCGCGCAGCAGCGGCACCCACAGCTCGTAGGTGGAGGCGTCGAACGCCTGTGGCGAGTGCAGCAGCACCCGTTCGTGGTTCCCGGTGTCCCAGCACCCGTCGGAGGCGAGGCTCAGTACGTCGTGGTGGGTGACGGCGACGCCCTTGGGCGTACCCGTCGAGCCGGAGGTGTACATGACGTAGGCGAGCTGCTCGTGATGGCTGTCGACGCCGGGATCCGTGCCGGGCTCCGCGGCCCGTGCGAGATCGTCGTCGATGACCAGGACCCGGGCGTCGTGCGGGAAGCCGCGGGCGTCGTCCAGCATGGCCGGATCGGTGAGCAGTACGGTGGCGTCGGTCTGCTCCACGATCAGCCGCAGCCGGGCCCGCGGATAGCGGGCGTCGAGCGGTACGTAGGCGCCGCCGGCCTTGAGTACGGCGAGGATCGAGGCGACCAGTTCGACGGAGCGTTCCTGCATCACCGCCACCCGGCTCTCCGGCCCCACACCGCAGGCGATCAGCCGGTGCGCCAGCCGGTTGGCGAGCACGTCGAGTTCGCGGTAGGTGACCTGCCGGCCGTCGGAGCCGCACAGCGCGACCGCGTCCGGAGTACGGGCGGCCTGCTCCGCGAACCGCCGCTGGACGGACCCGGCCGTCCCGGAGTCGGGGCGTACGGCGCCGTTCCACTCCGTCAGCAGCCGGGCGCGCTCCTCACCGGTGAGCACCTCGATCCGTCCGAGCCGCCGGTGCGGATCCGTGGTGACGAGTTCCAGCAGACGTAGCAGCCGGTCCCCGATCCCTTCGACGGCGTCACGGTCGAGCGCGTCCGGCCGGTAGTGCAGCCGCAGTTCCAGGGCGCGGCCGGGGAGCGCGACAAGGGTCAGCGGGTAGTGGGTGGCGTCGCGGCCGTCGATCCCGAGGACGTTCAGACCGGTGCCGGGCAGCTCCATCGTGGCGGGATCGAGCGGGTAGTTCTCGAACACATTGAGGGTGTCGAACAGTTCGCCGGTGCCGGTGATGCCCTGGATGTCGGTGAGTCCCACGTACTGGTGCTCGGCCAGCCGGGACTGCTGGTCCTGCAGCCGGGTGAGCAGCGAGGCCGGCGACTCCTCGGGGCGCAGCTCGACCCGGACCGGCAGGGTGTTGATGAACAGGCCCACCATCGACTCGATGCCCGCGATCTCGGGCGGCCTGCCGGAGACCGTGGTACCGAACACGACGTCCTGGCGCCCGGTGAGGCGGCCGAGCAGAACCGCCCACGCCCCCTGGACGAGGGTGTTCATGGTCAGCCCGAGGCCGCGGGCCCGCTCGGTGAGCGCGGTGGTGAGCGCCTCCGTCAGATCGACGGTGACCGTCTCCGGCACCGCCGCGGCGCGGCCGGGGTCGACGGGCGCGAGGAGGGTGGGCTCGGCGCCGTCCAGCGCCTGCTTCCACGCCTCGTGCGCGGCGCGCCGGTCCTGGTCCGCGAGCCAGGCCAGATACTCCCGGTAGGGGGTGACGCGCGGCAGCCCCGCGTCGCTTCCCTGCCGCGCGTACAGGGTGAACAGTTCCCGCGCGAGCAGCGGCGTGGACCAGCCGTCCAACAGGATGTGATGGTTCGTCAGCACCAGTCGGCAGCGCCCGGCGCCGAGCCGGATCACGGTGAAGCGGAGCAGCGGGGGCGCGGTCAGATCGAAGCGGCGGGCGCGGTCCTCGGTCAGCAGCCGCTCCATCTCACCGTCCCGCGCCGCGTCCGCCGTGCCCGACAGGTCGTGCTCGAACCACGGCAGCGGGACCTCACGGGGCACGAACTGGACGGGTTCGGGCAGGCCGTGGTGCCAGAAACCGGCCCGGAGATTGGCGTGCCGCTCCAGCAGGACGCGCGCGGCGCGCTTGAGGGCGTCGGTGTCCAGCGGGCCTTCGACATCGAGCAGCAGCTGAACGGTGTAGACGTCCGCCGCCCGCTCGTCGTAGAGCGCGTGGAAGAACAGGCCCTTCTGCAAGGACGACAGCGGCAGCAGATCCGCCAGGCCGGGGCGGGCCCGCTCCACGGTGTCGATCTCGGCCTGGGTGAGGGAGACCAGCGGGAGGTCGGACGGGGTGTGTCCGCCGGCCGCCGGCGCTCCGGCGTGGGCCGCGAGGGCGTCGAGGGCCCGGAACCAGGTCTCGGCCAGGTCCTGGGCGTCCTGTTCGGAGAGCAGATCGCCGGGCCAGGACAGGGTCGCGGTCAGCCGCGGTCCGTCGGTGTGGTCCTGGGTCAGCGCGTTGACCTCAAGGGCGTGCGGGACCGGCATGTCCGGATCGACGCCACCGCCGAGGCCGTCCGCCTCCGGGGCCACGGCCCAGTCCCCGTTCTCCTTGGGGGCGGCGGGAAAGCGACCGAGGTAGTTGAAGCCGATCTGGGGGGTACGGAGACCGGCGAGCGCGGGTCCCGTCTGCGGGTTGAGATAGCGCAGCAGCCCGTAGCCGATGCCGTTGTCCGGCAGGGCCCGCAGCTGTTCCTTGATCTGCTTGAGCGCCCGGCCGGCCTCGGGACCACCGGCCCACACCTCGGCCCAGTCCCGTACCCGCGGGTCGAGGCGTACGGGGTGCAGATCGGTGAACCAGCCGACGGTACGGGACAGATCGCTGCCGCCGACGACGTCCTCCCGGCCATGGCCTTCGAGGTCGACGAGGAGCGGGGCCGCCTCGCCGCCGTTCCTGCGTCGGCGCCAGTCCGCGACGGCCAGCGCCAGACCCGTCAGCAGGACGTCGTTGACGCCTCCGTGGAAGGCGGCGGGCACGGTCGTCAGCAGGGGTTCCGTCCGCTCGGGCGGCAGGGTGAGGCTGATGTGCCGGACGGTCTCGACGGTGTCGCGCGCCCTGTCCAGGGCCCGGTCGCCCAGCACCGGGTCGGGGGCGTCGAGGATGGACGCCCACAGCGGCAGCTCCTCCAGCCGGGCGGGGTGCTGCGCCAGGGCGGTCAACTGCTCGGCCCAGCCGCGCAGCGAGGTGCCCACCGGTTCCAGTTCGGCCCGCGTCCCCTCCATCGCGGCCTGGCAGGCGGCGGCCAGGTCCGGCAGCAGAATCCGCCAGGAGACGCCGTCGACGAGCAGATGGTGCAGGACGAGCAGCAGCCGGCCGGAGTCGTGCGGTCCCGCGTCGAACCACACGGCCCGCACCATGGCGCCGGCTTCGGGGGACAGCCGCGCCTGCTCGGTGCCTCCGTGGCCGGCCACCACGCAGCGCAGTGCCGCGCCGCGCAGCCCGGTGGCGTCCACCCGGGTCAGGCATCCGGCGGCGTCGAGCGCGCCGCGCGGCGCCACTTCGAGACCCCACACGATTCCTCCGGCGCGGGTGAGGCGCAGCCGCAGGGCGTCGTGGTGGTCGAGTACGGTCTGCAGCCCCTGGGTGAGCTGTTCCTCGTCGAGCCCGGCCGGGGTACGGATCAGCATCGACTGGTGGAAGCTGTCGACGGGGCCGCCGCGTTCGCGCAGCCAGTGCACGATCGGGGTGAGCGGGACCACCCCGATGCCGGAGTCGTCGGGGGCCCGCTGCGCGGACCGCTCCACCGGGGCGGCCAGGGCGGCGAGCGCCGCCACCGTCCGGTGCTGGAAGACATCGCGCGGGGTGAACACCAGGCCCGCTTTACGCGCCCGGCTGACCAGCTGAATGGAGACGATGCTGTCGCCGCCCAGGTCGAAGAAGCTGTCGTCCACCCCGACCCGGGGCAGTCCCAGTACGTCGGCGAACACCGCGCACAGGGCCTCTTCCCTGGGGTTGGCGGGGCCGCGCCCCGTCGTCACCGTTCCGTAGTCGGGGGCGGGAAGCGCCTTACGGTCCAGCTTTCCGTTCGGCGTCAGCGGGAGCGCGGGCAGCGCGACGAAGGCCGCCGGAACCATGTACTCGGGCAGTGCGGCGGCCACCTGCTCCCGCAGCGCGGCGTGGTCCGCGTCCCCGACGACGTACGCCACCAGACGCTTGACGCCGGGTGTGTCCTCACGGGCGGTCACCGCGACCCGGTCCACCCCGGGGTGGCGGGCCAGCACCGTCTCGATCTCGCCCGTCTCGACCCGGAAGCCCCGGATCTTGACCTGCTCATCGGCCCGGCCGACGTATTCGAGCGCGCCGTCCGCGCGCCACCGCACCACGTCGCCCGTGCGGTACATCCGGGTGCCCGGGGCGCCGAAGGGGTGGGCGACGAACCGCTCCGCGGTCAGCCCGGGGCGCCGCAGATAGCCACGGGCCAGTCCTTCGCCCGCGATGTAGAGCTCGCCCGCGACACCGACGGGTACGGGCCGCAGCCCCGCGTCCAGCACCAGCGCCTGGGTGTTGAACACCGGGCGGCCGATCGGCGGCGTCCCCGCGCCCGCCAGCGGTCCGCTCATCGTGGCGGCGACCGTCGATTCGGTCGGACCGTAGGCGTTGACCATGCGGCGGCCGGGTGACCAGCGGGCCACCAGGTCGGCGGAGCAGGCGTCACCGCCGACGATCAGGGAGCCGAAGCCGGGCAGCGCGGTCGTCGTCGGCACGCTCGCGAGGGCGGCGGGCGGGATGAGGGCATGGCTCACCCGCTGCCCGGCCAGGACATCGGCGAGGGCCTCCCCGGCCAGCGGGCCCGGCGGGGGGACGACCAGGGCGGCCCCGGCGGTCAGGGCCATGCCCAGTTCGAGGACGGCCGCGTCGAAGCTCGGGGAGGCGAACTGCAGGACCCGGCTGTCCGGTGCGACGGCGAAGCCCTCGACGGCCGCCGCGCAGAAGCTGGGCAGGCCGGCGTGGGAGACCACGACGCCCTTGGGGGTGCCGGTCGAGCCGGAGGTGTAGATCACGTACGCCGGGTGCGGCGGCCGCAGCGGGGTCGTGCGGTCGGCGTCGGTGGGGTTCGTGTCCGGGGACCCGGCCAGCTGGGCGGCCGTCCCGGGGCTGTCGAGGACCAGCCGCGCCGTGGTGTCCGCGGCGTGGGTGCCGGTGGCGTCCGAGGACGAGGCACCGGGGGCCACGATCTCCGGAGAGTCAGTCTCCCGAGTGGCGGCCTCGGTGGTGATCACGAGTTCCGGCCGGGCGTCACCGAGCATGAACCGGATCCGCTCGGCCGGATAGTCGGGGTCGACCGGCAGGTAGGCCGCTCCGGACTTGAGCACCGCCAGCGCCGCCACCACCGTGTCCGCCGAGCGCGGCAGGGCGAGAGCGACGAGGTGCTCGGGACCGATACCGCGCTGGATGAGCAGATGCGCGAGCCGGTTGGCGCGGGCGCCGAGTCCGGCGTAGGACAGCGCGCCGCCGTCGAACACCACGGCGTCGTTCCCCGGGGTCCTGGCTGTCTGTTCCTCGATGAGCTCCGTGAGCGTGACCGACGGGACCTCGCGCCCGGTGGCGTTCCACTCGACGAGCACCCGCTCACGCTCGGCGGAATCCAGCACGTCGATGGTCGCGACGGGCCGGTCGGGGGCGGTGACCGCCGTCTCCAGGAGCCGCACCAGACGGGCCGTCAGCTGCTCGGCGGCGTCGGCACCTACGAGATCGGGCCGGTGGTCCACCCGCAGGGTGAGCCGGTCGCCGGGGATCACCGCGAGGGTGACGGGGTAGTGCGTCGCGTCGTTGACCTCGACGCCGCCGATCCGCACGCCGTCGCCGAGCGGTTCGAGGCCCGCGGGGTCCAGAGGATAGTTCTCGAAGACGGTCAGGGTGTCGAACATTTCCCCGGCACCGGCCAGGCGCCGCACCTCGCGCAGACCGAGGTGCTGGTGCTCCATCAGCCGCGACTGCTCGTCCTGGAGCCTGGTGAGCAGTTGGACGAAGGGCTCCCCGGGACGCAACTCGACCCGCACCGGCAGGGTGTTGATGAACAGCCCCACCATCGTCTCCACGCCGGGGATCTCCGGCGGACGGCCCGAGACCGTCGCACCGAAGACCACGTCCTGGCGTCCGGTGAGCCGGCCGAGCAGTACCGCCCAGGCGCCCTGGACCAGTGTGTTCAGCGTCAGGCCCCGGGCGCGCGCGAACCGCGCGAGCGACGCGGTCAGTTCGGCCGGCAGCTCGCGGATCACCCGGCGCGGCGTCACCGCTGCGCGCTCCCCGCCCATGGCGCCGGGGGCCAGCAGCGTCGGCTCGGCCAAGCCGGCGAGGGCCTCCTTCCAGGCTGCCCGCGCCGCCTCGCGGTCCCGGCCGGCGAGCCAGGCCAGATAGTCGCGGTACGGGGTGACGCGCGGCAGTTCGCTCTCGGACCCGCCGTTCGTGTAGAGCGCGAACAGCTCCTGCGCCAGCAGCGGCATCGACCAGCCGTCCAGCAGGATGTGATGGTTCGTCAGCACAAGACGGAAGCGGTCGTCGGCCAGCCGTACGAGGACGAACCGCACCAGCGGCGGCGCCGCCGGATCGAACCGGCGGGCCTTCTCGTCCGCCAGGATCCCGGCGAGCGCGGCCGTCCGCTCGTCCTCGCCGAGCCCGCTCAGATCCCGTACGTCCCAGGGCAGTTCCACGGTGCGCCGGATGACCTGCACGGCCTCGCCGGTCTTGCGCCGGCGGAATCCCGCGCGCAGGTTGGCGTGCCGGCGCAGCAGGATTTCCGCCGCTGTGCGCAGAGCCTCCGCGTCCACCCGGCCGACGAGTTCGAAGGCGAACTGCATGGTGTACACGTCGGGTGCCTGGTCGTCGTAGACCGCGTGGAAGAGAAACCCTTCCTGCAGGGGCGACAGAGGCAGAATGTCTTCAACCGCGGACTGGCTCACTTCGACATCTCCCACTCGGTTCCAGGTTCCAGCTCGTCTTCGAATGCGTCGATCTCGTCCTGGGTGAGCGAGACCAAGGTCAGATCCGACGGGGTGTGCCCACCGGCACCCGGCCGTTCGGCGTGGGTGACGAGGGCGTCCAGGGCGCGGAACCAGGTCTCGGCCAGGTCCTGGATCTCGTCCTCGGAGAAAAGCCCCGCGGGCCACGTCCAGGTCGCGCTGAGCCGTGCTCCCTCGGGTCCGTCCTGGGTCAGCGCGTTGATCTCGACGGCGTGCGGGACGGGCATCGCGTCATCGGCCCCACCGCCGATCCCGTCCGCCTCCGGAGCCGCGGTCCAGTCGGCTTCGGTGCCGGTTTCGAGGCGGCCGAGGTAGTTGAAGCCGATCTGCGGGGTCGGGAGGGCGGCGAGCACCGGCGCTGTGCCGGGGTTGAGATGGCGCAGCAGACCGTAGCCGATGCCGGTGTCGGGCACGGCCCGCAGCTGCTCCTTGACGAGCTTCAGCGCTCGCCCGACGTCGGGGCCGCCGGCCCACACCTCGCCCCAGTCCGGTGTCCCCGGATCCAGCCGTACCGGATAGAGGCTGGTGAACCAGCCGACGGTACGGGAGAGATCGGCGCCGTCCGCGATGTCCTCGCGGCCATGGCCTTCGAGGTCGACGAGGAGCGAGGTCGTCTCCCCGCGGTTGTTGCGGCGCCGCCAGTCGGCGACGGCCAGCGCGAGGGCGGTCAGCAGCACATCGTTCACACCGCCGTGGAAGGTGGCCGGCACGGTGGTCAGCAGTGGCCGCGTACGGTCCGACGGCAGGGTGAGGGTGAGGTGCCGTACGGTGCCCGCGGTGTCGCGCGCCGCGTCCAGGGGGCGGACGCCCAGCAAGGGATCGGGTCCTTCCAAGATCCCGGTCCACAGGGGGAGTTCGTCGAGCCGGGCGGGTTCCTGGGCGAGGTCGGTGAGCCGCTCGGCCCGGCGCCGCAACGACGTTCCGACCGGTTCGAGTTCCTTGCCCGCGACGGCCGCCGCCAGATCCGGCAGCAGAATCCGCCACGAGACACCGTCGACCACCAGATGATGCAGGACGAGCAGGAGCCGGCCGGAGTCGTGCGGTCCCGCGTCGAACCACACCGCGCGCACCATCTCACCCGTCTCCGGGCAGAGCGGTTCGTGCTGCAGACCGTCCGCCGTTTCCACGCGCGTGACGACCTCGGCGGCGTTCACCGCGCCGCGCGGCATCGTCTCCAACTCCCAGTCGCCGCCCGTACGTCGCAACCGCAGCCGCAACGCGTCATGATGATCGAGCAACGTCCCCAGCCCCGCCGTCAGCCGCTCCCACGTCAGCCCGGCAGGCGTGCGCACCACCATCGACTGATGGAAACCCTCGACAGGACCACCACGCTCCCGCAGCCAGTGCACGATCGGGGTGAGCGGTACGGCGCCGATGCCGTAGTCGGGCGGCAATGGAGACAATGCTGTCACCACCCAGATCGAAGAAGCTGTCATCCACACCGACACGCGACAGACCCAGCACATCCGCGAAGACCCCGCACAACACCTCTTCCCGCACACTCCCCGGACCACGTTCCGTCGCCACCGCACCGTAGTCCGGAGCCGGCAACGCCCGGCGGTCCAGCTTCCCGTTCGCCGTCACCGGCAGGCCGTCCACCACCACGAACGCCGCAGGAACCATGTACTCCGGCACAGCCGCGCCCACATGCTCACGCAACACATCCACACCCGCATCACCCACCACATACGCCACCAACCGCTTCACACCGGGCTGGTCCTCACGCGCGATCACCGCGACCTGACGCACCCCCGGATACCCCGCCAGCACCGCCTCGATCTCACCCAACTCGACCCGGAACCCCCGGATCTTCACCTGCTCATCGACCCGGCCCAGATACTCCAGATTCCCGTCCGACCGCCACCGCACCACATCACCCGTGCGATACATCCGCCCACCCGCGACACCACCGTACGGATCAGCGA